>CAVTIH010000001.1:0-1380050 GCA_963734815.1 uncultured Solirubrobacterales bacterium
GCTCTGTTTCCGCAGCGGCCCGGCGAGTGCCGCGAACTCTTGTTGTGAAGCATGGCTTGGGACCGACACCCGGAGGGCAGAGAGCCGGGCTCGGCTCAACTCCGTCTGACCCGTCGTGCCCTCGGCAAGCGCCTCAATCTCCGCCTGGCGGCTTATTAGCTCCCAAGCGAGAAACTCGGGATCAATCAGATCCGCGTTCGGACGGACGATCGCAACGTGACTGTCGACAGTCGCAGGCTCGCCGAGCCATCTTATGGTCGCAACGCGACCCAAGGTCCCCACGCCGGTCGAGTTCACTAGCACGTCCCCGATGCGCAGCATCCGGTCGTCAGGTACGGCACGCGCCTGGTCGTCGTGGCGCCGCGCGTGGCCGAACGCGGTCGTGTTGTCGCGAATACATCTCTGGTTGAGTACGAGGAGGCCGCCATCGTCGCGGTACCTCGGTGTGATACCGCGCTTGATGGTCGCAGCGAGATCGCCGAGCGGAGCATCTCTCTCGCAGTCAACCCCCGATCGGAGGAGAGAAAACTGGGCCGCCCCAATCTGTTTGAGGAGTAGCCGGAGCCGCCGGTTGCTGTCGATCTTGTCGTCGAGGGAGCCGAGGATAGATGCGATGCGCTCCTGTTCCAATCGCGGTGGCAGGAAGGAACGGAAATCCGCGATCTGCTGGCCGCTGATATGCGGCACTGCGGTCCCCGTTTGTACAGCGCGTACGTAGCTCGTGAACCCAGGGCTGCCAACCATGTAGCGGAGGTACCGCTGGGAAAGTGTGATGCTGCCTCGAAGACGGGCGACGCGCTGCACGAGAAGGCAAGGGACATCTTCCTCTCGGACCGCGCCGTACTTGAGACCAGCCTCAATCCAAGGTCGATCCATAGCGAGCACTATGTCGTCGGGACAGACTTCGTAGCGCTCGAACTCCGGGCTCATGTCAGTCGGCCACCTGCGCGCGCCGTCCCAGCGCAATCGTCCCTGACCCACGTTGTCGCCCCTCAGCAGACGAACTCCTCCGGGATCGTCCGTGAACTGTGCACTCTTGAACGGAAAGCCCACCAAGAGGTCAACGTGGTCTCCGAGGCGCTCGACGGTCCACTCACGGGGAAGATCAGACCTCATAGCCGATCCTCACAAGCGCCTTCTTGACCTCGCCAGCCAGCCGTTCGTTCTCGACCATCTCCTCGGCGAGCTTGTCGATGAGCGTCGCCATCCGCTCCTCGAAGGCGACCTCGTCCTCCTCTGACTCGGGCGCACCAACGTAGCGCCCAGGCGACAGCGTGAAGCCGGCGGCCTCGATCTCCTGCAGGTCGCTGCCCCTGCAGAAGCCGGGCGCGTCGTTGTAGTCGGCACCCGTTGTGCCGCGCCAGGCGTGATAGGTCGATGCGATCCGCTCGATCTCCTCCTCCGTCAGCTCGATCTGGGTACGGCTGATCTTTGAGCCCATATGACGGGCATCGATAAACAGCGTCTCTTCGCTGCGGTCGCGCTCGCTGGAGGACGCCTTGTCGCGGTCGAAGAACCACAGGCAGACGGGGATACCGGTCGTATAGAAAAGTTGGGCGGGCAGTGCAACGATGCAATCGACCACATCCGCACGGATCAGGCTCTCGCGGATCTTGCCCTCGCCACTGGTCATCGTCGTGAGTGAGCCGTTGGCCATCACGAAACCGGCGCGCCCGTCGGGGGCGAGGTGGTGCAGGAAGTGCTGGATCCAAGCGTAGTTCGCGTTGTTCGTCGGCGGCGTGCCATGCTTCCAGCGCGCATCGTCGAGGATCGCGGGCGTTGACCACTCTTTCTGGTTGAAGGGCGGATTCGCCATCACGAAGTCGGCCTTCAGCGTGGAGAAGGCGTCATCGAGCAACGAGCCGCCCTCGGTGTACTCGACCTTGCCCGAGAGCCCGTGAATCGCGAGGTTCATCTGGCCGATGCGCCACGTCGCCTGGTTTCGCTCCTGACCGTAGATCGAGATCGTCTTCGGGTTGCCCCCATGGGCTCCGATGAACTTCGCCGACTGCACAAACAGCCCGCACGATCCGCACGCCGGATCGAGCACGCGGCCCTGGTAGGGCTCGAGCATCTCGACCAACAGGCCTGCCACGGGCCCTGGGGTAAAGAACTCACCGCCCCGATGCCCCTCCGCGCGCGCGAACTCCTTGATGAAGTACTCATATGTGCGTCCCAGGATGTCGCGCGCCTGGTGTGGGTCCTCGCCGAAGCCGATCTTTGCGATCGTCTCCACCAGCGAGCCCATCAGCTCGGCCGACAGCGGCGCGCGGGCGTAGATCCGCGGCAGCACGTTGCGCAGCCCAGCGTTCTCTCGCTCGATCGCGCTCAGCGCGTCGTCGATGCGCTTGGCGATGTCAGCGCGCGAAGCGGCCGCCAGCAGCGCCGGCCAGCGAGCGCCCTCCGGAACCCAGAAGACCTCCTTCTCGATGTAGGCGTCGCGTTCCTCGAGCTCAGCCACGCGCTCGGCCGTGTCCTCGACATATTCCTTCCCCTTGGGATCGGACAGCTCGGCCTCGAGGGTCTGGCGGCGCTGCTCGAACGCGTCGGAGATGTACTTCAGGAACAACAGGCCGAGGACGAGGTGCTTGTACTCGGAGGACTCGACCGACCCGCGCAGCTTGTTCGCGGCCTCGAACAGCGCGGCGCCGTTCGGGCTATCGTGGTTGGCGGACCTGGCGGCCATGGGGGCACGGTATCCGTTCCACCACTCGGGCTGCCCTTTCCCGCTCAGACATACGCGGGGCCGCCCCCAAGACGTTTGCCCGGTCGGGAGGCGGCCCCTGAGTCATTTTCCAGATGAAGCATCTCGCAACCTACCGGTTGGCCCTGATGGTCTGTCCGACCTCGGGCGTAGTGTCGTCTGCCACAAGGCTCGCCGAAACCTGCCCGGTCGGGCGAGCGGAATCCAGGTGAACACGGAGGTCCGCGATGGCGGCCAATCCCGAAACGCTCAACCCCCCTGATACTCCAACCCCCTCGGTGGCGTATGTCAGCTTTCAAGGCCATATCAACCTCGGATCCACTGCCTCCTTGTTGGCGGTGCTCGCGCATCTCGAGAACCAAGGTGTCCCTCGAGTCATCCTTGCTCTGACCACACGAGGCGGCGATATAGAAGCTGGGATGAATCTCTACGAGAAGCTACATGCGTTCTCGTTTCAGCTCGTGACGCACGCTGTTGCGACGGTTCAGTCGATGGGCATAGCTGTATACCTGGCAGGAGATGAACGGAGGACGGGTCCGCAGGCCACATTCCTGCGCCACCCTGCTGCTCACGTGTGCCAGGCCGGCGAACAGCTACCGGTTAGCTCGCTGCGTCAGATCATCACGAATCTCGAAGCCAGCGACGCTCGTGAGCGGTCGATCTTGGAAGAGCGTACCTCGATGCAACCGGATCGGGCGCAAGCCCTGGTAGAGGCAACCACCATGCTGAATGCCGAAGAAGCCGTAAATGACGGGTTCGCTCACGAGATCAGAATGCTGGAGGTAGACCCGCCTGACGCCCCTGTCTTCCCGCTCGGGCCATATCCTTATCCGGGCGAAATACCGACTGTATGAGATAATATGAACCGAACACCTCCTATTGACGTTCGTAGGCAGCTTCGCCGGGAGGTAGGGTTTGGTTGCCCGGTCCCAGAATGCGGCAGCCCCTACCTCTACTGGCATCATTTCGACCCTCCGTGGAATAAGCGACAGCACCACAACCCGGCGGGAATGATCGCGCTTTGTGGCTTGCATCATCCCCAAGCTGACCGCGGAGTCTTTACCGTTGAGCAGCTACGCAAGTTCAAGGAGATGGGCGCGGAGCGAAACCAGGAAGTCGGTGCACGCTTCGAGTGGATGAGAGAGGACCTGCTTGCGGTTGTGGGTGGAAACTTTTATTATGCGACGCCGGTGCCCGTACGGTTTAGGAACACCAACGTCGTGGCGTTTACACGCGACGAGCAAGGCGGTCTGCTCCTCGAAACGAACATGCTGTCAACGTCACGCGATCCGCGCATGACCATTCAGGAGAGCTTCTGGGTCGTACGTGGCAATCCTGTCGACCTTGAATGTCCGCCGAATGGGCGTCTGGTAACTGCGGACTACGCAAATGGAGACAAGCTGCGAGTCGAGTTTATTCCGGACCTTACTCCCAGCGCGTTGGCTTCGCGCTATCCCGATGCTGGCGTTGACCGTTGGGATCGGACACAACTACCTCAGCGAATAGCCGCAGTCGAGATCCAGATGCGAGTAGGGGGAACGGAGATTGAGTTTGGTCCTCGTGAGACACGGTTGCAAGGCAATAACATTATGAGGAACTGCTTTGCATCACACTGTGGCGTTGGCGTGCAGTTTGGCTAGTTAAGCCTCGCGCGTCGATTGCGCCTCTACTTTCTTACTGTGACGCTTCTTTGTTGTGTTTATTAGATTAAATCCCCATAGATCACACCGGTCGGGACCTCATCTTGTGGCTCTAGCTCCCAGCTCTGTGACCGGCGATGCTCACCTATATTTCGGGCGACTTTCGTTGTTGTCTCCCACGAAATCACCCCCTCTTTCCATCGTCAAACGTTCCCGTCCAAACCCCATGGCAAGATGAACCCCACGGTGCAGATCAACCCATGACCACAGCCACCGGCACCCAGAGAGACCTCTTCGCCTGGGCGAAAGACCTCGAGCGCGAGAACAAGCACATCGCCGAGATCAACGCCCAGCGAATGCGCAACCGCGGGTATCTCGTGTTCGCCACTGACCCCTCCAAGGGCGTCGACTCGGCCGAGTACCAGCAGGTCTACGCGACCGAGGCGCGCACGCCCAACCAGGCGATCGCGAAGGTCCGGTCGCTGGCCGAGGGTCGCCGGCTCCAGGCGTTTCTGACCACCGGGAAGTACCGGGACGAGCTGGCGGACGCGCGCTGGGTGGCGTAGCCACCGACGGCACTCCCACTACCGAGCGTCCACGTGGCACGCTCTGTCGCGGGCTACGATCGCCCGCGTGCTCCCCGGGCTCGATGTCGCCGCCGTCCGTCACGGATCTGATTGACGAGATCGACCAAATCCGGGTCTGCTGGTGGATCGTCCAGATCGTCGCAGCACCTGGGCTGCTCGTCACGAGCACGACCGATGCCGCTGAGACCAGGGATGCCTTGCGCACCCTCCATATGAACGTCCTCATCCTCGGTGTGCTCGCCCACCCACGAGATCACGATGTTCTCGTCATCTCCGAACACCAGATGCATCCGCCAGGAGCGGTAGAAGCGCCGCTCACATACCCGGTGATCTGCACCCGTGTCGGTGCGCATCCGAATCCCGCCTGCCTCGCATCCGCGATGGCGGAGTTCCTCAATGGCACGATCGAAGCGCTTCTTGGCTTCGCCGCGCAGCGCTTTGACGCGTTGGTCACAGCGCCGCGCGACGGTGACGCTGAACCGTGGCGCCATCAGCCGAGCCGCATGATCCGATCAGAGATCCACGGTGTCGCCGGCGAGAGCGTCCTGCAAGCCCTCCCGCGCTCCCGGCTGCTCCAGCGCCCGCTGATCAGCCGCCTCCCGCAACAGTTGCGAGAAACGGCGCTCGTCCTTCGACAGCGCGCGCAACCTGGCCAAGCGCTCCTTTAGCTGTTGAACGCTTGAGAACCTCACGCGCTGCGGCGAAGTGTCCGCGACGGCATTCAGAAGTCCCTTGGCGATCCAACTACGCACCGTCGGACGACTCACGCCCAACTCCTCTGCCACCTCGGGCACGGTAAGGGCGGGGGCATCCGCGCAGACCTTTCGCTTCGCCTGCTCGAGCTCACGCTCAACCACCGCGACGTCACCGTTGGAAAGCGCGTTACTGGCACGCGTGATCGCGTCGTCCAGCGTCACGAAGCTGGCCACCAGCTCTCGATGCTCGCGCTTGGTCATATCGCCCACCATACCACCCTTCCTTCTAAAAAGGTCTAGAAAGGGAAAGCCAGGGGTTGGTGCTTGATCGGGCCCCACCTGCGTGCTGTCCCGGGTTCCAAAACAAATTGGAACGATATTGGAACAATGAGGGTGCGCTCTGGCTAGGTCCGCCCACAAAAAAGCCCCGCTGTCGCGGGGCTTTTCCTCTATAGCGGGGGCGGGATTCGAACCCGCGACCTTCGGGTTATGAGCCCGACGAGCTACCAGACTGCTCCACCCCGCGGCGGACTCGCCAGTCTAGCAAACGGCCTGAAACCGATGCGATGCGGCGGCCCGCGCGCGCCGCCGGCGTCCCCTACCATCCTCGCCCATGCGCGTCGCTGTGGTGGACATCGGCACCAACTCGACTCGGCTGCTGCTTGCCGACGTCGAGCCCGACGGGTCGGTCACCGAGCTGGTGCGCCTCTCCCGCGTCACCCGCCTTGGCGCGGGCGTGGACGCCCACGGCGGGCTTTCGCCCGAGGCGGTGGAACGCACCTGCGTGGTGCTCGCCGACTACCGGGCGCTGATCGATCGGTATGGCTGCGACACCAACCTCGCCGTGCTCACCTCTGCTGTGCGCGACGCCTCCGACGGGGCCGCCTTCGCGGAGCGCGTGCGCCGCGACTACCGGCTGGATGCGCGCACGCTTTCCGGGGACGAGGAGGCCGCACTCACGTTCCTTGGGGCGATGAGTGACCGCGAATCCTCGCCGCAGCCGACGGTCGTGATCGACATCGGGGGTGGGTCCACCGAGTTTGTGGTCGGGCACAACCACACCGCGGGGTTCCACGTCTCGTTGCAGGCGGGTGTCGTACGTATGAGCGAACGCCACATCCACTCCGACCCGCCCGCGCCCACTGAGCTGCAGCGGCTCGCTCTCGACACGCGCTCGATCTACCTCGATGGCCTGCCCCCCGAGGAGCGCGCCCCGGTGCGGCACGGGATTGCCGTCGCCGGCACCGCCACCTCGGCGGCCGCGATCAACTTGGAGCTCGACCCCTACGACTCCGCGCGCATCCACCGCCACGTGCTGTTGCTCGCCACGGTCGAGCTGCTGCTCGCCCGCCTTGCCGACATGACCGAAGCCCAGCGCCGCGAGGTCGTCGGTCTGCATCCCGACCGCGCCCCCACAATCGTCGCCGGGATGATCCTGCTCGGGGAGGCGATGCGCGCCTTTGAGCTCGACCGTGTGGAGGTCTCCGAGCACGACATCCTACGCGGGGGCGCCCTGCGGTTGGCCGGGCTGGAGTGAGGTCCGCCAGGGCCTCCCGGGGTGGCCCTGGTGCGGACTGCACCTCCATGCCCGCTGGGGCTTCCCCGCGAGACTCATCTGGTGGGTCCGCCGGTGCTCGACCGAATAGAATCGGTCCGCATACACTTCCAAAGAGTGGCGCAAATGGCCGATCTGAAATCTTTTTGGATTGGGCTTGCATTGGATTCCGATATCCGATACACTCATCTGCGAGGAGGTGTAGGGCGCTGTGTCTTATACCCCTCAGCCGGTCCATAGACCTGGGCGAACATGCCGAGCGATCGGTATTCCCGCCGCTCGGGTCACCCTACCCCCTAGGCCTCTGAGGAACGTACCCCTGCCTGTCCCTCGAGGCCTACCTGAGGAAGCCGCCCCCTGCCGGGCGGCTTCCTCGCCTTAAGGGCCTACGCGAGGTTGGATCGGCGCGGGTACGCCACGCTCGGGTCCGTCAACACGTTGACCACGACGGGGCGGTTTGCCTCGAAGGCTCGCTCGAGCGCGCCGCGCAACTGCTCGGGGCGCTCCACCAACTCGCCCTCGCAGCCCAGTGCCTGCGCCACCTGGTCGTAGCGGGTGCCCGGCCGCAGGTCGGCTGCCACCGAGTACCCGTACACAAGCTCCATCGGGTGCTTCTCCAAGCCCCACACCCCGTTGTTGCCGATTACCCCCACCACATTGACACCGTGGCGCGCCAGCGTGTCCCACTCCATCCCCGCGAAGCCAAACGCGCCGTCGCCCAGCAGCAGCACCACCTGGCGCTCGGGCCGCGCCAGCTTCGCCGCCAGCGCGTACCCCGGCCCGGTACCCAGACACCCGAACGGCCCCGGATCCAGCCAGCATCCCGGCTCGAAGCTGTCCACCACGCGGCCGGCGTAGGAGACGAAGTCGCCGCCGTCGCCGATCACGATCGCGTCGCGATCCAGCACCTGCGCCAGCTCGCCGTACACGCGCAGCGGATGCAACGGCGCCCTCGCGTCCTGGAGCTCCACCCGCTCGCCCTCACGCAGCTCCGTCTCCGCTGTACGCAGTTGCGCGACCCACGCGCGGCTCGGGCGCGCCCGCCCGGTCGCCGCCGCCGCGTGCTCGCTCGCCGCCTGACGCAGGTCGCTCAGCGTCTCGCTCAGCGACCCATACAGCTCCACCGCCGGCTCTCGTGGGTGCCGGCGCTGGGGCTCCGCCACGTCGATCGCAACGATCTTCGTCTCCTCCCCAAACGCCGCGCCGAAGCCCAGCCGGAAGTCCATCGGCACCCCGATCACCAGCGCCACGTCCGCCTCCTTCAGGGCGCGGCTGCGCGTGCGCGAGAAGCACAGCTCGTGATCGGCCGCCACACAGCCACGCGCGAGGCCGTTGAGGAACACCGGAATACACAATGCCTCCGCCAGCTCCCGCAGTGCAACCTCGCCGTGGCCCCAGTAGAGGTCGGTGCCCGCCATGATCACGGGGCGCTCCGCGCTCTCCAGCAACCGCCCGGCGACCTCCACCGCCGCCTCGGGAGCTGACCGCGGACGGGAGGCGCCCGCACGGCCGCTCGGCGTCGCCGCGAACCCCTCTCCCTCCTCCCCCTTCCCTTCCGCTCCGCCGTCGCGCCGGCGCCCTGCTTCGGGCTCGTGCGCCTCCATGAACACGTAGTCCATCGGCAGATCCACAAACGCCGGGCCTCCGTGTGGGGCGAGCGCTGCCGCGAACGCGTCTTCGATCAGCTCGGGAATCTCCGCCGTGCTCCCCGCCGTCGCCGCCAGCTTGCTCAGCGGTGCCACGAACGGCACGTGGTCGATCTCCTGCAGCGAGCCCTGCCCCCAGCGGCCGGCCGGCGCGCGCCCGCCCAGCACCACGATCGGGGAATGGTTGGCCTGGGCGCTGGCGATCGCGCTGATCCCGTTGGTCACACCCGGTCCTGCTGTGAGGGCGCACACACCCACCTCGCGCGTCACCTTCGCCCAGCCCTCCGCCGCAAACGCCGCCGTCTGCTCGTGGCGCACATCCACGATCTCGATCCCCTCCGCGCGGCAGCCGTCGTAGATCGAGAACAGGTGCCCCCCCGACAGCGTGAACAGCCGGCTCACCCCGTGTGCCTTCAGGCGCCGTGCCACCAGGCGGCCGCCATGAAAGGAGGTCGTCTGCGCCTGCGGTGGTGAGGTGCGCTCCGCGGCCATGCCCGCTGCGACTCTACCCGCTGCCCGCCCGCAGCGGAGTGTCCGGGTGGAGTCGAACCACAAGCCCTCTTGCGGCGGCAAGCCACTGGTCGCGAACGCCGTGCGATCCGTCCGCCGCATGCCGCAGGATGCCGGGCTCTTTGACGCCCTCCCAGTCGACATCCCTGCGCACATGGCAACACCGTGCGCTCGAGCGCATGGCCGACTGGCGGGAGGGCCCGTTCCTGATCTCCGCCGCGCCCGGCGCCGGCAAGACACGCCCGGCGCTCGAGTTCGCCAAGGATCTGCTGTCGAAGGGGATCGTCGGGCGCGTGGCGGTGCTCTGTCCGACGACGCCACTCACCCGTCAGTGGGCGAGCGCCGCGGCGATCCTCGGGGTGCAACTGCAGCCCGACGCCAAGGGCCCCAACCCACCACGCGACTTCCACGGCGTCGCCGTCACCTATGCGCGCGTGGCGGCTGACCCGCGCGGCTGGGCGGCCAAGGTGCCCGCCGACACGCTCGTGATCGTCGACGAGGCGCACCATCTCGGCGAGGACCTGGCGTGGGGCACCGGCTTTCAACGGGCCTTCGCCGCGGCGCCACGCTGGCTGCTGCTGTCAGGGACGCCGTTTCGCTCTGACGCCACCCCGATCCCGGGCGTGCGCTACGACCACGACGGGCTGGTCGTGCCCGACGTCTCCTACACCTACGCGGAGGCGGTCGCCGAGGGCATCTGCCGCCCGGTGGCGTTTGTCACGTTCGACGGGACCCTCTCGTGGCGCAGCGGCGAGGACGTGGTGGAATCTTCGTTCGAGACGGTGCTGAGCACGCGTGAGGCCAGCCGCCGCTACCGCACCGCGATCTCGACCGAGCTGCCCGAGGGGCTGCCGCGGATCCTGCGGGAGGCCCACGCCAAGCTCGGGGCGCTGCGCGCGGAGGGCCACCGCGACGCGGGCGGCCTCGCGGTGGCGGCGGACGCCACGCACGCCCGGCGGATCGCCAAGCTGTTGCGCGAGACGACTGGGCGGGCGCCGGTGGTTGTGCTGCACACCGAGGCCAACGCCGCGCGCAAGCTCGCGGACTTCCGCGGCTCGCGCGAGCCGTGGATCGTGGCGGTGAACATGGTCTCCGAGGGCGTGGACATCCCGCGGCTGCGCGTGGGGGTATATGCGACGGCCGCCAAGACGCCGCTGATCTTTCGTCAGATCGTCGGGCGGTTCGTGCGCACGATCCCGGGTCGGGGAGCCGAGCCGAGCTGGCTGTATCTGCCCGCCGATCCCACGCTGCGTGCACATGCCTCGCAAGTCCAAACCGAGCTGCGCCACGCCCTGCACCGCGACGAGCCCGAGGAGGGCTGGGACGAGCCGGTGCAGCGGCGCGCAAGCGAGCCGTCTCCCACCGCGGAGTTCGTGCCCCTGAGCGCCGAGTTCGCCGCCCAGATGACCCTGTTCGGGGCGCCCCAGAGAGCGCACTACGCCCCCTCCCCCGCAGGTGCCGCCGAGGAGGCTCCCGAGCCGGCCCCGGTGGCCGCGTTCGAGCGTCAAGCTCAGCTGCGCCAGGAGCGGGGTCGCCTGGTGGCCGAACTGCACCGTCGCGACGGGCGCAGCCACCGCGAGATCAACGCCTGGGTAAATCGCACGGTCGGACTCGAACGGGTCGAGACCGCCAGCATCAAGCAGCTGGAGCAATCGATCCAGGCGCTGACGCGGGAGCTCACGCGCGGCAGCCGACCGTCGCGAGCCTGACCCGCAAGCTCGCAGGCGATTAGAGCAAAAATGCCCGGGGTGGGAGTCGAACCCACAAACCCTTTCGAGGCGCCGATTTTAAGTCGGCTGCGTATACCGTTCCGCCACCCGGGCGAGGAGGCCCCTGCTCCCCTCTCTGCAACTACCCGCTTAGTTTATGAGGGCAGAGCAGGCGGGGAGCCCCCGTGAGCCGCTTGCTGGCGGCGCGCGAGCCTGAGTGGACGCCACGCCCGTGGACACCACGCGCGCCCCCGGCCCCTTCGCGCGCTTTTTATCTCCCCTTGGGGGTATACGGGTAGACCATATGCAGGAGCGCAACCAACGACTCCCCAGCCGCAACTTAGGCGGTTGGTACCGTGTTTATGAGGACAAACCGCAACGCCGCGTGATTGGACCACCGTGGAGGTCACCGCACTAAAATCAGGCGTCGCACCGGGCCTGCGAGGGGCTAGCCCGCTGCTGCGCCTGCAGCCGGACGAGCGTCTGATCGCGCTCACGCGCCGTGGCCAGCACGCCGCGTTCGAGACGCTCTTCTCCCGCTACCACTCGCGTCTGCTCTCCTTCTGCCGGCACATGCTGGGCTCGCGCGAGGACGCCGAGGACGTGCTGCAGGAGGTGTTTGCCGCCGCGTTCAACGCGGTGCTAGCCGACGAGCGCCCGATCAACGTGCGCCCGTGGCTGTACCGGATCGCGCGCAACCGCTCGCTCAACCACCTGCGGCGGGCCTCAGCGATCGGGGTGGACTCGATGGACGTCCACTTCGCCGAGCACGGCCTCTCCACCGGCGATCAGGTGCTGCGCCGCGAGGGCTTCCACCAGCTGATCGGCGACGTGCGGCAGCTGCCCGAGACGCAGCGCACCGCGCTGCTGCTGCGGGAGATCGAAGCGCTCTCCTACGAGCAGATCGCGCTCGCGATGGACACCACCGTGCCGTCGGTGAAGTCGCTGCTGGTGCGCGCTCGCATCTCCCTCGCGGAGGCCGCCGAGGCGCGCAAGCTCAGCTGTGAGGAAGTGCGGGGCGAGCTGGGCGAAGTGGCGGAGGGTCTCGTCAAGATCAGTCCCCCCGCGCGTCGTCACCTGCGCGACTGCGAGCGCTGCCGTACGTTCCGCAAGCTGCTCAAAGACAACAACCACGCACTCGCTGCCATCTTCCCCCTTGGGCCGTTGCTGCTGCTCAAGCATCTGGTGCTCGGTAAATTCGGCGCCTCCTCCGCTGCCGGCCACGCCGCTGGTGCCGGGAGCGCTGGGGCTGGAGTCGGGGCCGCGAGCGGAGCGACCGGCGGCGCCGGTGCTGCTGGCGCCGCGGGTGGACTGCTCACGGCGGGCGCCGGGGCGGGGGCTGCCGGGGGCGCGAGCGCCGCGGGAGGCCTGGTGACCGCGGGCGCCGGAGCGATCGCGACGAAGGCCGCCGCCACGCTTGCCGCCGCCGCGCTCGTCACCGCCGGTGCGGTCGCTGTCAGCCATCCCAGCCATGTCCGCCGTCGCCCCGCCACCGCGGCGGTCGCCGCGACGGGCCCGAACGTCGATCGATCCGCTCCGCTGGTGGTGCGCACGGCGCCCCAGCCGATCAGCGCTGGCGTCCACGTGGTCGCGGCGACTGGCGCCGCGACTCTCGCGACCCGCCGCGCCCACCGCCGCCCGCCGCTGAAGTCTCAGTCCGCCACAGGCGCCGCCGGTACGCGTCTGCACCCCCAGGCCTCCGCCCCCAATGATGTCGCGGAACCACCGCCTGTCGTCAAGCCAGCCGTCTCGGGGCCAGTTGCCCAGCCGCCGGTGACGCCACCCGCGGTCGTGCAGGTCACCACCGAGACCACCGCGCTTCCGCCCGCCGCTACCACCAGCACTCCCGCTCAGCCGGCTGCCCCCCCGGTGACGAGCACGACGCCCACCACCGCGGCGCCGCCGGTCGAAACCGCACCGCCGGCCACCACGGAAGCGGCTCCCGCCACCGGCGAATCGACGGAATCGGGGTTGGAAGCACCCGGTGCCGGCGAAACCGGTGTGACCACCGCGCCCAATCCGGTGGCGGCCGCCGGTGGCGGCACCCCGGCGTCCTAAGCACGACCTCGTGACCTATTCCAGCACGAACGTCCCCAGCGGTTCTTCCAGGGCGCCTTTGACGCCCACGTCCAGCGGTGAGGTCACCTGGTGGTTGCCGGCGACGGTGGTGAGCATCGCGATCTCAACACCCCGGCGCGCGCCCGGCTGGTCGGGCAGCAGCAGCACGTTGCGCCCGTACATCTCCCGTCCCTGCACGGCGGTTGTGTAGAAGACGTTGTAGGTGGCGTAGCTGGATACCGCGTCGATCTGCGTGCTGCCCTGCCCGCGCAGCGCGAACCCGCTCTGTCCGGGGATGTGGGGCCCACCCTCCCCGGCGGCGAGACGTTGGATGTAGCCCGATGCGTACATCGCCAGCGCCGCTCCGAGCGCGCCGCGGTAGGGGGGCAGCACGAAGGGCCCCACCGCGAAGGAGTCCTCCAACCGGCCATCCACGACGCGCCGCACCTTCGCGTACCCACCGGGGGCCGGGCTTGTGCGGTGGAGCCCCCCGTAGCTGAAGCTGAACGGCACCGGTCCTCCGTGGGAGACTGTTGGGCTCGCGAGCGTCAGCGCGGCACCCGCGATCGCCGCCACCAGCAGCGCCGCCACCGTCACCCACAGCAGGCGAACCCCCGCTGACGCGCGCCGCCAGCGCGGCGCGAGTAGCTCCCCGAGGGTGGGGCGGTACTCGTTCTTGACGGGCAGCGCGGGCATCGAGCCTACACAAAGGGCCGTCTGGCCAGAGCTACTCTCCCACCGAGAAGAGCGCTTCCAGGTCGTGGCGGGAGTAAGCCTGGAAGGCGACCATCGTCTGCGTGCGCGAGACCCCCGGCAGGGTGGTGATGTGCCCGGTGACGACGTCGGCGAGCTGCTCATGGTCGGGCACTCGAACGAGCGCGACGAAGTCCCACTCGCCAGTCACCGAATAGGCCTCGGCGACCCCCTCGATGTCCGCGAGTGCGCCGCCCAGCGTCGAGAGGGCGTCGCGTTCGGACTCGATCAGCACCACCGCGTGGGTCACGGCGTATGCGACTCTCCGGGCGCGAGCACCACCACCTGCGATGTGCCGGCGGCCTCGACGTCGGCCTTGAACGCCTGCGCGTCGGTGTGGATCGGGGGGAAGGTGTCGTAGTGGCAGGGGATCACCTGCTTGGCGCCCACCAGCCGCGCGGCCTCGACGGCGTCGAAGCGGTCCATCGTGTAGTGGCCGCCGATGCACATCAGCGCCACGTCGATCGGTTGGCGGCGGCCGACGAGCTGCAGGTCGGAGAACAGCGCGGTGTCGCCGAGGTGGTAGATGACCTTGCCCCCAATGCCGACGACGAGACCCGCAGGGACGTTGGCGGTGCCTTTGGGGGTCGTGGAGGTGTGCCAGGCGGGTACCAGCCGCACCCACCCCCAATCGAGCTCCACGGTGCCGCCGAGGTTGGGGTCGTGCACGTTCTGCACGCCTGCGGCGGTGAGCTCGTTGGCGATCTCCACGACGGCCACCACGTCGGGGGCGCTGCTGGCCGATCTTTGATCGGTGGCGATCGCGACGGTGTCGCCAATGTGATCGACATGGCCGTGGGTGAGCAGGATCGCGCTCGGGCTCAGCTCCTCGGCGGCGGCCGCCGCCTTGGGGTTGCCGGTGAGAAAGGGATCGATCAGCACCGTGGTGTCGCCATCCCGCAGCTCGAAGGCCGCGTGGCCGAGAAAGCGGATCTCCATGTTCGATATTGCCTCTCTTGGATCGTGTTTCGCTTATTTCTATCGCTTAAGCAGCCCCGGCGCGAGCGCTGTTGAGGCTGTAGCCGAGTACCAGCCCCACCGCGGCGCCGGTGACGCCCGCCAACCAGCTGGCTTCCCAGCGGGCAAACGGCATCGCCAGCAGCACCGCGGCGATCGTCGCGGTGCCGAGCAGGTCGCCGTCGTAGTAGCGCTTGGCGCGGGCGGCCCGCAGGTCGGGGACCGCCCACGCGGCGAGGAGCGCGAGCGCGCCGGCGTTGGCGCCGGCGACGATCGGCAGCGGGTAAACCGCGAGCGCGACCAGCGCGCCGGTGGCGCCGGCGCCGAAGAACACAACCAAAACCGCGGCGGGGCCGTGGCGGCGCTCGAGCAGCCAGCCGAAGATCGCCACCGCCAACACAGCGGAGAATGCGTATACGCCGGCGTACACTTCGCCCGCGTAGGCGAACTGCGTGGTGAGGAGCTTCCACCAATCGCCGCGCAATGGGCCCACCACAACCAGGTGGTAGAGGCCGAGGTAGCCACCGCTGGTGAGCACCCACACCACGCAGCTCGCTGCCACCAGCGCGATCGTGGCGTACGGTCGGGAATCGGCGCGCACGCCGGCGATCTCGCCCCGGCGCAGGCGCCCGAGCGACGGCACCGACAGTCGCGCCCGCTGCGAGGCCCGCAGGGGGGTGTGCTCGCGCGGCAGTTTCGGTGCCCGCCGCCGCAGCCGGTGCCCGCAGTAGGGGCACTCGGTGATGTAGGGGCTGACCTCCGACCCGCACTGCTTGCACACCACGAACAGATCGGCACTCGAAGACATCGCCGATCCATTCTAGGCCCCTCCCGGCTTCCCTCCGCCGCGCCTCGGCGGTAGAGTCCGGGCATGACTTCACTCGGCTATGACAAGCAGCTCTACATCCTCGCGTTCGACCACCGCGGCTCCTTCCAGAAGAAGTTCTTCGGCATCGAGGGCGAACCCGATCCCGAGCAGACGGCGATGATCGCCGATGCCAAGCACCTCGTCTTCGAGGGTCTGCGCGATGCCGTGGCCGCCGGCGCCGACCCGTCGGTGACCGGCGTGCTGGTGGACGAGCAGTTCGGCTCCACGGTTCCCGAGGAGGCCCGCGCGCAGGGTCTGAGGCTGGCGATGCCCGCGGAGCGCTCGGGCCAGGAGATGTTCGACTTCCAGTATGGGGAGCAGTTCGGCGAGCACATCGAGCGCTTCGACCCCGACTTCACGAAGGTGCTGGTGCGCTACAACCCCGATGGGGACGCGGAGGGCAACCGCGAGCAGCGCGAAAAGCTCAAGCGGCTGTCCGACTGGCTGCACCAGCACGAGCGCAAGTTCCTGTTTGAGCTGCTCGTGCCCTCCACGCCCGCCCAGCTGCAGGCGGTGGACGGCGACGGTGAGCGCTACGACGCGCAGTTGCGCCCCGAGCTGATGCGTCGCACGATCGCCGAGATCCAGGAGGCGGGGATCGAGGTGGACGTGTGGAAGATCGAGGGCGTGGACGCGCGCTCGGACTGTGAGATGCTCGTCGCCCAGGCCCGCGCGGATGGGCGCGACGGTGTTGTTTGCGTGGTGCTCGGACGCGGGGCGGACGACGCCAAGGTGGACCACTGGCTCGGAGAGGCCGCTCCGGTGGATGGCTTCGTGGGTTTCGCGATCGGGCGCTCGATTTGGTGGGATCCGCTCAAAGCGTATGTGGACGGCAAGATCGAGCGTCGCGTCGCCGCGCAGCAGATCGCGCAGAACTATCTGCGCTTCGTCAAGGTGTACGAGCGCGCCGAGGGCAAGGCCCCGGTGGCGTAGCTCGATGAGCGCAAGGCCCCGGTGGCGTAGCTCGATGAGCTTGACGGGCCCTGGGGAGTAGGCTGGGTGGTGATGCAGGCGATGAAGATGAGGCGCAGCGTCGACGAGATCGAGGAGGCGTTCGCCAAGGAGATCTCGCTCGATCGCGGCCGCCGCGACTCGCTGCGTCGGACCGCCGAGCGGCGGGCTCTGAAGCGTCAGGTGCAGCGACGCAACAAGCGCGGCACGGTCCGCTTCACGCTGTTGGTGCTGGCGCTGATCCTAACCGCGGTCGTGGTCACCGTGGCGATGTTCTTCACGCTCTACCAGCTGCTGGGCAGCTGAAGAGCTTCCTAATCCTGCTCGCCCAGCCCGTGGATCGCGTCGTCCACCTCCGAGCGGACGTCCTCGGTAGGCTGGCCTTCCCCCTGCTGGCGCTGGATCTCGATGTAGATCTCGGTCCGGAAGACAGGCACGTCGTGAGGCGCCTGAATGCCGATGCGCACCTTCTCGCCGACCACCGAAAGCACCGACACCTCGACATCGTCGCCGATCATGATGCTTTGGTTGGTCTTGCGCGTCAGAACCAGCATTCCACGTACCCTTTCGTTTGGGCCGACGGCACTGACACGATCACCGGCAGACCAGACCTTTCATCCAAGCATATATTCGAGAGCCCAGCGGGATCTCGTCCGGCGGCCGACCGGCTCAGTCCACATAACGTGCGCAAGCGCAGCTTTCTGCCGCGACATGGTCAAAGCTACGTATAACCGCCCACCTACTGGCCTTTCAGCCGGCCTGCACGCACAGGAAAAATGGGCTTGGCGCGTGGGGGCGAGGCACGCCGAGGCGAACGACGACCCCATGCGCTAGTCTCCCCGACCGTCCATGCCACGCAAGTCGCTCCGTCCACAGCTCAACCAGATCCGCGCCTGGGTGCGCCAGGGTCGTACTGACGCCTGGGTCGCCCATCAGCTCGAAGTCACCGTGCAGGAGATCGAGCAGTTCAAGCGCCAGAACGACCTGGGAGGCGAGGAGGCCACGCCGGGTGCGGGCACGGGCGACTTCAACGATGAGATCGATCTCCGCGCCGAGGACGACGCCCTGATCGCCGCCGAGCTCGAGGCGGCCGCGCTGGAGGCCGAGCGCGAGCGCGCCGAGGCCGAGGCGGCGGCGGAGCGCGAGCGCGCCGAACGGGCCGAGCGAGGCGTGGACGAGGATGAGGCCGAGGGAGATGAGGACGAGGGGGAGACGCCGGCACGCCGTCGCAGCCGACGCGGAGGACGCGGCCGGCGACGCTCCCCCACGCGCGGCACCGCTCCCCTGGAGGGCACCTTCGACCACGGCGAGGAGGGTTACGGCCTGTGGCTGGACCCGGCCGTTCAGGACAACCCGATCTACGCCGAGCACTGGGCCGGCCACCGCCCCGTGGAGGTCGTGGTCGAGGAGGACCAGATAGTCATCCGCCGCGTCGGCTCAGAGGACTGAGGGGCCGGTCTACTCGGCGGCCACCTGCCGACCCCCGGCGTAGTCGGACGCCTCGCGCAGGTAGCGCCCGAAGGCGGCGTCCACGACGGTGCTGGAGTCCCACGCCCACGGGTCCGCCGGGGCGGCGTCTATCGCCAGCTGCAGACACCACGAGGTGCCGCCTTCGTAGAGCTCCGCCAGCTCCTCCGCCGAGAATCTGCCGCCCAGGCGCCGCCGCAGCTCCGCCACCAGCGTGTCGACCACTCGTTCCAGCAGTAGCCGGCGCTCCGGTGGGGCCTGCTCGAGGCGGCGCTGGCCCCGGCGCCACTGGTGGATCGCATTCTCAAAGCCCGTCACGGGCCGCGACGGTAGCAGCGCCAGGACCTGGTGCAGGGCCGTCGGCCCGCTCGGGCTCAGTTTGAGGGCAGACCCGTTATCACGTACGTCTGCTCGCCGGGCCGGATCATGCCGAGGCGACGGGCCTCCGGGATCAGCGTCGCCGGGCTGGTGAGGGAGGCGCGCTGAGCCTGGAGCGCGGCGTGCTGGTGCTCCAACACCGCCAGCTGTGCGCTGGCTCCCTGCGCCTCTTTCCACGTCGACACCAGCGAGACGCCGGCGCTCAGGTAGAGGTACAGCAGCGCCCCCAGCACGCACAGCATCGCCATCCGGCCCAAACGGTCCCAGCGCACGCGCGTCGTCGATCGCATCCTTCTCGCATTCGCCCCCAACGGGGAAGCTCCTGCTCAGCCGCGGAAGACCGAGCGCCCGGGGAACTCGGCGTCGGCGCCCAGCTGCTCCTCGATGCGCAGCAGCTGGTTGTACTTGGCGGTGCGATCAGAGCGTGAGGGGGCGCCGGTCTTGATCTGTCCGCAGCCCGTCGCCACCGCGAGGTCGGCGATCGTGACGTCCTCGGTCTCGCCCGAGCGGTGGCTCATCACCGCGGTGTAGCCGGCCTTGCGGGCCATGGCGATCGCGGCGAGCGTCTCGGTGAGAGTGCCGATTTGGTTGACCTTGACGAGGATCGAGTTGCCGACTCCCAGCTCGATCCCGCGCTGCAGGCGCTCGGTGTTGGTGACGAACACGTCGTCCCCAACCAGCTGCAGATGCGCCCCGACGCGCTCTGTGAGCGTCTTCCAGCCGTCCCAGTCCTCCTCGGCCATGCCGTCCTCGAGCGAGACGATCGGGTAGCGCGCCGCCAATGTGGCCCAGTAGTCGGCGAGCTCGGCGGGGCTCAGCGTGCGGCCCTCGTGCTCCAGCACGTAGGCGCCGTCGCGGTAGAGCTCGCTGGTGGCGGGGTCCAGCGCGATCGCCACATCCGTGCCGGGCTCGTAGCCGGCGGCTTCGATGCCGGCGATCACCATCTGCAGCGCCTCCTCGTTGGAGGCGAGGTTGGGCGCGAAGCCACCCTCGTCTCCTCCGGCCGTGGAGAGCCCGCGCTCGTGCAGCGTGGCCTTCAACGCGTGGAACACCTCGACGCCCATGCGCAGGCACTCCGAGAAGCTCTCGGCGCCGCAGGGCACGACCATGAACTCCTGGAAGTCGACGCTGTTGTCCGCGTGGGCGCCACCGTTGAGCACGTTCATCATCGGCACCGGCAGCACCCGGGCGGCCTCCCCGCCGAGGTAGCGCCACAGCGCCAGCCCCTCCTCGGCGGCCTGGGCGTGCGCCGCGGCGAGCGACACCCCGAGGATCGCGTTGGCGCCCAGGCGCGACTTGTTGGGGGTGCCGTCGAGCTCGATCAGCGTTCTGTCGAGCGCGCCCTGGTCGCCGGCGTCCAGACCCCGCACCGCGCCCGCGATCTCGCCGTTGACGCCCGCCACCGCGCGGCTCACGCCCTTCCCGCTCCACCGCTCCCCGCCGTCACGCAGCTCGGTCGCCTCGAACTCTCCCGTGGAGGCCCCCGAGGGGATCGCCGCGTGGCCGTGCGCGCCGGAGCGCAGCGCGATCTCCACCTCGACCGTCGGGTTGCCCCGGCTGTCGAGGATCTGACGGGCGTGGACTCTGTCGATCTGGCTCACAAAGGGTCCTCACACGCCCAAGAGGGGCGCCTGGAACGTGCTGAACGCGCGCTAGCCGGCGGGCGTGACGGGCGCGGGGACCGGGGTGCTAGGCGTGGTCTTCGGCGCCTTGTACTGCTTGCACCGCTGCATCACAAAGCCCGCACGGCATTCGGTGCGCCCTTTCCACTTCGTTTCGAATTCTTTGACGAACTTGGTGAGCGCCGTCTGCTGCTGGGTGGAGGCGAGCTGGGTTTTGACTGTTTCCTTCACCTGCGCGAGGCTCTGCTGGCTGGAGGGGTGGGTGGCCTTGACTTCGTAGATGTAGTAGCCGAAGGGTGTCTTCACGGGGCCTCCGAGCACGCCGGTCTTGGCGGCGAACGCGGCTTCGCTGAGGGCCTTCTGCTCTTGGCCCTTGACGACGCCTTTGATTTCGCCGCCGGCGCTCTTGCTGGTCGGGTCGATCGACTTGCTCTTGGCGACGCTCGCGAAGCTCTTGCCCGATTCGATTTCCTTCTTCGCCTGCTGGGCCTGCGCTTCGGTCTTGGTGAGGATGATCCGCAGGTCGCGCGATTCCGGTTTGCCGTACTGGGACTTGTGTTCGTTGTAGTACTTGGAGACCGCCGCTTCGTTCACGTTCTTCTTGGCTTCCTTGGTGACATTTTCCTGGATTTTGGTTGTGAGCATGCTGAGCTTCACCCGCAACAGCAGGTCGGAGACGGTCTGCCCGGTGCTCGCCAGGAATTTCTGGAATTCGGCTTCCTTGGGGAACTGCTGCTTCTTGAGTTCGTTGAACTTCTTCTGCACTTCCTTGTCGCTGAGCTTGACGCCCTGTTCTTCGGCCTGCCCAATCACCCAATCGGCGCTGATCAAGAAGCCCAGCGTCGTCTGCTGCAGCGCTTTGTACTGCTGTTCGCACTGCGACTTGAGCGCCGCTTCGGTCTTCGGCTGCTGGCCCTTAGCAGGCTTCGGTTCGATTTCTTTGAGGTGGGCGATGCAGCTGGTGTAGGCGGGGGGGTCGGGCACGACCGCTTTGGGTGCTTTCTGCCCCGGCGTCGCCGCTGCGCTCGCGGCGGCCGCCACGCCCACCCAGTGTTCGAACGTCGCCTTGGTGATCGGCTGGCCGTTGACCTGCACCACGGCGTTGCTGGGGATGCCGCCACCGCAGGCGGCGAGGCCTGAAGCGGCAAAGAAAACGGCGCCCAGCGCCGCGACAAAACGAATTGGCTTGAACACAGCAGGGCGACTCTAGCGTAAATCCACGAGCTTGTGTAGAGCCGGCTATCCGGCTGCGCCGGCTGCTCCGGCGGCCCCTGTCGCGGCTGGCGCTCCGGCGGCGGCCTTCGGAGCTTTGTAGCCTTTGCAGTCCTGCACCGTGTAGCCCGTGCGGCATTCGGTGCGCCCTTCCCAGCGCTTGCGGAATTCCTTGACGAACGCGGTGAACGCCGTCTGCTGCTGGGTGGAGGCGAGCTGGCTTTTGACTGTTTCCTTCACCTGCGCGAGGCTCTGCTGGCTGGAGGGGTGGGTGGCCTTGACTTCGTAGATGTAGTAGCCGAAGGGTGTCTTCACGGGGCCGCCGAGCACGCCGGTCTTGGCGGCGAATACGGCTTCGCTGAGGGCCTTCTGCTCTTGGCCCTTGACGACGCCTTTGATTTCGCCGCCGGCGCTCTTGCTGGTCGGGTCGATCGACTTGCTCTTGGCGACGCTCGCGAAGCTCTTGCCCGATTCGATTTCCTTCTTCGCCTGCTGGGCCTGCGCTTCGGTCTTGGTGAGGATGATCCGCAGGTCGCGCGATTCCGGTTTGCCGTACTGGGACTTGTGTTCGTTGTAGTACTTGGAGACCGCCGCTTCGTTCACGTTGCGCTTGGAGCCCTTGGTGACCTTTTCCTGGATTTTGGTTGTGAGCATCCCGTACTTCACACGCAACAGCAGGTCGCTGACGGTGTAGGAGGTGCTCGCCAGGAATTTCTGGAATTCGCCCGCCTTGGGGAACTGCTGCTTCTTGAGCGTGTTGAACTTCGCTTCGACTTCCTTGTCGTTGAGCTTGATCCCCTGTTCTTCGGCTTGTCCGAAGACCCAGTCCACGCCAATCAGATAGCTCAGCGCCTGCTGCTTGAGGGCCGTGTACTGCTGTTCGCACTCCGCCTTGAGCGCCGCTTCGGTCTTCGGCTGCTGTCCCTTGGCGGGCTTCGGTTCGACTTCTTTGAGGTGGGCGATGCAGTTGGTGTAGCTCGGCGGGTCGGGCACAACCGGCTTGGCGGCTTTCTGCCCAGCGGCGGTCGCGCTCGAGGCGGCGGCCGCCACGCCCACCCAGTGATTCAGCGCCGCCTTGGTGATCGGCTGGCCGTTGACCTGCACCACGGCGTCGCTGGGGATGCCACTGCTGCCACATGCGGCGAGGCTCCCAGCTGCAAATAAAATGGCGCCCAGCGCCGCGGTACAACGGATCGGCTTAATCACAGGAACGGCACTCTAGTGGATACCCGTAACGGGCGTCTAAGGAGTTGCTTAAGGGCTCTTATGCGGAGACGGCTACGCGGCCTCGCGCACGACCGACAGCAGCACGTCAGCGGCACGCACCACGGCGGGAAAACGCTCGGGGCCCTCGCGCGGGACGCGCACTGACACCTGCGATTTGCCCGACTCGTACAGCGCCTCGGGGAGTTGCTCGTGCAGGCGCCGCGCGCGCGCGGAGTCGAGGTCGATCGGCGTGACCGCGAGGCGATCGCCGCGGAAGCTCACCACGCGCGCCCCCGCCTGGCCGAGCTTGATGCGGGCGCGCTGCAGCGCGAGCAGGTTGCCGAGCGGCTCGGGCACGGGGCCGAAGCGGTCCTCGAGCTCCTCGCGCAGGCGCTCGACGTCGGCCACCTCCAGCGCGCCCGCGACACGGCGGTGGATCTCGATCTTGGCCTGCTCGTAGGGGACGTAGTCGGGCGGCACGTAAGCATCCACGTTGACGTCCAACCGCACCGGCTCCGGCAGCTCCTCGCCGTCCGGATGGGCGGGATCCGAATCGGATCCGGCGGCCTGGACGGCCTCGTCGAGCATCTGCATGTACAGCTCGAAGCCCAGCGCCGCCACGTGCCCGGACTGCTCGTCGCCGAGCAGGTTGCCGGCGCCGCGGATCTCCAGGTCGCGCATCGCGATCTTGAAGCCCGACCCCAGCTCGGTGTAGTCCGAGAGCGCCGACAGCCGCTGCGCGGCCTCGGGGGTGAGCGCTGCCGCCGAGTCGTACAGCAGGTAGGCGTAGGCGCGCTCGCGGCTGCGCCCCACGCGCCCGCGGATCTGGTAGAGCTGGGCGAGGCCGAAGGCGTCGGCGTGCTCGACGATCAGCGTGTTGGCCTGGGGGATGTCGATGCCGGACTCGATGATCGAGGTGCACACCAGCACCTCCGAGCCGCCGCGCAGGTAGTCCATCATCACGCTCTCCAGCTCCCCCTCGCCCATCTGGCCGTGCGCCACCGCGAAGCGCACCCCCGGGCATAGGGCGCGTAGGCGTTCGGCTGTCTCGTCGATCGACTCCACGCGGTTGTGCATGAAGAAGGCCTGCCCGCCGCGCTCGTGCTCGCGCATGATCGCGCCCCTCACGAGCTCCTCCTCGTACTCGCCCACATAGGTGCGCACCGGCCGGCGGCCCTCCGGGGGGGTCTCGATCACGGAGATGTCGCGCAGCCCCGCCAGCGACATCTGCAGCGTGCGCGGGATCGGGGTGGCGGACATCGAGATCACGTCCACGCGCAGCTTCAGCTGGCGCAAAAGCTCCTTCTGCTTGACGCCGAAGCGCTGCTCCTCGTCGACCACCAGCAGGCCGAGGTCCTTCGCGCGCACGTCGCGCGAGAGCACGCGGTGGGTACCGATCAGGATGTCCACACCGCCCTTGGCGAAGCCGGCAATTGCGGCTTTCTGCTCGGCGGGCGTGCGGAAGCGCGAGACGTGGTCGATCGTAACCGGGTAGTCGGCGAGGCGCTCGGAGAAGGTGCCGAAGTGCTGCTGCGCGAGGATCGTGGTGGGCGCCAGCATCAGCACCTGCTTGCCCTGCGTCGCGGCCTTGAAGGCAGCGCGCAGCGCCACCTCGGTCTTGCCATAGCCGACGTCGCCGCAGATCAGACGGTCCATCGGCCGCGGCCCCTCCATGTCGGCCTTCACCGCCTCGATCGCGTCGCGCTGGTCGGGGGTCTCGGTGTAGGGGAAGCGCTGCTCCAGTTCGCGCTCCCACTCGGAGTCGGGCTCGAAGGCGTACCCGGAGCGCCGGCGGCGCTCGGCGTAGAGGGAGAGCAGCTCGCCCGCCAGCTCCTGGGCGGCGCGGCGGGCACGCGACTTCATCGCCTCCCAGCGCGAGCCCCCCAGTTTCGACAATGGCGGATGCTCGGCGCCGGCCCCGACGTAGCGCGAGATCTTCGCAAGCTGTTCGGTGGGCACGAACACGCGGTCGTCGCCCTGGTATTCGAGGTACAGGTAGTCGCGCGTGACGCCCGCCACAGTGCGCGTCTCGAAGCCCGCGAAGCGCGCCACGCCGTGGTCTTCGTGGACGACGATGTCGCCGGTGCGCAGCTCCGTGAAGGACCGCAGCGCGCCGCGCCGCGGTCGGCCGTCGGCGTTGACGTCGGGCCGACCGATCGAAGATCGGCCAGCGCGACGGCGGCGCAGCAGGCGGTGCTCGGGGAACACCGCGAGCTTCAGCGAGGGGGCGATGAAGCCCTCGCGCAGCGAGGCGGCCGCGAAGCGCAGCGATGCCTCGAGCGGCGCCGCCGACACGTCCACCCCACCACCGTCGTCGGTCAGCCAGGCGGCTTTCAGGCGCGCGAGGTTGTACGCCGCGCGCTCCCCCTCACCGCGGTGGGGGAATGTGACGACGGTACGGTATCCCGAACGCACCAGCTTCTCCAGCTGCGGCTCGGCTTGCGCCAGCGAGCGCGCCGCGGTGTCGGCGGACTGGGCGCGCAGCTGCAGCTCCTGGCCGGCGGCGAGCGAGGAGAGCCAGATGCGCGTGCGCTCTTGCAGCGCCGCCCGCACTTCCTCGGGGCTGACGTACAGGTGGTGGGCGTCGGCGTCGTGGAAGGCCGCGCACACGTCGCTCCAGTGGTCGTTCAGCGCGGGATCGAGCTCCTCCTCGGCGGCGACGATCACCTCGGTCCCCGCGGCCCCCCCATCGCCGCCCGCATTCAGCAGATCGAGCAGCGCTCCGAAGCGCTCCACCGGCAAGAGCTCGGCGATGTCGGGGCGCTCGCCGGCGGGGTGGGTGGGCATCGATTCAGCTGCGATCTCCGCCAGCTCGCGGTGCTCGGCCGCGAGCTCCGCGGCGGGCGCGATCTCGACCTCCTCGACCTCACCCAGTGAGCGCTGCGTGAACGTCGAGAACCAGCGCAGCGATTCGATCTCCACGTCGAACATGTCCACGCGCACGGCCCGCTCCTCGGTGGCGGGGAAGATGTCGAGGATGCCCCCCCGCATCGCAAACTGCCCACGCTCCTCCACTTGATCGGCGCGCTCATACCCCGCCGCCACAAGCTCGTTGGCGCACTCATCGAGGTCGAGCAGCTCGCCGCGGCGCAGCGTGAAGGAGCGGGGGCGCAGCGCGGGGTCGGGCACCTTCTCCGAGAGCGCCACGGCGGAGATCACCACCACCGGGGGCTCGGCCACCGGCTCGGCCGTGGACTGCTCCTCCGACCGATGAACAGGGGCCCGGCCAGCCGGCCGGCCGGCTGCGCCACCCTCCAGCAGGGCGTCCAGTGCGGCCACCCGCAGCCCGATCAGGTGTGCCGGTGGGGTCAGGTGGGATTCGTAGGTGACCCCGCGCGAGGGGTAGTAGCGCACGCGCCGCGGCGCCAGCCATGCACGCAGGTCGCTCGCCAGCTCCCGCGCTGCGCGGTCGTCGCCGACCACCACCAATGTTGGCCGCGGGCCGACGGCCCCCGCAATGCCCGGGCCGCCCGCGCCAGAAACACCGATCTCGGCAAGGGCGGCGATCAGATAGGGGCGCAGCGACGCCGACACGAACGCGTGGCCTCCCTCGCGTGCCAGTTGAGCACCCCCCGGGTCGTCCTGTGCCAGCCCCAGCAGCGATCTGAGGCTCACCGCTTCGCCACCGGCCGCTCGGCCTCGCCAGCCGTGCCCACCAGACGCTCGACCTCGTCGGCCGCGCGCCCCACCAGCTCGCGCACTTCCTCGGGGCTCTCGCGGAACCGGCCGAGCACGTGCGCGGAGACGATCTCCGGGTCGGTCGAGTCGGGGCGGCCGACCCCCACGCGCACTCGCCAGAAGTCCGCGGCGCCCAGCTCGCGGCGCAGTGACTTCAGCCCGTTGTGCCCTGCCAAACCCCCGCCCAGGCGCGTGCGTACCTCGCCGAAGGGGACGTCGATCTCGTCGTGCACTGCCACCACGCGCTCCAGGGGCAGCTTGTAGGAGCCTCGCGCGGGCCCGGCGGAGCGGCCGGCCTCGTTCATGAACGTCTGTGGCCACAGCACCGCGACCGATACCCGCCCACCCCCTCCGGGGCCGGTGCGGCCCTCGGCGAGCAGTGCGCGGAAGCGTGGTTTGGGGCGCTGCAGGCCCCACCGCTCGGCGAGCTCGTCGGCGACCATGAAGCCGACGTTGTGGCGCGTGCGCGCGTACTCCCGGCCGGGGTTGCCCAGCCCCACTATCAGCCAGTCAACCGCGCCGCCGCCGCTGGAGCCGCCGTGCGAGCGCCTGCCGGCGAATGGCCGCGGCAACGGACGTCGCAGGGGTGTCTACTCCTCGGAGGCGCCGCCCGCGGCGCCATCGGCCTTCTCGGCCTCGCCGACGACTTCGGTCTCCGCTTCGATCTCGGTTGCCGCCTCGGTTTGCAGGCGCGGCGGGGTGAGGGTCGCCAGTACTGTCTCCTCCAACGGGTCCAGCAACGTGACCCCCGCCGGGGGCACGATCGCGGCAAGCATCAGCGTCTCGCCGATCTTCATCTCCGCGACGCTGTGCACGATCGACTCCGGGATCCCCGTGGGCAGCGCTTCGATGTTCAGCTCGCGTGTGATCTGCTCGAGCACGCCGCCTTCGCGGACGCCGGGGGAGTCCTCCAGGCCCGTCAGCTCCAGCCCGACCACTGCCTGGATCGGCTTGTCCAGGCGCACCCGCAGCAGATCGACGTGCACCGTCTCCCCTCGCACCGGGTGACGCTGGGCCTCCTTGAGCACGACCGGCGTGGGGGCGGCGCCATCGATGCTCAGGTCCAGCACCGCTCCCGCCTTGGCCAGCGCCAGGCGCAGCTCGCGGGCGTCCACCTCGAAGCTCAGCGGTTGCTCGCCGCCGCCGTAGAGAATCCCGGGCACGCGGTCGTCGCGGCGCAGGCGCCGTGCCGCGCGCGAGCCATCGGGCTGGCGGGCATGCACGGCGAGCTGAGTGGAGGTCTGGTCGGCCATCGGCGGGGAGGGGACTTTAGCAATCGCTCGATCCGCAGCCCCACGAGGTGGTAGGGGGGGCAAAGAAATGAACGGCCCCTCAGTCCCGGCAATCGGCGGTGGGGCCGATCCGCGGGCCGAGGTGCAGCAGCGCAACGGAGATGCCCGTGAGGAAGTCGCCCGAGCGACGAACCTGCACGCACTGCACCACCGGATAGCGCCCGCTGACCTTCCACGCCACGCGCGTTTCGCCGACGGAGCCGCCCAGCGAGTGGTTGGTGGTGGACTGCGTGGAGAGGAGCTCCACTGCTCCTGACCGCCGCAGGCTGGTCGCGTCGGCGCGCACCGTCGCAACACACGAGGCGCTGGCGCGGCAGCCGGAGAGCTGCGCGAGCATTTCCCGCGCGTCGCCCCGCGCCTCGGCTTGCATCAGCGCCCACACGTGGTCGCGTTCGACGTTTTCCGCCGAGAGGTAGCGAGCCAGCATCCCGCTGATCGTCAGGAACAGCCCCACGCCGGCGGTGATCAGCACGATCCGCGTCCCGCGGGAGAGGCGTCGCGGGCGTCGATTGCGCCCGCCGGGCCCGGGCCCGGCGTTCGTGCCAGCCCCCGCGGCGAGATCCGGCAGCGACATGGCTCAGAACAGCTGGTTCTCGCCGCCGAAGACCTCGCTGACCGAGTCGTCGGTGAAGATCCGCCGGATCGAGTCGGTGAGCAGGTCGGCGCAGGGGAGCACGCGGATGTTCTCCGGGCGCGCGGCGGCCACCGGGATCGTGTCGGTCACCACGATCTCCTTCAACCCGCAGGCCACGAGGTTCTCGAACGCGGGCCCCGAGAAGACCCCGTGGGTGGCGGCTGCGTAGACGCTGGCGGCGCCCGCTTCGTACACCGTTTGGGTCGCCGCGGCGAGCGTCCCGGCGGTGTCGATCATGTCGTCGACGATCACCGCCGTCTTGCCCTTGACGTCACCGATCACGTACGCGATCTCCGCGACCTGCTGGGCGGGGCGCTCCTTGTCGAGGATCGCGAGCTCGGCGCCGATCTTGGAGGCGAATTTCTTGTTGAGCTTCACGCGGCCGGCGTCCGGCGCCACCACCACGAGGTCGGAGAGGCCGAGGTCCTCGAAGTACTGGGTGAGCATGAACAGCGCGGTCATGTGGTCGACCGGCTTTTGGAAGAAGCCCTGGATCTGGCCGGCGTGCAGGTCCATCGTCAGCACCCGGTCGGCGCCCGCGGCCTCCAGCATCCGCGCCACCAGGCGCGCGGAGATCGGCTCGCGCGGGGCGGACTTCTTGTCCTGGCGGGAGTACCCAAACCAGGGGGTCACGGCGATCACCCGGTGCGCCGAGGCGCCGACGGCGGCGTCGATCATGAACAGCAGCTCCATCAGCGAGTCGTTGGCCGTCACCCCCGTCGCGGGGTTGCTGCAGGTGGACTGCACGATGAACACGTCGGCGCCGCGGATCGATTCGTCGTAGCGGCAGTACACCTCGCCGTTGGAGAACGTCTTCAGCGTCACCGGGCCGAGATCCATCTGCAGCTTGTCGGCGATGTCCACCGCCAGCTGCGGGCTGGCGCGCCCGGCGAACAGCATTAGCCGCTTGTTGTAATCGATCGGCAGACTGGTTGCGGCGCTCGCACGCGTATCCATCGCGCTGCTCATTGCTCCTCGGAGTGTAAAGCGCTCTCGCGTCGCTGCGCGTACCCCTCGCGGTTGACTTGACGCGCGCGAGCCACGCCCAGCGCACCGGGGGGTACGTCCTCGGTGATCACCGAGCCCGCCGCGGTGTAGGCATCGTCACCGACGGTCACCGGGGCGACGAACGCCGTGTCCACTCCTCCGCGCACCCGCTTGCCGATCGTCGTGCGGTGCTTGGTGTGGCCGTCGTAGTTGGCGGTGAGCGTGCCCGCGCCGAGGTTGGCGCGCTCACCCACGTCGGCATCGCCGATGTAGGAGAGGTGCGGAACTTTCGCACCGGGACCGATCGCGGAGTTCTTGACCTCCACGAACGTCCCCACCTTCGCGCCCTCGCCCAGCACGGCGTCGGGGCGCAGGTAGGCGAACGGGCCCACGCTCGCGCCGGCGCCGACCACGGCGCGATCGAGCCAGGAGACCCGCACCGCCGCCCGCTCGCCGATCCGCGAGTCGATCGCGGTGGTGTGCGGCCCCACGGTGGCGCCCGCGCCCACCGCGGTTGCGCCGCGCAGCGAGGTGCCGGGCTCGATGCGGGCGTCGGCACCGATCCGAACGTCCACGTCGACCCACGTGGCGAGCGGGTCCACGACCGTCACCCCGGCGCGCATGTGCCGCTCGAGGATCGCGCGCTGCGCGAGCGCCCGCACCTGGGCGAGCGCCACGAGGTCGTTGACGCCGAGCACGAGGTGGGGGTCCTCGACGGCGTGGGCGAGCACCGCCGCCCCGTCGGCGCGCAGCAGGTCGAGCACCTGCGGCAGGTACAGCTCGCCCTGGGCGTTGTTCGCGCTCAACCGCGGCAGCGCCGCCAGCAACGCCGCGCCGTCGAACGCGTAGATGCCGGTGTTGACCTCGCGGATCTCGAGCTCCGCCGCCGTGGCGTCGCCCTGCTGCTTGGTCTCCACCACGCGCGCCACCGCGCCGCGCTCGTCGCGCACCACGCGGCCATAGCCGCGCGGGTCATCCAGCACCGTGGTTGCCATCGTCGCCGCCGCTCCACCCGCGAGGTGGGCCGCCACCAGCTCGGCGATCGCCGCTGCGCTCACCAGCGGCACGTCGCCGCTCAGCACGACCACCGGCGCTCCGGGGTCGATCGCCTGCGCGGCCGCGGCTGCGGCCACCGCGCCGCCGGTGCCGTTGGAGACGGGCTGCACCACCAGTTCGACACCCTCCGGCAACACCTCCGCCAGCGGACGGGCGGGCGAGTCCACCACCACAACCTTTCCCGCCCCCGCCTCCAGCGCCGCCACCACCGGCCACAGGCCCATCGGCCGGCCGCACAGCTCGTGCAGCACCTTCGGTAGGGCCGAGCGCATGCGCGTCCCCTGGCCCGCGGCCAGGACAACGACTGTTGGTGCGGTTGTAGCGGTCATAGCTCACACCATCGGCACTGGGGGGCAATCACACTAGTCCTCCCTCCCGGGATCCCGGCCGCGCGAGCCGGCGACTCCAATCCAATCTTCTCCCTTCGGGGAAACTGTCCGGCGCTTGCGCCGGGCAGAGGGGGTCGCGCTTGGCGCGGAGCTGGGGGGCAGGGACTCGAACCCCGATTCTCAGGACCAAAACCTGATGTCCTGCCGTTGGACGACCCCCCAAGGGGCAGTTCATCGTAGCCATCACGACCGTCGCGACCCCCGCGGCACGCGCCCCCCGCCGGCGCCGGCCTCCGAGGCGGGGCCGCCGGTGTGGGCGATACCGAGCACGCGCATCGCCTTCAGCCCGAGCGAGAGCTTCTCGCGGCCGTCGCTTGAGCCGACGTCCAGACCGGAGAGCTCGCGCACGCGCTCGAGGCGGTAGTAGATCGTGTGACGGTGGGTGAACAGGCGCTGGGCGGTGCCCGCGACGTTGCCGTCGGCGTCGAGGAAGGTCTCAAGGGTGCGCACCAACTCGGTCTCGTACTGCTCGTCGTAGGCGACCAGCGGCTCGACGGTCTCGGCGTAGAAGCGCTGCAGCTCGCGGGGGTTGTCGCTCATCGTGGAGAGCAGCAGCCGGTAGGCGCCGGTCTGCTCGAACGCCAGCGCTCCCTCTTGTGCCCCGCCCTCGGCGACGTTCGCGGCGAGCAGCGCCTCGCTGGCGGCGCGCGACAGGTCGGAGGGCCCCTCGGCGATGCGGCTGCGTCCGATCGCGAAGGTGCAGCCGGGCAGCCCTGCCTGCAGCTCGCGTAACACCGACTCGGCGGCGCGCGCGGCGATCGCCTCTTCACCGCCGGGCACCAGCAGCAGCACTTCTGCGCCAGCCGTGCCGCCCACGCCGACCCAGCCCTCCGGGCCGGGGGTCCTGCCGCGCGCCGCATGGGTGCCGCCGGCGGTGGTGTCGCTGGCGGCGCGCGGTGTGCCCCCTCCCTCACGCTCGGTGAGCGCCGCGATCGAGCGGCTCACCACGGCGCGGGCGCCGCGCTCGGCGACCGCCCGCACGCGTGGGCGCCAACCATCCTCGGTCGGCGCCTGGGAGTGGGCACGGGCGACGATCATGCTGGTGCCGTCCCCCAGCTCCAGCGAGAGCTCGCGCCCGCGCGCCAGGAGCTCCTCGCTGTCGCTGAGCTCACGCGCGAGGATCGCGCGCAGGAAGTCGGCGGCCGCGTTCTCGGAGGCGCGGCCGGGCGCGCGCACGCGCTCGACCTCCGAGGCGATCATCGTCACGAGCAGCCGCCGCATCGAGGCGGAGGGCTCGGTGCGTGCGCGCACGTGCAGCGACCCCACCACGGCATCGGCCACGCGCAGCGGGATGCTGATCACGCCGTCGCCGCCCGCCAGCAGCGAGCGCTCCTCCGCGGGCGAGCGAGCTGCCACCGCCAGCGTCCCCCCCTGCGCGTCGGTGACGGCGAGGCTGGCATCGAGCGCGCGCGCGGCGGCACGCACCACCTCGGGCAGTCCCGCGCCCGACTCCACCGCCTCGGTGACGGCATCGAGTGAGGAGAGCTCAGCCATGGGCTAGACCCAGAAGTAGACGACGGCAAGCCCGCCGGCCACCCCGAGGCCGACGAGCACCGCGAGCACATACAGCGAGAGGAAACTCGCCGCGGCGCGCTCCCAGATGCGCGAGTAAGCCGACCAGGCGGGGGCGAGGATCAGGCCGACGAACAGTGCCAGGCTGAACACCGCCGCACAAGCGGCCACCAGGTACGTGACGTCGGTTTCGGTCATCGGGCTCTAATTGTTACCTATGGTGCGGCCCACGCTTCTAATTGTTGCCTACGGCGCGGCCCATCACACCACCGGTCCGGTGGCGGGAGTCACGCGGGCGAAGTCCGCCATGACAGCCTCCGCGGCGAGCGGTGCGGGCACGCGTTCGGCGAGGGCGCGTGTGGCGGCGCGGGCGCGGGCGGGACCGCGGGACCCGGCGAACAGCCCAAGCACGGTGGGGCCGGAGCCACTCACAAGCGCCGCGTCGGCGTCAGTCGCGCGGGCCTCCAGCAGGGCGGCGTCGATCTCGGGGCAGAGGGCGCGGGCAGCACCTTCGAGGTCGTTGCGCAGAAGCTCCGCGGGCGGCAGGGGGGAGCCGTCGGCGAGCGCGTCGGCGAGCGCACGGTGGGCATCCTCGAGCTCCGCTCGCTCTCGCACTACGCCCATGTGGTCGGCCTGCGCATAGACGTCGGGGGTGGAGAGGGGGCGAGCGACGGGCAGCACAAGCACTCCCAGGGGAACCACGGGATCGGGTAGCGCCTGCAACTGCTCCCCGGCCCCGCGGGCCAGCCACCGCCCGGGCCGCACCTGGGCGGGCACGTCGGCGCCGAGCGTGCGGGCCAGCTCATCGAGGAGGTCACTGTCACCCAGCCCCGAGGCGGCGGCGGCGAGGCGCAGCGTGGCGGCGGCGTCGCCCGAGCCACCGCCCAAGCCGGCGGCGACCGGTGTGCGCTTGACGATGTGCAGTTGCAGCGGTGGCGCATCCCAGCCGGTGGCAGCGCGGAACGCGGCGAGCGCGGTGGCGGCGAGGTTCTCGGCGGGTGGGGGGGGCGGGTCTCCCAAACCCGGACACACCACCACGTCGCCGCCCGCGTCGGGGTCGGGCGCGACCTGCAGCGTGAGCTCGTCGGCCAGCGAGATCGATTGCATCACGGTCGTCAGCTCGTGGCGGCCGTCCGCGCCAGTGGGGCCGACGAACAGGCCGAGGTTGATCTTCGCGGGGGCGAGCGCATGCAGCGGCAGCGTGCTCATGCGCTGAGGATGCTCCCCAGAGCGCCGAACTGCTCGGGGGACAGCCGCTCGGCACGCACATCCAACGGGAGTCCCATGTTCGCCAGCGCCGCGCGCACCTGCTCGCGCTCGGCTGTGCCGGCCAGCGCCAGCGAGCGCGCGAGCGCCTTGCGCCGGTGGGCGAAGGCGCCGGCGACGAGCGCGCGCAGCGCGGGCGTGGCGGCGTGGCCGGTGCGGGTCAGCTCGACCAGCACGGAGTCCACGTTGGGCACGGGGTGAAAGACGGTCCGCGGAATCGCCCGCGCGACGCGCACGCGGCAGGCGAGCTGGGCGAGCACCGAGGGCACCCCATAGTCGCGCCCGCCCGGCTCGGCGGCCAGCCGCTGGCCGACCTCGCGCTGCACCATCGCCACCCAGCGGCTCACGGCCGGTAGCTCTTCGATCGTGCGCAACAACGCGGTGGCGGCGACGCCGTAGGGCAGGTTGGCGATCACCTTCGTGGGGGCGGGGCGCATCCCGGCGAGGTCCACGGTCAGCGCGTCGCCCCAGTGGAGCGTTACGTTGGCAAAGCGCGCGACGGCGTCGTTCAGCGGATCGCGCAGACGCTCGTCGATCTCGACCACGTGCACGTGGTCGGCGCGCTCGGCGAGATACTCCGAGAGCACTCCGACGCCACCGCCGATCTCGAGCACGATGTCCGCCTCGGAGAGCTCCCCGAGACGGCCGATCACCCCAAGGATGTTGGAGTCGATCAGGAAGTTCTGCCCGAGCTCCCGGTCGGGGCGCACGTCGAACTGGCGCAGCCGGCGCAGCGTGGGCTGGATGGGGAGGACGGAGTCGTCCACCACGGCCCCACTCACCATCCGAGCACGCGCGCGGCGGTGCGCTGCACGGCCGCCCCGAGCTCGTCCACCGACACACCGCGCAGCTCGGCCAGGAAGGCGGCGGTGTGCGCGACGAACGCGGGTTGGTTGGGGTGCTTGCGCACCTTCTGGGGTGTGAGGTAGGGGGCGTCGGTCTCCACCAGCAGGCGCTCGTCGGGCACGCGCCGCGCGGCGGCGGCGAGGTCGGCGGCGCTTTTGTATGTGACGTTGCCCGCGAAGGAGATTGCGTAACCGCGCTCCAGGCACTCGTCGAGGTGGGCGGGCATCGAGAAGCAGTGCATAACCACACTCACTCCCTGCGCCTGCGAGGCGAGCTGGTCGAGTGTGTCCACCTCGGCAGCACGCGTGTGGATCACGAGCGGCTTGCCCAGCTCGCGCGCAAGCTCGATCTGCGCGGCGAACGCGCGCTGCTGGTCGGCGCGGGGAGCGTAGTCGCGGTAGTAGTCGAGCCCGGTCTCGCCGATCGCCAGGCAGCGGGGGTGGGCGGCGAGCGCGCGCAGCCCCGCCTCCTCGGCGTCGTCGAAGCCGGTGGCGTAGTTGGGGTGGCGACCAACCGCCGCGTACACCTGCGGGAACGCCTCCGCCGCCGCCAGCGCCGCGCGGCAGGATGCCCCGTCGGTGCCCACCGTGAGGATGCGCGTCACCCCCGCCTGCTCCGCGGCGGCCACCAGCTCCGCGTTGGGGGGCTCGCAGAGGTCCAGGTGGGTGTGGCTGTCGATCACGGCTTGGGAAACAGGGGTTCGAGCTCGCCGACTGAGATGGGAGGGCCCGACCCGAGGCGGGCGGCGGCAAGCGAGCGGTCCTCCGCACCCATTGCGTCCAGCAGCTTTTCGGTGCTCACCGGCAGATAGGGGATGAGCAGCAGGCTCACCACACGCACCCCCTCGGCAAGCGAAGCGAGAACCCCATCCAAATCCTCCTGCTTCTCCTCGTCCTTCGCCAACGTCCACGGAGCGCGCTCCTCGACGTAGCGGTTGAGGCGTCGCACCCGCTGCCAGATCGCGTCGAGCGCCTGCGTGAGCTCGGCGCGGTCGAGCAACTCGCACACCTCGTCGACGAGGCCCTCGAAGTCGCCGGCCAGCTCGGGGTCGATCGGCGCCGCGGGCAGGACCCCGTCGCGGTAGCGGCGCACCATCGCCAGCGTGCGGCTGGCGAGGTTGCCGTACTCGTTGGCCAGCTCGCTCTCGTAGCGCTGCTCGAAGGCGGTCGTGGACACCGAGCCGTCCTGGCCAAAGGAGACGTCGCGCAGCAGGTAGAAGCGCAGCGCGTCCGCCCCGAAGCGCTCGATCACCGCGAACGGGTCGAGCACGTTGCCCAAGGACTTGCTCATCTTCTCTCCCTCCATCAACAGGTACCCGTGCACGAACAGCCGCCGGGGCAGCTCGATCTCGGCGGCCATCAACAGCGCGGGCCAGTAGATGGCGTGGAAGCGCAGGATGTCCTTGGCGATCAGGTGGTAGTCGGCCGGCCAGAACGTCGCGGTGAGGTCCTCCGCCGTGTCCGCCCGGCCTCCCTCAATGGCGTCCGCCCCCGGCAGCCTCGCCGGCGCAGGCGCGTAGGAGAGTGCGGAGTAGTAGTTGAGCAGCGCGTCGAACCACACGTAGAAGACGTGCTCGGGATCCCACGGCACCGGCACGCCCCAGGTGAGCTTGTGGCGCGTGAGCGGCACGTCGCGCAGGCCCGAGCGGATGAACGAGAGTGCCTCGTTGTAGCGGCTGCGGGGAGCGACGAAGTCCTCGCGCTCGGCGTACAGGCGCTCGAGCGGCTCCTGGAAGGCGGAGAGCTTGAAAAAGTAGTTGTCCTCCTGTTCGCGCACCAGCTCGATGTGGTGGATCGGGCAGCGCTTGCCCTCCTCGATCTCGTTCTCGGCCTTGAAGTCGGCGCAGCGCGGGCAGTACCACCCCTCGTAGGTGCCCTTGTACACGTAACCGTTGTCGCGCACCCGCGTGAGGATCTCCTGCACCTTCGCCGCATGCTGGGGGTCGGTCGTGCGGATGAAGAAGTCGTTCGACGCCCCCAACCGCGGCGCCAGCGCGCGGAAGCGCTCGGCGTTGCGATCCGCCAGCTCCTGGGGCTCGATCCCCAGCGCGTGCGCCGCGTCGGCCACCGGCTCCCCGTGCTCGTCGGTGCCCGTCAGGAAGAACACCTGCTCGCCGCGCTGGCGGTGGTGGCGCGCCAGCACATCGGCGGCGATCGTCGTGTACGCGTGTCCCAGGTGGGGGGCCGCGTTGACGTAGTAGATCGGGGTGGTTACGTAGAAGGAAGACATCGCCCGCCCAGGCTACTCGCTCGCCTTCTCCACCAACCGGCGATAGAGCTGATTTGCGCTCACCCCTGTGAGCCCCGCCACCACCCCGGCTGCCGGACGCGCTCGCGCACCCGCCGCCACCAGCTCGCGCAGCGCCGCCAGCGCATCCTCGCGAGCGGCGTCGTCGAGCCCCACCCCGTCCGCGGGGCCCACGACCAGCGCCACCTCCCCTCGTGGGGGATGCTCCCGATAGTGGGCCGCCAGCTCCGCGGCACCCCCGCGGCGAACTTCCTCGTGCAGCTTGGTCAGCTCCCTGCACACCGCCACCGGCCGCCGGGGCGCCCGTTGGGCGAGCAGGTCGAGGGTGGCCGCCAGGCGGCGGGGGGACTCGAATGCGACGAGCGTGGTCGTGTCGGCGCTGAGCACTCGCTCCCGCTCCACGCGCTTGCGTGGCAGGAAGCCGACGAAGCACCACCGCTCGGCCGGTAGACCCGAGGCGACCAGCGCACTCACCGCCGCACTCGGCCCCGGCAACGCCTCCACCGCCAGCTCGGCCGCGATGCTCGCTCGCACAAGCTCATAGCCGGGGTCGGAGATCAGCGGCGTCCCAGCGTCGGACACCAGCGCCACCGTCGCGCCCGCCAACATTCGCACCACCAGCTTCCTCGAGCGCTCGTGTTCGTTGTGCTCATGGAAGCTGAGCAGCTCTCGCGGCTCGATTGCGTGGCGATCAAGCAGCACGCGCGTGTGGCGGGTGTCCTCGCACGCAACCACATCCGCGGTGCGCAAAGCCGCCAACACGCGCAGCGTCACATCGTCGAGATTGCCGATCGGCGTGGGGCACACGACGAGCTTCCCGCTTGCAGGCGCCCGCCCAAGGTGCGCGTCCTCGCGCGGCATTGGGCCAATATAGAGAGCCACGATGCCCCGCGAGACCGACCCCAAGCCCCAGTACACTCGCTATCGCGCGGGCCGGAAGCTGCTGCGGCCCGACCCTGGGGATGCTGGCGGGAATGGGCCAGGGGGCCCGGCGCGCAGCAGCGGGGGCAGCCTGTTAGAAGATGGTGGAGGGGGCCCGCCCTCTCCCCGGCAGCCCCCTCGCCCAGGCACCGCGCCTGGCGCGAAGCCTTCGTGGTGGCGGCGGATCACCCCCAAGCGTGCCGTGGTTGCGCTGCTCGCGCTGATCGTCGGCTGGCTGGCGCTCTCGCTCGTGCTGTTCCTCGTCAGCTCTCACCTCCGGCGTATCTCTCCGCCGGCCAACGTGGCGAGCCAGCTCGAATCGGCCGGCCCGTTGCTCACATCGGCCAACAACGTCCTTGTGCTGGGCTCCGACAAACGCCAGAAGGACTCAAGGGAACCGGGCGCCGACATCAATGGCCCCAGCCGCTCGGACTCGATCATGCTGATCCGCACCGGCGGCGGGCATGCCGCGCGCCTCTCGATTCCCCGCGACACGGTGATCGAAATCCCTGGGCACGGGCTGCAGAAGATCAACGCCGCCTACGCCTTCGGCGGCCCCGCGGAGTCGATCGCGGTGATTAAGCGCTATCTCGGCGTCCCGATCAACCACGTGATCGAGGTCAACTTCGAAAACTTCCCCGAACTGGTGGACGCGATGGGCGGCATCACGTACACCGGCGGCTGCGTGGTGTCCTATCTCGATGGCGGCTCGGCCGATGGCGGCTTCACACTGCGCCTCTCGGCCGGCACCCACCAACTCGACGGCAGGGAAGCGCTCGCGCTGGCACGTACCCGCGAGAACCGCTGTGCTCCGCAGCAGACCGACCTTCAGCGCGAGGAACGCCAGCAGAAATTGCTGCTGGACATGAAATCTCAGCTGCTCTCCTTCTCGAGCTTGCTGCGCCTGCCGTTGATCTCCTGGAGCGCCCCGCCGACGATCATCTCCGACATGAGCGGCCCCGAACTGCTCGAGCTGTTCGCCGCCCTGGAGATCGGCGGCTCGAGCCCCACGCGCCTGCTGGAACCCACCGGCCAGATCGCGCTGCCCGACGGCGAAGAAGGCCTGACGGTCTCAGAAGCAGAGAAGCGCGCCGCGGTGGCGCGGTTCATGGCGGGTTGAGGGTCAGCTCTTGGCCGTGGCCGGCTCGGGCTTCTTCGTGGAGGAGCCCTTCCCGGTCTTTGGCTTGCTCTCCGAGGTTGAGCCCTTGTCGTTGGAGGAGGAGCCCGTCTTGTCCGCCGAAGAGGAGTCCGCAGAGGAGCTGGAGTCCGCGGAGGACGAGGCGGAGGAGCTCTCTGCTGCCGCGGCGTTCTCGCGCTGGCGTTTGCGGGTGCCGTAGTCGGTGTTGTAGAAGCCCTTCCCCTTGAAGTGCACGGCGGGGGCGTGCAGCACGCGCTGCACCTTCACGCCCGTCTCGGGGTCCTTGGTGAGGGCTTGATCGGAGAAGGACTGGAGAACCTCGAAGGTGCTCCCGTCCGGCCGGCGATACTCGTAGATCGGCATTGGCACTCGGATTATAGGAGTGCCAGGCGTGGAACGTAAGAAGACGGGCGTGAAGACGCTGCTAATCCGCCAACAGCACCCGCGCGCTGGCGATGCCGGCGCAGATCGTCGCGGTGAAGTCGCGGTCGGGCTCGGTGAGCATCCGCAGCGCGAACCCGTCGCCGAGCGAGAAGAGGATCTCGGCGATCGCCTCCGGATCGGCGTGCAGGCGCAGGACGCCCTCGTCCTGGGCCACCGTGAGCATTCCCGCAACCTGCTCGCGCATCGTGCGCATCAGGTTGGCGTACTCCGTGGCGATTTCGTCGTTGCGTCGCGAGAGCGTGAACAGCTCGAACAGGAGCGTGATGAAATCGGGGTCTTCGCGAATCGCGTCCTGCAGGTGCTGGGCCATCAGGCCGATGAAGTCGTCGGCCGTCTGTGCCCCCACGAGCTGCTGCTCCAGGCGCTCCAGGCGCAGCTGACAGTCGCGCCGTACGGCCTCGGCAAGCAGCTGCTCCTTGGTGCCGAAGTAGTAGTGCAGCAGGCCCCGCGACACTCCCGCCTCGCGGGCGACCCGCTCGAAGGTGGAGCCTGCCGTCCCATGCTGGGCAACGCTGCGGCGCATCGCCTCCACGATGCGCTGCGCGCGCTCGCCCGACAGCGGCCTGGCACTCCTGCCGCGCGAGCCGCTCTCTACGGCGGAAGCCATCGTCCTTGAGTTGCAGTCAGCGCCGGTGAGGCGTCGAGGCCTCAGGAGGCGGGTGCGCCCACCGAGCTCGGCGCCTCCTGCGCCGGCATCGTGGTCGAGCTGTAGTCGAACTCCTCCTCAGCTCCGAACAACAGGTCGAGCACCTTCGAGCGTAGGCTTTCGCTGAGTGCCAGCGCTAGCACGCCCGCGACGAGCGCGAGCATCAGCGTGCGGCCAAGGCCTCCGCGCCGACGTTTACGCTTGGGGGGTTCTTTGAGCGCGGTGCTCGCGTCGCGGAGAGCGCCCACCGCCTCGGCGAGCTCGCGCTGGAGCTTGCGATCCTCGAACAGCGCCTTGGTTGCCGGCCCGCCGTTGCTCATCCGCCCGTAAGCGCTGCGCGCGGCGAGGTAGGCCGCGAGCAGGCTGCCGCGCAGCTCCTCATCCTCGATGATGCGCTTCACATACTGGTTGCTCTGGGCGGCGCGGGCCGCCGCCGAAGCCTTGCCGATGCTCTCTTTTGCCGCCATGCATCCACCGCCTCTACTCGGAGCTTGGTTACCGTGGGTCCACCTCAATATACCCCTCTAAGAGCACCTGACGCGAACTACCCCTCTAAGAGCGCCTGACGCGAAACCCTACGCGTGCCGAGCGGCCTGTTCCTGCGCGGTGGGAAAAGCCCAAGCGGCGCGCGGGCGCTCTTGGCGGAAGACAAAACGCAGCTGTGGCGGCGGTTTGAGCTGGGCGGCGTGGGGTCGGAACGTGGCGCATGGCTCCTGTAAATCGAGCGCACAAAGCATGTTGCGCTTGAAATAGCATTCCTCGCAAGTCACCTTGCGCGCGGCAACGCGCGCGCTGTTCCTTCCCTGCGCCAAGGTCGCTCCCCATGCATCGAGTGTGTTTTCGACACCTCGCCAGCCGGTGGGCGACGAGATGAACTGACGGCGCCAGGGATCAAAGCACCCGCCGCCGCTCCGCTCAAGGGGCCTTCTCGCAAATCGCAGGGAAAAGATTTTTCTACCCCGGAAAGAGCTGGCATAACGTCACTTTCTTGTGACAATCGCTCGGATATGCCGCATTTTCCGAGGTTCGGCGCTGCTGTATGGGCCGGGCCCCGACGCCTCGGCGCTGCTCTACGTGCCGAGCCGCGACGCCTCGGCGCTCGGCCGGCGACTCACCGGCCAAATCCAAACGCCTCGTCCGCGCGGTCGGCCACGTGGCGGGCGATCGCCAGCGAGGAGGTGGCGGCCGGCGAGGGAGCGTTGCGCACGTGCAGCGCCCGCTCGGTATGGGAGAAGATGAAATCGTCGACGAGCTTGCCGTCGCGTCCGAGCGCTTGGGCGCGAATGCCGGCGAAGGCGGGTTGCACGTCGCCGACCCGCAGATCCGGCACGTAGCGAGCGGCGGCGCGCACGAAGGCGGCGCGCGAGGCGGCATGGCGCAGCTCGGTTACGCCCGTCCGCCACCAGTTGGCGAGCATCCGCCAGGTGCCGGGCCAGGCGAGCGTGTCGAGCAGATCTCGACCGTCGAGCGTCGCTAGGTTGTAGGCGTTGCGGGCGCCGACCATCAGGGCCGTCGGCCCGATCAGCACGTCGCCGTCGATGTGCTTGGTCAGGTGTACGCCGAGGAACGGCAGCGACGGGTCGGGCACGGGGTAGATCAGCGAACGGACCAACTCGCGGCGCGCGGGGACCAGGCGCAGGTAGGCGCCGCGGAACGGCACGATGCGCGGGTCTGGATCGGCGCCGGCGGCGACGGCGAGGCGGTCGGCCCACGCGCCGGCGCAGAAGACCGCGTTGCCGGCCTCGGTGACGCCGTGCGCGTGCGCGAGGCGCAGCGAGCGTCCCCCCACGGAGACCCCCTCGACGCCGCAGCTGCTCGCCACCGTGGCGCCGGCGTCGAGCACGTCCTGTGCGTAGGAGCGCGCGACCGCGGCGAAGTCGGCGATGCCCGTACCGGGCGAGTGCAGTCCGGCGATCCCGCGCGCATGAGGCTCGAGCGCCTCGATGCCGGTGGCGTCGATGCGTCGCAGCCCGGGAACGCCGTTGGCTGTGCCACGGCGTTCGAGCTCATCCAGGCGAGTCAGCTCGCTGGCGTCGGTCGCGACGATCACCTTCCCGCAGCGCTCGTGGGCGATCCCCCGCTGCTCGCAGTACTCATACAGCTCGCGCGCGCCCTCCACGCACAGACGCGCCTTCAGCGAGCCCGGCTGGTAGTAGACCCCGGCGTGAATCACCCCGGAGTTGTGGCCGGTCTGGTGCATGCCAAGCTCGGCTTCGCGCTCGAGCACGCACACCGACAGGCGCGGATGGCGGCGGGTCAGCTCACGCGCCAGCGCCAATCCGACGATCCCCCCGCCGACGATCGCCAGGTCGCAACGGGAGGGCGCTCGCGAGGCGAGCTCAAAGTCTGGCGGCGGCACACGCGTCATCGCACGCGTCATTATTGCTGGTGATGCGCATTCTCCTCACGGGCGCCAGCGGGTTCATCGGCTCGATGCTCGCCCCCGTGCTGCTGGACGAAGGGCATGACTTGCATGGTCTCGCGCGTGAGCCAAAGCGCGCGCGGGCGGCGCTTGCCAACGCTCCGGGGGTGGAAATAGTCCGTGGTGACGTCCTCACTGGTGAAGGGCTGGCGCGCGCACTCGAAGGTGTGGAGGTCGCCTACTACCTGATCCATTCGATGGAAAGCGCCCCGATGGGCACGGTATCGCCAAGCGGTTTCGCCGAGCGCGAGCGCCTGGCGGCGGGCGCCTTTGCGGCGCATGCGCAGCGCGCCGGGGTGGGGCGGATCGTCTACCTCGGTGGCTTGCTGCCACGCTCCGGCCCCGTCTCGCGTCATCTGGCGAGTCGCTCAGAGGTGGAGGAGATTCTGTTCGAGCATGTTCCCGATTCCGTCGCCCTGCGCGCCTCGATCGTGATCGGCGCGCGGTCACGCTCATTTCGCCTGCTGGTGCGGCTGGTGGAGCGCATGCCTGTGCTGACGCTGCCGCCGTGGCGTAGGTTTCGCACCCAGCCGATCGACGTGCGTGACACGATTGAGATGCTCGCCGCCGCCGCCCGCCTTGCGAGCGTGGGTGGTCGGACGCTGGATGTCGGTGGACCGGAGGCGCTCACCTATGAGGAGCTGCTGCGACGGATCGCCGAGCTGTTGCTGCTGCCTCGACCGACGCTCGGATTGGGAGTGACAATGACGCCGCTCGCCGCTCACCTCGCGGCCGCGCTGGCCGGCGAGGATCCCGCGCTGGTGCTCCCGCTGATGGAGGGACTCCAAGGAGATCTGCTGCCCGCTGAGGACCACGCCGCCGAGCTGCTGGGGGTACAGCTGCACTCTTTCGACGATGCTGTCGAGTGCGCGCTGCGCGAGTGGGAGGCGGCCGAGCCGCTGGCCGCGCGATGAGCGCCGTCTCCCTCTCCACACACATCGCCGCCCCTCCGGAGGAGGTGTGGAAGACGGTGATGGACCCTCACCGCCTCGGCGAGTGGGTCACGATTCACCGCGCCCTGCGGCGGGCCGACGGCGGGCTTCCCGAGGTGGGATACGAGATGGAGCAGCAGGTCCACTTGCGCGGAGTGAGCCTTGACGTTCACTGGCGTCTGGTGCAGTGCAAGCCATGTCGGCTGGCCGTGTGGGAGGGTCGCGGGCCGGCCCGCTCGCGCGCTCACACCGAATACGCGCTGCGCGCCGAGGGGGATGGCACGCACTTCGACTATCGCAATGAGTTCCGCCCTCCGCTGGGGCCTGTGGGAGCGCTCGCCTCACGTGCGCTTGTCGGAGGAATGCCCGAGCGGGAGGCGCGGCGCACGATCGAGCGCCTGCGTGAGCTGCTTGAGGATGGCAAAACCGCAGCTTCCAAAGCCGCTCGACGGTAACGTCACGAGCACCCACCGCTTGCCTGCCGTCACATCGATTTTCCCTCGACATGACAGTCGGCTTGCGCTTTGGTGCGGCGATCTGTGAATGTTGTAAGGTAAACTCCACAAACCCGTGATGAAAATCACGCAATCCGAGTGAACAGGACGCAACTGTGACCGACTTCCTTGACGAGAAGCACCAAGAGATCACCGATCGGCTGGCTGAATTGCAGCCGCTGGTGGAGGAGTACCAGCGGCTGGAGGCAGCCGTCGCCGCGCTCGACGGCTTGGGCGGGTCGGCCGCAGCGCCCGCCGCCACGCCCAAAGCCGCCGCCAAAGCCGCCCCCAAAGCGGCCGCTAAAAAAATCCCCGGCCGCCGTGGGCCGGGCCGGCCGCGAGGCTCGAAAACCAAAACCAAAGCAGTTGCCGCTCCGGCGACAACGGCCGCGGCAGCCCCGGCAGGACGTGGAGGCGCCAGGCGCAAAGCCGGCCGCCGTAAAGGCAGCGGCACCCGCGCTGCGCAGGCACTCTCCTTCGTACAGGAGCAGGCTGGCATCACGATCCCCGAGCTGGCCGCCCGCATGGGGATCAAGCAGAACTACCTCTACCGCGTGCTGCCGATCCTCGAGGAGGAAGGCAAGGTCACCAAGCAGGGCAGGGGTTGGCACCCCAAGGCCTAGTCTCGTCGCCTCTAGCGGCGTCCTCGGTCGCTCGCGTGCTAGCGCACGCCACGCTCCCTGCGTCCTTGCTAGAGACGACGATCCGTCGGCCTTGACGGGTGTCACACACCGCATCTCATGAGATGCACAACAGCCCCGGCGTGTCGGCACGCCGGGGCTGTTTTTTGAGGTGATTCGGTTCAGGCTCAGATATCGGGGTGGAGCATCCGGTGCCGGCGACCCGGGATCGGTCGGGCTCAGATCAAACCGAGCTCCTGCACCGCCGTGCGCTCCTCTTGAAGCTCGTTGACGCTGGCGTCGATGCGCGAGCGGGAGAATGCGTCGAGGTCGAGGCCCTCGACGATCGACCACTCGCCGCCGGTGCAGGTGCAGGGGAAGCCGCAGACGAGGCCCTCGGGAATTCCGTAAGAGCCGTCGGAGGGCACACCCATCGAGACCCAGCCTCCGTCGGTGCCGCTCACCCAGTCGTACGTGTGATCGATCGCCGCATTGGCGGCGGAGGCTGCCGAGGAGGCACCGCGCGCCTCGATGATGGCCGCGCCGCGTTTGCCCACTCGGGGCAGGAACTCATCTTCGATCCACGCCTGGTCGTCGACCGCGTCAGCGGCTACCTGGTCGCCGATCTTGGCGTGGAACAGGTCGGGGTACATGGTGGGCGAGTGGTTGCCCCACACACCCATCTGGGACACATCGGTGACGGGCACGGCGAGCTTCGCGGCGAGCTGTGCGATCGCACGATTGTGGTCGAGGCGCAGCATCGCGGTGAAGCGCTCGCGGGGGATGTCGGGCGCGTTGTTCATCGCGATCAGGCAGTTGGTGTTGGCGGGGTTGCCGACCACCAGCACCCGCACGTCGGGCGCGGCGACGGAGTTCAGCGCCTTGCCCTGAACGGTGAAGATCTCACCGTTGGCACTGAGCAGCTCGGCGCGCTCCATGCCCTTGGTGCGCGGGCGCGAACCAACCAGCAGCGCGACGTTGGTGCCCTCGAAGGCGTCCGCCGGACGGTCGTGCAGGTCGAGGCCGGTGAGCAGCGGGAAGGCGCAGTCGATCAACTCCATCGCGACTCCCTCCAGCGCACCCATCGCCTGCGGGATCTCCAGCAGGCGCAGATCAACCGGCTGCTCGGGCCCCAGCAGCTGACCTGAGGCGATGCGAAAGACGATGCTGTATCCGATCTGCCCGGCGGCGCCTGTGACGGTGACTCGTACGGGTTTGCTCACGAATTCATCTCCTGTTTGAGGTTCTCGTCGATCGAGGCAAGGAACTCCTGCGTGGTCTGCCACGGCTCCTCAGGGCCGATCAGCAATGCGAGGTCCTTGGTCATCTTGCCGCTTTCGACTGTCTCCACGCAGATTCGCTCCAGTGTCTCGGCGAAGCGCGAGACCTCTGGTGTGCCGTCCATCCGCCCCCGCGCGGCCAGCCCGCGCGTCCAGGCGAAGATCGAGGCAATCGGGTTGGTGGAGGTGGGCAGGCCCTGCTGGTGCAGGCGGTAGTGGCGGGTGACGGTGCCGTGCGCGGCCTCCGCCTCGACAGTTTTCCCGTCGGCGGTCATCAGCACGCTGGTCATCAACCCGAGCGAGCCGAAGCCCTGAGCGACGGTGTCCGACTGCACGTCGCCGTCGTAGTTCTTGCAGGCCCACACATAGCCGCCTTCCCACTTCATCGCGGCGGCGACCATGTCGTCGATCAGTCGGTGTTCGTAGGTGATGCCGGCGGCCTGGAAGTCGGACTTGAACTCGGCGTCGTACACCTCGGCAAAGATGTCTTTGAAGCGCCCGTCGTAGCGTTTGAGGATCGTGTTCTTGGTGGACATGTACACCGGATAGCGGCGGCTAAGCCCGTAGCGCAGCGAGGCGCGGGCGAATTCGCGGATCGAGTCGTCGAGGTTGTACATCGCCAGTGCCACCCCGCCGCCGGGGAAGTCGTAGACGTCGAGCTCGATCGGCTGCCCGCCGTCGGCGGGGGTGAAGGCGAGCGTCAGCTTGCCCGCGCCGGGCACCACCATGTCGGTGGCGCGGTACTGGTCGCCGAACGCGTGGCGGCCGATCACGATCGGCTTGGTCCAGCCGGGCACCAGACGTGGGATGTTGGCGATCACGATCGGCTCACGGAAGATCACACCGCCGAGGATGTTGCGCACGGTGCCGTTGGGTGAACGGTACATCTCTTTCAACCCGAACTCTTCGACCCGTGCCTCGTCGGGCGTGATCGTCGCGCACTTGACCCCAACCCCGTGGCGCTTGATCGCTTCGGCCGCCTCCACCGTCACCCGGTCGGCGGTCGCGTCGCGGTGCTCGATGCCGAGGTCGTAGTAATCGAGCTCGACATCGAGATAGGGGAGGATCAGCTGCTCCTTGATGAACGACCAGATGATTCTGGTCATCTCGTCGCCGTCGAGCTCGACGACTGGGTTCTGCACTTTGATCTTGGCCATTGGCGGGTCCTAACTCGGGAGCGGGAGGGCTTGGGGAGCGGGAGGGCTTGGGAAGCGGGAGGGCTTGGGAAGGGGGAGGCTTAGGAAAGGGAGGAGGGCTTGGGAAGGGGGAGGAGACCTTGGGAAGGAAGAGGCTTTGGAATCGGGGAGGAGGTTTTGGGAAAGGGGGGAAGCTTGGGGAAAGGGGAGGGGGAGAAGGGGAGGGAGAAAGGGGGAGGGTGCTGCCGCGGGAGATTCGGCGCGGCGATGCTATCGCGAGCCGGTAACCTGTCGGTGCGATGGCCACCGTGTCACAGACCGCCGGCTTGGGCTCGCTAGGTGAGGATGTCGCGTCGCGGGGGACGCCGCACCCTGCTGCGGCGAACGCCGGCGGGCCGGCGCCGTGGAAGACCCACGAGGTCGCCAACCAGGCGCCGCCGCTGGAGGGCGTGGATGTCTTCTCCAGCAATCTGCCCCTGGTTGAGGCGCTGGAGCGCGAGGGCGGCGGTTGGGCGCGCGAGCGCGCGTCCTCCTTGGGCCAGTTGGTCGGCGGCGAACCGCAGCAGTTCTGGGGACGCCTGGCGAATGAGAACAAGCCGATCCTCCGCACGCACGACCGCTACGGCAACCGCATCGACGAGGTCGAGTTCCACCCGGCGTGGCACAAGCTGATGCGGATGGGGGTGGAGAACGAGCTGCACTCGCTGCCGTGGACGAGCTCCGAGCCGAGCGCGCACGTCGCCCGCGCCGCGCTGTACATGACCGCAATGCAGGCCGAGGCCGGCTTTGCCTGTCCAATCACGATGACCTTCGCGGTGGTGCCGGCGCTGCGCGCACAGCCGGAGCTGGCGGCCGAGTGGGAGCCGCTGGTCACCGCCACGACGTACGACCCCCGCCTGGTGCCCGCAGGCGAGAAGGGGAGCGCGATCGCCGGCATGGCGATGACCGAGAAGCAGGGCGGCTCGGATGTGCGCGCCAACACCACCGTCGCGCGACCTCTGAACGGCGGGGGCGCCGGGGCCGAGTACGAGATCACCGGCCACAAGTGGTTTTGCTCGGCGCCGATGTCCGACATCTTCCTCGTGCTCGCGCAGACGGGCGAGGAGAGCCCCGCCGCCCCATCTTGCTTTCTGATGCCGCGCGTGCTGGGAGATGGCAGCCGCAACGCCTTTCACATCCAGCGCCTGAAGGACAAGCTCGGCAACCACTCCAACGCCTCCAGCGAGGTCGAGCTCCACGGCGCCTGGGCGCGAATGGTCGGCGAGCCCGGCAGGGGCGTGTCGACGATCATCGAGATGGTGGGTCATACGCGCCTGGACTGCGTGATCGGCTGTGCCGCGGGGATGCGCGCCGGGGTGGTCGCCGCCACGCACCACGCCGCGCACCGCAGCGCCTTCGGCAAGCGGCTGATCGACCAGCCGCTGATGCGCAACGTGCTGGCCGACCTCTGTCTGGAGTCGGAGGCCGCGACGATGCTGGCGCTGCGACTCGCGCGCGCCTACGACGAAGATTTGGCGCCCACCCACCCACCTTCAGATTTGGGGCCCTCCCACCCATCCTCGTCGCTTGCCGGCAGCGGCGAGGAGAGCGACGCGCGGCTGTTCAAGCGCCTGGCGACCGCGGTGTCGAAGTACTGGGTGTGCAAGCGCGCCCCCAACCACGCCTTCGAGTCGCTGGAGTGCCTCGGCGGCAACGGGTATGTGGAGGAGTCGGGGATGCCCCGCCTATACCGCGAGGCGCCGCTGGCCTCGATCTGGGAGGGCTCGGGCAACGTGATGAGCCTCGACGTGCTGCGCGCGCTGGTACGCACCCCGCGCTCCCTGGAGGTGTTCTTGCACGAGCTCGCGCAGGCGCGCGGCGCCGACCGGCGCCTGGACGAGCACCTCGATCGCCTCGAGGACCAGTTCGCCGACCCCACCACGCTCGAGACGCGCGCGCGGCGCGTGGTGGAGAGCATGGTGCTGGGGCTGCAGGGCTCGCTGCTGGTGCGCCACGGCGACCCCGCCGTCGCCGACGCCTTCTGTGCCGCCCGCCTCGGCCGTGACGCGGGCCTGGAGTACGGCACGCTGCCGGCCGGCACGGACTTCGAGGCGATCATCGCGCGCGGACGCGTGCAGGCGTAACACTGAATCCACCTGCTCCACTGAAATCCACCTGCTCCGGGCCGTTTGCGGCCTACCATTGAAGCCTATGCCTATACGCAGGAACTTCCAGCTGGCGCGTGTCTTCGGCATCCGCATCGGGGTGGGGATCAGCTGGTTTCTGATTCTCGGCCTGATCCTGGTCTACTTCGCCGACACGCTCACCCCCTACTTCCACGAAGTTCTTGGCGGCTCGCGCACCACCGCCTACCTGGTGATGGTCGCGATCGTGCTCTCCTTCTTCGCCTCGGTGATCCTGCACGAGCTCGGCCACGCACTGGTCGCCCGCCGCAACGGCGTGCCGGTGATGGGCATCGAGCTGTGGGCGCTCGGCGGCACCACTCGCACCGGCCCGATGCCGCGCGCGGGGGTGGAGCTGCGGGTCGCCTCGGCCGGGCCGCTCGTGACGCTGGCGGTAATCCTGATCAGCACCGCGCTCGGCGCGGCGGTGGCGAGCAGCCACCACTTCTTCGCGGTCGCCGTTGGCAACAGCGGCGTGCTGACCACGCCCGTCGTGTTGTGGTTGAGCTGGCTGGTGACGCTCAACGTGCTGGTGCTGATCCTCAATCTGATCCCCGCCTTCCCGCTCGATGGCGCCCAGATCGTGCACGCGCTGCTGTGGTGGCGCACCGACGATCGCAACCGTGCCACCCGTGTGGTGGGACGCGTGGGCCAGGGCTTCGGGGTGCTGCTCGGCGCCGCCGGCGTCGGCGTGCTGGTGGCGCTGCACGACATCAGCGGCGTGTGGCTGGCGTTCATCGGCCTGTTCGTCTACCAGAGCGCCACCGGGGCGGTTCTACAGGGGACGGTCAACCAGCGCATCCAGCGCCTGCGGGTGGCTGACGTGATGGACACCGAGCCGGTGGCGATCCCCGCCGAGACGGGGCTGCTGGACGCCCAGGAGCACTTCTTCGGGCGCTACCGCTGGCCGTGGTTTGCGGTCGTCGATCCCGCCCGCCATTTCCTCGGCGTCGTGCGCTCCGATCGCGTGGACGCCGAGATCGCCGCCGGGCGCCCGGCGCTGCCCGTCAGCGACGTGCTGGAGGAAAACCTGGCGATTCGCATCGAGCAGGACCAGCCGCTGGAATCGCTGCTGCGCGCCGAGGGCCTCGGGCGCCTGGGAGCGATGGTCGCCGTGGATGACGACGGGGTGCTGCGCGGGGTCGTGACGGTCGCGCAGATCCGCCAGGCGCTGCGCCCGGCGGCCGGTGTATAGAGGGTGGCGCAGCCGCCTAGAGGGTGGCGCAGGCCGCCGAAGGTGGCCGAGCCGGGCCCCTCGTTCTCGAAAAGCCGGGCCCCTCGCTCTTTCAATATTGTTCCCGCCCGCATGCCAGCACACGACGTACTGATCATCGGGGCGGGTCTCGCGGGCCAGCGCGCGGCGCTCGCCGCGGCGCAGGGCGGCGCGAGCGTGGCGATCCTCAGCAAGGTGCACCCCGTGCGCTCGCACTCGGTCGCCGCCGCCGGTGGGATCAACGCGGCGATCTCCGTCGACGACGACTGGCACTCGCACGCCTACGACACCGTCAAGGGCTCCGACTTCCTCGGCGACCAGGACGCGATCGAGATCATGTGCTCGGAGGCGCCCGCGGAGGTGATGCACCTGGAGCACATTGGCGTCACCTTCCACCGCAACGAGCAGGGCCTGCTCGACCTGCGCGCCTTCGGCGGCGCCTCGATGAAGCGCACCGCCTACGTCGCCGACATCACCGGCCAGGCGATCCTGCATGTGCTCTACGAGCAGCTGATGAAGCACCATGAGACGGTGGAGCGCTTCGAGGAGTGGTTTGTCACCTCGCTGCTTCGCGACGAGCAGGGGCGCTGCTGCGGCGTGGTTGCGCGCGACGTGCGCTCGGGGCGGATGGAGGTGTTCCACGCCAAGAACACGATCCTCGCCTGCGGCGGCGCCGGGCAGGTGTACAGCCCGACGACCAACGCGCTGATCGTCACCGGCGACGGGATCGCGCAGGCCTACCGCATCGGCGCGCCGCTGATGGACATGGAGATGGTGCAGTACCACCCCACCACGCTGGTCGAGAACGGTCTGCTGATCACCGAGGGGGCGCGCGGCGAGGGCGCGGTGCTGCTCAACTCCGAGGGGGAGCGCTTCATGGAGCGCTACGCCCCCAACAAGCTCGACCTGGCCTCCCGCGACGTCGTCTCGCGCGCCGAGCAGACCGAGATCCTCGAGGGCCGCGGCGTGGGCGCCAACAAAGACGGCATCTACCTGGACATCACCAAGGTGCCGCGCAAGCGCACCCTGGAGGCGCTGCGCGAGATCGTCAACATCGGCAAGGACTTCGCGGGCGTGGACATCACCCGCGAGCCGATCATGATCCGCCCCGGCCAGCACTACATCATGGGCGGCGTGAAGACCGACGTCAACGGCGCCACCCCGATCGAGGGCCTGTACGCCGCCGGCGAGGTGGCGTGCGTGTCGGTGCACGGCGGCAACCGCCTCGGCGCCAACTCGTTGCTGGACACGCTGATCTTCGGCCGCCGCGCGGGCGAGCACGCAGCGGCACGCGCGCTCTCCATGCCGATGCCGACGGCCGCCAACGGGCAACTGAACGACGACGTCGCCGCGATCGAGGCGATCCTCGCGCGCGAGCGCACCGGACGCCGGATCTCGGAGATCAAGCGCGAGCTCGGCGAGACGATGAACCAGTACGTCGCGGTCTACCGCGACCAGGAGGGCCTGGAGCAGGCGCTCGGCGTGGTCAAGCGCCTGCAGGAGGAGGCCGGGAGCGCTTATGTGGACGATCGTGGCACGGTCTTCAACCAGGATGTGCTCGGCGCACTGGAGCTCGGCTACATGCTCGACTGCGCCGAGGCCACCGTGGTCGCGGCGATCGAGCGCAAGGAGTCGCGCGGCGCGCAGTTCCGCACCGACTTCCCCGAGCGCAACGACGAGGAGTGGCTCAAGCACATCGATATCTCGCTCGGCGCCGATGGCGGGGCGGGCGGGCCTCAAATCAGCTACTCGCCGGTCACGATCACCCAGTGGCAGCCCGAGGAGAGGAAGTACTGATGGCCGAAACCCACCGCCCACCGGAGCAGTTCAAGCTGCGGGTGCGCCGCTACGACCCGGAGTCGGGCGACGCCCCCTACTGGGACGAGCACACGATCGAGCTGGAGCCCCACCGCTCGGTGCTGGAGGGCATCCTGCAGGCCAAAGCCCGCTTCGACGGCTCGATCGGGATCCGCTGCTCCTGCCGCGCGGCGATCTGCGGCTCGTGCGGGGTGCGCATCAACGGCGAACCCGGCCTCGCCTGCCACACCCACCTCGACCACGCCCGCGCGTCCGGCAAGGATGGGGTGATCGAGATCGAGCCGATGGGCAACATGCCCGTCATCAAGGACCTGATTGTGGACATGGACGCGGTGCACTGGAAAAAGATCCAGCGCGTCACGCCGTGGCTGCTCGCCAAGCAGCCCGTCCCCGAGCGCGAGTACGTGGTGGCGAAAGACGCGATGGTGGACGTCACCCAGTCGATGGCCTGCATTCAGTGCGGCGCCTGCGTGTCGGACTGCCTGGCGATGGAGGTCGACCCCGGCTTCATCGGCCCCGCTGCGCTCGCCAAGGCCTACCGCTTTGTCGGCGACCCGCGCGACGACCGCCAGCGCGAGCGCCTCGTGGACCTCTCCGAAGACCCGCAGGGGATCTTCGACTGCACGCACTGCTTCAAGTGTGTGGAGGCCTGTCCCAAGGACGTCAACCCGATGGGTCAGATCATGCGCCTGCGCCGCATAGCGATCTCCGACCAGCACATCGTCGACGCCAACAACGGCGAGCGCCACGAGGCCGCGCTCACGACGCTCGTGCGCGACTACGGACTGCTGCACGAGGCCGAACTGGTGCCGCGCTCCTACGGGGGCAACTCGTGGTTCGGGAAATTCCATCCCGCGGCCGGCAAAGAGCTGCTCTCGCTGCTGCCGACCGCGGTCAAGGCGGTTGCGCGGGGGAAGATCGGCATCAAACTGGCGCTGTTCGGCCACAAGATCCCGCCCGCCGACCTCAAGGCCGTCAAGCGGATCTATCAAACCGTCGAGAGCCGGCCCGAACGGTATGAGCTCAACCTCTACATCTCGGGGGAGGACGAATGAAGGTTGCTTACTGGCCGGGCTGCGTCAGCCGCGGCTTCACCCCCGAGCTGCACGGCTCGATGGCGCGCGTGGCGCCGCTGCTCGACATCGAGCTCGTCCAGCTCGACCGCGCCAACTGCAGCGGCTGCGGCGTGATCGCCGAGCACAACCAGGAGCTGGCCGACACGCTCAACGCGCGCACCTTCGCGCTCGCCCAACAGGTGGAGGGTGCGGAGCTGATGATGAACATCTGCTCGACCTGCCAGGGCGCCCAGAGCGAGTGCCAGGAGCGCCTCGACGCGAGCGCCGAGTACCGTGCGCACGTCAACACCACGCTCGCCCCCGAGGGCCTCACCTACGAGAAGGGCCTCACCAACAAGAACTTCCTGTGGCTGCTCGTCGAGGAGATCGGTCTGGATGAGTTGCGCTCGCGGGTGAAGCGGCCGCTCACCAACCTCAAGGTGGGCCCCTTCTACGGCTGCTACATCGTGCGCCCACGCAAGCGTCTCGGAATCGACGCCGACACCCCCCGCGACCACTACCTCGAGCAGGTGATCGAGGCGCTCGGCGGCACCGTGATCGAGTACGCGGGGATGCGCAAGTGCTGCGGCTTCCCGATCGTCACGATGAACAAGGAGGCCTCGCTGAAGCAGGCCGGCCGCCACCTCGGCGACGCAGTGGACGCCGACGCCGACTGCCTGGTGACGCCCTGCCCGCTCTGCCACCTCAACCTCGACTTGCAGCAGCCAGCAGCCGAAGGCGTCGTCGCGCGCGAGTTGCGGATGCCCGTCCTGCACCTCCCTCAGCTGGTCGGGCTCGCGCTCGGGGTAACACCTAAGGAGCTGGGGATGAACCGCCACGTCGTGCGGCCCACATCGGTGATTGACTGGTCCACGTCAGTGGTAGGCGCGGCAGCGTAGGCGTTACCGCTGCGCGCCTTGCCCGCCGGCCCGAGCTTCACCGCGACTGCCACGTTAGCGGTGGATGCGGGCGCCTGCGTTTCGCGCACAGGATCGCTCGGAACACACCTGCGAAGAGGACAGGCACCGAAGGCTCCATCCTGATGTCGGACTAGCTTAGCTAGCAGTGATAGGATGGGTTGTATGACACGCGTGGGAATGCACGAAGCCAAGACCAACTTCTCGCGTTTGGTCGAGGGTGCCCGCCGCGGCGAGGATGTCATCGTCGAACGCCGCGGTCGCCCGGTGGCCAAGATCGTCCCCTACGACGAGCCGCGCGGTCTGCTGGCGCTCGAGGGCATCTGGAAGGGCAAGGTCGAGATAGCTGATGACTTTGACGAGTTGCCCGAGGATCTCCAGCGCGCCTTCGGCATGATCGACGAGTGAGGCTCCTACTGGATACGCACACGGTGCTGGGGCTGTTGTCACCCGACGTCCCCGGCATCCGACTCTCGCCGGATGCCCGAGCGGCGATCCATCGACCCGACGCGGAGCTGATCGTCAGTGCCGTCAACATCTGGGAGATCGCCATCAAGCAGGCGATCGGAAAGCTGAAGGCGCCAGAGGACTTGATCGAGCGCGTTGAGGAGGCAGGCGGCGAACTGCTCTCGATCACCCCCCGGCACGCCCACGCCACTGCCAAGCTGCCCCTGCACCACCGCGACCCCTTCGACCGCCTGCTGATCGCGCAGGCAAAGCTGGAGGGTTGCGCCATCGTAACCAGAGACCCCGCCTTCCCGGCCTACGGCGTTCCGATCCTCTGGTAACGATCCGCGGCTATCACGGGTAACCGTCACTTGGCCTGTTTCGGGGCGTGAACCGGCATCCTCTTCGACTACGCTGCGCCGCGTGCGAATCCTCACCGTCGTCGGCAACCGCCCGCAGTTCATCAAGGCCGCCGCGGTCTCGGGGTTGCTGCGCGAGCGCCACGAAGAGCTGCTGGTGCACACCGGCCAGCACCACGACGACGCGCTCTCGGCGGTCTTCTTTCGCGAGCTGGGTCTGGCCCGGCCGGAGTGCGAACTGGGGATCGCCGGGGGGTCCAACACCTCGCAGCTCGGACGGATGCTGGGCGCGCTGGAGCCGCTGCTCGCGCAGGAGCGCCCCGACGCGGTGCTGGTGTACGGCGACACCAACTCCACGCTCGCCGGCGCGCTCGCCGCGGTAGATGGGGGGGTGCCCGTCGTGCACGTGGAGGCCGGGATGCGCTCGTTCGACCGCGCGATGCCCGAGGAGCACAACCGCGTGCTCACCGACCACCTCTCCGAGCTGCTGCTGTGCGCTTCGGACGCTGCCGCCGAGAACCTGCGCGCGGAGTCGATCGCCGGACGCATCGAGGTGGTGGGGGACGTGATGGTGGACCTCGCGCTGCGCCTGCAGCCCGCGGCGCGAGCCGACATGCGCGCACTGGAGGCTCACGGCGTGCGGGCGAGCGGGTACCTGCTGCTCACCGCGCACCGCGCAGGCAACGTCGATCCCCCCGCCCGCCTGCGCGCGCTGGTGGGGCTCGTGCGGGCGCTGCCCCCGCCAGTCGTCTTCCCGCTGCACCCACGCACACGCGCGCGTCTGCGCGACGCGGGGCTGCTGGAGGAGCTCGCGCAGATCGATGGCCTGCACGTCTGCGAGCCGCTTGGCTACGGCGAGCTGGCCACGCTGCTGTGCAACGCCCGCGCCGTGTTCACCGACTCCGGCGGTGTCCAGAAGGAGGCCTACCTCGCAGGGGTTCCCTGCATCACGCTGCGCCCGAGCACCGAGTGGGTCGAGACCGTGGAGGCGGGCTGGAACACGCTCGTGGATCTCGACCCGGCCGCCGCGCTCGCCGCGCTCGAGCGTGAGCCACCGGAGGAGCGGCCGGAGCTGTACGGAGACGGGCACGCGGCCGAACGCTGCGTGCGGGCGATCGATACGCTCGCCTCGTCATGAGGTGCTCGAAGAACGCCTTTGAAAGCCGCTCCAACTGCCCCACTGCCGACCGTCGGTGGGCATGGAGGGCCACCGCCCATGCGGCCGGTGCCCAACTCGCGCGCGCGGACGATCCCCCAAATGAATGACCGCGGCTCCACAGGGGCGAGCGGGGCTCCCATTCGGGTCGGGGTCGCCGGCCTTGGCTATTGGGGACCCAATCTCGCGCGCAACCTCGCTTCGATCCCCGGCTGCGAACTGCGCTGGCTGTGCGATCCCTCCGAGCAGGCGCGTGCGCGGGTCGCGCAGCAGTTTCCCGGCGCGCATGTCACGGGGGAGCTGCAGGCGCTGCTCGACGACCCCGAGCTCGACGCGGTGGTGCTCGCCACGCCGGTGCCCTCGCACGCCGAGCTCGCCGTGCGCGTGGTGGGCGCCGGCAAGCACTGCTTCGTGGAGAAGCCGCTCGCCACGACCGCCGCCGATGCCGAGACAGCCGTCGCCGCGGCCGCGCGCGCGGGGCGCGTGCTGATGGTCGGGCACCTGCTCGAGTACCACCCCGCCGTCGATCGCCTGCGGGAGCTGCTCGCCGGTGGGGAGTTGGGGGAGCTGTATTACGTGTACGGCAATCGCCTCAACCTCGGCAAGCTGCGCGCCGACGAGAACGCTCTGTGGAGCCTCGGCGCGCACGACGTGTCGGTGATCCTGTCGCTGGTCGGCGAGGAGCCCTCCGAGTGTGTCGCGCATGGGCACTCCTACGTGCGCGCGGGCGTCGAGGACGTCGTCTTCTGCTACCTGCGCTTCCCCTCCGGGATCGTGGCGCACCTGCACCTCTCCTGGCTCGACCCCCACAAGGAGCGACGTCTGACGGTCGTCGGCGCGCGGCGGATGGCCACGTTCGACGACATGCAGCTGGAGGGCAAGCTCACGCTCTACGACAAGGGCTTCGACGAGGACACGCGCTCGTGGGGGGAGTACATCGCGCGCTCGGGGGCGATCTTCTCGCCGCAGCTCCCTCCCGTCGAGCCGCTGCGCGTCGAGTGCGAGCACTTTCTGGAGTGCATCCGCACCGGCGCCACCCCGCGCTCGGACGGGCACTCTGGCCTGCGCGTGGTGCGCGTGCTCGAGCGACTGCAGGACTCGCTCGACGGATGACCTGTACGGTTCGTTGCTCGATGCGCCCGACCTTTGATTTGCAATCCCACTCGCTGCACTCCGACGGCGAATTCGTGCCCGCCGAGGTGGTGCGCGCCGCCGCCGCCGCGGGCGTGGAGCTGCTGGCGCTTACCGACCACGACTCGGTCGCGGGTGTGCGAGAGGCCCTCGAGGAGGGCCCGCGCGCAGGCGTGCGTATCGTCCCCGCCACCGAGCTCTCCTCGGTGGACGAGACCTACGAGGAGCTGCACATCCTTGGCTATCTCGTCGACCACCGCGACGCCACCTTCGCCGCAACGCTCGAGGACCTGCGCGGCGACCGCGAGCGGCGCGTGCTGGCGATGGCCGACCTGCTGCGTGCGGAGGGCTTCGCGCTCGAGGACACCGAGCTGCGCCGCCGCCAAGCCGCTGGCGACCCGCTCGGGCGTCCCCATCTCGCCCACGCGCTGCTCGACCACCCCGCCAACGCCGAGCGGATCACGGCGGAGGGGATCGGCAGCCTGAAGGAGCTGTTTCCCCGCTACTTGGTGCCCGGCGTGCCCACCTATGTCGCGCGCACGCGCCCCACGGTCGCGGAGGCGATCGAGCTGATCCATGCCGCCGGCGGCGTCGCGGTGTGGGCGCACCCCTTCTGGGACGTCTCCGAGCCCGAGACGGTGCGCGCGATGTTGGAGCGCTTCGCGTCGCTCGGGGTCGATGGCGTAGAGGCCTTCTACCCCACCCACAACGCCGAGCAAGTTGGGCTGCTGTGTGAGATCGCCGCCGAGCTCGACCTGCTAACGACCGGCTCCTCGGACTTCCACGGCTCCGAGCACAAGACCTTCGCCGGCTTCAGAGCGTTTGAGCTCTACGGCCACCAGCCCCGTTTGGGGCCACTGGATGCAGTGAGCGGGCCTCCAGTAAGCGCATAACCTGCTCGACCGCCTCCGTCACTGTTTCGCGGCCCGAGCGCAACACGAGGTCCGGGTGCTCGGGCGCCTCGTACGGAGCGCCCACTCCAGTCAGGCCGCACAGCTCGCCGGCCCGCGCGCGCGCGTATAGGCCCTTGGGGTCGCGCTGCTGGCAGAGTTCCAAGGGGGCGTCCACGAACACCTCGAAGAACGGTAGCTTCGCTTCGCGGTGCAGTGCGGCGGCGGCTTCGCGGTCGGCCGCATAGGGACTCACAAGACTCACCAGCGCGATCGAGCCCGACTCCGCCAGCAGCCTTGCCACGTGCGCAGTGCGACGCACGTTCTCGCTGCGCGCCCCCTCGTCAAAGCCGAGGTCGCCATTGAGCCCGTGTCGCAGGTTGTCGCCGTCGAGCAGAAAAGCCGGGCTGCCTCCCTCCACCAAGCACTCCTCCACCGCGCTCGCAAGCGTCGACTTGCCCGCTGCCGGCAGCCCCGTAAACCACACCGTCGCCCCCGCGCATCCCAGCGCCTCCCAACGCCGCTCGCGGCTCAGCGCCGAGCGCTGCCAGCGCACGTTGGGGCTGCGGTCGGTCATCTACTCGGCGCGACTCGCACGCACCGGCTCCTCCTCGCGGATCGTGTCCGGCCCGGAGAGCTCGAAAGCGGCGTGCAGCGCCCACACCACCGACTCGACCCGCTCGCGGGGGATCACGCAGGAGATCTTGATTGGCGAGGTCGAGATCATGTCGATGTTGAGACCCTCGGCAGCCAGCACCTTGAACACCTTCGCGGCCACGCCCGGGTGCGAGCGCATGCCGGCGCCCACGATCGACACCTTGCCGATCTCCTCGTATGCGAGCAGCTCCGAGAACAACTCGCTCCTCAGTGGTGCAAGCGCAGCACGCGCCTCGCGCAGATGCTCGCGTGGCACCGTGAACGAGATCTCCGCCAGCTCGCCGCCCGTGGGCCGGTTCTGGTCGATCATGTCCACGTCGACGCCTGCTTCCGCGAGCGCCTCGAAGATGCTGGCCGCGACGCCCGGCTGGTGGCGGACCCCCAGCAGCGTGATCATCGCTTCCGAGGTGGAGTGGGTGACGGCTGTGATCAGGGGTCGCTCAGCGTGGTCCATGTTCTCTCCTTCCTGCACCACCACGGTACCGGGAGTGTCGTCGAACGAGGAGCGGCAGTGGATCCGCACCCCGTGGTTGCGCGCGTACTCGACCGAGCGCAGCTGCAGCACGCCCGCGCCGCTCGCCGCCATCTCGAGCATCTCCTCGAAGGTGACGGTGGCGAGCTTGCGAGCGTCGGGCACCACGCGTGGGTCGGCGCTGAACACGCCCGCCACGTCGGTGTAAATTTCGCACACCTCTGCGCCAAGCGCCGCCGCCACGGCGACCGCGGTCGTGTCCGAGCCGCCACGCCCCAGCGTGGTTACGTCCTGGGTGGCAGTCGACACTCCTTGGAAGCCCGCCACCAGCACGATGTGGTCCTCCTCCAGCGCCGCTCTGATGCGATCGGCGCGCACGTCGAGGATGCGCGCGCGGGTGTGCGAGGCGTCGGTGACGATCCCCGCCTGCGAGCCCGTCAGCGAGATCGCGCGGTGACCGAGGTCGTCGATCGCCATCGCGCACAGCGCGCAGGAGATGCGCTCCCCGGTGGACAGCAGCATGTCCATCTCGCGCCCGCCGGGCGCGGCGGAGACTTCCTCCGCCATCGCGATCAGCTCGTCGGTGGTCTTGCCGCGCGCCGACAGCACCGCCACCACGCGTGCGCCCCCTTCGCGGCGCTCGACGATCCGCCGCGCGGCGCGCTTGATCCGCTCGGCGTCGGCGACGGAGGTGCCGCCGAACTTCATCACGACGATGTTGGACACGCACGCAGGATAGGTCCTCTCCGCAAGGCGGCGGCGAGCGGAAGACTCGAATGCCTATCCTGGGAGACGATGTCAATGAGCACAATCACTCGATAGGGGGGTTTAGGGCGTGGCCTACCGCACCAGCATCTTCATCGACTTCTGGAACTTCTCGCTGCAATGGAGAAACCGCGCCCACGGCGATCTGATCGACTGGCGGAAGGTCCCCGCGGAGCTGCTCGGCGAGAGCGAACGGCAACTGCAGCTCGCGGGCTTCGGCGACACGCTGCACCTCGAGGAGGCGCTGGTGTACGCCTCCTACGACGAAGACGACCCCGGCCGGAAGCTGAAGGGTTGGCTGGATGCGTTCCTCGACAAGCAGCCGCGCTTTCGCGTCGCCACCCGCGTGCGTCGCTCCAAACCGCGCTCGGTGTACTGCAGAGCGTGCGAGCACTCGATCGAGAAATGCCCCAACTGCCAGGAGACGCTGCGCTGGTCGACCGAGAAAGGCGTCGACACGGCGATCGTCACGGACCTGCTCTCGCTTGCGGGCGAGGGCGCATTCGACGCGGCGATCCTCGTCTCCAGCGACACCGACTACCTGCCCGCCGTCCAGTGGCTGCAATCGCGCGGCTTCAAGGTGATCAACGCCACCTGGGCCAACCACGGGCACGAGCTTGCCCGGGCCTGCTGGGCCTCGTTCGAGCTCGATGCGATCGTCTCCAAGCTGCGCCAATCGAGCCCCGCCGGGCGGGGGGCCGAGGCCGCCGCGCGAGTGGTCTCGGATGGTGAGATGCCACCGCTCGAGGAAGTCACCGACGATCCCCGTCCGCCGGTGCGGGTGGATGCAACGGACGGCGGGGGCGGGGCGCCGGGGGTAGGTGAGGGAGAGCTGCATTCTGCGGCGGCGCCCACCACCGGCTGACGCCTCCACGCCCACCCGTTCGCGAGTCGGGTGCTACAGCGCGCGGCGACCTGAGAGCGCCTTGCCCAAGGTGACCTCGTCGGCGTACTCGAGATCGGACCCCACGGGCAGACCGCTCGCCAGGCGCGTCACCCGCAGCTCGGGGGCGCGTTCGTGCAGGGCCTGCGCAATGTGCAGCGCGGTCGCCTCCCCGGTGGTGGTCGGGTTGGTGGCGAGCACGATCTCACGCACCGCCCCGTCCGCTACGCGCTTGTAGAGCTCTGCGATCTTCAGATCCTCGGAGTCGACCCCGTCGATCGGCGAGAGCGCCCCGCCGAGCACGTGGTAGACGCCCTCGAATTCGTGCGTGCGCTCCATCGGGATCACGTCGGAGGGCTCCTCCACTACGCAAATCACGTCCTGGTCGCGGCGCGGGTCGCGGCAGATGCGACAGCGCGGCTCGTCGGTCAGGTTGAAGCACACCTCGCACAGCCCGATCCGCTCCTTGACCTCGAGGATCGCCTGCGCCAGCGCCGTGGCGTCCTCGCCGGAGGCGCGCAGGATGTGGAAAGCCAGCCGCTGCGCCGTGCGGCTGCCAATGCCCGGTAGCTTCGAGAGCTCGGTGACCAGCTTCTGGACGGGGGGCGCGTAGGTGCTCACGCGCGTGACGGGGCGCTCAGCTCGTGGGTGGTCGCGTCATCGGTGGCTGCGCGGAGTCCCACCACGGCCTACAAACCCGGCAGCCCGAGCCCGCCGAGCCCGCCGAGCGCGCCGAGGTCGAGTCCGCCGGTCGCGCCGCCCATCCGCTCGGCCGCGAGCTCCTGGGCGGCGCGCAGCGCCTCGTTGACCGCCGCCAGCACGAGGTCGCCGAGCATCTCCACGTCCTCGGGGTCGGCCGCCTCGGGGGCGATCGTCACCGACCGCACCTGCAGATCGCCCGACACCTGCACCTTCACCACGCCCCCGCCGGCCGCCGCCTCGACGGTCTCGTGCTTGAGCGCCTCCTGGGCCTGCTCCATGTCGTGCTGCATCTTCTGCACCTGCTGGAGCATCTGCTGCATGTTGGGTCGCTTCTGCTGGGGCATTGTGCTCGCTCCTTACTCGCTTTCGCTCATCGCCTCGCCGGCGCCGACCAGCTCTTCCGCGTCGAGCTCATCTTTGAAGCGTGCCACCCATTCCTCCTCGCTGCTGGGTGCCTGCACGCCATCCCCCTCGACCGGTGGGGGCAGCTTCTCGCGCAGCTCGTACACCACCCGCAGCCGTCGCTGCCCGGTGAGCTGACGCAGCGCCTCGGTCACCGTCGCGCGGTGGGCGTTGTCTTCGGCTTTCTTCTTCAGGAACGACGCCGTAGCGGCGAACGCCACGGTCAGCTCCTCGTCGCTCATGGCCACCGCGCGTGCATCCTTCAGCACGGCGCTCAACAGCTTGTTCTCGGCCCCCACCAGCTCGACCACGGCTGGCCACAGCGTGTCTAGATCGCCCACGTCGTGCGGCGCGCGAGCCACGGGCGCCACCGCGCCCACGCTGGGCTCGGGCGTCGGCGTCACAGCCCCCTCTGCATCCACTCGGGCGGTCTCCATACCTACCGGTGGTGGCGCCTGCGCTGTGGGGGAGGCCGGCGCCGCGGGGGGGTGTTCCGCCGCGGCGACCGCCAGCAGGTCATCGGCGGGGTGCGGCGCGGCAGGCGCCAAACCCTGTGGGGGCGCCAATCCCCGCTCCAAGCGCTCGATGCGGGCCAGCAGCGCCTTCAGCGAGCCGTCGGTCTCCGGGCGCGCCGCCTTCACCAGCGCGAGCTCCAGCTGCGTGCGCGGCTCGCCGCCGGCCTTCACTGCCTCGAGCGCCCCGCCCAGCTGCTCCAGCAGGCGGACGGCCGTCGCCTGCGGCACCCGCTCCGCCTGCGCCTGCAGGCGCGTGTCCGCCTCGGCCGTCAGCGACAGCTCGGCGGGCACTTCACCGAGCGTGTGCACCACCAGCAGCTCGCGCGCGCGACCCTCCAGGTCGGCCGTGAACGCGCCCGCGTCCCGGCCACCCTCCGCGCAGCGCGCCACCGCCAGCAGCGCCTCTCTGGCGCTCCCCTGCGCCACCGCGTCGATCGTCTCTTCCAGGAGCTGGGAGTCGGTCACCCCCAATACCGCCAGCACGTCCTCCAGCACGATCTCGGGACCGCTGTAGGTGAACAGCTGCTCGAGCGTCCCCAGCGCGTCGCGGAAGCTGCCGGTGGCCGCGCGCGCCACGGCGGCCGCCGCCTCCGGGGGGATCTCGATCCCCTCCGTTCGCGCGGCGCGGTTTACCACGCCCGCGATCTGCTCGACCGTGGGACGCTGGAAGTCGAAGCGGTGGCAGCGGTCCACCACGGTCGCCGGGACCTTCTGCGCCTCCGTGGTGGCCAGCACGAACACCGTGTCGGGCGGCGGCTCCTCCAGCGTCTTCAGGAACGCGTTCCACGCCGCCTGCGAGAGCATGTGCGCCTCGTCGAGGATGTACACCTTGCTGCGCCCGCTCACCGGCGCGAACGCGACGCTCTCGCGCAGCTCGCGGATGTCCTCCACGGAGTTGTTGGAGGCGGCGTCCATCTCGATCACGTCGAGCGAGCGCGCGGCGGCGATCGCACGGCAGGACTCGCACTCCCCGCACGGCTCCGTGGTCGGCCCGCGCTCGCAGTTGAGGCACGCCGCGAGGATCTTTGCCATCGAGGTCTTGCCGGTGCCGCGCGAGCCCACGAACAGGTAGGCGTGGTGCACCCTCCCGCGCTCCACCGCACCGCGTAGCGTGCGCACCACCGGCTCCTGGCCGACGACGTCGACAAACGTGCGCGGGCGGTTGCGGCGATAGAGGGACTGCTGTTGTTGCTGATTATCGCTCTCCGGCACCTAAGGACTGAGTCTATCCGGGGTCGCTCGTGGCGCTCAGCGGCTAGCGTGCGCACCGTGGCGTCCCCCACTAAAAAGCTTTCAAACTCCCCAACCACATCTCGGGCGACCGAGGACACTCCCCGCGGAACTGCTGAAGGCGATGCGTGGCGTGGGCGCACGGATACCCGCCGGCTTTCCACCCGCCTCGCCACACCCCTGGCGATCGCGGCAGGGGCCGTGCTGCTGCGGATCGCAAGCGGCGTCGGGTTTGCCAACTACGACACGCTCTACGCGCTCGTGTGGGGGCAGCAGCTGACGCGCGGGGAAACCCCGCAGTACGGGATCCCGATCGCGCCGACGCCGCATCCGCTGGTGGAGGCGCTTGGGGTGGTGGCCGCTCCGCTCGGACCCCATGCCAGCGAACAGCTTGCCGTCGCCCTCGGCTTCCTCGCGCTCTCGGCGTGCGGGTGGGCTGTGTACCGGTTGGGCGCCCTGTGGTTCAACCGCCCCGCCGGCGCTGTCGCGGTGCTGATCCTGCTCACGCGCGGGCAGGTCCTCTCCTACGGGGTCCGCGCGTATGTGGACATCCCCTACCTGCTGCTGGTGTTGGGCGCGCTGATCGTCGAGACCGGCCGCCGCTGCGCGGGAGCGCCGGTGCTGGCGCTGCTGGCGCTCGCCGGGTTGCTGCGGCCGGAGGCGTGGGCGTTCTCGGGGTTGTACTGGCTGTACCTCGCGCTGCCGACCGTGCGTGTGCGCGCCGGTAGACCGGCACGCACACCCAGCCAGCTGGCGTGGCTGGCACTGCTCGTCGCGTCCGCCCCGATCGTGTGGGTGGCAAGCGACTGGCTGGTGACTGGGAACCCACTGTGGTCGCTAACCAACACCCGACACACCGCCGAAACGCTGCACCGCGAGACGGGGATCGGCAAGGTGCCCGAGTACATCCCGCGGCGGATCGGAGAGATCCTCGGGCCGTTCGTGCTCGTCGCGGCCGCGCTCGGCGGGGTACTGGCGCTGGCGTGGCTGCGCGTCCGCGCCCTCCCCGGCGCGCTCGCGGGCGTGGTGGCGGTGGGAGTGTTCGCCGCCTTCGCGAGCGTCGGGCTGCCGATCGACACTCGCTATGCCTTCCTCGCCGCGGCGATTCTGTGCGTCTTTGCCGGCGCAGCCGTGTGCGGTTGGATGGAGCTGCCGCGCGGCGACCCCCGCCGGCGTTGGTGGATGGCGGCGGCGGCCGTGTCGGTGGTGGCGCTGGTGGCGTCGATCCCCTCCCAGTACCGCGCCAACCACCACGAACTGAACGAACTGACCCGCCAGCAGCGCATTCAGAACGAACTGACCGCGCTCGTGCGCGCGGACGCGATTACGACCCGCTGCGAGCCGATTGGCGTGACCAACCACGCGCCGATCCCGCTGTTGGCGCTATGGCTGGAAACTCCCCCGAACCAGATCGCCAACCTCCAGATGCAGCAGATCGCGCACGGCACATTCGTGGACCCCGCGGACGCAGAAGTCCAGAAACACTACATCCTCGACCCCAACGACCCTCACCAGCCGGTCGCGGTGCCCACCGGCTTCACGGTGACCCACACCAACCGCTCGTGGCGGATCCTCCGGCATTGCCGGTAGTGGACCGTGCACCCCCCGTCGAAGCTCCACAGCCGATCGCCGATCGCCGCTCGCGACTCCGGATCGGGAACGCCCGCTGCGCCTGCCGGGGATCGCTTAAGGCTGCTTCCTTCCGGACCTGACCTGGTTCACAAGCCGACACCGCGCGGGACCCGAGCCATCGACGCCCCGAACGGCGGAGCAACCGGGAGCGAATACCCCTCGGGGAGGAATTCAGCCCCGCTAGAGCGGATTGCGGGTGCAGGGCACCGCTACCTCCCCGCCTAGCACGGTCCGCTGTTGATCCTAGCGCGCGGCGGGGTTCGACGAGAGTCCCGTCCGAAGGGTGGGTGGGGGCACCCACCCACCCGCGGCGCTCGGGCAACTCCAAGTGTGGTGCCCCACAAATGTGTCGCGTTCCGTTAGGCTGCTCAACCGTGATGAACCTTTCCAAACCCAACTCCCCCCGCCGCAGCCGCGGCTTTGCCCCCCGTGGACGCCTCGACCTGCCCCCGCGCTTCGGGATTGCCATCGCAACTCTCGGGGCGGCGGCGCTGATCGCCGGCTGCGGGTCGAGCGGCTCCAGCACGATCGGGGTCGGCAACGAGTCCACCGCGGCTAACGCCGTCGTCGAAAAGACCCCGGTGTCCACCACCGGCACAACGCCCACCAGCGGCCCGCTCGCCACCGAGCCGACGATCACGCCACCCAAGGGCCCTGCTCCGACGAAGCTGGTGACCAAGGAAATCGTCCCGGGCACCGGCGCCGAAGCGAAGGCCGGGGAGTCCGTCACGGTCAACTATGTCGGTGCGCTGTACAGCAACGGGAAGGTGTTCAACGCCTCGTGGGAAACGAAAGAACCCTTCACCTTCACGCTCGGCGAGGGCCAGGTCATCAAGGGCTGGGACCAGGGCGTGGTCGGCATGCGCGTGGGTGGCCGGCGCGAACTGATCATTCCGGCCGAACTCGCCTACGGCAAGGCCGGCCGACCCCCAAGATCCCGGCGAACTCGCCGTTGATCTTCATCGTCGACCTGCTGTCCGTATAAACACCGGAGCGACGACGACCTCCCGGCACGCGCGCCTGGCCGCGGCGGCGCTCGCAAGCTTCGCCGCCGCGGTGGTGGCGGGCTGCGCTGGCTCTCGCCCGCGGCCGGCCGCGCTGCGCGTGGAGCGCGCGGACTTCGTGCGGCTGGCGCACACCCTGCACCAACTCCATACCCCCGTGGCCGCCGAGGTCGCCGCGGCGCACGTTCCGTGGCCGTCGCTCGCCGGCGGGTTCCCCCGCGCCGTCGCCCCGGCACTGCGCGTGGAGGTGGCCGCGGTGGAGCGCCGCGCCGCGGCGCTCACGCTTCCCGCGGAAGTGACCACCGAAGGCAGCGTCACCGGACCCGCCGCGGAGCTGGCTGGCATGCTCAAGACCTACGTACGCCTCACCCAGCGCGGGTGGCAGTACCTCGCGGTGGCGCTCGGCGCGGGGCCTGGAAGCACGGCGACGTTTCTGCGCACCAATGCGCCGCTCTACATCTACTGCGTGTACGACGGGCACTACGACCTGTCGCTGATTGGCAAGGCGGTGCAGAGCGCCTATCGCGAGCTCGGAGGCCCATCCGCGTTCGGCGCTTCGCTGACGTCGAGCCAGGTCGAAGCGCTGGCGCGTGCCTATTCGATCGCCGCCGCACGCCTGGCGCCGCATCCGGGGCCCGGCGTGGCGGTGTAGGGCGCCGCCCCTGCCATCCACTGTGCTTGCTCGCGGTCGTGGAGGTGGTTCAGGCCCCGCGGAAGGTCCCCACCTTCCATGTATTCGCCTCGGAGTGGTTCGAGCGCCAGAAGGTCGAGGGCGGCCGCCGCGGCGGTGGACTCACCGACGCCGGGAAGGCCGATCTGGAGTGGCGGCTCTCGAACCATCTTCTGCCCGTGTTCGCGTCCCGGCGGCGAGCCCGAGCGGCTCAAGGTGCTTGTGGAGGGGCGTGGCTACTCGTCGGCTATCAACCCGCGAGTGCGTGTCGCGCCCCTGGGCAACTGACGTGAGACTGCGGAGATCTCGGACAACCTCCTTGACATTTTAGCATGGTGCTAGTTATACTAGCTCCATTGCAATCAACTCAAGGAGGCAGCAATGGCTATCTGGCCTGGCACGAAGAGGTCTCGGCTTGCAGCTGTCGTCGCGGCGGCCATGCTCGTTGTTGGCGTCCCGTGGGGGCTCACCGGTGTCGCGCAAGCCCGTGTCGCACATCGTGGCCGGTCGCACGCCGCTGCAGGTCGACATCGGTCACACAGGCCGCATCGCCACCCTGTGCACGCCGGCACGGCAGGGTCGTTCGCTTCCCCGGCGTTCAACGTCAGTCTCTCGCCGACCTTCGAAGTCGGGCAAGCGGGCTGGAACGTCGTGGTCGATGAGAACGGCACCTTCGGGGGCAGCACCGGCATTGGCGTCATCCATCCATCGACACCGTTCGTCAGCGTCTCTGGCAACTCCAAGGGGGGTTCACACGAAGCGACGACGGTCGCAGTGACGCTTCCCGAAGTGACGGCTGTGTTGGTCGAAGGCAACGTGCGTGTCCCCACCGAAGCGCTCCCAGGTCTCCCCTTCGGTTTGCGAGCAGCGCGTGTGGTGACGCCTTACGAAGAACCTTCAGGCTTCCCAGGTTCGCTAGCGAGCCATCCGCTCATCAAGCCCATGGTGGCACTTGGTGGGAACGGCGAACCGATCCCGCAAGCGACCTCGCGGGAAACCCGGGAAACCCCGTTTCAGGGCACGGTGCACAAGTGGAGCTATCCGAGCGGGCCGCCGCAGGGATCCTGCGAGCTGCATGCCGGCGGCGAAGCCGGGGTGACCGCCGAGAGCGGGGCGGTTCTCAGCGACATCCGGCCCTACCCCGGGCACATATTCGCCGACGCGTTCCTGCCGTGCGGCTCGACGTTGTACTCGCTCGACGGTCATCAACTGCGGGCGTATGTGCTGCTCGACGCCGCGAATCCCGGCAGGCTCCCGGCTGTGATCCCGGGCCTGGTGCCCGTGCCTGGCGCACCCGGCATCTACAGCGGGAACAGCGGCTTCTACGGTGGCCCGACCGCGCTCACGGCGCGGCGCTCGGGCGACGCCTGGCTGGCGGTCGATGGCGCCGGCAGCCCCGAACGGATGCAGCTGCTGGAAGATCTCTCCGCCACGATCGAACTGTAGGGCCGTGGCGCGGCACACGCCGCGGCGCCCAGCTGGCCGGGCGCTGCCTGACGCTCAGTTCGAGTCAGGGCAGCGCCTGGATGATCTCCAGGAGCTCCTCGCGTTGGTAGCCGTTGTGTCGAGCGAGCTCGAGGAGCTCCCTGGCACGGGCGAGCACGGCACTACGCTCGGGGCTGCCGGCCACACGTACGCCGTGGCCACGGCGGAACTCGAGCAGGCCTTCGTCGCGTAGCTGACGAAGCGCGCGCAGCACAGTGTTCGTGTTGACATCGAGCACCGCGGCCATATCGCGCGCCGGCGGCAACCGCTCGCCGGGCTTCGCCTCGCCTTCGGCTATCGCGCGGCGCAGCTCGCCTGCCACCTGCTCGTGCAACGGCGTCGGTTCGGCACGATTGACCTCGAGGTGGAGCATAGTGCTAATGTTACTAGCTTCAATGCCCGCGGTCCAGGATAGGCCTCGACAGGCTTCAGCGCCCCTCCAAAAGGCGTCGGCTGCTGACCCGCCCGAGCGTGAACTTCTCTACGCCCCCTGGCCCGATCCTCAGCAGGGCGTGATCGAAGAGGCACGCCGGCGCCAGCGGCGCCGCCGCAGGCGCCTTGCGATCGCCGCGGTCATTGCCGTGTCACCGATCGCTGTGGTGGGGGCGCTAATCGGAGGCTCCCAGGCCAACCCCGCGCACCCAGGCCCTGCCGCTCGCGGCTCCGCCGCGAGCGGCAGGGCTGCCAGTGCGATGGCCTTCAACATCAGGCTTGCCCCCGTGCTCGAAGTGGGCCGGGCAGGGTGGCAGGTCTTCTACGAAGAAGGAGGCGCGCAGGTCGCCGGCGGTGCCACAGGGACCGCCGTCAGCTCAGATGCCTATCTCTCCGACGAGGGCGGCAGTCGTGGCGGCTCGCCTCTCTGGACCACCAGGATCGTCACAACCCCCAACGTGGCCTCGATCCTGACCGAAGGGAGAACCCGCGTACCGACGGTCCCGCTACCCGGGCTTCCATACGGATACCGGGCAGCTCGCATCCTCACGCCGATCAAAAGCACGGAAACCCCCGTCGAGCCGGATGGCGATCCCAGACCAGGCGGCAGGGGCCCCCGCTCGCTTGTGGCACTCGACGCCGAGGGTCAACCCATTGGCTCCAAGCCGCAGCGCGAGACGCCCGCGCAGGCGATGGTGCGCTCCTGGGACTACCCCGGGCGAACGCCGGAAGGCTCCTGCGGGTTGCGCGCGAGTCCCATGCCCGGGCTCACCGCGCAAGGCGGGCGGGTCGCAACCGCCATCCGGCCCTACACCGCCAGCGGCGGCGGCCAGCAGATCGTCGGGCATGCCTTCCTACCCTGCGTATCGGTCGAATACCACCTCCAGGACACGCCGCTGCGGGCACTGATCCTGCTCGATGCGGCCCATCCCTCCGCCCGCGCGGCCATGCTGCCTGACTTCAACCCAGTGAGCGGCACGCCTGGATTTTTCGATCAGGGCGGCCTGACGGCGAAGCGAGAGGGCAACACATGGCTGATCGTCGCACAGGGAAGCGGGGTTGCTCAGCGGGTCGAGCTTCTACGCCACCTCACCGCGCTTGTCAAGCTCGACTCCTTCGTACCAGCGTCGTCAGGCGTCGCCTCAGAGCCGCCTACGAGCCGCCGGCCACCCGGCTCGTCAAGCGCCTTTAGCACCAATATTGTTGACTTTAGTGTCCGATGGACTTCGACCTGTTCTCTTGCAACCCCTTCCGAGTCCGTCGGCTCCGATCTTCGGCATGGGACCACGGTAGTTTGTCCTCCGCCGACTCTAGACACCCTGCTCGACGTCAGATGCATCGGTTCTTGCCCGGGCAGGGAGGGCGTATGAGCATCGGCTCGCACATGCGAATGGGCAGCAACGGGCAGCAGCGCCCCGCGACGCCGCTCCGGTCGAGCCGGCGGGCGGCTTGAAAGCCCAATAGAATCAGGGCTCAAGGGCACGTAGCTCAGTGGGAGAGCGCTCGCTTCACACGCGAGAGGTCGGTGGTTCGAAACCACCCGTGCCCATCGGTCGTTTCGCCTTTATTGGTGGGGTTTTTTCACTTGGCCTTAGCAAGCGGATACCCGTAGTGACCCTTCGTTGGAAGCGCTTTGGAAGCATCAGCGGCCCAGAGCCCTCACAAGCATGAGCCGCCACCTTCGCGCCAAGCGTCGAGCGTCGAGCGCTTGAAGTAGAGCTTGCATCCCGGCCCGTCCTGGCTGAAGGGAATCGCTCGCTCGGCAGTCAACTTGTGCAGGGTGCTGCGAGGAATGCTCAGATACGCAGCGGCAGCCTTCGAGTTGAGCCATTCATCGGATGGAAGGGCAGCCGGACGCAGAAAGGGTCCAAGACGCTCCGCCAGACGTGCGCAAGCGTCATCGTCCAATGCCTCAATGAAGGCAAAGCCAAGCCCGCTCTCTGCTGGGTGTCGTGCTGCCATGGACGGCTGCCTGTGCTTCCCACAGCCGCTCCCGGAGCGCTGCTCCGAGGTTTCCCACCGTCACAACAATTTCTGTCCGCCAACACGTAGGAAGGCCGCTGGGAAGCCCGAGCACTTCGGCGGCTTCCTGACAACTCAGGTAAGTATAGCAGCAGCATTGTCAGCGTGGCCTACATTTTTGTGGATATCTACTAAATAATTGCCGGAAATGGGATATACCATCACTGACACCGTGTCGTGCAGGCTCATGCCGTCACAGATCGTGCAGCTACGGCAGTTGGCCGCAGCCGAGAAAGTCTCGCTTTCTCGATTTGTGTCCGGGCTGTGCTTGACGGCGATTCAAGGTCGCGAGCAAGATCAAGCTCCCACCCTCAACGATGAACTTGGCGCTTACCCAGTCGCTATACTTGACACGAGGTCCAAAGGGGGGGATTCACCCTCACGCGAACGTAAGGAGTCGCCTATCGCAGACATGCACTAGCAACTAACAACATGTCCTTACCCTTCCCCTCTGCGGGGGAGAGTGTAGATTTCGGGGCAGACCCAAATGGGCAAGAAGAGGGCGTCGAAAGACGTTTGGTGGTCGTCAAGGACTGGAAAGTGAGCCTTGGCTCGTGCAGAGGTTTCCTGGGAAGCCGCACAAGATCAGTAGGACCCATACCAGCCGCCTAACCCCGAGTCCGAAGGTCCTCAGGTAGCCGTCTTGTACGGAGGTTGAGGAGCCAGAGACGGGACATAGAAGCATCCCTGATAGCAAGGCCGGGAACTGGAAAAGGTCGGGAATGCTTCTCTCAGAGACAGAGCCTACGAGCCATCAACATCTGAGAGCGACCCTATGGACCACTTGGGAATCGGATGAAAGAACCGCAGATACATGGGCGGCATGAAGATGGACCGGAAGACGCCTAGAGACTTCCATTTCCCCCACCTTCTTCTCTGGCTCTCAAGAGTGGACTACGCCCAAAATCAGGCTCAGTGATCGGGGGAAAGTTGAAATAGGCCAAGCCTCCCCTTTGTCCGCCACAAACTGGAGCGGTCGAGGATTCGCCAGCCGCCAGCGCCACCATCATAGAAAGCGGAACCGAGTGTGACCGCCTTGGCAGCCTCGCCCGGGGGAAGGCGCGCCATTTGACTATTGCGGCTAACCCTGGTAGTCTATCCGGTCTATGGTGAAGCTCAGGCTACGAATGATGAGCTTTGCTCTCTCGCTTGGTTTTGCTAGTCGCGCCGACCAAGCATCATGGCACCAGGATCGGTTGGAGCGAGCGTGAAGGTACTCGGCTACATACGAGTTTCCACGGCGGACGGTATGAGCCTGGCAGCATCTCCCAAGGTGGGCTGTATCGAGGCAGTCGCGTGAGCCTGCTTGTCCCTCAGCCGATGAAGCGTGAGTGTTCCTGTGGCTCGACCCTCAGATGGGAGAGTCGTGAGGACTACTGCGGCAAGCGCTCACTGGCCCTCTGCTCGAATCCTGAGTGTGGTGTTATCACGACCGCAGTGACTGACTACCAGCCAGAGGACGGTCTGCGAACGTTCCTGCTCGGAGATGACCCTGTGCAGCGGTATCTCCCGCTAGGAGCACGTCTGTATTGGAAAACAAGCAGATGGGGTTATCGGTGGCTTTCGCACGATGAGACGTGTCCCGGCTGTGATGGCGAGGTCACAGTGCAGCTCGGTCTTCCTCCATTGGCCGAGAGGCAGGCCGACCCGTATCAGGTGGTCTTGTGCCTTACCTGCTCCACGACCAGCATGGCCTGGTGGCTCGGCGGGGAAAAGGTCGCCATCGCAATTGAGGGCAATGAATGGAATGAGCCGGCGACTGCTGTTCTGATTTTGAAGCGCGTCCTTGAAGAACGGGCGGCGAGGACTTGTGAGGGTTGGACCTGGGATTTCCTCCGGTGACTCCTGTCACCTCGCCGTCCCGAACCGAGAAGGTCGCCGAGCGCGTGTGCGTGATCTGCGGGGCATCGCTCGCGGGTCAGCGCCGTGATGCCCGTTGCTGCTCTGCGTCATGCCGAGCCGAGGCCAGCCGCATCAGGGCGATCATCAATGGGACCTACATAGGCGCGTATCGCTCTCTCGCCGAGAGGCTTTCTAAGCGGAAATCTTCTCGACCTCTGACCTTCCCCCTCGGAACGGTCGAGAAAGACTCAGAGGCGCACACAGACGCTCTCAGGCCGCTTGCCGGAGCCATACAGAACCCGCCCGAGCGCGATGGGGGCTTGCCCGCACCGTAGCTCCAAACCAGTGACCCCGACGCCGTTGTAGCGACGCCGGGGCCGTACACAGGAGGTTGTGTCTCCCATGCACGCGAAGCGTACCGATCTGACGTTGGCGCAGCGCGCGATCGTCTTGCAGGTTCTCCGAGCTGACCACGCCGAGCGGTGGACGCGGGTCGAGCTTGAGCAGGCGGCGTCCGATATCGAGCCGTTGACCGTCAGCTATGCCCTGGTGACGCTGGATGCCGAGGGTGTCGTGCTCCTCGACGGCGAGCACCTCGAAGCGTCGCGGTGCGCTCGACACTTGGACTCGATCGAGCTGATCGGGGTATGAGTGCCGTTGCTGTCCCTGCGGTGTTCGTGAACCTGCTGCGCGAGACGTTGGTGTGCGAGCTGGCGGATGCGGCGGGCGTGATCGCAGAGGCCGGTCGTGGTCCGGCATGGACACTGAAGCGGGAGCTGTTGCGACCGTTCGACGCCTACCGCGAGCTTTTGGACGGAGCGGGTTGGTGTCGGGTGGTGCCACCGAGGGCTGTGGAGTTGAAGCTGTATGGAAACCGTCCGGTGCTCTTGAAGGCGCTGGAAAACCGGCTGGAGTCCGAGCGGTATGGGATGACCGAAGCGGCTAGCCGTGCTGAATACCGGCAGGCAGCGCGCCGGGTACGGTTGATCGAGGCGTTTAGGCGCGAGGTCGAAGAAGCCAGAGCCACCCATCCCTGAGAACGAGCTTGGGTTATGGGACGGTCACATGCGCAAGCAGTTGTTAGCGGCGGGCGCGGATCTCACCGATGCGGAGGATTTCTACTATTTCGCCGCTGAGCGAGTGGCGCACGGTGAGCCGGTCGCATCGGCCGGAGCGCCGGAGCCTCGGCACTTGGAGATGCTGCGTCTTCGGCTGCTGGAGGGGCTGACGTTGCGCGAGGTCGGTGAACGGGTCGGCCTCGCACCGTCCACCGTCGGCCAACTCCTCGGTCACTACTTCGGCATCGAAGGTGTGCCGCCCGCAGCGAAGGCACGAAAGACGGCACGATGAGCGAGAGCGACGCCTTCGGGCAGCGTATGCGCGAGCTGCGCTCCGAGTACGGCGTCTCACAGGACGACCTCGCGCGGCGCACTGGCATCCATCCGACCGCGATCGGTCGCCTGGAGCACGGCAAGCGAGAGCCACGCCTCGGGACGATCCTCCGCATAGCTCGCGGCCTCGGCGTGCGACCAGGCGAGCTGCTGGACCCGCTCGTGGGGCTCTGCGAGCGCAGGCTGACCCCAGAGGAGTTCGAGCGACACCTCGGACACCTGCCCGCCGACGGCGAGGGCTGACCGATGACCACTATGGCCGAACTGGACGTGATCTGCACGTGAGGTGGCCGGGTGCGCTGCGCGAACGCCACCGTCAGCTCTCGGCGCTTGGCCGGGCGGTCCGCGAGGCGCGGGAACGGCAGGGCATGACGCGGACTGAGTTCGCCAGAAGGGCAGGGGTAAGTCGGTGGTGGGTTTGGGCGATCGAGGCGGGCTGGCTTGATCCGCACTACTTCGGACTGTGGGACATCCGCGACGCGCTCGGCGTCCCGCTCACCGCGCTCCTACGGCGCGCGGAAACCATCGAACGGGAGCAGCACGATGGGTGAGAACGCTTACACCGTCGAGCGGGCACACATGCTGAGCACCTTCGGCGAGAGACTACGCACCGTGCGGGAGCAGCGTGGGCTCTCGCAGGAAACGCTCGCCACGCGGGCCGACGTTCACCGCACACACATCGGCGCGTTGGAGCAGGGGCAGCGCGACCCGCATCTCTCCATGCTGCTGATCCTCGCCGACGCGCTCATCGTGCCACCGGGCGACTTGTTCGACGGCCTGCCCGTGCCACGCGAGCGCAAGCCGGCAACCCACGCCAAGAGCGGATGGAAGGCGTGACTCGGATGTACACGACCGACGGGGACAAAGCGGAAAATGCCATCGAGATGATCTGGGCGCTCGGCATTCTGATAGCGGCAGCACCCTTCCTCATCGGCTATTTCTTTGCTCTCGCGGTCGTACAAGGCATGATAAAGGTCGGCAGATTTCTGACGACAGGACGCATTCACCCGAGGCCGCAACCGACGCCACGCCATGAGCCCCAGGTGTCGCCGAGGTATTACGCCCACGGTCACGACGGCAGCATTATTGGTGAATATGACACGATTGAAGATTGCGAGATAGCTGGCCTCATGGCGTGTGGTGTGAAAGTCGTTGATCTCCCGCTCGCGTTGCACGAACGTCGCAGACTCGGAACATACGGGGGCATGTACAAGGGAAGCCATGAGTAGGGAGCGGTCCGAGGGCATCTCAAACGGCGTGACTCACACGGACTGCGCTCTGTACAAGCCGGGACACAGGACGCACCTCATCCAGGCAAAACTCGCTCGTGACGGTGATCCAAACAAGTACCGCCATGGAACAGTGATCTCGGTGCAACAAGATGGCTGGATCACCGTCGATGTTGACGGCAAAGCCGTGCGCTTCTGGAACCACGCCCCCGCATGGGTGCGCAGTTGCTTCCGGAAGTCGGGTGGACAAGTTGGACTGCCCGGATGGCACCTTCTCCATGCTCCGCACGGAAACGGGCGTAGAGCTTGCATCTGCGTCTCGGATCACGGGCCTACGCCATGCGCTCCACCATCGACGGCTAGCTTGAGCCCCACTGGACTGCACGGGCAGACGTTGACGCATGGAGGACTCCTGATTTCAGGCATCGAGGCCGTCCTGCATCTCCACCACGACTACGCCACCGGCAAGAACGACGAGCCACGGCATGCGTCGCCGGACAGACTATTTGGGTAGCTTGGGGCACGCTGGCACTCGCCCAGATATGTCAACTTCGACGCTTACAAAGGTGCCGCAAGTTGACGCCGTATAACATAAGTCCAACCTTGCCCCCGAGGTACGACATAGCCTTACGATCCCTACAAACAAAGGCGGTGCGAGGCCATCACGCCTGTATTGACGCTCCCCGTAGCCCTACCTCCGCTATGTCCAACTTGCCGCAAGTTGACGATCGGGACCAGCAATATCATAATTGTGTGACCCCACCCTTGCGCAGAATCTCCAGGAGGACGCCCCAACAAAGTCCACTCCTCGCGCGACGTGTAGCAAAAGTCGTGTGCCCATCGGGCCTCCTGCTAAAGCCGTCCAGGGTTTAGGGAGTTCCCTACGATCCTGAGAGAATAGTACTAGGCCGACAAATCAGGAAATGAAATCCGTAAGCCGGATTTAGCATAAAAGGTCGCATGGAATCGTCTAGAGGTCGCCCGTGCCCTCGTCGGTAAATACCGATGGACGTGTCGAGCGATACGAAGCAAAGGCTTCTTCAGCGAAGAGAGGAATAGCGAGCAATGGCTCGCGTAGGGCAGTGTGATCTTCCTGGAACCATTGTACGACGACCTCGTCAGCGAACCAAAACCGAGTCTCGGCCATCGTCCTACCAAGATTGATCGTGCCCTCCACACTCGCGGCTTCAGCCATGGGGGTCTGTATCTCCTCTTTTCCTCGGGCGGCCTTCCGCCGGTCCATCTTTGGGTAGTGGAACGTCGTATTCCGCCGTCGCCCCAGCCAAGTTCCGAGGAAATGAGGCGAGTCCTTCTCGATGCTCCCGACGATCTGGTCGTGCCGGTCTTTAGCCGTCCGAGGAAGAGTGTCAAGGAAGACTTGAACCTCCGGGTACTCCTGTACTGCGTCCCGGATGAACAGAGCAACCTCGAAGACCATCGCCGCCTGTTGGCGGAAGTACATCAATCCCACGGCACCAGAGTCTGGGGCATCCGGGCGACTGAGCAACGCCGCCATCGAGCGCTGGCAGTCGTTGCTGGCCATCGCTAGCACGGTCACAAATCGTGCGACTGGCTCATCAGCCGGGAACGCCTCCCCGATGCTGAAACGGATAGCTGGCATAATGAGAGGACGTTACAAGAAAGCCGTGGCCCCAGACTATTCGTGGACCACGGGTTCGCCGGTTTGTTCTTCCTGGCTTTGGTTGCCCTGGGCTCTGTTTTCAGCTTCGGAACGTTCTTCCTGGGGTGTCTCTTGGAGAGGGCCTTTGCATTCTTCGGAAGTCTTGCCCGATTCGTAACAGACTTTTTCCTCGACTCGGCGAATCGAGTGTTCCCCTCCCCGAGTTTCGTCTTCTTCCACCTTCTTTTGCGCTTCCGCCGTTTGTTCTTCACCTCGACGCTGAGTTTCTAGGCTCTTGTTGTGGGCGGCTTCTTCTCCCGGTGTATGTTCGCGTTCGCCCGATCTAGTTTCCCCAAAGTTTGGATCGCCCGCACGTACGCACTTTTGGGTGAAGCTGGAGCGCACATGCCCTCCTTGACAGGACGCTGTGGCACCACCTCCGCCGGTAACTGCTAGCGCCAGGACAGCAAGCGCAACGAGGAGTACGACGGACACGCCCGCCCCGGCGACAAATATCTTCGCGCGCTTGCTCAATCGCTTCAGGCGTCGTGGCCCTCTCACGGCTTGCCGCCCTCTATCGATGGTTCGTCAGACACAGACATCTGTCTGTGCGATATCGGCAGTAGCAGGCTACGTCTTTAGCGTCGTGCAGCGACGACTTGCTCAAGGTATGGGCCAAGGTCTCAGAGGTCGCACGACCGGCCGAGAAGATCGAAGCCGAAGGCTCGCTGCTACCCACCCAAAGTAGTCGCCAGGACCCCAAACGCCATAGCGAACAAGCCCGCAGCGTGCAGCCGCGAATCGCTACTCACCAGATGGTCGGCACCAGCCGCGCCTCGCGGATTGCCTCATCCCTGGTAACCAGCGGCAGAGCCAGTGCGCTGGCGGTCCCCACGATGAAGCGATCCCACGGGTCGGTGAGAACGTCTCGAGAGATCGAGGTGGTCGCGTCTACAATGGGCAGATCAATCGGCTGGAGGACGAACGCGGCCGAGGAGAGAAGAACGCTTCGCAGGCCAGCCAAGTGGGCGGCAGTTACCTTGCGGGTCGTCTGAGTCACGTACCACAGATCAATGAGGGTGGCGACCGAGACCACCACTCCGTCCGTGGCTTCCGCCTCGGCGAGCGCTTTCGCAGCGGGAGCCGACAGCCGACTGGAGCCCTGTAGGTGCCACACGACGGCGTGCGAGTCGGCGAGAACCCTCACGTGGAGGCAAGGTCACGCGCGGCGAGCCCACTGGCGCGCTCGAAATCCTCCCACGCCAGGTCCGGGAAGTCCTGTAGCGATCCGGCGAGCGTCCCAGCCTGACCCGTTTGCACCACCCGCAGATGGGCGCCGGGCGCAACACCAAGGCGCGCCAGTTGATCGGCGGGGATACTCCCGTCAGGGGCAACGACTAGCTCGTGCCCGGCGTGCTCGTTCGCTGCGCTCACGCCACGAAGTCTACCGCGCCGCAGGACCCCCCCGAACGCTCCGCGAAAGCCCATCCTCCAGAGCTGTGAGCCCGCGCTTCGCCGGTCGAAACGCCGTAAACGACGGGTGGGCCGTTTACGGATCAGCCTCCAACCGCACGGATCGTCGGCGTAAAATCCGTGGTCTAAGGAGACTCAGCTACGCATTGTTTCGTCCATGCGTCAGACGACCTAGTTCAATCTCAAGCTGCCGCCTTTCATCAGCCGCTAGAGGCTTTGGCTTTGCGGGCGCGCACTGCTTCCCGCCCCATACGAGCGTATTCCCGTCGCTGCTTGACCTTGACGAGGCGTTCGCGTGTGATGTTCAGCAGCTTCTCGCGCCGAGTCAGCGAGTACGAATGAAGCGCCCGCCGAGCCATCTCGCAGGCCATCCCCGCGTGGTAGAGAGCGTCGAACACGTCATTGCTGAGGTCGTAGCCCTTTGTGTCCTTCTTGCCAAGGACTCGCAACGCCGAGAACGCCTTGGAAACGAGTTGGTAGTCCGCCCGAGCGATCATCGGTGCCAGTGCTTTGCGCTCGGTTTCCCACACTGCGCCGTAGGCGGCGTAGTCGATGAACACCGGCCGGAAGGGCGTGGCCTGCGGTCTGTGGTTGAGGATCAGTGCGTCGGTCAGCGCGTCGCCCACGATCAGCGCGGCGGCGCGCGCTTCGCGTTTGCGGTCCCGAGCAGCGAAGATCGCCTGCACGACGCCACCGAGCAGGGCACCGATGATTACCGCTGCGATGGCTACAGACACGGATCGTTTGCGACCTTCCGGTCTCGCAATGCCTCAACGTCGGGGTGCGTCGTCTCGCTGCTGTCGCGTAGCTCGCGCATTGTCGGGTTTGCTGGGGTAGCAGCGGGCAGCAGCGGATCGGCCGCAATCAATCCGAACACCTCGTCATCGGCTCCAATCTCGATGCGCCATTCAGCGACAGCGTCTGGCACGGCGCTCTTGAAGTTGAGACCGACGCGGCTGGCTGGGACACGTTTGGCAAAGTACGCAAGCGCCGACGCAAGGCCGCTGGTTTCATAGCGAGGCTGCCAACCGCTGGGCGCGTCGGCACCGAGCGTGATGTGGGCTATGTCCTTGCCAACCTTCTTCTTGAGCGATGCGAGGTGCGGCGGTGGCTCAGACGGCTTCCAGTCACCGTCGTCGAACCAATCGACGGCAAACACGTCGTCTGGACGTGCTCTCGGCCACGCATCTGGCGTGCGAGTGCGCCAAATGAAGTCCAGCAGCGCACGCGCGTTGATTGCGAACGCTTCGAGTGCTGCCGCATCGAATGGATCGTGCATCCGCTGCTGCCCGTTGCGGCGTAGTCCGTCGAGAAACGTTGAGAGGACCAAGACCTGCCGTAGCCGCCAGTAGACATCGTGGCTCAGCCGCTTCAACTCATCATCATTGCGATATCCGGACACGCTCCGAGTCTACGCGCGCCATTCGACGGGATGACCCGATGCGCACCCAGTCTGCTGGGGCAGCTAGGTCAGCCGGGAGACCTATGGCCCAGGGTTAGCGGTGCTTTACGCTCGATAGGTGGCGATTGACCTTGCTGATCTGTCCGTGCGCGAACTGCTCGCTCTCTGGGCGGGCTCCGTTCAGGAGCTTCGCAGTCGCGGGGTCGTCCGCACGTTCAACAGCCCCATCAGCGACATCGCGGAGCAACTGGTCGCTCTCCACTACGGCGGAGAACGCGGTCCCTCCAACCAAAAGACCTGGGACGTGCAGGTTGGCACGGAACTCTTGCAGGTCAAGGCGCTACTCCGCAACGGAGGTGGCAAGAGACGCAATCTCTCGCCGGTTAGGTCGGATGACGGCTACGACGCGGTGATCGTCGTCGTCTTCACGAAAGAGCTCAAGGTCGAGCAAGCGGTCCGGATTCCGCGTGAGGTGGTCAACGATCTGTTCGAGAGGCGTCCTTATCTCAACGGGCGAATCATCCGCCTGACCCGCCAACTCCTTGAGCACCGCGAGGTCGAGGTGTGGGCGCTCTCGGATACTTGGCTCGACACACACGCATAGTGGCTGTCGGCTAGAGACGCACCCACTCGCAGCGCCGCATTGATGCTTCCACGCCGCTTCCACACGAGCCAAAAGCTGCTTATTTCCTGACTATTCGAGGTGCCCTCTTGCTATATCAGTGAGAGGTCTATATACTGCTGGCACTCGCAAAATGGGTGCCCCGCGCCTGTTTGAGCACGCCGATCGGCCACATGGAGGGCAACCGCAATGAGCAACGCGACTCCCCGCCGGATTCGCGTTGAGCCCGGCATATATCGACGCCCCTCCGACGACCGGCTTGAGATTGGTTGGCGCGACGCCCAGAGCAAGCAGCGATGGCGCGTGGTGGACGGTGGGATCAAGGCCGCTCGCGCAGCGCTGGCGCAGGAGCACGCCAAGCGCGCCCGCAGTGAGCGCGTCGCCAGCAATCCGCGTCTGACCTTCAACGCCGCCGCCGATGCGTGGTGGGATGCGCGCGTCGTCAGGCTCCGACCAGCCACGCACAACGCCTACGGAGCCGCGCTCAAACATCTGCGGCACCACTTCGGGCGCCAGCGCATGACCCACATTGCGCCCACCGATGTCGCCAAGTACATCGCCAAGAAGCAGTCGGAGGGATTGAAGGGATGGACGATCAAGGGCCACATGACCGTGCTCTCATCGGTCTTCACCTACGCGGCGCGGCATCTTGGGCTCACAGCACAGAACCCGGTCAGCCTGCTCGATCGTGTCGAGCGTCCAAGCAGCGACGACGAGAAGCCCAAACGGGTCATGAACGCGGATGAGCTAGACAAACTGCTCAACGCCGTAGACGACAGGTATCGCATGATCTTCGACCTTGCCGCCGAGACGGGATGCCGGCTCGCCGAGGCGCTTGGGCTTGCGTGGGAGAACGTCAGCTTGGAGGAGCAGACGGTCGAGTTCACGCACCAGCTCGACCGCAAGGGCAAGCGCGTACCCCTGAAGACCAAGCGATCTCGGCGCGTGCTGGAGGCCACGCCCAGTTTGGTCGGCAAGCTGCGCGAGCACAAGATCGGCACGGCATACAGCGGCCCGCACCAGCTCGTCTTCACGACCCGCACGGGCTCCGGTCACGACCACCGAAACATCGGCGGGCGCGTCCTTGCTCGTGCAGTCAAGCGCGCCGACCTCGGCGCGGTCGAGGATCACGACGGAGCCATCATCCAGCCGGCGCCAACGTTCCATGACCTGCGCCACTCTCATGCGAGCGCACTCATCGCGCAGGGCTGGGATATCGAGGAGGTCAGCGCGCGCTTGGGCCATGCGAGCGTGGCGACCACACAGCGAATCTACGTCCACGCTTTCGATGCCGTGCGCCGTAGCAACGATCGCCGCGTCCGGTTGAGCAAGCTATACGGTATGACGGACTCGACTAATCCGAACGAATCTCAGACCGACAACGTTGCCGCGCTACCGAGCGGTCGGACTGCGGACCAGCGCGAAGGGCTGTGATGAGCGAGGTCGGTTCGCACGAACAGGCCAAGACGGCGACTCAACGCCCGCCACTGCCCGACAGGTTTGTCCTTGGCGACGGGATCGACTGGTCATCTCAACTTGGCGAGACCACGCTGTATATCGAGCTGCCCTTCTGGCTGATGATGCCCCCTGGGCCGGTCGAGATCGAGTGGACCGAAAGACCCTTTGTTGTCCATGTATGCGGCCCATGGATGGAGGTGTTCGTCCATGAAATGTTGGACTCTCGCGCGTCCCAAATATTTCAAGGGCCGCTCGATCGGGACTACCAGCCACCGGAGGACATCGCCGCTGCGCTCGCTGAGCGGAAGGCCCCTTGGATGAGACGCCGATGCAAGACGATGCTTCGACTGGATGCACGCGCTCATAAGGGTGCCTTTCCACCCGTGGAGTCCGACGGAGACGCAACCGGAGAGCAAGAGGCTTACTGGGCCTCGCTGTGCGACGCCCATATCCCGATCATCAACGAGCTGATCCAGCGATACCGGCTAGCGACATATGACTTCTTCGCCTACGAGGTCAGCGCTTGGGACGTACCTGTTTGGTTCTTGAAGCACGCGGGGATGGGATACAGGACAGTGCTCATCCCCTACAAGTCGTGGGATGCGAAGCCTGTCCGAGTGGTAGGCGGTGCTGCACTTGGCGACCCCGAGACGACGAGGCCATTCGAATGGGCCACGGCTGACGACATCACAAAGTGGTCGAGCGAGGACGCGACGCCTGGAGAGTTCGATCTCCTCGATGCCCGTTCGCTGATGGAGCGCGGCGACTATACGGGCGCTGTGCGCCGCACCGTCACGGCCATCGAGGCACTGCTTGGCTGGGCACTCCTCCGCACACTCGAAGAACAGTTCCCACAACAAGATGCCATCGAACGGCTCGCAAAGACCGATAACGACTTCCCCGGCCGACTCCGGCAGTGGAAGAAGCTCGCGAAGCCAACGATCGCTCAGGTGGAGTTCGATGAGTTCGAGCAGACCCGCGCAATCCGACACGACATCGTACATCGTGGGCGACGCCTCGGCCACAATGAGCGGGGGCGAGCACAACGCGCTGTTGATACAAGTCGATGGCTCTATAACAAAATCGAGGCAAATCCCGATCGTGCGCGGGTGCGCGACTTCGGCGCCCAAAAGTCCGTCGGCCGCGCGGCGCTGACGCCTCGCTTCCCGGCAACGGTTGGACCTGATGGGATTGTGCTCGGCCCGATCGCGCTCGGCGACAGCGCACGCGAGAGGTCGCAGGCTTGAAACCCACCGCACCCCATCGCGGAATGGGCCGAACCCAGCGTGCTAGCCAGTCGCAGCCGAGGAGCGCTCTACGATTGCCACGTGTCTAGTGCTGGGTACGCGATTGGCGGTGTCATTGTCGGCGCCATCGCCAGTGGCAGCGTCCAAGCCACCCTCGCGTAATTCGAGCGGCGCAGAGGTGCTCGGGCCGCAGCTCGCATCCTCTATATCGAGTTACATGGCGCCGAGTCCTCAATCAAAGATGTCCGGCAGTTACGCGACTGGCACGACATGATCACGGACTGGTCGGGCTACGCAGACGCGTGGACTGCTCACCGCGAGCAACTCGCTTTTGCGTTGAACACAATCGACTTTACGCGCGTCTCGACCGCTTTCGGCTGCCTTGCGTCTATGTCCCGCGCCCGCGCCCGCGACTGGGACGCACACGACGCGCATGGGAAATGCGCTTTCGACCCGTCCGATGAGACCCTTGCACGGTACGAAAGAGCCGTTGACAAGGCAAGGCTTGTCACGCTGTCCGCTTCCTTTCGCTGGTGGGAGACAAGCCAGCGCCGGAGAGCGCTCGGAACGCCCACTATTGGGGCGGTGGAACTCAATGCAGCCGACCTTCGCGCCAAGCAACAGGAAGAGGAAGACTAGCTACCAAGCCAAGCGAGGAATTGACTGCTTGCGACCGAACGGCTGGAAGCATCCGTGGAAGCGGTAGACGGCAGCAGCTCGCAACAGATCGATGAACACAATGCGCGAATGTCGCCTATCTGCAAGAGATGGGCGATACGACGCAGTAGACCGCAGCGTCTGAGCAGACTTCACACGCGAGAGGTCGGTGGTTCGAAACCACCCGTGCCCACTCCTCGATCTCCTTTATCTGAAACAGATTCTACTCATCGCCAGCGAGCCCCTTTAGCTCGCTTGAGAGGCCAAAATCGTCCATGGGCCCATTCATGGGCCTAAACTCTCCGTCGGCACCCCTGGTGATCTGGCGTGTGAAGGTCACCGTGGCGCAAGCCGAATACGCCGCCAACAAGGTCGGCTTGTGCTGAGGCGTCCCTCCCAGCGTTGGCCACGAGGAGCCAAGCGACTACCCTAAACCCGGCCCGGCCGTTCAGCCAGTCGTCGGTAGCTGCGGCGGGCTTCTGCCAAATCATCTGGCCCTCGCTGCTTTGCTGGCTGGGCGAGCCCGCGCGCCCGGCACCACTGCTTTGCGCTGGATAGCGAGCGCGTCGACGGAGGCCACTCACGCCGCTGGTCCGGACGAGGGTGGAGCGCGGGCGCCAGGGGTAGCGATGCGCTCGCTTCCCTGTGGGAGTGAGTGCCCTGGTCCCTCCGCCCGAGCGCCAGGCACAGCGGCGCGGACGGTCAAGGGTCGGCGGCGATAGATGGCAGCCTCAGTGCTGGCGAGCTGCTTCGCTGATACAGCATCTGTCGGCGTCGAGGGCCACACTTGAGCCATGGATCTACGTGGTACCTACAGCGCAGACCGCACGGCTGTCCTCTCGGGCGTGCCGAAGGCGACTGTGTACCACTGGGCACGCAAGGAGATCCTCGCCCCGAGCGTGTCTGCTGAGCGCATAAGGCTCTGGTCCTACAGCGACCTGCTCGCGCTGCGCGTCATCGCCTGGCTGCGCGCCACCAAGACCGCGCCTGATGGGCAGGCCATAGCGCCCACCACGATGACCGCCGTGCGCACCGGATTGCGCGAACTCGCCAACATCGACCTCGCCCTGTGGGCCGAGGAGGGCAGCCCGAATATCGCCGTGGACCGCGGCGGGCGGATCGTCCTCAATGCGACTCCCTCGCCCAAGCATTCCGACGGGCAGGCAGTCCTCGACGCGGAGGCGCTTGATCTGCTTCGCCCACTGGCGATCGGGCGGCTGGTACGCGGGCCTGACCTTGTGGCCCCGCGTCCGCGGCTGCGCATCGTCCCGGGGAAGCTCGCCGGAGCGCCCCACGTCCACCGCACCCGCATCGAGACTGAGGCGCTCGCCGCCCTGCGGCGCCGCGGGCTGACCGTCGACAAGATCACTGCGCTCTACCCCGCGATCGATACTGCCGACGTCGAGTACGCGCTGGACTTAGAGCGCGAGCTTCAGCCGGATCTCGCGCTGGCGGCCTGACCGCCACAGCCATGCCGTAAGACAGGGGGCGACCTCGTCCGCGCTGTCGCTGACATGGGACGAAGCGCACCCGCGGCCGCCAACCTGCTCCAATTGTGCTACTTTGCATTACAAAGTCTTCAACGGGAGAAGTGGCGATGTCACGGACCAAGCGCACAAAGTCGTTTTCCGCACGGTTCTCCGCAGAGGTCGTCGATATGCTCGATGTCCGCAGCGAACGCCTTGGTCAGTCGAAGGCGCGGGTGGCGGAGCGCCTGATCGAGGAGGGCCTGCGGATCGAAGAGCTCCCGGGGATCGTCTTCCGCTCGGGCCCCACGGGCAGGCGGGCCGGCATCGCCGGCGGCCCCGACGTCTGGGAGATCGCCCGCGACCTGAAGGCGGCGGCCGGGGAGGGCGCGACGGACCCGATCGAGGCGGTCGCGCATATCAGCGGCCTCGACCGCAGCGCGGTGGAACTGGCAGCGAGCTACTACGCCGCCTATCCCGCTGACATCGACGAGCGCATCCAAATGGATGAGGAGGCAGCCGAGCGGCTTCGGCACATGCTTGGGTCCTCGCACACCCGATCCGCGGCGTGAGGCTGCTGCTCGACGAGATGTGGACGCCGACGATCGCGCTCGAGCTGCGCAAGCGCGGCTTCGACGTGGTCGCGATCAGCGAGTCGGCGCACGCTGGCCGCTACGCCGGGATCAGCGACGATGAAGTCTTCGCGCGCGCACAGGACGACGGCCGCGCGATCGTCACCGACAACATCGCGGACTACGAGCAGGCCAGACGCGACCATGAGAGCCACCGACGGACCCATCACGGGCTGCTCTACGCGCTCAACCCGCCCTTCAACCGTCATCGAGGCGAGCGCGTCATTGGCCAGATGGTGAACGCGCTCGCCCGCTTCCTCTCCTCACCGGACGCAGCGCAGCAGCCGTTCAACCGAGCGCACTACCTCCGCGAAGCCCCGCGTGATACCTGAGCGCACGTCATCCCGCCGAGCCGGCGCTGACCGCCGCAAGGTAGGACCCGCACCCGAAAACGTTTAGGCCCATGGAGCCTCTCATGGGCCTAAACCCCCCCGATTTGGGCCGAAATCAGCCGAAACGCCAATCGGCACAATCCCCACTTCCCCGCATGAATAAAGGGAAAACCCGGTATCCACCCAGCTTGCGGTACCTCTTCACACGCGAGAGGTCGGTGGTTCGAAACCACCCGTGCCCATTGGAGTTGCCTGCAAATAGGCGGTTTTGTCTCTCTGGAAAGTTCGTCGGATGGGTATCCAGCGCACCATTTTGTCCGTCTCCTGCCCTTCGACCCGGTGCGCTCCATGTATTCACGTCTGCTACCATGACATTATGCGGCAGCTGACACTGCGAGTTCCCGAAGAGCTCGCCGAGCAACTCAAGAGAGCTGCACGCGATCACGAGGACAGTGTCAACGGCTACGCCGTCAAGGTTCTCTCAGCCGCCGTCGACCCTGACTATGCGGGCGATGAGACCACAGGCTTGCGGGAGCGTCTTGGGCGGGCTGGGCTGCTGCTGAGCCCCGAGCGCCTCCCCGCGGCCACGCGTACGTCCACGCGAGCGCTCAGTCGAGCCCGCGCCGCCGCCGGACGTGGCAAGCCACTGTCGGACTTCGTCGCAGAGGACCGTCGCTGAGCACCTTCGCCGATTCGTCTGCGCTCGTGAAGCTCTACGCAGACGAGGCTGGACACCGAGCGATCCGCGCGCTCGACGCGCTCGTGATCTCTGCGCTCGCACGCGTAGAGGTCCCCTCCGCACTGTGGCGCAAGGCACGAACTGGTGAGCTCGAGGATCCAGCCGCCAGCACATTGGTCAGCGCGTTCGAGCTTGATTTCCACGGCGATCACGACTCAGACCCTCGCTTCACGATCGTCGCCCCCACTGAGCTAGTGCTGGTAACCGCTGCGCAAGAAGCGGCGCGCCACGCATTGCGCGCTTACGACGCCGTCCAGCTCGCGAGCGCACTCGCAGTGCGTGAGGTCGATCCGCGCTGTGACGGCTTCGCATGCTTCGAGGCCGAGTTGCGACGCGCCGCGAGCCGCGCGGGCTTCACACTGGTACCACAAGCAGGCTGAGGCTACCGATTCGTTGGGGTCGCGTCCCGGTGGAGGTGGTCGGCCGGCTGGGAGCGCGGCTGATCTTGCCAGCAGGCACTCGGGTTTCGTCCGCGATGGACGAAACGATCGCGTAGATTCGCGCAAAATCCGGCATCTCGCGTACGACCGCGCGCGGCCGCGGCCAGCATTTACCACTGAAAAGCTCAATAAACCTGGGCGAAAAGTCGGCAGTGTGAGCCGGGCCGGCTTTCGTGGCGGCGCTCCGAGTGCGAGCGGCCATCACGACGGGTGGTCGCCGGGGGTCAGCCTTCCAGCGTGGGCTTTTCTGTCAACGTGGTACATTCCCAATATGGCCCACACTGAAAGGCGCATCACGGTCGGGGAGCGCGGGCGAGTTGTACTGCCATCCGCAGTACGTCGCGAGCTGGACCTGAAGCCCGGTACTCACATGCTGTTGAGCACTGAATACGACGGCTCGCTGCGGCTACGCCCGTATCGCGCTGTGGCCGAGCAAAGTCGCGGACTGCTCCGTGATCTCCCCGGAGGGTCGATGGTGGATGAACTGCTCGCCGCGCGGCGAGCAGAAGCCAACCGAGAGGACGCCGAGTAGTTGGCGTCCGTACTCGACGCCTCGGCGCTGCTCGCCCATCTTCGTGATGAGCCTGGCGCCGACGTTGTAGCCGAGGCGATTGCCAGCGGTGTGGTTATCTCGACCGTCAATCTCGCGGAGGTCTTCAGCCGCGTCGCCGATCGGGGAGCCCACCCGGCGAAGCTTGCGGCTGAGCTCACCCAAAGCGGGCTACTCGATGGCGCGATCACTGTTGAGCCGTTCACAGCCGCTGACGCCATCGACACGGCACGTCTGCGACCGTTGACCCGTGATGCAGGGCTCTCACTCGGCGACCTGGCGTGCCTAGCGCTGGCGCGACGACTGGGCGCCCCAGCACTGACAGCCGACACCGCTTGGCAAGGGGCAGCTCACGGTGTCGAGCTGCGCCCAATCCGCTGAGGGGAGTGAGCGCGTTTGGTCGCCGGCCTCCAGCCTGCCTGCGGGGACCCTTCGCGTGGCTCCGGCGGCCCCCGCTCGGTCCTCCGCCTTTCTCGTCTGGGCTGGTAGGTGTCTGCCCAGGTCTCTGTCTGCCCACGTCTCTCGATCTAGTCGGTCCACCATCCCATCAGCACCTCACCATCCCCGTCGCACCGCGGGCCGAAGACGATGAGGTCAAGGCCGCTGGGCCCCGCCTCGAACGCGCGCGTCACAGTGGGAGCGACTCGGATCGCATCGAGCGTCTCAAGCTCGACGACCTCCTCATCGAGCTTTACCCGGCCGGAGCCGCCGAGGACGACGTAGACCTCCTCGGCGCGTTCATGCTTGTGCGCAAAGGGCTGGCGCTGCCCGGCCTTGACTCGGTGATAGCTGAAGCCGGTGTCTTTGGTGTCGAGCGCGTCCCTTGCGAATCTCGCTTCTTGGACATCCCCAAACCCGGACTTGGGCGCGGAATCCTCTATGTCGGTGAGTTTCCTCAATGTGTATGGCGTGTCCATGTTTGTGCCTCCTGCAATCGGGACTGTAGAGTCATATACCCACTGGTGGCTTCGATAGAGGTCTCTCTCTCTCTCTCTCTCTCTCGGCCGCCGCTAGCAGACTGCGCTTACGGCAGTATTGGGGTAACGCCCACTCAGGTAGCGGCGGCGCTCCCCAGGAGCAGCTCGACCACCAGCACGTCGCGCCACTCGCCCCGTATCCGGCCGTGGCGAACATGCAGGCCGACCTCGCGGAACCCGTACCGCGCAGCGAGGCGGCGCGACTGCTCGTTCTCGGCGAACAGTTTGCCGATCACCTTGTGGAGTCCAGCCTGCTCGGCGCGTTCGCGAAGCACCGCTGCCAGCGCGCTGCCGAGACCGTCTCCGCGCGCCGCCGCACGAACATAGACACTCGCCTCAGCAACCCCCGTGTAGCACGCGCGCGAACTGTATGGCGCGATCCGCGCCCACCCGGCGACCAACCCGCCGTTCTCGACCACGAGCACCGGATGCGCCGCTGAACCCAGCCACCCGTTGACATCCGTGGCCGATCGCTCGTCGGTCTCGAACGTCGAGCGGCCCTCGACGATCCCTTCGTTGTAGATCTCCGCGATGGGCGCGCAATCTTCAACTCCCGCGTCACGGACACCCCGGCTCGCCATCGCCTGATTATCGGCGTAGTGCGTATCCGGTTACGTCAGGTGGGGTCGCTACGGTTTGCCGGTGGCTCGGCCAGACTTCCCGCGCACGATCATGGAGTTCCAGGAGCGGTTTGCGACAGAGGCGGCGTGCCTTGACTATCTGGCGGCTTCGCGCTGGCCGGAGGGGTTCGTCTGTCCGGGGTGTGGGGGTCGCTCGGCGTGGGTGCTGGAGCGCCGTCATTTGTGGCAGTGCTCGGAGTGCGCTTTGCAGACCTCTGTGACGGCGGGGACCGTGATGCACAAGACGCGCACGCCGCTGCGGACGTGGTTTTGGGCGGCGTACTTGGTCGCTACGCACCATCCCGGGATCTCGGCCAAGCAGCTGCAGCGCCAGCTCGGCCTGTCGCGCTATGAGACAGCGTGGCTGATCCTGCAGAAGCTCAGGCGAGCGATGGTCGCCCCCGAGCGTGAGCCGCTCAAGGACGAGGTCGAGGTCGAGGTCGACGAGTTCTTCCTCGGGGGACTGGAAGAGGGACGCAAAGGCGGCCGCCAGCGGGGCAAGAAGGTGCTCGTCGGCATCGCTGTAGAGGTTCGTGGTCGCGGCTCGGGACGGCTACGCCTGCAAGTCCTGAACGACGCCTCGGCTGACTCGCTGCATGGACTTCTGAAGGCTACAACCGCTGCTAGCGCGATTGTCCACACCGACGGGTGGCAAGGTTACGCCGGGCTCGCCAAGCTCGGCTACGAGCACCGGCCACGCAGCCAGCGAGCCGCAGCGCCCGGCGAGCAACTGCTACCCCGTGCGCACCGCGCCGTCAGCAACCTGAAGGCCTGGATGCACGGCACTCACCGCGACGTCTCTGACGAGCACCTGCCCGTCTACCTCGATGAGTACGTGTTCCGCCACAACCGCCGGCACACACCGATGGCGGCGTTTCAGACGCTACTCGGGCTCGCAGGACGCCACCCCCCAACCACCTACCGCCAGCTCACCACCCACACCAGCCAAACAGCATGAGCAAACCGGATACGCACTATCGGCGTTATTGCTCTTGCTTGCATCGACCGTGAGCGCGTTGCGCTAGCGCGTGTAGAAAACGTCCACGGTCAGCGCGCCGCGCCCCGATCGTGAACGTTGCCGCGCCGCTCAGGCACGACGCGCCACGCCGAGCACATGTGGATCGGAGGGAAGGAACGGCGCGTGGCTGTAGCGGAAGCGCTCGAACGTCTCGATCTCAAACCCCGCCCGTTCGATGGCGGTCGTCGTGTCGCGCGCCAGGTGACAGCCACCAGCGAGGCGGGGCCAGAATGTCGCATCGGAGAACCGCTGAAAGCGAGCCTCCCATCTGGAGTGAGCGAGCACATGCTCGTAAAAGCGCAGTTCGCCTCCGGGACGGATCACACGGTGCAGCTCGGCGAGCGCCGACTGCTGATCGGGCACGGTGCAGAGCACGAGCGCGACAACGCCGGCGTCAAACGATGCCGTCTCGCCGGGAAGGCAATCGGCGGCGCCGGGCGCCACAGAGACCGAGACCAGCGCCTCCGACGCGGCATGCTCGGCGCGCTTGCGCAGGTATGGCTCAGGCTCGATGGCGATGACCTCACTGACTGAGGTTGGATAGTGCCGGAAGTTCGCACCGCTGCCGGCGCCCACCTCCACCACTCGGCCGTGCAAGCCAGTGAGCAGCTTGCGGCGATGCTGGGCGCCGTCCCGACGCTCGCTGATCTCCGCGACCCTCGCATAGATGCGGGCGAACATGGGATGCGCCTCTGCGTTGCCGGCTGTGTCCACATCCCTGAAGCCGGTTTCCGGGCGGCTCATCGCCGATCCTCTTTCGCAGCCCGCGCCGCCGCATCAAGAGACCTCGCGCCTACGTGTCCGGCTGGTGGACCCGGCTGGCGGACAAACCGTGCCCTGTTCTGCTGGCGCTCATAACCAGCGGCCTGCCAGAAGGCCACCGCGCCCGCCTCATCCTCGGCGACGATCGCGGTGAGCCTGACCGCGCCCTGCTCGCGCAGGCGCTGCTGGCCTGCCGTGAGCAGCATCGTTGCGAGCCCCTGGCGGCGGTGTTCCGGCGAGACGGCCAGCCGGTAGAAGCTCCCACGCCACCCGTCCCACGCGGCGATCAGCGAGCCGACCAGGGCGCCACCGCGCTCGGCAACCAGCAGCGCCTGGGGGTCGGCGGCCAGCAGCCGGGCGAGTCCCTCGGGGGAGTCGCTGACGCTCGGCAGGCTGCCCGCCGCTGCCCACAGGTCCAGCACGGCGGCGATGTCAGTCTCGCCGGCGCTGCGAATCGTCCAGTGATCGTGGACGTCCATACGCTCGATTAGTCCACCCGCGATCACGAAGCGATGCTCGACTATCTGATCGGAAACGACGTTCCCGGCGCGGTCTCGCACGAGTTGGTGCACCGTTGCGACCACGTGGCCGTCGGGGCCGTGCTCGATACGCAACGGCTGCACCCGTGAGTCGAGCGATCCCCACTGCCGCTCCCAATACTCGCGTACCCCATTGTGGCCGTGGACGCGCCCACCCTCCATAGCATTGGGCCAGTCGACCCGCGGGTGCATCGTCGCCAAGGCGTCCTCGATGTCGCGAGCGTTGAACGCCTCGTAAGCGCGGTGCAACAGCCGCTCGTGCTGCTCACTCACCTCCGACCTGCCTGTGCGGTGCGGGCGCGAGGCGCCAGGAGGATCGAGCCGGTTTTTGCCAGCGTGGTAGATGAACACCCTGTGCCCATCGCATGGCCGACAGCGAGTGTGACGTGGTTCAGACGCATCGCGCTGACGATAGCCAGCTATGGAACACGTGCGTAGACGGTAAACAGCGTGAGGGCAGCGACCGTGCGCCCCGCGAGCGAGTCGGCCCTGGCGGCGGCGAGCATATCCTCGACGCCCTGGTGCCCCTGTGCGCGCAGATCGGCAGCCAGGACCGCCGGGTCGATCACAATGTCAACGTCGAAGTCGCGCTGCAGTAGCACCTCGGGCACGATCGCGATGTCAGCGAGCCCCGCGTCCACGAACAGACCCACAAGCTCGCGGCCGATCCAGGGGTTGCGGATCTGCGCCTCGGCGGCGGCCAGCATCGCGCGTACCAGCTCACGCGGGCTGCCCGTGCTCACAAGCGTGCCCCAGTCCGGCTCGTTGGCGAGCACCACCCCACCCTGCCGGGTGACCCGCGCCAGCTCACCTATCACGAGACCGGGATCCTCCAGGTGCTGGAGCGTGCGCTCGATGCGCGCGGCGTCGAAGCTGCCGGCGTCGAAGGGCAGAGCGTGGGCGTCGCCGGCTATGAAAGAGACCGGGCCGTCCTGCGTCTCGCAGCGGGCCTGCGCGCGCTCAAGGAGAGCGGCGCTCGAATCCAGGCCGATGACCTGCCCCTGCGGGCCGAGGAGGCGTGAGAGCGCACGCGCGTCGTCGCCCAGCCCGCAACCGACGTCGATTGCGCGTGAACCCGCGGACAAGCCGAGCAGCTGCTCGCGCGCCCGCTTGCCCGCCGCGACTGACTCGATGTTGTTGACGTGGCTGAGGTACTCGGCGAACGGCTCCGCCTCGCCGGTCCCGTCCACGTCCCTGAAGCCAGTTTCTATCCGTGCACCCATCTGTCACCTAGTCGTTTCGCCGGCGCTCCGCGCGTGGGGCGGAAGTCGCCACAGCTTCAGCCAGAGCCGCCTGGACCGCGGCGACCGCGCTGGCCCTAGCGATCTCGAGTGGCTCGGTGGTGCGCATTGCGCGGCAGAACACGAATGCGCCCTCTAGCAGCGACAGCATCGAGAACGCCAGCTCTCGTGCCGTGTCGCGGGGGATGGAGGTGGCCGCGAAGTACTCGGTCGCGCCCGCGATCCAGCTCTCGAAGACCTCCGCGGTCGCCTCACGCAGCGGCTCGCTGGTACTGGCGACCTCCAGGGCGACAGTGGCGATCGGGCAGGCGTCGGCGTAGTCGGTCTCCCGCAGCGTGTCCGCGGCGCCAGCGAAGAAGTCGCCGACCGCCGTGAGGACGTCCGGGGCCTGCGCGGCAATCGTCGCGAACAGCTGAATGTAGAGCTGGCCCGATGAGCGGATCACCTCCGCTCCGAGCTGCTCCTTGCCCCCGGGAAAGAAGTGGTACAGCGACCCGAACGGCGCGTTGGCCTGCGCCACGATTTGCTTGACGCCTGTGCCGGTGTAGCCCTGGCGGCGAAACAGCTCGGCACTCGAGTCGATGATCCGGTCCTTCGTGGTGCTCGCCATGTTCAGGTCCCTTGCTCGTCGGTCGTGAGCCTAATGATAGGCTCCCCGCTCATTAGAGCGATCTATCAAATCGACCTTTGGAGGCGCCATGCCCGAAGCACAGCTATCGGTGGGAACAATCGAGTACGAGGACACCGGCGGCGATGGGCCTGTGATCGTCTTGACCCACGGGCTGATGATGGACGGTTCGCTCTGGCGTCACGTCGTCGCCGAGCTGCGCTCCGACTATCGCTGCGTCCTACCCACGCTCCCGCTCGGCGGGCACCGTCATCCGATGCGTGCCGACGTCGACCTGTCGATGCGCGGAGTCGCGACGATCCTCGGCGAGCTCATCGAGCGCCTGGACCTGCGTGAGCTGACGCTTGCCATGAGCGACTGGGGTGGACCGCAGCTGTTGGTTGGCGGACCGCAGGATGAGCGGATCTCGCGACTCGTCATCTGCTCGTGTGAGGCTTTCGAGAACGTGCCGCCGAAGGGAGCCGCGAAGCTGCTCCCCTACATAGCCCGAGTGCCCGGCGGGATCGGGCTCACGGTGATGCCGTTTCGCTTCGATCGCCTACGCAGGCTGCCGATGACCTACGGCCCGCTGAGCAAGCGCCCAGTCCCGCGTGAGGTGATGGACCGTTGGTTTGCCCCCGTGGTGGGGCAGCGGGGGATCCGCCGCGATCTGCGCAAGTACGTGCTGAGCGCCGCGCAGGGTCGGCGCGACCTGCTCGCCGCTGCCGAGGCACTGCACGCATTCGACCGTCCCGTGCTGGTGGCGTGGGCCCGCGAAGACCGCCTGATGCCCCGCGAGCACGGCCGGCGGCTGGCTGACTTGTGCCCGCGGGGACGACTCGTCGAGATCGCCGACAGTTACACCCTCATCCCCGAGGACCAGCCCGCACAACTCGCCAAGCACATACGCGAATTCGTGGCAGAAACACGGGATATTCAGAGCCCGACCTGATCAGCTGAAGCATTGTCACCAGCGAGCTCGCCGGTACCGACGCCCATGCGTTCTGCGGGTGAGCGAACGTCGGCGACTGGCTCCTCAGCGCCGGGCTGCGGCGGTCAGCTCACCCAGACGGTGGCGCTGCCCTCCCTCGCCGTCGAAGTTGGCGGGCGCCAGCCAGGCTTGAAAGCCCGCGCGGATCGCCGGCCAGTCCTCGTCGGTGATCGCATACCAGGCTGTGTCGCGATTGCGACCCTTCACGACCTGGTGCTTGCGGAAGACGCCCTCGAAGGTGAAGCCGAAACGCTCGGCCGCTCGCCGGGAGGCAGCGTTCAGGGCGTTGCACTTCCACTCAAGGCGCCGGTAGCCGAGATCGTCGAAGGCGTGCCGGGCGAGCAGGTAGATCGCCTCGGTCGCGGCCGTCGTGCGCTGCAGCGGCACGCCGAACCAGATGTGCCCGATCTCGATCACGCCCAACTCTGGGGTGATGCGCAGGTACGAGGCCAGGCCGAGAGGGCGCTCATCACGCAGGCGCACGAGCGTGAAGTAGAGCGGGTCCTCCGAGGTCTCAGCCCAGGCGAGCGCCTGGCGCAGGTGCCCGGGGCTCTCGTACGGACCGTCCGGTAGGTAGGTCCAGATCGTCGGGTCGCCGTCGGGCGAGTGCGAGACGGCGTACAGCGGCTCCGCGTCAGTCGCGGCGTCCACGGGGCGAAGCAGAACGTGCGAGCCCCGCAGCGGAGCACGGGCGGGCGGTTTGACCGCGATCCAGTCGAGCCGCTTGCCAAGGGGAAGCTCGTTGGCTGCGCCCATGCTCACGCCCCGCCGGCGACAAGTTTGGCCACACAGGGAAGACTCGCAGAACCGCAGGCGTGGAGTGGTGTTCGCGCGACTCAGCAGCTCGCCCGGCCTGTCCTCCATGCTGATCTCGTTCGCACGGCACGCGACCGCCGACGGAGGCGGGCGGATACGTGCCGAGGGGAGGTTGAGGGCGATGGTGTGATAATCGCCCGGTGAGTGGGATCGAAAGGTGGTGGTCGGACGGGGAGCGGGTTAGGGTGTGCCTCGGCGGGAGCGACCGCATGATCTTTTTGCGGCGGATGGGCGTGGGCCCGGTGATGACGCTGCTGCATGGGTTTCCCAGCTCTTCCTATGACTGGGCGCGGGTCGCTCCGCGGCTCGCCACTGATCACGCGCTGCTGCTCTTCGATTTCCTCGGGTTCGGCGCCTCGGAGAAGCCAGTTGATCATGACTACTCGATCCACGAGCAGGCCGACCTCGTGGAGGCGTTGTGGGCGCGCGAGCACATCACCTCGACGGTGATCGTTGCGCACGACTATGCGGTGTCGGTGACGCAGGAGCTGCTTGCTCGCCACGCCGAGGGGGCCCTCGGCGTCGACCTACTCGCCGTGCAACTGCTCAATGGCGGGCTCTACCCGGACGTGTACCGTCCTCAGCCGGGGCAGATGGCGCTGCTGGATCCCGAGCAGGGCCCCCAGATCAGTGCGCAGATCACCGAGGAGCTGTGGGGCGCGGCGCTGCAGCCGACGTTCGCCGAGGACTACGATGCGACCGCTGACACCGCTGAGATCTGGCGCGCGATGAGCCGCGACGATGGACAGCGGATCATCCACCGTCTGATTCGCTACATGAACGACCGCTCCAACCACGGCGAGCGGTGGGTGGGCGCGCTGGAGAGCACCGACGTCCCGCTCTCGTTCGTGTGGGGAATGCTCGATCCAATATCGGGCGCGCACATGGCCGACCGCATCCGAGAACGCCTACCCGCCGCCCCGTTCCTGGCGCTCGAGGACGTGGGACACTGGCCGGCCCTCGAAGCCCCGGAGCGCGTGGCCGCCGCAGTTTGCGCGGCATAGCGTCACGGTGCACCGGGCCGTGAGAAACTGGCGCGGTGCCTCCGACCCTGAAGGCTGGGCGTGTCACCTTACGAGCCCTCACAGAGGGCGACATCGACCTGCTCATGGCTATCTTGGTGCGGCCGGGCGTGCGGGAGTGGTGGGGGTCGCTCACCGATCCCGAGCATACGATCGAGGGTCTGCGCAACGACGGTGGAGCCTTCTCGATCGAAGTTGACGGCACGCTTGTCGGGTGGCTGGGATACAACGAGGAGACCGAGCCCGACTACCGCTACGCCAGCCTCGACATCTTCCTCGCGCCCGACTATCAGGGCCGATGCCTGGGCCGCACCGCGCTGGCGCTTGCCGCGGGGTGGTTGTTCGAGCAGCGCGGGCACCATCGCCTCACGATCGACCCGGCATGCGCGAACGAGCGCGCGATTCGTTGCTATGCGGCGGTCGGCTTTCACCCGGTGGGGACGATGCGCCGCTACGAGCGCGGCGCCGACGGCCGCTGGCACGACAACCTGCTGATGGACCTCCTGCGCGAGCAGTTGCGAGTCGAGGCCCGCTGCAACCAGGTCGTCGCCGGCGACGATCGCAGTGAGCGTGATCGCGTCCACGACGGTCTGTGAGACTACGGCAGGATGCCGCACTCCAACCGCCGCACAGCCGCAGCCGAGGACCTCGCGCGGGCCGGCGTGCGCGACGCCGCAGTGCAGATCGTCTACTACGACCCCGCATGGTTGGCTGCCTTCGAGGCCGAGCGCGGGCGGCTCGCGCCGCTGCTCGACGGGGCGGAGATCCACCACTTTGGCTCCACCGCTGTCCCTGGTCTTGCGGCGAAGCCGGTGATCGACATGATCGCGTTCGTCGGCGATCTCGACGCGCCGATCGCCGCGCTGGTCTCAAACGCCGGCTACCAGTTCCCCCGGGAATTCAACGCGACGCTCACCCACCGGCGCTTCCTGTGCTACCCCTCGGCCGCGCACCGCACCCACCACCTGCATCTTGTGGATGAGCGTGAGGAGCTCGAGCGACGCCTGCGCTTCCGCGACCGCCTGCGCGCAGACCCGGCGCTCGCTGGCGAGTACGCAAGGCTGAAGCGCGTGCTCGCTGAGCGCCATCGGGATGATCGCGAGGCATACACCGAGGCGAAGAGTGAGTTCATCCGCCGGCACGACCAGCCAGTCGCACCAGGTCACGCTGCTCATGACCGAGGCTGAGCGATCAGTGAAGGAGCACGGACGACCGTTACGTCGACCAGGCGATCCATCTGAGGCTTACCTATGACACCATGACGGCAACGTACTGGCGCTCAGCTATTCATGAAGGTGGAGTAATCCGATGATCATCGACGCGCACTGCCACCTGGCGCCGCCTGAGTCGCCAGGTGCGCCGTCGCTGAAGGATGTCGACGGCTTCCTCGAGCGCAAGGCGCAGGACGGGATCGATCGTGCTGTCATCGTCCACGGGATCGTCCGCCTGCCAGGTCTCGGAGGTCTGCTCGACCGGCTCAAGCGATGGAATGAGTTCAATCTCGGGGTCCGTGAGCGGTACCCGGACCGGGTCTCGGTGATGGTGGGAGTCGACGCGTTCGAGGGTGATGGGATGCTCGAGGAGGCGCGGCGCGCCGTCGCGGCCGGGAGCTGCGGGTTCACGGTCAGCTCCAGCGTCGACGGCCACCGCCTGGACGATCCGCGGGCCGAGGATTTCTGGAGCCTTGCGGAGGAGCTCGACGTACCGGTCCTGATCCACCCCCCGGTCAGGCCAGGCGGAGTGGGTGACCCACGGCTGGACGAGTTCGGCAACCGGGCAGTCGACGTGGGGCTCAGCCTCGCTGCGGCGATCTTCGCCGGCGTGCTGGACCGCCACCCGTCGTTGCGGCTGATCGCTGGAGCAGGAGGTGGCGGGATCGCCGCCTTGGCGGGTCGGCTGGATGCGGGCTACCGGATTCCGGCACTGGCGGGCGCGGCGCTGGCTGGGCCGCCCGCCGGTCGGCCGCCTCAGGACGCACTCGTGCCAGACGAGACGGAGCCAGTCCCCGCGGAGGTCCCGAGCTCGTACCTGCGCCGGGTCTATGTCGACACGTTGATGTTTAGCGTGCCGGCGCTGCGGTGTGCACTCGAGGTGTTCGGCCCCGATCGGCTGCTGTTCGGGACCGATTGGCCGCCTGTGGAGATACCCGCGGCGGTCTCGCGGATGCTGATCGACCGGCTCGACATCTCAGACGACGAGCGCGCCGGCATCCTTGGGGGAAACGCGGCGGCGCTGCTCAAGCTGCAGTAGGGCCCGGAATGGCGGGCGCGCCAGGTCCAGCAGGTCCCGGACCGCCGGGCGCGCCGGGCGGTCCCGGCAGCGGCGGCAGCGCACCGAGCTGGCGCAGGATCGTCGCCATGTCGAGATAGACCCTCTCGCACAGCAACTTGTCGCCGTCGAACTCGAAGATGCAAGCTGACCGTGATCGGATCTTCTTGCCGGTCGGCTCAATGCCCGCGAAGAAGCCGCTGTGCGTGCCGGTGGTGATGCACTCGACGAAGACTGCGTCCTCCAGGTGCCGCAGCTGGCCGGGCTCGGCGTGGATGTCGGGCAGACCTCGGTAGAGGCCGGAGATCAGCATGCGGACCTCCTCCTCGCCGTCGTGTGTGCGGCCCAGATGCATCATTTCGTAGTGAGGTTCGTGAAAGGTGGCGATCAGGGCGTCGAGGTCATGTGCGTTCTCGGCGCGGAAGTGCTCGAGCACCGCCGCCTCGCGCTTTGCCTTCAAGTCGTCGTCGATCATGGGGCGGCTGTCGTTGGGGGGCCGCTGGGGGGAGGGCCACCGCTGGGGGGACCGCCGGGAGGGCCGCCGCCGGGGGGAGGGCCTCCGGGGCCACCGGGGGGGCCGCCGCCCTGCGGCCGGAGCCCGTGCTGCTGCATGATCCGCGGAATCGAGGACGGGTCGATCGTCAGGCCGTATTTCGCCCATACCGCCGGCATCGCGGCCCGATTGCCGGCCACGATCAGAGGGGTCACCTCCTTGAGGTACTCGTCATAGCCACCGGGGGTGAACATCACCAGGAGCCGCGCCGGGTGAGTGGTGGGGTTCCAGATTGCCATTGGAACCCCACGCTCTTGGACGATCATGTCTCCCGTGCGGGCATGGATGACCTCGCCGTCGAGCTCGAAGGCGACCTCCCCCTCGAGGATCAGCTGATACTCGTCCTCGAGCGTGTGCGTATGAGTGGGGGCCACCACCGAGCTGGGTTCGCACGGGATCTCGAGGAGCGTCATGCCGCCCCCGGTCTGCGCGCCCGTCAGGAGGTATCTGATGCCAACCGCGTCTACGAATACAGAGTCCGTGTCACCGCGCGGAATGTGCACCGGAAATCCGCTTGACGTAAGTCGTTCCGACATCGCTGAGCCCCCAATGATTTGCTTCGGGGCATCATATTCCACCACCAGGTCGCGAAGCTCGTTGCACCATGCCGCGAAGCTCGTTTGCGGGCGACCGACAACATCGCAATCTGTGATGCTTCAGTCCTGGCCGGGCGAGACGGGCCTGTGTGCCGGGCGTAGCCGGGCGTTAACCGAGTCGGCGAGGAAGGGCGGTCGTTGTGAACGAGCGGAGCTTGTCGGTGGTTGAGATCGGGGCGCTGCGGCCACCCGGCGAGAACTACGATGTCGCGGTGCTCGGCGGTGGTCTTGCCGGGCTGACGGTCGCGATCCAGATCAAGCAGCGACGGCCCGAGACCAGCGTGCTGGTGCTCGAGAAGCGTGAGGGTCCCGCGCCGCTGGCGGCGTTCAAGGTCGGCGAGTCGACGGTGCCGGCCGGAGCCAACTACTTCGCGAATGTGATCGGGATGGCAGATCACCTCCGCGGGGAACAGAACGTCAAGTGCGGTCTGCGGTTCTTCCCGCCGGCTGCCGGTAACACGGATATCACCAAGCGCGTCGAGCTTGGTCCAGCTGTGTACCCGCCGTTTGAGACCTACCAGGTCGATCGTGGCCTGTTCGAGAACAAGCTCGCGGCGCGCGCCCGAGAGTGCGGCGTCGAGGTCACCGGGGGGGCTCGTGTGCGGGAGCTCGAGCTTGGCGATCGGCACACGATCGCGTTCGATCTATTCGGCGAGCAGGCGAAGACGACCGCACGGTGGGTCGTCGATGCGGCTGGGCGAGCTTCGCTGATCAAGCGCAAGCTGGGGCTCGCCGCCGATTCCGGGCATCACATCAACTCCGCCTGGTTCCGGCTGGCGGGCGGGCTTGACCTCGAGCAGTGGGGCGCGTCGGACTCCGAGTGGATGGGATTCATGTCGAAGCCGGGGATCCGTCAGTTCAGCACCAACCACCTGATGGGTGAGGGTTACTGGGTGTGGCTGATCCCGTTGGCAACGGGGCCGATCAGCATCGGCGTGTGCGCGGACCCGCGGGTGCACTCGTATGAGGAGATCAACTCGTTCGATGCGATGCTGAGCTGGCTGCGCGAGCACGAGCCGCAGCTCGCCGCGTCGGTCGAGGGCCGGCTGGACGACGTCGAGGACTTTCTGCGCGTCGAGGACTTCTCCTACGACGTGACCCAGATGTGCTCCAACGACCGCTGGACGCTGGTTGGCGAGGCCGCGGCGTTTGCCGATCCGTTCTTCTCCCCGGGCTCGGACTTCATCTGCTTGAGCAACACGCTCACGACCGAGCTGGTCGTCCGCGAGCTGGACGGCGAGGACGTTGCCGAGCGCGTCGAGTACTACAACGGCCTCTACAAGCGCACGTTCGAGAGCGTCGTGGGTCGCTACCGAGACATGTACCCGGTGTTTGGGGACTCGTGGGTGCTGCCAGCTGCCCTGACGTGGACCTTCCTGACAAGTCACGGCGGCCCCGCTTTCGTGATGATCAGGGAGAAGATCGCCGACGTCGAGTTCATGAAGGCGTCGAGCCATCTGCTCGAGCGCCTCGCCGAGCTCAACGTGAGCGCCCAAAAGCTGTTCCGTGAATGGCACGAGCTGAACGTCAGCGGCACGCCGACGCTGCATCCGCCGCTCATCAAACCGTCGATCGAAGCGATGATCGGCCTGGTCAAGCCGCTGCCAGACGACGACGCGCTGCGCGGGGAGCTGCAGTTGCAGATCCGCAATCAAGAAGCGTTCCTGATCGCGGTGTTCGCCCAAGCGCTCAAGGCGCTGGCGGACGTGCCGGCGATCGATGGGCCGGTCAACCCGCTCGCGGTCGGGCTGGACCCGTCCAAATGGGAGGACGACGGCCTCCTCGACGGGTCCGGGCTGACGATCGAGGACGCGCGTGGGCTATGTCCCGGGATCGACGCCTTTTGGGACCCGACCGCGCCGGCTCCGCGGTTCGGCCCCCCGCCGGGCGTGGGCGGACCACCCGTGGCCGGCGGGTCGCCGTCGGCCGCCGTGGCCGAGCCGGCCGCCGGGTAGCACTACGCAGGTTGGTCTCCCGGGGAGGCCCGAAGCGTCCGGCGCACCGGCCGCGGATAGTCGGTCATGCCTGTCATCCGCTCCTCGAACGCGAGAGGTTTGAGACGGAGTAATACGGTGAAGTTGTTGTTGCGGCTTGGGGTAGGTCAGCGGTTGCTGGAGAAGGGTGTTGAGTATCGTTCGTTTGAGGTGTGAGCGCGTGTTTCGCGGACGGGCGCGAGGAGCGCGGCAGGCTGCAGCTGGATGCGCTGGAATGCACTCGGTCGTCCGTGGACTCGTGCTTGAGGGTGCCGAGCCGATCTATGCGGGCTTGTCTCTCAATTCGATTGCCTGGCGTAGGACTCGATCATCTCCAGGACGATTTTTTCCGCCCGGGGGCGGCTGAGCTGCATGTCGAGTCGCAGGAGCTTCCACACGAGTACGTCTGTCGCGATGACGAGGGCTGTGAGCCGGCGCTGTCTGGGTGCGCGCGGCAGGCCGGAGAGGAGCGGCTCGAAGACCCGGCTGGCCCAGTCGCGGTGGTAGTCCCTTCCCATGTCGGTCAGCTCGCGGACCGCGGGAATCCGGTCCTCTTGGGAGAGCATGCGCAGGGCAGCACTGCCGTAGGCCTCGTAGTGGTCGAACAGGTTCACGATTGCCTCGGGCACGCGCCCCACAGGCGCCGCATCGCGTCCGGCGATGATCCGCTCGCCCAACGACAGGCATGCGGCGGTGAGCAGCTCTTCCTTGGAGTGAAAGCGCGCGAGAAGCGTTTGTTCGGTGACCCCCGCGTCGGCGGCGATCTGGCGCAGGCGGACATCGTCGTAGGGTCGCGTGCCGAACTGCTTCCAAGCCGCGGCGAGCAGCCGCTCGCCGGTCGCAGCGGCAGCATCGGCACGGGCCGACATTCGATAGGTGCGTTCTCTGGGAGCGCTTGACCTTTTCATCTTGGTCATACTAAGATGAAGTATATGCGGGTCTTCCAGACTCTCCTCGCGTTCAGCGGCAACGCCCCACCGCAGCTCGCCGTCACCCGGCAGCTCGTCGACCGGGGTCACGAAGTGCGGGTGCTCGCCCATCGAGCCGCACGCGAACGGATCGAGCACACCGGGGCCGAGTTCACCGAGTTCCGCCGGGCGCTTCCCGCGCTCGACATCACGCGTCCGGAGACCGATTCGGTACGCGACTGGGAGGCGCGCACGCAGCTTGGCGCCGCGAAACGAATGCGCGACGGTTTGATCACACCGCTGCCCGATGCGACAGGGGAGATGATCGAGCTACTCGACGGCTGGAGCGCAGATGTTGTCGTGTTCGACTGGCTGTTCGCCGGCGCCGCGATCGCCGCAGAGCGGGCGGGTGTGCCCGCGGTCGCGCTCGTTCACTGTCCCTATCCGCTCCCGGCTCGTGGCGCGCCACCGCTGTTCAGCGGCCTGAAGCCGATGGCGGGTCCGTTGGGCGCCGCGCGCGACCGCCTGCTCAATGGCGTGACCCGTCGCTTCTCGGCGGCCGGGCTGCCGGTACTCAACGACGTCCGTGCTGAGCACGGGCTCTCGCCGCTGAAGAACTGGGAGGATCAGCTCCTCGGTGTGCGGGCGATCTACGTGATGACCGCCCCGGAGCTCGACTTCTCGAGCAGAGCCGACCTCCCCGCGAATGTCCACTACGTCGGCCCTGCGTTCGAGCCATTCCAGACGGACTGGGAGTCGCCGTGGCCGGCGGAGAACACCGATCCGCTCGTGCTGATTAGCTTCAGCACGAGCTACATGAACCAGGGCAAGCTCGCCCAGCACGTGCTGGACGCGGTCGCCGGGCTGCGGGTCCGCGCGCTGCTGACAGCGGGGCCCGCGCTCGACTCGAGTCATCTCCGCATCCCCGACAACGCGCGCAGCGTGGCTTTCATTACGCATCGCACCGTGCTGCCACACGCGTCGCTCGTCATCACCCACGCGGGATGGCAGACGGTCAACGCTGCGCTCGCCGACAGCGTTCCACTCGTCTGCATCCCCGATGGTCGCGACCAGCCCGACAATGCCGCGCGCGTTGTCGTCGCACACGCCGGCGTCAGGGTCAGCAAGAAAAGCTCCCCAAGCAAGCTGCGCGGAGTGATCGCGAGCGCCCTCGAGAACCAGTCGATCAAACGGGGTGCCCGTACGATGGCCGATGCCCTCGCCCGGAGCGACGGCGCGACTGTCATCGCCAACGAGCTGGAGCGCCTCCTGTAATGCGCAACGCGGCGGCAGCAGCAGCTCCTGCTCACGGTCACACGCAATGAGGCGGCCGCGAGACTCTAGGCCACTGGGGCTGGAGCGGCAGGTACAGACGGAGCCACCGTCGGCGCGGAGGGCGCCTGGGCAAGCGCGGGTGCTCCCGCTGAGACAGGCCTCCCGGGCGGGGCGCTGAGTACGGCGTCGAGCAGCCCCGGGAACCGCGCGTCGAGATCCGCGCGGCGCAGGCTGTTCAGACGTGCGGTGCCCTCCTCGCGCTGATCGATCACACCGGCCTCGCGCAGGACGCGGAAGTGGTGGGTGAGCGTCGACTTGGTGATATCCAGATCGAACGATCCGCAGCGCCTGGGGGTCGCGTCCTCGGCCAGCCTGCGCACGACGCACAGGCGTTGAGGATCGCTGAGCGCGTGCAGCACATCGGCCAGCTGCAGTTCCTCGCGGGTCGGATGGAAAAGGGCCACAGCTGCATTGTACGACGATCGGCGTCCCTTGTGGTACGATGCTCGTCGTACTAGCGAACAAGAGGAAGCAGACTTATGCCAACACCTTCAATTCCATCTCCAGTTCCAGCCCCCCCGACCCTCGATCGCCGAGCGCAGTGGAGCGACGCGCGGGGGGCCGCGGTCGTTGAGGCGGCCTACATCCTGCAGGCGGTGCGCCGATGAGCGCCGCCGTCCTGCCCCGCCTGCGCCCGCACGCAACGCCGCACGAGCGTTCGAACGCGCTGCTGATACTGATCTGCCTGGCGCAGTTCATGGTGCTGCTCGACATCTCGATCGTCAACGTCGCGCTGCCCTCGATGCAGACCGGGCTGCACTTCAGCACGACCGGGTTGCAGTGGGTGGTCAACGCATACACGATCACGTTCGCCGGGTTTCTGATGCTCGGTGGCCGCGCCGCCGACCTGATCGGGCGCCGGCGCATGTTCTTCACCGGCACCGCGCTATTCAGTCTGGCTTCGCTGCTGTGCGCGTTTGCGAGCTCGCGGGGTCTGCTGATCGGGGCACGCTCGCTGCAAGGGATCGGCGGCGCCGTGCTTTCGCCCGCGAGTCTCGCGATCATCACGACCTCGTTCTCCGAGGGCCCAGAGCGCAACCGTGCACTTGGGGTGTGGGGCGCGATGGCGGGGTTGGGCGCCGCCTCGGGTGCCCTGCTCGGGGGAATCCTCACGCAGGCGTTTGGCTGGCCGGCGATCTTCCTGATCAACGTTCCGATCGGCGCCGGCGTGATTCTGGCCGGCCGCCGTGTGGTGCCCGAGAGCCGGCGCGAGGATATGCATCGCCACTTCGACGTGGTCGGTGCGACGCTCGTCACGCTCGGACTGGTGGTCGCCGTGTACGGAATCGTTCGCAGCGAGAGCCTCGGCTGGGGATCGCTCGGCGTGCTCGGTCCGCTGGGACTGGCGGTCGTGCTGCTGGGCGCGTTCGCGCTCGTGGAGGGCCGCTTCGCGGCGGTGCCGCTGTTGCCGTTCAGCGTCCTGCGGATGCCGCGCCTGCGGGCGGCCAACCTCGTGATCGCGCTGCTGTACGCGGGCGTGTTCGCGATGTGGTTCTTCCTGACCCTGTACATGCAGAAGGTCCTTGGATACGGCGCGCTGCAGGCCGGGCTGGCATTCCTGCCGATGACCCTGGGTGTGGCATTGGCTTCGACGCTGGCGCCGCGGCTTGTAGCTCGATTCGGCGTGCGCCCGGTGCTCACCACCGGCATGGTCGGCTCGGCCGTGGGTCTCGGGCTGCTGACGGGCGTGCACCCGGGCGCCGGCTACCTCACGAGCGTTCTCCCCGGCGGTCTGCTCGGCGCCTGCGGCCTCGGCCTGGCGCTCGTTCCGGCGACGATCGCGGCCGTGCAGGGAGTGCCCCCCGCGCAGAGCGGGCTGGCCTCCGGGCTGCTGAACACCTCGCGGCTGATGGGAGGCGCCCTCGGCCTGGCTGTACTGAGCACCCTCGCCGACTCGCACACCAAGAGTCAGCTCGCCAGCGGCGCCTCCAGCCTGGACGCGCTGACCAGTGGCTATCAGCTCGCGCTCGGCATCGGCGCGCTGATCTGCCTACTCGGCGCCGCGGTGGCCGTCACGCTGCTGCGCTCGCGCGTGCCGGAGATCGTGAGCAGGTCCGAGATCGTGAGCAGGTCGGAGATCGCGAGCGCAACCGCGATCGATCCGGCGGGCCCAAACGAGGCAGACCGCGTGGCGCTTGCCTCGGACGCTACTACGACCGACGCTGTGTTTCTGTGATACTGTGTCCCACGGTGACCAATATCACGGTGTCCGTCCCCGACGACGTCTACCGCTCCGCGCGGATCCGAGCGGCGGAGCAGGGCAGCTCCGTCAGCGCGCTCGTCGCCGAGTACCTGCGCTCGCTCTCGGAGCGCGAGGCCGAGTTTTCAAGACTCGAGGCTCAGCAGCGGCGCATCCAGAGCCGGATCGACCGCTTCAGCGCCCGCGCCCGCCTCGATCGCGAGGAGCTGCACGGGCGTGCGGTTCGTTGACACCAACGTCCTGCTCTACGCCATCTCGCGAGACCCCGAAGAGCAGGGGAAGGCGGCACAGGCCAACGAGCTCCTCTCCTCCCGCGACATCGGGCTCTCAGTACAGGTGCTCCAAGAGTTCTACGTTCAGGCGACCCGCGAGAGCCGAACGGACCACTTGACCCACGAGCAGGCTGCCGCGCTGGTCGACTCCTTCCGACGCTTCCCTGTCCAGGAGACGACGATCGGCACGGTGCTCTCCGCCATGTCCACCAGGCAGCGATTCAGCATCTCCTACTGGGACGCCGCGATCCTTGAGGCGGCCCGCGCGCTCGGCTGCGAAGTTGTCTTCTCCGAGGACCTCAACGACGGCCAGGACTACGCGGGGGTCCGAGTCGAGAACCCATTCAATGACCGCTGACGGGGCGCTTTGAACGTCCCACGTGCGCTCCGACGCCGGGTGTGGGAGCATCCTCGATGTCGATGAGCGATTTCTTGGTCAAGCGCAACGACCTCCGCGAGTGCGAGATCGTGGAATCCGGGGTGCCCGAACTCGAGCCCGGCCAGACGCTGCTTCGGGTCGACAGCTTCGGGCTGACCGCGAACAACGTGACGTATGCGGTGCTCGGCGAGATGATGTCCTACTGGGACTTCTTTCCAGCCGAGAACGGCTGGGGTCATGTTCCGATGTGGGGCTTCGCCCAGGTGGAGCGAAGCGAGGCAAAGGATGTCGAGCCGGGCATGCGCCTTTACGGATACCTTCCCCCCTCGTCTTACGTTGTCGTGACCCCCGCCCAAGCCGGCGTGGATGGCTTCGTCGACGGCTCACCGCACCGAGCGGCGCTGCCTTCGGCGTATCAGCGCTACCTAGCGACCGACGCAGATCCTTTCTACCGTGCGGACACCGAGGACCTGCAGATGCTCTTGCGTCCGTTGTTCTTCACATCGTTTCTGATCGAGGACCAGCTCGTCGACGACGGGCTCGCTGCGCGCGGGCCGATCGTGATCTCAAGCGCCTCGAGCAAGACCGCAATCGGCGCCGCCTTCCTTCTGGCGCAGCGCGAGGGAGTCGAGCTGATCGGGCTGACCTCCGCACGCAACGTCGAGTTCGTCGAAGACCTTGGCGTCTACGCCTGCACCGTAACCTACGACGCGATCGAATCTCTCGATCGAGGACCGGCTACCTTCGTTGATATTGCGGGAGACCCAACCGTGCGCCTCGCTGTCCACGAGCACTATGCGGAGGAGCTGGTCTACAGCATGACAGTGGGGGTCACGCACTGGGAGGAGTTCGGCGCTAGCGGCGGCGAGCTGCCTGGGCCGTCACCAACCCTCTTCTTCGCCCCAGATCGCGTCACCAAGCGCTCTGAGGACTGGGGGCCGGCCGAGCTTCAGACCAGGGTCTCTGGGGCCTGGCACCCGTTCTGTGAGTGGACGGGCAGCTGGCTTGAGGTTATCCACGGCCGAGGCTTCGAAGCGGTTCGGCGCGTCTACCTCGATGTGCTGGAGGGACGCGTCGAGGCCAAGACCGCCCACGTGCTCTCGCTCGATTGAGCCGCATGCCATCGAGCTCGGAAGATTGATCTGTCCGAGGGCACTGGCTCGGATCTGTCGATTCGTCGCGCCCTGGGAGCGACTCCGCGTAGCTGCCAGGATTACGTTGTGCAGTTGCTCTTGGATCAGGCGCCTCCGCAGCTCTCAGTCAATGTGCCGTGGCGTGAGTTGTACGTGGGCGCGCATTTGGTCAGCGTGAGCTGGCCGACGACAGCGACATGCGCCGGGCGGCGAAGGAGCGCGGCCTTGAGCTTGGGCTGGGCCAAGACGGCCTCGAGCGCCTGGATCAGCTCGGGGCCGCCCCAGCCCGGCCCGACCGGAGATCGCCTCGATCCGGTATGAGGCGATCCAGACGCTGGCCCGCAGCTCGCGACCCTCGATATGAGGTGAGGTTAGCCGTACGCGGCGGTGGCTCGTTGGAGGGTTTCACGCGCACATGAGGACCCGCGCCGTAGCTGGCTTACGGCGAGCGACGATCTGGTTGATCGCCGTCCTGGTCGCCACCGCGTGCTTTACGGTGGTCCTGCCTGTCATGAGTGCGCGTTCCTCGCCGCGCCCGCATGTCCACAGCTTGCATTCCCATCGGCAGCGCTCTCGCCCCCCGCGTCTGTGTGCGCACCGGTCGCGCGGCCGAAGCCGCCGCGGGCGGCGCGAGTCCCAGTCGCCGTGTCCCCCGAGCGCTCGGACCGGTGCGGCCAGCTCGGTCACGACCACTTCCGCGATCATCGCGGGCCGGGTCAAGCCGAATGCGAGCACGTCCTACTTATTCAGCTATGGGACCACTGCTCGCTACGGCTCTCGCAGCGCCTCTAGGCACGCCGGCAGGCGGCCGAAGGTATTCGTGACGTCAGTGACGCTCGCCGGCCTGCGACCGTACACGAGGTACCACTTCCGGATCATCGCGACCAACTGCGAGGGCTGCCGCACCGGTACCACCTATGGCGCGGACCACACGTTCACGACGGCTGCCCCGGCGTCTCAGCCGCTGCCCCCGGCGCCCCAGCCGCCGCTCCCGGCGGCTCCCCTTGGAAGCACCGGCCCGGCCACCACGATCACCCAGATCTCGGCGACGGTCACCGGCACGGTGGCGGCCAACGGGCTTTCCACCACGTGGCACTTCGAATACGGGCCGACGAGCGCCTACGTCTCTGAAACGCCACCGCAGTCGGGCGCCGTCGGTACAACCAACGTGTCTGCGTCGCTGACGGGCCTGGCAGACGCCCAGACTTACCACTACCGTCTGGTGGCCACCAACAGCCTCGGCACCTCCTACGGCGCCGACCAGACGTTCACGACGCAGACGCCGACGAGCACCCAGCAGGAAGACGCCGACCACGCCATCGCGGCCTACGCGGCGATGCAGCAGTACTTCTACGCCCAGAACGTCTACCCGGGTGACACCAGCAGCCTGTATGCCGAAGACTACCCCCAGAGCGAAGGCGGAAACCGCTACTCCTACCTGTGGCCGTTCTCGCGGGCCCTGGTCGGCACCATCACCCTGGCCGGGATCCCCCCGAGCGTCGACGGCGGACTCGACTATCAGGCCGACGTCAACGATCGCCTGACCGGGCTCTCCCACTATTGGGACGGTGCGGCCAGTCCGCCGGGATACGACTCCTATGTGACCGCGCCGTTCGGCGGCGGCGGCGACAAGTACTACGACGACCAGGCGTGGGTCGGGCTGGCGCTGGCCCAGGACTACCGCCTCACCCAGAACGCCAGCGCCCTGAGCGACGCGGAAAACGTCTTCTCGTTCGTGTACCCGGGCGGCTGGGACGGCAACTCCGGCGAATTCGACCCAGGCGGCACGTTCTGGGTCCAGCAGGGAGCGGGTTTGGGTTTGACCAACCACGAACGCACGACCACGTCGAACGCGCCCAACGCCGAGCTCGGGTTCCGTCTCGAGCAACTCGACCCCAGCGATCGGGCCACCTACGAAACCGGGTCGATGATGATGTACGGCTGGGTCAACCATTACCTGTACAACGTCGACAGCAATCCCACCGACCCCAACGCGCCGAATCCCAACTACGAATCGAGCAAGCCTGCTCTCGTCTTCGACAAAGTGACCGAAGGGCGGGTCGGAAAGACGCTGTGGACCTACAACCAGGGGGCAATGATCGCCGCCAACGTGACCGCCTTCCAGGACACGGGGGAAACCGACTACTTGATGAATGCGGAAGCGCTCGCAAACGCATCCCTCGACTACTTCACCGAGGCGGACTACCTCGACACCCAGCCGGCAGCGTTCGTCGCCATCTACTTCCGCGGCCTGCTGGTCCTCTACGCGGCGACTGGCGACAGCACCCTGCAGGCGAAGATCCTCCAGGCCGCCCAGACCTACGCCGACGATGCCTGGAACAACTACCGCAACGGCCAGAACCTCTTCCACCTGCCGTCGTCGCCCGGCTCCTCCTACCGCCTGCTCGACCAGGGCGCCCTGCTTGAGCTCTACGCGGCACTCGCCTGGGAACCGAGCGACTACGACATGCTCCCGTAGGAGCTCATGCCGCCATCGCGAGGACTCGGGTGGCGCCACAGCTCCCCCCGGCGCCCTCGGGATGCTCACACTCAGCGAATATGAGACTCTCTACCACCAACAACAAGCCGCCTGACATTCTCGCGTACGCGGTCCATTAAAAAGGGCCCAGATCATCCACGAGTACGCGTGGGCAGCGTGGCGTGAGCACCAGATTTGTGAACCCTACGCGCCGCTCGCAGGGATCAGATCGACTTGATGTGCTCCCAGTAGCGCGGGTCTGGCGGGAACACCATTTGTGCATCCGGGTCGTGCGACTCGACTAGCGCCTGCACACGGAGCTGGTCGATGCGCGGCGCCTTCAACACCGCCTGGAGTCCGGGAGCCGCGGTCGCCCACTGGCTGAGCACCCAGCTGCGCATCGCCGCGCCACGAAGCGACTGAAGCACGTGGAGCCGCAAGTCATTGCCCGACTGTACGGGCAGGACGAGCGCCGACTCGAAGTAGAAGCGCGCCTGCGCCCTGGGCGCACTCAGCCGGTCCAGCGCTTGCTGGGCCATACTCACGAAGGGGTCGGTCAGCTTCCGCGACGGCCCGAGACGAGCCGACCGACGATTGGACGCTGGAAGCAGCGACGGCAGGGTCAACGGCGGATGCCGGTCGGGGGCTGAGAGAATCGAGACCAGGGCGACGTCCGCGGCAGGCATCGGGAGCGTGCTCGGCGGGCCCGGCAGCTGGGGCAGCGTGAGCGCCGGTGGGGCTCCCGACGGCGAGCTCGAGCTCGCCCCGACTCCCTGGGCGCGCGAGTCCGCCGGCTGCGCGCGCCGCGCGATCTTATAGCGATAGAAGGTGATCAGGGCTTGGCGCGAGCGCGCAGCTCCGGTTACTTGAATCCAGTGCTCGAGCGCGGCCCCGAACGCCACCGTGTCCACGTGGGAAGGGACTTCATCAGGTCGAGCGAGCTCCTGGAAGCCGAGCCGCGGGAATGTCTGGAACCAGTCCGGCGCGGACACATGGGGCAGCGCCGGGGCTTGCCCAAAGAACTGTGAGAAGGCACGTAGATAATCCAGATCGCGACCGGCGTTGCAGCCTCGGATGTCGATCCAGCTGTTTGCGTCGAAGCGGCTGCGCGCGCGACCAAGCGTTCCACGGAACCCAGCGGCGACCGCGCGGTTGACCTGGCGCAGCCTCGCGACCTGTGTGGCATCGAAGGTGACGGGAGCCGTCGGGTGAAGGCCCACCGTGCGCGCCGAAGCCTCGAGCTCGTTCTGCAGCGTCTGCGTCTGCGCCGCCGAGATCCCGCCCTGTGCCTGTTTGGCGACGCGCGCGCGAATGTCCGCCAGGAGCAGATCCGTGCTCGCCGTCAGCGTATCGACGTCGGGCGCGTTATGCCGCGTCCGGGAGGCCAGCAGCAGGAACCGTTGTGCGGTTCGGTCGACGAGCTCGGCGAGTGCTCCCGACGCGCCGCCCGACTGCTCCAGGCCGAACGGCGCCAGCAGCCCGGCATTGCGCCTGCGCAGAGCCTCGACAATCGAGTTCGGGACGGCGGGGCTGAGTGGGAACGGATCGCCAAGATCCGCCGCCACGCCCGCGACGTCGCTCTGAGCCCAAGCCGACAACCGGCCCTTCTCTACCGAGAACCGTGGCTCGCTGGCGAACAGGCTGCTGAAGATGCCCTTTTCGGCGGCGTGCATGACGATCCGCACGCGAGCTAGGCGCCCCTGACCACGCGCCAGGTCGCCGAGGATCGCCTCGACGGAGCTGACCCTTCGTGGCGCGAGCCCCCACAGCGTGTGGTACTCCAGGGCCTGCTGTAGGAACCCCTGCTCGCCCTGGGTCGAGATGTACGTGAGTTCGGGAACGTTCTCCGGCTCACCGAAGCGGTTTGTGACGCCCGCGCGACGTGTTCGTGTGACGCGCGCCGGGCGACCGAGCGCCAGCTGGTTTGCGACGCCACGCGCCTCGACCTCGACCGCCGACGTCGCCGCCGGGCACGCGGCTCGCGTGCGCTCGCCGGCGGTGGAGGACGGCTCGCGCTCCTGCGGCTGAGCCACGTGAGCGAGCTCGTGCGCCAGCAGCCACCGACCGCGTGGCGTCGCCGGGGCAAAGCGACCAGGAGCGAAGAAGATGTCGGAGCCGACGACGAATGCCTGCGCCCGCAGCCGCCGCGCTTGATCGCCGGCCGGGCCGTCGACGTGAACGCGCACGTCGGAGAAATCGCGTCCAAGCAGCGGCTCGAATACGATCCGCAAACCTGTGTCGAGGGGTTGGCCGCCGGCGGGTCGGAGTGGTGGCTTGGAGCGGGAAAGCGAGTGGAGGCGGAGCCTGGGGTTTCGCGCGGGGGACCGGGCGGTTACGGTCGGGGAAGGCTTCTTCTCGGCCCTGAGGTTCGTGGGGGCGGCCACAGGGGTAGATTACAGCCGTTGAGGCGCACGTCGCGGCAGTCTTGCGTGGCCCACCACAAGTACTCGGATCGCACTTTGCGCGCTCGCTGCGCCAGGTGTGGGCGTGTTACTTCTCCCGCTGGCAGTCGCGCAGTCGCGAACCATTCGCCCCCAGGCGACACTGCGGCTCGGGTATCGTCCGTGGCGATGCCGAGCAGCGGATTGCGCTTGCAGGTCCCCGCAGCTGATGGTTCGATGCTCCGCGCGGAGCTCTTTGCACCCGTCGGCGAGGGGCCCCACCCGGGGGTCGTCGTGCTGCACGAGTCGTTCGGCCTCAACGACGACATGCGCCAAATCGCCCGTCGCTTCGCTGACGCCGGATACGCCGCGCTGGTCCCCGACCTGTATTCACATGGGTCGCGGATCGTGTGCCTCAGTCGCGTAATGGTCGACATGCTGCGCGGCGGCGTTGCTCGCGAGATCGCCGACATCCGCGCCGCCCGAGACGCGCTCGCCGCCCGGCCCGAGGTCGACTCCGAGCGGATCGCCGTGGCCGGGTTCTGTCAGGGCGGCGGCTTTGCCCTCATCGCCGGCACGCAACCGGGCTTCTCCGCGGCCGCCGTCAACTACGGCGACGTGCCCGCAGACAGCTCACGCCTGGACGGAGTATGTCCGGTGGTCGCAAGCTTCGGGGGCAAGGATCGCCTGCTCGGGCACAGGACGGCCGCACGCCTGGAGCGCCACCTCGCCGCCCTCGGCGTGCCCCACGACGTGAAGACCTACGACCAGGCCGGACACTCCTTCTTCTCGCAGGTCGACGGCTGGCAAGGCTGGCTCGCGCGCATGCCGACCCCGATGGCCGTCGGTTACGACGAGACAGCCGCCCGCGACGGCTGGAAACGCATGCTCAGCTTCTTCGATGAGCACGTGCGTTGAATCTGCTCAAGTCGGTGTCGCGAGTCTGAGCTCGTACGGCTGAAGCTCGTCCCAGGCGGGCGTCTCGTTGGCTGCGCGGGGGGCGCTTGCTTTCCGCGCATTGCTGGGTGCTCCTCGATTCCCGCGCGAGGCGCGTACCGCGGGACGAAGCTGGCCGGTGATCAATTGGCTGCGTTGAGGATCGCGCGCGCGGCGCGACGAACGTCATCTTCGGTTGTCGACCAGTTGGAGAACGACACCCGCAGAGCGTGAGCACCGCGCCACGCTGTGCCGCCGAGCCAGCATTCGCCGTCGGCTTGCACGCGGGCGAGGTGCTCCGGCGTGCCTGCGACCAAGACCTGGTTCAGCACGACGTCATTTAGCACCTCTAGGCCGCCCTCCCGAAGTAGGGAGGCCATCAGCGTCGCGTGCCCGCAGCATCGCTCAATCAGTTCGGCGACGCCGCGCCGGCCGAGATATCGCAGCGCCGCGTACACGGGGATCGCCCGCCCCCGGCGGGAGGCCTCGGGCACGAACTCCGCCGGCTCTCGGTGATCGCTACGGGCCAGATACGCCGCGCTCACCGCCATCGCACGCGGTAGCGCCTCTGGCGGCGCAACAATCGCGAATGCGCAGTCGTAGGGAACGTTGAGCCACTTGTGCGCGTCTACGGCCCAGGAGTCGGCCCGGTCCCTGCCGGCCACCAGGCTCTCCAAGCGCGGCGACGCGGCGGCCCACAAACCGAACGCTCCATCGACGTGAAGCCACGCGCCGTGCTCAGCCGCGAGGTTTCCGATCGCCCCGAGGGGATCGCACGCGCCAGTATTGACGTTGCCCGCCTGGGCACAGAGGAGCACCGGGCCCTTGGCAGCGAGCAGCGCCCCCTCGAGTGCCAACGGATCCATCGCACCGTTCGCGTCGACGCCCACCCGGGTCACGCGATCGTGACCAAGACCGAGGTAGCCAAGCGCCCGCAACACGGTCGCGTGTACCTCCTCGCCGACTAACACCTCGATTGGCGGAGCCCCAAACAGTCCCTGCGCGTCAGCGTCCCAGCCCGCTCGCCGTAGCAGCTCGCCGCGCGCAGCCGCCAGGCAGCTGAAGTTGGCCATCTGCGCGCCGGTGACGAAACCAACGCTCGCGCTCCGGGGGAGACCAAGCAACTCCAGGACCCACCCCGCTGCGACCTCCTCGGCAACCGCCACCGCTGGCGATGCGCTGTACATGCCGCACATTTGGTCCCAGGCGCAGACAAGCCAATCGGCCCCGAGCGCGACCGGGAGCGACCCACCGACGACAAATCCGAAGTAGCGCGGCCCAGCGGACGCGACCAGCCCTGGATCGGCATCAGCAGCCAACTGCTCGAGGACGTCTACCGCGCCCTCACCAGAATCGGTCAGCGGCCGGCGCAGGGCTACCGGATCGGAGCCGCCCACGTGCCGCTCACTCACACCGTCGAGGTACGCGCGCGCCAGTCGGTGCGCATGAGCGAGCACGTCTTCGTCGGTCACCGCCGGAACAGCTTATCCCGGCGGCAGCCGGATTCCGCTTCGAGGACGCAGGGACGGCCAGACGGAGGCTGACGGGCGCGCGTAGACTCTCCCGGCGTGTCGGCCACGGGAGACCCTGGGTATGCGCTGAGCTCCTCCAGCGGGGAAGAGCATGAGCGGCTGGTCCGCCAGGCTAACATGTATGCGCCGTTCACGCGCCGTCTGCTGGCGCGCGCGGGGATCGAGCCAGGGATGCGGGTGCTTGATGTAGGCTGCGGGCCGGGCGATGTCAGTTTGCTTCTCTCGGAGCTGGTCGGCGCCGACGGTTCGGTGGTCGGGGTCGAGCGTGACGAGCAGGCGCTCGCGAGGGCGCGTCAGCGTGCGGCCGAGTCTGACATCGAGAACGTCGAGTTCGTGCTCGGGGACTTTCGCGACATCGAGCTCGCCGGTGACCCGTTCGATGCACTGGTCGGGCGGCTCGTGCTGATGTACCAGGGTGACCCGCCCGCGGCGGTGCGGGCCGCGGCACGCCACGTACGCCCGGGTGGGGTGGTCGTGTTCGCGGAGATGTGCATGCGCACGGGGTCTGCGATACCGCAGAGGTTCTTGGTGTCCTGGCCGCATACCCCGGCGTCTGAGCGGCTCAGCGAATGGATTACGCGACAGAGGCCGAGACGGGCACCCCCGACGCGGCGCGCTCACTCAGGTAGGGCTCAGGCTCGACGGCGACGACCTCGCTGACCGAGGTGGGGCACTGTCTGGCAGGTGGCGCGACAGCGCGATAATGCAAGCGTGCCGCCCAGCGAGTGGACCATCCCCGAGCGTGTCCTTTGCTATCTCGACCGGGCGGACGGGTTCCCGCACCGCGCAGAGGGAGAGAGCGTCCTGCTCGAACACATCCCCGAAGACGCTTGTCGCGTCCTCGACCTCGGGACGGGAGACGGCCGCCTGCTTGCCCTTCTCAAACGCGGTCATCCCGAGATCGTCGGGGTCGGCGTTGACTTCTCCGAGGCCATGCTCGCCGCAGCACGCAAGCGATTCGCCGGCGATGAACACGTCGAACTCGTCCAACACGATCTGGCCGAGCCGCTCCCGGCGCTCGGACGCTTCGATGCCGTCATCTCGTCGTTCGCCATCCACCATCTCGAGCACGACCGCAAGCGCTCGCTCTACGGCGAGGTCTTCGACTTGCTGGTGCCCGGCGGTGTGTTCGCGAACTTCGAGCACGTGGCGTCGCCAACCCACCGACTGCACTTGGCGTTCTTCGCGGCGATCGGCGAGCCGATCGAGGACGAGGACCCATCCGACCGTCTACGGGACGTGCACACCCAGCTCGAGTGGCTGCGTGCGCTCGGCTTCGACGACGTGGACTGCTACTGGAAGTGGCTCGAGATGGCACTCCTGATGGGTGTCAAGCCGCCAGGAGACGCGCTACCTCACTGAGCGAGCACCGGTGGTCGACTGCTCGCCTGATTTCGGCCGTACGGCCGATGAGGTCATCCGTCCGTACCGCGTCAACGCAAAACCCGCCTGGGGGCAGGACGAGTGGGTTGTGGACGCTGATATCACTGACTTTTTCGGGTCGCTTCAGAAATGGAGCTAGGGGGACTCGAACCCCCGACCTCCTGGGTGCGATCCAGGCGCTCTCCCAACTGAGCTATAGCCCCGCACACGGCCCACGCGCGGTGGGTGGCCGTGGGGCAAGTGTAGGGCGTCGCGAAAAAATGCGCCGGGAGGACCGCTAAAGTGCGGGGCCGCAATGGGGTTGTTAGACGATGCCATCCGCGAGCACCTCGAGCTTCGGCGCCGACACGGCGCCGACCCGAGCGAGGTGATGAGCAAGGAACAGGAGGCTCTGGGCCCGGCCACGGCCCGAGTGGGAGGTGCGCTGCCCGCGGATGCGGGGGACGACACGCTGTTCGCGGCAGCGCCATCGATGACCGGCGGGGACATGACCGCCGAAGACCGGCGGCGAGAGCGACGGGAAAGGCGGGAGCCAAACCGGGCCTCGGATGACTGGTATCTCAGCCAGGAGACGGTTGAGCTGGACATGCGGGCAGTCCTGGACGAGGATGCGAGCGTGGGAGTCGGCCACGTGGGAGTCGGCCACGCGGCGCACGGCGGTATGCGGTCGATGACGAGCGCCGTCCCGGTCCGGGCACTGCGCTGAGCAATCGACCGACGGGTCTCGGAAGCCGCGGGAAGCGGCCCCGCCGGCCCCGCTCACCCCTCGGACGCCTTGCCCGCCGGGGTTTTTGGTTTGGCCGCTTTGGTGCGTTTGGCTGCCACCGGTTTGGCGCGGCTGGGTTTCTTCTTTTCCTCGGCCGCCGGGGCGGCACTCGCGGCTTTCACACGCGCGGCAGCTGACTCCACCGCCTCCTTGGGCGACTTCGCCGGATTTTTGGTGGTGCGCACTCTAGCTTTGGGTCGCGTGCGTGCCTTGGTCGTGGCTGTGGCCTCCGTTGTGCTCGACGTCTCGGGGTGGCCCCGCGGCTGCTCGCCATTCGCTTCCGCGTCGCGCGCCGGCTTCGTGCCTTGCACGGTCGCAACACCCCCCGCGTTCCCGACGCCCTCGGCGACGTTGACCGCCTGCGCGATGCTCTGCGCCTCGGTGTCCACGGGGATTGGAGCCCCTGCCACCCCCGGCCTCGCCCTCGCCGCGGTCCCACCGGCGCCCTTGGGGCTTTTGCGCTTGCGCTTGTTGTTGCGCGCCCGACGCTTGGGGAAGTTGCGCAGCAGCTCGCGCGCCAGTGCGGGGGGCTTGCGCGCCATCCGCGTGCGCGCCCCGCGCAGTGCCTCTTCGGCCTCGGGCGTGTGGGCGAGCGCGGCCGCCAGCAAAGCGGCCGCGAGGCGGCGGTCCTGCTTGCGCGAGGCGTGGATCAACCGCCGCGCGTTGCGCGCGTGGGCGCCGCCGGAGGAGTTCACGAGCAGCCCCAGCAGGCGCTTGGTCTCCGGCCAGCGTTGCACCGCGTACTCCTCGTGCAGATCGCGCGTGTACTCCGCCAGGCGCCAGATCCACGCGCTGGCCTGGTCGCGGCGGCCGATGCGCCGCTCGACGAGGGCGCGCAGCATGATCTTCGAGGACTCGCGGCGCTCCTCGCGCGACCATGTCCCGATCACGTCGATCGCGGTATCGAACGCGTCGGCGTCGCGGCCGGCGGCGATGTCGGCCAGCGCGCGCAGCCGCAGCTGCGGGCTGAGGTTGCGTTGCACGGCGGTGATCAGAAACCGGCTCTTCAGCTCGCCGGCGCGGTCGAAGTGCAGCATCGCGCGCGCGCGGCGCCACCCGGCGGCGGACACGCGCGCTCCGGCGAGCGCCGCCCACACGTGCTGCTCGCCGTAGTCGAGGTTCTCCACGGCGATCCTCCACAGCTCGCGCTCGAACACGGCGAAGCGCCGCTCCTCCTCCGCGCACACCGGCAGCACCCGGCGCTCCACGCGCATCCGCCGCCCGCGCCCGCGGCGCACCGGGCCGACGACGATCGCCCCGCCGCGGTACACGTCGCGGTCGAGCAGCGAGTGCAGCGTCACCACCGGGTCGTCGTGCTTGGTGGCGGGGTGCACGAAGTCCACCACCAGCCCCGCCTCCTTGCCGGGGTTGCGGCGCGTCACGCGCCCCACGCGCTGCTGATAGATGCGCTTGGACGCCGTTGGCGCCAGGTGCACGCAGACGGTGGCGCGGGGACTGTTCCACCCCTCCGCCAGCAGCTGCGCGTTGATCAGCACATCGATCTCGCCCCGCTCGTAGCGCGCGAGGATGCTCGCCAGCTCGCGCTTGGGAGTCTCCCCCGAGACCCCCTGCGCTTTGATCCCTTCGGCGCGGAACGCCTCCGCGAGGTTGTAGGCGTGGCGCACGCCCGCCGCGTACACGACCCCCGGCACCCCGTTGAAGCGAGTCTTGTAGAGATTTGCCATCGCCATGTTGAAGGGCTGCTGGTCGAGCAGCTGCGCGAGCTCCTCCTGATCGAACTCGATGTCCACCTCACCGCGTCTCAAAGGGACCTTGGCGATCGTGCGCACCCCCACGCCCGGCGGGATGCGCACACAGCGCAGCGGCGCGATCACGCCCCGGCGCGCGGCCTGGGCGAGGTCGAAGCGCGAGGTTTGCGTGGGGAACAGGTCGGTGACGTGGCGCGCGATCAGCGCGCCCGTCGCGGTCATGCCGATGAAGATTGGCCCGGTCCACGCACGGATCGCGCCGCTGGTCTTCTCGCCCAGCGCCGTGTGCGCCTCGTCGCAGATCACGATTGTGTAGGCACTCGAGATGCGCCCGGCGTTGCGCACAAACCACTGGTAGGTCTCGACCGACACGGGGCCCTGCGTGGAGTCCTCGCCCATGTACAGCGGGCGGGAGATGCGCCGCGAGTAGCCGCGGTCGCGCAGCTCCCCGAGGAACTGGTCGACGAGGTTGCGCCGGTGAGTGAGGATCAGGATGCCGCCGGTCTGCGAAGCCTCGACGAAGCCAAGTGCCGCCACCGTCTTGCCGGCGCCCGTGGCGTGCTCGAACCAGAAGCGCTTCGCCGCGTTGGGGTCCTCGGGCTGGTCGGGGAGCACGTCCTCCTCGCCCTCGTCCACCCAGTCGAGCGGCTCCTCGTCGCTCTCCTCGGCCTCCTCGGAGTCGCTCTCGGGGAGCGGCTCGAGCTCGTCCTCTAGGTCGCCGAGCTCCTCCTCTTCCTCCCCCTCCTCCTCCTCATCATCATCATCCCGCTGCTCGTCTTCGCTAGTCGCCGGCCGCGCCGCCGAGCGGGGGGGAGCGCCGTCGGCGGGACCCTTTCCATTGCCGAGGATCGCTGCCGAGGCCAGCAGCTCCGGCGAGGCGGCGGCCGTGGCGCGGCCGTTGCCGCTGGAGCGCTCGTCGGCCTCCGCCAGCAGCGCGGTGAGGGTGCCCGAGAGCGCGTCCACCTGGTGGGCGGAGAGCACGGTGCCGTCGCGCAGCCGCGGCTCCTGATCGGAGAGCACTCTTTCCAGCCCCAGCAGCAGCGAGAACTCCCGCCGCCATGCCGTCGAGGGGTAGCGAACGGGCTCCTGCAGCTCCACCAGCGCGGCGTCCAGCGCCCGCCGGCGGGCGCTGCCCGGTGCGAGCGCCACCGCCGCGTCCTCCCCCTCGTGCAGAAAGCGCTCGCGCACAAGCTCCTCCGCACGCGCGATGTCGGCGGAGCTTGGGATGGACGCGACCGCAAGGGCCACTGGTGTGGACTCGGCCATAGAGGCAATGGACTTCGAGATGGAGCCGCCGCAGAATGAGCACTCGGCGTGGCTCGGAGCGCCGGCCCCGCCGGCAGACCCCCGTTTACCCGGAGCAACCTGGCTCCCAGTACATCCAAGATACAGCACTCCGCGGCTGGATTGAAGGGGCCGAGTCACACGCGCCATCCGACCGCCACGACACCGGTGGTGCACGCGGTGGCTGGGCACACGAGCGCAACGCGGGTCGGCGTCGATCTGGCATCCTCAGCGCGGTGTCTCCTAAGCGCCTGATCGCACTCGCCGGTGGCCTCGCGCTTGCGGCCGTACTGGTCGTCGGTCTCGTCCAGCTCGCGGGCAGCCCGACCCCCTCGGCGACCCCGCCGGCGAAGCGGCTGACCCCAGCGCAGATGCAGGTGCGCCTGGTGGGATCGCCGGCGCCGCTGGCGGTGTTGCACGTGCAGGCGGACGAGCTGTTGGGCGGCGGCGCGAAAGCGCTGCGAGTGCGGTTGACGGCGCTGAAGGGGTGGCCGGTGGTCGTCAACAAGTGGGCTTCGTGGTGCACCCCGTGCAGGGCCGAGTTCGGCGTGTTCCAGCACGCCGCGACCAACCTCGGGCGTAAGGTCGCGTTCATCGGGCTGGACTCCGGCGACACCTCCCGCGCCAAGCCGCATGAATTCCTCGACTCCTATCCGGTGAGCTACCCCAGCTACTTCGATCCCTCCGGCCAGATCGGCGTGGAAGTTTCGGACTCCACGGGGGTGCCCGCCACGATCTTCTACAACCGCCGCGGCGAACGCAACTACATACGTCAGGGCGCCTACCCGAGCGTCGCCACGCTCGAACGCGACGTCCATCGCTACGCCATGGTGGGGTGAGCGGCAGCGTGCCCGAGATCCGGGTGGACCCGCTCACCGGGTACAAGACGATCGTGGCGGGAGAGCGCTCGCGGCGGCCTGGCGGCGAGCCGCGCTGCGTCCCCCCCGACTTGATCGACGTCGAGGCCGACCCGTTCGCGGAGGGCCACGAGGACCGCACCCCCCCGGAGCTGTATGCGGTGCGCCCGGGGGGAGGCCCCGCGGACACGCCAGGTTGGACGGTGCGGGTGGTGCCCAACCTCTATCCGGCACTCGCCACCGAGAGCCCCGCCCCAAAGCAGGATCCACGGCCGGACCTGTTTGCGGCGATGCCCGCCATCGGGGCCCACGAGGTGATCGTCAACGCGCCGCAGTCGGTGTACTCGCTGGCGGAGCTCCCCGTCGAGCAGGTGGAGGCCGCCGTCGAGGTGTGGCGCGAGCGGATGCGCGTCCACGCCGAGTGCGCGTGTGTGCAGCTGATCGTCAACGAGCGCCGCGAGGCGGGGGCGTCGCTGCCGCACACGCATGCGCAGCTGTACGCGCTGGGGTTCGTGCCGGCCGACGTGGCGCGCGAGCGCGAGCGCGCGGGGGCGTACGCGACGCGCACGATGGGAGGGGATCTGCTGGGGGACCTCCTCGCCGAGGAGGTGCGCCGGGGCGAGCGGGTGGTGGCGATCGACGATGAGGCGGTGCTGATGGCGCCGTACGCCTCACGGGTGCCTTACCACCTGATGCTCGCTCCGCGCCGCCCCCGTGCGCGCTTCGAGCTCCAGGGCCCGAGCGGGGCCGCGCTGCTACACGACGGGCTGCGCCGCCTCGCACGTCACCTGGGGACGAGCCCGCCGTTGAACTTGTGGGTGCGCACCGCGCCGCGGGGAGCGGAGCGCTTCTGCTGGCGCATCGACGTACTGCCGCGCCTCACCCATTTTGCGGGTCTCGAGCTCTCCACCGGGGTCAACCTCAACATCGTGGCCCCCGAGGACGCCGCCGCGCGCCTGCGCGAGGCGTGAGCTGTAGGCTGCCCGCGAGATGCCGCCCGTCGAGCGATTCGTGCCCCGCTTCGCGGCGGAGCCTCCCCAGGAGGGGCTGCCGTACGGCCGCTGGGCGGAGCGCCTGCAGCGGGAGCTGCTGGAGGCGTGGTCGGAATTGATCGACGAACACGAGGACCTCGGCGAGCCCGGGGAGATCGTGTGGTACCCCGACCGCAGCTGGCATGGGCGCACGTACGTGCCAGGGACCACAACCACCACCGGCGGGTATGAGCTGTACGGGTACGTGCGCTACGTGCCCACAGGGCAGGAGGGTGGCGAGCCGAGCGACTTCACCGCGCAGGTGGATTTCACCGACCAAACCGCCGCCGCCAACCCGGAGTGGAGCCTCGACCTCTGCGACGAGGTGATCGGCCGCTGGCGCGGGCCCGGCGGCGACGTGGCGGCGATGACGCTCGTGTGGGGCCGTCCGCTGGTGGCGGGGGGCGCGATCGTCACGGCGGAGCTCGCCGACCTCGCGGTGGACCAGTGCGAGCTGGCCGACAACCGCTTCACGCTGATCGCCCCCGACGACTTCCGCCACTACCTGCTGGAGATCAAGCTGTGGAGCCACAAGGGCAAGCAGCTCGCGGTGGAGTCGCTTTACGAAGGGGAGGGGGAGGATTAAAGGGGGGGCAGTGGTGGAAGTGACAGCGCGGCGTCGGGGAGCCTGCGGGGGGCAGTGGTGGAAGTAACAGGTGGCTTCGGTGGGCCTGCGGGGGCAGTGGTGGAAGTAACAGCGCGGCTTCGGGGAGCCTGCGGGCCCTCGAGCGTGTTGCGCCGCACTGCGGATAGAAGATCGTCGGCGCCGCGGTGTGTTGCATTTACTTTTTGGACCCCAACCCTTCATTTTGTAAAGTGGTAGGGGTCCAAAGAAAGACATAGCTCCCGCCGTCAGCGCCAATTCGTGAGCCACGGCTGCCACCGCTTCAGCTTGGGCGGGCAGCGGTCGATTGAACGGGCATGTCGCGACCGCGCGCGCGTCTCAGCCTGACCACGCAGGTCGCGCTGCTGAGCCTGATCCCGATCGTCACGCTCGGATTCGTCCTCGCACGGGTGCTGCAGACGCAGATCGTGCAGCGCACCCTTGCCGACGCCGGCCAGTCCGCGCAGCTGGTGGCGCGTCTGGGGGTCCAGCCGTGGCTCACTCCACGGGACCTGCACGACGGGCTCAGTGCGCGCAGCGTCCACACGCTGGATCGCCAGTTGCGCACGCGCTCGGTGAGCGACCTCGCGCGGATCAAGATCTGGAGCGCGGCGGGGCGGATCGTGTACTCAGACGACCACACCCTGATCGGGCGCAGCCTCGGCGCCGACGACGATGACCTGCACGACGCCCTCGCCGGGCACCCCCACCCGGCCGCGCTGGTCACGCCCGCCCCGCACACCGAGACCGCTGGCGAGGTTGGGCTTGGGCAGCTGGTGGAGGTGTACGTCCCGCTGCGCTTCTCGCACACCGGTCCCCCCGCGGGGGCGTTTGAGATCTACCTGAGCTACGCGCCGATCGCCGCCACGGTCGGCCACGACGAGCGCACGATCGCGCTGGTGGTGTTCTTCGGGCTGGCGCTGCTGTGGGCGATCCTCTACCGGATCGTGGCGAGCGCCTCCAAGCGGCTGCGCCGCCAGGCGCGGGAGAACGATCGCCTCGCCCGCTACGACCCGCTTACCGGGCTGCCCAACCGCACGCTGTTTCGCGAGCGCGTCGCGCAGGCGCTCAGCGTGTTGGCCGAAAGGGGGGCCGATTCGGGGGACACTCGCTCCGCCGAAAGGGAGCGTCTCCCGGCTTCGGTGGCTGCCGGCGCGAGCGCGGAGAAGCTCGCGGTGATGCTGCTGGACCTCGACGCGTTCAAGCAGGTCAACGACACGCTCGGTCATGGTGCCGGCGACGCCGTGCTGCGCGAGGTGGCTGCGCGCCTGCGGGCGCAGCTGCACCCCGGCGTGCTGCTAGCGCGGTTGGGCAGCGACGAGTACGCGATCCTCACCCCCCGGATCGAGCGACTCGAGGAGGCCTTGGAGATCGCGGCGGTCGCCCAGGCGGCGCTGCAGGCGCCAGTGACAGTCGACGGGGTGGCGCTGAACGTCGAGGCGAGCATCGGCATCGCGCTGGCACCCGATCACGCCAAAGCGGCCGACGAGCTGCTGCAGCGGGCCGACGTGGCGCTCGATCGCGCGCGCGTGCGCCGTGGGCGTGTGGAGGTGTACTTGCCCGAGCGCGACCACTCCGGCGCGGAGCGGCTGGCGCTGCTGGGCGAGGTGCGCCCCGCGCTCGAGCGAGGCGAGTTCACGCTCTTCTACCAGCCGCAGATCGCGCTGCGCACGGGACGCGTCACGGGGGTGGAGGCGCTGCTGCGCTGGCGCCACCCGCGGCAGGGCATGATCCCGCCGCTGCAGTTCATCTCGCTGATCGAGCAAACCGCGCTGGTGGGCCCGCTGACGCTGCACGTGATCGACCTCGCCCTGCGCCAGTCCACTCGCTGGCGGCAGGCGGGGCTGGAGTTGGGAATGTCGGTGAACCTCTCCGCTCGCAACCTCCACGACCCCGAGCTGCCCGAGCAGATCGCCTCAGCGCTGGCGCGCCACGGGGTCCCGGCGGCGGCACTCACGGTGGAGGTGACGGAGAGTGCGGCGATGGCCGACCCCGCCACGGCGGTGGGGGTGCTGGAGGCACTGCGCGCGCTGGGCGTGGGGGTGTCGATCGACGACTTTGGCAGCGGCAACGCCTCGATTGCCTATCTGGCGAAGCTGCCGGTGGGAGAGTTGAAGATCGACCGTTCGTTCGTCACCCCGATGTGCGAGAGCCCCCGCGAGGAGGCGATCGTGCGCACCACGATCGACCTCGCCCGCCACCTCGGGCTGCACGTCGTAGCCGAGGGGATCGAGACCGTCGATGTGTGCGAGCGCCTGGCGGAGATGGGCTGCGACACGGGCCAGGGCTACCTGATCTCACGGCCCGCCCCGGCGGAGGAGCTCACCCCGTGGCTGGTCGGGCACATCGGCGAGGGTACGCTCGCGGCGTCCGGCAGCTGACGCAATACCCTGACGCTCGATGCGAGCGCTCGTGCAGAGAGTCACCCGTGCCGCGGTCGGTGTGGGCGGCCGCGAGGTGGCACGGATCGGGCCCGGGCTGCTGGTGTTGTTGGGGGTCGCCCACGACGACCAGCCCGCCACCGCCGAGCGGCTGGCGGCGAAGGTGCGCGCGCTGCGCATCTTCGCGGACGCGGAGGGGCGCATGAACGAGCCGCTGGGCGAGCGCGAGATCCTATGCGTCAGCCAGTTCACCCTCTACGGCGACGCCGCGCGAGGCAACCGCCCGAGCTTTGCCGCCGCGGCGGCGCCTACGCACGCCGAGCCGCTGTACGAGCGCTTCTGTGATGCGGCCGGTGCGGAGCGGGGGGTATTCGGGGCGCAGATGGTTGTGGAGCTGGTCAACGACGGGCCGGTGACGCTGTTGCTGGAGGGGTGACGGCTACCCGCGCGAGCCGTCGCGGCCGGCGCTGTTGAGGCACCGGGAGACTTTTGAGAAGCTCCCAGAACGAGTCGTCCTCGAACGCGTCGGCGAGGATCAGCAGCGTGAGCAGGCCCGGCTCGCATTCGCCGCGCTCAACGATGCCGATCGCGTTGCGGTGCAGACGCACCTTGTCCGCGTGCGCAAACGCTTCCTGCGAGCCTCGATCGGCGCGCAGCCTCGCAACCTTGATGCCGAAGTCGTGCAGAATCGCGGCACGCTCCTCTGTATAGGTCCCCATCCTCCAGCACTCTAGAGTGTGTCAGACAGTTGTCTACATATTGCTGTATGTTGTCGTCTCTCATACAGCTATGTGTCTGGCGGACAATTGTCTGCCAATTTGCTGTATGCTACCGCTCCAGCACACAGCAATGTGCCAACCATAATGAGCAGCCCCTGTTGTGCGCGTCTGCCACCCGACCGCCGACTGACGATCAGCGCTGCCCGTCGAACGAAGGAGCGACAGTGATACGACCACACGCGACCGACCTCCAAGCGACCGACCTCCAAGCGACCGACCTCCAAGCGACCGACCTCCAAGCGACCCAGCCGCCCCGCCGATGCCCAGGGCGGAGCGCCTGATGTCACGGATCAGCGCGTTCCACGGGATCGTGATCTGGATGTACCACGACGAGCCACACCACACTGGCCGTCCACACTTCCACGCAATCTGCGCCGGCCACGAGGCCACCGTCGATATCGAGAACCAGGCAATCCTCGCGGGGCGACTGCCGCCCCGCGATCGCCGACTGGTGAGCGAGTGGGCGAAGACGCGCCAGCCCGAGCTACGCGAGAATTGGGTCCGCGCCCGCCGGCACCAGCCGCTCGCCCCGATTGAGCCGCTGTGCTGAACGCTCTACCATTGCGGTCATGCGCAGCACTCCACTGCTCACCGAGGCCCAGCCGCTGGACGGGTACGCCGTCCATGTCCAGTTCGAGGACGACACCACGGCCGACGTAGATCTCTCCTACCTGCTCGACTACGGCGGCGTGTTTGAGCCGCTGCGCGACCCGACCTACTTCGCGCAACTGCGCGCGGACCCCGAGGCCGGCACGATCGTCTGGCCCAACGATGCCGACATCGCTCCCGAGACGCTGTACGCTGCCGCACGCCGTCACACGCATTGAGGCTCAGCGATGCGACGGTGACGCTGCCGCTGGAGTCTCCGCAGCGAGCTCCACGGCGGTGTCGCGGGCCTGAAAGAACTCCGCTCCCTCGATGCTGGTGTGTGGGACGATGCGCCCCAGCCAGCCCGGCATCCACCAGTTGACACGCCCCATCAGCAACATCAGCGCCGGCACCAGCAGGCAGCGCACGACCGTCGCGTCGAGGATCACGGCAACGGCGAGGCCGACCCCGAACTGCTTGATGGTCGGATCGCCGTTGAGCACGAAGCTGCCGAACACAAACACCATGATGAATGCCGCGGAGGTGATCACGCGAGCGCTCGTGACGAGGCCGGAGACGACCGATTCGCGGTTGTCCTGGCCGGAGTTGACGTGCTCCTCGATCTGGCTGACGAGAAACACCTCGTAGTCCATCGACAGCCCGAACAGCACTGCGAACATGAACAACGGCACGTAGGAGACAACCGGGACGGGCCCTTCGAGGCCGATCAAGCCACTCAACCACCCGTACTGGAAGATCGCGGTGAGCACGCCGTAGGCGGCGGCGATCGACAGCAGGTTCATGATCGCCGCTTGCGCGGGAATTACGACAGTGCGGAACGCGAGGATCAGCAGCACGAAGCTGAGCGCGATCACCACCAGGATCTGCAGCGGCAGCTTTTCGGAGATGCGCGCGGCGAGGTCCACGAACCCGGCGGTGCTGCCGCCGACGTCCGCGTGCATGTCGGTGCCCTGTTCGGCCTTGGGGATCGTGCTGGAGCGCAGCCGTTCGACCAGCGCTTCGGTCGCTTTCTCGGCCGGTCCGGTCGTCGCGATCGCATTGAAGTAGGCGGTTGTGCCCGTCGAGCTCACCTGGACCTGAGTGACCGCGGCGACCCCGGGCGTGGTGGCGACGTCGTGCTGGAGGGTCTGCAGGCGCGGGTCTTCGGCGTTCTTGGCGGGGGACCCCAGCGACACCGCGACGATCAGCGGCCCATTGACGCCCGGTCCGAAGCTCTTGGACAGCAGGTCGTACGCTTTGCGCGCCGTGGTCGAGGTGGAGAGCGCGGCGGTGTCTTGCTGGCCGAGCTCGAGCGACAGCAGCGGGATCATCAGCGGCAGCAGGATCGCCAGCGCCGCCAGGCCCGCGATCAGCGGGTGGCGCGCGATCTCGCCCGCCCATTTCGCCCACGCCCCCTGTTCGGTGGCGGCCTCGGGGCGCAGGTCGCGGTGGGGCGGGCGCACGCGCAGCGCATTGATCCGTGGACCGGCGATCGCGAGCGTGGCGGGCAGCAGGGTGAGCGAGGCGGACACCGCGACGACGACCGCGATGCCCGCCATCAGGCCCATCGTGGTGACCAGTGGAATACCGGCCACCGCGAGCGACACGAGCGCGATCGTCACGGTGCTGCCGGCGAAGAACACGGCGCCGCCCGAGGTGGCGGCGGCGCGCGCGATCGACTCGTCGTGGTCGAGTCCGTCCCCCAGTCCGCGGAAGTGACGCGTGACGATGAACAGCGCGTAGTCGATGCCCACGCCCAGTCCGATCATCGTCGCGAGCGTCGGCGCCACGCTGGGCACGGTCGTCACGTGGCCGAGCAGGCGGATGATCGCCAGTGAGGTGAGCAGCGCGAGGATCGCATTGAGGATCGGCAACAACATCGCGGCGATCGTCCCGAACGCGAACGTCAGGATCACCATCGCCGCGACGATCCCAATCAGCTCGCTGATCTCGGTGGAGGGCTTTGAGACCTTCTGACCGAGCTGGCCGCCGGTCTGCACCTCGAGGCCTGCCGCCCTGGCCGGGTTGGCGGCGTCGATGACCGTGTGCGCTTCACTCACCGACAGTTCGCCCGGGCTCTCGCTGAGTGTGACCGACAGGTAACCGGTGGACTGGTCCCTGCTGAGCGCCGAGGCGCCCCGGGGCGTCAGCGGGTTGACGACCGACGCCACATGCGGCGCCTTCGCCACCGCGGCGGCCGCCTGGTTGACCGCGCTGGCGTAGCGGGATTCGGTGAGCTTGCCGTGCGCGGCGTGCAGCACAATCGGGCTGGAGCCGTTGGCCTGGTTGGGAAACGACTTGGCGAGCGTGTCGCTCGCGCGCTGGCTGTCGGTGCCTGGCAGCGACAGGTCTTCGCTCGTGGTTTCGCCTAGCGTGTGCGACACCGCGATCAGTGCCACCGCGGCCACCAGCCACACGCCGCAAACGACGAAGCGATGGCGGACGCAGAAGCGCCCTACGCCGTACAGCCTTCCTGTCATCCGCCCTTGCCCCCTTCAGGTAGCCGTCAGCGGGCGCTCATCCTCGCGCGGTGGCCGGCGGTTGTCAAGGGGAGCTCCATCTTTACCGATAGTTGGGTCTTTTGATTTACCCGGGGTCCGGTGTCCCGCCGAGCGGCTCAAGCCCCAACCAGCTCGGCGTCGGGAGCGTCGGCGTGTGCCAGCTGGGCCGACTCCTCGGCGATCCGACGTGCGGTCGCGTTCGCCCAGCCTGTCGTGGAGAGCAGCCCGAGCGCGAGCACCGCGAGCCCACAGCCCGTGACGACCCACCACGCGGCGTGACTGGAGGCGACGAAGCCGGGCCCGACCGCGCCGAGCGCGGTCGCCGCGATCGCGCCCGCGATCGCCACCCCCAGGGTTTGCCCGACCTGGCGCGAGGTCGAGGCAACGGCGGCCGCGACGCCGGCCTGGGCGGACGGCATGCCGAGCACAGCGGTGGTGGTGATCGGCGGGTTGACCATGCCGAAGCCGATCCCGAAGATGACGTACGCCGGCAGCAGCGAGTCGAGCGGGGTGTGGGAGGTGAGCCCCGTCAGCAGCCCCCCGCCCAGCGCGATCCCGACCCCGCCCACGAGTAGTCCCGTACGGGGCCCGCGCCGGCCGACCAGGCGCCCGGAGAGGGGCGCGAAGATCAGCGTCATCGCCGCGATCGGCAGTGTGTAGAGGCCAGCGGTGAAGGGCGAAAGGTGGCGGACCTCCTGCAGGTAGAGGGTGTTGAGGAACAGGAAGCTGCCAAGTGCCGCGAACGAGCACACCGCGATAGCGCTCGCGCTGGAGAAGGGGACGCTGCGGAAGAAGCGCAGTTCAAGTAGCGGTTCGGTGCGCCGCGACTCGTACGCCAGCAAGCCAACCAGGGCCGCTGCCGCGAACGCAAACAGGACGACGCTCTGCGTTGACACCCAGCCAGCCGAGGGCGCCTCGATGATCGCGTAGGTGAGCGACGCCAGCAGTGCGATCATCAGCACCTGGCCGACGGGATCGAGGCGCCGTGGGTGCGGCGCGCGGGACTCCGGAACGAAGCGCATCGTCAGCGCCAGCGCGGCGAGGCCGATGGGGATGTTGATCCAAAAGACCGCCCGCCACCCCGCCGACTGCACGAGCGCGCCACCGACCACGGGCCCCAGCGCCAGACTCAAGCCGACGGTGGCGCCCCACATCCCGATCGCCTGCGCCCGCTCGCGCGGATCGGTGAAGACGTTGCGGATGATCGACATCGCCACCGGGTTGAGCATCGATCCGCCAACCGCCTGCAGCATGCGAAACGCAATCAGCCACCCCAGGGTCGGCGCCGCGCTGCACAGCAGCGACCCGAGCGTGAACAGCACCAGCCCGGTCTCGAAGACCCGCCGCCGGCCAAGACGGTCGCCCATCGACCCCGACAGCATCAGCAGGCTGGCGAGCACCAGCGTGTAGGCGTCCACGGTCCACTGCAGACCGGACACACCCGTATGCAGTTCGCGCCCGATCGAGGGCAGCGCCACATTCACGATCGTGTTGTCCAGCCCGACGATCAGCAGACTCATGCAGCAGATCGCAAGGATCAGCCGCCGCCGCGCACGGGACGGCTCGGGGGTAGGGTTCTCGGCCGCGCGCGCGTCGCTCATGTCTGGCTGGTGGGGCCGTTCACGGGTCTAGCAATAGCAAGGACCGGCCCGGAGCTCAGCCGACTCGCGGCGGAATGTGGCGGGCGCGCCGATTCCACGTGACGTGCCGCGCGGTAAAAGTGTCGTCGTGGCGGGCGAACCCGGAGACGACCGCTCTAGTGGGATGATGCGCGCTCCGTGAACTTGCCTCTCAGCTCCCCCGCCGAGGCCGCTGCTTCTGACCTGCGCGTAGAGGCTTACAAGGCTGTGCGCACACATGAGCTAATGCTCGACGAGGCTTCATCGAAGTTCGAGCACGCCGTTCTGACCGCGTTGATCGTCATCAATGGGGGTGCCCTCGTGGCTTTCCTTACCTTGCTTGGCGCGCTGCTCGGCAAGGCCAGCGAACGCCGGCCAGACTTGGCGTTTGCCGCGGTCGCAATCGTCGCATGGGCGCTCGGGCTGGTCGCCGCCGCATTCGCTGTCCGCTATGCGTCGAGCCGACAGAGCAGCATCTCCGCAGCCCAGCGGCTGATGCGCCAGGAGCTGGAGGACACGCTGTACTCCACGGAGATCGCCACGATCCTGAGGGGCGCCGAGCCCACGCAAGGTATGCCGATGAGCGCGACTACTTGGGTGCACTACGTGCGCTCACGTCTCTTCCGGCAACGGGGCGACCAGCCAGGGCCTATGAGCAGCCCGGATCGCCCACAGCTGCGCGCCATCGCTGGTGAGAACGCCAAGCGCCAGAGGCGAGCCTGGTGGCTCAGCGTCTTGTTGTTTGTGCTCGGGGCGGGGTTCGCGCTAATCGCCGTCCTGGCGGGCTAGCCCTTCTGGGCAAGAAGCGCGGGTGGGACGCGGAACCTGGCGGCCGTCGCTTTCTTCGGCGCCCCGCAGTGCTGGGTCCAGGTGCCTCCTTGCCGCGATCGATCCTCTCCTGCTCGCCAAGATGTCGAGTCGGCTATGCGGTGGCACTCAGCCGACCGGGGAGAGCCAGTCCACCGCAACGATCAGTCGCGCCGTCGCAGCTGCGCCAGTTCCGCCTGTGTTCCGTCATCATCGCCCTGGACGTCGTCTCATTTGATTGTGAGGATCTGTGGGTGGGTGGCGAGCAGTGTCTGTGTGAAGACGTAGTCGAAGGTGCCGAACGCGAGGAAGGACGCGACGACTGCTTGGTTGACGGCGCGGCCGACGCCCTCGGCGCCGCCGGAGGCGGCCATGCCCTTGTAGCAGCAGATGATCGAGATGAATGCTCCGTAGAGGGTGGCCTTCAGTGCGGAACCCCACATGTCGGTGGTGTTGGCGTTGGCGAAGAGTGTGTTCCAGAACGGCCCGAGTGGGTAGCCGTTGATGAGCTCGGCGAGCAGCCCGCCGAAGATGCCGAACAGGATCGCGTAGATGTTGAACAGGCCGGTGGCGAGCATCAGCGCGAGGAACCGGGGGACGACGAGGTTCTTGACAGGGTCAACGCCGAGGACTTGCAGCGCGTCGAGCTCTTCGCGAATCTTGCGCGCGCCGAGGTCGGCGGTGATCGCGGTGCCGGCCACTCCGGCGATGACGATCGCGGTTACGTCGGGGCCGAGCTCGCGGATCGAAGCGAGCACGAACAAGCCGCCGAGGCGGTCGAGGGCACCGAACAGCGTGAGGAAGTTCGCGCCCTGCAGGCCGGGTGCGGCGTAGTTGATGCAGATGGTTGAGATCATCAGCGGCAGCCAACAGAGGCGCAGCACGAACAGGAATTGCGAGACGAACTCGCCCCCGTAGGGGTAAGGCGGGCGCAGCGCGGAGGAGATCGTGCGGGCGGTGAGGAGCACAATGTCGCCGATTTCCTCCAGCAGTCTGGGATGCAGCGCGCGCTGTAGATGCGTCACTCTCGTCATGTTGCGCCCGCGAGCGTGTCCTGTCGCTCAGCCACGTCCCTGTATAAGGTCATTAACATGGTCATTGACACTATTGGGATAGTCTACTAGAACACCGGTACTTCTGTCAGAAGGATGGGTCATCACGAGCATGTGACCCTAACCGAGGCGCGGGGCTCACGGCGCGCGCCGGCCGGTTGCCGACGAGCGAGCTGCGCGGCGCGATGGCAGGCGCAGCCCCGGGTGCGTACCCTGCCGCGATGCGCGTCGCCCCGGCAGGAAGAGAGCCCTCGCTTGCTGAGATCGTGCGGGAGTGGGGCCGGATCGGCTGCATCGGGTTCGGGGGTCCACCCGCGCACATCGCGTTGTTTCGTGAGCTGTGCGTCAAGCGGCGCGAGTGGCTAACCGAGGCGCAATTCGAGCGGGCAATCGCGGCGACGAACCTTCTGCCGGGGCCAGCCTCTACGCAGCTTGCGATCTACTGCGCCTGGCGGCTGCGCGGCCCCCGGGGCGCGCTCATCGGCGGGTTGTGCTTCATCCTTCCCGGCCTCGTCCTGATCCTCGCGTTGTCCACGTTGTTTCTCGCGGGATCACCGCCCCTGTGGGTGCGTGGCGCGGGCATGGGAGCCGGGGCGGCCGTCGCGGCTGTCGCCGTGCGTGCTGGGCTCGGTGTTGCGATCCCGATCTGGAGGCGTGCCGGGGAGGATCGACGTCTCCGAGTTCTTGCATATGCGCTGGCTGGAGGGTTTGCGGCGGCTACGGCGGGACCGTGGCTCGTCCTGGTCCTGTTGGCATGCGGCGCGATTGAGCTCACCTGGCAGCGGGGGGCCGCTCACGGTCTCGCGGGCCTGCACACCTGGCCGCTGCTCGCCCTGGCGGTTGAGCCTGGTGGTACGGGTGCGCTGGTGTGGACGGCACTGAAGGTGGGCGCGCTCGCGTTCGGTGGAGGGTTCGTGATCGTCCCGCTGATGCAGTCCGACGCGGTGAACACCTACCACTGGATGAGCCACGCCCAGTTCCTCAACGCCGTCGCCCTGGGGCAGGTCACTCCCGGCCCACTCACTCAGACGGTCGCGGCTGTCGGGTACTCCCAGGGCGGGCTCCCGGCAGGGCTGCTGGCGGCGCTGGTGGCGTTCGCGCCGTCATTCTCCTTCATCCTGTTCGGCGCTGCGCGCTTCGAGCGGCTGCTGCTCAACGAGCGAGTCGTAGCGTTTCTCGCCGGGGCAGCGCCCGCCGCGGCAGGGGCGATCATCGGCTCAGCTGTCCCGCTCACTCTGGCGCTCTCGGAGACTTGGCAATACCTGCTGCTCGCCGCCGCGGCCATCGCGCTGCTCGCGCTGCGTCGAAGCGTTGTGCTGACCCTGCTCGCCGCTGGCACGCTCGGTGCGGCAGCCGGGCTGCTCGGCGCCCCCGTCCCGCACTAAACCCAGGCAGTGCTCGCCAAGCACCTGAAGGTGCTGCTTGGGGTGGGCTGCTCGTATGCTTTTCTAGCGTTTTCTATCGACTAGAGATTACTCCATAGAAAGTGATAGAACGTCGCTGTGCAGAAGCGCGAGAACCCGTATACGCCAGGGGCTGGACGCAAGCCGCCGATGCTCGCGGGGCGCGACGAGGACCTTGAGAACTTCCAAGCGCTGGTCGAACGGCTGGCCGCCGGTGGTTACGAGCGAAGCCTGCTCTACTCCGGGCTTCGAGGAGTCGGCAAGACCGTGCTTTTGATGGAGCTCGACGTCCTCGCCAGCGAGGCCGGCTGGGCGAGCACCGACGTCCAAGAGGTCGGATCCCAGCCCGACTTCCGCGTCACGTTTGCGCGCATGGCCGCACGCCTGTTGCGCGAGATGAGTCGCCGCCACCGCATCAAGGACCGCGTCGATCGCGCGCTCGGAGTCGTGAAGGCGTTCAGCGTCGTCGCGCCCGCCGGCGTGCAGTTCAAGCTCGACGTCGAGGCTGCCTCGGGCATCGCGGACTCGGGGGACCCCGAGCAGGACTTGACCGACCTGATCGCAGAGATCGGGGAGGTCGCGCAGATGACCGGAGCCGGCGCCTTGTTCCTGATCGACGAGATGCACAACCTCGACTCGCCAGCACTCGCCGCGATCTGCATCGCCTTCCAGGCAATCAGCCGCAAGGCGCTTCCCGTCGCCCTGGTCGGCGCCGGCCTACCCGACCTGCAAGCCCGCCTCATGTCCGCCAAGCCCTACGCCGACCGACTCTTCCAATACCACGAGCTCGGGCGCCTGTCCGACGCCGCGGCACGCGCCGCGTTGATCCAGCCGGCGGCCACCCGCGATGTCGCGTTCCGGGAGCAAGCGGCACGCCAGGTCGTACGGGAATCCGCTGGTTACCCCTACTTCATTCAGGAGTACGGCCTAGAGCTCTGGAACCACGCCGGCACCACGCCGATCACCACCGCCGACGTAAACGCGGTGCGCGACATCGTCACGGACTCCCTGGCGCGCAACTTCTTCGGTACCCGTTTCCAGCTCGCCACCGACGCCGAGCAGCGCTACCTCGCCGCCATGGCATCGCTCGGCGACGCGCCCTACAGCTCAACGGGCATCGCCCACGCCTACGGCGCCAAGGATCAACGCGGCGTATCGATACACCGCGATGCCCTGATCCAAAAGGGCATCATCTGGGCACCCCGACGCGGCCAGCTCGACTTCACCGTTCCGCTCTTTGCCGAGTACCTAAGAGCCAACCACCCCCTCGACTCCTTCGGCGGCCCTTAGAACCGGTTTCAAAATCTGATGCCCCCGCCAGGAGTCGAACCTGGATCCACCGCTTAGGAGGCCGTGCCGGCGGAGGCTCAGAATGGCAGTTTTGCGGGCCATTGCTGGAGATTTGGGCTTTTAGCTTGGTCACGGATCGGGCGGGATTGCGGGCGATTTGGTGGGGTTTGGGCAGACGATCTTCAACCTGGAGAAGAGGGGCGGATCGGGCAATGTGGGACAGGCTGGGCGCAAGTAGGCATACAGGCGCATTCAAAGCGACGCGAGGCCCTTTCAGCTACAGGAGATGTGCGGGACCATTGCAGCGTTGGCGTTCTCGGGGACCGCCAGCGACTGGATCTCGGCGTCGAGCGCATCTATATCGGCTTTGCGAGCGGACGCTCGGGCGATACGGGCCGACGACGAAGGCAATCCGCTGGCTGACGAGTACACGGACAAGCACGGGCGCAAACACCGGCGACCACGCCGCGCCCTGTCGGCCACGTCCATCAACAAGACCATCACCCGCTGCTATCCGGCAGTGGCAAACGCTCCACTGGCATATGCAGCTCGCGCCATCGACGTGTCGCCAAGGGCCACTACGCGGCGACGGCGATGCCGGCGAGAACGTAGTGCTCGACCGTCAGGTCGTCGCGCTCCAGCGCGAAGCGCACGCCCTCCTCGGCGAGCTGATGCGCCTCGGGGTAGGTATCTGCCACCACGGTCCAGCGCAGTACGTCGGGCGAGGAGGCGACCCAGGTGTCCTCGTCTTGGCGATAGAGCACGCGCACCGTCATAGCTCCTCAGAGTAGCGCGAGAGCATCCTGCTCGGCAAGTCCAACCTGGTTGCAGAGAATGTCCTTGACAGTCGATGGGCGGATCGTCTGACTGTCGTGGAAGGCGAAGGTGATCGTGGCGTGATTAGGCGCTTCCATCTTGCGGTGCGAACCGTTCTGGCGAACGATCCGGTAGCCGAGGGGCTGAGCTTGCAAGACCCGCAGGAGCTTCTTCGCCTTCAGGGAGGGGAACCGAGCCACAGCGAAGACTCTACGTGCAGCGGGCGTCGGCGCAAGAAGGCCCAGACCACCTACAGGGACCCCTTCAGGCGCGCTCATACGGTCTCCCATCGAGAGGCTTCGGTGTCACGCAGGCATCGTGGCGCAGCCGCCCGACGCGACATTCAGATGCGCGACAGCCCGTAAAGCAGATCGCGGTGAGGACACGTCCAGTTACTTCACCGGCCGCAGCTTCTCAACCCGCTTGCCGCCCCAGGAGTGGGCGTACACACAGGCGTCAATTGTCGCGATCGCCTGAGCAAGCACGTCTATCGCGTCGCTGACCTTCTTCTCACTTAGCTCGACCGAGATGGCCGGGAAGCCGTCGGCCGTTACTCCGAATTGTTCTCGCAGCTTGTCGGTCCGCAACTCGCCCCTTCGGTGCGTGAGCAGGTGTCGAAGATTGCGGACATCACGGACGCCAGGCGGCTCGATCTCGATGCTCAGATTCCGCTCGAAAAAGTCCTTCAGCTCCTTCCAATAGGGCGTGCGCTCGGGCGCCGCTTGAGCACTGCCGTGGTGTAGAAGAACCTCTTCCCGGGCCTTCTCGACGTTGACCTCGAAGGCTGTTACAGCGTCTCGCAGAACGCCAGCCATGTGCATCCATTCGTAGTCGTGTGGCCACAGGCCATCTACCTTCGAGTCGAACGCGTCGGGTAGTTCAGCGCCATCAGGGTCGCCGGGTTCGCGGTCCGTCTCCTCCCAAATGCGGTCGTATGTTTCGCGTGCAAACCGTAGGCCGAGACGCAGGAACGCTCGTTGGTCGTGGTCCACGAGGCACCACTCGCTATACGCACGGCTCACACGATGGGCTTCTGGGTTCCAAGTCATCCCTGAGGCTCTGCGGGCGCAGACTAATACCTGGTCATCCTGGCAGTGGAAGCGCTACAGACCGCTGTGGGGCCGGTAGGCAACACAGCGGGCGCCGGCCGGAATCCGCATGAAAACAGGGATTCCCTCCAAGTGCCCCCGCCAGGAGTCGAACCTGGATCCACCGCTTAGGAGGCGGTTGTCTTATCCATTGGACTACGAGGGCTAGAGCACCCCACCACCGAGCGGGAAGCCCTTCGAAGGCTACCGCGGCGGATGCAACGCGGCGAGGCGGTCGAGGTCCTCGCCGGTGAGGCGGTGGGTGATCCATTCGGGCATCGTTTGGGCCCGCAGGCCGCTGTAGAAGCGCAGCGCCGGTTCGTTCCAATCGAGCGCGGCCCATTCCAGGCGCCCGCCTCCGCGCTCGCGCAGGCGCGCGGCGACGGCGGCCAGCAGCGCTTGGCCGACGCCTTCGCGGCGGTGAGCGGGGCGCACGAAGAGATCCTCCAGCCACACGCCGCGGCTGGCGAGGAAGCTCGAGAAGGTGGGGAAGTAGAGCGCGTAGCCGACCACCGCCCGCGAGTCCTCCAGCTCGGCGATCAGCGCCTCCGCCGCGGGACGCGAGCCGAACAGAGCTTCGCTCAGCTGTTTCTCGGTCGCTTGCACCTCATGCAGGAGGTCCTCGTACTCGGCCAGCTCGACGAACATCGCGAGCAGCTCGGGCACGTCGTCGCCGCACGCATCTCTGATGACCAGTGGCTGGGAAGGAGCGGGTGGATCGGAGTCGGTGGGACGGCTGCGCTCTGCCATCACCGGTCCGGTCGCTGGGGGTAGATCTCGTCGATCGTGGTGAGTGCCACGTACTTGCCCCGCCCCTCGCCGAGCGCTGCCCGGATCGCCTGTGCTCCGCCGGCGAGGCGGTCGAGCACGCTCACCACGCCCACCACCGTCAGGCCCTCGCCGCGCACGCGCTCCAGCGCCTCGATCGTGGAGCCACCGGTGGTGACCACGTCCTCGACGATCACGCAACGCTCGCCCGGAGCGAGCTCGGGGCCCTCGATCCAGCGCTGCAGGCCGTGCTCCTTGCGCACCTTGCGCACGATAAACGCCTTCGGGATACCGGCCGCGAGCGCCGCACACGCCACCGGAATCGCGCTCACGGGAACGCCGCCGACGGCGCTCGCCCCCCATTCGCGGGCCTGATCGGCGACCAGCGCGCCGATCGCGGTGAACGTGTCGGGCAGCAGGATCGCGCGCTTGGCGTCGACGTAGTACTGCGCCTTGCGGCCGCTGGTGAGCGTCACCTCGCCGATCACCAGCGCATGAGCGCGCAGATCCGCCTGCAGGCGAGCGCGTGCGGCGTGCAGATTGCTCGTAGGTTCGGCGACCCTGTCCACCAGGGGATCTAATCTAGCTCGATGCTCGTCCGCGCCGCCAGCTGGCCTGCCCGTTGCCTCCTTCCTGGGTGGAGGCGTGTGGGCGGGCGCGGCTGTTCGTCCTTGCGTAGGCGGCGCCGTCCGGGCGCGCGCGGCCGGTGAGGGGGTCACGTGGTCGTCCTACTCGCCGCGCTGCTGCGGATCGGCTCGCGGATCGCCTGCCTGATCGTGATCGTCTCCTTCGGGCTGTTCGTCATCGACCAGACCAGCAGCGCCTCCACCCATCAGCAGGAAGCGGTGAACGGGACGAATGGAGGCCCAACGTCCACGCCGACCACGCACCCCAGGAAGGAGGACGAAGCGCACAAAGTGATCGACGAAGTCGCCGGCAAGCTCACCTCGCCCTTCTCAGGGATCACGGCGGGCTCCACCAGTCAGTGGGTGATTCGCGGGGTGGGCACCTTGATGGCGCTGCTCGTCTACGGCGTTGGGCTCGGTTTTCTGGCGCGCTTTCTGCGCCTCAGGGCTTAGCCGGTCCGCTGTAGCGGCAGATGGTTCCGCCCCGCCGTAGTGGCAGAGGCCCCGGTCTGTCGTGGTGGCCAACGGTGCGTCAGTCGAACGGCCGGTCAGTCGAATGGCCGGTCAGTCGAACGGCCGGTCAGTAGTACACGTCCACCGGAGTTCCCAGCCGCACCCACACGTAGATCGCCGGCGCGTCTGGGATTGGCACCCGCAGACAACCATGGCTGGCGGCGTACGTGGGCACTTCGGGATATCCGTGGATCGCGTAGCCGCGGATGAAGTAGTTGGAGTCCACCATCCCCTCCGAGTTGACCCCGGGCGTCTTGAGGTAAACCCGGAAGCGGCCCAGCACCGTCGGGGTCGAGGGCTTGCCCGAGCTCATCGTGTAGATGCGCCGCACACGCCCACCCGGTTCGATCTCGGCGAGCACCTGTGCGGCGAGATTCGCCTCCACGTGCCTGCCGTCCCGCGAGTAGCGCACGTGGAAGGCGCCCGTCCCCCGCTGCAACAGATGGAAGACTTGAGCATCCGTGTCGGGCACGCGCTCGAGTCCGGTCACCTTGCGGTAGGCCGTCACCGCCTGGCCGGTCCCTTCGTCGAAGACGCCACTCAACGGCACCGCGTAGTGCAGCGTGCTCAGCGCCGACTGCAGCAGCCACACGCCCGGGCCGCGTGCGCCTTCGCGCATGTTGGGGGCGATCACACGCCTCTCCACCGGCTTTCTCGCCTTGAACGCTGTCATCTGGGGCGTGGCGGCGTGTACCGCGCTCACCTGCACCAGCCCCGGCCGGGAGCTCGAGTAGCTGAGGCGAAAGCGACCTGCCCCGCCGGGTCCGGGAAGCACGCGCACCGTGTTCGTCGCGACGCGGCGTCCATCCCGGTCGAAGCGCACGGTCACCGTTTGGCCTGCCTCGAACGGGCGCACCACGCCGCTCACCACGAGGCGTTCGCCGGTGAGCAGAAACGCCGGACGGCCGCGGAGGCGCCGACTCGCGAGCGTCATCTGCCCTGCGACCGGGCTCGACGGCGGCGTCGATGGTGGGGAGGCGGCGACCATCCCGTTCGATCCTACGATGCCGGGGAGACGACCCCCGGCGGCGGGGTGATTACTCCGACCCACCGCAGCGTCAACCCGAGCATCGCGATGATCCCGAGCGCGGCGACCGTCAGCACCGGGATCTGCCAGCCCCAGCCCTCCAGGGCGCCGAAGGCGAGGCAGTTGTTGAGGCAGTGCGTGGCGATGCACGGGTACAGCGAGCCGGTGTAGCGGTACAGCAGGCACAGCCCAAACCCGAGCGATGCCAGCGGGATCAGATCGACGACCGGCGCCGAACCGGTGTGCACGCCGCCGAACACCAGGCCCGTGATCAGCGCCGCCGGCCACAGGCCCCTCCAGTTGTACAGGGCACGGAAGATGAACCCGCGGAACAGAAACTCCTCGCAGATCGGCGCGACCACGCACGTCAGCCATGCGCTGAGCAGCAGCAGCGCGGTCCCTTCGCCCGCGCCCAGCTGTTCGAGCAGTTTCTCTTTCGTGTGGACGTTCAGGATCTCCGCCCAGATCGCGCTGAACACCAGGAACGTAAACAGCGTCACGAGGATCATGCCGAGCGCCCACAACCAACCGAGGCGCGGGCTCAGCCAGCCGATGCCGGGGCGCTGCAGCCCGAACTGCCACGAGCGCACCGTGCGCCCGCCGACTTTGGCGAGCAGCACCGCCACCAGCACGAAGGCCGCGTCCTGCACCACGGTGTCGACGATCTCCAGCCAGCCGGGGATCGCGGAGGAGGTGATGCTGACCCCGAACAGCGCCGCCGGAATGTCCACCACCAGCCCACCCACCGCCGCCAGCAGCAGCCCGCCGAAGAGCGCCGCCGGCGCCGACCACCACGGCCAGGTGCTTGCCGGCAGCCTTGGGCCGGGCGGGCCGGGAGGCTCACTCAGCGCGGGAACAAAGTAGGGCTCGAGCGGAAACAGGACGAGGTCGGGCTCGAGCTGCGGGTGGGATGGGATGTCGGGCTGGAGCTCCATGTGCACATCATCGTCGTGTGGGTCAGGCCAGCTTACGGTCAACGTGCGCCCCTCCACCCCGCACTGCCTCTTGGATGCCCCACATACATACGGTGTTATCCAAGCAGCGGTGGCAGCTGCGATTCAAGCAGCGGCGGCAGCTGCGCCAGCGAGGAGATGCGCGGCACGCTGGGGGGCGGTTCCCCAGGCTCGACATCGTCACGGCACAGCAGCACCGCACGGATTCCGGCGGCGAGCGCCCCGTGGATGTCCTGGTCGAGCGAGTCTCCGACTTGCACCGCGCGCCCGGGGGCGCACCCGGCGAGCGCCAGCGCGGCGGCAAAGATCTCTGGAGCCGGCTTTGGGTGTCCCACCTCAGCAGAGGTCGCCACCCCGTCAACCATCCCCTCGAGGCCCACGTTACGCAGTACTGTCGGTAGCGAGACATCCCAATTGCTCACAACCACCAGCGTCAGGCCGCGGGCGCGCAGTAGCGCGAGTGCGGCGGGCACGTCGGGGTAGGCGCTGAAGCGCAGGGCGTCCTGCATCGCCGCGGTCAGCTGCTCGAGCGAAAGCGCCTCCACCGCCTGCGCAGGCAGCTGCGCGCGCAACACCTCCGCGCAGCGGCGGCGAAGATCCTCGAGTGCGCCCGGGTTGCGTCCCTCGTGGTGGTGGGCCCGGTAGTAGGCGATCTCGGCGCGGAAGGCACGCTCCGCGTCGACGAGCGAGAGCTCCACGCCGTGAGCGTCGCGCAGCCGCTCCACCAGCCCGGGCCACGGCGGCTCGAGTGCTACCAGCGTGCCCAACCCGTCCAGCAGGACCGCGTCGATGCCGGCCTGCCACTTCATCGCTGACGGAAGATCAGAGAGGAGATGGGGATGTCGTCCAAATGCACCCCTACCACTTCACAAAATGAAGGGTTTGGGTCCGCAAATTACATGTGCAACCCCCCGCATCGTCAACTCCCCGCATCGCAACCCCCCGCATTGTCGACCCCCCGCATCGCAACCCCCGCATCGCCGACTCATCAGCCTCTGGGCTCGACCAGCGAGCGCGCTACGCCACCCAATGCCAGGTCGCGAACTCGCCCACGAACAGCGCCATCAGCGATGCCATCGCCATCAGTACCGGCAGGCGCGTTCGCGGCCGTTCCGCCAGCCACGCTCCCAGCCACATCGCCAGCGGGAACAGCACCACCTCGAAGCGTGGCAGCGACATCAGCGGTTGGGGCGCCACCGGGTAGGAGAGCGGCAGCGCCAGCGCCGCCAGCACATACGCGCCGTACGCCGCCGGCAGGCGGCGCAGCACGCCGATCACCATCGGTACCGCCGCGAGCAGGAACGCAAACAGCATCACGTTGTGCCCCGCGTCCACGAATGGATCCCCGCCCGCCACTTTGAAGTACACGTGCGTGCGCTGGAAGGAGAGCAGCTGGCGCATCCCGTCGAAGGCCGCGCGCGTGCCGTCCCAGACGGCCACGTACGGACCGGCGAAGTGCCTGTTCCACGCCTCCTGGGCGTGGAACGGCAGCAGCGCGTCGCCGCCCGCCAGCGCCAGGTAGGCCATGTACGCGCCCATTCCCACCGGCAGTGCCGCCACCCACAGCGCGTCACGACGGACTCGATACCGAGGCTGCCACCATGGGCGCGTCGGAAGATCGAGCTGATCGAGCTGGCCGGGATGCTCTACGGACCGTGCTCCCGCCGGGCGCACGCGGCGCCGGGGGAGGAAGTCCGGGGCGCGGTCCTCCCGTGGCCCGTACAGATAGAGCACCACCATCGGTACCACCAGCACCAGCCCCGCGCTGCGCGTGGCGCTGGCCAGCGCCCCCAGCACCCCAGCCCATCCCCACCGTCCTTGGCGCGCGCACCAGAACAGGCCCACCGACAGCGCCAGATACAGCGACTCGGAGTACGCCGCGGAGAAAAAGAACGCCATCGGTGCGAGCGCCGTCGCGAGCACCGCCAGCCGGGCAACGTCGCCGCGGCGGGCGCTGTGACCGAAGCCGGGAGACACTCGCCTTTGACCGAAGCCGGGTGACACGCGCCTTTGGCGCGAGTCCTCGTTTCGGCCAGCATCCCCGTTTCGGCCAGCGAGGCGGCCAAGTTCCAGCGTGCTTAGGCGGTGGATCCCATACAGCGCCGCCATCAACGCCGCAAGCGATAGTGCCACGCCGGCCGCGATCGGCGGAGCGCCCATGTCTGAGAGCGCGCGTACACCGAGTGGGTAGAGGGGGAAGAAGGCCGCCCGCGGACCGGTACCGAAAGAAGCAAGTTCGGGGCGGTAGCCGTAGTGGGCGATCACCAGGTACCACACCGCGTCCCAGCGCGCCACGGGGGCCACCAGCAGGTTGCCCAGCCAGCCGAAGCCGCTCGTTATGCCAGCCGGGTCGAAAGCGCTGCGCGCGCGCCCCACGCCGAACGTTGCGACCGCGCCCACGCCCGCCACGAGCACGATCAGGCGTGAGATCCACAATGCCCGCCAGCAGTCGCGCACCGCCATCATCCGCGCCGAGTCAGCACGGAGCCGTGCATACCAGCCCGGCGCACTGGGGAGGTCAGGGCGGGGCGGATGCGGGACGTCGTCGAGCGTCGCGGCGGCAAGCTCGCTCGCGCTATCCACAACGGCCATCTCGGTGGTGTCGCTGCTCATTGGCGGTTCAACGGCAGGAAATCACACATCGGGGAGGTACCCTCACAGAGGATCGCATGTCTCGACTCGCACGCCAGCGTCGCCGCCACCACCGGGGGCCATCCCGCATCTTCTTCGTCGTTCTGATCGTGCTGGCGAGCGCGCTGTTCCTCGGCACCGTCGGCGCGGTGGCGTACGTGATCGCGGTGGCCGACTCCACGCCCGGCCTCGCCGGGCGCCACCCGATCGTCGACGGCGCCTCCTCGCAGGTGTTCGCCGCCAACGGCACGCGCCTCGGGTTCATCCAGTCCAACGAGCTGCGCTCGCCGATCCCGTGGTCGCAGATCCCCGCCAGCCTCTCCAATGCCACGATTGCGATCGAGGACCAGCGTTTCTACAAGGACGACGGTATCGACCCCACCGGGATCTTCCGCGCCGCCGTCAAGGATCTCGTGCACGGCGAAGCGCTCCAGGGGGCGTCCACGATCACGATGCAGCTGATGCGCAACCTCTATCTCGGCGGCGACCAGCGCACGTTCAAGCAGAAGATCACCGAGGCGAAGCTGGCGCTCGAATACAACGAACACCACAGCAAGCGCTCGATCCTCACCAGCTACCTCAACAGCGTCCCCTACGGCACCATCGGCGGGCAGACCGCGATCGGGGTGCAAGCCGCCTCGCGGATCTTCTTCGACAAACCTGCCTCCCAGCTCGACCTCGAGCAGGTCGCGCTGCTCGCCGGCTTGCCCCAGGCGCCCTCGGAGTACAACCCTTTCCTCTACCCCGCCGCTGCCCGCCAGCGGCGCAACGAGGTGCTGGGCAAGATGGCCGAACTTAACTACATCACCCCCGCGCAGGCGGCGGCCGCCAGACGCGCGCCGCTGGAGGTTCGCCACGGCGACTTCTACTCAGAAAAAAAAGAAGGCTTCTTCTTCGAATACGTCCGCCAGCAGCTGATCCAGCGCTACGGGCGCACAACCGTGGAACGGGGGGGGCTGCGGGTCTACACGACGCTCAACCTGCACACGCAGGAACTGGCGCAAAAGGCGATCGCCGAAGTGCTCGACGAGCCCGGCGACCCGGCGTCGGCAATCGTCACGATCGATCCCCACAACGGCTACATCGAAACGATGGCCGAGTCCGAAAGCTACGAGCAGTCGCAGTTCAACCTCGCCTCCGAAGGCCACCGCCAGCCGGGATCGACCTTCAAGGCGATCGATCTCGCCGACGCGCTCTCGCGTGGCGTGGACCCCAACACCACCTACTACCTCTCCCACACCCTGTACAAAGGCTGGCTGGCCGCCGAACCGAACTACGAAGTGCACACCTTCGAGGGCACCTCGCTGAACAAGTCGATCAACCTCGTGCAGGCGACGCTCGCCTCCGACAACACCGTCTATGCGCAGCTGGCCGCCGACCTGGGTGAGGAATCGATCACCGAAATGGCTTACAAAATGGGCGTCAAGACCCATCTGCTCGGCAACCCGTCGCAGGCCTTGGGGGGCCTCGAATATGGGGTCACGCCGCTGGAAATGGCCGACGTGTACTCCACGCTCGCTGACGGCGGCTACCGCGACACGCCGATCGCGATCACCAAGGTCGTGTTCCCCGGCGGCCACGTCGACTCCAGCTGGGGCACACCGCACCGCGTGAAGGTGCTCTCCAACGGGGTCACCGCGGAGGAGACCACGATCCTCCACGAGAACGTCCTCGACGGGACCGCGAAAAACTCGGCGATCGACTGTCCCACCGCCGCCAAGACCGGCACCACCACCGAACTGGTGGACGCCTGGCTGGATGGCTACACGCCCGAATACGCGACCGTCGTGTGGATGGGCTACCCCAAGGAACGCGTGCCGATGACAGATGTCCACGGCGAAGCTCAGCAGGGAGGGGCGCTGCCGGCGGTGATCTGGCACGACTACATGGCGGCGGTGACCGAAGGCAAGCCCTGTGTGGAATTCCCCCAGCCGACCGAACCGCTGGTGTACCGGCCATTCTTCGGCAAATACGAGACCATGGACCAGTCTGGCGCGCCCGGCACAGGGTTGGAACCGAACTTCGGACTCGGCACCGGCAAGGGCGCCGCTCACCCTGCTCCCGGCAAATCACACCACGGCAAGGAAACGGCCACTCCCGGCGTGACCCCCGAAGAAACGCCGGGTGCGCCCGCCGAACCGCACGGGGGTGGTGGGGCGCCAACGGAAAAAGCGCCCGCCGAACCCGCCGCTCCGAACAAAGCCCAGCCCGAACCGGGCGCCGGCGGGGTGGGCGGGCCTAACGCCGGCACCCCCAACACCGGCACTCCAAATGTTGGCGGCGGCTCGGGGGGCGCCGCGAGTGGCGGCACCGCGCCGCCGTGATGACCGCCTGGTGCTAGGTTGTGCGCACTCGTGGCAAAGGAAGACAAGGTTGAATTCGAGGGCGAGGTGATCGAGGCGCTGCCGAACGCGATGTTCCGCGTGAAGCTCGACAACGATCACGTGGTGCTGGGTCACGTCGCCGGCAAGATGCGCCGTTTCAGGATCCGCATCCTCCCCGGGGATCGCGTCCGTTGCGAGCTCTCTCCTTACGACCTCGACCGCGCGCGCATCGTCTACCGGCATCGCTGAGGCGTCCGAGAGCGGGCGGCGCGAGCATGCCGACTCCTCGCCAAGCACCGAGTCGGAGGCTCGGCCACCATGTCTGGGAGCGGTAGCGAGCTCGCTCTGATCGAGGCGATCGCGGCCGTGCTTAACCAAGGCCGCGGTGCCGATCGCGCAGATGGCAGGGTGCTGCGCGGCATCGGCGACGACGCCGCCGTGGTGCGCGCCCGTGCGGTGTGCGTGACCTCGGTGGACGCGGTGATCGAGGGGGTGCACTTCCGCCTGGGGGAGGAGTGGATGACGCCAGCGCAGGTGGGGGGACGGGCGCTCGCCGCGGCGCTGTCAGACCTCGCCGCGATGGGTGCCGAGGCGGGAGAGGCCTACCTCGTGCTGGGACTGCCGCCGGGGTTCACCGAGGGGCAGGCACTCGAGCTGGTGGGGGGCGCCCACGCGCTTGCGCGCGCCACCGGGGTCACGATCGCCGGCGGAGACGTGGTGGTGGCACCCGCGCTCACGGTGTCGATCACCGCCGTCGGCTGGGCCGACTCCGAGGACGAGCTCGTCGGCCGCGATGGAGCCCAACCAGGTGATGTGGTTGGAGTGACCGGCCGCCTCGGCGGTGCGGGTGCGGGTTTGGCGGTGCTGGAGGGACGGGCTCGCGCGACGCCCACCACGGCCGCAGCGGTGGCTCGCCTGCGCAGCCCCGTGCCCCGCTTCGCGGAGGGCGGCGCACTGGCGGCCGCGGGGGCGCGAGCCATGATTGACCTCTCCGACGGTCTGGGGACCGACGCTGGCCACATCGCCCGCGCGAGCGGCGTGCGCGTGGAGATCGACCTCGGTGCGCTGCCGCTGGACGAGGGTGTCTCGGAGATTGCGGCCGAGCTCGGAGTTCCCGCGTGGCAGATCGCCGCGGGGGCGGGCGAAGACTACGAGCTGTGCGTCTGCTTGGATCCCGCGGACCGCGAGCGAGCCGAATCGGCGCTCGCCGAGGCGGGGGGTGTGGGGATCACGTGGGTGGGGCGTGTGAAGCGGGCGGCGGGTGGAGCCGCCATGGGTGAAGGCAGCATCGCCGAGGGTGCGGATGGGAGTGCCCCGGCCGCAGGCGAGATTGCGCGGGCCACGGATGAGCCCTCGCGCGCTGGCGTGGTGCTGCTGGACGCAGCGGGACGGGTCCGGCAACTGAAGGGGTTCGAGCACCGCTGGTAAGCGCCGATGGCCACTCGGGGGCGCCCGGCGGCCGATGCGCAGGGCGTCGATTCGATGATGCGCAGGGCGTCGATTCGAGATACATAGGACTACCCGAATAACCCGGCGGTCAAGATATATCCACCACGTCCGATATTCGTGCCATGCGCACATCACTGCTGCCGCTGGACTCGGTGCTGGGGCCCCGCGAGCGTCGCGTGTTGGGCACCGTCACGGCGGTTCTGATCGCCCTCGTCGTGGCGACCGGCGCCCACGCCGTCTTCGGAATCGGCGGCGGCTCCGTCGAAGAACCGATCCGCGACTGGCTGACCTCGGCGGTGTACATCCTCGTGGGGGTGATCGTGTGCTGGCGCGCGGTGCGCACCACGGAGTCGCGGAAATCGTGGATGATCTTCGCGTTCGGCATCTCGATCTACGGCCTCGGCAACGTGCTGTGGGCGGCCTGGATCGAACACCTCCCCAACCCGCCGATCCCTTCGATCTGTGACGGGATGTGGCTGACGTTGTACCCGTGCTGCTACATCGGGATCGTCGGCCTCGCCCGCCTGCGCGAGCGCCGCGTGCCGGCGCGGATGTGGCTCGACGGCATCATCGCCGGGCTCGGGATCGCGGCAATCGGCGCGGCGATCGTGGTGCGCCCGGTGCTGGCGACAGTGTCGGGCGGGACCGCGGCGGTGATCACCGAGATGGCCTACCCACTCTGCGACCTGCTGCTCGCCGCGCTGGTGGTGGGGGTGCTCGCGCTACGCGGGTGGCGGCTGGACCGGATGTGGGGGATGCTGGGGGCCGGCTTCCTGGCGCTGGCAGCGGCCGATTGCCTGTACGCGCTGCAGGTGGCGCATGGTGCTTCGGCGCCCAGCGCGCTGACCAACCTGACTTACGACATTGGCGTGATGCTGCTGGCGCTCGCGGCATGGCAGCCGGGGGCGGCGATCGAGACCGACACCGTCCCCGGCTCCGCGGTGCTCGCGATCCCCGCCGCTTTCACCATGAGCGCGCTCGGCCTCTTGATCTACGACCATTTCAGCCGCCTCGACCCGATCGCGCTGACGCTTGCGATGCTGACGATGTTGGTGGCGTTTGGGCGCGTGGCCCTCACCTTCCGCGACGTGCGCGCACTCGCCGAAACGCGCCGCCAGGCGATGACCGACGATCTCACGCTGATGCCCAACCGTCGCCACTTCCTGCGGTGTGTACGCGACGGGATCATCGCCAGCCGGGCGACCGGCGAGAGCGTGGCGCTGATGATCGTCGACCTCGATCACTTCAAGGAGCTCAACGACACGCTCGGTCACGACGCCGGCGATCAGCTGCTGCGCCAGGTGGGGGAACGGCTGCACGAGGTGCTGCGCGCCAGCGACACGGCTGCGCGCCTGGGGGGAGACGAGTTTGGCGTGCTGCTGGCCGATTCCAGCGACGGGGCAAACGCGGAGCTGGTCGCGCAGAAGATTCTCAAGGCGATCGCCCAGCCGTTCCCGATCAAGAGCGTGGGCCTGCGCGTGACCGCGAGCATCGGCATCGCGTTGTTCCCCGAGCACGCCGAGAACGACGAGCAGCTGATGCAGCATGCCGACGTCGCGATGTACGAGGCGAAGGCCGCGCAATCGGGGTACGCGTGCTATGCGCGTGAGCGCGACAAGCATTCGCTGGAGCGGCTCACGCTCGCCGGCGAACTCTCGCACGCGCTCGAGAACGGCGAGATCGAGGCCTACTTCCAGCCCAAGGCGGACGCGGGCAGTCGCCGGATCGTCGGCGTGGAGGCACTCGTGCGCTGGCAGCATCCCACGCGGGGGCTGATCTCACCGGCGGAGTTCGTGACGGTCGCCGAGCAGGCCGGCTTGGGGCGGGCGCTGACACGCAGGATGCTCGACCTTGCGCTCAAACAGGCGCGGATCTGGCGCGATGAAGGCTTCGACCTGCACGTCGCCGTGAACACGACGGTGGCCGACCTGCAGGACACGCAGTTCCCGGCGGAGGTCGCCGAGACGCTCGAAGCCCATGGCCTCCCTCCCGAGGTGCTGGTGCTGGAGGTCACCGAGAACATGGTGCTCGCCGATCCCGTGCGCGTCGGCGACGTCCTCGCACAGCTCGGCGAGCTCGGGCTTGGCTTGTCGCTCGATGACTTCGGCACGGGTTTCTCCTCGCTGACCCACCTCAAGTCGCTGCCCGTGGGGGAGGTCAAGATCGACCGCTCGTTTGTCGGTCGGATGACCACCGACCCGGTGGACGCGGCGATCGTACAGGCGACGATCCAGCTCGCACACTCGATCGGCATCCGTGTGGTGGCGGAGGGGATCGAGGATCAGGTGACGTGGAGCTCGCTGGTGGCCAACCGCTGCGAGCTCGTCCAGGGTTACGCGCTCTCGCGGCCGCTGCCGGCGCTCGACCTCGACGCGCTGCTGCGCGCTCAGCCGCTGCCCGTGAGTGCGCCTGAGCAGCTCGACATCACGCCAGGCGCCGCGCCGTCGTCGAGTGGTTACGGCGGCAACGTCCACGGCGGCGACGGCCACAGCGGCAACGGCCACCGCAACAACGGGCACAACGGTCGGGCGGCAAGGCACCCCTCCGAGGCGCTGCGCGACCTTACGGCGCTGACGCGCTCGCATCCGATGATGGACGCCGTGATCGAGGAGATCGACGGGCGCATGATCCGCGTGGGTTCGCAGTGGCTGGCGGACTTCGCCTCCTGTAACTACCTCGGCTTCGATCTCGACCGCGAGATCATCGAGGCGGTGCCCGCCTACCTGGACACGTGGGGCACGCATCCGAGCTGGTCGCGGCTGCTGGGCAGCCCGGCGCTGTACGAGCAGATCGAGGAGCGCCTCACGGCGCTGCTGGGCAGCGCGGACTCGCTGGTGCTGCCGACGATCACCCACATCCACCTCGCGACGATCCCCGTGCTCGCGGGGTCGGGCACGATCTTCCTCGACTCGCGCGCACACAAGACGATCTACGACGGCGCCCAGATGGCGCGCGCGCATGGCGCCACTGTGGAGCGCTTCCGCTTCGAAGATCCCGGGCACCTCGACGAGCTGCTGCGCGGCGCGCGCCAAGAGCCGCGTTTGGTGTGCATGGACGGGGTCAACAGCATGACCGGCAACCCACCCGACATGCGCGCCTTCGCGCAGGTGGCCCGCGAGCACGGCGCGCTGCTGTATGTGGACGACGCCCACGGCTTCGGCGTGATCGGCGAGCGCGGCCCCGGCGAGCGCTGCCCGTACGGGATGCGCGGCAACAGCATCGTCCGCTACTACGGCGAGAGCTACGAGAGCCTGATCCTGGTGGGGGGCTTCTCCAAGGCCTACTCCTCGCTGCTGGCGTTCATCGTCTGCTCGACCGAGGTGAAGGAGCTGCTGAAGGTGGCGGCGGCGCCCTACCTCTACTCGGGCCCCTCGCCGGTCGCCTCGCTGGCGACGACGCTCGCCGGCTTCGACGTTAACGAGCGCCGCGGAGAGCAGCTGCGCGAGCGCGTGTGGAGGCACACCGCCCGCGTGCTGGAGTGCCTCACGCGGCTGGAGGTGCACACTCCCAACAACTCGGGGCTGCCGATCGTCGAGATTCCGCTGCGCGACCATGAGCGCATCGCCGCGGTGGGGCAACTGCTGTTCGACCGCGGCGTGTACGTGACGCTCGCGGCCTACCCGCTGGTGCCACGCGAGGAGGTGGGCTTTCGCGTGCAGTTGACGGCAGCCAACACCGACGCCGAGGTCGACACGCTGATCGCGGTGCTGGAGGAGCTCGCCGGGCTGGGCGAGCTGCGGCCCGTGGAGCAGGAGAGCTCACCACCGATCGAGCAGGCGAGCGCCCCATCCCTCGAGCAGGCGAGCGTCCAACAACCCGAGTCGGTGGCATGAGAATCTGAGCACGACGTGATCGCCCGCTACCGCGCTCTGTTTTCCACGCCGGGTGTCAGCAGGCTGCTGGTTAGCTCGGTGGTGGGGCGCCTGCCCTCCGGCATGTTCTCGCTGGCGATCCTGCTGTTCGTCCACGGCAGCACCGGCTCCTTCCTTGTGGCAGGTCTCGCGGTGGGGGCGTTCTCGCTGGCTGGCGCGGCGATCGGCCCGCTGCTGGGGGCGCAGGTCGATCGGCACGGGCAGACGCGGGTGTTGCTGGGCGCCGCGCTCGCCCAGGCAGGGCTGCTGGTTGCGCTGGTGCTCGTTACTCAGGCGGGCGCGCCGGTGGCGGCGATCGTGGCGCTGGCGGCGTTGGCGGGCGGCGCACTGCCGCCGATCGGGGGCTGCGTACGCGCGCTTTGGCCGGAGGTCGCCCACGGCGGGGAGCTCGAGACCGCCTACGCCTTGGACGCGACCACCCAGGAGACGATTTGGACACTTGGCCCACTGCTGGTGGGCCTGACGGCGGGGTTTGCCTCGCCCGCCGCGGCGGTGGCGCTGTGTGCCGCGCTGACGGTCGTGGGGGCCGTCTACTTCGCGAGCTCCGCCCTCTCCCGCGGCTGGCGCGCGGATCGGCGGCAGCGCACGCGGGGGAGCGCACTGGGCGCCAGCCCCAACCTGCGCATGCTGCTCTACACGGTTGTGCTCGCGGGGGTGGTGATCGGGGCGGTCGAGGTGGGGCTGCCGGCGCTGGCGGTGGGGCAGGGCGCGCGCTGGTCCTCGGGTCCGCTGCTCGCCCTGTTCAGCCTCGGCAGCATGACCGGCGGCCTGATCTACTCCGCCAGGAGCTGGGCCCTGGAGATCGGCCGGCGCTACAGCGTGATCCTGATGGCGATGGCGATCGCGGTGGCGCCGCTGATCGTGGTGCACTCGCTCGCCCCGGTGTTCGCCCTCAGCGTGCTCGCCGGGCTTTGCCTGGCGCCGATGATCTCCTGCCAGTTCTCGCTCGTCGGCGCACTCGCGCCGCAGGGCACCGTCACCGAGGCGTTCACCTGGCATCGCGCCGCCACGGTCGCCGGCATGGCTGGGGGCTCGGCGCTGGGGGGATCGCTGATCGACACCCATGGTGCCGGCAGCGCGTTCGCGCTGGGCTGCATTGGCGTGGCGGCGGCCGCGGCGTTGGCGGTGCTCGAACGCGCCCGCATCACACCCGCCGCGGCACCCGGCATGGGCGCAGAGGCTTCGGCCATGCTCCGAACCCCCGCCAAGCTGGAGCCCGAGCAGCCGGGAGCGCTCGCGGAGGGGCCGGTGCTGGCCGAAACGGGGATGCGAGCCAACAGCGAGTGTCTCCCGGCTTCGGTCGAAACGGGGATGCGAGCCACCGGCTCGTGTCTCCCGGCTTCGGTCAAGCTGGCGGCTGAGGCGGTGGCGCTGGCCGCGAAGGCGGTGGCGCTGGCCGGCGAGGCGCCGTTCGCGTCAACGGTCGAGCAGCCGTCGCCTTTCAGGCTTGCAGCCGAGGCAGTGGCGCTCGCAGCGCAGGCGGTGGCGAGCGCCGCGTGAGACGGTGGGGCGCCAGCGCCGCCCCCACCGGGGTGGTCTTGGTGAGGCGTGCATACACCAGCAGCCGTTCGGCGGCGCTGAACGGTGGCGTGCAGGCGGACAGCACGAGGCGGCTGTAGTGAGCGTGGCGGATTGCGGCGTACACGTCGGTGGGGAGGACGCTGCGCTGGGCGATCACCGTGTAGACGAAGTGTGCGTACGGCATGTTCACGAGGATCCGATCGCCGCTGTGCAGCTCGTCGAGGTGGCGGAAGGGCGCGAGGAAGGTGGTGCGGTGGCCGGCGATCGCGGTTGTGCCTCCCAGGCCAGGGAAGCGGGTGCCCGGGTAGATGCTCTGCGTGTAGATCCCCGGCCCCTGCTCCAGTTCTTCGGTGCCGGTGCCGTACACCAGCACGAAGTCGGCGCCGATGCGGGGGATGCGGATGCTGCCCACGGCGCTGCCGAGCGCGGCGTGACGCGCGAGCTCGCTCGCCAGGAACGAGATGCGGCGGCGCTCGTCCACGAGCTCCAGCAGGCGCGCGTTCTCCCGCGCGGTGGGCTGGGCGTGTTCGAGCGTGCGTAGGGTGCCCCGCAGGTGGTCTTGCCGCAATTTTGCGTACAACGCCGAGAACGGCTCCTGCCACACAAGCGTGACGCCGACGTCGAGCAGCGCCAGCACACCCAGGACGATCAGCGTGCTCGAGAGCGCTCGTAGCGCGCGGCGCTTGCGCGCGGGGCCCCGCCGACCGTGCACGGGAGGGGTGGTGGTGAAGAGGATCTCGGACACGATCACCGGCGCAGCGCGGACTCGGTGCCGCCCAGCGACCCGGGACCAGCATAGGACAGCGGCCCGCGGATGTTGAGCGGCTCGTGATCGTCCAGCCACTCGTGCGGCTTGTCTGCGTCGTTCTCGCCAACGCGGCCTGGGGCGAGTGCCACCAGCAGCGCCGCGGCGAGGCAGCCGAAGGCGACGCTCCACAGCACCGCGCCGGCCAGCCCGATACGCCCGCCGGCGAGCAGCAGCAGCGCGGTGTGCGCCACACCGCCGGGGCCCAGCTCCAGCCGGCTGGCGTAGAACGCCACCAGCAGCGCGAGTGGCATCACGCCGAGCGCGACCAGCGCGAGCGCTGGGATTTGTTGCCCCCGACCCACCCTCCCCTCCCCCACCCTCCCGCCGCCGCGCCCGCCGGCACTCCACCCGCCGGTCGGCGCCGCGGCGAGCACCAGCCATAGGTTCAAGGCTGGTAGGAGCAGCAGCGCGGTGAGGGGATCGAACACCCACACCACCACTGTCAGGCCGCCCAGCACGAGCAGCATCCCGAGCGCCGCGGCGTCGCTGCGCGGACGCACCGGGAGTGCGAGCCGGCGCATCAGCGCCGGCCACCCCAGCCAGGCGAGCACCAGCACGAGCGCACTCGCCAGCACCGCCTCCAAGGCGTGGCTGTCGAACGGCAGCGCCGCCGAGGAGACCGGCGGGCTTGGCGTGGGGATCGCGCCGAGCGAGCCCAGCAGCATCGTGAAGGCCGCGCACGCCAGGAACGGGAGCGCGCATGCCAGCGCCCACGCCACCCATCGTCCGACCGGCACCCGCCGCCGGCGCAGGCGCGCGAAGCCGTCCCCGAGTACCGCCAACGCGGGCAGCAACAACGCCGCGACCAGCAGGCGCAGCGCCCACCCGGGGATCGCCTTCTGCTGGACCGGCAGCCCCGTTTCCAGGCCCCTGCCGGCTTCGCCGCCGCCGATTTCGGGCCCGCCGTCCAGCGCGTACACGGCGGTGAGCGCCGCGCGGCCAAACGCTTGCAGCCGTGCCGCGCTCACTGGTTCGCCCGCCGGGGGTGGCAGTTCGCCGCCGGCTCCCACGAGCACCGCCGGCAGCCCGCGAGCCTCGAGCGGGCCCTGTTCGCCGCCGACGAGCGGGAAGGCGAGGTGCGCGAGTTGGGCGAGTGTCCCCGGGGCGGCGGTCGGGCCCCCCGCCTGTTGCGCGACCGCTGCCGCCACGGTGCTCTGCAGCAGCGCCGGCGCCGAGCCGGCGGAGGCCGAGAACGACGCCACCCGCAACCCGGACGCGCGGGTGCCCGCGAGATCGCCGAGCACCAGCGCGGCGTCGAAGCGGCCGCCCAGGATTTCGCTCGCGTGTGCCGCGAAGTCCGCGGCGCCCCCGTTGCCGCCCGAGCCGCCGCTGGTGGAGACCAGCACGATCGCACGCTGCGTCTCGCCGGCGGCCAGCACCCGCGCGAGTTCGAGCAGCGCCGCGGTACCCGACAACTCCGCCTCCGCGCCTCGACCGGCGGCGTCGCGGTGGGCGAGGATCACGATCGGCGCCTGCCCGGTGGTGCCCGGCCGCTGGGCGACCACGGTTGTGAGCGTGCGCTCCCCGTCGATCGTCGGCGCGCGCACGCTGTGGGTGCTCACCGCGAAGCCGCCCTTGGCGGCGCTTCCCAGCCCGCGCAGTGTCCGCGCAACGTACGCAGCGAGCCGCTGGTCGCCGGCGCTGCCGGGGCGGCGTTCGGGAAACTGACGGGCGAGCCCTTGCAGTGCGGTGAAGGCACGCGCGCCTTCGAAGGCTTCGGGAGCGAGGTTGGAGCTCAGCGGTGCGGTACGCCCGGTGAGCGAGAAGCCCGCGATCACCAGCGCGAACAGCAGCGGCAGGAACGCCGCGCGGTAGATGCGTCCGTTGAGCACGCCAACAGAGAGTACCCATGGCGCCTCAGGGATCGGTATCGTGCGCGCGTGCTCCAGCCCGTCGCCGTCGGAACGAAGACGCTCGCCGATTACACCCACATCTGCGGGCGCGACCTGATCGATGAGATCCGCGAGCTGGCGGAGCCGCTGAAGGGCAGCCGCGTGGCGCACGTCTCCGCCACCGCTTTCGGCGGAGGGGTGTCGGAGATCCTGTACACGCTGGTGCCATTGATGCGCGACGTGGGGTTGGAGTGCGAATGGCAGGTGATCTACGGGCGCGAGGAATTCTTCAACGCGACCAAGCTGATGCACAACGCCCTGCAGGGCGCCCCCGAGGACCTCGACGAGGAGCAGTGGGAGACCTGGAGGCGCTACAACGAGATGAACGCCCGCGAGCTGTCCGGCGGGTGGGACGTGTGCCTGATCCACGACCCCCAGCCCGCCGCGCTGCACAGCCTGGTGCCGGGCAAGGCGAAGGGGTGGGTGTGGCGCTGCCACATCGACCTCTCGACTCCCAACCCGGAGACGATCGCGCACCTGATGCCCTACATCGAGGACTACCCCCAGTCGCTGTTCCACATGCAGGAATACGTGCCACCGGGGATGAACGGCCACGTCAACATCGTGCCGCCCGCGATCGATCCGCTCACGCCGAAGAACATGGGACTGTCCCCGGAAGACGCCGCGTACGTGTGCGGGCAGTTCGGGATCGACGTGGACCGGCCGCTGATGTGCCAGGTGTCGCGCTTCGATCCCTGGAAGGATCCGCTGGGGGTGATCGACGCATATCGCATCGTTAAGGAGCGGCTTCCCGACGCCCAACTGGCGCTCGTGGGGTCGATGGCGAGCGATGACCCCGAGGGGTGGGACTTCTTCAACGCCACGATCGCCCACGCCGACGGCGACCCCGACATACACATCCTCAACAACTTCAACAACGTCGGGGCGATCGAGGTCAACGCGTTCCAGTCGCACTCCGACGTGCTGATCCAGAAGTCCACGCGCGAGGGCTTCGGGCTGACCGTCTCGGAGGCGATCTGGAAGGCGCGCCCGTTCATCGGCGGCAACGTCGGCGGGATTCCGTTGCAGATCGAGGACGGGGTCACCGGCTTTCTCGTCTCCAGCACCGAGCAGTGCGCCGAGCGCGCGCACGAGATCCTCGAGGACCCGGCGCTGGGCAAGTCGCTGGGCAAACGCGGCAAGGAGCACGTGCGCGCCAACTTCCTCACCCCCCGCTATCTGCGTGATTATCTGAGGATCTTCAACGAGCTGCGAGAGTCATGAGCCGTATGCATCCGGATGGGCGCGAGTCGTGAGCGAACCGCCGGCACAGCGAGCCCCGCTGGTGCTGGTGAGCAACCGGGGGCCGGTGACCTTCCAGGCGGGCGGCGAGGTGCAGCGCGGCTCGGGTGGGCTGGTGACGGCGCTGACCGGGCTGGCGTCGCACCGCGAGGCGGTGTGGATCGCCTCGGCGATGAGCGAGCAGGACGTAGAGGTCTCCCGCGCCCACGGCGGGCGCGCCTTCCCCGTGCGCTCGCCCGCGGGCGAAGAGTTCCAGGTGCGCCTGGTGGCGAGCGACCCCGAGGCGTACGACCGCTTCTACAACGTGTTCGCCAACCCGATGCTGTGGTTCATCCAGCACTACCTGTGGGACCTGTCCAACGCCCCGGACATCCGCCGCCACGAGATCGAGGCGTTTGAGTTCGGCTACAACGTCGTCAACGAGGACCTCGCGCGCGCCGTGGTGGAGGAGCTGGAGGGCAGCGAGGAGCCGGTGGTGATGGTGCACGACTACCACCTGTACACGCTCCCCGACCTCGTGCGCAAAGCGCGCCCGGACGTGTTTCTGCACCATTTCATCCATATCCCCTGGACGCAGTCCGACGCGTGGCGGGTGCTGCCCTCGCGGATTCGCGAGGAGATCTTCGCGGGCCTGCTGGCGAACGACATCATCGGCTTCCACACGCGTTCCTACCGGCGCAACTTCCTGCAGTGCTGCGCGGATTTGATGGATCTCGAGGTGGACTTCGAGCGCGGCACGGTGCGCTACGGCGAGCGCGAGGTGTGGGTGCGCGCGTACCCGCTGCCGATCGACCACCGCGCGACCCGGCGGATCGCCGCACGCGCGCGCGTGCAGGAGCTGGAGCGCGAGCTGCTGGCGCGCCGCCGGGACTTCCTGATCCTGCGCGTGGACCGCGCCGACCTCTCGAAGAACGTGTTGCGCGGCTTTTCGGCGTTCGACCTGTTCCTCGAGCAGCACCCCGAGTTCTCCGAGCGCATCACGTTCATGGCGCAGCTGATGCCCTCCCGTACCGACGTGCCCCAGTACGCCGAGTACCTGGAGCGGATCGAGGCGCTGGTGGCCGTGGTCAACCACCGCCACGGCACGCCCGACTGGATGCCGATCCAGCTGAAGCTGCGCGACGACCTGGAGGAGGCGATGGCGGCGTACAAGCACTACGACGTGCTGCTGGTCAACGCGATGTTCGACGGCATGAACCTCGTCGCCAAGGAGGGTCCGCTGGTCAACGAGCGCGAGGGGGTGTCGATCCTCTCGGAGAACACCGGTGCGCACGAGGAGCTGGGGGAGTACGCGCTGTCGGTCAACCCGTTCGACATCCAGGAGCTGGCGGACTCGATCTTCGCGGCGCTCACGATGGCGCCGGGCGAGCGCCACCGGCGCGCGCAGGGGCTGGCGGAGATCGTCACCTCACGCGACCCCGGTGACTGGATCGACGAGCAGCTGGCGGACATCCGCGCGAAGGGCGAGTCGCGGTAGGGAGGGGGATCAGGACCCCGCCCGCCGAGCGGGCGGGTCTGGATGGATTGCGCAATTCGACCCAGGCCGGCGCCTGTCCTGGGGAGTCCGGCGGATCGGTGGGCGGATGTTGATGCATTTTTTCAACCCCCAACCACTTCATTTTGTAAAGGGTTTGGGGTCGATTCGAAGACATACTCCCCGCCCTACCCGATCGTTCGTCAGCCGTGCCGATCGGCCCTGGTATCATCCGCGCCCGTTCGCATGACGCTGCCTGTGCCCACATACGATCTCGTACTGCTGCTCGACCTAGAGGCGGAGGAGCCGGCGCGCGCGAAGATCCTCGCCGATGCGCGCGAGGCGATCGCGGCGCAGGGAGAGCTGCTGCGCGACGACAATTGGGGGGACCGGGCGCTGACCTACCCGATCGCCCACAAAGCGACTGCGAATTACCACCTGCTGCAGTTCCACGCCGGCTCCCCGGAGCTGCTGAGCGGCCTCGACCGCACGCTGCGGATCGCCGATGAGGTGGTGCGCTTCCGGATCGTCAAGCTGAAGCCGGGCACCCCGGACGCGCCGGACATGGGCGCCCCTGGTGCGAGCGCGGTTGTGGCGCCCGCCGCCCCCACGCCCGAGCTTCTCGCCGCGGCCGAGCCCGTCGGCTGAGCAGTCTGAGAGCCGGTTTGCGGCTGGCCGAAACGGGGATGCTCGCCGGAGGCGAGTGTCTCCCGGCTTCGGCGGGGATGGCGGTTGCCGGCCGGCACACACGGGTAATACACTCGGGGTCGTGAACCGCTTGGAGAGCAGCGAGCAATCGATGGCCCGCTCGGACGTGCTGAGAGCGTCCCCGCCGATGTTCGAGTCGCGCCTGCTGGACTTCTTCTCGCGTGTGCACCCCGCGGTGCCGCCACTGCTGTTCGTGCCGATGATCGCGGTGATGGCGGCTTGGAGCCTCTCCCAGGTGAGCGTGGCGGCGACGGTGGGCCTCGCGGTGGCGGGGTATGCGCTGTGGACGCTGTTCGAGTACTGGCTGCACCGACTGGTGTTCCACTTCGAGCCCGACCATGGCATCGGGGCGCGCCTGCACTGGATCATCCACGGCATCCACCACGAGCACCCCAACGACCCGCTGCGCCTGGTGATGCCACCGGCTGTGAGCGTGCCGCTGGCGGCGATCGTGTTCGGCGTGCTGTATCTGATCCTCGGCGAACGCTACGCCCCCGGGCTGGCGGTGGGCTTCTTCGCGGGGTATGTGGTGTACGACATGCTGCACTACTACCTGCACCACTTCGCCCCCAGGGGGCGGGTAGGGCGGATGCTGCGCGAGCGCCACATGCGCCACCACTTCCAGGACGACACGCGCGGCTTCGGGATCAGCGCGCCCTACTGGGACGAGGTGTTCCGCACCTCCCCGCGCAGCCGCCAGGACTCCGCCTGAGTCCTGCCTTGGTGCCCAAACGGCCCGCCTGAGAGGCCTTGAGCGCCGGTAGGCCCTCGAGGCGTGCACCCTGAGAGCTCGAAAACCACGCAACGAGCGGGATCGCGGTGCAACCGGGCGGAAGTGCCGCCCGTGGGCGGGTCTACACTCGGGGACTTCATCTGCAAAGAGACGACGACGACAGGCCCCGCGATTTGGGGGGCATGAGACAGCCGAAAGGAAGAAGCCGTGGCCGCAACCAACATCAACCGGGTCGTGATGACCGGCAACCTGACCAAAGACCCCGAGCTGCGCTCGCTGCCCAGCGGCACCTCCGTGTGCGAGCTGCGGATCGCGTGCAACACCCGCCGCAAGGACCAGGCCAGCGGTGAGTGGGTGGACAAGCCCAACTACTTCAACGTGAAGGTGTGGGGCGCGCAGGGCGAGAACGCCGCTCGCTTTCTCTCCAAGGGCCGCCCGGTGGCGATCGATGGACGCTTGGACTGGCGCGAGTGGGAGGCGCAGGATGGGGCAAAGCGCCAGGCAATCGATATCATTGCCGACTCGGTGCAGTTCCTGGGTTCGCGCGATGACTCCTCCGGAGGGGGGAGCTTTGCTGGAAACGGAGCCTCGCGAGGCGGCGATGTCCCCGTCAACGAAGGGGATTTCCAGGCCGCTCCGGTTGGGGCGGCGGCCGCCGAGGACGATATTCCGTTCTAGGGGGTGGCGAGCAGGGTCCCTCTATCATTCCAATCAGAGTTCGTAACCAAGAAAAACCAGAGCGAGAGGTAGAGACCAGTGGCAAAGGCACGGGGCCGCAGCAAGCCGGTCCGCAAGAGAGAGAAGCGAGGCGGCCCCGGCAGCGGCCGGCGCAAGCCGTGCCAGCACTGCCGCGACAAGATCGAGCAGGTCGACTACAAGGATGTGGCGACCCTGCGTCGCTTCGTCTCCGAGAAGGGCAAGATCCGCTCGCGGCGGATCACCGGCGCCTGCCGCCGCCATCAGGCGCAGGTGGCGCGCGCGGTCAAGCGCGCCCGTGAGCTGGCGCTGCTGCCCTACGTGAACGAGGGTGGGCGCGACGACAACCCTCGCCGCGAGCGCGGCGACCGCGACCGGGGGCGTTAGAGGCATGCTCCCTTTGGGTCCCCCCGCGCGCCGGCGCGCTCATGGAGATGGCCGCTAATGCCCGAGGCGATCCTCCTCAAGGATGTCGAGACGCTCGGTGAGCAGGGCAAGGTGGTGGAGGTGTCCAAGGGGTACCTGCGCAACTTCCTGATCCCGCGAAAGCTCGCCCAGCCGGCCACGCGCGGCGCGATTGAGGCCGTCCGCAGTCGTCAGGAAGCTGAAGAGCGGGCCGAGCGGGAATTCGTCGAGCGGGCGGCCACCAACGCGGCGCTGCTGAACAAGACCGTGCTGACGATCCCCCAGCAGGCGGGCGCGGACGGGCGCCTGTTCGGGTCGGTCTCCGCCCAGGACATCGCCGAGGCGATCCGCGAGGCGAGAGGCCTCAAACTCGACCGCCACAACGTGCACCTTCCCGAGCCGATCAAGAACGTCGGCACCTACATGGTGGTGGTGGACGTCGTCGAGAATGTGACGGCTACCGTCAAGACCATGGTAGTACCAAAGAAGTAGCAGACTCAGACGACCGTCCGCCGCACCTGCAAGCATGCTTTGGTGCAGGAGTTTTCCCCCGGAGATAGCGGGTTGTCCTTTGCGGCGCGGCGCGGCGTCAGGCTAGAGTCGCTGCGGCTATGAGCGCCGCTACCGCCACCAACGGCACGGGCACCTCCACGGTGGCCGTCGCCCCGCCCCACAATCTCGAAGCCGAGCAGTCGGTGCTCGGCGCGATCCTGCTCTCCGACCACTCGATGTACGCCCTCGTGATCGAGGAGGGGTTGCGTCCGGAGGACTTCTACCGCGATCGCCACCGCTCGATCTACGAGGCGATGCTCGCGCTCTACGAGGAGAGCGAGCCGGTGGACGTGCTGACGGTTGTCGAGCGTTTGAAGCAGACCGGCAAGCTCGACGAAGTCGGGGGGAACGCCGCGGTGGACGAGCTCACTGGCGTGGTGCCGGCCGCGGGCCATGCACGCCGCTACGCGCAAATCGTGCGCGAGAACGCGCTGTTGCGGCGTCTACTCAAGAGCACGTATGAGATCCAGGCGAGCGTGCTCGACCACCACGCTTCCCCGCGGGAGCTGGTGGAGCAGGCCGAGAAGGCGATGCTGGAGGTGGCGCGCGACGATCGCAAGCAGGACTTCCGCACGATCGAGGACGTGCTGCACGAGGAGCTCGACAAGCTGCACCGGCTCTCGATCGAGGGCACCTCGTTGACCGGCACTCCGTCTGGGTTCAAAGACCTCGACGAGATCACCGGGGGCTTCCAGCGGGGGAACCTGATCATCATCGCGGCGCGCCCGGCGATGGGCAAGAGCGCGCTGGTGTGCAACATCGCCGAGAACGCCGCGGTCGAGCACAAGCGCCCGGTGGCGCTGTTCTCGCTGGAGATGGCGGAGGCCGAGCTGGCCCAGCGCTTCGTCGCCTCGCAGGCGCGGATCAAGGGCGATGAGCTGCGCAAGGGCCGCGTCTCCGAGCAGCGCTGGCCGAAGATCCTCACGGCCAGCCAGCGCCTGGCGGCGGCGCCGCTGTGGGTGGACGACTCCAGCGACGTGGGCCTCCTGGAGATTCGGGCCAAGGCGCGGCGCCTGCACTCCCAATGCGAGGGGGGGTTGGGGCTGATCATCATCGACTACCTGCAGCTGATGCGCACCGACAGCCGCTACGACAGCCGCGTGACCGCGGTGGGTGAGTTGAGCCGTGGCCTGAAGATCCTCGCACGCGAGCTGGGAGTGCCGGTGATCGCGCTCTCGCAGCTGTCCCGCGCGGTGGAGACGCGTCCGGACAAGAAACCGCAGCTGTCGGATCTGCGCGAGAGCGGGAACCTGGAGCAGGACTCCGACCTCGTGATGTTCATTTACCGCGACGAGTACTACGACGAAGACTCCGAGCGCCCCGGTGAGGCGGATCTGCTGATCGCCAAGCATCGCAACGGCGCCGTCGGGAAAGTCACGTTGACCTTCCACAAGGAGTATCCGAAGTTCATGAACTACGCCGGCGAGCGCTACGCGCAGTGACCGCGTAAGCTGCCTGCGACATCACCAAAAACCCGTGGGGAGGCAAGCCAGTGATCATCGCTTCAAGCAGTTATCCGTTCCTCGAAGTGTTCTGGACGATGCTGATCTTTTTCGTGTTCGTGATCTGGATCTGGATCCTGATCGGCGTGTTCGCCGATCTCTTCCGCCGCCACGACACATCGGGATTCGCCAAGGTGTTGTGGATCATCTTCATCATCGTGCTGCCCTACCTCGGGGTGTTCGTCTACCTGATCGTCGAGCACCGCGGGATGGCCGAACGCTCAGTCAAACAGCAGCAGGCTGCCCAGCAGGAATTCGACAAGTACGTTCAGTCGGCGGCGGGGAAGGGCGATCCGACCGAGCAGATCGCCAAGGGCAAGCAACTGCTCGACAGCGGCACGATCACCCAGGCCGAGTTCGACGCCCTTAAGCAGAAGGCGCTGGCGTAGACAACGCGGGCTGGGGCCGCGGGGGCTGGGGCCGTCCTGGAATCGGCCCCAGCCCCCGGCCCCATCGGGTGCGGCCCCTACACTGCACTCGGCATGCCTGGCATAGTCATAGTGGGCGCCCAATGGGGCGATGAGGGGAAGGGCAAGATCGTCGATCTGCTCGCCGAGCACGGCGACGCGGTGGTGCGCTTCCAGGGCGGCAACAACGCCGGGCACACGATCGTGCGCGAGGGCGAGGAGTGGAAGCTGCACCTGATCCCCTCCGGCATCCTCTACCCCGGCAAGCGCTGCGTGATCGGCAATGGGGTGGTGATCGATCCCAAGGTGCTGATCGAGGAGCTCGACGCGCTGCGCGCGCGGCGCATCGACGTCAGTGGCCTGCGGATCTCCGCCAACGCGCACCTGATCATGCCCTACCACCTGCTGCTGGACTCCGCCGGCGAGGCCAAGCTGGGGCGCCTGCAGATCGGCACCACGCGCCGGGGGATCGGTCCCTGCTATGCCGACAAGGCGGCGCGGCTGGGGATCCGCGTGCAGGATCTGCTCGACGAGAAGATCCTCAAGAAGAAGATCGTGGCGGCGATGGAGCCCAAGCGCCTGTCGCTGCGCCCGTTCGAGAAGGACCCCACGCTCGACCTGCGCACGATGACCGAGGAGTACCTCACCTACGGGCATCGCCTGGAGCAGCACATCGCCGACACCGCGAAGCTGATGTGGGAGCTGTTGGACAGCGGCAAGCGTGTGATCTTCGAGGGCGCGCAGGCGACGATGCTCGACATCGACCATGGCACCTACCCGTTCGTCACCTCCTCCAACCCGGTTGCGGGCGCGGCCTGCATCGGGGCGGGCGTGGGACCGAAGGACATCGACGAGGTCTGGGGGATCGCCAAGGCATACGCCACGCGTGTCGGAGCGGGGCCGTTCCCCACCGAGCTGGACGATGAAATGGGCGACCGCCTGCGCACGCGCGGAGGAGAGTTCGGCACCACCACCGGCCGCCCTCGGCGCACCGGCTGGCTGGACCTCGTGGCGCTGCGCTATGCGACTCGCTTGAACTCGCTCTCGGCCCTGGCGATCACCAAGCTCGACGTGCTTTCGGGCCTCGATCGGATCAAGGTGTGCACGAGCTATCGCGGCGCGGAGGGGGCCGAGTTCGACAGCTTTCCCTACCACCAGACCGTGCTGCATCACACCACCGCCAAGTACACCGAGCTGGACGGCTGGAGCGAGGAGATCGGGGAGTGCACGAGCTTCTCCGAGCTGCCGGCGGCGGCGCGGGACTACATGCGCTTTATCGGCGAGCACGCCGGGGCGCCGGTGGCGCTAATCGGCGTCGGCCCGGGCCGCGATCAGGTGGTGTGGACGGAGGTCGGGCGCCAGACGCTAGCGGCCGATCAAAGATCGGCCAGCAACGGAAACTCGCCGGATTAGATCCTTCATTTTGTAGATCAGGTCCACGCACGATCGGGCGATCTTCAAACTGACCCACCACCTGCGCGGTTGGATGCTTTGTTTTGGGCCCCCAACCCTTCATTTTGTGAAGTGGTAGGGGCCGTTTGAAAAGACATCTCCACCCCTCCCAGATTTCCCCTCAGTCCTCCTCTACCTCCATCTCCTCCACTACCACCACCTCCTCCTCCTCCTCCTCCTCCTCCACCACCACCACCGCCAGCGCGTCGACAACCTGCGGGTCGAACTGGGTGCCGGCGCAGCGCGTGAGCTCGGCGAGCGCGTCGGGGAGGCTCATCGCCTTGCGGTAGGAGCGGGTGGTGGTCATCGCGTTGAAGGCGTCGCAGGCGCAGACGATGCGCGACTCGAGCGGGATCGCGGTGGCGCGCAGCCCGTCGGGGTAACCCCCGCCGTCCCAGCGCTCGTGTGAGGCGCGCACGATCTCGCCGACCTCGCGCATGAAGCCACCGACCCGCTCGAGCATCCGCTGGCCCTCGATCGTGTGGGTCTTGATGATCTCCCACTCGTCCGGGTCGAGCTCGCCGGGCTTGTTGACGATCTCCTTGGGCACCGCGATCTTGCCGACGTCGTGCAGGAGGGCGCCGAACTCGACGTTGCGAGCACGGTGGGCGTCCAGCCCCAACGCCGTCCCCACCTCGAGCGCGAGGCGCACCACGCCGCGGCAGTGTTCACCGGTGTAGGCGTCGTCGGCCTCCACCACGTCGCCCAGCACGAGCGCGGTGCCGCGATAGGCGTCGCCCAGCTCGATCAGCTGCTCCAGGCGGGTGCGGCGTTCCCTGGAGAAGATCCGCAGGATCGCGAAGAGCGGCGCGATCAGCAACACCGACCAGCGCAGCTGGGCCCCGGCGATCGCGACGAGCAGCCCGAGCGGTGCAAGCGCGGCGTCGATCAGGTAGACCTCGCGCACCTCCCCGAGCAACTCGCGGATGCCGATGCCGCCGCACAGACGCTCGCGCACCGCGTTGGCGGCGAAGTCGCAGGCGAACTGTGCGGCGAGCGCGAGCGCGAGGATGGCGACCGAGCGCAGGGCGATGGGCGCTGTGGGAGTGGTGTCGTGCGCGAGCAGTAGTACGAGCACCGGTCCAAACGAGAACCAGCTGTTGGCGGGCACCGTCAGCAGCCGGCTCGGCGCAACGCGCCCACGCAGCACCGCCGGTGTCATTCCGAGCGCCAGCGACAGCGCCACCAGCAGCGGCACGAACGGGAGCGGTGCGGCGAACAGCAGCGGCACGAACACGGCCTGCGTGGGGACCGTGAAGCCCGAGCCAACGTCGATCCTGATGCGCCCAGCCACAGCCAGGCCGACCACGTACAGGGCCACCACCGAGATGGAGTGATGCGATCCCCACCCAACCCCGCCCCAGTCAGGCGCGCCCGACTCCCGCCCACCCGCGGTCGCCGCCAACAGCAGCGCGGCGCATGCGAAACCGCCGCCGACGATCAATTCGCCACGCCGCTCGGCCACATCCATTCGCTGGCCCTGACGCAGGAACGACGTCCGCGCGCGCTCGGACTCGATGATGGCGTACGCCGACACGGATCTACATACCCTTGCGGCCTTATATCGCCCGACGGTCCACGCGCCTTGAGCGAGGCGAAGACGCGCCAACGTCGGCGTCTGCATTTGATTCCAACGAACAGAACAACGCTCGTTGACCAGCGTAGATCCTAATTATTGGGGCCGCCCCGGCACTGGGGTTCATACATGCGTCCAAGTCCCTTCCACACAGGGCGGTCTGTGGTTCATGCTGGCCGCCAGCTTCAAGCGCTCACATCCAACATACTTACTGAAAAAGGCAAACTCGTCGCGAGACGAGGACGCAAAGCAAGAGGTCTCCTCGTTTCAGACTGGAGATGGCTCGGCCGCCGGTAGAACAACGGAGGCTCTTGTGTTCTCGTTTTCATCTTTTTTCAGTCGCCGCTCGCTTCCGGCCCTGGGAAGCGTCGCCCTCTTCGCGGCTGTCTCCGGTCTCTCGCTGCTGGCGGCCGCCCCCGCGCAGGCGGCTCTGGTGAACACCGGCGCCTGCAACGAAGCGTCGCTCAGCCAACCGTTTGCCAGGTGGGGGGACTCCAACTCCTATGAGCTGGTTCCCCAGGGCGATTTCGAGGGCTCGCTGTCGCAATGGGACCTTGGCGGCGGCGCGGCGCGGGACCCCGAAAGCGAGCCCTTCGGGGTCACCGGCGAAGTCGGTCACCGCTCGCTCGCGCTGCCCGCGGGAGCCACGGCTCAGTCCCCGTACACCTGCGTGAACGCGAGCTACCCCTCCTTCCGGTTCTTCGCGCGCAACGGTGGTCTGCTCTCGACGGTGCTTGTCCAGGTCGTATACAAAACCGCGCTCGGTCCCGTCGCCCTGCCGCTGGGGGCGGTGGCGCTGAGCGACAGTTGGCAGCCGACGCTGCCGATGCTCACCGGCTCGGTGGTGGGTGGCCTGCTCTCCGGCGGCACCGCCCAGGTGGCGCTGCGCTTCACCGCGCTCACCGGCGAATCGCGGATCGACGACATCTACATCGATCCCCGTATGCGCTGAGCCTGGATCAGCTGGGGACCTGCCGGGCGCGGCAGAAGAAGAGGCGCCCGGCGCGGGAGGCGCGACTCGGTCGGGGGCCCGGTCGCGCCTCCTTTTGCACGCGCGAAGATGACGTGGTGGGATCAACGCCAGATTCCGATCCGCCGATGCCTGCGCCCCGCAGGCTCGGCTTCAGGGACCGCCACGACGCCGGCCGACGCCTGGCCGCGACGCTGGAGCACTCGCGCGGCCAGCACCCAATCGTGGTCGGCATTCCCCGCGGCGGGGTGCCCGTCGCCGCCGAGGTGGCCCGCGCGCTGGGTGCGCCGCTGGATGTCGTGGTCGTGCGCAAGATCGGCGCGCCGCGGAATCCCGAGTACGCGATCGGGGCGCTGGCGGAGGAGGGCGTGCACGTGCTCAGCGAGCAGACGGTGCACGCGCTCGGGCTCACTGAGGACGAGCGCGCGGCGTTGATCGCACGGGTCGAGGGCGAGTTGGAGCAGCGCGTGCGCCGCTATCGCGGCTCTCGTGCACCGCTCGAGCTCACCGGGCGCACGGTGATCCTTGTCGACGACGGCCTCGCGACGGGCCGCTCGGCACTCGCGGCGGTGCGCTCGCTGCGCCGGCGGGGCGCCGCGCGGGTGATCGTCGCGGTGCCGGTGGCTGCGCGCCAGTCGATGCAGTCGCTCAGCGAGGAGGCCGACGAGGTGGTGTGCGTGGAGCTGCCCCCCGATCTGTGGGCGGTGGGCTACTGGTATGAAGACTTCAGCCCCACCACCGACGCGGAGGTTGTGGCACTGTTGGCCGCGGGCAATCCTGGCCCGGGTCGCCAGCCTTAGGGCGCTGCCGCCGCGCCGCGGCGAAGCCCGCGAGCGTCGCTGCCGCCATGCCCGCGGCGACGGCGAGCGGCAGCGTGAGACTCTGCTTCTCCAGCAGCGCGCCGACCAGGGCGCCGAGGATCAGCGCCACCACCGCTCCGGTGCGCCGACGGGAGTTGCGCGGGGCGCCACCCGCCGGGTCGGCCGCGAGGCCGGTGAGCGTCAGCGTCATCACGGTGGTGGTGAGGTCGGGGACCGCGAGCTTGCGCACGGTCGCGTTGCGCACGCCCATCGCGATCGCCACCAGCGCGATCACCGCGTAGGCGGCGAGCGAGCCGACGGTGACGGTGAGGGCGGCGGCGAGCACGGCGGCGCAGGCGAGCAGCCCCGCCTCGAGCGCCAGCGCGACGCTGACGTGACGGCGGCGGCGCTCGGCCAAATGGGCGGCGATCCGCCCGCCGATGCCCGCACCGACCAGGAAGGCCAGGAGCGAGATCAGCGGCGCCAGCACCGGCAGCCCCCCGGCGTGCGCGAGACCGAACCCGAGCAGCACGACGTTGCCGGTCATGTTGGCGGTGAAGACGTGGCCCAGCCCGAGGTAGCTGGCCGCGTCGATCAGCCCGGTGGTGACGGTCAGCGCCAGCAGCACGGGGAGCAGGCGCCGGTCGTGCACGGCGCCTGCTGGCGCAGTCGCCGCGTGCGTTGGTTGGACGCTTGAGTGCTGAGGATCGGCGGGGCCGGTAGGGCTCACACGGTCTGCTCAACGTCGCCCCGCGCCTGTTTGCGCAGCACCGGGCTCCAGCGCTCGGGCTCGCGCTCGGCCTGCTCGTGTGCCCAGCGGAAGTGGTGGACCGCGGAGCGGCGCAGCGGCTCACCGAGCAGCAGTCCCGCGAACGCCCAGCGCCGCGCGTGGCGCGGGGTCTCCAGCGCGAGCGCCAGCGCGCCCGCCAGCACCCACAGTTGCAGGACTCGGTTGTAGGCGGGCAGGCGCTCTGCCGTCATGCCCTCGGCCTCGACGAGCTGGGGGATGCCGCGGCGCAGCTCCCACGGCCACTCGACAAAGTGCACGATCCCGCCGGCGAGCCCGGCGCCGTTGTTGAGCGCCAGCCACTTCTCGATCGCCTCGCCCTCGCCCAGCCACGCCGCCGCGGCCCACGCGGGCAAACCGGTGGCCCACAGCGCCACTGCGCCACGGCGGCCGATGAACGGCTCGAACACCAGCCCCACACCGGCACGAACCTCGAAGGTGTGGTGCGCGGCGGTGCCGAGCGCGTTCATTACCGTGAACGTCCTTTTGGGGCCCATCGAGCTCCTTTTACCCGGACGGCGCCATCCAAGTGGCGTCGTCGAGCTGTGGTGGGTGGTTGAAGTCCTCGGCGTGTGTGAGCATCCAAGCAGCCGCCTCGTCCATGCGCGGCGTCGCGAGCGAGCCGGCGGCAGCGAGGTGGGCCACTTCCGCGAGCGCCGTATCGAGTGCGGCCCAGCCGGGCTCGCCCGTGAAGGCGACCGCAAATGGGTGGAACAGCAGCGCGAGGTGGCCTTGGCGCTGCGCGTGCGCGTGCAGCGCGGCAATCATCTCCTCGCACATCTGCTCGGATCCGTACGGCTCGGGATCGCCGCGGTAGCGCTCGCGCAGTCCGGCGAACTGTGGCAGAAACGCGTAGGCGTCCACGAGCTGCCAGCGGAACGGGAGCACGGCGAGGCGGTCGCTGAGGCCCTCGCGCTCGCCGGCGGGGGAGACGTAGCTGTAGCCGCGCTCGGCGAGTAGCGAGAGCGTGCGTGCGGAGAGCCCCCCACCCGGGGGCCGAAAGCCGCGCGGTTGCAGGCCGATTGAGCGCATCGCCTCCGTGGCGCGGTCGAGCAGCGCCGTCTCTGTCGCGGCGTCCAGCGCGGCCCACTCCTCGTGGCGCCAGGCGTGCACTGCGACCTCGTGGCCTGCCTGCACGAGATCGCGCAGCGCGCCGGGGTACATCTCGGCGTTGAGCCCCTCGACGAAGAACGTTGCCCGCACGCCCCGGGTGGCGAGCAGCTCCAGCAGCCGTGGGAGCACTTCGAGCACCGTGAAGTGCTCCCCTTGGGGCACGTCCTCGGGCCATATCCCCAGCTCCAGCTGGGCGGCCTCGCCGAGATTGTCGAACGTCACCGACACGGCGGCGGCGGCGCTCGCTCCCCACGCGCTCATGACGTGAGGATAGTCCAGGCACAGTTGTGCGATCCGTTCAGCGGGCGATGTAGTAGAGCGTGGCGCCTCCGGAGGTGCGCTGTCCGGGCACGTGGACGACGGTGCTGTGGGCTTCGATCCACCGGTCGCGGGCCTCGACCGCCGCGTTGCTCGCGCCTCTGCTTCCCAGCCCACCGCCGCCTGGCCCGCCGCCGGAGCCGCCGAGCAGGATGTAGTGCAGCTGGCCGGTGTCGATCAGGTGCTCGACCTGCGCGAGGGTAGGTGCAGGATCGGCGCCCATGAAGCCGCCCATGTCGATCACGTTGCGGCCGCTCTGCAGCGCGATCGTGCCCGCGGTATTGGAGCCGACCGCCGCCACCATGTACTTGGCGGCGCCCTGGTGGGACTCCAGGTACTTGATCACCGCGCTGCTGACGTTCGCGCCCGCCGCGCCCGCGCCACCAACGGCGCCCGTGGGACCGCCACTCCTGGCCGCACCACCGGCGCCCGTGGGACCGTCATTCCTGGCCGCGCCGCTGGCGAAGGCACCCGGAGGCAGGTTGCCTGTGCTTGCGCCGGCGGGAGCGGCTCCGCCAGGACCGCCGCCGGGGAGGCCAGCGCCCGCGGGCGGCCCCTGCGCCGCGCCACCGGGCGGTGCAAAGCCTCCAGATCCGCTTGGCCTGCCACCTCCGAACCCCGCGCCGGGCGCTCCGGCAAGGTTTGCGCTCGCTGGGCCGGCGAGCGGATTACCCCCGTTCAGCGTGTCGCCGACGGTGGCGATCGCGTAGGAGGTGGGCCCGGCGAGCATGCTCAGCAGCCCGGCGACGGCCGCGAAGGGAAGCAGCGCGCGCAGGCTCGGGGCGTGTGGCTGCCGCCGCGATTCGACCCGCGCCAGCAGCAGCGCGCCGCCGGCGAGCGCAGCGAGCACGATCGCGGTGGGTGCAAGCCAGGGCACGAATCCGCTGGCGCGAGCGAGCAGCACAGCGGCCCACACCGCGGTGCCGATCACTACGGCGCCAAGCGCGGCGGCCCACACCGCGGAGCGCCGCGCGCGGTCCCACATCTCGACAAGGCCGCCGGCGGCCAGCGCCGCCACGGCGGGGGCGAGCGCGGTGGTGTAGTAGGGGTGGAAAATGCCTGCGGAGAAGCTGAAGATCGCCCACGAGACGAGGCCCCAGCCGCCCCACAGGATGTAGGCGGAGCGGGCAGGGTCGGTGCGGGGCGCGCGCCGCCGCGCCCACAGGCCCAGCAGCAGCCCGAACAGCGCGAGCGGCAGCAGCCACGAGATTTGCCCGCCGACGATCGGGTTGAAGAGGCGTGTGACGCCCGCGACGCCGCCGAAGCTCCCAGCTCCTCCCGGAGCCCCGCCGCCGGCGCCGTTGCCCGCGACGCGGCTCAGCCCGTTGGCGCCGAAGATCAACGAGAACCACGAGTTGTCGGTTGTATCGCCGACGAATGGTCGGTGCGCGGCGGGGATCAGCATCATCGCGCCATACCAGGCGAAGCTGACCGCGAGCAGCGCGGCGCCGCCGGCGGCGAGTTGCGCGACGCGCCGGCGCACACTGCCCTTGCCCGCGATCGCAAAGGCGAGCACGAGGCCGGGCACGACCAGGTAGGCGGCGAGCATCTTCACGTTGAACGCAAGCCCGATGAACAGACCGCACAGCAGCAGGTGGCGGGTACGCCCGGACTCCAGCGCCCGCACGAGCGCCCAGGCGGCGGCGAGCTCGCACAGCACGAGCAGCGGGTCGGGGTTGTTGAAGCGACTCATCGCCACGAAGATCGGCGTGAGCGCCAGCATCAGCGCGGCCAGCAGCGCGGCGCGATGCCCGAGCGTGCGGCGCACGATGTTGTGCAGCAACAGCACCGAGGCGATGCCACAGAGCGCCTCCGGCAGCAGCATCGAGAGGCTGGAGAACCCGAACAGGCGTCCGGAAAGCCCCATCAGCATGTTCGACAGCGGCCCCTTGTCGAGGCTCACAAGCCCGGAGGTGTCAACTGAGTTGCTCAGCCACGCCCACCAGCCGCGGCTGGCCGCCTGGGCGGCCTCGGCGTAGTAGACGTTGGCGTACCCGCTGCGGGTCAGCCCCCACAGCGTGAGCGCCCCGGCCAGCAGCCCCACCAGCCACAGCAGCGGCCGCGACCACGCGGGGTCGGCCTCGCGCCCGCGGACCAAGCGGCGCAGTGCCGCGCGGGCGCGCTCCCCGAGCTCGTGGTCGGAGGCCGTGCGGCGATGATGGGAACCTGTCGACCGATCGTCGATCGGCGGAGCGGTGATCGGTGGGGCTGACATGCCTGGTCCTTTCCGTTGCCTCGTGAGTCGCTACTGGCCGTACTCTCGGCTCCACGGGTAGGGGGAACATGCGCGGTACGTAAGAAGTACGTCGGAGCGTGCCGGCGCGCGGACTACAGGCCCGGAGACAGAAGCGGGGCCGAGTCGTCGAGGGCCGTCGCCAGCGGCACCCCGAAGCTGACCTCGATGCGCGCGCCGCCGCCTGGGGCGTTGTCAGCCCGCACGAACCCGTGATGGGCCTCGGCCGCCTGGCGCACGATCGCCAGTCCCAAGCCGGAGCCTGGCAGCCCGCGGGCGGCGTCGGCGCGGTAGAAGCGCTCGAAGACGTGCGGGAGGTCGGCCTCCTCGAAGCCAGGGCCCTGGTCGCGGACACATAGGACGCCGTCGCGCAGTCGCACCTCGACGAGGCCGCCTGGAGGGCTCCACTTGCGCGCGTTGTCGAGCAGGTTGGTAACGGCGCGATTGATGCGCTCGCCCGCGCCCCGCACCACCGTGGGCTGCAGCGAGACCTCGAAGTTCAGATCGCAGCGCCGGCGGGTGCGCTCGACGGCACCGGCGACGATCTCGTCGAGCCGCACGTCGTCCGCGGCCAGCTCCCCGTCGCGGCTGCCACGGGCGAGCTCGGCGACGTCGCTGACGAGCGCGGTGAGCTCGTCGAGCTCGTCGATGATGTCGCGTCGCAGCGCCTCGCGATCCTCGGGCGCAAGGCGGGCGGCGTCCTGGAGCACCTGGATGTTGGCGCGCAGCGAGGCGATCGGGGTGCGCAGCTCGTGCCCGGCGTCGGCGATCAGGTGGCGCTGGGCGGCGCTGGAGCGCTCGAGCTCCTCGAGCGTGGCGTTGAAGGAGGCCGCCAGGCGTGCGAGCTCGTCGCGGCCGCTCACCTCCAGGCGGCGGCTGAGGTCGGGGTCGCCGGTGAGCTGTTCGGTGCGCCGCGCGAAGCGGGCGATTGGGGTGAGCGCGGTGCGCGCGACGAGCGCCCCCAGCAGCACGGCGAGGGCGATGCCGGCGACGCCGACGAGCACGAGGATCAGCAGGATGTGGTGCAGCTCGCCGTCCACCTGGGTGAGCGGCAGCGCCACCGTCACGGCGCCGCGGGCACCCGTGCCGAGCGTGAGCACGCGCAGGTGCGTGCCCCGCACGGTGCGGTCGGCGAGCAGCTCTCCGTCGCCGCGCGCGGCGATCGCCCGTTCGGCGCCGTCGGGCGCGATCGTGGGCGAGGAGCCCTGGCCGCTCGGGACATCGACTGTGCCGTTGGGGTCGATGAACTGCACGTATCCCGAGGGTCCACCAAAGCGAGCGGGCGCGACGCTGCTGGGCAGCTTCGGGGATGCGGCGAGCGGGCCGCTGGGTGGGGGGGTCTCAGCGGTGCTTGCGGGGCCACTGCCCCTCGCTTGGGGTGCACCCGGTGGTGGCGGGGCAACGAGCCCGGCCGCGCGCTGGCGCAGAGAGGAGTCGACCTGGCCGCGCAGGTCGGAGCGCACCGCGACATACACCACCACCGCGGCGAGCAGCACCGCGACGGCGACCGCGAGGCCGGCGACCGCGGCGATGCGGGCGCGCAGGGTCACGCATGGGCCTCGCAATTGCGAGCGCCGAACACGGGGTACGCGGCAACGGCGATCCGGGCGCGCATCACGGCTCGCGCATCACGGCTCGCGCAGGACGTAGCCGACGCCGCGGACGGTGTGGATCAGCGAGCGCGCGCCGATCGCCTCCAGCTTGCGGCGCAGGTAGCCGATGTACACGCGCAGCGCGTTGGAGGCGGGGCCGAAGTCATACCCCCACACGCGGTCGTAGATGACGCTGTGCGAAAGCACCCGGTGGGGGTTGCGCAGCAGCAGCTCCAGCAGTTGGTACTCGGTGCGGGTCAGCTCGGCGAAGCGCTCGCCCACGACGGCGCCGTGGCGGTCGCCATCGAGGCGGATCTCGGCGAAGCAGAGGGTCTCGGACCCGCCCTCCCCGTCCTCGCCGGCACCCTCGGGGCCGGTGCGGCGCAGCAGTGCGCGCAGCCGCGCCTGCAACTCGCCGACGTCGAACGGCTTGACGAGGTAGTCGTCGGCCCCGGCGTCGAGGCCGTCGATGCGGTTGGCGACGGCGTCGCGCGCGGTGAGCATCAGGATCGGCACGCGATTGCCCAAGCGGCGCAGCCGGCGGCACACCTCCAGGCCGTCGATGCCGGGTAGGCCGATGTCGAGCACGACGGCGTCGGGGAGGGCCTGGGCGACCAGCTCGATCGCCTGCGCGCCGTCCTCGGCGAGCTGCACCTCGTACTCGGCGAGCACAAGCGCGCGCCGCAGCGCTTCGCGCACCGCGCGATCGTCGTCGACGACCAGGATTCTCACGGCTCGATTGTGACGCGCGCGCGGGCGGGGGCGCGGGCACTCATACTTTGCGCTTACACGCATGACCCAATCACCTTCCGCGGACAGCGGTCCAACCACCTCGGGCCGCGGTCCAACCACCTCGCGCCGTCGCCCAACCAGCTTCTACTTCGACCTCGGCTCGCCGTACGCCTACCTGGCGGCGGAGCGCCTGGGCGAGGTGCTGGGCGGCGAGGCGCTGAGCGGCGGCGCGGTCGTCTGGCAGCCAATCTCGCTGGGCGGGCTGTTCAAGGCGAATGGGCGCTCCTCATGGGCGTTGCGTGATCCCGGTACACGGGAGGAGGGGATCGAGGAGGTGGAGCGGCGCGCGCGGGCGTACGGGCTGCCCGCGCTGCGCTGGCCGGAGCCGTGGCCGAGCAACTACCTGTTCGCGATGCGCGTCGCGACCTACGCGTTCGAGGTGGGCCGCGGTGAGGTGTTCACGCGGCGAGCCTTTCGCGATGCCTTCCAGCACGGTCGCGACCTCGGCATCCCCGAGCACGTGCTCGATGCCGCCGAGCGGGCAGGCCTCGACCGGCAGACGGCGCATGCGGCAACAGAGGACGCGCAGATCAAGCAGACGCTGCGCGCGGCCACAGAGGCCGCTCACGCACGCGGGGTGATCGGCGTGCCGACCTTCGCAGTGGGGGATGAACTGTTCTGGGGCGACGATCGCCTGGTAGATGCCGCGGCAGCCGCTGCTCGAGCGAGCAGGTAGTGTCACAGCTTGGTCGGGACCACGCGGGCGGAGGGAGGCGTGTTACAGTCGCCGACCGGCGAGGCCCTCGGCGGCCTCGATCATCGCGGCGTAGTCCTCCTCGCCGTGGCCGCGGCCGACTGTCGCCGCGAGCAGGTCGCGGGCGTGGGCGGCGGCAGGGAACGGCATCCCGGCCGCCTGGGCTTCATCGAGGCAGAGGCGCACGTCCTTGAGCATGTGGGCGGTCTTGAACAGGGCGGGGGTGTAGTCGTGCGCGCGCATCGCGTCCGCCTTCAGGTCGAGCTGGGCGGAGGCGCCCGAGCCGCTGGAGAGGACCTGCGCGAAGGCGTCGAGGTCGAGGCCGCAAGCGCGCGCAAGCAGCAGCCCCTCGGCCAGCGCGGCGGCGTTGGCGGCACCCACGGAGTTGTTGATCAGCTTCAGCATCTCGCCCTGCCCGAGCGCGCCGACGTGCACGATCACCTCGCCCATTGCCTCCAGCAGCGGCCGCGCGCGAGCGAAGTCCTCGGCCGCGCCGCCGGCCATGATCGTCAGCGTGCCCGCCTCGGCGCGTGGGGAGGAGCCGGTGACGGGCGCGTCCAGCATCCGCACCCCGCGCTCAGCCAGAGCGGCGCCGATCCGCCGCGTGTCGGTGGGGGCGATCGTGGACATGTCCACGCACAGCAGTCCTTCGTGCGCGCCCGCCGCCGCGCCCTCTTCGCCGAGCAGCACGGAGGCGACCTGCTCGCCGTCGACGACCATGCTCACGACGATCTCGCTCGCGCGCGCGACCTCGGCGGGGGTCTCCACCGCGCGCGCTCCGTGCTCGGCGGCCCATCGAGCAGCCTTGCCGGGGGTGTGCGTCCAGACGGTCAGCGGGAAGCCGGCGCGCCGCACGTTGGCGGCCATCCGCGAGCCCATGATGCCGAGGCCCAGAAATCCGATCTGCTCGGGCATACATGCATCCTCCTACAACGGGAGCCTCGATGCGGCCCAGTCGCTGGTTGTGGCCTCAAACTGACACACCACCTTCAGAGCACGCCCGGGAGCGCGATCCCGAGCGCCGTGCCCAGGCAGCGGGCGGTGTTGAGGATCCCGCTGAGCACTCCCACGCGTGAGCGAGCGCCAGCGCGCATGACGGTGGCGTTGTTGACGGGGATAAACGCCCCGAGCCCGGCGCCGACGAGCGTGAGGCCGATCGGCAGGGCGGCGTCGCTGCCTGCGCTCACGACCAGCACGCACAGGCCGAGCCCCGCGAGTAGCGGCCCGCCGAGGGTGAGCACGCGCGCCTCGACGTGCTCGGCGAGGCGGCCGGCGAGCGGCGCACAGATCCCGAGCGCGACCGGCAGCGCCGCGAGCTCCAGGCCGGCGAGCGCGGTGGGGAGGTGCAGCGCGGCGAGGTGGTAGGAGACGGTGTAGAGCGTTGCGAACATGACGCCGTAGGCGGCCATCGCGCCACCCAGCCCCACCGCGAGGGCGCGCGGGTCGAAGCGCTCGCGCGGGGCGGCGGGGCGGGGTGCCTCGCGCGGGGGGGCGGGGCGGTGTGCCTCGCGGAGGGCGCCGCGGAGCTTCTCGCCGGCCGTGCGGCTGCGAGGCAGCAGCACCCATGCCAGCGCGATCCCGAGGATCCCGGCGGGGAGGTTGACGAGGAAGATCAGCTGCCAGCCGCCGAGTGCGAGCAGCAGTCCGCCGATCGCGGGACCGAGCGCGAGACCCACGGCCTGCGCGGCGCCCTGCACGCCGAGGCCGCGCGCGAGCAGCCGCGGGGGCTGGCTCTCGACGATCAGCGCGACCGAGTTGGCCTGCAGCATCGCGGCGCCCAGCCCCTGCAGTACGCGCGCGGCGATCAGCCAGCCGAGCGTGGGGGCCAGGCCGCACAGCACCGAGCCGAGCGTGAAGATGGCGAAGCCGTAGGTGTACAGCAGCTTGCGCCCGAAGCGGTCGGCGAGCAGCCCGACGGGGACGAGCGTGAGAGCGAGCACCAGCATGTAGGAGAGCGACACCCACCGCACGGTGGCGGCACTCTCGCCGAGGCCGGCGCCGATGCGAGGCAGCGCGAGCGTCACGATCGAGGCGTCGAGCTGGCCCATGAAGGCCCCGATGCACACCGTCCCGACGACGAAGGCGCCGGCGCGGGAGCTCTCGCGAATGCGCGCGGGGCGCGCGGGCTCGCGCAGCAGCCACGGCCGCGTCGAGAGGGGGGTGCCGAGAAGTGCGTCCATAACAGAATTGAAGCGCTCTTTGTCTCATAGGTCAAAGACATTTTTATATATATTTGGATAGGATAAACTTATGAATGAGAGGGGCCCGCGGTGCTTTCCGGCGGTGGTCGATGGATGAGAAACGGCTGCGGTACTTCCTGGCGGTCGTGGAGGACGGCAGCGTGACGAGGGCGGCAGGCCGGCTGCACGTGGCGCAGCCCTCGCTCTCGCAGACCCTGCGTGCGCTGGAGGGCGAGTTGGGGGTGGAGCTGTTCCATCGCGTGGGCCGCGGCCTGCGACTGTCGGCGGCCGGCCACGCGCTGGTCGGCCCGGCGCGCGAGGTGCTGAGCGCGATCGACGCCGCGCGCGGCGCGGTGAGCGAGGTGGCGGAGGTGCTGGCGGGCACGCTCGAGATCGCGGCGCTGGCGACGCTCGCGGTGGACCCACTGGCGGCGTTGATCGGTCGCTTCCGCCGCGAGTACCCGGGGGTGGCGGTGAGGGTGCAGGAACCACCCAGCACCGCGGGCGTCGGCGCAATGGTGCGCGAGGGAACCTGCGAGCTGGGCTTCGCGCGCCTGCCGCTGCCCCGGGACGATTTGCTAGCGCGCGAGCTGGGCCGGCAGGAGTTGCTGTTCGTGCTGCCGCCCGACAGCTCCCTGCCGCACGAGGGCGCACTGGCGGCGAGCACGCTGCGCGACATCCCCCTCGTGGTGAGCCCGCCCGGAACCTCGACGCGGATGTTGCTGGAGCAGGCGCTGGAGGCGGTGGGCGTGACCCCGCGGATCGCGGTCCAGACCGACGCCCGCGAGGCGATCGTCTCATTGGTGCTGGAGGGCGCCGGCGCCGCGCTGCTGCCTGCACCGCTCGCGCACGAGGCGGGCCGCCGCGGCGCCGTGGTGCGCGCCGCGCGCCCCCGAATCGTGCGGCGTATCGGGCTGGTGCACCGCGACGGGCGGCTCTCGCCCGCGGCGCGCGCGTTCGTGGCGCTTGCGGCCGGCTGACCTCCCATCCACGCGGCGGCCTATCGTGCAGGGTTCATGTCTCCCCCCTTCCATGCAACCCTCGAACAGGGCGAAGCGGTGCTGCGCTTCCCCTACGACGAGCGCCTGCGCACGCTGCTGCGCGCGATCCCCGGGCGGCGCTGGGATCCGCAGGAGCGGGCGTGGTGCGTGCCGCTGGAGCCCGAGTCCGCGGAGGCGCTCGCGCGGCTGCTGGCCGAGCTGCCGCGGCCCGAGGTGAGCGAGCCGCTCGCGCACGCGATCGAGCGCCGCCGTCGCAAGCGCCGTCACGGGGAGTGCGTGGTCGAGCGGGTGCGACCCGACGCGGGGTGGTGGCTGGGCTTTGCGACCGACGGCGACGCGGAGCTGCTGGAGGCGCTGATGGAACACCCCGACGCCTACGGCCTCCCCACGATCGGGCGGGCGCAGATCCCGCTCGACGATCTCGCGGTGCGGATGGTGGGGGAGCTGAACACCCGCTTTACGAGCCTGCGTCTCAGCGAGGACGCGCGGTTGGCGCTGGTGGCGCTGCGCGAGCAGGCTCGCCGGGAAGCCAGCGCGGGATCGCGGGGCGTCGACGGGCCGGGGGGCGAAGCGGGGGGGAGCTGGTCGGGGGGGCGCGGATCGGAGGGAGACGAATCGGAGGACGAGCGGCGGCGCAAGCAAGCGATGGCATCCCGCCTCGACGCGCTGGATGAGGTCGCGCTGTGCCGCGACCGCCGCGGCCGGCAGTGGATCCTGCTCGCCGCCGTGCACACCCCGCTGGCACGCGTGCTCGCCGAGCGAGCGGGCCTGCGCGGGGGCGAGGGCCCCGCGGGGACGTACGCGCTCGCGGCGGTGACGCACGACGCGCCGCAGATCGCCGAGCTGCTCGACCAGCTGGAGGCGGGGAGCGTCGACGCACGCGTAAGCGCGTGGCTGGAGCGCGCCACCGAGTGGCGCGGCAATATCGAGGTGGGAGGCTCGGGCGAGGAGCCGGTGTTTCTACTGCTGGGTGACCCCGACCGCCTGCCCGAAGCGCTGCGCGAGCGCGCGACGACGGTGCCGGGCGGCGCCAGTGTGCCGCTCACGCTGGAGTCGTGGCGGCTGATGGATGGGCGGCTGCGTGGCTGGGTCAGCGCGGCCGCGAGGCGCTGCGCGGCGGCGCTGCGCGAGGGACGCCCCGCGCCGCCCGCCGTGCTGGAGCGCTCGGCGATTCACGACGACCCCACGTTCGTGCTCGCGCCCGGTCACGACCCCATCCAGCTGGAGGCGTTCGCGAGCCTGGGGGGAGCGCTGCCGGTGAAGCCGCCGCGTGGCTCCGGCGCCCGACACGAGCATGCCCAGCTGCCGGCGATCCACGCCGATCCCTTCTGCGTGCCGGAGCTCGACGCCTTCCTGGCCGAGCGCGGGACGTGGGTGGATCCGGCGGCACTCGAGCTGCTGCAGGAGGTTCGCGAGGAGCACGCCCGCGCGGCCGGTCTCGTCGCGCTCTCGGCGGCAACCGACGCGACGCTCGAGATCCCGGGGCTGGGAGGTGAGCTGAAGCCCTTCCAGCGCGCCGGCGTCAGCTACATGCTGTCCCAGCGGCGCGCCTTCCTCGCCGACGAGCAGGGGCTCGGCAAGACGATCGAGGCGCTCGCGGCGCTGGAGGCCGATGGCGCCTACCCGGCGGTGGTTGTGTGCCCGGCCAGCCTCAAGCTCAACTGGCTGCGCGAGATCGAGCGGTGGCTGCCGCGGCGCGGCGTGCGCGTGCTGATGGGCACCGGCCGCAGCTCCTTACCGCTGGCGGAGATCACCGTGGTCAACTACGACATCCTCGCGGCGCGCTTGGACGAGCTGCGCGCACTGGAGCCGCGCGCGCTGGTGCTGGACGAGTCGCATTACTGCAAGAACGCCGCCGCCAAGCGCACCCAGGCCGTGCAGCGGCTGGCCGCCGCGGTGCCGAGCAACGGCCTGGTGATGGCGCTCACCGGCACGCCGGTGATGAACCGCCCCCCGGAGCTGATCGCGCAGCTGCGGATCCTCGGGCGCCTGCACGACTTCGGCTCGGGCGCGCAGTTCGGCCGGCGCTTCCGCGGGCCCGACGCGCACCTGCGCCTGCACTGGCACCTGCGCGCGCGCTGCTTCGTGCGCCGCCTGAAGTCCGAGGTGCTGCCGCAGCTGCCCGCCAAGACGCGCGCGGTGGTGCCGGTGGAGCTCGACAACGAGGCCGAGTACCGCCTCGCCGAGCGCGACGTGGTTGCGTGGCTGCAGAGTCAGCCGCTCGATCTGCGCGAGCTCGACGCGAAGGTTGCCGCGGCGCTGCGCGCCGAGCGCCTGGTGCGGTTGAACGCGCTGAAGCTGCTCGCTGCGCGCGGCAAGCTGCATGGGGCGCTGGCGTGGATCCACGACTTCCTCTCCTCCGGCGAGCGCCTCGTGGTGTTCGCCCACCACCGTGAGATCCAGCGCGCCGTGCGCGAGCGCTTCCCGGGCGCATTGCACATCCTCGGCCAGGACAGCCCGACCGCGCGTGAGGCGGCGCTGAGCGCCTTCCAGGAGCCCGACGGTGAGGGCAACCAGCTGATCATCTGCTCGATCGACGTCGCTGGTCAGGGGTTGACGCTGACGCGCTCCTCCAACGTCGCCTTCCTGGAGCTCGACTGGACCCCCGCCAAGCACGATCAGGCCGAGGATCGCTGCCACCGCATCGGCCAGCAGGACGCGGTCAACGCCACCTACCTGCTCGCCGCCGACACGATCGACGAGACGATCGGCGCGCTGCTGGAGCGCAAGCGCGCGGTGATCGCCGCCGTCACCGATGGCCGCGCCGAGGACGAGGAGGGCGTGGTGGACGCGCTCGTGCGCTCGCTGCGCGGCGAGCCCTACCGCCATCTGCGGGCGGTGGCGTGAGGGCCGCCTGTGGAAAACCGGCGGGTACGCGCTCCTACAGCTGCAACCAGAAGTAGAGCTTGGCGCTCACCTTGCGAACAGGGGTGGGCGGCGCTCCTGCCAGCCCTCGGCCTGCTCCAGCTGGGCCGCCAGCGAGATCAGGCGCGGCTCGCTGTTGGCCGGCCCCAGCAGTGAGACACCAAGCGGCAGGCCCTCCGCGGTGAGGCCCGCCGGCACGTTCATGCCCGGCCAGCCCAGCACGTTCCAAGGCCACGCGTAGGGGCAGGCGCCGACCACGACCTTGTCGGTGTCCCAGTGGCCGAGGCCGTCGATCGCCCCGACTCGCTCCGGGGGCTTCGCGGTGGTCGGCGTCAGCACCACGTCCACGCGTTTGAAGATGCTCCCGACCTGGCGCTGCAGCGGGCGCTCGAGTGCCTTCGCCAGCGCCAGCACCGGCCCGCCGAAGAGACGCCCCATGCGCGCGTTGTGCAGCGTGCGCGGGTCCAGCTGCGTGGGGTCGGGCACGCGCTCGATCCACTCGCTGAGCCCTGCCGTGGAGCGCGGCACGAACGCCAGCCCGATCAGCCGGTAGGGCGGGTCGTCGCGCACCACCTCGTGGCCCAACCCGCGCAGCACCTCGGCGATCCGCTCGACCGCGGCGCGCACGCGCCCGTCCAGCTTGGCGGGCACGATGGCGAAGGGGATTCGCAGCGACAGCCCGATCCGCAGGCGCCCCGGCGCGCGTTTGGCCGCCGTCGCGTACGGCTCCGCGGGTGGCGGTGGTCGGTGGCGGTCGCCGGGGTGGCTGCCGCTCAGCACGTCCAGCATCAGCGCGGCGTCCTCTACCGTGCGCGTCAGCGGGCCGAGGCACGTCACGCCCTTGAACGCCTCCGGTTCCGGCCACGTCGAGATGCGCCCGCGCTGGGGCTTGATTCCCACGAGGCCGGTCCACGCCGCCGGGATCCTCACCGAGCCGCCGCCATCCGATCCCATCGCGCCGCTCACCAGCCCGGCTGCCACCGCCGCCGCGGCCCCGCCGGAGGAGCCCCCGGGGGTGTGCTCGAGGCTCCACGGGTTGCGCGTTACCCCGTACGCGCGGCTTTCCGTGAACGGCCACTGGCCGAGCTCGGGCGTGTTGGTCTTGCCGATGATCACGGCGCCGGCCTGCTTGAGGCGGCGCACCGACTCGCAGTCTTGTGTGCGCGGTGCGAAGCTGCCGGGGCAGCCGAAGCGGCTCTCCTCGCCCGCGAGGTCCACGTCGTCCTTGATTGCCACGGGGACGCCTTGCAGTGGCGCGTGCTCGCCCCGCGCGCGGCGGCGGTCGGCCTCCTCCGCGTCGGCGCGCGCGCCCTCCGCGCGCACGCAGCGAAACGCGTTGAGCGTGTCCTCCGAGGCTTCGATGCGCTGCAGCGACGCCTCCACCAGCTCCCGCGCCGAGACCTCGCCCGCCGCCAGCATCCGCGCGTGCTCTGCCACCCCGGCGAACGCCAGCTCCGCGGACGGGGCGGGCGCACGGTCGCTCACGAGCCCGGCGGCCGCCTGCGCGAGGAGAGGTGTTCCTGGTTCTGCTGGCGCTCGCCCCTGATTTGGATCGCCATGTACACGACGATCACGTTGACCACGATCCCGATCCCGATGAACGTGATGAGCAGGCCTACGTCCTTGCTGAAGGCTGGGCTGGCGGCGAGAAGCATTTGTTTCGATGGCTCTCCGTCGGGGGTTGGGCGAACGTTTGGGAGCCTACCATCCGTCGGCGTCGCAGCGCGTAAGCTCTCGCGTCGCGGGCGCGCATCGGGCGTCGGGGCGCCACTCAGCCCCATGGTCCGCGCGCCTGCCCAGCCAGGGTCGGTAGCCTTAGGGAGTCGCTGCGCCTCGCGCAAACGATGTTGGAGAGGTGCCGGAGCGGTTGAACGGGCGCGACTGGAAATCGCGTAACGGGGGTAACCTCGTTCGAGGGTTCGAATCCCTCCCTCTCCGTGCTGCTTGATGTTCGAACCTCGAAGAGGGCCCGTCGACTGGCGACGTCTAGCCCGCGATGTTGCCGCGGCGGTCAGGGGTGTCTGTCACGGTTCCGCGTAGCCTTCGCAGAACTGCGCCGCTTCCGTGGCCTTTGCCCGCAGGTTTTCGGTGTAGACGGTCGAGCCGTTCGCCCCGAGCACCGTCAGTTCAGAGGGCAGTGCGCTGAACACGCCGTAGACGAGCGGCCCCTTTGCGTGCAGGCGCGGTTGCACCGAGACCACGTTCAGTGCGACGGGACCTTGGGGGGTTTGCGCCACCACTGACTTTCCTGGTGGCGCGAGGATTCCGTAGAGGATCGCGTAGGGGTGCGGGGCGCAGCCGATCGACAGCAACCAGGGAAACGCTTTGCTCGCGTCGAGTCCGATCGCTGGTTCGTTGAGTTCCGGGTTGATGCCGGTGTCTACGCTGAGGAAAGCGAGAAGGTTCGCCGCGTTGAAACTGCCGAAAGCTCTGATCGTGAATGCTTCCCCTTCGGGGGTGCGCCCGCTGGCGAGTTCGGTGTCCATCGAGAGTTCTTCCGGTTCCCTGTGTGGTTTGACACAGCGGTATCGGGGCAGTTTCACGGTGAGCACGAGGCCCCCGCCGGCATTCAGCTCGACGAGGGACACGGCGTGGCTTGTGCTGCCACGGATCCCCTGGGCGTAGATGCCCGCAGGGCCACCATCTCGTCGCGGTAGCCGGACCACGCGCGACTGGATCGTCCGTCCGTCGGCGAGCACCAGCCTGACCGAGCGTACCGAGGCCGGGACAGCGGTCTGGATCGTCTCGATGCCCGCTTCGCAGAACACTGCGGGCTGCCGGTACTTGGGTGGGGAGAGGCAGATGGGGTTGTTGGGGCCGCCCACGATCAGCACTTCGGGAGTGCCTGGCCGGCTGTATGCCACCGTCGCCCACCGGTGACAAGGGCCCGGACCACTCCGTGGGCCGGACCCGGTGCTCACTTCGAAGCGGGTGTCGGCGGCGGTGCGCCCGTGGCCCAGAGCGATCCGCTTGGGTGGTTCTTCGGTCCCGGCTCGCGGGAACCCGACGATTCGAGCCAATCTGAAAACCGTTCGCACGGCGGCAACGGCGCTGGCGAGGAATTTGTTGTCGACCGCGTTGGCCTTGCGGATCAGCGCTCGATCCGATGCGTTCTCGTAAGGCTTCAGCAGCGTGCCCAGGGAGCCCTCCCCCTGTTCGGAGCTCCTCCGCGCTGCTCGTGAAGCCTCGAATTCCCGACTGGCCGTCGATAGGGCGCGATAGCCGCTCTGGGTCCACATCCTCGCGTCGGTGCAGAACGGCGGAGCGGGCGCGGAGGCGTCTTGCAGCCTGGCCGTGATCGCGGCTCCGAGCGCCGAGGCGATCGCCGGGTTACTCCACGACAGCTGGCGTACTTCGGCGGCGTAGGCTTCCTCGACCGGGCGATACGAGCGCTCGCCGGGCTGGGCGACCGCCGCACCGAGCTCCTCCTCGATCGTTTGCTTCTGCTGGGTCAGGCGGGCGTTTTCGCCCCTGACACGGGGTGGAGGCGCGGGAAACGGTTTCGGGAACGGTTCCTGTGGCATCCCCGACACCACCCCGGGGCATTCTCGAGCGATCTGCCTCGCCGCGCCGCTTTCCGCGCCGCGTGCCGTGGCGGCTGCGTGCAACAGCGCCGTGCCGAGCCTGTACTGTGCGAGCAGGTAGGCGTGCGTTGCCTGGGCGTCGGAGCTCGACGCGGCAGTGATCGGCACGCTCCCGCACAACGCCGCGCAGGCGAGGACGAGCGCGGCGCCGACACGCCCCCGCCATCGTCCCGGCCACTGCTTCCGCCGTGGGCGCAGCGGCATCTCACGGCGCTGACTGCCTTCGTTCGCATCCACAGACGGCGAGCATATAGCGCGCCGACCACCCCTATTTGACATCACAACAGCTCAGCCATTCAGAACTGCCGGCCGTCGATTCGGCCGAAGCGTTCAATATGCAGCTCGCTAATGCGTTTCCACACAATAACCGGGTTTCGATCTTCGTCCTCTCCTCTCCGCGCCGTCCCTGTACGTTATACTTGCCCGGTATGACTGGGCGGATTGGAGCGAAGGGGCAGGTTGTGATCCCCAAGGCGCTGCGGGACCGCGCTCGGCTGCAGCCGGGTGACATGGTTGACTTCGAGTTGCGGGACAAGGAGATAGTGCTCGTTGCGCGGTGTTCTCCCGCCCGTTTGGGTGGCCGGTTCGCTAAGACCGGGATGGCGTCGCGCCTGCTCGAGGATCGAGCGCGCGAGCCTCGGTGAGCGTCTGTCTTGACTCCTGGGCAATCCTGGCCTGGCTCGACGGAGAGGAGCCTGCGCTCTCGCGCATCGATGGGTTGATCGCAAGCAGGCCCGTGGCAAGCTGGGTGAATCTGGTAGAGGTCTACTACCGCGTCGAGCGTGACCAGGGACGGGAGGCCGCTGACGAGACACTTGTAGACCTACGAGCCGCGCTCGCGCTGGACCTCCCCGGGACCGCCCGCATGATCGAGGGCGCTCGCCTCAAGGCGCGTGCTCCGATTGCGCTTGGGGACTGCTTCGCAGTCGCCACCGCCGCGGCGCGCGATCTTGTGCTGCTCACCGGCGACCCCGAGATCATCGAACTCTCGGATCGGCCTTGCCAAGTCGAGGATCTTCGTCCTCACTGAGCAATCGGCTCAGCCGAAGCGTGCGGTGTGCAGATCCCTGATGCGCTTCCACACGAAGCACGGGTTCGATCTTCGTCCTCCCCCTCCGTTTTCGCCGGGTTGGTGGCGATTGTTCGAACCGCGTCAACCGAGAGGTTCCGACGCGCGCCTCGCGCCACTACGGTGGAGCACGTGCGCGTGGTCGAGTTGAAGAGAGTCACCGACGAGAACTGGCGGCAGGTCATCGCGGGAGAGCCCCGGCCGTGGGGCGGCGTGGGCGAAGCGCTCCACTGGCGCGCGAAGAGTCACAACCTCGGACTGCGCGATGACGCGGGGAGGCTGGTTGCACTGGCCGGGCTCGTGCTCGCCGAGGTTCGAGTGGCCGACGCATCGCTTCAGGTGGTCGGGATTGGCGGTGTCATCGTCACCCGTGCCGCCCGCCGGCGCGGTCTGGCGCGGGTGCTGATCGAGCGTGCGCTCCAGATCGCCGACGAGTTCGATGCTGAGCGGGCGATGCTCTTCTGTTTGCCGGCAAACGTCGGCCTGTACGCGAAGTTCGGCTTCCAACCGATCCAAGAGTCCGTCTTCGCCCAGCAGCCCGCGGGGATGATCGAGATGCCCCTGTGCACGATGTGGAAGCCGCTGGCGAGCGCAGTCGATTGGCCCGAGGGAAGCGTCGAACTGCCGGACGAGCCGTTCTAAAGGAAACCGCGGTTCCCATTCCGGGTGAGCATGCTGTAGCTGTTGCCCGATCGTGCCGATCTAGGATTCTGGTTGACGGACAAGTCAGGACTATGGACAGCGCACGCTCCCCCCGCTTCTACACCGGGCCAGCTCACTGGAAGATCACCCCTGCGCGAGAGGGTCTGGAGGCAGAAGACTTCACAGTCGTCGAGTGGCCGCAGCTGCGTAAACGCTGGGTCATACCGGCTCGCAAGATGGACATGCATCGACCGTCGCTGCTGAGCGTCGCGCATGAGTGGCTTGCTTGGCTGACCGAGGTGGACAAGCTGGCAGTCGTGGATGTGAGCCTTGATGACACCGATGCCGTGGCCGACCTGCTGGGCTTCGTGGTGGAGCCGGCGACCAGACTGGGCATCGAGCTTGTGATCGGCAGCGAAACCGAGTTCGAGCGGTTCGACCCGGCGCAGTTTCTCGAGCCCTACTTTGGGTATCCCTATTCGTTTGAGCGGCTGCGATGGTGCCTCGCCGGAGGAAGACCGGCGGCAGCAACGCCACGCCTACTGAAGGAGACGAGCTTCATCCCGGACGTGACGCAGGAGCGTGCGGTGCGGGCCGGAGAGGGCGTGGTGCAGATCATCGCACCGGCGGGAAGCGGCAAGACGGCGGTGCTGGTCGAGCGGGTGCGCGAGCTGCTGCGACGCGGCGCTCGAGCCGAGGCGATCGTTTGTCTGACGTTCAACACGGCAGCCGCCAATGAGCTTCAAGAGCGCCTTGCCGCGGCCGGCGTGGGGGAGGTGAAGGCGAGGACCTTTCACAGCCTTGGGTTGCAAATCCTGCGTGCCGCAAACGCTCTCCCCAGGAACGCCGAGCTGTGGAGCCCTTCGCTCGGACAGTGGCGAAGACTGGCATTTTTGGCCAAGAGTGCGGTTGGCGAGGATGGGCACTGGCTCGATCCGCCGGAGGCCCAGAGCGCGGTGAGCGACATCAAGCTCGGCATGATGATGACCGCGCAGCAGTATGCGCAGACGCTTGACGAGCGCAGCGATGCTCGGGAGCGTACGGTGGCCGCGCTCTACAGCGCCTACGAGGAGTCCCAGCGCGAGAACGGCCGGCGGATTGACTTCGACGACATGATCCTGCGCGCGGTGCAGCGTTTGCGCGAGAACTCGAGCGTGCGGGGTCGCTGGCAAAGCGCCTACCAGTATGTGCTGGTTGATGAGTACCAGGACATCGAGCCTGCACAGGAGCTGCTGGTGCGTCTGGTGGCGGGGCCACAGGACCAGCTGTTCTGCGTTGGGGATGAGGATCAGACGCTGTATGCGTTCCGTCGCGCGAGTGTGGAGCGCATCATCCTCCTTGACAAGCTCTATCCGGCCCTCGAGCGAGTAGTGCTGGGCGTCAACTATCGCTGCCCGCCGGCGGCGGTGGAGGCATCGCGCATGCTGATCGAGCACAACAAGGTCCGCTTCCCCAAGCAGATCGCGGCGGGGCAGTCAGACGGTCATGGCAGCCCGATCCTTGCACGGGGCTTTGCCAGCAAGCCCGAGTCGGCGGTCGCTGCTGCGCAAACGCTCAAGGACAGGGTTCGCGGCGAGATTGTCGTGCTCGCGCGCACGACTGACGCGCTGCGCCCAGTGGCGCTTGCCTGCGCAGACGTGGGCGTCAAGATCGACGGGCCGCAGAAGTTGTTCGAGCCCACGGGTGCGCGTAGGGCACTCGAAGATCATCTTCGTCTCGCGCTCGTACCTCACGAAGCCGATGAGGAGCTCCTGCGCAGCGTGTGCCAGACGCCTGGACGCTCGGTCTCACACGGGGATCGGGTGTCGATCGGGGGTTGGCTACAGGCCGGAGAGCCCTTCGACGCGGCCTTCGCGAGCATCGACGCCCCCAAACGCGCCGGAGGGAAGCTGCTGGCGCCCGGCGAGCTGTTCACGAAATTGGCACAGTGCCAGGATGCGGGAGTGGCCGTTGCTCTGCTGCGCGGCCCTGGCGGCCTGGATGAATGGTTTGAGAATGAGGACGGAATGGGCGGCCTCGACCAGTTCGAGTGCGAAGCGCTTGAACAGGCCGAACAGAACGCGAAGGGCATGAGCCCACGCGACTATCTGCGGGAGCTCGAAGACCAGGCGCGGCGACTCCGGGCGTGCCGCGACAGCAAGGAAGGCATTGAGCTGTCGACGATCCACGGTGCGAAGGGGCGCCAGTGGCCGCACGTGATTGTGGTGGCCTGCGAGGAGAAGATGCTGCCGCACAAGCGCTCACTGGAAGGCGTGAGCGATGAGGATCGCGCCCGCGGCGAGGGCCTCGAGGCCGAGCGCCGCCTCGGCTACGTGGCGTTCACCCGTGCGCAGGAACGGCTTGAGATCCACTACGACACAGAGCATCCCAGCGTCTTCCTGTACGAGTCGGGCATCATCAAGCCGCCGGCCAAGTCATCGCGCTCTCCGCGCCAGCCTCCACCCGTTCCCGGTCTCTCTCCGGCGCCGGCCGTTTCGTTGCGCGCAATGATGAAGCAGCTTCTTCGTGGCTGACGCTCCAAGCCGTCAGGTCGGCCAGCGGTTTCAGCTCGGGCACGTTGCCTGGGCGTCCGGCCTGGATCAGACCGTGAGGATGGTGAAGCCCTCTCCGAGAAGCGCTCGCATGTCGCCGGGATCAGAGGTGGCGATCGCATCCCCGCGGCAGCGCACGCCGACAGCGATGCAGGCATCGATGGCATTGGCCCCACGCGTCGCCCGCCGCAGGCTCCCTGCTGCGCGCGCGATCCGCTCGTCGAGGATCTCAATGGAGGATGCCTTTAGCAGGCGAGCGACGCGGGCATCCTTGGCATCGCCTCGCCAGACCTCGGCGAGCGCGACCGTCGGGATCGTCGGCACAAAGCCGCGCTGATAGCTGACCGCGAGAATCTTGCGAATGCGCTCCTGCCCACGCTCGTAGGCGATCAGCGCCCCGGCATCGAGCGTCAGGCCGGCCACTCGGCGAGAACTTGGGTCTCGACTTCGGCCGGTACTGCACCAAGCTCAGCGTCGTCCTCAGCAAGCAGCTCGCGGCCACACGCGATTTGAAGCTCGTGCAACAGCGCAGCATTCACGAACGCCGACAGGTTTCCCCCCGACTTGGCGATCCGCAGCTCAGCCTCGCTGAGCACTGACTCGTCAAACGAGATCGATCGCTTCTGGGTCGCCATTATCCTGATGCTACCACGGTAGGAGCAGAGAGCCGGTGTACGCCGCTGGAACGTATCGGCCAAATGCCCCGCGACGTCCTGTGTGGCTCAAGTAGTGTCACGTCCTCCGCAACCCGCACGAGGCACGCACGCCCGCCGCCGGAAGCGCTCAGTGTGACCGTCGACCGGGGCGCCCTGGAGGAGCGCATATTCGCCCTCCCAGATTGGGTGATGGCTCAGGTTGACGCCGGCATCGGGCGCGCTCTCGCACTCACCCATCTCTAGGCTCGCCACCGCTGCCGCCGGGCGCACGTGGCGCCGGTGAGTCGCGTCGAGCGGGGTCACCAAACGATCTCCTCGCCGATCCGCAAAGCCCTGGGCACCGCACGCCCACTAAACTGATCCCTCTGCGCCAGTAGCTCAGCTGGATAGAGCGTCGGTCTACGGAACCGAAGGTCGGGAGTTCGAATCTCTCCTGGCGCATAAAGAAAAGCTCCGCTAAGACGGGCTGATCGTCTGCGCTGATGCGGGTTTGGACTTCCGCAACGGGCGACGAACTACGCCGTGTGGGCAACAGCGTAGGCGACAAGGCAACATATTGGGGTGTTGCTCGAGCGCACCGCTCACCCCGGGTCTGTCACCGCGGCACGCAGTATGTCGCTGTGTACCGCCGCGACGGGCCAGCGCAAGGAGTCCGCCGCCACGTTCGCCGAGGCGCGGGCGATCAAGCTCGCACGCGACGCCGAAGCCAGCGAGCAGCGGCGTGGGCCGACCCTGCACGACTACGCGCTGAGGTGGGTCACCGGCCACGCCGGCGGCGGGCATGACTCGGTGCGCGAGCAGACCCGCGAGGAGCCACCCAACCTCGACCCAACCGCCTCGCTCTCAGCCACGGGCAGCTCCACGTATAGATGTGGCGAAGTCGCGAGACGTCTCTCGTGCGCTTGGCGGGGCGTCGGCTTGCAAGAGTCGAGTGGCGACTGGCTGGCGAGCGTAGCCCACGCTCGGAGGGTGGATGAAGAACACGTTGAGGTCGGCGTGGCTCAGTCTCGGTGGCGGCAGGTGAGCTCTCGACGAACTGTGGGTGCGCGGCGAGCGCATTGGGGCCTTTCTTCAGGGTGCTCGTGAGGCCCCTCTCCCTGACGAAGACGACGAGGGTGAGCTTCGGCGCGGCCCGCAGGAAGAGTATTTGCAGCATCTAATTCCTTGCTAAAATAATCATACATCATGTTTTTGCAAGCGACTAGAGACCCGGTGGAGCTCGACGTCGGCGTGCGTCGTGCGGTGCTGCGCGTGGATGGGGGTGGCCCCGTGCGCTTGGATGTGCGGCGGGTCGAGGTCTTGACGAGCAGCGGTGCGCGGGCGTTGGTAGCGGAGCTCGAGGCGGACTCGGACTCGGTGTTGGTGGTGTTCGAGCGGTCTTCTCCGGACGCGCGCGCGGTGTTGCGTGAGTGTCGGGTCTCCTACGCGGCGGCCGACGGGGAGTTGTTTGTGTTCGCTCCACCGGTGTATGTGGAGCGTGCGGCGACGCGGCCGGCGGTGCGGGTCGATGCTGCGCCCTCGGCGCCGTTCGCGGCGCGTGCGAGCAGGGTGCCGCGCTGGCTGCTGCTGCACGGCGAGGAGCGGTTCTCCTTGCGCGAGCTCGCTCGCCGGCTGCAGTTGAGCGAGTCGCTCGTCTCGCGGACGGTGAGCGCGCTCGCCGGCGATGCGCTGGTCGCGGTGGAGCCTGACTCGAGCGACGCGCGGGTGCGGCGGGTACGCCTGCGCGATGCGGCGGGGCTGCTGGATGCGTTCGAGCGCGCGGCGGCGGCGCGGCGGGTGCGGCGAGTGACGTGGGAGGTGGGCGCCCACGACGTGGCCGGCGCGATCGATCTGCTGCGCGAGGCCGCAAAGCGAACGGGTCGGTCCTATGCGCTTGGTGGACTGGCGGGAGCGGCGCTGGTGCGCAGAGTGGTCGAGCCGGCGGATGTGACGCTGTGGATCGACCGCGAGGACCCCGACGTGTGGGCGCAGGCGCTGCTCGGCTCGCGGACGCGCCCGGGACCGGGACGGATCACCGCGCAGCTGGCGCCGGACCCATTCATGCTCTCGCTCGCCGAGCCGCGGGAGGGGATCATGGTGGCCGACCCGGTGCAGCTCTACCTCGACTGTCGCCTCAGTGGAGAACGGGCGCTGGAGGCGGCGGAGGCGATCCGCGCGGAGCGGCGCTGGTGAGAGTTATCGCCCCCAGCCAGCTGATGCGCGAGGCCGCCGCGGTGTTGGAGCCGATTCGCGATGACGTCGTGGTGATTGGCGCGGTCGCGGTGCAGGTCGCGCTCGACGGTCAAGACGTGGCCCTGACCCCTACTCGCGACGTCGACGCGGGCGTGGCGACGGAGGCGGCGCAGCGCGTGGTCGGGCACCTACAGGCGTGTGGCCTGGCTCGCAGCGAACTGGCGCACGAGCGCTCGTTCACGTGGGTCAAGGACGATCTGAGGGTGCAGTTGCTGCGTCCGTTTCACCCCTTCCCCACGGGTGCGGCACGAGGACTACCGGTCAACAACCTCGTCGGTGAGCTGGCCGAGTACCGCGTTCTCGTGGCGTTCACGGACGAGCCGCAACGCGGCAGGTTCTGGGCGGCATCTCCCGCAGCGCTGGTAGCCCTAAAGGCGCAGGCGTTCGGTCGCACGCGTCACGACGGCGAGGCGGTCGATCGTGACTTCAGCGATGCGATGCTGCTACTCGACCGCCTCGGCCCTGAAATCGCGCAGGAAATCCCCGCACCCTCCCCCATGCGCGGCCGAGTCAAGCAGGCCGCAGAACGCCTCCTCAAAGACGACGCGCGCACAGCGGCGGCTCGCGAGCTCCTCCGCACCCACCATGAGACATCGCGGCAGGCCGCCGAACTCGCCGTCGGACGCGCCGCGCAGCGGATGCTCAGACGCCTCGAATAGCGAGCATCCAGATCCGGACCTCGGTGGCCCTCGGGAGCCGGTCCGGGTCAAGAAAAAACCAAGCCAAGGTCCGAAAACAGCCGCAAAGCCGAAGCCGCAGATCCCGCAAAGTGCCCGATTTCGCAGGGAAAAGTGGACCAGCCGCAAAGGATTCGAAAGGCCGGGACGGTCTACGGAACCGAAGGTCGGGAGTTCGAATCTCTCCTGGCGCATAAAGAAAAGCTCCGCTAAGACGGGCTGATCGTCTGCGCTGATGCGGGTTTGGACTTCCGCAACGGGCGACGAACTACGCCGTGTGGGCAACAGAGTAGGCGACAAGGCAACATATTGGGGTGTTGCTCGAGCGCACCGCTCACCCCGGGGTCTGTCACCGCGGCACGCAGTATGTCGCTGTGTACCGCCGCGACGGGCCAGCGCAAGGAGTCCGCCGCCACGTTCGCCGAGGCACGAGCGATCAAGCTCGCACGCGCTTCCCCGCGGATGAACGTCTCGCTGACTTCGACCGGCGGGCGCTGCAGGGCTTCATCGGCTGGCTCACCGATCGCCCCGGGCGCCGCGGGCGACTCTCGGATAGCTCGATCCGCAACGCGCTGACGCCTCTTCGCCGATGCCTCGACGCGGCTGCCCACGAGGGGCTCATCGACAGCGAACTCGCGCGCTCTTTGGTCCTGCCCTCGCGTCGCGCATCTCAGAGGCGATCGCTTTGCGCTGGTGCGACCTGGACCTCGACTTGGAGCCCTCCGCGCTGGTGGGTACGAAGAGCGATCGTCCGCGGTATCGCTGGCGCTCCGAAGTCCTACTACGGCGCCCGCGCGATCCCGTTGGCCGAGGAGCTCGCCGGCAGACTATGTGCGCTGCGACCCGCCGATGCAGAGGACGAGGACCTGGTGTTCCCCAGCCACCGCGGGCGGCCGATCAACCCCAGCAACCTTAGAAATCGCGTCCTCAAGCCTGCCGCCAAACGCGCCGGCGTGCCCGAAATCGGCTTGCACGCGCTACGCCACACCTGCGCCTCGCTGCTGATCGAGGAACGCACCAGCTCACTGCGCCTGCAACGCTGGATGGGCCACCACGCCGCTGCCTACACACTCGAAACCTACGGACACCTGATCAACGACGAACTCGGCAAAGCGCTCGAGCTCGAAGACCTCGGCGTCCGCGATCGCGGGATGTAGACCCAGGCGCTCACTCCGCCTTCGCCTCGACAGCGATGGGATACAGACGCCGAGAAACGGGCTGACGCGGTTGTCGAGGGCGTTGCGGTCCTCGACGGCAATCACCTGGGCAGAGCGGCTGCGGTGAGCGTGAGGTGGCTCGCGCTCGTTCTCACCAGGGTTGCGGAACCGCTCATCCCATTGGTCACCAGGCTCGGTCCTCGTCCCAAGCGGCGGTGAGTGGGATGACGTCGGAGATGCTTGCATCCCGCGCCAAGCGCGTGCGGGCGGTTTTGAGCAGGATGGCTCCACGCACTGGAAGGCATCCTAAGAAAGCGGTTGGTTGAGCGCCGGATCTGGCGCTCCTCGAGCGGTTTATTGCACCCGGGCTCGCCCCTGGCGGTGATCGGGTGGGCCGGTCAACCCTCCTGCCCCGAGTTGATCGCGCAGCCAGTGGAGCATCATCGGCAGCACCGTGTCCATCTTGGACACGCAGACGTGGCCCGTTCCCTCGATCAGGTGGACCTCGGTGTTGGGGCGCCCCTGGAATACGAGTGTGTCGGACTGCGGTACGAAGTAGTCGTCGGCGCCGTTGACAACGAGCATGGGGCTATTGGTCGGCTGCTCCAGGAGCGCTGCACGAGACAGCTGGGCGCCAACGGCCACGAGCTCGTCGAGCGTCGGCTTGGAGTTGAAGCCCATGGCGTTGCCGACGATGTCGAACATGCCATAGGGCAGCCGGCTGAGGTGTTCGGGGGCGAAAGAGTCCTTGACTGGGCCGCCGTCGTTGACGGCCGCGTCGACTGCTCCGCGCAACCCGGTCATCGCTGAGAAGTTGCCGCCGAACGAGAAGGCGATGTAGCCCACCTTGCCGTTCCCTATACCCCTCGCCTCGCTCACGAGGCCCAAAACGACCTCGTCAGCGTCGGCGTTGAGCGGAACGTGTGCAATCTCGCCCGTGCCCGGCATGTCGAAGGCGATCACGGTCGCTCCGGTGTGTTGCGCCGCAGCGAGGAGCATCCCGTGGACATCCATCTTCCAGGTGTCGACGCCCGCGCTCATCAGCAATACCGGCAGAGACTCGTACTCCCCGGTCACCGAGTAGATGTGCACGGGCACCTCGACTTTGGCACCGGCGTACGGCACGGTCAGCGTGCGGCGCTCGAAGTGCACAGGGAATGTCGAGGCCGCCGCCAAATACTCCTCGACCTGCTTGTCCAACGCCGTGGCTCGCGGTTCGTGCGCAAGGCAGGGGAACTTGGCGCAGCCGTAGACCAACGAGGCCAGATAGTGCTCGCCCCTCTCCGCGTACTCGGCGCCCAGAGCCGACCACTTGTAGACCCAGCCGCCAGGACCGTCGAGCCACATGTCGGTAATGGTCGAGCGCATCCGCTCGACATCGGCGGTGGGTATTCCGAAGGCGACGAACTGACCGGCGCGATCCTCGAACATCGCTCCGGTCTCGATGGGATACGTATAGGGCATGCCGGTCCTCTCTCTTAGACGAGTTTCATCAACTGTTGAATCTAGTATATGATGAGACCGTGCCGGAGCGCAAGCCTTCAAGGCGAAAGATCTCGGCCGACGAAGGCAAGACCTCCCGCCCGGGACCCCGAGACTCGCGCGGTGTCCTTGCCGACCGAATACTCGCGGCAGCCCGGTCACTGTTCGCCACCCGCGGGTATGGGGCGACCTCGCTTCGCCGTGTCGCAGATTCAGCCGACGTCGACGTCGCACTCGTCAGCTACTACTTCGAGAACAAGGCCGGACTCCTCGACGCCGCTCTGACGCTGCCGTCCGATTTCGCTGCCCAGATCGCGCTGAGCGCCACCGCGCCCATCGATCAACGCGGACACGTGATGGTGGCCGCTCATCTCGCCGCCTGGGAGGACGAGCCCACCGCCGAGATTCTCCGCTCAATCATCCTCGCGGCTGCGAACGAGCCTTCTGCCATGAAACGCGTACGCACAATCTACGCAAGCCGAATCCTTGACGTGGTCGCGAGTGGGCTGCCGGAAGAGGAGCGCCACCTCCGCGCTGGCCTCATCGCGTCGCAGATGCTCGGACTCGCGATGACCCGCTATGTGTGGCGTGTCGGGGTGCTCGCGGATCTGTCGCCCGAGGAGGTGGGCATCTTGATTGCCCCGGCAGTCCAGCGCTATCTCACGGGGCCGCTCGCTGAATAGGGCTGCCGCGTTCTTGGTCAGGTCTCCCGATTCGGGCGGGAGTGCCGGATGTGCAGCTCCCGATCAGGCGGCCAAGCACACTCGGTTGTTCATAAAGGCAGGAGCGCGTGGTGGGCGTCGGCGCGCCCGCGAAACGCTAGTTCACAATCGTGAAGCTCAGCGACGTCGGCGCGGAGTCTTTTCCGGCGGAGTTGGTGGCGGTGATGATGAGCGTGTAGCGTCCCGGCTTGAGCTTCTTCGCGTGCGAGAGGCGTCCCTGGAAGACGACCTTGTTCGTGGCGCTGTGGCCGGTAAAGGACAGTGTTCCCGCGATCACGGCACGCGTGCAGGCGGGCTTGCGTGAGTTCTTCTTCGTCTTCGCGGCGCACTTGCCTTTGATCTTGCGCCCGGTGGTCTTCTGCGTGAACGCGAAGCTGACATTCGCGGACTCGTTGAGCGTGAAGGAGAACGTCGTGCCGACCGGCGGCTTCTTCTTGGCGCTCTTCGCGAAGCTCGCCAGCGCGCTGCCCTCGGCCCAAACGGCATGTGCCTGGAACACCTGCGTCACGGTCGGCGCGAGGACGGCTGTGCTCGAAGCTGGTGTCGACGTCGACGTCGAGCTCGGCGTGGCCGGGACCGCATTGACCTGCAGCGCAGCGCTCCTCTGCGTGCTCGAGCCAGCCTGGTTAGTGGCAGTGCTCGTGCACGTGTAGGAGCCCGGCTGGGTGGGGGTGAAGCTCGAGCCGATCGCGCCGGCGATCGCGCTCCCGCTCAGTTGCCAGGCGATGGTCGAGGAGAGCGGCTGGCGGAACAACTGGCCGCCCGGCGGGTCGGGGGCCCACGCCGCAGCCCCACAGGACAGCGAGGAGCCGACCGTCCCGGCGCCGGCGAGCACCGGTACGCCCCCACCCGATGGCGCTTCGGCGATCGCCAGGTACTCGGGTCCCGGAACGCTGGACAGCAGGGGCGAGACCACGCCCGCCGGGGTGATCTTTTCTATGACCGCATCCGGCTGCTGGCCGACATAGAGGTTGCCCGCTGCGTCGATGGCGAGCCCTCCCGGTCCGTCGAGGCCCGAGACGAATGTGGAGCTGGCGCCAGCGGGCGTGATCCTCGTGATCTTGCCGCCGTTCTCGATCGCGGCGTAGAGGTTGCCGGCGGCGTCGAAGGCCAAGCCTTCGACCTGTTTCAGGCCGGAGGCGAACGTCGTTTCCGTGCCGGCGGGGGTGATCTTGCTGATGGTTTCACCGGTGGGGTTGGAGGCATAGAGGTTGCCGGCCGCGTCGAATGCAAGTCCTGCACGTCTTTTGGTGCCGGTGGCGAAGGTGGACACCAACCCGGAGGATGTGATCTTGTAGATCGAGCCGAAGAAGCCACCGACGTAGAGGTTGCCCGCCGCATCGATTGCGAGCGGATAGGGAGTGCTGACCCCGGTGGCGAACGTGGAACTGGCTCCCGCGGGCGTGACCTTGGTGACCGTGCCTGCGTTGTCGTTGGCGACATAGAGGTTGCCGGCAGCGTCGAACGCGATACCGTTGGGTCCTTCAAGTTCGGACGCGTAGGTCGAGACGCTCCCGCTGCCGTCGAGATTGGCGACAGAAACCGTACCCGCGCCGTAGTTGGACCAGTAGAGCTTGCTCCCCGCCGACGCCGCACCCGCGAGGACCCCCATCACCGCGCACGCGCCGACCACAGCCACCGCGAACTCAACCGCCATCCGCCCGCCACGAAGCCGAGCGCACACAACGCCCCTCTCCCAAGCCCAACTGTCCCCACCCGCTATCGCACGCATCAAGCAATACCTCTCGCTCGGTCAGGCTCGAGCCCATTGGCAACCACCACCATCCTCAAGCAAACGATACTGCCAGCTGAGCGAGACGAGGACGGAGACCGGATGGTCGGGCAAGCACTGCACTGAGGCTCGCATTCCCCGGTAATACATGAGTGCTCGGTGGTGTCGTGATCGCTGATGCTCTGGACGAGGACGGAGTCCGAGGCGCAGCGAGGCGAGCGCTTCCGCTTCGCTCGGCGAAGGCGGGCGTGCGCCGACCCTCAGGCGGTGTGCTCGGAATCGTCCAACTCAGCAGTCTGCTCCGAGGTCATCGAGACGCTCGCATTCGCAGGACAAGCGGGAGTGTTCGCGATGTCGAGACGGCGGCTCGAGCCACTGTCGGGCCCGTGACGGAACCGGTCTTGGCGGCCGTCGGCGTCTCAACCAACTAAGCCTGGATCCACCGTTCTGCGTTGATGGTTCCGTCCGGTGGTGAATCTTAAATGAGTAGCCGTTCAGTCCTCTTGGTTTTGGGGTCAGAGGAGGGCTGGGAGCGCGCCGCCGGTTTGGTGGGCGGCGTGGAGGTCGCGGAGGTAGGCGAGGAGGCTGCGGTGTTGTAGTCGGCAGGTGACGGAGGCGGAGAGGGATCGCTCGGTGAATCGTTCGCCGGCGTTGGACTGGTTTCCGTGGCTGAGCTTGCGGTGGATGACTGGTCCGCGGAGTGCACGCTCGGCGGCGTTGTTGGTTGGTGTGAGGGCGGGGATGGTCAGGAACGTCCAGAGCGCGGGCCAGATCTTTAGGAGGTTGTTAGCGAAGCGGCGGTGCAGACGGTGGCGCTTGCTTTTCTTGCCGGCGTGCTGGAGCAGCGCGAGGAACTCGTCCTGGATGGGTTTCATCTCCAGGATCAGACGCTCACGGTCTTGGTGCTCGCCGAATGCGTGCCAGGCATTGAACATTCGGTCGGTCAACTCGAGGCCGGCCTGCCCGAACTCTTTTTGGAGGGCCAGTCCTTCGCTGTGGAAGCGAAAGTCGCGCTGTAGATGTGACCAGCATGCCTGTCGTTGCTCGGGGTCCAGGTGGTCATACGCCCACCAGCGATCGGAGGTCACGATCCCCTGGAAGTCGGGGCCGAGCAGCTCGATCAGCCGGTCACGATGACGATCGGCCACGATCCGGAAGATCGCCGCGTTCGCGGTAGCGGCGGCCCACATCGACCGGTTCTCCCCGGCCAGGTACCACCCCGTCTCATCGACGTTGATCGCCCCAGACCCCAGCACCCCAGCCACAAGCCGCTCATGAGGGCCGGTCAATAGTGCGCAGGCGCGCTGGCAGATCTCATCGATCGCGCCGACGGAGACCCTGACCCCGAAGAGCTCGCCCGCGAGCTCGCTCAGATCGCGGCGGGAGACCCGGTTACGTACGGTCAGCGCTACCAGCGCCGCCTGAAGGTTCGGCCCGAACGCGGACTCCCCGAGGACGCCCAGGGTGCCACGGGTCCGCGTCTTGCACCCCGGGCAGCGCAGCACCTGCGTGCGATGCTCGACGTACTCGACGGTGACCGGGGGCAGCTCGGCGACTTGATGGCGCCCGGCACCCCACCGCGGGACCTTCTCCACATCGGTGAACTCGCGCCCACAGCCCGAGCAGTCGCTCGGATAGTGATCGACGATCTCGCTCATCTGATCCTCACCCAACAATCCGCGCCCCGAGCCACGATGACCGGGCTGACCGCCCGCCTTACGTCGCTCCCCATCCTTCTTGAGCAGCTCCTTCGTCTTCGCTCTAGCCAGCGCACGACGCTCCTGACGCGAGATCGATGTGTCCGCGGACGGCGCGACCGAGCTATTGCGCGAGCTCGCGGCGCCCTTGGCCTCGAGCACCCGCACGCGCTCCTCCAACCGCCCCTGCGCCGCCACCAGCCCCATCAAAAACTCCACGCACGCATCACGACCGGAGTCATAAACCGCCTCAGCCTCCGCCCGCTCCACACCCCAAAAGTTCGCCGCCCCCCGCCACGCTCCCCGTTATGGAAACCAAGACAACTGAACGGCTACTTAAATGACCTCCTGAGCAGGCAGAAAGCTGTCGTGTAGGGCGACGGCGGGCCTGCGACAGGAGGTCACCCATATGGTGCATGATGCGGCGGACGTTTCGGCTGGGCCGGTGAGCCTGGATTCGGTTAAGGTGTCGTTCGCTGAGCGGCGGCTCGTCAGCGATGCTGGCCTGCTGTTGACCGCGACGCTCGCTGAGCGGCTCAGGGTTGAGGAGCTGGTGAACGAGTCGGTGTGGCTCGGGTACCGGAAGCCCGGAGCGGCGTTGCCGGGCCGCAAGGTGATGAGCTTGGTGCATGGGATGCTTGCTGGGGCGGACAGCATCGATCAGATGAATGTGCTCCGGGCCGGGTCGACCGGGCTGGTCCTCGGGCACCAAGTGATGGCTCCTTCGACGCTGGGGACGTTCTTGCGCGCATTCACGTTCGGGCATGTCCGCCAGCTCGACTACGTCCTCGGCCAAGCTCTGGCGCGCGCGTGGGAGTCCGGAGCGGGACCGGGCGAGCTGCCGTTGGTGATCGATATCGACAGCTTCATCGGCGAGGTCCATAGCGATCAGAAGCAGGGCGCCAGCTACGGGTACACACGCCAGCTCGGATATCACCCGATCGTGGCTGTCCGCTCGGACACCGGGGAGGTGCTGCACATCCGCAACCGCAAGGGGAGGGCCAACACGCAACGCGGCGCGGTCCGGTTCGTCGAGGAGCTGCTCGCGAGGGTTCGTCGCGCCGGTCATGTCGGGAGGACCGTGATCCGCGCCGACAGCGGGTTTGAGAACCACAAGGTGATGCACGCGCTCGACCGCCAAGGCGTCGAGTTCTCGATCGGCGTCAAGCAGTCAAAGACAATCCGGGGGCTGATCGAGCAGATCCCCGACGAGGACTGGGTCACCGTCGATGACTACCCCGACACGGGCGAGGCGCAGATCGCGGAGACCCGCTTGGGGGATTGGCGGCTGATCGTTCGCCGTACCCGCCTGATCGGTGCCCAGGCCGAGCTGTTCCCCGACTGGCGCCACCACTGTTTCGCGACGAACCGGACTGTCCCGACGCTTACGGCCGATGTCGATCACCGCGATCACGCGCAGATCGAGTTGGTGATCCGCGATCTCAAGGACCAAGCGCTCGCTCACTTCCCGTCCGGCCAGTTCAACGCAAACGGCGCGTGGACCGTGATCGCCGCCTTGGCGCACAACCTCGGACGCTGGGTCACCCAGATCGGCCAGCCCAACCAGCCCGTCCAGACCGCCCGCTCCCGCCGCCGACACCTGCTCCAGATCCCCGGCCGCCTGACCCGCACCGGCCGGCAATGGACACTCCGAATGCCAGCCCGCTGGCCCTGGCAGAACACGTTCACCACCGTCCTGGACGCGATCCGCGCGCTCCCTGCCCTCACCTGATCTCACTACACGCCCGCACCGACGCCAAGCACGCCACCCGCCACACACGCCATCCACGGCACCCCAAAACACGCCGTAGCGCGCTCCCGCGGGAACGCCGACACCCAATCAACATCAAAACCGCGAGCGTGAAACCCCACCAACCCTCGATCAGCCAAATCCACCGACACTCGCCCCCCCCCACCCAGCCAAACGGTGGATCCAGGCTAAGACGCCAGCGCCAGCGACGCCTCACCCGCCTTCGCGAGGCCGGCGTATTCGCGCCACTGTGGCTTGGCCAAATGCATCTGCACAACGCCGATCCGCCGCTCGGCAAAGCCAGCCTCGCAGTAGGCAAGGTACATTCGCCACAGTCGTCGAAAACGCTCGTCGTAACCCAGATCTTCCAGCCGGGTGCCAGCGGCCTCAAAGTTGGCGCGCCAGCTCCGCAGCGTCTCGGCGTAATGTGGCGTGAGGTCCTTGAGTCCGACGGCTCGCAGGTCGGTGTGCCGGGCGACGCAGCGCGCGATCACCTCAAGCGAGGGCAGGCAGCCGTTGGGAAAGATGTGCGTGCGAATGAAGCTCCGCGAGGCCTTCTCGACCGCGTAGGCACGGTCGTCGATCACGATCGCCTGCAGCAGCATGCTCCCGTCCTTAGCCAGAAGGTTCGCGCAGCGCGCGAAGAACGTGTCGAAATCGCGCCATCCGACCGCCTCGATCATCTCGATCGAGACGAGCTTCTCGTAGCTCCCGCGCAGATCGCGATAGTCCTCGCACAGTACCGTGACTCGATCGGCGACCCCGGCCGCGCGCACGTGCGCGAGGGCATACTCGTACTGCTCGCGGGAGATCGTGGTGGTCGTGACCCGACAGCCCCGCGTTTGTGCGGCGTGCACGGCGAAGCCGCCCCATCCGGTGCCGATCTCCAGCACGTGGTCGTCGGACCGAAGGTCAAGCCTGTGACAGATCAACTCGAGCTTGGCGCTTGAGGCCTCCGCGAGCGTCATCCGTCGGCGCGGAAAGTAGGCCGAGGAATACATCATCGTCTCGTCGAGCATCAGCGCGAAGAACTCGTTCCCGAGGTCGTAATGGGCTGAGATGGCGCGGCGGCTGCGCGCCCGTGTGTTGCGCGCGCGGATGCCGCGCACAGTCTGGAGCGGAACCCGCACCGGCACGAGGCGGCGGCGCCAGTTGTCGAGGTCGGAGACGTTGCGTGCAGCCACGCGCACCACGGCCGTCAGATCCTGGGACTCCCACAGCCCCTCCATGTAGGCCTCGGCCATCCCGCGGCTTCCGTGCAGCAGCATCGGCCAGACCCGTGGCGAGCGAACCTGCACCGTCGCCTGCGGGCTCCCGTGACCCAGCACCAGCCGTCCCTGGTCCTCGATGATTGTCAGCTGGCCTGAGCGCATACGCCCCAGCAGGCCGAGCACGATCCGCCGCGCCAGGCGCTGCCCGACCGTCACGCCGACACCTGCGGACGGGGGTGCAGCGGCACGCCCTTGAGCTTCAGCGCCAGTGCGTGGCCATAGATGAGCGCGAGCACCCGCAGCGTTGCTACCGGATAGCGCGCCGTGACGCGCGTCAGACGGCTGCGGGTAAGCGGCGCACGACGCAGCGCAAGCGTCGCGTCAAAGGCACGTCGCTCAAGCTCGTGGCTCTCGATGTGGACCGCCAACGTTGCCCCCGGCGCGGCGACGCGCCAGAGGTAGCGCTGCTCCATCCCCATGAAGGGGGACACATGCAGCTTCTTCTCGAAGCCGGCGGCCAGCACCGTGCCCTCGCCAGTTCGCCGGAGTACGTAGGCGTGGCGCTCACCCCACGGGGTGCTGGTCACCTCCGCCACGACCGCCTCGAGTTGCTCCTGGGGCGTGAAGCAGTAGTAGAAGCTGACCGGGTTAAAGCAGTGCCCGAACGTGCGCAGCTGCGTGAGCACACGGATCGGGCCCGCGGGCAGCTTGCCCGTCCGGCGCTCCACCTGCGCACGCACGGCATCTGCCAGCGAAATGGAGGGATCGCCAAGGTAGTCGGCCCGACGGAAGCGCACCAGGCCAAGGCGGCCGGCGACGAGCCGGCCGTCGAGCAGGCCATCCAGCTCCTCCAGGTCGAGGTATACGAGCGCCAAGCGGTGGCTGAACTCGTGCGAGCGCACTGCAAAGCGCCGGTGCCGGATCGTTCCCTCATAGATAGCGCTGGCGGTCATACGGCCACCGGTTCCGCTCGCCGAGCGCCGATCTCGCGCACCACCCGAAGCGCGCTTTTTACACCGTCCTCGTGGAAGCCCCATCCCCAGTATGCACCGCAGTAGTGCGTGCGATTTCGTCCGCTGATCTCGGGGTGGCGTGACTGCGCCGCGACGCCCGCAGGGGTGTAGACGGGGTGCGCGTATTGCATCCTGCGGATGATCTGCTCCGGGTCGATTGCAGCCGTGCGGTTGAGCGTGACGCAAAACTCACGGTCGGCGCGCAGCGACTGCAGGCGGTTCATGTGGTAGGTCACCGTGCAGCGTCCCGCCATGCCCGCGTCGAGATGGTAGTTCCAGCTTGCCCAAGCGCGGCGGCGCCGCGGGAGAAGCGAGCGATCTGTGTGGAGCACCGCCTCGTTGGTCTGATAAGGGATCGCCCCGAGCAGCTCGCGCTCGTGCTGGCTGGGGTCTGCGAGCATCGCGAGGGCCTGGTCTGAGTGCGTCGCGATCACCACCGCGTCGAAGCACTCTGGCTCACAGCCACGCGCTGACACCGTGACATGGTCGGGATGGCGAGCGACCTCCGTCACCGGTGTCGAGAGCCTGAGACGCTCACTCCAGGGCCGCGTGAGCGCTTGGACGTAATTGCGCGAGCCTCCGGTGATCGTTCGCCAGCGCGGCCGGTCGCGGAATCCGAGCATGCCGTGGTTGTCGAAGAACTCGACCAAGAAGCGTGCCGGAAAGGACCACATCTGCGCCGGATCCGCAGACCACACCGCAGACGCTTGGGGGACGATCAACCGCTGCACGAACGCACTCGAGTACTGCCGCCCCGCAAGCCACTCGCACAGCGGCGGATCCTCCTCGGAGGTGAGCAGCTCACGGGCGTCCCGGTTGAAGCGGACCAGGTCCGCGATCATCCGGTGAAAGGAGGGCCTGACCATCTGGCCGCGGCTCGCAAAGAGGCCGTTTGGCGAGGCCCCGTTGTACTCGAAGTTGACCCCGTCGCTCACCCCGAAGCTCATCCGCGACGCTTGAATCGGTACGCCGAGCTCGCCCAGCAAGCGTTCGAAGCTCGGGTAGTTACGGTCGTTGAAGACGATGAAGCCCGTGTCGATGTCATAGATCCCGGACTCGGTCTCAACGCTCACCGTGTTCGCATGGCCGCCAATGTGACCGCTCGCCTCGAACACGACCAGCTCGTGCTCGGAGTGCAGCAAATGCGCGCACACGAGCCCTGAGACTCCTCCACCGATGATCGCGATCCTCATGCCTGTGCCATTCGCATCACGCTGCCCAACAGATCAGCGGCAATGAGCCGGACCCCGAGCGGGGCGCTCGCAACCTGGTGTCGCTCTACGCCGTTGATGGCCTTCAGATTCATCTGGACCTCAGTGTAGAGTATTTGTATAGATCCTGCCGAAGTACCGTCTAGCTTTCGGCTAGACTCGAGTGATGAGCGACGGTCCACGAGTGCGCATCGGTGAGCTCAGCAGACGCGTTGGGGTGAGCCCTGAACTGCTGCGCGCGTGGGAAACGCGCTACGGGCTCTTGCGCCCTGAGCGCACCAAAGGCGGTCTTCGTCTCTTCTCCGAAGAGGACGAGCGGCGCGTGCAGCTCATGCGCAAGCACATCGCCGCCGGGCTCTCGGCCTCCGAGGCTGCTCGACTCGCCAGGCTGAGCGAGGAGTCGACCGCCCGCGACGGCTCGGTGAACTTCGCAGAGATCGAGACGGCGCTGGCGCACGGCCTGGAGGCGCTCGACGAGCCGATGGCCCAGTCGGCGCTCGACCAACTATTCAGAGCCTTTGCGCTCCCGTTTGCGCTGTCGGAGGTGATCCTCCCGTTTCTGCACCAACTCGGAGAGCGTTGGGCGGCAGCGGAAACGAGCATTGCACAAGAGCACTTCGCGAGCAACGTAATCGGCGGGCGGCTGCGCGCGTTGACTCGGGGCTGGGGAAACGGCGTGGGTCCGCGCGCCATCCTCGCCTGTCCGCCCGGCGAGCGACACGAGTTTGGGCTGCTGTGCTTCGGGCTCGCTCTCAGGGAGCACGGTTGGCGGATCACCTACCTTGGCGCAGAAATTCCTCTGCGCGAAATCACCGACGCCCTCGGCGAACTCTTGCCGGCCATAGTCGTGCTCTCCGCGATCAGCCAGAAGCGGTTTCGTGACGCCAGCGAGGAAATCACCGTCCTCGGGAGTCGGGTGCGCGTGGGCATAGGCGGCGCAGGCGCTACCTCAGCGCTCGCTCAGGCGATCGGGGTTGAGTTGCTTGGAGGAGATGCGATAAGCGAGGCGGCTGGCCTTGCAGCGTGAGCGGTCCGCGTGTGGAGAGCCCCTAATTCGGCGGCGGGACACCCTTGTCCTCGGCGAGCGCCTGGCGCAGCGTGACCTCGAAGGGAGCGGGTTCAATGTCGAAGAGCCGGCGGGCGGAGTCGTCGGTCACGACCGTTTCCGTGCTGAGACCCTCGATCAGCGGCCGCGCGACGCCGGCGTCGACCGGCGTGACGAGACCGATCCAGAGCGAGGACAGCCACGGAGTCAGGAAAGGGACGGGTATCTTAGGGCGCGGGCAAGGCGCCCGCCGATGAAGCCGCTGGCGCCGGTGACGAGGACTTGCACGTTAACCCCAACCTAGCGATCCGGGCGGGTCGGCACGGCGACCCGATGCGTCTTGCTCGCCGTGCCAGCAGACTCGCATCGAGACCTCCGAGGCGGTGACATGTTCGACTCATTGATCGACACGGTCCTCGACCGTACCGTCGTTGCGGGGTATATGAACGTCGGCTATCGCATCCGCAGGGGTATGTGGACCCCAGGCGATCTGCAACCGCTGGGCGGGAAGGTCGTACTCGTCACCGGCGCGACCTCTGGGCCGCGGCTGGACGTGCTGGTCAACAACGCAGGCGCGCTGCCCAGCGAGCGGACGCTCTCGGTCGACGGCATCGAGCTGACATTCGCGACCAACCTCCTGGGAGCTTTCCTGCTGACTAACCTGCTGACCCCGCTGCTCAAGAAGAGCGCGCCGGCACGCATCATCAACGTCTCCTCAGGTGGGATGTACACGCAGCGGATCCACGTCGAGGACCTACACAGATGGCCCACGAGGGGTTCGACGGCCCCACCGCCTACGCCCGCAGCAAGCGCGCCCAAGTGATCCTGACCGAGCTGTGGGCGGAGCGGCTGAAGGGCACCGGCGTTGTGGTTCACGCGATGCATCCCGGCTGGGCGGACACCCCGGGCTTGCAGTCCTCGCTGCCGCGTTTCTATGGTGTCACAAAGCGGCTTCTGCGCACGCCGCAGGAGGGCGCCGACACGATTGTCTGGCTCGGTGCCGCTCCCGAGCCGGCACGCTGCTCCGGCGGCTTCTGGCATGACCGCCGGCAGCGCCCGAGCCACCGCTTGCCCTGGACCAAGGGGACGCCGGAGGACCGCGACCGGCTATGGGCCGAATGCGAGCGCCTCAGCGGCTGGCACGACGTCCAGACTACGGCCACATCCCCCTCAACCAGATAAGGAGAGCCCGATGGCCCGCTACAAGGCATCAGTCGACACGCCCCACCCCCCAGGCGAGGTGTTCGCCTACCTCAGCGACTTTTCGACTACCGAGGAGTGGGATCCGGGGGTCCTCGAGGCCGAGCGCCTCCGCGACGCGCCGGTCAAAGAGGGCAGCGAGTTTCGGCTCGTGGCGGACTTCCTGCACCGCAAGACAACCCTCATCTACCGCATCGTCGAGTATGACCCGCCGAACACGGTCACCTTTCGCGGCGAGAATTCGAGCGTCGTCTCGCTGGACCGGATCATCTTTGAGCCGTCGGACGGCGGCACGCGAATCACCTACGACGCGGACCTCGCGCTGAAGGGACCGTTCAGGATCGCCGACCCGCTGCTTGCCCTCGCTTTCAAGCGGGTCGGCGATCGCGCCCTCGCGGGTATGCGCAAGACACTCGAAACCGAGCAGCCCGTCTCGTGAGCGGCGGGCGTGTGTACCGCGAGCGGGCGGTGGCAGAACGACTCCAGTCAGTGTCGGTCGGAACGTGAGTGCGCTCGTCTGGTTCCGGCGCGACTTGCGCGTGCACGAGCACCCTGCGCTGCGGGCGGCACTAGACGCCCACAACGACGTCGTGCCCGTCTTCTGCTTCGATGACCGCCTGCTCCACGGCCGTCACGCGTCCGGCCCACGGACGCAGTTCCTGCTCGAATGCCTGGCAGACCTCGACTGGTCGCTGCGCAAGCGCGGCAGCGGGCTCGTCGTTCGCCACGGCCCCCCTGAGCGCGAGCTCGCAGCGCTCGCAGAGGAGATCGGGGCGGAGGAGATCCACTTCACCGCGGACATAACCCCCTTCGCACGCCAGCGCGGGGAGCGCGTACGAAAGGTGCTCGATCCCGCTGGGCTCGCGCTTCATGGCCACCCCGGTCTCAGCGCTATCAACAACGTCGGCGCACCTCGAACACAGGCAGGCAAGCCCTACACAGTCTTCTCCGCGTTCCACCGTTCGTGGGAGCGAGAGGGCCGGCGCGAAGTGCTGGGCGCGCCGCGCCAACTGCCGGCGCTTCCACCGGGCCTCGCCAGAGGCGAGATGCCATCCCTTGCCTCGCTCGGCCTCGAGCAGGAGGTGGACGCACCTCCCAAGGGCGGAGAACATGAGGGGCGCAAGCGGCTCGAGCGGTTCCTCGCGCGCGATGTTTCGGGGTACGGTGAGAACCGTGACGCACTCTGCGCCAGCTCCACTTCGCGGCTGTCACCCTACCTGCACTTTGGCTGCATCTCCGCGCGCGAGGTAGAGAATCGGTTGGAGTCGGATGGCGGGTCCGCCGCCTTCCGTCGTCAGCTCTGCTGGCGCGACTTCTACCATCACGTGCTGCACCATTTCCCCCGCAACGCCACCTCAGAGTTCCAGCCGCGCTACCGCGGAAAGATCAAGTGGAGTCACGCCGAGAGGCGGTTTGTGGCGTGGTGTGAGGGGCGCACAGGGTACCCGCTCGTTGACGCGGGCATGCGCCAGCTGCGGCGCGAAGGCTGGATGCACAACCGTGCCCGGCTCGTGGTCGGATCATTCCTGACAAAGGACCTCGGCATCGACTGGCGTAGGGGGGAGCGCTTCTTCATGCGCCTGTTGGTTGACGGGGACGAGGCCAACAACAACGGGAATTGGCAGTGGATCGCCTCGGTCGGGACCGATCCCCAACCGGCCTATCGCCGGATCTACAACCCGACGCGCCAGATGGAGGCGCACGACCCTGACGGAAAGTACGTCCGCCGCTACGTTCCGGAGCTCACTCCCGTCCCCGACGACTACATCCGCGAACCGTGGACGATGCCGGCCCACGTACAGTGGGAGGCGGGCTGTGTCATTGGGACCGACTATCCGTACCCCATCGTGGACCACACCGAGGCCCGGCGGCTGGCACTCGAGCGCTACCGGGTCGGTTAGGTCTCGTTGGCCTGGACCCCGCCCAACTGAGCCGAATCACACCGATTGACCGTCGACGCACTCGCTCTTCTGAGCGAGCGAGCACGTTGGTCGTCAAACGCCAGACTGCTGAGTTGGACGAGCTGCGGGCGTATTGGCGGAGGATCGGTACGCCCGCTTGTGCCGGGCGAAGCAGAAGCGGCGCTTGCTTCGCCGCACCCCACCCTGTCCTCGTCCGGAGTCCCCCGCACCCGGTTTCTACCGGACACAGTTGCCGGTTAGTCGAGCCTTTCTGGAATGAGCGCGAGTCCTTCGGCACCGGCAGCCGCGTGGAGGCGGCGGTCCCAGGTGGCGAGGAGGAGATCGTCTCGGGGGAGCATGAGGGCCGCGGCGAGATGTAGGGCGTCCAGGCTGCGCAGCTCGCGGTCGATCGTGAGCTTGGCGGCGTCCTCGACCAGGCGCTGGTCGACCTCGATCGCGCCGAACGCGGGCCACTCCTCGTGTACGGTCCTGGCGGCTGCTTGGCCTGCGCTCAGGCCAACGGCGCGGACGGTCTCCACGAAGCCGACACGACACATGAACCAGCCATCGGCGCGGTCCATCGCGTCGCGGACGGTGTCGCTTCCGGGCTCAGCGACATAGCGCTTGACCAGCGCGCTCGCGTCGAGGTAGAGGTTCAGCGCTCGGCTTCCCGCTCGTCCAGCACCAGAGCCGATGCGCTGCGACTGCTCTTCACGAGTCGGGGCGCCCGCTTTGGCCGCGCGCGCGCGGGCGCCACCAGCCGCCCCTGGGCCACCAGCCCGCGCAGGCGATCGTCCTTGGTCGAGGCACCGGCCGGCACGATGTCGGCCAGCGGCCGACCGCGGAGGGTCACGCGCACCTGCTGACCGCGAGCGACCGCTCGCAGCGTCTGGCTCAGCGTCGCCTTCAACTCGCGGACTCCCATCTCACGCATGTGGCCACCTTATCAGCTATGAGTCCACAACCCGAACAACCGAGCCCCAATGCGAGAGCCACGGACGGCGCCCGAATTGGTCTTTCGGCACGGGGGGTCGAGACATCTCGCTGGGACGCGTAGGCTCACTGCTGAGATGTTCGTGCTTGTTCTGATCGGAGCGTTTGTTCTCGAGGTGTTCGTCTTCGTTGAGGTCGGACGCGCGATTGGCTGGCCGCTGACAGTCGTCTTGCTGTTGGGGACCTCGGTGCTCGGCGCTCGGCTCCTGCGCATCCAGGGACGCTCGGCGATCGAGCGCGTCTCGCTGGCAGTGTCCGAGCATCGCGCGCCCGCGCGTGCCGCGATCGACGGCGCACTCGGCTCTCTTGGGTGCATACTGCTCGTGGTGCCCGGGTTCGTCACCGATGCCCTTGGCGTACTGCTCCTGTTTCCGCTCACCCGAAAGCTGACGCGCCGCTGGATATCACGCCATTACGCCGGTCGCATGATGAGCTTCGTGGCAACGGCAGGACGCTTCGCCCCCGGCGACCGCGGTCAGCGTCCGGCTGACGTCGAGTCAACGGTCCTCGACGACGATCGCGACCAGCTCGGCCGCTGATATGTGCACCGCCGATGACTGCCGCAGCCGCCGGTCTGCGAACCGCGCAGCACGAGTGGGCCGTCCTCGCGCGAAGTCGTGGGTATTGTCCTCGTCACCCATTGCGAGGAGACCACCATGGCCGATTCAACCACTACTCCTACTCGCCTTGTCGGCGTCGAGGGTCCCGACGAACGGCAAGGCATCGTCATCGAGACACCACACGGCGCGCTCGCCGTCGGCCTCAGCGGCGGTGAGCCGTTCGCGGTTTCCAACCGCTGCCGTCATCTGTTCGCCTCACTCGGGGAAGGACACGTTGCCGAGGATGGATGTCTCCAGTGCCCGCGGCACGCGGCCCGCTACGACATACGCTCTGGCGCGATGACACGCGGCCCGCAGGGCGCATTCAAGTCCTTGGCAGGCCTTGTGAAGGGCACAACCGGCGCCCGAGCACTCAAGACTTTCCCGGTAGTGCTACGGGACGGTGCGATCTGGTTGGAGGGTTAGAGGAGGCCGAACTCGGTGAGCGCGCGTCGCCGATGCTCAGAGTCGTCCGAGCAGTCGTCTATCACGTTTCTGGCGGTCCCGTGGGTTGCGCGCCGACGCGGCACCGAGCGCCGCCACTAACGCTCGCGGTCCACGGAGCGCCACAGCCTTGACGGCCGATGCAGCAGGCAGTACCGTTCCGGTCTCCCGATTCAAGGATAAGGGGATGGCTGACGCGCGCAGCGAACTGCAGATTGAGATTGGCGCCTGCGCTGACGACGACGATCAGGAGCTAGCCGAGCTGACCCAGCGCCTCCGTAATGAGCTGCTCGACCTCGATGTGGAGGACGTCACGCTCGCTAGGAGCGCTGACGTCGCGGTTGGGGCAAAGGGCATCGATGCCACGGCGGTTGCCGGGCTGATCGTCCATCTCGGGTCTGGTCCAGCGGGGATGCTGGGGTCGGTGAGCGCTTGTGTTCGGGATTGGTTGCAGCGCCAGCGGGCACGCAGCGTCAAGCTTACCCTTGATGGCGACACGCTCGAGGTGACCGGCGTGTCATCCGCTGAGCAGGACCAGCTCATTGAGATGTGGGTGGGGCGTCATACCGCTCCCCGCTGACACGGACGGGCACCGCAGAGCGCTGCTCATAGCGACAGCTCGTTACGCCGACCACACGCTGCAGCAGTTGCGCTCGCCCGGGCAGGACGCCATGGCACTCGGAGGGGTTCTAGCTGACCCGGCGATCGGCGGTTTTGACGTCGTGTCAGTGATCGATGCTCCCTTAGACCAACTGCAGCGCGCCGTAGTGGAGTTCTGCGGTGGCGCGGCACCAGGCGATCTGATCCTCGTCTACCTGTCCTGCCACGGTGTCCTGGATGACCGTGGGAGGCTGTACTACGCGACGGTCAACACCGAGCGAGAGCTGTTGTCAGCAACGGCCGTGCGCGCGGACTGGCTCAACGAGCAGCTCGAGGACAGTCGCGCTCGAAGCCAAGTCGTGGTGCTGGACTGTTGCCACAGCGGCGCTTTTGCCAAGGGAGCCAAGGGCGACAGCGCGTTGGCTCTGGAGGAGCGATTTGAAGGCCGTGGCCGAATCGTGCTGACAGCTTCGCGTGCCACCGAGTACTCATTCGACGGGACTCAGGCGGTCGGAGAGGGCGCCACCTCCGTTTTCACCTCCGCGGTGGTCAGGGGCCTGCAGACCGGTGAGGCAGACGTCGATCAAGACGGGCTCGTCACCGTGTCCGACCTTTACACGTATGTCTATAAAGAGGTCAGAAGCAGCGAGCAGCGCCAGACTCCGCTCCTGTGGACCTACGGAGCCGAGGGCAGCCTCATGCTCGCCCGCAGTCCACGTGGGGCAATCATCCAGCCCATGGCCCTCCCCGAGCACCTGCGGCTGGCGCTCGAGAGTCCCGCACCTCGCGTCCGGGAGGGGGCGGTACGCGCGCTTGCCGAGATCTTGGTCGGGGACGATGCCGCCGCGGCGCTGCGAGCTCGCCTCACACTCGAGGAGGTGGCAAGCCGCGACCTTCCGGGGATCGCCCAAGTCGCTCGCGACGCTCTGACGGAGCAGGTAGAGGTCTCTCGCGAGAGCAAGCCACATCCGGCTGCCGATCTAGGCGGCGGCGACTCTGTCGGACCAGTCAAACAGGAGCTCAGCGTCACTCCAAGCCACGAGAACGCCATCGAGTTGGTAACCGCTCACCCTGGAGAGGTTCTCGAGGAGGTCCAGCAGCTCAAGCGATTCTTCCCAGCTCGCACATCGGTTGACCACACAGCTGCGGTTGGTCGGCCAGCCGCGCTGATGGTGTGGTACATCGTCGCAACCCTTGTAGCAGCCGCAGTCGGCAGCGTGATTGCCGACACCCACACCTTTTTTCCTGGGGGGCTGCCCTTGGAAATGGTCGGGCTCGCGATAATGCACGGAGCGCCGATCGCCGCCTGGTTGATCGTTATGTCCATGGCAGGACAGTGTCGCCTCGAGTGGCGAGCGCTCGTCCTAGTTGCACTAGCAGCGGCAGTCCTAACTTCTCTGTCGGCGCTCGTAGTGCAGAGCCTGGAATATGGTCGGACGCCCCGCGGGCTTATCGAACACTTGTGGTTCGCCGTCACGTTCGGCGCAGCGGTCGGTGTTGCCGCCCGTTCGTGGCGCACATCACTCGTAGCGGTAGCGACGAGCGTGATTGGTGCCGTCGTCGGTACGTGGCTGCTGCCGTCACACTGGTATACAACGCTCGAAGAAGGGACATTTGTTGGCGGCAACGTGTTGGTTACGTGCGTGACCGTCGCGGGTACGGCCGTTTACCTCGGGTACCGGGACATACACCGACCCTTTCGCCGAGCGACCTAACACGTGGGGCCGAACTGGATGATCACCGTTGCCGACGCGGGCAGGGCAAGTTCTCGGCGCTCACCGCCAACGGCAACCTCTGCCAGCAAAACCTCGTGATGCCGACCGCGTTCGTAGCCCAGAACGGCGCCACGCTCAACCAGGAAACCCACATAGAAGTAGAAGGTTGTTCCACCGATCTTGCGGTCATCTCGCACGGGGTCAGGGGTCGCAAGCTCACAGTCGCGGTGTACGCGCCGTCGGCGGGGACCGTAACGGCCTCCGGCAAGGGCCTGCGGATGGCATCCAAGGTGACGCACGGCAGCGAAACGGTGACCCTGACGTCGCGGCAGCGCAGGGCGGGCAGACTCAAGACCCGTGTCCAGCTGAGCTTCACCCCGAGCGCAGGCAGGGTGCGCAGGAAGCAGACGAAATCGCTGGCCGTGCGGTTCAAGTAGTAGTCGGGCCAGTATCGCCGTGCGGTCGTCGTCCCCAATGGGTTTGGGGGCTACCCCCCGAGCTGCCCAAGAAAGCCAAGCAGCTCGGGAACGACCACTGCCGCATTCTCACGGTGGGGCCAGTGGCCGGTGCCGGGCGCTATCAGCGCTCGGCTGGAAGGCGCGAGCAGCTCGGCGGTGCGGGTGAAGAGCTCCCGTTCGCCGAGCGCATGGTCGCCGCCGATGATCAGCCCGGGCACCGCTGGGGCACGAGCGATTGCTGGAGGGAGACCTCCGAGCGAGAGGTCGCGGTAGTAGGCGATCGCGCCGTCGAGGGTCGCCGGCGAGGAGAGTGCCTGCTTGGCGCGGCTCAGGGTCTCCTCGCGCTCGGGGCCCGACCAGCTCGGCGACCACCGCCGGTAGAGGCGATCGAGGTAGGCGAAGTTGTTGCGCCTGCAGCTGCGCGCCGCCCACGGCAGCTTCAGCGCGAGGAAGTGCCGGACCGCCCACAGCGCAGAGGGCGTGCGCCGCAACACGCTGGGGTGGGGGATCCCCGAGGTGACGATCGCGCGGACCCGATCGGGCGCCAGCGTCGCCGCGACGTAGGTGACCAGCGCGCCCCAGTCGTGGCCGAAGAGCACGGCGCGCGGGACGCCGATCGCGTCGAGCAGCCCCAGCCCGTCGCGCCCGATCGTCTCGGCGTCGTAGCGGCGGCCGGGGACGATCGTCTCGCGGTGATACCCGCGCAGCCACGGCACGGTGACGCGCCAGCCGGCGTCGACGAGCGCGGTCTCGATCTGCTCCCACGAGTACGGCGTGTCGGGGAACCCGTGCAGCAGCACGATGTCGGGGCCCTCGCCCCTTTGGGAGATGACGTAGCGCTGCCCGTCACCGGCGATCGTGCGGAACTCCACCGGGACAGTCTATGGGCCGCCCCGATTGGTGTGGGCCCTCCCACACCTCGCGGGCCGCTCCGCGCCTCCCACCGATCGCCAGTAGGCTAGAGACGAGATGACCGACGCCCCCAACCTGATCACCTCCGAGGGCCTGGAGTCCCTGCGCGCGGAGCTGGAGGCGCTGGAGGGCGAGGGCCGGCGGGAGATCGCCGAGCGGATCAAAACGGCGCGCGAGTGGGGGGACCTGAAGGAGAACAGCGAGTACCACGACGCCAAGAACGACCAGGCCCACCTGGAGACGAAGATCGCCAGACTGCGCGAAAAGATCTCGACGGCGGTGCTGGTCGAGGAGGGTGAGACGGCCGACGGCGCGGTGGGCTTCGGCTCGACCGTAGTGGTGAGCGATCAGAACGGGGCGAAGCGCACCTGGACGATCGTGAGCTCGCACGACGCCTCCCCCGCGGAGGGTCGCCTCTCAGCCGAGTCGCCCGTTGCCCGCGCGCTCGTCGGCCGCCGCCCCGGCGACGAGGTGACGGTTGCGCTGCCCCGCGGGGAGAGCGTGTTGAGCATCGTCAGCGTCGACTGACGCCGGCACCGGCGGCTCGATCGCATCCGCGGGTGTGGCGGGCGCCTGGAGCGCTCCGCCGGACGCCGCCGACCGCACCGACGGCGGCCACCCGAACGAGGCGATGAACGCCTCTACAACATCCGGGTCGAACTGCGTGCCGGCGCAGGCGCGCAGCTCGGTGATCGCCTCGGCGCTTGGGATCGAGGAGCTGTAGGAGCGCTCGGAGATCATCGCGTCGAAGGCGTCGCACACAAAGATGATCCGCGCGCCGAGCGGGATCCGCTCGCCGCTCAGGCCGTCGGGGTAGCCCTTGCCGTCGAAGCGCTCGTGCGAGGAGCGCACCAGTCCGGCGACCGGGCGCAGCGCGGCAGCGGCGGCGAGGATCCGCTCGCCGAGGATCGTGTGGCGGCTCATGAAGCCCCACTCCTCGGCGTTCAGCGGACCGGGCTTGGTGAGGATCGCGTCGGGAATCGCGATCTTGCCGACGTCGTGCAACTCGGCGGCGCGGGCGAGCACGTCGAGCTCTTCGCCGTCCATCCCCAGGCGCCGGCCGACCTCCAGCACCAGCGCGCCGACACCGCGCTGGTGCTCCTGCAGGTCGGGGTGGCGCTCCTCGAAGGCCTGCAGCAGCACGTCGCGCAGCTGGTGCACCGCGGAAGCCTCGCGCGTCTCCTCCTTGCGCCGGTAGAGACGCTGGTCGGCGAGCTGCATCACGGTGGCGGGGTCGTCGAGTTCGGGCGGGATGCTCACCACGCCGTGCGCGGCGCCGATCGAGAAACCCGGGCCGCGCTCGGAGAGGGCGGCGACGGAGGCTGCCGTCAACGCGTCGACCTGCTCGGCGCAGTCGCGCAGCAGCACGCAAAACTCATCGCCGCCCATCCGATAGGCGGTGCCGTAGGGGGCGACCACTGTCTTCAACTTGTCTGAGAGGCGCGCCAGCAGCGCGTCGCCGGCGGGGTGACCGAAGGTGTCGTTGTAGCGCTTGAAGCCGTTGAGGTCGTACAGCATCAGCTCCCACGTCTCGCCGCCCGAGACGCGGCGGCAGGCGACGTTGAGGTCTTCCATCAGCTGCCTGCGGTTGCCAAGGCCGGTGAGCGGGTCGGTGAGTGCCAGACGGCGCGAGCCGGCGAGCATCGCGATGTTCTCGCGTACGGTCATCATCAGGTGCACGCATACCATCAGCACTGTCCCGGCTGCGAGGGTCAGCGCGATGGGTGTCAGCTGGGTGTTGAGGAGGTCACCGTAGATCAGTACGCCCAGGGCGGCGAGCAGCGAGAGCGAGGGCACCGACACCAAACGCCAGTCCTCCACCCGCTGGCGCGCAGGGCGCGGCCATGGTGTCCAGGCGGCGACGGCCAGCAGCACGGCGGAGGCCGGCCACAGGAACTGCGCCCAGTCGCCCACGTGAAAGCTGTCGGTCGCGGTGAGGTCGAGATAGGCCGCGTCGGCCACCGCGCTGCACAGCATCGCGGTGGCGATCAGCAGCCACACGCGCCCGGGGCGCCAACCGGTCATGCCGAGTGCGCCGAGCGTGAACACCAGCAGCAGCAGGTCGCCGATCGGGTAGGCCAGCGCAACCCCCAGCGAGGCGGTGTCGCCGTGGGCGCCGTGCAGGATCGGCGGCAGCACCACCGCCGCCCCGACCGCCGCGGCGGCGAGCCCTCCGATCAGGCCATCCAGCCACATCCCGATGCGCAGCTCGCGCAGGTGGGCACCGAGCAGCAGCACGAGCGCGACGTAGCAGCAGGGGTAGAAGACGAGGTAGAGCGCGTCGGCGGGCGAGACGCTGCCGCCGGCCGCGCCCGGGCCTTCGACGAACAGCGCGTAGTAGAGGTCGCCCAGGCACCAGCACGCGAGACCGGCGCCCATCGTCAGCCAGGCGGCGCGCTGCGCCCGCACTACCACGCCGCGGGCGATGACGGTGCAGGCCGAGGCGCCCATCAGCACTCCGTAGACGGCATGGTCGAGGAGTCCCCCGTACGAGCCCCCACCCATGCCGGTGAGGGTGTGCAGTGCCAACACCCCCAGGCCCCCGACCAGCAGGGCCAAAGTGAGCGTGGCCGGCAGGGGTCTTGTTCGCATCGTCGTGTGCATCCCCACTCGCCCAACCATCGGCGGCGGGAGGGCCGCGCTGAAGTCGAATTGCCGGACGTGCGCGAGTTGTCGAGGCGCTCCGGCGAGCCCCACCCGCGCGCCGACCGCGCGCCGACCGCGCGCCGGGCCTACCGCGCGCCGGGCCTACCGCGCGCGCTTCACGCGGCGCACGAAGCGCCGCGGCGGGCGCCGGTAGAGGCGTTCGCCCTCGCGCAGGGCGCGCTTGCGCAGTTTGCGCCGCCGCGAGGCGATCATCCGCAGGAGCCGCTTGCGCACCTTGCGCTCGCCCGCGAACGCGCGCGAGCGCTCGTGCACCCGCGCTTCGAGCAGCGCGAGGTCGTGCTCCTCGCCGAGCATTTCCCCGAGCCGGTCGGCGCGGCGGGCGACGCGGCGCACCGGCTTGTATGCCTTGCCGCCGCGGTCGAGCGTTTCGGCGGCGTAGCGCAGCTCCTTGACGCGTTTGCGCCACACGTGCAGCGCCTCCACGCTCGCCTCCGCGCGCCGGCTGTGCTTCGCGCGCCGCCTTCTCTTCCCCGGCCGCTGCGCCGCGGCGTGCCGGCGCGCGGTGCGCATCCGCCGGCGCCCGCGCGCGTAGATGTCCTCCAGGCCGGGCGCGAGCAGCCGGAAGCCGCGTTCGCCAAGCTCCCAGCGGACCACACGCGCGCGCACGGCGCGCAGCTCGATCACCACCTCGCCCCGCACGCGGGGGTCGTGGATCGCGTGTGCGGCGGCGGCGTCGCGCTCGGCGAGCAGTTGCGCGCGCAGCGCGCGCACCGCCGCGCTGCGCGTGAAATGCGAGGGGTCGCGCCGCACCAGCGAGTCGAGCGTGCCGAGTATCACCTCCGCGTCGCGCGCGCCCGCGAGGCGCCGGGCGCAGTCACGCAGCACGGCGTTCTCGCGCGCGTAGCGCTTGGCGCCGAGCTCGGCGCGCAGCAGCACCAGCAGCGCGCGCAGACGCTTGAGCGCCTTGCGGGTCTCGTGCACCGTGCCGGCACCTGCCTGCGCGGGGTAGCCCTCCAGCAGCTCGACGGCGAGATCGAGCTGGCCGAGGATCACACGGCGCAGTCCCTCCGCGTGGGGCTCGCCGAGGAGCAGCGCTTGACGGCGGCTGTCACGAGGGTGGTGAGGCGGATCGCCCTTCGCGCGCTCGGCGCGGCGCTCCAACTGGCCTTTGGCGAGCGCGACGGCGACACCGACTCCGACCACCGCGAGCGCGCTGGCGAAGGGCGCCACAATGGGGCGATGCCCCCGCCACGCCTTCCGCCGGCCCCATGGTGGACGGTGCGTCGCGCGGCGAACCGCAAGCCCGCGACGTACCGATGTCCGTTCTGCGGCCATCAGCTGCCCGCGCTCAGCGAGCACATACTGATCGCGCCCGAAGGCGACACCCGCCGCCGCCGGCATGCGCACACCAAATGCGTGGTGCGCGCGCGCGAACGGGGACAGCTGGTGATGCGCGATGAGTGGCTGCGCGCCCAGCCGCGACCCACGCCGTGGTGGCGGAGGCTACTGAAACACACCAAGCCCCCTCATGCCCCGTAGGTGTGTACGTATTCCGGCTCGATGCGGATGATCACCCGCTGTTCGCCGGGCTGGCGGTAGGGGTAGGTGTCCTGCCCGAGGTACTTCATCGCCAGCGCATCGATGTGCGCGTCTGCCCCCTCATGGGTGCGCTCGGCCACGCGCCCGCGGATCGTGAGGTACTCGTAGGGGTTGTCCATGTTCTGCACCGTCAACGTCACGCGGGGGTCGCGTTCGAGGTTGCGCGGCCAGACACGACCCTCGGCGGTGTTCACCGTGGGCAGGCCGTCCTGCACGTCGACCCACACCGGCGCGGCGTGCACCGAGCCGTCGGGGCGCAGGGTGGAGACGTTGCAGAAGTTCTTGCCCCGCAGCAGCGCCTCGGCGGGACCATCGATCTTCGCGCTCATGGGTACTCCTTCCTCGTGGGGGTTATCGCACCCATCAAGATAGGGGAGAACGATCCCCCTACCCTGGCCCGCGCGCGCTCGCGGCTTGCCATTCCCCCACCCCGACCCGCGCTCACGGCCCGCCCGGGAGGGGCGCGGGGGCCGCTGCCGCGCTACTGGCGCGAAAGACCCGAGGAGGAGCTGGCGGGCGGGATCGGCTGAAGCGGGACGAGCTGGCCGTTGTTGAGCTGGAAGCGCACTGTGGTTTGCCCCCCCGAGGGACAGCACAGGGGGTCGTGGGAGCGGTAGAGCGCGTAGGCGATGGCGACTTCGGTGTCGCTCTGGCTGATGACCCGCATCGAAGCGCTGGGCTGGGTGGAGTCGGTGCCGAGGTAGTGGCTGCCCAGGAAGAAGAAGGCGAGCTGGTTGTAGCCGTCGGCCGAGCCGCTGCGAGTTCCGACCAGCACCCGCAGCGTTTGGCTCGGGTGGTACTCGGAGAGATCCCCCGCCGTGTACCCATGGGCACTCACGACCGCGGCCGCCGCGGTGGCTTCGGCGGAAGTGGTCTGCCCAGCCGACTGGCCCCCATGTACGAAGGCGGGCGCGGGCGCGGTGTGCGTGGTGCTGGTGGGCTGTTCGTTCGCGCTCGACGTGCCGGTTGTGGTCGTCGTGGTGGTCGTCGTGCGAGTGGGCGTGGATGCGGTGGAGCTCGTGTGCGCGCCGGCCTGGGCGCCGGCGCTCGCCGTGGGAGCGCCGGGCACGGTGACCGTCTTGGTGGTGCCCCCGCAGCCGCCGAGCAGCACGCCTCCCACGGCTCCAAGAGCCAGCGCGCACGCAAGCGGCAACGCCCGTCGCATCATCGTCTCACTATTTCGCCGCCGCACAGACCTCACCTGCTCGCCAACACCGCGGTGGTCGCGTGGTTGCGCATCCGCCCTTGACAAGATTATTAGTCGCTGCTAATCTCACCTTAGTTAGTAATCACTAACTTGTCCCAAATCTCCCACGTGAGCTGTCTGAGAGCGATGGGGAGTGGGGTGGCACAGCAAGGAGGACGCAGATGAGCAGCTCGCGCAGGAACAACTGGACCCTTGGGATCGTCTCCACGGCGCTGTTCATGGTGGTGCTCGACAACCTCGTGGTGTCGATCGCGCTGCCCTCGATCCACCGCGACCTCGGTGCCTCGATCCAGTCGCTGGAGTGGACCGTCAACGCCTACGTGCTGGCGTACGCGGTGCTGCTGCTGACCGGCGCCGCGCTCGGCGATCGCTTCGGGCGCAAGCGCATGTTCCTGGCGGGGCTCTCGCTGTTCACCGCCGCCTCCGCGGCCGCAGCGCTGTCGCCCAGCACCGGGCTGCTCGTTGCCGCCCGCGCGGTGCAGGGGATGGGTGCGGCGATGGTCACGCCGCTGACGCTCACGCTGCTCGCCGAGGCTTTCCCGGCGGCCCGCCGCGGGATGGCGCTGGGCGTGTGGTCGGGCGTCTCCGGCTCGGCTGTCGCGCTCGGCCCGCTGGTGGGAGGCGCCGTCGTGCAGAGCATCTCATGGCATTGGATCTTCTGGATCAACGTCCCGATCGGCCTTGTGCTGCTGCCCCTGGCCGCCACGCGCCTGCGCGAGAGCCACGGCCCCAACGGCACGCTCGACCTGCGCGGCCTGGCGCTCGCATCCGCCGGCGCGTTCGGCATTGTGTTCGGAATCGTACGCGCGCAGTCGCTCGGCTGGACCTCCACCACGATCCTCGCGTCGCTGGGCGCGGGGGCCGTTCTGCTGGCAGCATTCGTCGCCCGGGAGCGCCGCACGAGCGAGCCGATGCTGCCGATGTCATTCTTCTCCCGCCGCGCGTTCGCCGTAACCAACTTCGCTTCGTTCACAATGTATTTCGGGATGTTCGGGTCGATCTTCTTTCTCTCTCAGTTCATGCAGGACGTGCTGCACAACAGTCCTCTGGAGGCGGGGCTGAAGATCCTCGTGTGGACCGGCGCCACGATGGTCGTTGCCCCCCTTGCGGGCGTCTTCTCCCAGCGCTTTGGCAGTCGCCCGTTCATGTTCGCGGGCCTTGCCCTGCAGGCTGGGGCGCTGGCGTGGCTGGCGTCGATCCTCTCGACCGACACGCCCTACGGGGAGATGATCGTCCCGTTCATCATGGCGGGTGCGGGGATGGCGCTCGTGTTTGCCCCCTCCGCCAACGCCGTGCTCTCCGCGGTGCGTGCCGAGGAGGCTGGGCAGGCCTCCGGCGCCACCAACGCGATCCGCGAGACCGGCGGCGTGCTGGGGGTGGCGGTGCTCGCGACGATCTTCACCCACGCGGGCGGCTACGGCTCGCCGCAGGCGTTCGTGACTGGTCTCACCCCCGCGCTGTGGGTGGCCGTGGCGATGCTGGGCGCAGGCACGCTGGCGGTGCTGGCGCTGCCGTTCTCGACCCGGGTGACCTCCCCCGGCGTCCAGGCGATACCTGCACTCGAAGGCGCCACGTGAACCCAGCGCCCGCCCGCACGCGCGTGCCCGCCGCAGAGCGCCGCGAGGAGTTGATCACCGCCGCCGTGCATGAGTTCGCGCACGGCGGTCTGCACGGCACCCCGGTCGAGCGCATCGCGCGGCGCGTGGGCGTCGCCCAGCCGTACGTGTTCACGCTGTTTGGCAACAAGCGCGAGCTGTTCCTCGCGGCGCTGGAGCGCAGCTTCGAGCGGATCGCGGCTGCCTTCGAGCAGGCTGCCGCCGACTACCGCGACGGGCGTGCGCCTGCGGAATGTGAGGATGCCTTGGAGGCTATGGGCGAGGCCTACGTGGAACTGCTCACCAGCGACCGCGACTACCTGATGCTCCAGCACCAATCCTACGCCGCCTGCGACGACGAGGTGGTGCGCGCGCGAGTGCGCCACCGTTACGCCGAGCTGGTCGGCCTCGCGCAGCGGCTGTCGGGGGCCGAGGACGAGCGGATCGACGACTTCTTCAGGCACGGCATGGCGCTCAACGTCGCCGCCGCGCTCGGCGTGGAGGACCTCTCGAGCGGCTGCGCGTGGGTCAAGTCGGAGCTCGCCGTGGGGTAGGTGGCCCGCGGAGCCCGCGCCGCCGGCGAGTGTCCGCGACGAGGGCGACGCACGGCCGGGCCGGCACACGTTGCGTGCACCCCGGTCCGGGCGAGCATGCCCTAACATTTGGGCCACGTCCGCGTCAACTGGCACCCCTTCGAAGTCCAAGCGCACCAAGCGCAGCAACCGCGAACTGGCGCGCACCACTGGGCTGGTGGCGCTCGCGGTGCTGATGACGCTTTTTGCCGTGTTCAACCTCGAAAAGGTCGAGGTCAGCTGGATCTTCGGCAAGGGTCAGGCGCCTTTGATCGTCGTGATCGTGCTCTCCGTGCTGGTCGGGGTCGTGTTGACGCACTTCGCCGAGCGGCGCTCGGCCAAACGCGGGTAGTCCTTGCCCTCCCGCTCACCGGCTGCCGCGGTGCGCGAGCGCACGATCGCCTGTGTCGCCGCCTCCGGGCCGAGGTAGGGGGTGAGGACCACATAGGAGATGTACTCCGAGAGCAGCGGCAGGCGATGCCCCCTGCCGGCGAGCGCCTCGCAGTAGAGGACGTTCCACAGCCCGCCCGCGATCCCCTCGACCGCGATGCGGGTGCGCGGGTGCCGGGGCGCGCTTTCGGTCAGCAGCGTCGCCAGCTCGTAGGCAAGGTCACCGACGCTGGCGATCGCCGCCGGTCCCGCTTCCAGCGCTCTCACGGCGAGCGTCATCAGGCGAGCCGGGCTGGACGCGAGGTGGGTGAGCAGGACGTCGACCGTGTGGCACACCGCGGCCGGCCACTCCGCTGACACGAGCTCGGGGCCGGCGATGAGTTGCAGCAGTTCGTCGCCCAGCACGTCCAGCGCCTCCAGATAGCACGCCTGCGGGTTGGGGTAGAGCTCCGTCACCGCCTCGAACGGCAGCCCCGCGCCTTCAGCGATCCGCGGCGAGCTGAGGTCTGCGAGCTTCCGTTCGCGAAGCCCCGTCTCGATCGCGCTGCGCAGCACGCGCCCACGGCGGCTCCCGCCGCATGCGTCGGGCTCGAGCTCGAGCGTCTCCGGGAAAGGTTGATTGGTGCAGCGGCGAGGGCGCAGCCTCCCCAGCGCAGGCGATTGGAACAGCAGCAACCACTTCTCCATCTCCCGGACGAGCGGTTGGAGATCCTCGGTGTGGTCGTCGAGCAGGCGCATCTGCGTCGCTCGCCGCAGCCCTCCCACGATCGCCCTCACCACCGGCTGTGGCAGCGCCTCGGAGCCCTCGTCCGTGGGGCTGGCCTGTCCAGCGGCCGGCTCGCCGCCGTCGGCGGATGGGCAGCGACCGGAGAGGGCGCCCGCGAGCAGGCTTTCGCAGACCGCGGTTGTCTTGTGCAGGCGCCGCAGCCCCTCCGCGCCAGCGGTTTGGGAGTCCGCGATCGCCAGGCGCAGCGCCTTCGGGTTCTGCTCCAATTCCTCGCCCAGCGCTCGCAGCACCGCGCGCAGGCGCCGCCGCGGTTCGCCCTCCGCCGTTCTGTACGCGTCGGTGAGTCGCTTGATCGCGCGGCTGACGATCAGGTCGAAGGTCGTCATAAAGCATTCCTCCTTGCCGGAGAATTGCTCGTAGAAGGATCTGCGCGAGACCCCCGCCAGTCCGACCACGAGCTTCACGCTGGTCTGCGGGTAGCCTTGCGTCGTGACAGCCTCGATCATTCCCCCGTGGATCCGGATGCGCTGGTTGTGCGCCACCCCGGGAGCGCCTAGTGGGTGGGGCCCTCGCGGCAGGCGGGCGTAGATCGGCATGATCTTCGGGGTCGCCCGCGGCTTGGACTTGCCGCTCTCCTTCGCCGCCGTGCGCATGCTCACCGTGGCCTTGCGCGAGCCGGTCGCGGTTTTAGCAGTACTCACCGTGGCCTTACGCGTACCCGCACCTGGCTTGCGAGCATCGCGCCCCGGCTTGCGCGCATCGCGCCCCATTTTGCGGGCGGCTCCCTCGGGCGACCCCGCGCTCCCTCCCTTGGACTCAGACATTCGATCTCCCTGCATCCTCTCGAAGTTCCGACTGTCATGGTATCCGGCAGACAAGGCATTTTCATGTCAGAGATTTTTTGTCTACAGCGTACTCTACGCAATCCCCTCCCACCGCGTCAAGCAGCGGCGAGCTCACGGCTTTCCCCAGCAATCACGGCACTTTTGAGGAGCGCCGCGGCCGGGCAGGGGCCGCCGCTGGCGCCCGTGCAAACCCCCCGGCTTGATCGCAACCGGCTCGTAATGCGAGCCAGCGGATGTCTACGACTTCATTGATCCTCGGGGTGGCGTACGACCACCACGGGGCACGCGGCGCGGCGCAGTACGGTTTTGGAGGTGCTGCCGAGCAATTTGGACTTCAGTCCCCCCAGCCCGCGCGAGCCGATTACGATTGCGCGCGCGCCGTGCTGCTCAGCTGCCTCCACGATCACGTCGGGGGGATCGGTGAGGTCCTCGACGGCTAGCGGCCGCGCATCAAGACCCGCCTCGCGGGCGAGCGTGGCGCCCTCCGCGGCAACGCTCTGCGCATGCGCCTCGCTAGCCTTCTCCACCTCCTGCGTGACCGCGGGATCGAACGGCAGCATCGTGCTGCCCATCCCGGTTGCGTCTGGCATGATCATCATCTCCGCCAGGCCGGGCTCCCACACGGTGAGCACGATCGCCTCGGCGGGCGCGAACAACCTGCCGGCCTCGCTCACCGCGGCTCGCGCCGGCGGCGAGCCGTCGTAGGCAATCAGGATCGGGGGCTGCTCAGCCATAGCCTCAGCCTAACCGCTCGTCCGGTCGCGGGCCGCTAGGTGGATTCAGGCTCAGTGCAGGATCACCCGCAGCAGGATCACGCCGAGGCCCATCGCCGCGCCGATGCACAGCTCGAGCGCCAGCTCCGCCGGCTGCGCCCGCGCGCGCAGCCCCGCGAGCAGCTCGAACGCCAGCAGGCTCGCCACACAGGTCCACAGCGCCACGGTGACGCCGGTTTCCTGGCTGGCGCCCACCGCCCACGCCACCAGCAGCGCCAGCAGCGGCGCGCCCGCCCCGCGCACGATCGCCCAGTCGCGGCCCAGCGCCCGCCCAAGCCCGGACAGCGTGAGGTGCTCGCCGGCCGTGAGGCGTTGGCCGAGCAGTTCGGCGTAGGAGTGCGCCAGCCAGTAGACGATCAGCGCCACCGTCACCGCGGCGATCGTCTCGGGGTAGGTGTCGCGCAGGCTGCTCTCCGCCGCCAGCAGCGCGCCGACGGTGATCGTCCCGTACACGGTCCCCGCCGGGTTCTCGCCGGGCAGCAGCCGATCGAACGTGCGGATCACCAGCCGCCGAGGCGTTCGCATTCGGTCCATACCGTCGTATTCCTCGGCGAGCAGGCCGTTAGCGGTGCGGGGCGGTGACGGGCGATAGGTGCTGGTGGACGAAGCCCACGACCGCCGCTCCCTCGCCGACCGCGGTGGCGCAGCGCTTGGTCGATCCCGCCCGGACGTCGCCGGCGGCGTAGACGCCGGGCACGCTGGTTTCGAGCAGGCCGTCCGCGTTGGCACCGGTGCCGGTGAGGATGAACCCGTTGGCGTCTCGCATGACCACGTTGCCGAGCCAGTCGGTGCAAGGGGTGGCGCCGAGGAAGAGGAACAGGAAGGAGAAAGCCAGCTGCGTGCCGTCGGTGAGTGTGACGCCCTCGAGCCGTCCGTCTTGGCCGTGGAGGCTTGAGACTTCGCTGCGGTCTCGAACCGCGACTCCGTAACGCTTGAGCTCGTCGATCAGGTAATGCGACATGGTTTCGTTCAGGTCCCCGCGGCGGTGCATGAGTGTGACCAACGCGCCGCCACGCGCCAGCCACACGGCGGCCTGCGCGGCCGAGTTGCCGCCCCCGATCACGCCGACGCGCTGGGCGCCACACAGCTGCGCCTCGGGAGGCCCGGCAGCGTAGAAGACGCTGACCCCCTCATATTGGTAGAGATCATCCACCGGCAGCCGCCGGTATTCGGCGCCGGTGGCGAGCAGCACCGCGCGCGCCGCGACCTCATTGCCCTCCTCGAGCTTGACGATGTGCCGCTCGCCGCCTGGTTCGAGTGCTCGGGCACGGTAGGGCGTCGCCGTTCGTGCCCCGAACTTGCGCGCCTGCGTGACCGCGCGACTGGTGAGTTCGGTGCCGCTGATGCCGGCCGGGAAGCCGAGGTAGTTCTCGATCCTGCGGGAGGTTCCCGCCTGGCCGCCGACGACGGTGCTCTCGACCACGAGCGTGTCGAGACCCTCCGAAGCGCCGTAGACCGCGGCGCCGAGACCGGCCGGCCCACCCCCGAGGATCAACAGGTCGACCTCCTCGCGTTGCCGCAGCTCGAGACCGATCCCCAGCGCACGGGAGAGCTCCCCGTTGGTTGGCGCTCGCAACTCCCCACCACCGGGAAGGCGCACGAGCGGGGTCTCGGCCGGCTTGAGCTGTGCGATCAGGGCCGCCGCATCCTCGCTCTCCTCTGGTGTGATCCACGAGTAGGGAACCCGCAAGCGCCTGGCGAAGTCCCGCAGCCGGCGCGTCTCGCTGGACTCGAGCGGACCGATTATCTCGATCCCGATCCCCTCCCACCGTTGCAGCAGCTCGCGCCGCTCCACAAACGCTGTGAGGAGCAGGTCCGAAAGCGAGCTGTCCTCGAACAGCAGCTCCCTGAGGACTCCGCGATCGACGGCTATGTAGCGCATTGGCTCGGTCACCTCGGCAGCCAGGAAGACGGTCTGTCCGGTGAGGAGATTCATCTCACCGAGGAAACCGGACGCACCGTGCCGAACTATCTCCTGGCCGGCACCGTCGAGCACCGCGACCTCGCCCTCGAGGATCGCGATGAACGGATAGCTCTCGTCACCGACCTCGAACAGCTTCTCCCCGACCACCGCGGTCCGCTCCTGCCCGTGCTGCGCGAGCATCGCCAGCTGCGAGCTCGAAAGGACTCGACTTACCAGCTGCGTCACTCGCTCCCCTCCATCTGCATCGCGGCGGCTGAAAGCCGGTCGGCCTCCGCGGGTGTCAGCTCCAGCGTGGCGGCCGGCAGGATCTGCTCGAGCTGCTCCGTGGTGCGCGCGCTGGCGATCGGGGCGAGCACCCGCGGCTGGGCGCGCAGCCAGGCCAGTGCGACGGCGGCCACCGTCGTCTCGCGGGTCGCGGCGAGCGCGTCGAGGGCATCGAGCACGGCCGCGCCGCCGCGCTCGAGATACGCGCGAGCGGCCTGCGCGCGCGGGGACTCGACGGCCTCGCCGCCCGCCCTGTACTTGCCCGTCAAAAAGCCCTTAGCCAGCGCGAAATAGGGCAGCACGGCGAGATCCCACGCTTCGGCGACAGGCAGTAGCGTGCGCTCGAAGTCGCGCTCGAGGAGGTTGTAGTGCGGCTGCAGGACCGTGAACTCGGCGAGCCCGAGCTGGCGCTGGAGCTCGAGCGCGGCGCCGAGTCGCTCCGGTGTGTAGTTCGACGCCCCGATGTGGCGAACCGTGCCTGCCCGGACGAGCGCGTCGAAGGCGCGCAGCGACTCCTCGAGCGGTGTGTCGGCGTCGTCGAAGTGCGCGTAGTAGAGGTCGATCCGGTCCGTCTGCAGGCGCCGCAGCGAGGCGTGGGCCTCGCTCTCGATTGTCGCCGCCCGCAGGTTGCGGACCGGGCCGTGGCCACCGCCGACCTTGGTGGCCACAACGAGTTGCTCGCGGTTGCCGTGGTCCGCCATCCAGCGCCCGATGACCATCTCAGACTGGCCGTGCTCCACCAGGTAGGAGTTGGCGGTGTCGATGAAATTACCGCCCGCGGCGGTGTATGCGTCGAGGACGGCGCGCGACTGCGCTTCGTCGGCGGTCCACCCGAACACGTTGCCGCCCAGGCAGATCGGGAAGACGTCCAGGTGGGTGCGTCCGAGGGAGGTCACGACCCGACCTCGATCCGCCGCTCGGGGCCCTGCACACCGGCCAGCGCCCTGACGCGCTCGGCATTCCGATGGGCGATCGTTGCGAGCCGGCTTGGATAGGTCATGACGGCGCTCTCATCGAGACGTTGCTGGTCGCGGTGGCTAACTCGTTCGTGCTGGCGATGTGTTCGTTCCATGAGCCTACGACGAACTGCTCGAGGATGTGCTGTGGGTCGCTCGCGTCGCGTCACACGCGCCAACTCACCGCGCCCGTGCGGCGTCGGGCATGGCGGCTCTGACAAAGCGGTACGAAAATAGAGACCACGCGGGGGCTCAACCCCGGACCTCATCCTTACCATCTGGCGGCTCCCAAACCGCTCTATCTCTAGGTAGAGCGCCATATTCTGCTCCCATGCAGTGGTTTGGGATGGTTCCCGACTTGGATAAAGCCGGACAACTACGAACTAAGACGATACTTCCCTGCAGTGACGGTGCGGTAACAGTTCATCAGGATCAGCGAGGCGATAGCCGAGCTCGGGCGTGAGGAGGAGGTTCTGCTGTGGGCCAAGCGCCGCATAGCCGAGACCGACGGCTGGCAGATCGCGCAACTGTATGACCTGGCGTGCGGTGTGTACGAGCGGCGCTCGGCTCCGCTGGAGATCCTGCGTTTGCACCGCGAGGAGCACGAGCGAATGGCCTCGGCGAACACCTACTCGCGCTTGCGTCGCGCGGCCGAGGCGGTGGGCGCGTGGGAGACCGAGCGCGATGCGGCGCGCTTGGCGCTGCGCGAGCGCGACCTCGGCGGGCTCATCGACGCGCTGCTCGCCGACGGCGACGTCGAGGAGGCCTGGAGTGTCGCGCACGACGACCCCGACTGGGATCCGGGGTCCTCGCAGCGCCTGCGTCTTGCCGAAGCCCGCGAGGCGCAGCGTCCGGATCAGGCGCTTCCGTGGTACATGCTCGTCGTGGATGAGCTGCTGATCGAGACTGGCCGCCGGTCTTACGCCCGGGCCATCCCGGTACTCAAGCGCGCCCGCCGCGCCGCCAACGCGACCGACGGTGGACAGGAGAGGACAACCTTGGACAAAAAGTGTATCGGACTGCTGGCGAGCTTGCGGTACGAAAACGAGAGCCGACGAAGGGACTCGAACCCTTGACCCCCGCCTTACCATAGATCGCAAGGGGTCCTCCTGGGTTCGTGAAGGCCCGTGTTTACTGGGTTTGTGGCGCCTCAGTGGACTGGTCGGGACTCAGTTTTGGGGTGTTTTTCCCCAGAATCGCCCCAAACAGTTGCCCCAAAAGCACCCCAGGCACCACGGGTCATCGGTTGTCTGTCGCGAGTCCGATGATACGCGATCAGCGGACGATCAGGGTAGGATTCAGGATCACGCCGACGTAGCTCAGCTGGTAGAGCACCGCCATGGTAAGGCGGGGGTCAAGGGTTCAAATCCCTTCGTCGGCTTGGCCATTTTTGGCTTAGTAGAGCGGTTTCCGGCCAGCTTCGGCAAGGAAATTGGTCGGGCTGCCCAGACCTAGCGAAGCCCGGGCTCGGCTTGACCTGGCTTGGGGCACATGCGGCGTTCCCGATCGATGCCGCATCCGGATCCGCTCGGTTGGCCGTCAGTCGAGGCGGGCCTTGTCGAGCATCGCGATGAGCGTCGGACGAGGGCGATGGCGCTAGCGGAGCTCCGCAAGGCGGGCCGCGAACCCAATCGCTCTCGCCGGCCGCGTCGGCGGACCGACGGCGTGTGCTTGAGCACGGGTCGGGCGTAGGACCGGCGGCCGGTCTCGATCAGCAACTCATCCGCAATCCCAGGGCAGCGCCTGCTAGGCCGCTGCGCCTCGCGCGCTTCGACAAAGCGCAGACGCTGCGCCACCCCGGCTCCCAGTCGGGGGGCTCCTGCGTCACGCTCCCTCGACGTCGCCCTCGCAGAGCAGCGCGTCGACGAGCCCGCCAAGGGCGCGTTCGCGCACGCAAGCCGCGCCGCGTCACGCTCGATCTCCCATGTGCCCACCACATCGGCCGCGCCACGCAAGCCCGCGTAGTGCTCGCCGAGGCTATCCGTCCGTGCTGCTCGCGGTGCAGACGCAGAACCTCGAGCGCAGCCGAGCGCTGCTCGTGTGCAGCGCACGCCAGGTCATGAAGCTGTTCGACCTGCTCGTCGGTTTCAGCGATACCGCGCATCGCCCACCGCTGCCCGTCATCTATACATCTCGGTCACGGAAACATGGAACCTCACCAAATTATTCGACGAAACCCGGCAAGCGGCACCATTGCAGCCACGACCATCGATGGAGCTTGCGCCCGCGATCGCATTGCCGAAAAGACGCGCGCGGTCGTGCATGGGTACTGGGCATCCAGGGAGTACTGGAATACCGCTCCGAGTCTGTCGGCGCTGCTGCGGCAGATGCGGCGCGAGTACGAGGGTCGGTTTCTGTATGAGCTGATCCAGAATGCGTATGACGCCCATCCAGCCGGCAGTGCCGGTGAGATCGTGGTGCTGCTCGATCCCGAGGAGGGCACGCATGGCGTTCTCTATGTCGGTAACAGCGGCACGCCGTTTACGGATTCGAACTTCGAGGCGATCTGTGAGCTCGCCCAGAGCGACAAGACACCGGACGAGAGCGTGGGGAACAAGGGCATTGGCTTCAAGAGTGTGCTGCAGGTCTGCGAATGGCCGGAGATCTATTCTGCCGCTGGCGCACTCGGCGGGGGTCGTTTCGACGGCTACTGCTTCAGCTTTGCGAGGCCAGAGCAATACCTGGATTTGGCCGCTGGCGATGCTGAGCTTGCTGCAGAGCTCCAGCGCGACATTTCCCCGTACTTCCTGCCTGTCCCCGTGGACGAGCAGCCTCCGCGCGTTGCCGAGCTGGCGCAGCGTGGGCTGGTTACCGTCATTCGCCTGCCGTTGAGGGACGATGCAGCGAGAGACACCGTGATCGAGCGCGTAGACCGGTTCCTCGACGAGGACGTTCCAGTTCAGCTATTTCTTGATCGGCTGCAGGAGCTGGAAATCGAGCGCGCCGGCGAGCCGCCAAGGCGGCTGGTCCGCGAGTCGCGCGCTGTCGTGGACCCGGCCGGCGACGCCGACCAGCGCTATGAGCATGTCGACCTAGGCTGGCAGGGGAGGTGGTTCATCACCAGCCGCCGCATGTTAGCCAAGGCGATGCGCGAAGCAATTGAGGAGAGCGAGCTTGAGGAGTCCTGGGCCAGTTGGGATCACGACGCATGGGTCTCGGTCGCCGTGCGGATCGACGGCAGTGAGATTCGGCCGCGCCTGTACACGTTCTTGCCGATGGAGCGCGAGGCCACGGCGCCGCTCCATGCCCATGTCCACGCGCCGTTCTCCACCAAGCTAGCGCGGACCTCGGTAAGCGAACAGATCATTCTCAACACGCGCCTGCTGGACTGTGCGGCGCGAGCCTCAATGATGGCTGTGCTGGCCTTCCGGGACGAGCCAGCGACGCTGCCTGCTGTAGCGCTGGTCGATCTGTTGTCGTGGGACTCGGAACACCACGAGCGAGTGACACGCAGCTTTGCCGACGCGGGCATCGCGATGGATGAGCTTGAGGTGGTCCCTATCGAGCCGCTACCGGACGGCCGTCTGCGCGGCGCGTTCAAGTTCACATACCTCTGGCCGTATCCCGCCCTGACGCTGTTCAATCACGAGCGGCTTGCCAAGGATGCCGCGGCGGAGCTTGTGAGCCGCGAGATCGATGGCGATCGACTTGCACGGCTGGAGAAGTACTGCGAGCGCTTCTTTCCCAGCGTCGGCTTCCGTCCCGATGCCCAGGCCCGAGCAGGGTGGGTCGAGGCTGTCGCTGGGCGCCTACACGCGCGCAAAGCCCGCCCACGCACGTGGGACCGCCTCTACGCCGAGCTGGTGCAGCTCTTCGAGGGTGAAGCAGCGGAGCTGAGGGGTCGCAAGATCCTCCTGGGCGACGACGGCGGGTTGCACGCTGCGCCGCCAGATGACAGCGACGAGCACCCGCTGGTGTTCTTCCCAGCATCGCGCGTGCGCACGGACGAGGAGGATGAGGTCGAGGCCGACGTCGACCTCAAGCCGCCGGCAACGCTAGGCAAAGTGCTGGTCCGCATGAGCGATGAGCTGACCTGGACGCGTCAGGATGGCCGGCGAAGGCCGCGCCAGACAGAGGCGCGGCGCTTTCTTGAGGAGAGCAAACTCGTCCGGCGCTTCAGGACGCTGGACCTACTCGAACACATGGGACGAGCGGTCGCCGGCAGCCGGCGCGCAACGCTGTTGCGGGATACATTGCGCTTCACATTCCAACTCTCGCTTGCCGCGCGGTCCACGCGAGCTGAGGACCTGCGGGCGGTTGAGCTGCGCGTGCCGACCAAAAGCGGGTGGAAGCCCGCAACTGACGCGATCTTCCCGCCGCAGTGGCAAACGCCTCTGGCGGCTTCACTGGGGCAACTCGTCGAGCGTGCGCAGGGATATTCGCAGGAACTCAGCGCGGTCGCAGACCAGTTCCTATTGACTCCAGAGGAGTGGCCATGCAAGGTCGAGAACCTTGGCGCATGGCGTGACTTCCTTGCCGAGATCGGCGTCCGTGATGGCCTGTGGCCCCGACGCGAAGCGCTGTCTGAGCGCGCGGGAAGTGAAGTCGATCCAAGGAGCATCGCGCAACGCTTGCCCCTGGATGCCACGGGGAGTGCTAGCTGGGTGGATGCCGTGAGGGCATCGCCTGCTTGGGCGCCAGACCATCCATACACTCCTTATCGTCCGCGTGCCGCACTGGCGTTCCTGCCAGGGCAAGTCGACTATGAGCATCTTGATCCGCGGTCGCGGATGCTGTTCGCCGAGTTGGTCGTCGCTGGCCTCAACGAGTGGCCAGATGACGCACTCCGGCTTATTTGGCACCGCCACAAGCATCCACGCGACCCTGACGAGCTTGTGTGGCCGAGCCCGCTTGCGGCCTTCCTGGGCTCCGCCGCGTGGCTTCCCGTGACAGATCCGCAGCGAGCTGGTGAGCCCGGGTTCGAGGTTCCACGACACGCCTGGTATTTCGATGACGCACGTGGCGAAGAGGTGCCATTCTTCAGCCCGCTGGTCCTCGGCGGGTTGCGGCGGCTTGCCTCCGAACGCGCAATCGTCCGCCTCAAGGCGCTTGGTCTCGGCGACTGGACCGACCGCGCGCACGCGGTGCGGCTCTTGTTCTATCTGGCTGGGCTGGTTGAACGCGACGAGTTGCCAGAGACCGGTATGTTGGTGTTCCGGCGAGCGTATGAAGACGCCTGGCTGCGTGTTGCGTCGATCGACCCAGCACGCGTTGCAGGCGAGGTGGAAGACCTCCCAGTCGTCATCACGCGCCAGGATGCGCTTGCGGTTCGGCGGCCCTCCGATGGCCAGGCGCCCCTGTATCTCCTCACCGATAAGAACTCACTGACAGGACGCCTGCTTGAGGCTGCCGAGCTTGACATCCTGAACATCAGGGAGAGAGAACCTGCGGTGCTTGGTCTGCTCAGAGGACTGTTTGGAGCGCGCCTGATCGCTGAGGATGACCTGCAGATCGACATCGTGACCGACGGTAAACCGTTTGTGCCCGACGGATCGGGGGCGTTGATCCTCGACGGCGAAGGCCGTTGGTTGGAGACGCTCGTGGGGGTCGTACTGGAGACCAAGCGCACGCGCGCAGGACCGCTTGGCCCTCGCCGGCGGCAGGAGGTGCGCGAGCGACTTCGCCGTGTTCGCCTCGTAGAGACACAGCGGCTCGAACTGCGCATCGCAGGCGCCGCCGCAGGACTAGACGAGTCGCATCATCAGGTCGTGCCGGTATTCGACCAGGACCATCCGACGCTAGTCGTCGCCGGGTACGCCTCCGACCTGCTGTCTCAGCTCATCCGTGTCGTACGCCCGCTGTGCGAGCTGCTCGACATCGTGTACTACGCAGATCCTCTGCTGCTTGTCCTCGAGCGGCTGCGTGCTGCAGGCATCACGTCTCCGACCGACGAGGACTACGCGCGCACGCTTGAGATCGACCCCGCGCGCGTGGCGGAGGTGCGGTCACACCTGGGCAGCTCAGTCGACTCGATGCTACGTCTGCTCACGCCTCTGGCCTACCATGCCGACGCCGAGGCGGCGCTCGCGCTTCTCGACGGTCGCCACGAGCTTGAACAGGAGGCCGACGTTCAGCGCGCCATCGCCGCCTACGTGCCTGATGCTGTGAGAGCGGTCGAGCTCAGTCGGGATGATCCCTCGCCAGCAGCCTTCAGGGACGCGCTTGGACTCGACTATTGCCGTTTCAATGCCGCGCTTGCCGCGCTTAGCTTTCCGCCGATCGTCAACCCAGAGGGTCACGCTCACGCGCTCGAACATTACCTTCAGACGCACCGCTCGTCGATTCTCCACGAGCTTCGGTCTCGCCACTACGAAAGCTTCCGTAGCGGGAAGCCGCTCGACGCCTACCTCGCCGCCCGCAAGCTCGTGCTGGAGCCCGATGAGGCGTGGCTGATGGAGTACGACGTCCCGCCCAGCGAGGTGCTTTCTGCACACGTCCAGCGGTGGATGGAGGGGCAGGGGTCACCGGCTGCGCCAGAGCAGGAGCTGCCAGATGTCGACCAAGTGCGCGCAGAAAACCGCAAGCGGCTGACGGACCTCATCGAGCGCGCCGCGCGTCTGGTACCTGCCTGGGTACGCAAGCACCGTACTCCGCTGCCCGCGGTCTGGACCGATGGCGAAGTCGCTGAGCGCCTCCTCGCTGCTGCGGTGGATGCTGGGCAGCTCGACTTCGTGCCACTGAGCGAGCAGGACCTGTTCGCGTGGCTGATGCGATCTGGTGCATGGCCCCCAGGCATGGCGATGACCCTCAGCGCGACCGAGCTTGGTCTCTCCGAGGACGATCTTCGCAGCGAGGCGGAGGTGCACGAGCGCGAACGCCGCGAGCGTCTGCGCCGGCAGCGTGTGCTGAGCTTTGGCGAGGTCGAGCTCGCTGCGGAGCCTGCCGGGTACCCCGCGATCTTCGAGCATGTCTCAGGCTCACTGCGTGACGATCTGCTGGCGCCGAGGAGATCTGCTCCCCTAGAAGAAGTCACCGCGGCCAAAGCTGGCGGTGGCGGGCACGGTCGCGGGAGCGGCTATAGGCGTGCAGAGGAAGGGTTGAGCGAAATGCAGAGGGCGGCGGTCGGACTCGTAGGCGAGACCGTCGCGTATGCCTGGCTCATGCGCCAATACCCTGAGGTGTGCTCGCCTGAATCCTGGGTGTCGTCCTACTGTGAAGCGATCGGACAGCCGCGCGGCGACGATTCCCTCGGCTACGACTTCCGGATTGCGCTGAGCTCGCGAACTTTGTACTTCGAGGTCAAGGCCACCATGGGAACAGACACTCGCTTCGCTCTCGGTGAGAGTGAGGTGCGCAAGGCCGCAGAGTGCGCTCGGCGGCGGCATGATGACTATCGGGTGCTCTTTATCACCAACGCACTGGACGCGCAAGCAAGGCAGATGCACGTGTTGCGGAATCCGCTGGATCCGAAAAATGAGACCCTCTACGCATTCCCAGGCGCGGGCCTGCTGTGCACGTTTCGTTTGGCGTAATCGGCGGGGCGGATCAGCTCACCGGCAATTGCCCGTCCGGCCACTAGATTGTTGACTCGGCCGCGATCAGAGCAGGGCCAGCGGCGGAACTTCTGCACCCCTCACGAAGAGGTAGTAAAGCCTAGGGGTTCCTAGCGTGCAGATTGCGTCCTGCGCCGGCTAGCTCCCCCGCGATCTCCTCTTGATCTTGGCCGGGGAGCCGCTGGAACGCTGGGCGACGTTCCTCGCGTGGTAGGGCGTTCAGCATCTCAAGGTTGATCGTCCCACGTGTGGCCTGCGCGAGTTGGCGGCGTAGCTCATCGGCAGGATGTCCCTTGGCATGCAGGGACGCGAGCATGGCAGTTGCTGCAAATGCGTAGTACTCGGGGGGAAGGTCTGCGAACAGCTCGCGTGCAAGTTCACCGACTGGCCGCGCCTTCTCACCGAACTGCGCCACCAATTGCGGGATGAACAGCGGAATCCAGACGACGATCACGTGGAGCAGCCGGCGGACGAACTCGAACTCATCGCCGGTCGCAAAGTCGAGCATGGCGCGAAGTTCGCCGGGAGGGCGAAACCCTGCCAGGCGCAGAATGTCCTCGTCTAACGGCATGACGCTGGCTAGGCCACCGCTGCGTCCATGGCGAAAGCCAAGCATCCGCTCAAGAAGATGCGCGTCGTCCTTGCGACGCTCGATCTCCTCCTCGGCATTGAACGCGAACGCAAGCGCGTAGGCACACGCTCGTACTCGCTCATCTGCAGTCATGCGCGAGAGGCGCGGTAGCGCAGCCCTCCCACGCTTGCCGGCGAACTTGCGGGCAAGAGCATCAATTGCGCCGGATATATCGCTGGCGCCCTCAAGCTCGCGCACCTGCTCTCGCTCCCAAGCATCGACGAAGACGCGAAGCGAGGCACGAGCGGTGGCTATGTCGATCTCGAAGCCCTCGACCCAGAGCACGAGCCCGATCAGATCGAGGCTCCGTGTCTTTCCGCGCCAGTAGAGCAAACGCAGAAGCTGGCTCTTGCTTACCGGCGGGTACAGCCACGCGGCACGACCCGCGGGCTGCCTACCGCGCGGCAACAGCCCGCGGTAGCGCCATTGCTCCAACGAGCGCGCGCTCACCTTGTGGCCATTCTCAGCGGCAAGCGCGATCAAGCCCGCTGCATCGACCCAATCATCGCTGCCCATATCCCCCACTATAAAGGCCCATAACTCGCTAGAAGCCAGGTTGCTCCCATTTAGCCTCGCTACAACTTGTAAGTTCGCTATTTCGCCTTGAATAAAGATAATTGCCAGCGTATGTTCCTCGTGCTAGCCGGACATGAGCCACTCAGCGCGCCCCATCAGATCAGATAGTATCTAGTGAAAGGGAATCATGAGGGATCAGCAGCGACAGATAGCGAGCTATGTCTCGCGCAGCCGTGTTCTCAGCCCGTATCTGCGGCAGGCGGGATCGATCCAACCGCCACTTGCCTGGCTCGCGGCTATGCAGCGGCGGCTTCCGCCGCTTGAGCAGTTCCGGCGAGAACTGCTCGAAGACTCTGAGTTTCGAGCGCTGAAGCTTGGAAGCTGGCTCGGCACCACCGACGGGAAGCTCATCGCGGAGGCGGTGAGCATGGTGATCCCGCCGGCATACGCGCCGGCGTATGAGCTGGCCGTAAAAGGCCTCACCCTGGCGGCACAGGATCAGGCCGCCGAGGGGCGGAGAACCGCCGGAGCCATCGCGCTCGGATCGATCGTTGTCAGCGGCGCGATCGCCCTCGCCGCTGGAGGCGAGTAGTGAGCATCGCCATCGGAGGGCCTAGTGCGTATGCCGTCCCTCCATCGCGACATGTTGCACCCTGCACCAACACCTCCCCGTCGGAGGTAGCTCGACCTTTCTCATGTGGGGTGGACAGTTCCTGATTTGAATACGCGCGAGACAGCGATACTCGTGTGGATAGTTCTCGCGCTCGCGGTCGCGCTTGCGATCCCGAGCCTGCGCGTCGCTGTCATGAAGGCCGCGAAGACCGCGACGACGCCCTCCCTGGCGATCCTGCTCGCGGCGACGACGTCCTTCGCCGCGGCGATCACGTTGTGCCTGGCCCGGCTCGGCTACTGGCGCACGTCGATGATCCCGACGACGGTCACGGGGTTCTTCGGCATCGCGATCCTCGGCACGTTCAGCACCGACGGCGTCAGCGAGCTACGAGGCCTCGCCACGAGGACGGTCGCGCTCACCGCCATCGTTGAGTTCGTCTCCAACGCCTATAGCTTCCCACTGCCGCTCGAACTGGTTCTCGTTCCAGGCATCGTCGCGTTCGTAACGCTCGCCGGGTTCGCGGACCGCCGGTCGGAGTTCGCGATCCTACGCACGCCGTTCGCGGTCCTCGGCATCGCGCTGCTGGTGGGGACGATCACGCCGAGCGTCATCTACGTCGTGCAGCACTTGTGGCAGCTTGCGAGCGCCGAGCGAGCACGGGAGTTCCTGCTTCCGCTCGTGCTCACCCTCGCCTTCCTCCCGTACCTGTACCTCGTTCGGATGGCGGTCGCGTGGCAGACGGCGCTTGGGATGCTCGGCAACCAGATGCAGGATCGCCCCCTGCTTCTGAAGGCTGCGAGGCGGGCCCTGATCCGCTCGTGCCAGGCGAGCCTGTCTCGGATTCAGCTCTTCGAGCCGGACTTCCGCTGGCGATTGGGCTCCGCCACCTCCGAGGCGGACATTCGAGGCACGATGCGCGATTTCGAGCAGGCGGCTTCCGAGTGTCCGTGGCGAACGCGGCCCGGCGCGACGAAGCGATCGGGTCTGTGGGATCTGCTCCCCGGCGCCGGCGGCGGCAACCTCCTCGTGCGTTCGCTCGCGCTGGCGGAAGCCGTCCAGAGCGCGCTCGCTTCCGCCGCCACACAGGCGGGGAACACCGAAGAGGCGATGCGCGAACTTCTCGATCGCCTCGACGGGGTGGACGGCTTGGGCGCCGTCACCCTCGTCTCGCGTGCGGAAGTGATCCGCGCGCTCGCGCAGCACCGCTCGATCGCGGCGATCGAAGTGATAGCACCCGAGCTCGGCAAGCTCTCGACCATGCACGACTGCGACATCGTCGTGTTGGCCGGCGACTTCGACTCGCTTCTGCGCCTCGCCCGTGTCCCACCAACCGAATCTGTACGGATCGCAGCCGAACTGCACGGAATGTCGGCTGCAACGGGCATGCCGCTCACGGATGCTGTTGAGGCGTTCGTGACTCTCGTCGGCGGTACCATCGCCGACGAGGACCAAAACTCCCAAGATGCATGAAGACCAACGGCCGCATTGCGGTTGCGGTCGCGCGAGTGGTCCTAGGAAGGTGAGCGTGACCGACCTTGGTCGAGATCTGGACATGGCGGTCAACCGGATTCGTGCGCAGCTGCTGGCGCTGAAGCGCTCGGGCTCCTCGCCAAAACAGGCGACGAAGGCGGCAAGCGGATGTTTCAGCGAACCAACGACGAAGCAAGGGCCGGGGATTCACAGTCGGGGAGTACGAGGACGTGAGCAAAGCGGTTCGCGTTGACTTCGGTTGGCTCATGCCGGCCGGGCTCGAATCGACTTGCTCCTCTCGTGTGGAAACGCGCCGGTGAGCCAGCGTTTGACGCCTGCTCCGGCGAAAATCGGGCATTATCCGACCCCGGCCGATGGGCGCGAGTCAGCGATGCTCGCCCAGTCGAGCGATTGACATTTCCTCCATCTGCCTACCCTCCCCAGCGCCGTGCCCACGGAGGCGCGTGGTCGCGTGCCCACGCAGCGAGCAGCGGGTCCGCGAGCGCCCATGTGCGTGGTTGTGGCTGCCAGGCCAAGCCGAGCTCGCGCAGGCGCGCGAGGGCGTCGTTGACGCTCTTGGGGTTGGCCGCGACGGCATGTGGCCTGAGCCCGACGCTGATCGCGGCTACGACCGGCTGGGCACTGGAATGGGCACGCCTAAGTAGATCCCACTCGCGAGCCGTCGAGCTTGCGGTGATCTCTCGCAGACGTCGCCAGCCAGCAAGCGCGCGGGTCTGCTCGTCCTGCCCACGCGGGGGCGCGAGGTCGAGGGTGCGCCATGTGAGAGCCGGCACGCCGGACGCGAGCTCGGCCGCGGCGCCGATCAGCTCAACGCGCACTCCGGTCCAGGCACGTGTGATTGCGAGGTCGCCGACGAAGCGCGAGGGCTGTGGGCGGCGGATGCGCAAGAGCTGCCCGGCGCGGTAAAGGGGGTGGCGGTGGTCTTCCAGAGCCTTGCTCGCGGGTCCGTCGGGATGTTCGACCAGAACGAGATCCAGCTGCGGGTGTCGCTGGCGGGCGGCGCGGAGGTTTCCTAGAAGCTTGCGGGTCTCCCGGTCGGAAAGGGAGGAGAGCATCAGGCCGAAGTGGTCGATGGCTATGAGCGCGTCGCCGTCCGTTAGCGCGAGCAGCAGTTCGATGGCATGAGAAAGCTGGTGCTCGCTCGCTTCCGTGCCGGCTTTGGAGCGGAAGTCCTCGGGGTCGATGCCGATCCGTTGCAGCGTGTGCGCGAGTCGCAGGCCGGCGGCGCTCGCGGGTGGCGCGGCCTGTGTCCACCACGCAGCCGCCTCGGGGGCGAGCGCGGCGATGGCCGCGTCGGCGATTGCCATGGCTAGGTCGCGGCTGTCGGAGCAGCTGCGCGCATCCACCAGTATGTGAGTGCCGCGGAGCTCGTCGGTCGCGGCAGCCAGCAAAGCGCTCGTCCCGCTCCAGGGGTCGCTGGCAATGACAGTGAGACCGGGCCTCTGGTCGAGCACGTCGAGCAGCTCTTGGTACTCGGCGATGCGCCCGGTCAGCACTTCGGCGTTCCTGGCCTGCTGTGCGATCTCAGGCATGGTCATCCTCTGCGAGATGTCGTCGCGCCTCGTCGATCGCCATTTGGACATCGAATGCGTCGATCGTCGTGCTCGCGAGCTTGCGTGCGCCCAGCGCTGCGTATCGGGCCACCATCATCGTGGGATACGGGCGTCCCTCCCCGAAGGCGATCAGCTTCTCGAGCGCCTCGGATGCCACCTCGAGGCCCGCTTGGGCGAAGCGCTCGGCGAGGCCAGCACGCCAGGTGTCAGCGGCGATCGTTGGATCGAGCGTCAATCGATCGACGAGCTTGCCGAACTGCGCCGGAGCGCCGAGCATCCCGTCGAGGGCTCGCTCGTCGCTGCCGTCGACGAGCACGACGACCTTGGTGCTCCCGCTGTAGAGATCGACGAGATCTCCGAGCAGTTGCTCACCGTCAGCGTAGTCGGCGGCACGTTGCAGCTCGTCGAGGAAGAGGACGACGGGCCTGTCCCTCTCCTCCACCAGCGCCAGCGGCAGGGCGAGGATCTTCCGCGTCGGCAGCGAGCCCGGTGCAGCGGCGAGCTGGCCGAGGTCGAGCGGTATCCCCTGATCGGCCAGCGTCCGCTCGATCAGGGGCAGCGCCACCCGCAGGAGGCCACGAGCTACCGCCGAGCGCGAAATCCGGTTGCAGCGATCCACGACGAGTTGCAGCAGATCTTTCGCGTCCGCGCGCTCGGGAACCTCTATGTCGACGACCACCGTGCCGTCCTGTCGAAGTCGCTCGCACGCCGCCGCACAGACGGTCGTCTTGCCGATCCGGCGCGGCCCGGTCAACATCGTATGGATCGCCTCGCGCGACCGGAGCACAATCTCCTCGATGTCCCCCGTACGCCCGATCACCAGCTCGGCGGGCACCGGGCCGCCAGTGGGGAACAGGCGTCCTATACGGTCATCCGTCATGTCTATATAGTACCAGAAGGTAATGAGATTGTTACTTCAGGGTACTATCAATCCTATCCTGCTTGCACCCGAGGCCGGTATGGAACAAGCAACCAGCGGGCCACGGATTGAAGCTGGATTAACGGGATGCTCGCCCGATCTCAGCGTCTGGGACATGGGGATTGCCGCGCAACCGGTTGTGGCAAATCTGGAATATAAAGGCGGCGAATCCGGAATTTGAAGGTGGCAGAAGCGGAACTACTGGGGAGCGACGCGATATCGGCCGGCTGCCGGAGATCCATCGCGAACACCAGCCGACCCCTCGACGGCGTGGAGCTGCTGCGCGCCGACGACGGCCGGGGCGAGCGTGCCGCCTTGATCGTTTGCTCGCTCGGCAGGGTCGACTTGCCGGCTACGTCGGCTATGACATGCGCATATTGGCTCAGCAGGGTGGCGGGGCTGTGGCCCATCCACTCCGCGATCTGCGTGATCGAATGCCCGCCTTCGTGGATCAACAGGCTCGCGAAGCTGTGGCGCAGGTCGTAGGGGACGGGACCGTTGTAAGTCCGCTTGGACTTGCGCCGACCGTCCTTGACGACGGTTGTGAGGATGATCGTGGCCAAGCCGACCGCCTCGCACGCTGGCTGCCAGACACGCGAGCGCCAGTTACGCCAGTCCCCGTCATGCCAAGGGGCACCGTCCGGTCGAGCGAAGATCAAACCGTCGGTGCGATCGCAGGCGAGTTCGTAGTCGTGGATGTCGGCGCGAAGGACCTCGAGCAGCGGCGGGAAGCGCGGTGGCCGAGTCGTCTTCTGGCCAGGCACGATCTCTCCATCGACCCACTTCTGCTCGATCAGGATCGTGCTTCCGCCCAAGTGCTGGTACTCGAGGGCGAGCGCCTCCTCTGGACGTAGCCCGGCGTAGGCGAGAACACTTACGAGCGTCGCATCCCGCAGCCCGTGCTTGTGGCCGTCGAGCATCTGCCGTCTCAGCGCCTCGACATCGATGGGACGCAACAGTTTGATCGCGCGTGCGCGGCGTACCCGTGGCTTGGCGATCAGCTTGACAACGTTGACCCTGGTCCTGTCCCATTCCACGGCGCGCGCGAACATGCTCTGAAGCAGTCCGAGGCAGCTCCGGATCGTGGGCGTTCCGACCCCGTCTTGTTGGAGTTCGAGAATGAACTCGGACAGAACCAAAGGGGTGATCTGCCGCAGTTCCATCGCGCCGAGGCGCTTGTGGATATGCCTGCCCCACAGACAGCTGTACTTCTTGCGAGTGCCCGGCTCCAAGCGGGTCTCGGCATACAGCCGCCAGAAATCGACCATGAACTCCTCGAGGGGCTCCCTGCCCGACTCGAGCACACCAAGATCGCTAGCTCGCTTGAGCAGCCGTAGTCGAGCGCGGAAGTCCACTGCGTCCTGGGCGCAGTCGAAGGTCCTTCCCTTGCGGTCGCCCCGCGCGTTCTGAAAACGGACGCGATAGGAGCGGTGGTAGGTACAACCTAACGTTCCGCTTCTACGGGCCGTCAGCGGATGTGGTCGAGGGCCGATACTTCCCACCGCCCCTGGCCGAGCGGAGCTGAGGAAAAAGGGATTAGGTCGCAAGCATGTCCCGTGACCGTCGACAATTTCGTGCGCGCCGAAAGCGACCTATGTTTCATCAGGCCGCAGCCGCCGCCCACGGGCCGGCGCCGGACCGGACGAGCTCTATGGCGACGACTCGCTCGTGCCCGATCCCGGACGCCGGCGGCCGCTTCGCCCGCGATTCCGATCGGCGACGACGGCCGGCAGTCACCCGCCACGGTACCCGCGGCATCACGGGAGCGGGGCGGGACCCCCATCGAGGAACCCGTCCTGAGATTCGCCAAAAGCAGGCACGTCGTCCGCCGAGGCAAGACCAAGCGTTGCGGAAGTTCTTACCACGTCGCCCGCGAGTCCCGCGCTCGCGCTCGGGCGTCGTCCCACGTATGCGCCGAAGGTTCGTACGGGAACCCGCAAGGACGCCGCCGTAGTACTCCGTCCCAACCTCGTCCTCGGCAGTGGGAGTACGAGCCAGGCAGCTGGCGCTAACGCCGCGTGCGCCCCCAATCGTCCCCAGCCCTTCAGCCTCCGACGATCACTGCACCCGGTCGATCGCCGGTTCGAGGCGCTCGCCCAGGTACTCGACCCAGTGGCGCTTGATGCAGGGGTAGTGCTTGGACGCCTCCACGAGGTCCATGAAGTTGATGATGTGCGTGTCGAAGCGGTCCTGCAGGTGGGGGTCGGCGATGCGGCCCTCGGCATCGAACGCCTTGTGCGCCTGCGCCAGCGAGAACATGTCGGGGTATATACGCGCGCCGAGGTGCTCGAACGGGACGCGCAGTGCCCACAGGCCGCGGTTGCCGCCGCCCATTGACGGCGAGGCGGACATCACCAGGCCGTGGCGCTCGTTGAACGGCTGCGGGTCATACCGCGATACCCAGTCGATCGCGTTCTTCAGGCCGCCCGGCATCGACGCGTTGTACTCCGGCGAGGCCACCACGAACGCGTCGCACGCCTGCAGGCGCCCGTGCAGCTCCTCTGCGCCCGGCGGGAAGCCTTCGTGTGCCTGCGTGTCCTGGCTGTATGTGGGGCAGTCGAACTGCGCCATCGACGCGCGATCCACCGTCCCCCCGTCGCCTTCGATCGTCGTCGCTGCCAGTTCCGCCAAGCGCGTGTTCTGCGAGCCCTCGCGCAGCGATGCGGAGAACACCAGGAAACGCACCTCACTGCGTTTTGAAGCCCCGCTCTCCATCGCGTGATCGTCGCACATCAAGCGCTCATACGGCTCTCGTCCTTCGGGGCCCAGCCGAGCGCCGGCGCGATCTCCCGAGCGATCGTCTCGAGCAGGTGCGCGTTGTACTCCACCCCCAGCTGGTTGGGCACCGTCAGCAGTACCGTGTCCGCTGCCTGCACCGCCCGGTCCTGCGCGAGTTCGGCTGCGATCACGTCCGGCTCGCCCGTGTACGTGCGACCGAAGCGCGAAGTGTGTCCGTCCAGGTAGCCCACCTGGTCTTCGCTGCCCTCGCTCCCGAAGTACCGCCGGTCGAGGTCACTCGTGATCGGGATCACGCTACGGCTCACCGACACCCGCGGCGTGCGCTCCCATCCCGCCGCCTGCCACGCCTCGTGGTAGGCGGCGATCTGTTCGGCCTGCAGCTCGTCAAACGGGACGCCCGTGTCTTCCAGCAGCAGCGTCGAGCTCATCAGGTTCATCCCCTGCTGCGCCACCCCCCGCGCCGACTCGCGCCCGCCCGCGCCCCACCAGATGCGCTCGGACAGCCCCTCTGCGTACGGCTGGATCGGCAGCAGCCCGCTCATCCCCGTGTACGCCGGGTCCGCGCGCGCTACCCCCTCGCCGGCGATCGCCTTTCGGAACAGCTCCGTATGCGCCCGCGCCAACTCGCCGCCCGCCTCGCCCTGCGCGTCGGGATACCCAAACGCTTCCGGACCGTCCAGCACCGGCTCCGGTGAGCCGCGGCTGATCCCCAGCTGCAGCCGTCCACCGGCGATCAGGTCCGCCGCCGCCGCGTCTTCGGCCATGTACAGCGGGTTCTCGTAGCGCATGTCGATCACCGCCGTCCCCAGCTCGATCCTGCTCGTACGCGCGCCCATCGCCGCCAGCAGCGGAAACGGCGAGCCGAGCTGGCGGGCGAAGTGATGCACGCGCACGAACGCCCCGTCGATCCCGATCTCCTCCGCCGCTTGCGCAAGCTCCACCGTCTGCACCAGCGCGTCTTTCGCCGTCAACGTCTGTGACCACTGCGCGCGCTGCCAGTGACCGAAGCTGAGAAAGCCGATCCGCAACTCCCCGCGGCGATCGCTCACCGCACACCCGCGATATGACCCCTGCGCACCCCCGCGTGCACGCTGCCTTCCATGCTCGGAGGGTAGAGCACAGCTTTCTTACCCGGGGCCCGGACTGCGAATCTCGCGCTAGGTCGTAGGCGGTTTGGGTCTGAAGGGACGTTCCCCCTGGAGTTCTTGGTCGAGCCTGATCGCGGCGCTGATCAGAGCTAGGTGCGTGAACGCTTGGGGAAAGTTGCCGAGCAGCTCGCCGCTCGGACCGATCTGCTCTGAGTAGAGCCCGAGGTGGTTGGCGTAGGTGAGCATCTTCTCGAACGCGAGCTGGGCCTCTTCGACGTATCCGGCCCGCGCGAGGCACTCGACGTACCAGAAGCTGCACATCGAGAACGTCCCCTCAGTCGCCCTCCAGTCCGTCTGGGGCCGCTGCGGGGTCGTAGCGATAGACGAGGCTGTCCGAGACCAGCTCGCTGCCGATCGCGCGGAGCGTCGAGAGCCAACGCGGGTCGGTGGGCGCGATGAAGTGAACGAGGGGCATCAGCAGCAGCGACGCATCGAGCACCTCGGAGCCCTCGGCCTGGACGAACGCCTGCCTGCGCTCGCTCCATCCGCGCGCCATGATCCAGGCGAAGATGTCGTTGCGTGCCTGCGCTCCAGCGGGCGAGGTCCGCGGGGAGACCGCGATTCGTCGCGATTCTCATCGCACGATCGATCGCGACCCAGCACATCAGGCGCGAGTGGGTGAAGCGCTTACGGCCTCCGCGGGTCTCCCAGATGCCGTCGTCTGGCTCCTGCCAGTGCTCGCAGACCCAGTCGATCAGCGGCGCGAGGCTCATCCAGTCGTCGTAGCCGATCAGCTCGCCGTGCCCCTGAAGTGCCTGCTGCTCGGCGAGGTAGATCGAGTCGAACAGCTCGCCGTAGATGTCGAGCTGCAAGCTGGGTTGCCGCGCCGTTGCCGATCCTGACCGGCCGCGAGCCGCGATAGCCCTCGAGGTGCCCCAGCTCGCGCTCGTCCAAACAACGCCGGCCGTCGATCCGGTACATCACGTCCAGTGGGCTACCGCCATCGCTCGTCGCGGCGACCGTCGAGACCATTCGGCGGAAGCTGTTGAAGGCGACCGCCTCCGCAGCGAAACCGAGGCGGGAGAGGGCGAAGATCGAGAACGCGAAGTCGCGCAGCCACGCGTAGCGGTAGTCCCAGTTGCGCGCTCCGCCGATTCGCTCAGGGCAGGCTAGCTGTGGGGGCTGCGACGATCGCGCCAGCTCGGCTCGTACGAGAGTAGCTTGAGCGTCAGGGCCGACCGACCCACCATCTCGCGCCAGCGGCCGCGATACGCGGACTGCCGTAGCCAGGAACGCCAGAACCTGACCGTCTCGTCGCCCAGCTGCTCCGCCTCCCGCGCACTGAGCCGCACGGCCTCATCTCCAGCCTGAAGCACAAACGTCAGCCGTTCCCCCGCCGTGAGCTCGAACTCGGCGCTGGCTCCCGCCGCCTGTTGCTTCGAGCGCGACCGGTGAGCCGATAGCGACGGTGTCACCCTGAGCGCGAAAGACGGCGCCGGTCGGCTCGATCGTGACCTGCGGCTCATGCAGGCCATAACCGAAGCGCGGCTCGACCTCGAGACGAAAGCGCAGAGTGCCGCGTGTACCCACCATGCTTCGGACGAGCCGCTGCGGGCCGTCGCCAACAGGCATGAAGTCCTGAATCTCGCTCACGCCTTCCGGAGAGAGAAAGCGAGTGATCAGGACATTCGTGTCGGGGAGGTAGAGCTGCTTGGTGCTCGCGAGCGGATCCGCGGGTGCGATCCGGTAGTAGCCGCCGCGGTCGCGATCCAGCAGCGCCCCGAACACGCTCGGGCCGTCGAATCGATCCGGGCAGAACCAGTCGATCGTCCCGTCGCTGCCGACCAGCGCGGCGGAGTGCAGGTCGCCGATGATCCCATGCTCGGCGATCGGCAGGTAGCGCGCTTGAAGATTCGATGCCAAAGCCGCAGGCGCTGGGGTCAGAGGTGCCGTCTGGCGATCCTCGCTCATGACTACATCCTCCTGTATTTAGTCTGTGGGTGATGAAAAGTCCGCCGAGCGGGCGAGGTCGTAGCTACTCGGTCACGAGACTCGCTGTCGCGAGTTCGCAAGCACCTAGCTGTCAGGGCCTGCGACTAAAGCTGTGGTGGGGCCGTCGATGCCGGTCCGATCACGACGCGCCCGAGCCCGATGACCTCAATCTCTGTCTGGGGTGCACAGACGGCGATCTCGGCGGACTCGCGGCGCACGAGAACGACTCCGGTCAAGAACAGCAGTTGCTTGCGTATGTTTCGGCGACTCAGCTCCTCGGGAGCCTGCAGGTCCTCGGGGAGGACGCTCGCCGTCATGCGTCGTCGGTTGTTGAGGCCAGCACAACGCATCCAGCTGGGAGCGTCTGGCGCGTTCCGCGCATCACCTCTATGCACTCGAGAACGTCGGTAAGGCGTGGCCGCTGCAGGCTATAGCGGCCTGCCGTAGCTGAGGCGGGCGGTCGGCTCGATCATCCGGCGATGCGCAACTACGACCACCGGCCTAGCGATCGCGCATCTTGGTTGTGGTGGTTTGTCCGCTCGTGATGATTGTGGCCCGGTTTGCGCTCGCGGCGAATTCACGGCGAGCGATGCCGCGGAGCCGTATGCCGGCGAGTAACATCGCGATCAATACCGTCGCGGTTAGCCCGTAGGCCAGTGTCAGTCCGCCGGTCGCACAGCGAGCTGCCACCACGATCAATGCCGCGCAAAGGGTCCAAATCGTTATCGCGAGGAGCTGTATCGCGGTCGCAGATGCGCGCTCGTCCACGTTCCCGCACTGTTCGGCAGGTGAATGCACCATTTGCAGCGTCCCACCGATAGCTCTCCCAGGCAGCCCAAGCAGACGCTCGGAGATCGTGTGCCGCGGTCAGACCGGCGGCATCGTCGAATGGGCAAGTTTCAGGGGGCGGTCAGGAAGGGAAAAGCGGCTAGTGCGTATCCGGTTTGCTCATGCTGTTTGGCTGGTGTGGGTGGTGAGCTGGCGGTAGGTGGTTGGGGGGTGGCGTCCTGCGAGCCCGAGTAGCGTCTGAAACGCCGCCATCGGTGTGTGCCGGCGGTTGTGGCGGAACACGTACTCATCGAGGTAGACGGGCAGGTGCTCGTCAGAGACGTCGCGGTGAGTGCCGTGCATCCAGGCCTTCAGGTTGCTGACGGCGCGGTGCGCACGGGGTAGCAGTTGCTCGCCGGGCGCTGCGGCTCGCTGGCTGCGTGGCCGGTGCTCGTAGCCGAGCTTGGCGAGCCCGGCGTAACCTTGCCACCCGTCGGTGTGGACAATCGCGCTAGCGGCGGTTGTAGCCTTCAGAAGTCCATGCAGCGAGTCAGCCGAGGCGTCGTTCAGGACTTGCAGGCGTAGCCGTCCCGAGCCGCGACCACGAACCTCTACAGCGATGCCGACGAGCACCTTCTTGCCCCGCTGGCGGCCGCCTTTGCGTCCCTCTTCCAGTCCCCCGAGGAAGAACTCGTCGACCTCGACCTCGTCCTTGAGCGGCTCACGCTCGGGGGCGACCATCGCTCGCCTGAGCTTCTGCAGGATCAGCCACGCTGTCTCATAGCGCGACAGGCCGAGCTGGCGCTGCAGCTGCTTGGCCGAGATCCCGGGATGGTGCGTAGCGACCAAGTACGCCGCCCAAAACCACGTCCGCAGCGGCGTGCGCGTCTTGTGCATCACGGTCCCCGCCGTCACAGAGGTCTGCAAAGCGCACTCCGAGCACTGCCACAAATGACGGCGCTCCAGCACCCACGCCGAGCGACCCCCACACCCCGGACAGACGAACCCCTCCGGCCAGCGCGAAGCCGCCAGATAGTCAAGGCACGCCGCCTCTGTCGCAAACCGCTCCTGGAACTCCATGATCGTGCGCGGGAAGTCTGGCCGAGCCACCGGCGAACCGTAGCGACCCTACCTGACGTAACCGGATACGCACTACACCGCTTTTCCGAGGGAATGGTCTGCGTGCCAGCAGATCGCGCTAACGCTTCCTCGCCTCAACCAGCGGCAGAAAAACCTGATCGACGATCTCCTCGAGCGTCTCGCTCGATGGTGGCTGGTGGGTGAGGATCAGCTCGTGGCGGAGCAGGTCGAGGGGAAGTCGCGCCACGCGCTCGGGCACGTGCTCTCGTGCCTCGCCGCGTGCGATTGCTCGGGCGAGCACTTGGTTCATGACTTCGCCGCCGCCGCGGGCGAGTTGGTCGATGATCGTGTCGGACGTGTCGTCGGCCATCAGGTCGTTGAGGAGCCCGACGACGGTCGACGGGCCGATATCGGAGATCCGCCGTGAGGCCCGGCGCATGATCGTGAGCACGTCCTCGCGCAGGCTGCCGGTGTCGGGGATACGAGCGGTGCCGGTCGGCTGCTGGTGGAGCAGCGCCGCGATCACGAGCTCGTGCCGGCTGGACCAGCGGCGGTAGATCACCGGGCGGCTCGTCTGCGCCCGGTCGGCGACGCGCTCCATCGTCAGCTTTGCGTAGCCGACGCTCTTGAGTTCTGTCCAGGCGGCGTCGAGCAGGGCCTTTTCGAGTACTGCGCCGCGGCGTCGGGTGGCGAGGGGGCGGTCGGGGGAGGTGTGTTGGGAAAGGGCCATTAAAAGTTTTCTGGATACGTCTTGCATCTTATCAGCGGATCTGCTTAGATGCATGCTGTCTCTTACATCGCTCTCCGAAAGGACACCAAATGTTGCTTGTCATCCGTCATCGCTACCCCCGCCTTGCCAACGTCCTCAGCTTCGTCAGCGGCGTGATCGCGATCGCGATCGCGATCGCATGCGGCGCCTCGACGACCGTTTTGATCCTGGGCGGCGGCAGCTCGCTGCTGCTCTGTGGCGTCCGCTTCGTCGGTAAGCGCCACCCGCGGCTCGTAGCGGGCCGCGGCAGCGCCGCCGCACGATGAACGAACACACGGTCTCGCCCTCCGGGGCTGTGACCGAGCACTCGGTCGCAGTGCCCGGCGGGACGATCCACTACCGCACGGAGGGCTCCGGCCCGCCGCTGGTCCTGATTGGCGGCGAGCCGAGCAACGCCGACACGCTGCCTGTGCAGGCTTGCTGGGTACCGAGCACCATCCCGCATACCTGTCCCTCGTAGGTCAAATGGTTGTGTTGGGCGCGGGCCTGGGACTGATGGTCACCCGCTGACAGCAGCACTTCTTGGGAGCGTCGACCGAGCTCATTCCGGCGTCGCCGCGATCGCCCGGTAGGGGCCAACGGCCCTCGTCATCGCGGGCCCTATCCACTCATCGGGTCATTCCGCTCGGCGGTAGCGGATGTGTGTGGCTAGCGGCGAATGCAAGACCTCGACGGGCTCAAACCCGAACGACTCGACGCCGTCGAAGATCCGCTCGCCGGAGCCAAGCAGGACCGGCGCGACGTCGAGCGTGAGCTCGTCGATGACCCTGGCAATGAGGGCCTGGCGCACAGTCCAGGCGCCACCCGCGATGTCTACGCCGCCCTCGCCGGCCGTCTCACGGGCTTGTGCGTAAGCAGCGTCGAAGCCGCCGGTGACGAAGTGGAAGGTCGTCCCGCCTTCCATCTCGATCGGCTCGTGAGCGTGATGGGAGAGCACAAACACCGGCGCGTGGTAAGGCGGCTCGGGACCCCACCAGCCGCGCCAGTCCTCATCCCACTCGCCGCGGATCGGTCCGAACATGTTCCGCCCCATGACGTACGCGCCGCGCGGACGCATGAGCCAGCCGGTCGCCGTCACGTCGGCGTCATTGGCGCGCTCGTCGCCGAGATGCCAGCTATGGAGCTCGCGCCCACGCTTGCCGAGTGGATCCTCGCGGCTCTGGTCGGGCCCAGCGACGAAACCGTCAAGCGAGATCGACATGTGGCAGGTCGTGTCCAGCATCGGTGTCCTCTCGGAGGTAGTTTGCGATTTAGAAGTGGCGATCATCAGTTGGGCCCTGCCTGTTGCGAGCGTGATCCAGACGCGGACGCTATCGCCAGGGCACAGTGCTGCTCGCCGCGGCGTTCCGCTTCGGTCAGACGCTTACACGGTAATGGAGGTGAACGACGCCGTTTCGGAACCGGCGCTCATCGAGAAGTTCGAGTTGTGCGCGGACGTTGTCTGGCAGGGCGCGCTTGCCGCCTCCCACCACGATCGGGCACAAGAACAGATGGCACTCGTCGAGGAGCCCCGCGCCGATTGCGTGGCCAGCCAGCTCGGCACCCCCGACTGTGATGTCGGCCTCCGAGGACTGCTTGAGACGCCGGATGGCGTCTCCATCGAACTCGCGCTCGATCCGCGTCCTTGCGCTGGATACCGTCTGCAGCACCCTGGAGTAAACGATCTTCTCCGCCGCCCGCCAGATCTGGGCGAAGTCTCGCATCACCGCGGGCTGATTGGCGTCGGTGCGCACGGTCTCCCAAAAGATCATCGTCTCGTACATCCGGCGCCCGTACAGGTAGGTGCCGATCGGTCGCTCGAGGCCGTTGACAAAAGCATGCACCTCCTCATCCGGCGCCGCCCAGTCGAACCTGCCGTCTGCATCCTCGACGTACCCGTCGAGCGAGGTGATTGCCGAATAGATCAGCTTGACCATCGCGACTCCTATCGATAGCTCAGGAGCTAAGAATGCCGCAAGGCCGCCGCAAGCGCGAGCTGAAACCGCGAGTGCCTCGCCGAGAGGCTCAGCAGGGAGCGCTCCGGCCTACGGGCCGAGCCGGTCGTGAGGGCCGCGGGGGGCGAGCTGCTCGGCGGGACGCTGTACAAGTTGGCACCGCGCAACGAGGGCGTCCCGCTCCACATCGACCACGCAATGGAGGAGCTGGCCATCGTGATCCTTGCCCGGGCCATGCTCAAGCTCCTTCTACATAGCTTTCTATGTAGAGACTAGCATGGGCCTGCGCAGGTATGCAAACGGCACGCTACCCTCCCCAGCGCGGTCGTGGGCGAGTTCATTGGGGCGCGAGGGCGTTGAGGTGGTGGGCCAGCGCAGCGGCGTGCAGGTCGCTGTCGTAGACGAAGACGGCCCCGAGGTCCTCGCGCATCGTGAGCGCCGTAGCGAGATGGATGGCGTCCATTGCCCGTAGCGGTGGGGTATGAGCGCCGGTGGCGAGCTCGATGATCTCCGGGGATATCGGGATCAGGTTGATCCGCTCGAGAGCCGCCTCGGCGCGCTGAAGGAGATCCTCGCCTCCGAGGCGTCTGGCTGTGCAGACCGCCTCTACTCGGATCAGCTCGCTGGCGACCTGCACCGGCCAGTCTCTGAGCGCGTTTCGGAAGGCGTTGGTCTCGCGCTCTGGCTTGAACAGCTTTACAAGCGCGGAGGCGTCGATGTAGGCGGCGCTCACTCCCCGCGAACCCACTGCAGCGCATCGGATACCGGCGTAGCACCCGCGGCGTCCGGCTCGCCCGGCAGCGGGTCGAGATCTAGCAGGTTGCCCCGGCTGGGTTTTGCCCCATAGCGCTCAGCTAGCCGGGCTTGCAAGCGGGCATCGGAGTCGGCGCCGGCGAGCACGGCTTGCGCGCCGCGCAGCGTGAGCGCACGGATCTGCGCTGCCGCCGAGCGTGTCTCGGCGGCAGCGAGCAGCGGCCCTGTCAAGGCGAGCGCACGCTCAACCTCAGGGTCGCGTTCAACTCCCAAGCGGGGGTGGCGAGAGGCCATATTAAAATGGTAGCACTCTCGTGTAGCACTCTGCCCTGGCCGTCCGATGGCAGGCGATCCACGTCACAGTTATTTTCTCTTCCCTTTCGTGGTCTTCTTCCACGAGACCGTCGCTGTGCTGATCGTCGTACCCCCCGAGCTGACGGTCACGATCGCCGTGAGCTTGCCGTACTTCCTCAGCAGCGCGTTTCCGGTCCCGTTCAGTGTGAGCTCGAGCGTCTCCGAGGCGCCTGGCGCAAGCGTTGCGCTGGCGGTCGCGATCGCGACCTGCTTCTTCTTCGCCGTTGCTTTCTTCTTGCCCTTGCGCGCGGTGAGCGCGATGATCTTGCCACCCTTCAGATGCTCGGTGACGGTGGCCTGAATGCTCACGGCCTGACACGCGCCCCCGCCGGCCGGGCAGGAGAGCGTCACGGTGGGCTTGCCTTGCTTGTGGGAGATCGAGCCGATGTGGACGACCGGAGCCTTTGGCTTTGGTGCCGAGCCACCGCCAGGGCCACCACCCGCCGACGTGCCGTAGAGAACCCCGACAAACGCGGGTTCGGAAGCCTCGTGCGAGTAGTCGGCGGTGAAGCCGTTGGCGAGCGCGGCGAAGGTGCCTTCGAACTTGCCGCCGTCGAGCGCGAAGAGGTCGAACTCCTGCCCCGCGGCGGGTACGAACCCGCCGATCAGGGTGGGCGCGAGCGTCCCCCCGGCGGTGAACTTGCCTGGCCCGTTGCAGCAGGGGCCGGTCAGCTGGATGGCGCCGAAGTCCGAGGCGCTGGCGAGCTGCGGTGAGAACGTCCCGCTGGCTGCGTTGACGAACGAGGCGGCCTCCTCGAGTTGCATGAGGGCACCGGGCGCGACGGTGACGAGCCCTTCGTTGGTGGTGAGGGCTCCGTTGTTGCCCTGAAAGACCCCGCCGTTTACCTCGAGCCGGCCGGATGGCCCGTTCGTGAGGCTCTCCAGAAGCTGGGTGAGCCTGGTGGGCGTTTCGGTTTCGGCGTCGATCAATCCGTTGTTGTGGATCGACCCGGCTTCCACGACGACTGATCCGCCGACTTCACCGCTGCCAGTGGGGTTGAGCCGGAGCGTCCCGTCGTTGACCAGTTCTTTGCCTCCCGTGCTCAGCGTGGTGCTGTTGTAGATCTCTCCGCCGGAGTTGTACGGCTCACCGCGCACGGTCACGGTCTGGCCTGCGGGGATCGTGCCGGTCAGCGTGAACCCGGCGTAGTTGGCCAGGAAGCTTCCCGCCCCGGAGGAGTCGGCCAGCGTCGAGCCGCTCTGGAGAATCACTTCGTTGCCGCTCACCGAACCGCCCTGTTGTGTCCATTCGGCGCCGTGGGTGGTGATCGAGCCGTCATTGACGACCGTCGCGTCGTTGATGAACCCCGCTTTACCCGAAAAGCTCGGTTGCATTTCCACCGATGCGCCGGTGGCAACCGTGAACGTCCCTTCGTTCGTCACCGACCACGGGTAGCCACCTTCGCCTTCCTTGATGAACAGAAGTGTCCCCGATGCGTCGAGCAGGCTCGCGCCGGGCTCGATCTGCAGATTTGCAAGCTTGATTCGATTCGCCCATGGGGCGCCTTTGTTAACAGTTTCGATCTGGCCGGCCTCCACGACGCTTCCGCCTACCAACCCCCCGCCCGCGCCATGCGGTTCCACTTTGGCGTTGGTGGTTGCGTTGGTCGCTTCCAGGATCAGCTTCGTATTCGCGGCGAAAGTCGCGCTTTCCACCACACTCAGATCCGTCTCGTTCGAGGTGTCGCCCGCATTGTCGTAGCTTTCCCCTGCTACGTCGATGGTTACCTCACCCGATCCCCCGCCGACCGTCAAAGTCTTCGCCACCCCGCCATTCGCCGGTATGACCACCGTGGCTGGCGCCGCGATACACACTTCATCCGAGCTGCCAGGAACACCTTCCGGGCTCCAGGCGCTCGCCGTTCCCCAGTTCCCGTTCCCGCCCTTCCATGTCTTACACGCAGCCTGTGCGCTTGTCGCCGATGCCGCCAGGCAGCTGAGGGACAAGATGCATACGAGCAGCGAGCGGGTGCGGGTCACGATAGCGAGTCCTTTCGTTGGCGGAGGTGGGTCAAGGCGACCCTGGCGGGAGCCGAGTACGATACAGCCGTCGCAGGATATGGAAACGATGAGCATTTCGGTAAACCAGTGAGGGGGAGCGCCGTATGTCCTATCCAGTCACCTTCGAAGCCGACTACGTCGAGCAGCGCAGCCGGCTGACCGCCTTCTTCAGGCTGATCCTGGCGATTCCGCTGGCGATCTGGCTGTACGTGTACGCGATCCTGGCCTATGTCGTGATCGTGATTGCGTGGTTTGCAATCGTCATCACTGGCACCTACCCACGTGGTCTCTACGACTTCGTCGCGGGCTTCACGCGGTTCCTTGCGCGCTTCACCGCCTACGCGGCGCTGCTGTGCGATCCCTACCCGTCTTTCGGCGGCTCCGACGACCCCGCCTACCCGGTGCGGATGCGGTTCGAGGGGCCGCTCGACGGCTACAGCCGCCTGAAGACACTGTTCCGCATCATCCTCGCGATCCCGATCGTGATCCTGCGCTACGTCATGAACCTGATGCTCGAGGTCGGCGCGGTTGCGGCCTGGTTCGTGATCGTGATCACGGGCAAGATGCCGCGTGGCCTATTCGACCTGATGGTGCTCGCCAACTCCTACATCGCACGATCGGATACCTACGTCGCCCTGCTCACCGAGACCTATCCGCCGTTCCAGGACGAGCAGACGCGTGCCGCGGGCACATCGGGTTCGCCCGCTCCGCAGACGCCGTAGGCCTCCTAGGGCCCGCCGCCGCCACCCGGCGGCGGGTACAGCCCTGGTAGGCCTCCCGGGCCTCCGGGGAAGCCGTGGTGGGCGGCCTGAAGCCGCCCCTCCCACACCGCTTTCGCGCCGAGGTCGCCGGTCCTGAAGACCATGTAGCCGGCGCCCATCGACAGCGCCACCAGCACGACGCGCAGCGCCGTGAGGGTTGGCCTGGGGGAGAGCAGACGGTCCACGATGCCCAGGCCGGTTGGCATCCCGCCGGAGATCCGCTGCGCGGCGAAGGTGACGATCAGCGTCGCGGTGAACAGCACATAGATGTAGGCGAGGATGTGTGCGGCGTGCGAGTGTTCGGAGATCAGTTTGGCGGCCTGCCCCTGCAGGCTCAGCTCGGCACGCAGCGCGGCGCCTGCCTGCATCGTGAGGAAGATCGAGCTCATCGCGACGATCGACACGACGGCCAGCCCGATCCCGTAACGCGAGAGCCAGGAGGGCTTGATCACGAACACGATTGCCGCCACGATCGTCGACGGGATCAGAACCACGGGCACGTGTACGAACAGCGGATGCGCGGGCAAACCGCCGTAGATCGTGGTGACGCGGATCGGTATCGTGAGGAAGCCGAGGAACGCGAGCAGCGTCAGGACGAACTCGGCACGCCGCCAGTCGACCGCGGGCCGGTGGTCCGCTCCAATGCTCTCGGTGCTCATCTGCCTCCCTCGACCTTACTGGCGCTCGGCGAGGGTGTGATGAGACCTGTCTCGTAGGCGAAGACGACGATCTGCACGCGGTCGCGCAACTCCAGCTTCGCGAGGATGCGTCCGACGTGGGACTTGACGGTTGCCTCAGAGAGCACGAGGCGCTCGGCGATCTCGGCGTTGGAGAGGCTGCTCGCGACCTGGATCAACACCTCGTGCTCGCGCGCGGTCAGCAGCGACAGGCGCTCGTGCTGCTCTTGATCCGGATGCCCGGGAACAGGTAGGCGGTGGGCATAGGTTGACAGCAGCCTGCGGGTGACCCTTGGCGCGACGACGGCATCCCCGCTGGCAACGGCGCGTATCCCGGAGAGCAGGTCGGCTGGGGGGGTGTCCTTCAACAGGAAGCCGCTCGCCCCGGCCCGCAGCGCCGCGTAGACGTACTCGTCGAGGTCGAACGTGGTGAGGATGATGACCCGCGCGCTGCGCTGGGATTCGACGATCATGCGGGTGGCTTGCACGCCGTCCATCTCGGGCATGCGCACGTCCATCAACACAACATCCGGCGCCAGTCTCCGCGTGGCCTCGACCGCCTCGCGGCCGTTGGCGGCCTCACCGACGATCTCGATGTCGGCCTGGGTGTCCATCACCATTCGAAATGCCATCCGCATCAGCTCCTGGTCGTCGGCCAGCAGCACGTTGGTCGTCATCGCGAAGCGGCCTGTGCGTCGGGGTTCAGCAGCAGGTGCACGCGCCAACCGCCACGGGGGCTGGGGCCGGCCTCGAGCGTGCCTCCGTAGCTCGCGGCGCGCTCTCGCATGCCATGCAGCCCACGCCCGCCGAGGCCGACCGCGGCTCGACCTTTGCTCGTATCGGTCACCTCGAGCTCGACCTGTCCCGGTCGGCAGCTCAGCGCCAGATGCGCGCAGGTCGGCCGGGCGGCGTGCTTGAGCGTGTTGGTCAGAGCCTCTTGCGCCACCCGGAAGACGGTCAGCTGCACACCGTCAGCCAGCCCGTGTGGATCTCCCTCGAGGTCGATCGTCACCGGGATGCCGGCGGCGTGCACGCGCGCGAGCAGCTCGTCGAGCCGGTCGAGGCTGGGCTGGGGCTCGAGCGGCTGCGCGCAGGAGCGATCGCGCAGCACACCCAGCAGCCTGCGCATCTCGACCAACGCCTCCCGGCCGGTTGCCGCGATGCGCTGGGTGGCCTCCGCCGCGCGCTCTGGCGATGTGTCCATCGCGTAGCTGGCGCCATCGGCGAGGGCGATCATCACGCTGAGATTGTGAGCCACGATGTCGTGCATCTCGCGCGCGATGCGGGCTCGCTCGGCGGCGGCGCCCAACCGGCCCTCCTGGTCGCGCTCGAATTCCAGCCGTGCCGCCTGCTCCTGCAGCGAGGCCAGCAGGGCCCTGTGTTGGCGAATCGAGATGCCGAGCGCGCCGGCGGCTGTCGCCAGCCCGGTGAGCCCCACCCACACCTTCAGCGGCTCGGACGGCGACCAGCGCACGGCCGCCATAATGGCCCCCGCCTCGACCACGCCGGTGGCGAGTGCGGCGGCGAGCAGGCTGCCATTCAGGGTGACCCAGTACAGGGCGATCAGCACCGCGGCGTCGGCGAGCTGTGGGGCGCCGAGCAGCCACTGCGTCAACGCGACCGTCGCGACCACCCCGAAGCACAGAATCGGGCTGACGCGACGCAACAGCAACGGGGCGCACAGCGCGGCGCAGAAGATCAAAGCAAGCGTATTCAGACGGTGCTGCGCAACCAAGCCCGCGACGCTCACCGCCGCAACCGTCAGACAGATTGCGAGATCGATCGCCAGAGGGTGGCTGGCGCTCAGCTCGGCCAGCCGCCGCGAGCGCCAAGCCACCTACTCGACCTCCGCGTCGAGCACCAACAGCCGCTCAGGCAGCTGGGCTGGGTGTCGCTCGCTCTGCACGTCGGGTTTGGTGACGGTGATGTACCCCACGAGCGCTACGAACACGATCAGCGCCAAGCCGCTGACGGTGCCGTCGCCGAGACCGAGGCCCGTTTTCGCGGACGGCTTGCCGAGCCAGTCCGCGAACGACGCACCGATCGGCCGGGTCACGATGTACGCAAACCAGAAGGCGAAGATCGGGTTGAGATTGAAGCGCCACCAGCCGACCGCGGGGATCGCAATGATCGCGATGAACAGCACCGCCGACGGGAAGTAGCCGAGCTTGAAAGCGGTCGCGGTCATGTCACCCGCCGCGGTGCCGAGCGCGAACGTCGCAAGCACCGTCGCCCAGTAGAAGCTCTCGCGCCGGCGGGTGGTGATCGTGTGGATCGAGAGCGTGCCCTCCGACCTGTACCAGAGCACGAACACGGCGGCCGTGATCAGGCCGTATATGGCAAACGTGGCCGGGTATGGCAGCGAGGTCGCGACATGCAGGCCATCGGCCATCATCGTGCCGAAGATCGCAACCATCATCACCGCAAACCAGTAGTACGGCGCCTTGTATTCGCGCTGGCGCAGCTGCAGCCACAGTGCGAGGCAGAGCCCGAAGATGCCGATCGCCGCCGCGAGCGGCACGGACTTGCTGCCGAGGAAGTCCGACATCGACTCACCCATTCCCGTGGTCAGGAGCTTCAGCGCCCAGAAGATCGCGGTGATCTCGGGCACCTTGGCCAGTGCCACCCGTGTGCGCACGCCGATCACGCCCCTCACCGTACGGTGTCCGACGCTCGACCACAACGCCCTGAAGGACTATCTCTGCCGCGCGCGTATCCGACTCAGGTCGAGCTGGGCTGCTACCAAGGTCGGATACGGAATGCCACCGGCGCCGCTCAGCTGGTCTCGGTGGGCGTCAACACCGTCAGCTGGGTCTCGGTGGGTGTCAACCCCGTCAACTGGTCTCGGTGGGCGTCAACACCATCACCGGGATAACGCGTCCGGCCTTCTGCTCGTATTCTGCGAACTGCGGAATCCGCTCTGCCTGGGTGCGGAAGAGGCGCTCGCGCTCCTCGTTGGGGGCCTCGCTGGCAACCACATCGAGCGTATCGGTACCAACCTCGATCTTGACGTGGGGCTGGGCCTTGAGATTGTGGTACCAGTCGGGATGCGCCGGCGCTCCGCCCTTCGAGGCGAACACGACATAGCGCCCGTCGTCGCTCTGGTAGGCGAGCGGGTTGATGCGGCTCTTGCCTGACTTCGCGCCGGTGTGGTGCAGCAACAGCAGCGGCATGCTCTCGAACATACCGCCGACGCGTCCTTCGTTGGTGTGGAACTCGTCGATGACCTTCAAGTTGAAGTCTGCGGGCGATGTGGACATGGTGCTCCTCGGGAGGTGGGGCAGGGCTGGTAGCGGCTGTCTCAGTGTATGAGCACCGCGAGCGAGGAGCTCAGACGCCAAGCTCGGCGACGACCTCGCCCGCGGCGACGGCCTCCGCGAGTCGTTGGTGGTCGCGCTCGTTCTGATCTGCGTAGGCCGTGGCGAAGCGAGCGACCGCCCGGTCGAACGCCGAGCCGGCACCCAGGTAGGCGGCGATTGCGAGCCGGTCGCCCGAGCGAGCGTGCGCGCGGGCCAGCGACCATCCACACGCCCGCGCATAAGCGTGCAGGCCCGACTCGCTCAGCGTCGAGAGGTCGGCGGACGCCTTCCAGTCCCACAGCTGGCGGACGTAGAAGTCGTGTTCGTTGCCGTCCAACCCAACGCTGCGCTGCCAGCCGAGGAAGATGTCGCTGGCGGCCTGTGAGATGCGCTGGCCGCGCACCACCCGCTCGCCGTGGTTGGCGAACTCGCTGGCGCCGAGGTATGGCTCGAGCACCGAGGGCTGCGCCTCCTTGGCTTGCAGCACGAGCGGATCCTGCCCGTCGCGGCCGACGAGCAGAAACACCCAGGCGCGCGTGCCGACGCTGCCCACGCCGACGACCTTGCGCGCCATGTCGACAAACCGGTGGGTTCGAAACAGGTACTCCCGATCGGCGTCGAGGCTCTCGGCATACCGATCCAACACCTCCTGTACGAACGCCGACTGCTCGCGCGCGTCCACTGGGCCGACCAGCTCGCGGATCGGGACGAGCAGCGGCGGAACGTGGCTGAAGCGCAGCCTGCCCTCGGTGCGCTCGGTCAACTTCTTCACCGCCCGCAGGCTGGTCTTGCGACGCGCCCGGGCGAACGGCTGCGCGAACTCGATCCGCCCCCTGCCCTTCAACCTCCCGCCGAAGCGATCGACGAGCTCGCTCGCTGTCAGGCGCTCATACCACACGTCGAGATGGCTGCGGCCGGCGAAGTCGCGCATCGCCTCGCGGTATTCGCGCACGCACTCCTCGACGATCCACCGGCGGCTGTCCGCGGGCAGGCCCACGTCGCGGCCGGCGATCTCGGCGCTGGCGGCCATCCGCTTGACATCCCACTCCCACGGGCCCGGGAGCGTCTCGTCGAAGTCGTTCGGGCTGAACACCACACGGCGATCGGGGGCTGCAAACCCGCCGAAGTTGGAGATGTGGGCGTCGCCGCATGCCTGCACCGCGATCCCCGAGTCCGGCGTCCTCGCCAGATCCGCCGCCATCACGGCCGCCGCGCCGCGGTAAAACGTGAACGGTGAGACGAGCATCCGCCCGTAGCGGATCGGCACGAGCTCCTGTACTCGCGAGGCCGCCTGGGCCGCCAGCACCGCGACGGGATCGGGCCGGTCGGGCGCCGGGGCCCAGTCGCCATGCGCCGACCGGGGTGTGTTCCGGCGGGCGGCTCGACCTCGCTCCGCGGACTCCCCGGGCTGCAGCTGTGAGTAACGCGGGACGGGTTCAGCGGTCACTGGGGGCGTTCCATCGCTTGGACACACACAGAGGGTATGAGAGAGGGGGGAGAGAGGAGGAGGGGGAGGGTGGCGGCTGCGACCACGACCATTGGGCACGAACGGGCGCCCGGCGTGGCGATCGTTGGGTCACGAAGGCTTGCCCGGCGTATGGGTCACGAACGCTCGCTCGGCGTATGGGTCACGAAGGCTCGCTCAGCGTATAGTGAGAGTACAGACGACGCGTCGGCTTCTTCTCTGCTCATGCCCACGCGTCTGGCGACAGAGCCGAGAGAATCGAGGCGCTCGTGCCAGCCGTATCCAAGACCACGAGCACGAATCCGAGCGACGCCAAGTCGAGCTCTCGACTGCCGAGCCGGAGGCCCACGGTGCCCCACCTGACGGTGGCCGAGCGCGCGGCGCGCGGCAAGGCGGCGCGCTCGGAGGTGCCGCGCTCCAGTCACGCGGTTTTTGAGCCGGCGGCTCACCGCGACCCGATCGAGCTGCTGCAGCGCCAGGCGCAGACGCGGGTCCCGGAGCTCGTGCCGATCCGCTACGGCCGCATGCTGGTGTCGCCGTTTACGTTCTACCGGGGGGCGGCGCTGATCATGGCCAGCGACCTGGCGGCGACGCCGCGCTCGGGACTGATGGTGCAGTGCTGCGGCGACGCGCACCTGTCGAACTTCGGCGTGTTCGCCTCGCCCGAGCGGCGGCTGATGTTCGACGTCAACGACTTCGACGAGACGCTGCCCGGCCCGTGGGAGTGGGACGTCAAGCGCCTCGCCGCCAGCATGCTGATCGCCGCGCGCTACAACGGCTTCCCGGTCAAGGATCAAGAGCAGGCCGTGCTCGACACCGTCGAGGAGTACCGCGTCGCGATGACCAGCTTCGCGGCGATGAAGAACCTCGACGTCTGGTACGCCCACCTGGACATCGAAAACACGCTCAAGGAGCTGGGGTCACAGCTCAAGCCGAGGCAGTACAAGCGGACCGAGAAGGCGCTCACCAAGGCCCGCACCAAGGACAGCATGTCGGCCTTCTCCAAACTGACGCACGTCGTGGACGGTGAAGCGCGGATCGTCGCCGAACCGCCGCTGATCGTCCCGATCGACGACCTCGTCAAGGGCTCCGAACGCGATGAAATGTTCGAGGGCCTGCACGAGCTGGTGCGCTCCTACCGCGCCACGCTGGAGCACGACCGGCGCGTGCTGCTCGAGGAGTTCCAGCTCACCGACTTCGCGCGCAAGGTCGTCGGCGTCGGCAGCGTCGGCACGCGCGCTTGGATCGCGCTGATGCTCGGCCGCGACGGCCAGGACCCGCTGTTCCTGCAGATGAAGGAGGCGGAGGCGTCGGTGCTCGAGGAGTTCCTCGGCCCCAGCGAGTTCGACAACCACGGCGAGCGGGTCGTCACCGGCCAGCGGCTGATGCAGGCCTCGAGCGACATCTTCCTCGGCTGGCTGCACGTCAAGTCCGCGCTCGACGGCCAGGAGCGAGACTTCTACGGACGCCAGCTGAAGGACTGGAAGGGCTCGGCCGAAATCGAGCAGATGGTCCCCTCGGGCCTGTCCGCCTACGGGCGGCTGTGCGGCTGGACGCTCGCGCGTGCGCACGCCCGCAGCGGCGACCGCATCGCGATCGCTGCCTATCTCGGCCGCGGGCCCAGCTTCGACCGCGCGATCGTCGAGTTCTCAGCCGCCTACGCGGAGCAGAACGAGCGCGATTACAAGACCCTCGCCAAGGCCGTCAAGGCGGGCGAGATCACCGCCCAAACCGGCCTCTGATCAGCCCGATGTGGTCGTCGGCCCGGGGTTCGTCGGCTCCCGGCCTTGGCGCCGAGGGCCGCGGCCTCAGCGGATGCCGTCGAGCAGCTCGGCGGGCGAAGCGAGCCCGAGGCCCCTGGCGAGGATCACGAGCGTCTCCAGGCGCGGTGAGCGCTTGCACCGCTCCAGAAGGCTGATCTCGGTGCGGTGCAGGCTGCACGCTTCGGCGAGCGCCTCCTGCGAGAGCCCCGAATGCTCCCGGTGCGCGCGCAGGTTCTTGGCGAACTGGCTGCGTATCTGCTCCACGGACACCAGCTAACTGTCGCGTGTCGCAGACGAGAGTTCTACAGATCTTTGTCTACATTTGGTCGGCATCGCAGAACCTCCACCCGCCAGTCTGGGGTCATAAACGTTTTGCTAAAGCTTATCGACAACCCCTGGTCGGTCTGTATTGGCTGTAGTTATGCCGATCCCTAACCTGGCCACGCGCGAAGAAGCGCTTGACCTTTAGGAGCCTCAGATGCAGATGAAGCCGAGCGCGTCTAGATGCCGGGCGCACGCTGATGCCCGCACCCGCTCGCTCTCGACCTGCACGACGCCCCGTTCGCGCAGCCGTTCGAGGGCGACGAAGGGAAGATCATGGTGGGGGCAGGATTCGAACCTGCGTAGGCAGAGCCAATCGGTTTACAGCCGATCTCCTTTAACCACTCGGACACCCCACCGGGGACGGCGCACAGTTTAGAGGGCCCGTCGCGGAGGGCGCTACGCCCTCAGGAGGCCTCGCGCAGCAGCTGCGCCTCGGGCAGCGTCTGCAGCTTCTTGAGCGTGCGGTTCTCGATCTGGCGGACGCGCTCACGCGTGATGTTGAAGGCGCGGCCGACTTCCTCCAGCGTGCGGGAGCGCCCACCGGTGATGCCGTAGCGCATCTCCAGCACCTCCCGCTCGCGGCGGGGCAGCACCGCCAGCACGCGCACGATGGTCTCGCGGCGCAGCGACTCCGAAGCGGTCTCAAACGGCGATTCGGCGGCGATGTCCTCGATGAAGTCGGCCAGCGCGGAGTCGTCCTCCTCGCCGACCGGCTTCTCCAGCGAGATCGGCTGCTGCTCGATGCGCAGGATCTCGCGCACCTCCCCGATCGGGTAGTCGAGCTCGGCGGCCAGCTCCGCGGCGCTGGGGTCGCGCCCCAGCCGCTGGATCAGTACGCGCTCGGCGTGCATCACCTTGTTGAGCTTTTCCGCCATGTGCACCGGGATCCGGATCGTGCGGCCCTTGTCGGCGATCGCGCGCGTCACCGCCTGGCGAATCCACCAGGTGGCGTATGTCGAGAACTTGTAGCCGCGGCGGTAGTCGAACTTCTCCACCGCTCGGATCAGCCCCAGCGAGCCCTCCTGGATCAGGTCCAGGAAGGTGAGGCCGCGGCCCATGTAGCCCTTGGCGATCGACACCACGAGGCGCAGGTTGGCCTCAACCATCTGCTGCTTGGCCGCCACGTCGCCGCGCTCGATGCGCTTGGCGAGGCACACCTCTTCCGGGGCGCTCAGCAGTGGCACGCGTCCGATCGAGCGTAAGTACAGGCGCACCGAGTCGAGGCTCGACTCCGCACCCTCGAGCTCGGCGGGGCGCAGCTCGACATTGTCGAAGCCCGCCCGCCCGCGCAGCTCGACGACCTGGTCCAGGTCCACGTGTGCCTCCGGGCCCTCATACCCCCGTTCCTGGCCGTCGGCGATCAGCGTCTGCAGCTCCTCGATTTCGACCACCGCGACTTCCGCCGCGACCGGCTCCACCGGAGTGCGACCGATCCCCCTGCCTTCCAACCCTGCGAAGTCAAACGCTGTCTCGCTCACCTGTGGACCCCCAGGATCCATACTGCGCCCATCGCGGCGAGCCGCACCCGCCGCGCCTCCCCTACCAGCCTGCTCCCGCGCGCCTCCTACGCGTCTCTTCGGTGACTGCCACCGGTTTGCTGCTCCTCTCCAGCCTGCTCGCTCTGCTCTCTTCGCTCATGCTGGCTCTACATGCCCAAACCCGCAACAACCCTTGACGTTGCGCCTTTGCCCCAAATGACCTGCGGAGTGATACCAGATATCAAGGCCCCCGTGCGCAGCTTCCAGCGATGGGGTTCTGGGGACGTGGGCTGTTGGCGTTCGTCTGGCGGGTGGATCGCGTGTACTACGCTTGGCGGGCGGTGCCGAGAACGATGCATGTGAACCCCTCGCTTGACCCGCTGGCGCCGCAGGACGTGCAGGCCCGCGCGCCCTCCGTGCGCGTCGGGCTCTCGCGCGTGGGGGTGACCGGCGTGGAGAAGGTGGTGCGCATCCGCGACGAGCTGTTCTTCGCACGCCTGGAGTGCTTCGTCGACTTGAGTCGCGACCAGAAGGGCGCGCACATGTCGCGCTTTGAGGAGGTCGTCAACGAGGCGATCGGGGAGGTGGTGCTGACCGAGTCGCCGTTTCGCGCGGAGACGCTGGCGCGCGACATCGCCGAGCTCGTGCGCGCCCGTCAGGGGGCCGAGCGCGCCGAGGTGACGGTGCAGGCGCGCTACCCCGAGCACACACCGGCCCCCGTGTCCGGCGTTTTGACGCAGGAGATCTACACGCTCCACGGCCGCGCCGTGGCGCTCGCGGAGGGCGGCACGCGCCAGATGGTGGGGGTTTCCGCCACGGGGATCACCGCCTGCCCCTGCGCGCAGGAGCTCGTCGCGGCTCGCGCGCGCGAGCGTCTCTCCGAGCGCGAGGGTTTCTCCGACGAGCAGATCGAGCGCATCCTCGCCGCGGTGCCGGTCGCCACGCACAACCAGCGCGGCCTCGGCACGCTGCACATCGGCTGCCTGGAGGGCTGCGAAGCGGAGATCGACGCGAAGGCGCTGCTGGAGATCGTCGAGGGCTCGATGTCCTCGGAGATCTACGAGCTGATGAAGCGCTCCGACGAGGTCGCGGTCGTCGAGAAGGCCCACCGCCGTCCCCGCTTCGTCGAGGATTGCGTGCGCGAGATGATCGCGGGTGTCGTGGCCGCCTTCCCCGCGCTTGATGGCGCGAGCTTCATCTCCGCGCGCCAGGAGAACCTCGAGACGATCCACGTTCACAACGTCGTCGCCGAACGCCACGGCCTGCTCGCGGAGCTGCGCGGCGAGATCGACTCCGGCCTCCCCGCCTCGCATCAGACCACTCTGGAGGAGTGGCTGGGGGGCGGCTCAGCCTGATTGGTGCGACTGCACCTGCGCCATTCGCCGACGCAAGCCGAAGAAGAAGTCGAGGCCCGAGAGCACCGTCACGAGCACAGCCGCATACAGCAGCAGCGCGACCCACAGCGGTTTGCCCTGCACCGCGATCACGGCGAGGATCGCCGCGATCTGTATGCACGTCTTGACCTTGCCGAACATGCTGGCGGCCATCACCACGCCCGCCTGGGTGGCGCCGAGACGCAGCACCGTGACGGCCAGCTCTCGGGTGATGATCACCATCGCCACCCACGCCGCCAGCCGCCCGAGCGACACCAGCGACAGCAGCGCCGCGACGATCAGCAGCTTGTCGGCGAGCGGGTCCATCAGCTTGCCGAAGGTGGTGATCGACCCGCGTGTGCGCGCGAGATAGCCGTCGGCGAAATCCGTCAGCGAGGCCAGCGCAAACACCACCGCCGCCAGCACGTCGCCGGAGGCGGTGTTGCCGAGCAGGGCGACCACCAGCACGGGCACCAGCATGATCCGCAGCACGGTGAGGAGGTTCGGTAGGTTCAGGGGGAACATTGCGTGGAGCATTATGTCGGCAAGGAGGAATCGCAGATGAACAGACGCACGCTGGGGCCCGGCGGCCCCGAGGTTTCGGAGATCGGGTTGGGGTGCATGGGGATGTCGGCGTTCTACGGGGCCACCGACGCGGATGAGTCCACGGCGACTATCCACCGAGCGCTCGAGCTGGGGTGCGACTTCCTCGACACCTCCGACATGTACGGTCCGCACACCAACGAGGAACTGGTTGGCCGCGCGATCGCCGATCGCCGGGATGAGGTGTTTCTGGCCACCAAGTTCGGGATCAAGCTGGAGCTGACCCCGACGCCCCGGCGCTCGGTTGACGGCAGCCCCGCGTACGTGCGCGAGGCGTGTGAGGGCTCGCTGCGGCGCCTCGGCGTCGAGTACATCGATCTCTACTACCAGCACCGAGTGGACCCCTCCACCCCGATCGAGGACACCGTGGGCGCGATGGCCGAGCTGGTGCGGGAGGGCAAGGTCCGCCACCTCGGCCTCTCCGAGGCGAGCGCCGCCACAATCCGCCGCGCGCACGCGGTGCACCCGATCGCCGCCGTGCAGAGCGAGTACTCGCTGTGGACGCGCGAGGTGGAGGAGGAGGTCCTGCCCGTGCTCGACGAGCTCGGGATCGCGCTGGTCGCCTACTCGCCGCTCGGCCGCGGCTTCCTCGTCGGGCGCTTCTCCTCGCGCGAGGAGATCGAGGAGGGCGACTTCCGCCGCTACGGCCCCCGCTTCAGCGATGAGAACTTTCAGCGCAATCTCGTGCTCGCCGAGCGCGTCCGCGAGCTGGCCGCCGAGAAGGGCTGCACTCCCGCACAGCTCGCACTCGCATGGGTGCTGTCTCGCGGTGAGCACATCGTGCCGATCCCCGGCACCAAGCGGCGCTCCTACCTGGAAGACAACCTCGCCGCTGCCGTCGTGCTGAGCTCAGAGGAGTCCGAGCGGATCGCCGCGGCGGTCCCGCCGGCCGCCGGCGATCGCTACGACGCGCAGGGGATGACCACGGTCAATCGGTAGGCGACCGGGCCGCTGTGGAGTCGTGGCCGACCGCCGTGCTCGGCGTTCTCGCGGGTGGCCCGCTAGGGTGGCCCCTATGGACATGCAACTGGTGCCGATGGTCGTCGAGCGCACCGCGCGCGGGGACCGCGAATTCGACATCTACTCGCGGCTGCTCAACGAGCGGATCATCTTCCTCGGCACGCCGATCGAAGACCAGGTCGCCAACCTCGTGGTGGCGCAGCTGCTGCACCTCGAGGCCGACGACCCCGATAAGGACATCTCGATCTACATCAACACCCCGGGCGGCTCGATCTACTCGGGCCTCGCGATCTACGACACGATGAACTTCGTCAAGCCCGACATCGCGACGATGTGCGTCGGGGTGGCGATGTCGATGGGCTCGCTGCTGCTGGCCGGCGGTACCAAAGGCAAGCGGGCCTGCCTGCCGAACTCCCGCATCCTCATCCATCAGCCCTCCGCGGGCTTCGAAGGGCAGTCCACCGACATCGAGATCCACGCGCGCGAGATCCTCAAGGTGCGCGAGCGCATCGACGAGATCTACGCCGAGTGCACCGGCCGCCCCCAGGAGGAGGTCCGCCGCGACATGGAGCGCGACCGCTTCTTCACCTCCGCGCAGGCGCTTGAGTACGGGCTGATCGACCGGGTGCTCGAGAGCCACTGAGGCGGCCCAACCACTTCACAAAATGAAGGGTTGGGGCGCGAAAAGTTAATACTCACTTCACCCCATGCTCAATCGCCCCCAGCCCCTCGATCTCGATCCGCACCACATCCCCCGCTGACAGGAAAACCGGCGGATTCTGCCCCAGCCCCACGCCCGAGGGCGTGCCCGTGAGGACCAGGTCGCCGGGGAACAGCGTGCAGGTCTCGCCGATGAAGGCGACCAGCTCGGGGACCGTGAAGATCAGGTTGGAGGTGTTGGAGTTCTGGCGCAAGTCGCCGTTGACCCAGGTGCGCAGGCGCAGCGCGTGCGGGTCGGGGATCTCCTCGACGGTGGTGATCCAAGGGCCGTAGGGGCAGAAGCCGTCGGCGCCCTTCGCGCGCGTCCACTGCGGCTCGCGACCCTGCAGGTCGCGCGCGCTGACGTCGTCGGCGACCGCGTAGCCGGCGACGCGCCCACCGGCGCCCATCACCACGGCGAGCTCACCCTCGTAGTCGAGGCGGCGCACCACCTCGGGGCAGCGCACGGGCGCGTTCGGCGGGGCGGCGGAGGCAGGCAGCTTCATGAACACCAGCGGCTGCGCGGGCCGCTCGCCGCCGGTCTCGGCGACGTGGTCGGCGTAGTTGAGCCCGATCCCGAAGATCGCCCGCGGCGCGGGCACGGGTGCGAGCAGCGTCACCTCCTCCAGCGGCCAACTGGGCCCGGGGCCGTCAGCTCCGCCCACCGCGGCGGCGCTCTGCGCCAGCGCCGGGCTGCCCAGCACGTCGAGCACGGTGAGGCGCTCGTCGGCGAACGCGGCGACGTGGCCGTCCGCGACCATCCCCGCCCGCGGGGCCTCGCTTCCCGGAGGCTTGAAGGTGGCGAGACGCACCGGGGGAGCGTACGCGAACTGAGGTGTGGCCGCCCGTGGGCAGTGAGCAGCCCTCGAAACGGTCGCCCGAGGCCCCTCGAAATCGGGGAATAAAGTCCCTCGAAATAGTTGGTTCATGGCCCTCGAAATCGTGGACTAAGGACCATCCGATACCTTTTGGGCTCGTAATCCAATACCTTTTGGTATTATCTTCCAATACCTCGTGACCTGAATCCCTTCCACTTCTCTGGACCGCTGCCCCCGGAGGAGATGGTCGACCGCCTGGAGGAGGCGGGCGCCCTGCTCGATCTCGCGCAGGGCGCGCACTCGGTCCGCCTGGTGGGTCCGCGCCGTTACGGCAAGACCACGCTGCTGCGGAGGGTGCTCGACGACGCGCAGGACGCGGGCATGGCCACTGCGCTGGTGGATCTTGAGGACGTGCTCAGCCTCGGGGGCATCGTCGCGCGAATCGAGCGCGCCTACGCCAAACGCCTGCAGGGCTCGTTGCGTACGCGTGTGGAGCGCCTCTTCAGCACGTGGAACCTTGGGCTCTCGCTCGGCGGGCCTGGTTTCAGCGCCACGCTGCAGCGCAGTCCCAACACCAACGTGGAGGTGGTGCTGCTGCGGCTGCTCGACCTTCCGCGCGAGCTGCACGAGCGGACGGGCACGCGCAGCCTGATCGTGTTCGACGAGATCCAGGACATCCTCGCGGTGCAAGGCGCGGATGGGCAGTTGCGCAGCGTGATCCAGCACCACCGCGAGGCGGCCTCCTACGCCTTCGCGGGATCGGCGCCGGCGACGATGCAGCGCCTGTTCGCCGACCCCCGCCGCCCGCTGCTCGAGCAGGCGGTGCCGATGAGCCTCTCGCCGCTCCCGCTCGAGGAGGCCGGCGACTACGTGCGTGAGCGCTTCCGGCGCAGCGGACGCGACCCGGGAGACGCGCTCGCTGCGCTGATCGCGTTCGCGCGGGGGCACCCGCAGCGCACGATGATGCTCGCCCACTTCCTCTGGGCTGCCACTCCGCGCGGGGGGGTGGCCGACGAGACGCACTGGGTGGCGGCGCGCGAGGGCGCCCTCGATCACGCTCGGGGGTACCTCGCAGCGACGTGGCGCGGCTGGGCAACCAATCAGCGCAGGGTCGCGCTCGCGCTCGCAAGCACCCCGGGAGGCCCCTACACCTCGGCGGCGCGGGCGCAGGTGGGAATCAAGAAGTCGAGCGTCCTGTACGCGCTGGACGCGCTCGCCGACCGCGCCGACGTGATCGAGCCGGACGGCCAGCCGATGCTCACGGATCCACTGCTGGAGCTATGGCTGCAGCGCCGGGCGGTGGAGTGAGGATGGCCGGCCTGAGCAAAGTGGAGTGCCTCTTGCTGGCGGCGGTGGCCGTGGCGGTGGCGCTGGCGGGCGCGGCCAACTACGGCGCGTGGGCGGCGGTGCCCCGCTTCGCGCTGGCGACGGTGGCGCTGGCCGGCCTGGCGTGGGCGGTGGCGCTGGGAACCGAGCAGCTTGGTGAGCACATCGGCGCGGCGGCCACCGGGGTGCTGCAGGCGACGCTCGGCAACCTGCCCGAGCTGCTGGTCGTGATCTTCGCGCTGAAAGCGGGCGACCTCGTGGTGGCGCAGACGGCGCTGGTGGGCTCGCTGCTGGCCAGCGCGCTGCTGGTGCTGGGGCTGACGATCGTGGCGGGCGCGCGGCAGGCGCCGGACGGGATCATGCGCTTCTCCTCGCGCCTGCCCAACGACGCGACGACGCTGCTGCTCGTGACCGTGTTCCTGATCGTGCTGATCGGCCTCGCGCTCAGCTCGGGCAGCGCCGCGGGCGCGCACGTGGACACGATCTCGGTCATCGGCGCCTGCTGCTTGCTGGGGGTATACGTGACCTGGCTGGTGCCCTACCTGCGCCCGAAAGCGACCGCCACGGGCGATCGCGCGCCACAGCTGCCGGCGGGGGAGCCGGCGCGCATCTCGCTGCGCGCGGCGCTCGTATTGCTGGTGGCGGCGGGCATCGGCGCAGGCTTCGTCTCGGAGTGGTTCGTCAGCGCGCTGCGCCCGGCGATCGCAATTCTGCACATCTCCACCGCTTTCGCGGGCCTCGTGATCGTGGCGATCGCCGGCAACGCCGTGGAGCACTTCGCTGGCATCACGCTGGCCGCGCGTGGCAAGGCCGACCTCGCGATCGCCGTCGTCAAGAGCTCGGTCGCGCAGATCGCCGCGTTCCTGTTCCCGGCGCTGGTGCTGATCTCCCTTCTGCTCCCCACGCAGCTGACGTTCGCGCTGCAGCCGATCTACATCGGCGCGCTCGGCCTGATGACGATCGCCGTGTGGCAGGTAACGGGCGACGGCGAGGCGGCCGCCTTCGAGGGCTGGGCGCTGGCCGCGATCTATGCGATCGTGGCGGTGGTGGCGGCTTACCAGTAGGGCCACGATTTTCGCTCATCGCGGTGCAGGGACTTGACAATTGCTGCGCATAGTGCGTATAGTGGTCCTTACCCGAAGGGTGTCGATGGACGGTCGGGGTAGGCGAGCGCCGGGCGCGGGAGGAGGCGGAGGCGGTGGACGAGATGGCGACCGCGACCGCGACCGCGACGGCGACCGCGGCGAGCGGAGGTGTACTGGGCCTCGAAGGGGTGGGCGAGCTCCAACGCGCGCGCGCCCTCGCGGCGATCACCGAGCTGGTCGCCGAACGCGGCGTCGCCCCCATCACAGTGGCGCACATCGTGAAGCGCTCCCGCGTCTCGCGGCGCACCTTCTACGACCTGTTCGCCGATCGCGACGACTGCCTGCTAGCGGCGTTCGAGCATGCGATCGAACGCGCCGCCGCCGTCGTGTTGCCGGCGTACGAGGCGGCGGGGGAGAGCGCCGGCTCGAACGGGGGCGAAACGTGGGAGGCTCAGCTGCGCGCCGGATTGGGGACGATGCTGGGCTTCATGGACGCCGAGCCGGCGCTGGGGCGGCTGCTGGTGGTCCACCCGCTGGCCGGTGACCGCCGCCTGCTGGAGCGCCGCGGGCGCGCGGTCGAGGCGCTGACCGACGCCGTCCACCAGGGCGGCACAAGCCCCGGCGCCAGCCGCAGCGGCGGCGCAAGCCCCGGCGGCGCCAGCAACGGCCGGCGCCCAAAGCGGATCGTTGCCGAAGGGACCGTGGGCGCGGTCCTCGCAATAATCCACGCGCGTCTCTGCGAGCCCGACCCGAAGTCGCTGGTGGGGTTGATGAGCCAGCTGATGGGGATCGTCGTGCTGCCCTATCGCGGCGCCGAGGCGGCCGAGCGGGAGCAGCGCCGCCGCGTGCCGCGACCGCCGCGAGCGCCGGTGCGCCCTCCCGCCGCGCTCGACCCGCTGCGCGAGCTGGACCTGCGTCTCACCTACCGCACGCTGCGGGTGCTGCTCGCGATCGCCGAGCTGAGCGAGCGCGGCTCCGCGCCCTCCGGCCGCGAGGTCGCCGACGCCGCCGGCATCTCCGACCCGGGCCAGATCTCAAAGCTGCTGCACCGCCTGGAGCACGTCGGCCTGATCGCCAACGGCATCCAGCGCCAGGGCCGCGGCGAGCCCAACGCTTGGAGTCTCACCGCCAAAGGCAAGGAGATCCAGCGGGCGATCGACGCGCAGATGGGGGCATGACCGTACCGCGACTACCCCCGCGTCAATCCTCCGATCAGCGCCCCGGCGAGCCCGCCCGCGGTGGCGGCCTGGGCGTTGCCGCCGCTTGTTTCCTCGCCCTCGGCGGGCGAGATGAACAGCGTCTGGATCGCCAGGCGCCCGGGTCCGGTGAAGCGGTTCCAGGTGAGCTTGCCGCCGCCCCCCATCAGCCCCGTCTTGAGCCCCATCGTGACGGCCTCCATCGAGACGGAGGGATCCTTGTACAGCCAGGCGCCGGCCTCGACGTCGAGCTGCTCGCCGGCGCCGAGCTCGACGAGGAAGACGTTGCCGTGGCCGTGCAACCACACGAGCGCGTCGCCGGAGGTGGCGCGGAACTTGTCCATGAAGATGCCCGACCCCCCGACCAGCATGTTGCGCACGCCCTTGATCCGTTCGAAGCTGTAGTCGAGGTTGTCGGTGGCGGCGATGAACTGGTGCTCGCGCACGTCCAGCCCCTCGCCCTGGCGCAGGTGCATCGGCACGCACTGGCCGGGCGAGTCGCGCGAGAAGGCGATGTGCCCAGCGCCGGAGGTGCGCGTGACGAAGTACTCCAGGCCCGCGATCTTGCGCTTGACCCCGCCGGGCAGCTTCTTCAGCTCGACGTTCACGCGCGTCTCCTTCCACAACAGCACGTGGTGCTCGAACATCACCGCGGCGGCACCCACCTCGACCTGCAGCTCGGGCACCAGCTCCCCGCGCACGTGGTAGGTGACACCGGCGAAGCTCTCGTCTTTGATTGCGGTGGGGATCGGCTCGGGCAGCTGCATGGTGGGGCCTCCTTGGGGGTGGCTTTGAAGTGGTCGGTGACGGCACGTCAATGATGGCGACGCACCCGGCTGGAGCGGGGTATCGGCAGGTGAGCGGGTTTGAATGAGGATCCCGCTCGGCCGGGTCGGCGCAGATGGTCCGTGGGTGGTTGGTGGCGACGACGTGGGGTCTTGACAACTATCCCTCACTCTGCGTATAATGGTCTTACCCCGTTGTTCCAGTGGTGGACAACCGAGGTGTTTCAAGCAAAGCGGCGGGTCTGACCGCTTGCGCTCTATCTCGCTGCCCGGGTGCGGGCGGGTTTTGTGTCGGTTTCTTCCGGGAGGGGATGGTTCGATGGGTGCTCGTGGATCGAGGTTGGCCGCTGTGAGCGCGGTATGCGCGCTGGCCGGTGCGCTGTGCGCGGTGGCGTGCTGCATGTTGCTGTGGACCACGTCCGCGGGGGCGGCGGTGAAGCACGAATATCTTTCGCAGATCACCGAAATCCCGGCGGGAGCGCCGGCCGCCGGCCCGCTGCATCAGCCCCGTTCAATGACCCTCGACTCCGGGCATCTGTGGCTAACTCAAGAAGTGTCCGGCAGCGGTCGGGTGGATGAGTTCGACGCTTCCACCGGCGCATTCATCAAGCAGCTTCCGCCGGGCGCGGCCGGCCTCGAAGGCATCAAGGGCATCGAGGAAAGCGGCGTAGCCGTCGGGCATTCGACAGGGGAAGAAGTGGTGTACGTCGGGGGAGAGGAGAGCACGAGTCACGAAGGCGCGGTCGCGGTGTTCGGTGAATCGGGCAGCCTGCTGGGCACGCTAACGGGCGCTGAAACGCCGAGCAAGACCTTCGGTAGCGAAGGAGGGATCATCGCAGTCGCGGTGGACAATTCGACGAGCATCGCGGACTGGGCCGCGGGTGATCTATATGTCGACAACTGGCTAAACGACGTGGTCGATGTCTTCAAGCCGGAAGCGGGTGGCAAAGGGACCTATGTGACGCAGCTGACCGGGGTGTCGCCGAGTGAACCCTTCACTGAGCCGTTCGCGGTGGCCGTGGACGAATCGAACGGGGATGTGCTCGTGCTCGACTCGAAAGGTCCCGAAGGAGTAGTGGACGTCTTCGCGCCGGGGCCGCTCGCGGGCCAATATGAATTCGCGCGGACGATCACGGCCCCCTCCGGACACCCATTCACGCTCGGTGACGGAGCGGCGCTGGCCGTGGATGGGGGCAATGGTGAGATCTATGTCGTGGTTCCGGAAGAAGGAAATACAAGCGGCCCTCATCACGTCTATGAGTTCAACTCGGCGGGCGTTTATCTGGGCCAGGTCAGCGGCGCGAGCACACCCGGCGGCTCGTTTGGGCATGGAACCGGCCCGGTCGGGGTGGCTGTTGATTCGGAAACACATCACGTGTTCGTCGGTGTTACTTCTGATAGCGGGCTAGAACCAGAAGTGGTGGATGTCTTCGGTGCTGATCTCGTGCTCCCGGATGTAGTGACCGAACCGGCGTCGAACCCGGGATCGACGGGCGCGACGCTGAACGGTAGCGTCAACCCGGATGAAGCCGGTGAAGCGACATGCGAATTCGTGTGGGGCACGACCACGGCGTTCGGGGAAACGGCGGCGTGCTCGAAAGCTGTCCCTGACGGTGGTCTGCCCGTGGCGGTGCAAGTGCCGCTGGGGAAATTGCAGCCCGATACGACGTATTACTATCGGCTGGAGGCGTCCAACGCGAAGAACGGGACGAACGCGGGGGAATCCTCGCAGGACCGGCATTTCACGACGCTGGGGCCGGGTCTGCACGGTGAGTCGGTGTCGAACATCGCGTCGGGCAGCGCGACGTTCGACGCCACGATCAACCCGCACGACGCGCCGACGAGCTACTACTTCCAGTACGGCCCGACCGTGGGCTACGGGTCGGACGCCCCGGCGCCGCCGGGCGCGGCGATCGGCGCGGGCGAAGGCGATAGCGAAGTCGCCCAGCACGTGCAGGGGCTGCGGCCGGGGACCACGTACCACTATCGCGTCGTCGTCCTCAGCGAAGTGAATGGCAGCGTCGAAACGTTCCTGGGCCCGGATCAGGTCATTACGACGCAGGCAGCCGGGGGGAGCGCGGGCCTGCCGGATGGTCGCGAATGGGAGCTGGTCTCGCCCCCGGACAAGTACGGGGCGCAGATCCCGGGAATCTCCGAAGTGAGTGTGATCCAGGCCGCCGCGAACGGGGACGCGATGACGTATGTTGCGTATCAGGCGATTGAACCGGACCCGATGGGATACGCCGACGGGGTGCAGATTCTCTCCATGCGCGGCACGGATGGGTGGTCCACGCGGGATATCGCGACACCTCACAGCTCGCCGACCGGCGTGAGTGTCGGCACGGGCAACGAGTATCGGGTCTTCTCGGAAGACCTGTCGCTGGGGGTCGTCGAACCGGAGGGGTCCTTCACCCCGATGGTGGGCGAAGTTTCGCCCGCGGCGACCGAACGCACGGTCCTGCTGCGCCACGACGCGACCTGTGCGACGACGCCCGAAACGTGTTACATGCCGCTCGTGACTGGCGCGGCTGGCCACTCGGACGTGCCGCCGGGAACCGTATTCGGTGGCGACCCCGAAGAATTGCGGGGCGAAATTCATTTCGTTGGTGCGACGCCCGATCTCAGCCACGTATTTCTCAGCTCCTCGGTCGCTCTGACGTCTCCGGCAACCGAAGCGGAGGGATTGTATGAGTGGTCTGGGGGCCAGCTGCAACCGGTGGTCCCCGGGGGCGAACTCGGCTACCAGGGCATGATCACGAGGCACGCGATCTCCGATGATGGCTCGCGGATCTTCTTGACGAGCATGCAGGACGGGCTCCATCTGGTCGATACGGCGGACGGTGAATCGGTGCGGCTGGATGTGGCTCAGCCGGGAGCCCCAAGCAAAGAAAATGAGCCAAGTTCGGTCTTCCAAGCGGCAAGCAGCGATGGCTCGCGTGCGTTCTTCACCGACGGACAGCGGTTGACCGAACATTCCGGAGCGAGCGGCGCGGACCTCTATCTGTGCAATGTAGGTGAAGCAGCCGGGAAGGTCACGTGCGGGTTGCGCGATCTGACGCCGGAAGTCGGCGGTCAGAGCGCGGGGGTGCGGGGTGTGCTCGATGCGAGCGAAGACGGCTCGTACATCTACTTCGTCGCCACGGGAGCCCTGTCGTCGGTGGAAAACGGACTGCGGGAAAAGGCGGTGGCGGGCGCCGATAACCTCTACCTCCTGCATTATGGCGGCGAACCCGGCGCAGAAGGGTGGGAAGCGCCGCGGTTCATCGGCGTGCTCTCCGCCGAAGACAGCCCAGACTGGTCGGAAGCTCTGAACAAACAGACCGCGCGGGTCTCGCCGGACGGCCGCTATCTGGCATTTATGTCGGACAGGTCGTTGACCGGATATCAGAACATGGATGCTTTCAGCGGCAAGCCGGACGAGGAGGTCTACCTGTATGACGCGAGCACCCAGGGGCTCGTGTGCGCATCGTGCAACCCGACCGGTGCGCGACCCGTAGGGATCGAATATGGCAATGCTGGCCGGCTTGTCGGCGGCGATCGAGTGTGGCCGCCCAGCGCATGGCTCGCGGCGAACATCCCCGGGTGGACCCCATTCAGGGTCGACGGAGCGCTCTACCAGTCGCGATATCTCTCTGATAGCGGACGGCTATTCTTCAACAGCAACGATGCGCTGGTGCCACAGGATGTGAACGGGACCGAGGACGTGTACGAGTACGAGCCGGCGGGCGTGCCGAAGGGGAGCGGGCACGAATGCGCGACCCAAAGCGCGACGTACAGCGAACGCTCGGATGGCTGCGTCGGGCTGATCTCCTCGGGAACCTCCAGCGAAGAATCGGCGTTCCTGGACGCGAGCGAAACGGGCACGGATGTGTTCTTCCTGACCGAAGCGCGGCTGGTCCCCGAAGATTTCGACAAGAGCCCCGATGTGTACGACGCGCAGGAATGCACGGTGGCGGTGCCGTGTCGGCCGAAGCCGGCGGTCGCGCCGCCGGCCTGCACGACGGCCGACTCGTGCCGGGCGGCGCCTTCGCCTCAGCCCGCGACCTTCGGGGCGCCGGCGAGCGCGACGTTCTCCGGCGCGGGGAATCTCGCCGCGCCCGCGCCGCCGAAGGTGGCGGTCGTATCGAGGTCGCTGACGCGAGCGCAGAAGCTTGCGCGGGCGCTGCGGACGTGCCGTAAGAAACTCAAGCAGGCACGCGCGGGCTGCGAACGACGGGCCCGCAGGAGGTACGGCAAGCAGGCCGGCGCGAGCGTGAAAGGGCGCTCGGGCGTCGCGAATAGAGGGTCAAATATCAAGAAGAGCTCGTCGTCTTCCAGGACCGGGCGCTGAGGGGGTGCTGGAGATGGCGACAGGCAAGCTCACGACAGTAGAGAAAACGACATGCAGGCCTGCGGTTGGGAGGTTCACAGCGGGGAGGGTGGCGCTGGGTGTGGTAGCGGCGTTGTTGCTGGTGTTGGTGGGTGCGGCGCCGGCGTTTGCCCAAGTGCCCTGGTGGCATCTGAACTCGGGCTCGCGGCCATCGAGCATCCAGCCGGGGACGGCGAAGAACGAGGTGCAGGATGTGACGGTGAGCGCGACCGGAGGCTCGTTCTACCTGATCGAAGAAGCTAAATTCGAGTTCCACGCATTCAAATGGGACGCCACCTCCCAGGAAGTGCAGGAAGGTCTTGAAGGTATCTATGGGGCGGGGAATGTGGAGGTGGCCGGCGGGCCGCAGAGCAAGCCCGGTGAAGAAGCATGGACGTATGCCGTGACGTTCGTGGGTGGTCTGGCGTATCGGCCGGTCGCGCCGATGCTGACGTTCTCGGCGCTCAGCGGTGGGAAAGCCGAAGCGACAGTGAAGCAGGCGACGGTTGGTGCGCCGGACGGCAAGCTGGTCGTGACCGTGGTGAACCTTGGGGATGCGGACATGGAAGCGGGCAATGTCCCCGTGGCGATCGCGGACAGGCTGCCGCCTGGGTTGAAAGCGGTTGGGATCGAAGGCGTCGCAGGCGAAGCGCCGAGTGCGGGAGGCGGCGTGAATCGCGGCCCGGTGGAATGCGTGTTGGCGTCGGTGAGCTGCAGCTTTGGGGGGACCCTGGCTCCGTATGAAGGGATTGAAATGGTGATCTCGGTCGTCGACGAAGGCGCGAAATCGGGTGCGGTCAACGAAGTAAGCACGACTGGCGGAAACGCGGTGAGCGCATCGGCGAGGCGCCCTGTCTCGATCGGGGAACCGGTGTCGTTTGGGGTCGAAGATTATGAATCGACACCCGAAGACGAGGGTGGCGGGATCGATACGCAAGCGGGGTCGCACCCGTTCCAGCTGACGACCACTATGACGCTGAATCAGGTGGCTGAAACAAAGCCCGAAGATCCACATACGGTGGCGCTGGCGAAGGATCTGAACTTCAAGCTGCCGCCTGGTCTGATTGGCAACCCGATCCCGTTCCCGCAGTGCACCGATGCACAGTTCACCGACCCCCGCACGATCGCCGCAGACGCGTGCCCAGCCGATACCGCACTGGGCGTCTCCAACATCACAATCAATGTACCGGGGGTCGGGTTCACCAGGGTACTGGTGCCGTTGTTCAACCTGAAACCTTCGGTTGGGGAGCCCGCACGCTTCGGGTTCGTCGTCAATGCCGTCCATGTGTATCTCGATACGTCGGTGCGGACCGGTGGGGACTACGGCGTGACGGTCAGCGTCGACAACATCAGTCAGGTGCCATACTTCCTCACGAGCAGGGTGACGTTCTGGGGCGTCCCCGGAGACCCCCGCCACGACAACGCGCGTGGCTGGAGCTGCATCAGGGACGGCGAGGACCTGGCTGGCGCTGAGCAAGATGGGCTGCCAGGGTGCACCGCCCAGGACGAACCGCATCCCCCTCCGTTCCTGGAGCTGCCGACCTCATGCACCGGCCCGCTGCAGACCAGCGTGGAAGCCGACTCGTGGGCGCAGCCAGGTCAATTTCGGTCGGTTCCGTCGAGTGTTCCGACCGAGAGTCAGGATGGGTGCAACCGGCTGCCGTTCGAACCGTCGCTCACGGTCGCCCCGGACGGCTCGAACGCGAGCACCCCGACCGGGCTGACCGTCGGCGTGCATGTCTCCCAGGATGAGAGCCTGAATCCGACCGGTCTAGCGGTCTCCGACGTGAAGAACACGACTGTGGTGCTCCCCGCCGGCGTGCAGTTGAGCCCGGCTGCTTCGGATGGTCTGCTGGCGTGTTCGCTGGGGCAGATCGGCTTGGAAACATCAGGTTCCCCAACGTGTCCGGAAGCGTCGAAGGTCGCGACGGTGCAGATCAAGACGCCGCTGTTGGATGAGCCGCTGGAAGGCGAGGTGTATCTCGCAACGCAGGACGCGAACCCGTTCGGGAGCTTGGTGGCGATGTATATCGTCGCGGAAGACCCGGTCGTCGGGGTGGTCGTGAAGCTCGCGGGGAAGGTCGTCCCCGATCCGGTGACGGGGCAGCTCGTCGCGACGTTTGAAAACACCCCACAACTGCCGTTCAGCGAACTGAACCTGCACTTCTTCGGATCCGCAAGGGCGCCGTTGACGACCCCGCCGCTGTGTGGGGAATACACGACGAGGATGTCGATCGCGCCGTGGTCGGGTAACACACCCTCGGAACCGACCTCGACGTTCGATATCACGGCCGGCCCGAACGGGTCCCCGTGCGCCAACCCGAGGCCGTTCAGCCCGGGGTTCCAGGCCGGGTCGACGAACCTGCAGGCGGGCGCGTTCTCGCCGTTCACGCTGACGATGGGCCGCCCCGACGCCGACCAGACGCTTGCCGGCCTCTCGGTGCAACTGCCGCCGGGGCTCTCGGGTGACCTGGCGAAGGTGCCGCTGTGCCCGGAACCGCAGGCCTCCACGGGCGAATGCCCGACGGCGAGCCTGATCGGGCACACGGTCGTGAGCGCCGGGCTGGGGAACGCGCCGTTCACGGTGGAAGGCGGCCAGGTGTTCATCACCGGCCCTTACAAGGGCGCGCCGTTCGGCCTGTCGATCCTGAACCCGGCGAAGGCGGGCCCGTTCAACCTGGGTTATGTGGTGGTGCGGGCGAAGATCGAAGTGAACCCGACGACCGCGGCGCTGCACATCGTCAGCGACCCGTTGCCGACGATCATCGACGGCATCCCATTGCAGATCCAGCACGTGAACGTGACGGTGGACAAGCCGGAATTCACGTTCAACCCGACGAACTGCAACCCGACGAAGCTGACGGGGACGATGACGAGCACCGAAGGCGCGAGCGCGAGCGTGGAAACGCCGTTCCAGGTCACCAACTGCGCGTCGCTGGCGTTCAAGCCGGGGTTCGCGGTCTCGACCTCGGGGAAGACCTCGCGGCTGGACGGCGCGAGCTTGGACGTGAAACTGACTTACCCAAGCGGGGCGGCGGGGACGCTGGCGAACATCGCGAAGGTCAAAGTCGAACTACCCAAGCAACTGCCCTCGCGGCTGCCGACGCTGCAGAAGGCGTGCACCGAAGCGGTGTTCAACGTCAACCCGGAAAACTGCCCGGCGGCGTCGAAGGTCGGCGAAGCGGTCGCGAGCACGCCGATCCTCGCCGGCGGCCTGTCAGGCACCGCGTACTTCCTCAGCCATGGCGGCGCGAAGTTCCCCGAACTGATCGTCGTGCTCAAGGGCGAGGACGGCGTGACAGTCGATCTGCATGGCGAAACGTTCATCAGCAAAACGGGGATCACGAGCAGCACGTTCAACACGATTCCCGACGTGCCGGTCGGCAGCTTTGAATTGAAGCTCCCGGAGGGTCCCTACTCCGCATTGGCGGCACTCGGGAACCTCTGCAAGCAGAAGCTCACGATGCCCGCGGAATTCGTGGGACAGAACGGCGCGGTGATGGACCAGAGCACGAAGATCGCCGTCACCGGCTGCCCCCAGGCCAAGAAGGCCGCGCACAAGCAGAAGGGCAAGGGCAAGAAGCAGGGCAAGGGCAAGAAGGGCGGCCGGCACGTGCGGCGCAAGGGCAGGTGATGCCCGAGTTGAGCCGCCCGAGCTTGCGCCTCACGTCCCGTGCTCCGGCTCCGTGAGCGCGGCGATGTCGGCCAGGTCCACCGGTCGACCGGTGGCGCGCTTCATCCTGATCAGGTCGTCGCGGGAGGCGACCGGGATCGGGTGATCGCCCATCGCGATCACAAGCGCGCGCTCGCGCAGCTGCGAGAACGGGGCGGCGCCAGGGGCGTCGTGCAATACGTCGATGTCGCCGTGGCGCGTTGAGAGCTGCCACCGCGTCGCCCGGGGCAGCATTCGCGCGTCGACCCGCAGGTGCTCGCTGCCGGGCTTCAGCACGCGCGCGTCGAGATCCCACAGCGCAGCCGCCAGGCGCTCGAGGTTCTCCAGTGTCGGGGCGGGGATCAGATCCACATCGTTGGTCATGCGCACATGGCCGTGGACCTGCACCGCCAAGCCACCGATGACCACGTACTCGACCCCGTGAGTGTCGAGCGCCGCGAAGATGCGCGTGGGGTCGAGCGACGCCGCTTCACTCATGCTCGCGCGCCGTCCGCCCGGCGGCGGCCAGATTCATGGCCATCCGGTTCCACGAGATCGCCAGCTCGAACCGTTCCTCGGGCGTGCGCGCCAGCGTGCTCGCCATGTGGGCCGGGTCCCAGTCGGTCGGCAGTCGTCGCGCGCTGAGCACCGGTTCCTCCCCCATGGCGACCATCAGCTCGCGCAGCGTCGCGAACGTCGGCGAGACGATCCCGCGCTCGATGCGGCTCACCGCGGCCTGGGTGGTGCCGGCGCGCAGCGCCAGTCGTCGCTGGCTCAAGCCGAGGCGCACGCGGGTCGAGCGAACCAGCTCCGCAGGGGTCATGATGTCAGAAATGATATCATAATCCCATGCTTTGGCAGCGAGTGCTCTATACTACCATTATGAGTAAGCGCCTGCAGGTAGTGGTAGGGGACGCCGAGCTCGAGCGCTATCAGCGCACGGCCGAGGCGGCTGGACAGACGGTCTCGGAGTGGGTGCGCCATGCGCTGAGGGAGGCCGAACGCAAGACCTCCAGCGGCGACGTCGAGGCCAAGCTGGTGGCTATTCGCAAGGCCGCGAGCTATGGGGGGACGGGCGGACGCGAAGTCGACATCGACACGATGCTGGCCGAGACGGAAGCCGGACGACTGGCCGAGATCGAGGCGGGGCTCGGCGGCGCCGACGGCGTGTGATCTTCCTCGATGCGAACGTCCCGATGTATCTGGTGGGGCGACCGCATCCCCACAAGGCCGATGCGCAGCTCGTGCTCGAGCGGCTGACCGCCGAACGACGACGGCTCCTCACGAGCAGCGAGGTCTTCCAGGAGATCCTCCACCGCTACGTCGCGACCGAACGCCGCGACAGGATCGAGCCCGCGTTCGAGGTTCTACGCAGTCTCGTCGACGAGACGTTGCCTGTCGAGGAGCAGGATGTCTTCCTCGCGAAGGACCTTGTGCACGCGAACCCATCCCTATCCGCGCGTGACGCGCTGCACGGCGCCGTAATGCGGCGCCGGCAGATCGCGGAGATCGTCACGTTCGACCGGGGGTTCGACAAACTGGGCGGGATCAGGCGGCTGCCGTAGAAGCTCAAGGCGGGCCTAAGCATGCTAATAGCATGCTACCCTCGTCAAGTGAGCGCGATCCAGGTCAAGAACGTGCCGCCCGAGTTGCACGAGCGCCTGCGAGCCCGTGCGCGCGCGGAGGGCAGGAACCTGAGCGACTACGTGCGCGATGTGCTCGAGCGCGACCTGCTGGTGCCAAGCATGCGCGAGTGGCTCGATAGCCTCGCGCACGACGAGCCCGTGTCGAACATCTCCTCCGAGGAGATCGTCGCGGCGATCCACGCAGGTCGCGGGGAGCGCGATGCACAGATCCGTCACGCCCTCGCTGATCGCGATTGACGCCTCGGCGCTCGTCGAGCTCCTGTTGGAGACACCCGCCGGAGGCGGGATCGCCCGGATGGTCGCGGGTTCGAGACTGGTCGCGCCGGACATCGTCAATCCCGAGGTCATGCAGAGCCTGCGTGGTCTCGAGCGTGCGGGCAAGCTGTCGAGCGAGCGGGCCGTGCGGGCGGTCGCGCAGTTGGCTCGCAGCCCCCTCGCGAGGGTGCCCACGACCGGTCTGATGGTCGAGGCGTGGTCGCTGCGCTTCAACCTCTCCGCGTACGACGCTTGCTACGTCGCGCTCGCGCGGAGCCTTGACTGCCCGCTCGCGACGACCGACGGTCCCCTGCGACGCGCGCCCTCGCTCGGCGTGCGGTTGCTCTGACGGGCGCCCACATCGAGGCGCAACCGCGCTAGACTTGCTGGACCTCGCGCCAGGCGGGGTTTTTCTTCGCCTGGGGCCAAACACTTTGCACACCACAACGCTTGGAAGACTGGGACTCATAATGGCCCGCGGAGACGTTCGCATCGCAGTCACGCTCGCTTGCGAGGAGTGCAAGCAGCGTAACTACCAGACCAACAAGAGCAAGCGCAACAACCCCGACCGGATCGCCCTGCGCAAGTACTGCCGCTGGTGCCGCCGGCACACCGGGCACCGGGAGACCCGCTAGCGCGGGTACGCGCTGTGGCCCGTGACCGCAAACGCGCCAAGCAGCGCCGGGAGCGGCGTGCCCCTCGGGGTGCGCCGACGGCCGCGCATGCTGAGATCCACCGCGCCGATCTGCCCGGTGCGCTTGAGCACGCCTCCGGTGAGGTCGACGAGTTCGACGCCGCGCTTATCGCCGGCGCGGGCGGCGTGCCGATGCCCGCCGACGGGGTTTCCGAGGAGACCGACGACGGAAACGGCTCTGGCCCCGGGGAGCACAAGGCGCTCGTCACCGAATCCGAGGCCGCGGCCAACATCGAGCCCGAGCGGGCCCTGCCCGAGCTGTTCCTCGGCGGCGCCCACATCGAGAGCGCCCCGGGCGGAGGCGGCGGTGGCGCCGGCCGTGGTGGCGGGGTCGCCCTCGAGCCGGCCGGCGAAGGCAGCGGCGGCGACGAGATCGAGCGGGTCGCCGAGCGCCGCGAACACCGCCGCTCGCTGCCGGTCCGCGCGGTCGCCTTCCTGCGCGCCTCGTGGGCGGAGCTGCAGCGCGTACAGTGGCCCGATCGCCCCCAGGTCTCGCAGGCCACGGCGGTCGTGCTCGGCTTCGTCGCCGTCGCTGGCGTCTATCTTGGCGCTGCTGACTGGGTGGCCCAGAAGATCATCAACCTCATCCTCTGACGTCCGATGACCTGCGCATATCGGCGTCCTCAGTCGCTCGTGTGCAGAGCACACTTCGCTCCTTGCGTCCTTGATCTGCTTGGTCCTCGGACGTCAGGACGTTTCTGTTATTCCTATCCGTCTTTTTCCCGAACGGCCCTCTAGGAGCCTGTGAATGTTTCGCTGGTACGTAGTCAACACATACTCCGGTCACGAGAACAAGGTCAAGCACAACCTTGAACATCGCGTCGTCTCGCTCGGGCAGCAGCGCGCCGTGCGCAATGTCGTCGTCCCTACCGAATCCGTCTCGGAGATGAAGGACAACCAGAAAATCACGGTCGAGAAGCGCACGATGCCCGGCTACGTGCTCGTCAACATGGAGCTCAACGAGGATTCGTGGGGCGTCGTCAAGGGCACCCCCGGCGTCACCGGCTTCGTCGGTGCTGCCCAGGAGCCGGTGCCGCTGACCCAGCCCGAGGTCGATCGCCTGCTGCACAAGGAGGTCGCCACCGCGCCGCGCACGCGCGCCCAGTTCGCGATCGGCGAGACCGTCAAGGTGGTGTCCGGGCCGCTGTCGGACTTCTCCGGCGAGATCTCCGAGATCAACGACGACGCCGCCAAGCTCAAGGTCCTGGTATCAATCTTCGGCCGGGAGACCCCCGTTGAGGTAGGTTTTGATCAGGTGAAAAAGCTCTAATGGCCAAGAAGGTACTCACGACAATCAAGCTGCAGGCGCGCGCTGGGCAGGCATCCCCCGCCCCGCCGGTTGGCCCTGCGCTGGGCCAGCACGGCATCAACATCATGGAGTTCTGCAAGGCGTTCAACGCCCAAACGCAGAGCGAAACGGGCACGATCGTGCCGGTCGTGATCACTGTCTACGAGGATCGCTCCTTCACGTTTGTCACGAAGACGCCCCCCGCCGCGGTGCTGATCCGCGAAGCGCTGCGGATCGAGAAGGGCTCCGGCGAGCCCCACCGCACGAAGGTCGGCAAGCTCACTCGCGCGCAGCTGGAGGCGATCGCCGAGCGCAAGCTGCCCGATCTGAACGCCCACGACGTCGAGCACGCCTCGCTGATCATCGCCGGGACGGCGCGCTCGATGGGTGTGGAAGTGGAGGCGTAACGATGGCCACCCACTCCCGCCGCCACACCGAAGCGCTCGCGAGGATTGATCGCGAGCGCGACTACCAGCCGGTCGAGGCGATCGCGCTCGTCAAGGGCCTCGCCGCGGCGAAGTTCGACGAGTCGATCGAGGTCCACATCCGCACCGGCCTCAACGTCCGCCACGCCGACGAGCAGCTGCGCGGCACGATTGCGCTGCCCAACGGACTCGGCCGCGACGTCAAGGTAGCGGTCTTCGCCCAGGGCGCCAAGGCTGTCGAGGCCGAACAGGCCGGCGCCGACTTCGTCGGCGGGGAGGACCTCGCCAAGCGCATCCAGGAGGAGGGCTTCGACGAGTTCGACGTCGCGATCGCCACCCCCGACCTGATGGCGGTCGTGGGTCGCCTCGGGCGGATTCTCGGGCCATCCGGCAAGATGCCCAACCCGAAAGTCGGCACGGTCACGATGGACGTCGCCAAAGCCGTGCAAGAGTCGAAGTCCGGCAAGATCGAGTACCGCACCGACCGCACCGCGATCGTCCACCTGGTGATCGGCAAGGCCTCGTTCGACGAGCGCGCGCTGCTGGAGAACTACGCCGCCGTCGTCGAAGAGCTGATCCGCGCCAAGCCCTCCGCCGCCAAAGGCCGCTACCTGTACACGATCACGCTCGCCTCGACGATGGGGCCCGGCGTGAAAGTCGACCCTTCCAGGACCCGCGATATCGTTGAGGAGGCCTCACCCGCGGCTGTCGCCGCCTGAGTCCTCCCCAACGGCAACCCTAAGACCCCCGGCCGCCCTCGCAGCAGAAGCCCGGGACAGGAGCCACAGTGAACCGAGACCAAAAGGCCGCGGCGATCGCCGAGATCGCCGCCGACATAGAGAGCTCCCAGGCGGTGTTCGCCGTCGATTATCGCGGCATCTCCGTGCCCCAGGCCGCCGAGCTGCGCGCCAAGCTGCGCGAGGCCGACGCCATCTTCCGCGTCGTCAAGAACTCGCTCACCGAGCGCGCCGCCGACCAGACCGGAGCGGAGGATCTGAAGCCGCTGCTGAAGGGCCCCACGGCGTTGACGTTCGTCCGTGGCGACGCCGCGCTCGCCGCGAAAGCGATCGCCGACTACGCGCGGTTGACTCAGCTCCTGCCCTTCAAGGGCGGCGTAATGGACGGTGCCCCGCTCGACCCCGACCAGTTGCGCGCGATCTCGCGCCTGCCCTCGCGCGAAGTGCTCTATGGGCAGCTCGTCGGCGTCGTCGCCTCGCCGATCACCGGCCTCGTCCGCACCCTCGGGGCACTCGTCGGCGGCCTTGCCGTGGCGCTCGGCCAGGTGCACGAAAAGAAGGAGTCGGGGGAGATCCCCGCGGGGGAGGCGCCAGCCGCCGAGGCTGAGCCCGAGGCCCCGGCCGTCGAGGCGGCTCCGGAGGCTGAGCCCGAGGCGCCAGCCGCCGAGGCTGCTCCGCAGGCTGAGACACAGACTGAGGAGCCCACCGCTGACGCGGAGGCCCCGGCCGAGGAGTCCGCCGCTGAGGCTGCTCCGCGGGCTGAGACACAGACTGAGGAGCCCACCGCTGATGCGGAGCCCGAGGCGAAGACTGAGCCGGCGCGGGACGAGCCGGCGCAAGCAGACGACAATCAAGCGGACGTCTCGGCTGAGAGCCAGCCCGAGAACGCCGAGACGACCAAGGAGGACTGACGCATGGCAACTAGCACCCAGGATTGGATCGAGGAGCTCAAGGGCATCTCCGTACTCGAGCTCGCCGAGCGCATCAAAGCGCTCGAGGAGGAGTTCGGCGTCTCCGCCGCTGCCGTGGCCGCGCCCGTCGCGGCAGCCGCCGGCGGCGGCGAGGCGGCCGCCGAGGAGGAAGGCCCCACCACCGTGGACGTGATGCTCACCGGGGCCGGCGACAAGAAGATCCAGGTGATCAAGGTGGTGCGCGCAGCCACGGGCCTCGGCCTGAAGGAGGCCAAGGCGCTCGTCGACGAGGCCCCCAAGCCGGTCAAGGAGGGCATCGAGAAGGACGAGGCCGACAAGCTCAAGCAGGAACTGGAGGAGGCCGGGGCGAGCGTCGAGCTGAAGTAGCGAACGCCACGTGAGACGGTCCGCGGGTATCCAACATCAGACGGGTCAGCAGGTGTAGGTGTAAAAATTTGAGGGCCGTGTGCGATGGTTATACGGGCTTTTAAAAGTGGATAGCCATACCGGCCCTCCGTCGCCGCCGGGCCAGCTCGGCGTGGTGCGGTCACGCGGAGCTCCGCCAGGCGTCTTTACCCGCGCCTAACAAATCGGCAGATTTTCCGGTAGAATCGCGCTCGCTGGCCGATAGCCGCAGCTGCCTCGGAGGCATGGAGACCGCGCCACATACGCGGTTCTCCGGAGGCGGGGTCCGTGAGCGCCGGCTGCCCACTTGAGGGTGGCGGTGGCGTGTGCTATCTTGACGGGTCGCGCTTGCGCCTTGCTGTTTTGCACTCGTCGTGTCGTCTCTCTCCTCGAAGGAGTCTTCCTTGGCTGCTGCTGATGCCCTCCGGACGCGCCGGACCTTCGCGCGTCTGAACAAGTCGTGCGACGTACCCAACCTGATCGATATCCAGCGCCGCTCGTTCGAGTGGCTGACCGACCCGCGGAAGGGTGGTCTGCGGGAGACGATCGACGACATCTCGCCGATCGAGGACTACACCGGCAACCTCGCTGTGCAGTTTGGCGAGATCTCCTTCGACGAGCCCGTGGCCTCGCTCGAACAGTGCCGCGAGAAGGACCTGACGTTCGCGCGCCCGCTGACGGTCACGGTCGCGTTCATCAACCGCGAGACGGGCGAGATCCGCGAGCAGTCGGTGTTCATGGGCGACTTCCCGTGGATGACCGAGCGCGGCACGTTTGTGATCAACGGCACCGAGCGCGTCGTCGTCACGCAGCTCGTGCGCTCCCCCGGGGCTTACCTGATGGAGCCCAAGGACCGCGAGAAGCAGGTGTTCATCGCCAACCTGATGCCCGCCCGCGGCTCATGGCTGGAGCTCGAGATCGACAAGAAGGGCAAGGTCTACGTCCGCATCGACCGCAAGCGCAAGCTGCCCGTCACGGTGCTGCTGCGCGCGATGGGCTACGCCGCCGACGAGGAGATCCTGCGGATCTTCGAGAACTCGCACTACATCGCCAACACGCTGGACTCCGACACCGAGGTGACGCGTACCGAAGAGGGCGCGCTGATCGAGCTCTTCAAGAAGCAGCGCCCCGGCGAGCCGCCCTCCGTGGAGAACGCCAAGGCGCTGCTCAACCAGCTGTTCTTCGACCCCAAGCGCTACGACCTTACGCGCGTGGGGCGCTACAAGCTCAACTCGCGCCTGAACCAGCAGACCGACCTCGACGTCCGCACGCTCACCAAGGACGACATCGTCGCGCTAATCAAGGAGCTCGTGTCGCTGCCCAAGCGCCTCGGGCTGCCCGAGAAACCGGAAGTCGAAATCAAGGACTACGCCGCCGAGGCGCTGTCGATGCCGCGCGAGCCCGTGGCCGATCACCTCGACGAGTACGAGCACTTCGGCAACCGTCGTCTGCGCACCGTCGGCGAGCTGATCCAGGAGGCCTTCCGCATCGGTCTCTACCGGATGGAGCGCGTCGTGCGCGAGCGCCTCACGACCGAGGACGCCGACACGATCACGCCGCAGACGATCATCAACATCCGCCCCGTCGTGGCGGCGCTGAAGGAGTTCTTCGGCTCCTCGCAGCTATCGCAGTTCATGGACCAGACCAACTCGCTGGCGGGGCTTACCCACCGCCGCCGGCTCTCGGCGCTGGGCGCCGGCGGACTCACGCGCGAGCGCGCGCCGATCGAGGTGCGCGACGTGCACCCCACCCACTACGGGCGGATGTGCCCGATCGAGACCCCGGAGGGGCCGAACATCGGGCTGATCGGCTCGCTGTCCTCGTTCGCCGAGGTCTCTGAGCACGGCTTCGTCACGACCCCCTACCGCGTGGTCAAGGACGGCGTTGTCACCGAGGAGATCGTGCGCCTCGACGCCACCCAGGAGGAGGAGCAGCTGATCGCCCAGGCCAACACGCCCGTGGACGAGAAGACCGGCAAGCTGAAGGGCACCGAAATCCTCTGCCGCACGCAGGCCGGCCAGTACGTCACGGTCGGCCCCAAGGACGTCGACCTCGTCGACGTCTCGCCCGAGCAGATCTGGTCGGTCGCGACGGCGATGATCCCGTTCCTCGAGCACGACGACGCCAACCGCGCGCTGATGGGCTCCAACATGCAGCGCCAGGCGGTGCCGCTGCTGAAGGCCGACGCGCCGCTGATCGGCACCGGCATGGAGCGCCGCGCGGCGCTCGACACCGGCGACGTGCTGCTGGCCCGCGAGACTGGCACCGTCGAGTTCGTCGATGCCAACCAGATCGTGGTGGAGACCAGCGACGGCAAGAAGGACGAGTACGAGTTGCAGAAGTTCATGCGCTCCAACCAGGGCACCTTGATCCACCAGAAGCCGCGCGTGGACGCCGGCCAGAAGATCAAGGCCGGCAACGTGCTCGCCGACGGGTCGTCCACCGACAAGGGTGAGATGGCGCTCGGCAAGAACCTGATGGTGGCGTTCATGTCCTGGGAGGGCTACAACTTCGAGGACGCGATCATCCTCTCCAAGCGCCTCGTGCAGGACGACGAGCTGACCTCGATCCACATCGAGGAGTACGAGATCGACGCCCGCACGACCAAGCTCGGCGAGGAGGAGATCACCCGCGACATTCCCAACCGCTCCGAGGAGTCGCTGCGCAACCTCGACGACCGCGGCATCGTGCGCGTCGGCGCCGAGGTGCTCTCCGGTGACCTGCTGGTCGGCAAGGTGACGCCCAAGGGCGAGACCGAGCTGACCGCCGAGGAGAAGCTGATCCGCGCGATCTTCAAGGAGAAGGCGCGCGAGGTCCGCGACACCTCGCTGAAGGTGCCCCACGGCGAGGGCGGCGTGGTGATCGACGTGAAGACCTTCAGTCGCGACGCCGGCGATGACCTGCCGCCGGGGGTCAACGACCTCGTGCGCGTGTTCGTCGCCAAGAAGCGCAAGATCTCCGAGGGCGACAAGCTCGCGGGCCGCCACGGCAACAAGGGTGTGATCTCGAAGATCGTGGACGTGCAGGACATGCCGTTCCTGGAGGACGGCACGCCCGTGGACGTGATCCTCAACCCGCTCGGCGTGCCGAGCCGCATGAACGTGGGTCAGATTCTCGAGACCCACCTCGGCTGGGCGGCGGCGCAGGGCTGGTATGACGACGGCACCCCCGCCTACCAGGAAGCCTCGGGCGAACGCAAGAACGGCGGCCCCACGCGCGTGTACGTCTCCACGCCGGTGTTCGACGGCGCCACCGTCGAAGACGTCGACCAGGCGCTCGTGAAGTGGCAGGACGAGCACACCGGCCGGATCCGCATGGACGTCGACAAGTCCCGCCGTCCAGGAGAGCAGGCCTCGGGCAAGATGACGCTGTTCAACGGGCGCAGCGGCGAGCCGTTCGCCGAGCAGGTGACGGTCGGCTACATGTACATCCTGAAGCTGCTGCATCTCGTCGACGACAAGATCCACGCCCGCTCCACCGGCCCCTACTCGCTCGTCACCCAGCAGCCGCTGGGCGGCAAGGCGCAGTTCGGCGGCCAGCGCTTCGGCGAGATGGAGGTGTGGGCGCTGGAGGCGTTCGGCGCCGCCTACACGCTGCAGGAGATGCTGACGATCAAGTCCGACGACACCGTTGGGCGCGTGAAGGCGTACGAGGCGATCGTCAAGGGCGAGAACATCGCCGAGCCCTCGATCCCCGAGTCCTTCAAGGTGCTGCTCAAGGAGATGCAGTCGCTGGCGCTCGACGTCAACGTCGTCTCCGAAGAAGGCCAGCGCGCGGAGATGCGCGACGAAGACGACGACCTGCTGCGCGCTGCCGAGGAGCTCGGCATCGACCTCTCGGGGGTGCGCGCGCCGGCGCCCGACGCCGCCGACGAGGCAGTCGAGGGCGAGGACGACACCGACGCCGGCGAGGACGAAGCGGCCGCGCAGCCCGTGGCGGACGACGGCGTGGAGGTCGGGGATGCCGACTCCGCCGAGGATGAGCTCGGGGAGGTCGTCGAGGAAGACCTCGGCGTCGACGAGCTGCTCGCCGACGGGGCGAGCATCGACCTCGAGGCGGTGCTCGGTGAGGCTGTGCTCGAGGTCGAGGAGGCTGAGGAGGTCGAGGAGGCTGAGGAGGTCGAGGAGAGTTGAGCGGCAAGCGACGGGCCCCAAGCAGCGAGCGACACATCGCAGTGCAGAGAGAGTCAGACGTAGTAGTTACACCCGCGAGCGAAAGCGCTAAAGCATGATCGACATCAACAACTTCGACGCCATCGAGATCGGACTCGCCTCCTCCAAGCAGATTCGCGGTTGGAGCTCCGGCGAGGTGACCAAGCCCGAGACGATCAACTACCGCACGCTCAAGCCCGAGAAGGACGGCCTCTTCTGCGAGCGCATCTTTGGCCCGACCAAGGACTGGGAGTGCTACTGCGGCAAGTACAAGCGCGTGCGCTACAAGGGCATCGTGTGCGAGCGCTGCGGCGTGGAGGTCACGCGCTCGAAGGTGCGCCGTGAGCGCATGGGCCACGTAGACCTGGCCGCGCCCGTCAGCCACATCTGGTTCTTCAAGGGCGTCCCCTCGCGCATCGGCTACCTGCTCGACATGGCCCCCAAGGAGCTCGAGAAGGTGCTGTACTTCGCCGCCTCGATCGTCACGTGGGTCGATGACGAGGCGCGTATGAAGGACCTCGAGACGCTCGAGGTGGAGGTCAACAAGGTGCTCGACTCCTACGCCGCCGAGCGCGAGGAGCGGGTGCTGGAGCTGCGCGAGTCGCTGGCGCGCCGTGAGAAGTACCTGGAGAACGGCAAGCAGACCGGCTTCTCCGACGAAGACCACCTGTGGGCGGACTCGCTGGACGTCAACCTCAACAAGCTCTCCGACGAGGAGCGCGAGAAGCTGCTCAAGGACCTGAAGAAGGCCTTCGAGGCGGACATCGCTGACACCGAAGCCTACATCGAGGACGCCGCCGAGCGGATGCGCAACGTTTGGGAGCTGTTCAAGACGATGGAACCGAAGCAGATCGAGCACGATGAGACCACGTTCCGCGAGCTCAAGGAGCGCTTCGGCTCGCCTTACGGCTTCGGCGAGTACTTCCGCGGCGGGATGGGCGCGGAAGCGATCCGCGACCTGCTCCAGCAGGTGGACCTCGAGGCCGAACGGGTCGAACTGGAGGATCAGGTCAAGACCGCCAAAGGCCAGAAGCAGGCGCGCGCGGTGAAGCGCCTGAAGGTCGTCAGCGCCTTCCTGCAGTCGGGCAACAAGCCCGAACAGATGGTGCTCGACGCCGTCCCCGTGATCCCGCCGGAGCTGCGCCCGATGGTGCAGCTCGACGGCGGGCGCTTCGCCACCTCCGATCTCAACGACCTCTACCGGCGCGTAATCAACCGTAACAATCGCCTCAAGCGTCTGCTCGACCTCGGCGCGCCCGAGATCATCGTCAACAACGAGAAGCGGATGTTGCAGGAGGCCGTCGACGCGCTGTTCGACAACGGCCGCCGCGGCCGACCCGTCACCGGGCCGGGCAACCGTCCGCTGAAGAGCCTGTCGGACATGCTCAAGGGCAAGCAGGGCCGCTTCCGCCAGAACCTGCTGGGCAAGCGCGTGGACTACTCCGGGCGCTCGGTGATCGTCGCCGGCCCCTACCTGAAGCTGCACCAGTGCGGGCTGCCGAAGATCATGGCGCTGGAGCTGTTCAAGCCGTTCATCATGGCGCGCCTGGTCGAGCGCAAGTCCGCGCAGAACATCAAGGCCGCCAAGAAGATGGTGGACTCGATGATCGGCGAGGTGTGGGACGTGCTCGAGGAGGTCATCCACGAGCATCCGGTGCTGCTCAACCGCGCGCCGACGCTGCACCGCCTGGGGATTCAGGCGTTCGAACCGCTGCTGGTCGAGGGCAAGGCGATCCAGGTGCACCCGCTGGTGTGCCACGCCTTCAACGCGGACTTCGACGGCGATCAGATGGCCGTGCACCTGCCGCTCTCCGCGGAGGCGCAGGCGGAGGCGCGGATCCTGATGCTCTCCTCCAACAACATCCTCTCCCCGGCCCACGGCGCGCCGCTGGCGACGCCCACGCAGGACATGATCCTCGGCGCCTACTACCTCACGTACGGCCCCGAAGCCGAGGAGCTCGCCGCCAAGCAGGAGCTGCTGGCCGGCGGCAAGTGGCCGGCGAACGAGCCCCGCCCGCACGTCTTCCGTACCGCGCAGGAGGCCGAGCTCTCCTACGAGGCGGGCGTGGTGACGCTGCACGACGTGGCCGAGTTCCGGCCCTTCGGCCGCGAGGGCGGACACCTGCTCACGACGGTCGGTCGGATCATCTACAACGACCGCATCGAGCGGGCGCTGGCGGAGGCGCTGGGTGACGAGTTCGACGCCACCAAGTACACGTTCGTCAACCAGTCGATGAAGAAGCGCGATACCACCCGCCTCGTGGACGCGCTCGTGCAGTCCTACGGCGCGACCACGATCTCGTTGGTGCTCGACGCCTTCAAGGACCTCGGCTTCAAGTACTCCACCCAGGCGGGCATCACGATCTCCAAGAACGACGTGGTGATCCCCCCGCGCAAGGGCGAGATCATCAAGAAGTACGAGGACATCGTGGCGGAGATCTCCGACCAGTACGACATGGGCCTGATCACCCAGGAGGAGCGCCACGAGGCGGTCGTGGAGAAGTGGAACGCCGCCACCGACGAGGTCGCTGACGCGATGATCGAGAACCTCGACACGCTCAACCCGATCTTCATGATGGCGAACTCCGGGGCGCGCGGCTCGTTCAAGCAGATCCGCCAGCTGGCGGGGATGCGCGGGTTGATGGCCAACCCGAAGGGCGAAATCATCGAGCGCCCGATCAAGGCCAACTTCATGGAGGGGCTGTCGGTGCTCGAGTACTTCATCTCCACGCACGGCGCGCGAAAGGGCCTCGCCGACACCGCGCTGCGCACCGCCGACTCGGGCTACCTGACGCGCCGCCTGGTGGACGTCGCCCAGGACGTGATCATCCGCGAGCCCGACTGCGGCACCGAGGACCACATCGAGATGGCGATCTTCAAGGATGGAGGGGATCCCAACGACAACCTCGTCGGGCGCTTCGCCGCGAGCGAGATCGCCACCAAGCGGGGCCGCGTGCTCGTCGAGCAGGGTGTCGAAATCGGCCGAGGTGAGTTTGCCGAGATCGTCAAGGCCAACCAGGACGACTACGATCGCGGCACGCAGGTGACGGTGCCGGTGCGCTCGGTGCTCAAGTGCCGCGCCACCAGCGGGGTCTGCCAGGCTTGCTACGGGCGCGCGATGGCGACCGGCCAGCTGGCCCAGATCGGCGACGCCGTCGGGATCATCGCCGCGCAGTCGATCGGCGAGCCCGGCACGCAGCTGACGATGCGCACCTTCCACACCGGGGGCGTCGCCGGCGCCGACATCACGCACGGGCTGCCGCGCGTGGTGGAGCTGTTCGAGGCGCGCAAGCCGAAGGGCCTCGCGCAGATCGCCGAGCAGGACGGGACGGTTGGGATCGAAGAGACCGAGAAGGCGCTCACCGTCGTGATCATCGACGCCGCCGGCGAGGAGCACCGCCACGCCTTCCCGCGGCGCACGCGCCTGTTCGTGCGCCAGGGCGAGCAGATCGCGGCGGGCAAGCAGCTCAACGAGGGCTCACTGTACCCGCACGACCTGCTCAAACTGCGCGGGCGCACCGAGACCGAGCGCTACCTCGTCAACGAGGTGCAGGAGGTCTACAAGTCCCAGGGCGTGGACATCAACGACAAGCACATCGAGCTGATCGTGCGCCAGATGCTGAAGAAGGTGCGAGTGGACCAGAAGGGCGACACCGACTACCTGCCCGGCCAGTTCGTGGACCGCTTCGAATTCGCGCGCGTCAACGACCAGCTCGACGCGGACAAGAAGGAGACAGCGCAGTTCGAGGACATCATCCTCGGGATCACGAAGGCATCGCTCAACACCGACTCCTTCCTCTCCGCGGCCTCTTTCCAGGAGACCACGAAGGTGCTCACCGACGCGTCGCTCGAGGGCAAGACCGACCGCCTGGTTGGGCTCAAGGAGAACGTGATCATCGGCAAGCTGATCCCGGCGGCGACCGGCCTCAAGCGCTACCGCCGGATCGAGATCGAGCCCGCCGAACCGCTTCCGCGGGCGATCGACGAGGTCGGCCTGCTCGACCACGAGGAGATCGCCGCGGAGCTTGGCCTGCAGGGCGGCGACCCGCTCGGCGGTGCCTACGGCCAGGAGTTCGACGCCGACCTCGCCTCGCTGGAGCGGATCGGCGCCGGCGACTCCGACCCCGGATTCGTCGAGGAACTGGCCGAGCTCGAGGTGCCCGAGGTCGTCGAGGAGTAGGGGTCGGGCGAGCTGACAGGGAGCTGGTCGGGGAGGGACGGGGAGCCGGCCGAGCCGGGCTACCCAAGCCCGCACAGCATTTGCGCTCAGCAGCCGTTGTTGACGGCCAGGCCACCGATCAGAACGAACCGCACTTCGGCGGCAACGAGCCGCCGAAGCAGCTCGTCGAAGGCGGGAGCACTCACCCGCCCCGGGCCACGCCCACAAAGCTGAGCAGGGCGTGGCTCAACGAGATGCCCTCGCTGAGGTTCGTGCTTATCGGCCGCTGGCCGTCCCTGCGCAAGCGCTCCGCACGGGCTGGGTCCATCGCTGGCGGGGGGGCTGTGACAGGCTCGCTCACACCGACATGGTAGGCCCTGATGCAATGAGGTGTTGCGCCCGTCGCGATGGTGTCGGTGCCTGGCTTCGTCTCCCTCACGCCGCCAGCGCCCGCGCCCACGCCCGAAGCTGCCCAGTCTCCCGCGCCGTGATGCCCAACGCCGGTGAGGTGGGCACGAGCAGCGTGGGCGCCGCGCGCGTCTGCGCCCAAGCATGGCAGGCCTCGTCCAGGCAATCGTCGACCCAAGCCAGCGGGCGCGCCCCTGCGTAGTCGTCGATCGCCGCGAGCTTCCAGTGGCCGTGCAGGGACTCGCCCGGGACGGCACCGCGTTCGAAGCACAGGTGGGGCAGCCCGCGGGGTAGGCCCAGCAGGAACGGGAGGTACTCGTCGGCCTTCTCCTCCCAGCCGCTGCACCACACCAGCTCGAAGAGAGACACAAGGGCTAGCAGGTGCCGGGCGGCGGCAGCCGAAAGGAAGTGGGGTATGCCGTCGATCGAGTGCCAGAGCCCCTCGGGGGGGTCGTGGGCCGGAAAGCCGAACAGGGAGAGCACCCCGTCGATGTCCACCAACAACAGTGGTTTTCCCTCCGTGTTGCTTCTGGCGCCCATCAGTGGGGCCGCCTGCGAGGGAGGGCGGTGGGCAGGGGGGTCCACAGTTGAAAGGATCCTTGCGTGTAGTGTTAGCCGGGCGTTAGCGCGGTGCCAAACCCGCAGCCCTTTAGGTTCCACACAGGTCGGCGAGGCTAATCTGCCCGGATCGACTCGGCGCAGTAAAGCATCCGCCAGCGGGTGCCGATGGAGCTGCACCTTGTCCCCGACCGCCGCCCCCCAACCCAATCTATGACTCTTGATCTAGGCATCCTGCTCTCGCTCGCCTGCGCCTTCGTGGCGAACCTCGGCTTCTTCTACAAGTACCGGGGCGCCAACGAGGTGGGCGCCGTTGACGTCCGCCACCCGCTGCGCTCGACGAAGGTGCTGTTCTCCTCGAAATGGTTTGCGGTGGGGATGCTCGTGGCGGTCGCCTCGTGGATCCTGCACGTGGGGGCGCTGGCGCTGGCGCCGATGTCGGTCGTGCAGGTGTCGCTCGCGGGCGGCGTGGTGCTGATCGCGGTGATGGCCGATCGTATGTTCGGCTTCAAGGTCGGCCCGCGGCAGTGGGCGGGGCTGTGGCTGATGGCGGCGGGCTTGGTGATGCTGGGGCTGACGCTGCCGGCGATGCACGGGGCCGACGCGCGCTTCTCGGACCCGGCGATGATCTCCTTCGAGGCAGGCCTGTTCGGTATCGGCGGTCTGCTGATCATGGGCCCCCGCATGGGCGGCCGCACCGAGCACCACGGGGTGATGTTGGGGGCCGCGGCGGGGATCCTGTTCGGGGTGTCGGACACATCGATCAAGGCGCTGACGGGGATCGTCGGCGCGCATGGCGTGCTCGCCGTGATCCTCAGCCCGTGGCTGGCGGTGGCGGTGGCGGCCTCGATCGTCGCCTTCTACGCCTCCGCGCGCGCCTTGCAGGACGGCGAGGCGGTGCCGGTGATCGCGGTGACGGGGACGGCCGCCAACATCGCGGGGATCGCCGGCGGGATCGTCGTGTTCGGTGACCCGATGCCGGGCAGCGCAGTGGGCATCGTCTTCCAGGCGCTGGCGTTCGTGCTGGTGATCGTGGCCGCGGCGTTGATGCCCGCGCCGACGCGCGCGGCGGGCATCGCGCCCGAAGCGGTTTAGCGCTCGCGCTGCTACCATCACCGACCGAATGCCAACCACCTCCCAGCTCGTGCGCAAGGGCCGCGAAGCCCCAAAGAAAAAGCTGGCCACCCCGGGATTGAAGTCGGGGAAGGGCCGCAAGAAGAAGGTCGTCGCGCCTCAGCGGCGCGGGGTGTGCACGCGCGTGTACACCACGACCCCGAAGAAGCCTAACTCCGCACTGCGCAAGGTCGCGCGCGTGCGCATCTCCGGCTCGATCGAAGTGACGGCGTACATCCCTGGCGAGGGCCACAACCTGCAGGAGCACTCCGTGGTGCTGGTGAGGGGGGGCCGCGTGAAGGACCTTCCAGGCGTGCGCTACAAGGTCGTGCGCGGCACGCTCGATGCGGCCGGCGTCAACGATCGCAAAAAGGCGCGCTCGCAGTACGGCGTGAAGAAAAAGTAATGCCCCGTCGCGCAGCCGCACACGTGCGTCCGGTCGAGCCGGACGCGGTGCACCGCTCGAAACTGGTGCAGCAGGTCATCAACAAGGTGATGCTGGACGGTAAGAAGTCGGTTGCCGAGCGGATCGTCTACGACGCGCTGGCGATTCTTGCGGAGCGCAGCGAGAAAGACCCGCTGGAGACGCTTGAGGCGTCGATCAAGGCGCTGACCCCCAACCTCGAGGTCAAATCGCGCCGTGTGGGCGGCGCCACCTACCAGGTGCCCGTCGAGGTTGCGCCGCGCCGCGCACGTACCCTGGCGGTGCGCTGGCTGGTCGAATTCGCGCGCCAGCGCCGCGAGAAGACCATGGCGCAGCGCCTCGCACACGAGTTGCTCGACGCCCAGTCCCAGCAGGGCGGCGCGTACAAGCGCAAGGACGACATCTTCCGCATGGCGCAGGCCAACAAGGCTTTTGCGCATTATCGCTGGTAGGCCTTGACAGATAACACTTCGGTACCTAACCTTTAGGTACCGAATGTCTTTGCCTGGATCGACACCGACGGCCGACGGTCGCATGAGCTACGAGGCCGGCCACATCCCACGGCACGTGTGGGTGGTGTGCGGCGTGGTGATTTTGGGGATGATGATGTCGATCCTCGACACCACGATCGTCAACGTGGCGCTGGACACGCTCTCGAAGGATCTGCACAGCCCGCTCTCGCAGGTGCAGTGGGTGATCACGGGCTATCTGCTGTCGCTGGCGGCGGTGATCCCGGTGACGGGCTGGGCGGCGCGGCGCTTCGGCGCCAAGCAGGTTTACCTGGTTTCGCTGGTGCTGTTCACCGCGGGCTCGACGCTGTGCGGCCTGGCCGGCTCGCTCACCTCGCTGGTGGTGTTCCGTGTGCTGCAGGGTGCGGGCGGTGGGATGATCATGCCGGTCGCGATGATGATTATGGCCCAGGTGGCGGGGCCCCAGCAGATGGGCAAGGTGATGGGGATCGTCTCGATGCCGGCGATGATCGCCCCAATCCTGGGCCCGGTGGTGGGGGGTTTGATCCTGCAGCACCTGCACTGGTCGTGGATCTTCTTCGTGAACGTCCCGATCGGGGCGATCGCGTTTGCGCTCGGCTGGCGGATGCTGCCTCGCACGAACGCGGGGGAGGCGGAGCGTCTGGACCTGGTGGGCTTGGCGTTGCTGCCGGCGGGATGTGCGGCGCTCATCTACGGCATCAGCGAGCTCGGATCCGGCGAGGCGTTTGGCTCGGGCAGGGTGATCGTGCCGGCCGTCGCGGGGCTGGTGTTGATTGTGCTGTTCTGCCGGCATGCGCTGCGCGTGGAGCGCCCGCTGCTGGACATACGCATGTACTCCAACCGCGTGTTCGCGGGGGCGGCGTTCGTGAACTTCGGCCTCGGGGCGGCGCTGTTCGGGGCGATGATCCTGGTGCCCTACTACTACCAGACGGTGCGCGGGCAGGATGTCATCAGCACGGGCCTGCTCACCGGGCCACAGGGGATCGGGGCGCTGGTGGCGATGCCGCTGGCGAGTCGCCTGACCGAACGCTTCGGCGGTGGGCGCGTGGCGCTCACAGGCGTCTCGCTGCTGTGCATCAGCACGATCCCCCTCACGTTCATCGGCGCGCACACCTCGATCGTCGCGATCTCGGGGATTCTGGTCGTGCGTGGCCTCAGCATCGGGATGTGCTTCATGCCCGCGATGACTGCGGCGTTCGCGTCGATGCGCCCCGATCAGGTATCCGACGCGACGCCTCAGCTCACCGTGTTGCAGCGCACTGGCGGGGCGATCGGCACGGCGGTGCTCGCCGTGGTGCTGCAGCGCGCCGGTGTGGGGGCCCTCACGGCCGAGGCGCGGGCCAGCGCGTTCGACACCGCTTACTGGTGGGCGCTGGGGATCGCCGCGTTGACGCTGATTCCCTGCACGATGCTGCTGCGCGCCGAGCGGCCGCGGGCCGGAGCCGGCGAGGGGCTGACTGCCGGTACGGATAGCTCCGCTGCCCACCCCGAGCGGGTGGCGGAGCCGGTCGGGGTCTGAGCGATGGCGGTAAAGGTTGCGCAGGAGGAGAAGCCGTGGGCGGCGGAGTTGCTGGAGCTCGGCAAGGCGTTTCGTCGCACCTTCCGCAGCCTCAGCCGCCTGCGCGGGCGCGACACCCACCTCGGCGTCGGCGAGCTCAGCCACGCGCAGTGCGAGCTGTTGTTCGAGCTGGAGGAGCGCGGCGAGCTGTCCGCCGGGGAGCTGGCGTGCGCGGCGCAGCTGACGCCGGCGACCGTCACGCAGATGCTCGACCACCTCGCCGAGGGCGGTCATGTGGAGCGCGCGCGCCTGGAGCGCGACCGGCGTGTGGTCGTCTCCCGTCTCACACCGCGCGGCCGACAGGCGATCGAAGCCAAGCGTGCGAAGTGGCAGGGCCGCTGGGAGCAGGCGCTCGCGGACGTCGATGCCGAGGAGCTGCGGGCGGCCACGCGTGTGCTGACCCGCCTGCAGGCGGTCTTCGAGGATGGCGTTGCAGAGGCCGATTCAAGGCCTGCCTCGGCCGGTGTGCAGGCATCGAATCCTCTGCTATAGTCGGCCTCCGCTCGGCGGGCGGATTGGGTGTGCGAACAGCGCCAGCCGTGGGCGTACGACAACATGAAGACCCTGGGCACATAGCGACGCGAACCGGCCTCACCGTAGTAGCGCGCGCGGGCCCAGGGGGCCCGATTTTTTTGCCCCGACCCACCTGACGACTGAAGCAGCGCAGCGCCGCATCCTTGCCTGATTGCGGCCACGCACCAGCAGCAACCACCACACAGCAGCACCCAACTCCACTACACACACCAAGCGATGCCACGTAAGTTCACACTCGAGAACACCCGCAACATCGGGATCATGGCCCACATCGACGCGGGCAAGACGACCACGACCGAGCGCATCCTCTACTACACGGGGCGCACTTACAAGATCGGCGAGGTCCACGACGGCGCTGCCACGATGGACTGGATGGAACAGGAGCAAGAGCGCGGCATCACGATCACCTCGGCCGCCACCACGGCGGAGTGGAAGGGCAACCGCATCAACATCATCGACACGCCCGGACACGTCGACTTCACGGTCGAGGTCGAGCGCTCGCTGCGTGTGCTCGACGGGGCGATCGCGCTGTTTGACTCCGTCGCCGGCGTCGAGCCGCAGTCGGAGACCGTGTGGCGCCAGGCCGACAAGTACCACGTCCCGCGGATCGCCTACATCAACAAGATGGACCGCACCGGCGCCGACTTCGAGCGCGGTGTGCAGACGATGATCGACCGCCTCGCCGCTCACCCGGTGCCGATCCAGCTGCCGATTGGCGCCGAGGGTGACTTCGAGGGCGTAGTTGACCTCGTGGCGATGAAAGCGATCGTCTACAAGGACGAGCTCGGCAAGGAGCAGGAGGAGATCGAGATCCCCGCCGCGCTCGCCGACGCGGCCGCCGCCGCGCGCGAGCACCTGCTGGAGGAGGTGTCGCACTACGACGATGACCTCGTCGAGCTGATCCTCGAAGAAACCGAGATTCCGCCGGAGCTGATCAAGCAGGCGATCCGCAAGGCCACCCTCTCCACCAAGCTTACGCCGGTGCTGTGCGGCTCCTCCTTCAAGAACAAGGGTGTGCAGCCGCTGCTCGACGCCGTCATCGACTACCTGCCCTCCCCGCTGGATGTGCCTCCGATGACCGGCACCGAACTGGTGAAGGGCGAGGAGGGCGAGCGCGAGGTGGAGCGCAAACCCGACGATTCCGAACCCTTCACGGCGCTCGCCTTCAAGATCATGGCCGACCCCTACGTCGGCAAGCTCACCTACTTCCGCGTCTACTCCGGGCGCCTGCAGGCCGGCTCGCGTGTGCTGAACGTCAACAGCGGGCGCACCGAGCGGATCGGGCGGATCCTGATGATGCACGCCAACGAGCGCGAGGAGGTCCCCGAGGTTTACGCGGGCGACATCGCCGCCGCGGTGGGGATCAAGCAGGTGATAACCGGCGACACGCTCGCGGCTCCCGACGCCCCCGTGCGGCTGGAGACGATCGTGTTCCCCGAGCCGGTGATCAAGGTGGCGGTGGAGCCCAAGACGAAGGTCGACCAGGAGAAGATGTCGATCGCGCTCGGGCGCCTCGCCGAGGAGGACCCGACATTTCAGGTGCGCACCAACGAAGAGACCGGCCAGACCGAGATCTCGGGGATGGGCGAGCTGCACCTCGAAGTGCTGGTGGACCGCATGAAGCGCGAGTTCGGCGTCGAGGCCAACGTCGGGCGCCCCCAGGTCTCCTACCGCGAGACGGTGAGGGGCACCGCCGAGAAGGTCGAAGGCAAGTTTGTGCGCCAGACCGGCGGCTCGGGGCAGTACGGAGTGGTGTACATCAACATCGAGCCGGCGCCTGGCGAGGGCTTTGACTTCGTCAACAAGATCAAGGGCGGTGCGATTCCCACCGAGTTCATCCCGGCGGTGGAGAAGGGCGTCGAGGAGGCGCTTGAGAACGGCGTCAAGGCCGGCTACCCGATGGTGGACATTCGTGTCACGCTGGTCGACGGCAAGTACCACGAGGTCGACTCCTCGGAGATCGCTTACAAGGTTGCCGGCTCGCTCGCCTTCAAGGAGGCCGCGCGGCGCGCCAAACCGGTGCTGCTGGAGCCGATCTTTGCGGTCGAGGTCGTCACCCCCGAGGAGTTCATGGGCGATGTGATGGGCGACCTCTCGCGCCGGCGCGGACACCTGCACGGATCGGAGCAGCGGGGCAACGCGCAGGCGATTCACGCGATGGTGCCGCTCTCGGAGATGTTTGGCTACGCGACCGACCTGCGCTCCAACACGCAGGGGCGCGCCACTTACACGATGCAGTTTGAGGGCTACGAGGAGGTACCCCCCAGCATCGCGGAGAAGATCATCGAGCAACGCACGGGGGAGCCGGTAGCGGCCTGAGCGGCCAAGAAGACACAGAAGACCTTATTCAGATAGATTTCTCGGGTTCGCCCTCACAAAGCGCGAACACAACCAGTCGATTCCAGAGGAGCAGAGCAAAGTGGCGAAGGAGAAGTTCGAGCGCGACAAGCCGCACGTCAACGTTGGCACCATCGGTCACATCGATCACGGTAAGACGACGCTGACCGCTGCCATCACAACGGTGCTGGCGGAGAAGGGAGGCGCCGAAGCCCGCAGCTTCGAGGAGATCGACAACGCTCCCGAGGAGAAGGAACGCGGGATCACGATCGCCACCTCGCACGTCGAGTACGCGACCGAGAAGCGCCACTACGCGCACGTGGACTGCCCCGGTCACGCCGACTACGTCAAGAACATGATCACCGGCGCTGCGCAGATGGACGGCGCGATCCTCGTGGTCTCCGCGGCCGACGGCCCGATGCCCCAGACGCGCGAGCACATCCTGCTCGCCCGCCAGGTTGGCGTCCCCTACATCGTGGTGTTCCTCAACAAGGCCGACATGGTCGACGACGAGGAGCTGCTCGAACTGGTTGAGGTCGAGGTGCGCGAGCTGCTCTCCGAATACGACTTCCCCGGTGACGACATCCCGTTCGTGATCGGCTCGGCGCTGAAGGCGCTGGAAGGCGACGAGACCTACAAGCAGAAGATCCTCGACCTCGCCGCGGCGCTCGACGACTACATCCCCGAGCCGGTGCGCGAGCTCGACAAGCCCTTCCTGATGCCGGTCGAGGACGTCTTCTCGATCACCGGCCGCGGCACCGTCGCGACCGGGCGCATCGAGCAGGGGATCGTCAAAACCGGCGACACCGTCGAAATCGTGGGCGTCCACGACTCCACCTCGACGGTGGTGACGGGCGTCGAGATGTTCCGCAAGATCCTCGACGAGGGCCGTGCCGGCGACAACGTCGGCTGCCTGCTGCGCGGCACCAAGCGCGAGGAGATCGAGCGCGGTCAGGTGCTGTGCAAGCCCGGATCGATCACCCCGCACACCAAGTTCAAGTCGGAGGTCTACGTGCTCAAGAAGGAGGAGGGTGGACGTCACACCCCCTTCTTCTCCGGGTACCGGCCGCAGTTCTACTTCCGTACCACCGATGTCACCGGCGTGGCCAAGCTGCCCGACGGCGTCGAGATGGTGATGCCCGGAGACAACGTCCAGATGGAGATCGAGCTGATCCAGCCGATCGCCATGGACCAGGGCCTGCGCTTCGCGATCCGAGAGGGTGGTCGCACGGTGGGCTCGGGCGTGGTCAGCGAGATCATCGAGTAGTACCCAAAGGCGCTCCCGGACCAATCCGGGAGCGCTTTTTTTATTGCCAGACAGATACGACGATGCAGCTCCGTCCAGCGCGGTGCGATGAAGAACGTTCGCCCGCCCCGCTGGTCGATCCAGACAAATGACTTTTCCCCCCAGATAGAGAAGATTGACTTTTCCATGGCACCAGCCGCCCAGAACAAGATCCGTATCCGCCTGAAGGCGTACGACACCTCCGCGATCGAGTCGGCCGCGAGAGAGATCGTCGAGACCGCCACGCGCACCGGCGCCACCGTTTCCGGGCCCGTGCCGCTGCCCACCGAGAAGAACGTGTACTGCGTGATCCGCTCACCCTTCAAGGACAAGGACTCGCGCGAGCACTTCGAGATCCGCACCCACAAGCGGCTGATCGACATTCACCAGCCCACTCCCAAGACGGTCGACTCCCTGCAGCGCCTCGACCATCTGCCCGCCGGCGTCGACATCGAGATCCGCCTCGCCACGTGATGCCCGCAATTCTCGCCAAGAAGCTCGGAATGACCCAGCTGTTCAAGGAGGACGGCTCGGTGGCGCGTGTCACCGTGCTGGAGGCCGGGCCCTGTCCCGTGACCGCCGTGCGCAGCGCCGAGCGCGATGGGTACGATGCGGTGCAGCTGGCGTTTGGCGCTGCCCGCGAGAAGCACCTGACGAAAGCCGAGCTCGGGCATCTGCGCAAGGCCGACGCCCCCCCGCTGCGCCACCTCGTCGAGTTCAGGGATCCCCCCGCCCCGATCTCCGAGCTCAAGCTGGGCGAGAGCGTCACCGTCGCCTCCTTCGAGGTGGGCGCCCGCGTCAAGATCTCCGGGGTGTCCAAGGGGAAGGGCTTCCAGGGCACGATCCGTCGCCACGGTTTCAAGAGCGGCCCCAAGTCGCACGGCTCCCACAACGTCCGGGCTCCCGGCTCGATCGGCGCCTCCGCCACGCCCGCGCGCGTGATGAAGGGCATCCGCGGGCCCGGCCAGATGGGCAACCGTCGCGTCACCCAGCCCGGCCTGGAGGTCATCGCCGTCGACGCCGCCCAGAACCTGCTGATGGTGCGCGGCTCGGTGCCCGGCCCGAGGGGCGGAGTTGTGGAGGTGCGTGCCGATGGCTGACACCGCATTCAAAGCCCCCGTGTTGGGGGGTGCCGCCGGCAAGACCGTCGGGTTGGACGACACCGCCTTCTCTGCCGGTTTCCACGGGCCGCTCGTGCACCAGAGCGTGCGTGCCGAGCAGGCCGCCCGCCGCCGCGGCACTGCCTCCACCAAGACCCGCGCGATGGTCTCCGGCGGCTCGGCCAAGCCATGGCGCCAGAAGGGAACCGGACGCGCCCGCGCCGGCTCCAGCCGCTCGCCGATCTGGACCGGGGGCGGCACCGTGTTCGGGCCCCAGCCCCGTTCCTACACCTTCAAGGTCAACCGCAAGGAGCAGCGCGTTGCGCTGCGCAGCGCGCTCTCGCTGCACGCCTCGCGCGGGTCGCTCGCGGTGGTCGATGCGAGCGCCTTCACCGCGCCCAAGACCAGCCAGGCGATGGATCTGCTCGATGATTGGGGTCAACCCCGCCCCACCCTTGTCGCGCTTGCGGCCGAGGAGTCAGACGCCGCGCTGTCGTTCCGCAACCTCGCCCGTGTGGCGGTGCTGGTGCACGAGGATGTAGGCGTCGCCGACCTCGTGGGTTCTGCCTCGCTGGTGCTCTCACGGGCCGCCCTCGACGCGCTCACGGCTCGCGCCGGCAAAGCCGCTCCCGCCATAGCCACCGCGGATGCGCCCGAGTCGTCAACCGAGTCCTCGCAGGACGCGCCCGAGAGTGGTGAGGAGTGATGGAGCACTCGCAGGTCATCATTCGCCCTGTCATCTCCGAGAAGAGCTACGCGCTTTCGGCGTTTGGCCGCTACACCTTCCGCGTGCACCCCGACGCACACAAGACCCTCATTCGCCAGGCTGTGGAATCGCTGTTCGACGTGCACGTCGTCAACGTGCGCACCCAGAGCGTCAAGTCCAAGCCCAAGCGCCGCGGCGCGATCAGCGGGCGCACCCGCACCTGGAAGAAGGCGATCGTGCAGGTGCGCGAGGGCGAAACCATCCCCGTCTTCCAAGCGCTCGAGAGCGTGTAGAAAGAGCAACCGACCACCATGCCGATTCGCAAACCAAAGCCCACCTCTCCCGGCCGCCGCTTCACCTCCTACGCCGACTTCGCGGAGGTCACCAAGAGCGAGCCAGAGAAGACGCTGGTCGAAGGCCTGAAGAAGAGCGGCGGGCGCAACGCGCACGGGCGCAAGACCGCCCGCCATCGTGGCGGTGGCGCCAAGCGGCTGTACCGTCGGATCGACTTCAAGCGGCGCAAGGACGGCGTACCCGCCAAGGTCGCCGCAATCGAGTACGACCCCAACCGCTCCTCCTACATCGCGCTGCTGCACTACCTCGACGGCGAGAAGCGCTACATCCTTGCACCGCAGCGGCTCACCGTCGGGATGACCGTCAGCTCCGGTGAGGGCGCCGACATTGCCGTGGGCAACTGTCTGTCGCTCGCGCGTATGCCGGTCGGCACCGTGGTGCACAACGTCGAGCTGCACCCCGGCCGCGGCGGGCAGCTGGCGCGCTCCGCTGGGGCTGGTGTGCAGCTGATGGCCAAGGACGGCGAGATGGCCACCCTGCGCCTCCCCTCCGGCGAGATGCGCTTGGTGCGCGCCGAGTGCCGCGCCACAGTCGGCACGATCGGCAACTCAGACCACCAGAACATCAAGGTTGGCAAGGCCGGGCGTAAGCGCCACATGGGTGTGCGTCCGCAGACGCGCGGCGTCGCGATGAACCCCGTCGACCATCCGCACGGTGGCGGCGAGGGCTCCACCACCGCCGGGCGGCACCCCGTCACCCCATGGGGCGTGCCGACGCTCGGGTATCGCACGCGCAAGAAGAACAAGACCTCCGACCGCTACATCGTGCGCGGGCGCCGACGAGGAAAGGGCAAGCAGCGATGAGCCGCCACGAACACGGATGGCTGCGCCGGAGCGGCGTCCTCGATCGCTCATGTGCAAAGCACATTTCGCTCACTGCGTCCTTGTCCGGCTTGCCCTCCGTGCCCGTGGAAGGTTGGTGTGAGGAACTATGAGTCGCTCCAGCAAGAAGGGGCCGTGGGTCGAAGAGCGGCTGATGAAGCGCATTGAGGCGCTCAACGCCGAGAACCGCAAACAGATGATCCGCACCTGGTCGCGCACCTCCACGATCTTTCCCGACATGGTGGGCCACACGATCGCCGTGCACGACGGCAAGAAGCACGTCCCCGTGTTCGTGTCGGAGTCGATGGTTGGCCACAAGCTGGGTGAGTTCGCCCCCACCCGCCACTTCCGCGGGCACGCGGGGTCCGGGAAGGTCCGTTGATGAGCGCCGAGGACGAAAAACAGAACGAGACGCCGGGCGACACCCCGGCAGCGCCCGCCGAGGCCGCGAAAAAGCCGGCGGCCAAAAAACCCGCTGCGAAAGCTGAGAAGCCCGCCGAGGCAGCACCGACCGCTGAGGCGCGGGAGCCGAGCGCTGAGGCCATCGAGCCGACCACTGCGGCGCAGGAGCCGAGTGCGGACGCTGGGGAGCCAGCCGCCGAGGCCGAGCCCGAGGCGAAGAAACCCGCCAAAGCGAGGCGCGCCAAAAAAAACGTCCCCGCCGCGGATCAGCAGCCAGCCGCGGAGCCTGTCGCCGAGGAGGCCGCCGAGGAGGCCCCGGCAGAGGAAGCCGCCCCAGAGCCCCAACCGGCGGTCGCGACCAAACGCAAACCGGCCGAGCGCCGGCAGGTGGTGCGCGCACGGGCACGCTACGTGCGCACCTCCGCGCGCAAGGCGCGCATGGTGTGCGGGCACATCCGGGGGAAGTCTGTGCAGGAGGCACGCGCTATCCTCGCGTTCACGCCCCGCGACGCGGCGCGCGACTGGAGCAAGCTGCTCGAGTCCGCGGTGGCCAACGCGGAGAACAACCACGAGCTACTCGAGGACGATCTGATCGTCCGCGAGGCCTACGCCGACGAGGGGCCCACAATCAAGCGCTTCCGGCCCCGCGCCATGGGTAGGGCGACGCCGATCCGCAAGCGCACCAGTCATCTCACGATCACGCTCACCCCGCGGTCGTAGGGACGAAGCGACAAGCACACCGAGACGCACCCCAGATCCACACGACAAAGTTTTCCGACACCGGATTGAGATAGAGAAGAGAGAGAAGATGGGACAGAAGGTTCATCCAGAGGCAATGCGCGTGGGCTACATCCACGACTGGAAGTCCAACTGGTTAAACGAGCGCCACTTCGCCGAGTATCTCGCGGAGGACATCCGCATCCGCCGGCACATCACCGATCGCCTGGCCCACGCGGGCCTCTCCGACATCACGATCCGCAAGGACTCCGGTGAACTGGAGGTCAACATCCACACCGCCCGTCCCGGCATCGTGATCGGCAAGTCGGGCACCGAAGTGGACGCCCTGCGGCGCGACCTGCACCGCATGACCCAGAAGCAGATCAAGGTCAACATCCTCGAGATCAAGCGCCCCGAGCTCGACGCCAAGCTCGTCGCGCAGTCGATCGCCGAGCAGTTGCAGAACCGCGTCGCCTTTCGCCGAGCGATGAAGCGCGCCCTCACCAGCGCGATGCGCTCCGGCGCCAAGGGCGTCAAGGTGCAGGTCGCCGGGCGCCTCGGGGGGGCCGAGATGGCGCGCACCGAGAGCTACTCCGACGGGCGCGTGCCGCTGCACACGATGCGCGCGGACATCGACTACGGCTTCCACGAGGCGGCAACCACGTTCGGGCGGATCGGCGTGAAGTGCTGGGTCAACAAGGGCGAAATCATGCCCGAGGGCTACACCGGCGCCGACCTCACCGATATGACCGCTCCGCCTCCGCCGAGCGACGGCCGCGACGGCCGCGGCGGCGGACGCGACGGCCGTGACGGGCGCGGCGGCGGAGGCCGAGGCCGCGGCGGCCCAGGCGGCGGTGGCCGTGGAGGCTCCGGTGGCGGACGTGGCCCAGGTGGTCCGGGTGGCGGTCGTGGCCCAGGTGGTCCGGGTGGCGGTCGTGGCCCGGGCGGCCCAGGTGGCGGTCGTGGATCGGGTGGTCCGGGTGGTGGCCGTGGAGGCTCCGGTGGCGGTCGTGGCCCAGGTGGTCCGGGTGGCGGGCGTGGCCCGGGCGGTCCGGGTGGCGGTCGTGGATCGGGTGGTCCGGGTGGTGGCCGTGGAGGCTTTGGTGGCGGTCGTGGTCCGGGTGGTCCAGGTGGCGGGCGTGGCCCGGGCGGTCCGGGTGGCGGCCGTGGCGGCGGCAGTCCCGAGGTGACCCGCTGATGCTCTCCCCCAAGCGTGTCAAGCACCGCAAGCAGCACCGTGGCCGGCGTCGCGGAATGTCGCGCGGCCAGGTGAAGGTGCAGTTCGGCGAGTACGGCCTGAAGTCGCTGGAGCAGGGCTGGCTCACCAACCGCCAGATCGAGGCCGCACGTATCGCGATGACGCGCAAGATCAAGCGTGGCGGCAAGGTGTGGATCAACGTCTTTCCCGACAAGCCCGTCACCAAGAAGCCTGCGGAGACCCGCATGGGCTCCGGCAAGGGCTCCCCCGAGGGTTGGGTCGCGGTCGTCAAGCCCGGGCGCGTGATGTTCGAGCTCGCCGGTGTGCCCGAGCCGCTGGCCCGCGACGCGATCCGTCTAGCGGCGCACAAGCTGCCCGTCAAGTCCAAGTTCGTGATGCGCGAGGAGTGAAGCGAGCATGAATGCCAAGGAGATGCGCGACATGCCCGACGACGAGCTGGCGGAGCAGATCGGCACGCTGCGCAAGGGTCTCTTCGGGCTGCGCTTTGCCAACGCGACCGGCGAGCTCGAGAACACCGCCGGCATGGGTCGCGCCCGGCGCGACCTCGCGCGCGCGCTAACCGTGCGGCGCGAGCGGGAACTTGGGATGTGACGAGATGGCTGATGACGAACAGGACAACGAGATGACCGACAAGCAGCAGACCGAGGAGACGCAGGCCGAGCAGGGCGCGATGCCTGAGCAGAAGCCTGAGTCAGAGGCCCCTGCGACCGCGCGGGCCGCGGTGCCGGTCGAGCCCGCCGAGCAGGTCTCCTCCAAGGAGCGCCGGCGCAAGTCACGCTCGATGCACGTCGGCAGCGCGCGCGAGCGACGCACACCCGAGGAGCGCCAGGTCGAGCGCGATGCCGTACGTCGCACGAAGGCGGTAAAGCGCCGCACGCGGCGCTTGCAGGAACGCGCCAAACGCGCCGAGCACCGCGCCTCGACGCCCGCTGCGCAGCCGCTCGCGCCTGTGCATCCCCCGCGCGAGGGTGCCCGCCGGGAGCGCCAGGGAGTGGTTGTGTCGAACAAGGCCGACAAAACGATCACCGTGCGCATCGATGTCGCCCGTCGGCATCGGCGTTACGAAAAGATCGTGCGCAGCTCCTCCACGCTGCATGCACACGACGAAAACAATGACGCGCACGAGGGCGACGTGGTGCGCGTGGTCGAGAGCCGCCCCCTGTCGCGCACCAAGCGCTGGCGGCTGGTGGATGTGTTGGAGCGGGCACGATGATCCAGAACGAGACGAGACTGCGCGTGGCCGACAACACCGGAGCGCGTGAGATCCTCTGCATCCGCGTCAAGGGTGGCTCGCGCCGCCGGTACGCGCACGTGGGCGATGTGATCACCGCCACCGTCAAGCAGGCCACTCCTCACGGCACCGTCAAAAAGGGCGACGTGGTGACGGCCGTGGTCGTGCGCACGAAGAAGCCGTTCGGCCGCGAGGACGGCACCTACATCGCCTTCGACGAGAACGCCGCGGTGATCATCGACGAGCAGAACAACCCCCGCGGCACGCGCGTGTTCGGCCCCGTCGCGCGGGAACTGCGCGAGCGCAACTTCATGAAGATCGTCTCGCTCGCGCCGGAGGTCATCTAGGTGTCCCGACGGGCTCACAGGAGCAGCCACTGATGGCACGCGCACGCGCACAGACCGGTGGGACCCACAAGGGTGGATCGCGGACGGGCGCCGGCAAGAGCACGGGTACGAAGCGCGCCGGTACGAAGCGCACAAGCGGCCCGGCGAAGGCCGTGCGGCGCACGTTGCGGATTCGCTCCGACGATCGCGTGCAGGTGATTGCGGGCAAGGACCGCGGCAAGAGCGGCCGCGTTCTGCGTGTGGAGCCGGGCAAGGAGCGCGTGTACGTCGAGGGCCTGAACATGATCAAGCGCCACACGCGGCCGCGGCAGGTGGCGGAAACCAGGCAGGGCGCGACCGTGGGTGGCGTGATCGAGCGTGAGGGGCCGATCCATGTCTCCAACGTGATGCTGCTGGATCCCAAAGGTGGCAAGCCCACGCGGGTCGGAGTCGAGCGGGAGAATGGCAGGCCCTTCCGCGTCGCCCGCCGCTCGGGAGCGAGGATCGACTGATGAGCACAGAAGCCCCCGCACGCCTGAAAGTCCGCTACATGGAGGAGATTCGCCCCCAGCTGATCGAGCGCTTCGGCTACAGCTCTTCGATGCAGACGCCGCGCCTGGAAAAGATCACGCTCAACATGGGCGTCGGTGAGGCCAAGCAGGACTCCAAGGCGCTGAAGGCCGCCCAGGACCAGCTTGCCACGATCGCGGGCCAGCAGCCGAGCGTGCGCCGCGCACGTAAGTCGATCGCCGCGTTCAAACTGCGCGAGGGGATGCCGGTGGGCTTGTCGGTGACGCTGCGCCGGGAGCGCTCCTACGAGTTCCTCGACCGGCTGATCTCGATCGCGATCCCCCGAATCCGCGATTTCCGCGGTCTGCGCGCCCGCTCGTTCGACGGTCGCGGCAATTACTCGATGGGGGTGCGCGAACAGATCATCTTCCCCGAGATCGATTACGACACGATCGATCAGGTGCGCGGGCTGGACATCACGATCACCACGAGCGCCCGCACCGATGTCGAGGCCTTTGCGCTGCTCTCCGCGCTGGGGATGCCGTTCTCCACCTACGGGCGCCCGGCGGAGTTCGCACAGGCCCTCGGAGAGAACGCCGAGGCCGCCGACGGCGCCGCGGTGGAGACCGTCGCCCAGAAGAGCCCCAACCAGGAGACACCGGCTGAGGAGAGCGTCGACACCGTCGAGCAAGAGGGCACCGTCGAGCAAGAGGGCACCGTCGAGCAAGAGGGCACCGTCGAGCAAGAGGAGACAGACTGATGGCCAAGACCTCGCTGCGCGTCAAGCAGGCGCGGACGCCGAAGTACAAGACGCGTGCCTATACTCGCTGCAACCGCTGCGGCCGACCCAAGGCGGTGTACCGCAAGTTCGGGCTCTGCCGCATCTGTCTGCGTGAGCTCGCCCACAACGGCCAGATCCCGGGGATGACCAAGTCCTCCTGGTAGGGCGGGGATTAGCATGCACATTTCAAAAGCCGTGCGCCATAGCGCACACCCTTTTTTAAAAAGCGACTACCACAACCCGACACCCCCAACCATTCACTAAAGCTCTCCCATGCCCATGACCGACCCCATAGCGGACTTCCTCACGAGGATCCGCAACGCGATCCACGCCGCCCACGAGACGGTGCAGATCCCCGCGTCCAAGCTGAAGACCGAGCTCGCGAGGATCCTCACCGAGCAGGGCTACATCGAGAGCTGGTCGGTCGCGCCGGCGCCGGAAGGCGGCGCTGGCCAGGTGATCGAGATCCGCCTCAAGTACACCGCCGACCGCCGTTCGGCGATCGCGGGACTCAAGCGCGTATCGAGACCAGGTCAGCGCACCTACGTGCAAGCCGGTGGGATTCCGAAGGTGCTGGGTGGGATGGGAACGTCAATCGTCTCAACCTCCCAGGGCGTAATGACTGGCCACGACGCACGCGCCGCGGGCGTCGGCGGCGAGGTCCTGGCCCAGGTCTGGTAGCGCAAGAGCGCGCGGGCGAGAGAGAAGAGCGAGAGACCAACTCACGATGTCCAGGATCGGAAGACAGCCAATCCCCGTGCCGAGCGGCGTGACCGTGGCAATCGAGCCGGAGACGGTGCGCGTGAGCGGGCCGAAAGGCGAGCTGCGGGAGCGCGTGCACCGCGACATCCAAGTGGTGCAGGAAGGCGAGCAGCTGCTCGTCACCCGCCCGACCGACCGCGGCGAACATCGCGCGCTGCACGGGCTGACCCGCACGTTGGTGGCCAACATGGTGCAGGGCGTCACCGCGGGCTACGAAAAGCGTTTGGAGATCCAGGGTGTGGGCTACCGTGCGCAGCTGAAGGGCAAGGACCTCGAGCTCGCCGTCGGCTACTCCCACCCGGTACCGATCCCGGCGCCGAGCGGGATCGAATTCGAAGTGCCCCAGCCCACGAGAATCGTCGTGAAGGGAATCTCCAAGCAGCTGGTGGGAGAGACCGCCGCGATCATCCGCAAGCAGCGCCCGCCGGAGCCCTACAAGGGCAAGGGCATCCGCTACGAGGGCGAGTACGTGGCACGCAAGGTGGGCAAGCGCGCATGAGCCTCATGACCAAGCCCGAGCGCCGGTTGAAGCGGCGCCGCCGGGTGCGCGCGAAGATCGCCGGCACGCCGACGCGTCCACGGATCTCGGTGTTCCGCTCCAACAAGGGGCTCTCGGCGCAGGCGGTCGACGACCTCTCCGGGCGCACGCTGGCGGCAGTCAACTGGTATGAGCCCGAGCTGCGGACGCTCGCCAAGGTGCAGCGCACCGCCCGCGAGGGCGCCTTGCTGGCAGAGCGCGTCAAAGCGGCGGGGGCCACCGAAGCGGTGTTCGACCGCGGTGGTTACCGCTATCACGGACACGTCAAGAACTTCGCAGAGGCGCTGCGCGAGGCAGGCATAGTCGTCTAAAGTCCCCACCCTCCGCTCCCCGCCACCAGCTACCCTCTCGACTCCCACCATGTCCACCATCCCCACAGATCGCTCCGTCAACCCCGCCGGCCTGGACCTCCAGGAGCGGGTCGTCGAGATCAACCGTGTCGCCAAGGTGGTGAAGGGCGGGAGGCGCTTCTCCTTCACCGCGCTGGTGGTGGTGGGCGACGAACGGGAAGTGGTGGGCGTCGGCTACGGCAAGGCGACCGAGGTGCCGTTGGCGATCCAGAAGGGCGTGGAGCGCGCCAAGAAGGACCTCTTCCGTGTTCCCCGGCATGGCAGCACGATCACCCACCAGACCACCGGGATCTTCGGTGCCGGACGCGTGCTGCTGAAGCCCGCGGCGCCCGGCACCGGGGTGATCGCCGGCGGAGGCGTGCGCGCGGTACTGGAGCTGGCGGGGATCCACGACATCCTCTCCAAGAGCCTTGGCACCCAGAACCCGATCAACCTCGTGAAGGCCACGATCACCGGCCTGCGCGGACTGAACACGCCAGAGGAGGTCGCGCGCCTGCGTGGCCTGACGATCAACCAGGTGCTCGGCCTTGCCGACAAGCCCGCCGAGGGGGGGACGTTGGAGACCTCCTCGCCAGATGAGGCATCTACTGCCAGCGCCACCAGCGAGGCTGCACCATCCAGCGAGGCTGAGCCATCCGCCGAGGCTGAGCCATCCGCCGAGGCTGCACCATCCGCCGAGGCTGAGCCATCCGCCGAGGCTGAGCCATCCACCGAGGCGAGCGAGCCCGCGACGGCGGCGCCGGAGGCCGAGACGGAGACATCGCCGGCTGCAGGGTCCGCTGAGGAGGGATCGGCCTGATGGCTGCCTTCACGGTGGTGCAGCGCCGATCGAGCAACGGTTCGAACAAGCGCCAGCTGGACACGCTGCGCTCGCTGGGCCTGCGCAGGATCGGCCACACCGTGCAGGTCGACGACTGCCCCCAGGCGCGCGGGATGCTGCACGCGGTGCGCCACCTCGTGGAAGTGCGGGAGCAAGGCAAGTGAGCGAGCAGGAGCCCCGCGTCGGGTTGCACAGCCTCGCCCCGGCCCCGGGAAGCCGCCGGCCGCGCAAGCGCGTGGGGCGGGGCGAAGGCTCGGGCACGGGCAAGACCGCCGGCAGAGGCCAGAAGGGGTACGGGTCGCGCTCGGGCGCCAAGAGCAGGGCGCGCTTCGAGGGAGGGCAGATGCCGATCCACATGCGGATGCGCAAGCTCAGGGGCCCGCACATGAAGAAGTCGATGCCGTTCGAGCCGTTCCGCACGCACACGCAGCCGGTCAACATCGGTGACCTCGACGCGCGCTTCGAGGCGGGCGCGGAGGTCACGCTGGAGCTGATGCGCGGCAAGGGCCTCGGCACCCGCAAGGCGGTGCCGGTGAAGGTGCTGGCGAAGGGCGAGCTCGGCAAGGCGCTGACGGTCCACGCACACGCCTTCAGCGCCAGCGCGCGCGAGCGCATCGAGGCCGCCGGCGGCAGCTGCGTCGTGCTCGACGAGTCGGTTTCCTGAAACATTCTTGAGAAGACCCGCGCGCGAGCGGCAATCTCAGTCTAGAATCGCCTGCGATGCTCTCGACGATCCTGAACGCCTTCCAGGTGCCGGACATCCGGAAGAAGATCGGCTTCACGGCGGCGATGCTGCTGCTGTACCGCCTAGGCTCGCACCTGCCGGTGCCGGGGGTCAACCTGACGGCGGTCAACAGCATCCAGAAGCAGCTGGGCGGATCCAACATCCTCGGCCTGCTGAACCTCTTCTCCGGCGGGAGCCTCTCACGGATCGCGATCTTCGCGCTGGGGATCATGCCGTACATCACCGCCTCGATCATCCTGCAGCTGCTGCAAGTGGTGGTGCCCTCGCTGGAAAAGCTCTCCAAGGAAGGCGAAGTCGGACAGGCGCGAATCACGCAGTACACCCGCTACCTGACCGTGGGCCTGGCATTCGCACAGTCGGTGGGCTACGTCTTCCTGTTCCACTCGCTGCAGGCGAGCGCCGGGGAATCGGTTGTCACAAAGTTCGACTTTCCCCACATCTTCCTGATCGTCGTGTGCCTGACGGCGGGCTGCGTGCTGCTGATGTGGATCGGCGAGCTGATCACCCAGAAAGGCATCGCCAACGGCATCTCGCTGCTGATCTTCGCCTCGATCGTCTCGCGCCTGCCGGCCGGCATCCAGGCGTGGTGGACGACCCAGAACCAGGTGTTCAAGGTGATGATGCCGTTCCTCGTGCTGGTGGTCGTCGCGGCGATCGTGTTCGTGATGGAGGGCCAGCGGCGGATCCCGGTGCAGTACGCCAAGCGCGTGATCGGACGGCGGATGAGCGAGGGCGGCCAGACCTACCTGCCGCTGCGCGTGAACATGGCGGGGGTGATCCCCGTGATCTTCGCGGCCAGCATCATGGCCTTCCCGCCGACGGTCGGGCAGCTGATCAAAAACCACACCGGCCAGGAAGTGTCCGACTTCTTCAACCCCAAAGGCTGGCACTACATCGTCGGGGAGTCGATCTTCATCGTGATCTTCACGTACTTCTACACGGCGGTGACCTTCAACCCCGTGGATCAGGCGGACAACCTGAAGAAGTACGGCGGCTTCATCCCCGGCGTGCGCCCCGGGCGCCCGACGGCCGAATTCCTCGACCGGATCCTCGCGCGCCTGACGTTCCCCGGCGCGCTGTTCCTCGCGGCGGTGGCGGCGTTGCCGACGATTCTGTTCGACCGCACGCACGTGGAACTGCAGCTGGGGGGGACGTCGATCCTGATCGTCATCGGGGTGGCGCTGGAAACGATGAAGCAGCTCGAGGCCCAGCTGATGATGCGAAGTTACGAGGGCTTTTTGAAGTAACGCTCGTGTGGGGGGCGGTCGGGAGGGGGGCCTGCCCCCTTCCCGTGTGAGTGCGAGGGGTTCTTGAAGTAGCGCCGTGGGGGGAGGTCGGGAGGGGGGCCTGCCCCCTTCCCGCTTCGAGCAGGTAGGCTGGGAGAGAGTGTCAGAGCTGAACCTGATCCTCCTTGGCCCGCCAGGCGCGGGCAAGGGAACCCAGGCGGACCGTCTGCAGAGCGATTTTGCGCTGGCGCACATCTCCACTGGGGACATGCTGCGTGCGCAGGTGGCTGAGGGCACCGAGCTGGGCAGGGAGGCGCAGCAGTACATGACGGCTGGCAAGTTGGTGCCCGACGAGGTGATCGTGGGGATGATCACAACCCGGATCGGCGTGGACGACGCCCGCGACGGGTTCCTGCTGGACGGCTTCCCGCGCAACGAGGCGCAGGCGCAGGCGCTCGGGCAGGCGCTCGAGGACCTGAGGCGGAACCTGACCGCGGCGCTGCTGATCGAGGTGCCCGACCAGGAGGTGGTGCGGCGCCTCGCTGGCCGCAGAGTGTGCGTGAAGAACCCCACCCACATCTACCACGTGGAGTTCGACCCGCCCAAGCGCGAGGGGATCTGCGACCAGGACGGATCGCGGCTGATTCAGCGCGATGACGACAAGGAGGAGACGATCCGCACGCGCCTGGAGGTGTACCACGCCAAGACCAAGCCGCTGATCGGTTATTACGAGGAGCTGGGACTGCTGCGCCGCTTCGACGGAAGTCGGCCCCCGAACGAGGTGCACGACCACATCCGCGCGACGCTGGCAACGCTGCGGTTGGAGGACAAGCTCTGACGGAGGTTCTCGCATTGCTCTTGAGGAGCGGGACTCCTCGGGCTCTCTCTCCCCTCCTTCCCCCCATTTCCCCGGACCCGCCTCCGTCCAGCGCTGGTGCCATTGGCGGCGGATCGAAGCTAAGCTCAGAGCAGATGATCATCAAGAAGACCCCCGCGGAGATCGAGAAGATGGCGGCGGCGGGCGAGATCCTCGTGCAGACGCTGCAGCTGCTGGAGAGCAGGATCCGCCCCGGCGTGCGCACCGAGGAGCTGGACACAGCCGCCGAGCGCTTCATCCGCTCCCACGGGGCGACCCCCACCTTCAAGGGCTTTCGAGGCTTCCCCGGCTCGATCTGTGCCTCCCCGAACGCAATGGTGGTGCACGGCATCCCCGGGCGCTACCGCCTTGGGGAGGGCGACATCATCGCGATCGACGTGGGCGTCACGCTCGACGGCTGGGTGGCCGACGCCGCGCGCACCTTCCCCGTCGGCGAGATCGGCCCCGTCGAGCAGAACCTCCTGCGGGCCACCCGCGAATCGCTGTTTGCTGGAGTGGAGCAGTGCCGTGCCGGCAACCGCATGGGCGACGTCTCGCACGCCATCGAGCGTGTGGTCGAGCGCGCCGGGCTGTCGGTTGTACGCTCGCTGGTCGGCCACGGCGTGGGCCGCTCGATGCATGAGGACCCACAGGTGCCCAACTACGGTCGCCCGGGCAAGGGCCCGCGACTGGAGGAGGGGATGGTGCTGGCGATTGAGCCGATGACGACCGCCGGCCGACCCGCGGTGCGCGTCGGAGGCGACGGGTGGGGGGTGTTTTCCCAGGATGGCTCGCCGGCGGCGCACTTCGAGTTCACGGTCGCGATCACCGCGGCCGGCCCGCGGGTGCTCACGCCGTGGCACCTGACTGGAGGGGGCGGCGAGCAGTCCACCAACGGCCACGCCGCCACGACCGCCCCGCCGGTGGGCGAGCAGGTCGCGAGCGCAAGCTGATGCCACCGACAATCCTTGCGGGGCCGTAGTGCTATTATCGACTGTCCGCGCGCACGCGAAGGTGTTTTGGTGCTGCGAGCGTATCCTCGATCGAGTAGCGGCAGCCGTCCCGGCAGCCAGAGCTTGATTGCCGGACCAGCCGAAAGGGATCATGAAGGTACGACCGTCGGTGAAGCCGATGTGCGAAAAATGCAAGATCATCCGCCGCCACGGCGCGGTGCTGGTCATTTGCCAGAACAAGCGTCATAAGCAACGCCAGGGGTGATCGGCTAGATGGCACGCATCGCCGGGGTCAACCTGCCCCTCAACAAGCGCTCGGAGATCGGGCTGACGTACATCTTCGGCATCGGCCGCTCGACCGCCAACAAGCTGCTGTCCGAGGTGGGGGTCAGCCCCGACACCTACGTGCGCGACCTCACCGAGGACGAGGTGTCGCGGCTGCGCGACGCGATCGACACCGACCTCACGGTCGAGGGCGACCTGCGGAGGGAGCGCTCCCAGGACATCAAGCGTCTGCAGGAGATCGCCTGCTACCGCGGTTTGCGCCACCGCCGCGGCCTGCCGGTGAGGGGGCAGAAGACGAAGACCAATGCGCGCACGCGCAAGGGCCCCAAGCGGATGCAGGTCGCCGGCAAGAAGAAAGCCGGTAAGAAGTAATGGCGGCTCCGAAGCGCGCACGCGGCAAACGCAAGCCGAAGAAGAACATCCCCGTGGGGCAGGCGCACATCAAGACGTCGTTCAACAACACGATCGTCTCGCTCACCGACGTGCAGGGCAACGTGATCGCCTGGGAGTCCGCCGGCGGCGCCGGTTTCAAGGGCTCGCGCAAGTCGACGCCGTTCGCCGCGCAGGTGACCGCCGACGCGGCCGCGCGCAAGGGCCTCGAGCAGGGGCTGCAGAAGGTTGAGGTGTACGTCAAGGGTCCCGGCTCCGGCCGCGAGACCGCGATCCGCTCGCTCTCTGCGGCGGGCCTCGAAGTGACGGGTGTCAAGGATGTGACCCCGCAAGCGCACAATGGATGTCGTCCCCGTAAGCGGCGGAGGGTGTAATAAAGATGGCACGAGACTCAAGCCCCCAGTGCAAGCAGTGCCGCCGCGAGGGGCAGAAGCTGTTCCTCAAGGGGGAGCGCTGCCTCACCGACAAATGCGGCGTCGAGCGCCGTTCATACCCGCCGGGCGAGCACGGCAGGGGGCGCCAGAAACAGAGCGAGTACCGACTGCAGCTGCGCGAGAAGCAGAAGGCCCGCCGCTACTACGGGGTGCTGGAGAAGCAGTTCCACGGCTACTACGAGAAGGCCTCGCGCCAGCCGGGGATCACGGGCGAGAACCTGCTGGCGCTGCTGGAGTGCCGCTTCGACAACGTGCTGGTGCGCCTCGGCTTCGCCGCCTCGCGCCGGCAGGCACGCCAGCTGATCCTCCACGGGCACTGGACTATCAATGGCAGGCGCGTGAACATTCCCAGCTACCAGGTGCGCCCGGGTGAGGTGATCGCGATCAAGGCCGACACCCCCGCCACTCAGGTCATCAGGGATGCCACCGAGCTCACCGGGCAGATCCCGGCGTGGCTGCAGGCCGATCACGAGTCGCTCACCGCGAAGGTGCTGCGCAGGCCGGAGCGGCGCGAGGTCGCGGCGCCGGTGCAGGAGCAGCTCATCGTCGAGCTGTACTCGAAGTAAGGACTTTGCCGGCATCGCCCCACTTGCGGGTGCGATGCCTTGGAGCCGGTGCCCAATAGGCGCCGGTCAAAGAGGGTGGCGCAGCCAGCCGGAGGCTGGTGAGCCGGGCCCCTCTTCTATTAGTCAGAACACCACGACGTTAGGACGCTGATGCTCGACTTCCAAATCCCCCGGATCACAAGCGAGTCCGTGGAGCAGAACCGCGGCACCTTCACGATCGAGCCGCTCGACCGCGGGTTCGGCTACACCTTCGGCAACTCGCTGCGCCGCGTGCTGCTGTCCTCGCTGGCGGGCGCCGCCGTCACCAGCGTGCGCATCGAGGGGGTGGCCCACGAGTTCTCGACGATCACCGGCGTCAAGGAGGACGTGACCGACATCGTGCTCAACCTCAAGGGGATCGTGTGCCGCATGCACTCCGACGCCTCCGAGGTGGAGGCTCCCCTCGTGGTCACCGGCCCCGGCGAGATCACCGCCAAGGACATCGACCTGCCGGCGGGCGTGGAGATCCTCAACCCCGACGTGCACGTGGCGACGCTCGAGAAAAAGACCAAGCTCGAGCTGTACATGACGATCGGCCGCGGTCGCGGGTACAGGCCCGCCGAGGAGAACAAGTCGCCCGACCAGCCGATCGGGGTGATCCCGATCGACTCGATCTTCTCCCCGGTGAGGCGTGTGGCTTATGCCGTCGAGCAGGCGCGCGTGGGCCAGAAGACCGACTTCGACAAGCTCACGCTGGACATCGAGACCGACGGCTCGATCGAGCCGCAGGCCGCTCTGCGTGAGGCCGCCGAGCTGTTGATCAGCCAGCTGGCGATCTTCACCGACGCCGACCGCATCCAGGAGCTGCGTGCCTCCCCCGGCGGCCAGCTCGACGGGCACGGTCTCGCGGTCGCGGGCGCCGGCGGCCAGGCGGCGTTGCAGGGCGAGGAGTGGGGCATCCTGATCGAGGAGCTCGAGCTGGGGGTGCGCTCCTACAACTGTCTCAAGCGCGCCGGCATTCAAACCGTGGGCGACCTGATCTCGAAGTCGGAGGCGGAGCTGAACGCGATCCCCAACTTCGGGAAGAAGTCGATCGACGAGGTGATCGAGACGCTGGAAGGGCGCGGGTTGCACCTGCGTCAGGACTAGACTCCACCACCATGCGACACCAGAAGACCCGCAACAAGCTCAGCCGCGACTCGGCGCACCGCAAGGCGCTGCTCATGAACCTCACCAAGGAGGTGCTGGAGCACGAGCGGATCAAAACGACCGAAGCGAAGGCGAAGGCCGTCAAACCGGAGATCGAGAAACTGATCACGCTCGCCAAGCGCGACGATCTGCACAACCGCCGCCAGGCTTTGTCGGCGCTGGCGCAGGACAAGTTCGCGGTGCACCGCCTGTTCGTCGAGGTCGCACCCCGCTACGTCGACCGTCCCGGCGGGTACACCCGCATCCTCAAGCTCGGCCCGCGCCGCTCGGACTCCACCGAGATGGTGTTTCTCGAGCTGGTGTAGGCTATCCAGCAGGGTAGGGTCTTGGCTTTGGCGGGCGCCGGTGCCGGCAGGGGTCGTGAGGGCACCGCGGCGTGAGTCGAACGCGGAGGTGCGGGGATGCGATCAGAAGTCGCGGTGCAGGGGCTCCCGACGGTCGGGCGTGGTGGCGCAACACGAAGCGGTCGGCTGCGCTTTGGGATCGTGGTTCTACTTGTGGGCGTCGCGGCGGCGCTCGGATGCGTGGCGAAGCTTGTAACGCTGCCCGGTGGGGCGGGGCGCGCAACGACGGCACGTCATGGCCTTGAGAGCTTGCCGCTGGCCGCGCGGGACCCGGTCTCGGCCGCGCTGGGGCACGACGAGCCGGCCTATCGCGTAACGGCCCTACAGGCCGTCAACCCGGCCCAGCGCTTGCACGTGGGCTTCTCGCGCGCTGGATTCACGGTGCTCTCGGGCAAGGCCCGGCTTGGCATGGCGCTCTCCGCGTACGGGTACGGGAGCGCGCTCGCGCCGGTGGGGTCGGTGCAACCGCGCGCGAGCGCCAACCGCGTCGCCTATTCCTACGCGGGCCTCACCACCTGGTACGCCAACGGACCGCTCGGCCTCGAGCAGGCTTCACCGCCGCGCATGCCCCGGCAAGCAGCGCTACGGGGCCGCTGACCCTCTCGCTTGCGCTCTCCGGCAACGTAGTGCCCAAGCTCGCTGAACATGGCCACGGGCTGACCTTCGTGCATGCCGGACACACCGTGCTGCGCTATGCGGCCCTGCAGGCCAGCGACGCGCGGGGGCGTGTGCTGCGCAGCTGGCTCGCGCTCGCAGGCGGCCGCATCGTGCTGCGGGTCGACACGGCGGGTGCGCGCTATCCGCTGCGGATCGACCCGTTGATCCAGCAGGGCGAAAAGCTCGCGGGCGGGGGCGAAGCCGCAAGCGGCCGGTTCGGCTACAGCGTGGCGCTGTCGGCAGATGGGGACACGGCGCTGATCGGCGCGCGTTACGCCATTCGCAACAACAACGAAGCCGGAGGCGCGTGGGTGTTCACGCGCTCGGGGTCGACCTGGACCCAGCAGGGCGGAAAGCTCAACGGCACGGGCCACGCCGGAGAAACGTTGTTTGACCACATCGGAGAAGGCGCATTCGGGTACAGCGTCGCGCTGTCCGCCGACGGTAACACCGCGTTGATCGGTGTGGGTGTTCACGCGCTCGGGCTCCACCTGGAGCCAGCAGGGCGAGAAGCTTGTCGGCGACTGCACCGAAAGCTGCGCCAATGAGGGCACCGGCGAGACCGGTGGAGGCATGTTCGGCACAGTGGTCGCGCTCTCCGAAGACGGCGAAACCGCGGTGGTCAGCGCGCCGGCCGACAGCGGCGGCGCGGGGGCGGCGTGGGTGTTCACGCGCTCGGGCTCCACCTGGAGCCAGCAGGGCGAGAAGCTTGTCGGCGACTGCACCGAAAGCTGCGCCAATGAGGGCACCGGCGAGACCGGAGAGGGCAAGTTCGGGACAAGCGTCGCGCTCGCTGAAGACGGCGACACGGCGCTGGTCGGCGCGCCGACCGACAGCGGCGGCGTGGGCGCGGCGTGGGTCTTCACACGCTCGGGGTCCACCTGGACCCAGCAGGGCGAGAAGCTCACCGGCACGGGCGAGACCGGAGAAGGCGAATTCGGCTACAGCGTGGCGCTGTCCGAAGACGGCAGTACCGCGCTGATCGGCAGCCCCGAAGACGATACCGCCACCGGTGCGGTGGGGGCGTTCGCGCGCGCTGGCGGGGTGTGGAGCCAGCAGGGGCAGAAGCTCACCGGCGGCGAAGAGGGCAACAGTCAATTCGGCGTATACGTCGCGCTCTCCGCCGACGGCAACACGGCGCTGATCGGCGGGCCCGGCGACAACAACGACGCCGGAGCGGCATGGGTGTTTGTGCGCTCGGGTGGGGTGTGGAGCCAGCAGGGGCAGAAGCTCGCCGGCAGGGGCGAGATCAAGGAAGACGGATTCGGCGTGAGCGTCGCGCTGTCCGCCGACGGCAACACGGCGCTGATCGGCGCCCCGGGCGACAATGGCGGACTATTCGGCAAGGGAGCGGCATGGGTGTTCACACGCGCGGACGGGGTGTGGAGCCAGCAGGGCGAAAAGCTTGTCGGCGACTGCACCGAAAGCTGCGCCGAGGGGGGCACGGGCGAGACCTACAACGCCTGGTTTGGTTACAACGTCGCACTGTCCGCCGACGGCAACACCGCGCTGATCGGTGGCTTTCGCGACAACAACTGGAGAGGAGCCGCCTGGGTGTTCACGCGCGCGAACGGCGCGTGGAGCCAGCAGGGCGAAAAGCTTGTCGGCGACTGCACCGAAAACTGCGCCCACGAGGGAACGGGGGAGACCGGATACGGCATGTTCGGCACAATGGTCGCGCTGTCCGCCGACGGCAACACCGCGCTGATCGGCGCTTGGAACGACGACAACGTGCTGGCCGGCAACGACCACTACAGCGGCGAGGGCGCGGCGTGGGTGTTTACGCGTTCGGGCTCCACCTGGAGCCAGCAGGGTGAGAAGCTTGTCGGCGACTGCACCGAAAGCTGCGCCCACGAGGGCACCGGTGAGGCCGGAGAGGGCAAGTTCGGGACAAGCGTGGCGCTGTCCGCCGATGGCAACACGGCGATGATCGGCGGCTGGGACGACAACGGCAGCGAGGGCGCGGTGTGGGCGTTTACGCGCTCGGGCTCCAGCTGGAGCCAGCAGGGCGAAAAGCTCGTCGGCGACTGCACCGGCAGCTGCGCCCACGAGGGCACGGGCGAGACCGACGAAGGCAGATTCGGCGTGACCATGGCGCTGTCCGCCGACGGCGACACGGCGCTGATCGGCGGCCTCGACGACAACAGCACCTGGGGCGCGGCGTGGCTGTTCACCCGCTCGGGCTCCACGTGGACGCAGCAGGGTGAAAAGTTCACCGGCGGGGGCGAGGCCGGAGAAGGCGAATTCGGCACCAACGTCGCGCTCTCCGCCGACGGTGGCACGGGGATGATCGGCGCCTGGCGGGACAACGGGGGCCGGGGCGCGGCGTGGGTCTTCGTGGACCCGCCCCCCGCGACGACGGGCGCGGCGACAAGCGTCGGCGAAACCGGCGCGACACTCAACGGGACCATCGGTGCCGAAGGCGCGAGCACGGCGTACTTCCAGTACGGGACGACCACGGCCTACGGTGCCGCCACTGTGAGCCAGGCCGTTGGCGCCTCCGGCAGCCCGAGCGCGCTGGCGGGCGCCGTCAGCGGGCTGGCGCCGGGAACGACCTACCACTTCCGACTCGTCGCCGAAAATTCCGGGGGCGTGACCTACGGCAGCGATCAAACGTTCACGACCGCGAGCGGCGGCGCAACGTCCACGACTGAAACGAGCACCACCCCGTCGACCCAGCCGACCTCCACGTCGCCGACGGTCTCCAGCGCGACGACCCCGCCTCCCGTGGTGCAGAACGCACGCCAGTCCACGACGCGCTGGCGTGAGGGCAAGCGGCTTGCCCGCATCAGTCGCGTGCAGACGCCGACCGGAACGATCTTCTCGTTCTCGCTCAACGAGCAGGCAGCCGTGACGCTCAGCTTCGCCCAGCGCGTGAGTGGCCGCGAGGCCAGCCGCAAGTGCGTCGCGCAGACCGAGAAGAGCCGCAAGCCTGCCTGCCCGCGCACTCTGACGACGGGTACGCTCACCTTCACGGGGCACAGTGGCACCAACAAGGTGGCGTTCCAGGGCCGCATCTCGCCCGCCGAGAAGCTCGAGCCGGGGCGCTACACACTTGTGATTACAGCCACCAACTCTGCCGGAGTGCGCTCTGCGCCGAAGTCGCTGAGCTTCACGCTCGTGAAGTAGCGCTCGGTGGACGAGCACGGGCGACCGTGCGTAGCATTGCCCGGCGATGGTCACCAAGCTGACGCTGGAGTACGACGGGAGCGAGTTCGCCGGGTGGGCGCGCCAGCCGGGGCTGCGCACCGTGCAGGAGGAGCTCGAGCGTGCGCTGCGCACGATCCTCGGTGAGCGCGGGCACGACGGCGAGCCGCTCACCCTGACCGTCGCCGGGCGCACCGACCGCGGCGTGCACGCGTGGGGTCAGGTCGCAAGCTACACGCACGAGGCGGTGGATCCAGCGCGCCTGAACACGCTGCTGGCGCCCGACGTGGCGGTGCTCGCGGCCGAGCCGTCCTGCGCGGGCTTCGACGCGCGCCGTGACGCCCGCAGCCGCACCTACTGCTACCGCGTGCTGGCCCGCCGCACACGCGGGGTGTTCACGCGCGCCAACGCGCTGTGGTGGCCCCATCCGATCGACCGCGACGCGCTCGACGCGTGCGCCGACGCGCTCACCGGCACCCACGACTTCACCGCGTTCACGCCGACCGAGACCGGCCACATGCGCTTCGAGCGCGAGGTGCTGCGCGCGGAATGGCGGATCCGCTCCTCCGCCTCCTCCTCCTCCGCCTCCTCCTCCTCCCCCTCCCCCTCCGCCTCCCCCTCCCCCTCCTCCGGCGAGGAACCCGGGAGAACCCGGCCCGCCGTGGAACCTTCCATAGATGCGCCGGTGCTCGCCGAGGAGGACCTGCTGGAGTTCTGGGTCGAGGCCGACACGTTCATGCGCCACATGAACCGCGTGCTGGTGGGCACGATGCTGGAGGTCTCCGCCGGACGGCGCACGGTGGAGGAGTTCGCGCGCCTGCTGGAGGGTCGGCTCCGCCCCGAGGCGGGCCCCACCGCACCTGCGCACGGACTGGCGCTCGCGTCGGTGGCCTACAGGTAGGTCAGATGGCCCATCGGCGACGGGGTGGGCGGGTCCCTATCCTGGACATGATGCTCGACGTACTGCTGACCAATGACGACGGGATCGAGGCCGAGGGGCTGCGTGCGATGCGCGCGGCGCTCGCGGCGCTGCCCGACGTACGTCTGGCGGTGATCGCGCCCGACGGCAACCGCTCGGCGATGGCCCGCTCGATCACCACGCGGCGGCCGCTGTGGGTCGAAGAGGTGGAGTTCCCGGACGGCAGCGTCGGGTATGCCACCGACGGCACCCCCGTGGACTGCGTGCGTCTCGCCCGCCTCGGCGTGGTGGAGGGCTTCGACGCCGACATGGTCGTCTCGGGCATCAACCACGGTGCCAACCTCGGTGACGACATCACCTACTCGGGCACCGTCGCCGCGGCGCTGGAGGGCGTCGTGCTGGGGTTGCCCTCGATCGCGGTCTCCCAGCAGTCCGGCGCGCGCGCCCTGGACTATCGCTTCCACGGGGGCTTCAACTTCGACGTCGCCGCCAGCTTCGTCGCGCGCCTGGTCGAGCGCCTTGAGTCGCTGCCGCTGCCCCCCAGCACCCTGCTCAACGTCAACGTCCCCGCAGGGCGCCCGGGCGGCGTGGAGGTGGCGCGCCTGGGCAAGCGGATTTACCGCGACGAGCTCAAGCTGGAGCGCGAGGAGGCGGGCCCCCCCGCGCGGCGGCGCTACTGGATCTACGGCGACGATCCCGGCTTCCACGACGAGCCCGGCACCGACCTCGCGGCCGTGGCGGCGGGCCGCATCGCCGTCACACCCATGCACTTCGATCTCACCTACCTACCGGGCATCGAGGCGCTGGGCGGTTACGACCTGGTCGGCCTGCTTGACGCCGCCGAGGTAGAGGCTGGCTGACGGTCGTCCGCGGCCGCTCGTGCCGGTGCGTGGGCGGTTGGTTGAAGCCGGCGAGCGACCGTCAACACGCGCGCCGTGGACGCGGAATCTGGTAGATTTCCCAGTCGTATGAATGGGGTTGTGGGGGTGGCAGGCGGGTTTGGACTCATCCAGGGGGTCGCAGTGCCTGCTGGAGCTGGCGCCTCGCGTCGTCCTGGCCTCGCCCTGCTCGCGTCGTTGTGTGCAGCGCTGGCAGTGTTGGCGTTGACTGGTGCCAGCGCGTTGGCCTCGCCCGCAACGTATCTCCACAGCTTTGGCCCCTTCGAAAGGCCCACGGGCCTGGCGGTCGAAGAATCCACCGGGAACGTGTTGGTCCCCGAGAGCGGTGAAGACTTCGACATGGTCAAGGTGGTCGGCGACAGGGGAGGCTCGCCTACTGGCGGTGCGCCGGCGGCGTTCTCTGGCGAACACACGCCAGCGGGAAGCTTTGAATTTGACGGGGATTGGGTTGGCGTCGCCGTGGACAACTCGACCAGCATCGCCGCGGGCTCCATCTACGTGGTCGACAGGGGCCATGCGGTCGTCGATCGTTTCAAGCTGAGCGGTGGCGAATTCAAGTACGAATCCCAGCTGACGGGCGAACCGGGGACACATTTCGTGGATCCTGGAGGTGTTGCCACAGACGCCAACGGCGACGTCTACGTGAGCGATCCGGGCGCCAACATGGTCCGTGAGTTCTCGCCTGCTGGCACCGAAATCGCCGGGTTTGCGGTAACGGGCCTCGAGCGGAGTGTCGTCGTCGATTCCAGGGGTGACATCTTCGTGTATGGGAACCCGAGCGGTGCATTTGCGGGCGGCGCACGTCCGGCCGAGATCTGGCGCGGCTCCGATACGGCGACGAGCGCCGAAAAGGTGACGGAAGTCCCTGAAGTCGAAGGGGCGGGCGCGGATGGGATCGACCGCGCGACCGACATGGGTTACGTGGCGATCCACGGGCGCGTGGTGGAAGGGTTCGCGATGCCCACCCCGGTGAGGACCGGGGGAGAATTCGGCTCGGGGACCTTCTCGGACGAAATCGAAAACGTCGCGGTCAACGAAAAGACCGGCGCGATCTACGTGGCCGACGCTGGCAACAAAAAGGTCTTCATCTACCAGGGGCCGCCCGCGCGCTTCCCGCTGACGGTGTTCATCACGGGCGAAGGCGAAGTCACCTCCTCGCCCGCGGGGATTGCGTGCTCGTCCGCGGAGTGCACGCATGAACTCGAAGGCGAAGTGACCCTGATGGCCAATGCTGCCGCGGGCTACGAATTCGCCGGTTGGATCGGGTGCAAGCCGATCTCGGCGACGACCTGCACAGTGGACAGGGCCGCGACCACTGAAGTCACCGCGGTGTTCTTGAAAGCCGGCACAGAAGGGGTGCCCGGCAAAGAAGGTAGCGCCGGCGCCACCGGGTCCGTCGGCGACAAAGGCGCGCAAGGCGAGGAGGGGCCCGCGGGTCCGACCGGTCCTCAGGGTCCCGCGGGCAAGGTCGAGCTCGTAATGTGCAAGACGGTCAAAGGCAAGCAACACTGCACGGCCAAGCTCGTCTCGGGAACGGTCAAACTCGAAGCTGGGGGCACGGCCGCGCAGGCGACCCTCTCCCGCCATGGCGTGGTGTACGCAGCCGGGACGGCTCGCGTGGAGCACGGACGCACGAGCCTGCGGCTGCGGCCTCTGCGCAAGCTCCAGCCGGGCAAGTACACGCTCACCCTCCTGGGCGGGACGGGGCGGCACAAGCGGACCAGCACCGAGTCGTTCACGCTCAGCTAGAACAGCCCGACGAGCCTTGTTGGGCAGCCCGCACACCTCGGTAGGCTGGTAGGCGTGACAGCGCAGGTGATGGAACAACACATCGCCGAGTTGAGGCGGCTGGTCGAGTACCACTCTCACCGCTACTACGTGCTCGACGATCCCGTCATCGGCGACGACGAGTACGACGCGCTGTTCGACGAGCTGCGCGCGCTGGAGACCGCCCACCCCGAGCTGCTGAGGCCCGACTCGCCCACGCAGCGTGTCGGGGGCACCCCGGTGGGGCGGTTGGAGAAGGTCGCGCATCTGGAGCCGATGCTCTCGCTCTCCAACGCCCGCTCGCAGGACGAGTTTCGCGCGTGGGTCGAGCGGATGCGCAACCACCTCGCGCGCGAGGGCATCTCTCAGCCGCGGTTTGTGTACGTGGTCGAGCCGAAGGTCGACGGTTTGGCGATCTCGCTGATCTACCGCGATGGCGTGCTCGAGCGCGGCGTCACCCGCGGCGACGGCGAGATTGGCGAGGACATCACCCACAACCTGCGCACGATTCGCGCGATCCCGCTGCACATCGAGGACGCGCCGCCGCTGCTGGAGGTGCGGGGCGAGCTGTACATGTCGCTGCGCGACTTCACTTCGCTCAACGAGCGCCGCGCCGAGCAGGGTCTTTCCACCTTCATGAATCCGCGCAACTCCGCCGCCGGCACCGTCCGCCAGCTCGACCCCGCGCTCGCCGCCGAACGGCCGCTGTCGATCTGGTGCTACCAGGTGGGGGTTGTCGAGGGGTTGTCGTTCACGACGCACTGGCAGGCCTTGGAGTGGCTGCGTGAGCACGGCTTCCGCGTCAACCGCGACATCCTCCAGCTGCACGGCGAGGACGAGGTGATCGCCCAGTGCCTCGCCTGGCAGCGCCGCCGCGGGGAGCTCGAGTTCGAGATCGACGGTGTGGTGGTGAAGGTCTCCAACCTCGACCTCCAGCGCCGCCTCGGCTCGGTGGGGCGCGATCCACGGTGGGCGATCGCCTGGAAGTTCCCGCCCACGACGGCCGTGACGCGGCTGGAGCGGATCGGCTGGAACGTGGGCAAGTTCGGCGACATCCGGCCCTTTGCGATGCTCGCACCGGTCGCCGTCGGCGGCGTCACGATCAAGCTCGCCACGCTGCACAACGAGGAGGACCTGCGCCGCAAGGACATCCGCGAAGGGGAGGAGGTGATCGTGCTGCGCGCCGGCGACGTGATCCCCCAGGTGATCTCCCCCGCGCCACACGTCGTCGAGCACAAGCGCCGCCCGCCACTCCCGCGCCCACCCACGCACTGCCCCTTCTGCGGCACGCGCACCGTCAAGCCGCGCGACTCGGTCTACACCACCTGCCCCAACCGCGCCTGCCCCGAGCGCGCCTGGCAGTTGCTCAAGCACTTCGTCTCGCGCGGCGCAATGGACATCGAGGGGCTCGGCGAGAAGCAGGTGCGGTTGCTCCAGACGGAGGGTCTCGTCAAGGTGCCCGGCGACTTCTACCGGCTGGCGGAGCGCTCCTCGGAGCTGCTGGAGCTCGAGGGCTTCGCCGAGGTCTCGGTGCGCAACCTGCTGGCGGCGATCGAGGACTCCAAGCGGCGGCCGTTCGCGCGGGTGCTGTTCGCGTTGGGGATCGAGGAGGTGGGGGAGGTCACGGGGCGCAACATCGCCCAGCGCTTTCGCGACATCGATGCGCTGCTGCACGCCTCCGAGGAGGCGATCGCGCAGACGCCGGGGATCGGCGAGAAGATGGCCCGCTCGATCCGCGCGCAGCTGGACGAGCAGCAGATGCGCGAAGTGATCGCCGATCTGCGCCTGCTCGGCCTGCGCTTCGCGGAGGCTGGTCCCCCACCCTCAGAGGGCGCGTTCGCCGGGCTCACCGTGGTGCTCACCGGCACACTTCCGCACTGGACGCGCGAGTACGCCACCGAACGCATCCAGGCCGCGGGCGGGCGCGTAACCACTTCGGTCTCGCGCAAGACCCACTACCTCGTCGCGGGAGAGTCTGCTGGCTCAAAGCTGGAAAAGGCCCGTCGCCTGCAGATCCCCGTGCTCGACGAGGACGGCCTACGTCGGTTGCTGGGGGACGACGGCTGAGCGCGCCAAACTTGCCCCGGCGGATCGCGGATCGCGGATCGGGTATTCGGGGTTTGGGGTGGGGGGTAATGTTCTTTTTAAAGTCCGATAGCTATTGCGCACACTCTATTATTTTTTATAACAAGTCCCCAGCCCAGTTTTTCCGGCGCTGAGGAGGTGGATGCGCTGAGGAGGTGGGTGTATGCACTCTTTTTTTAAGGTGTGCGCAATCGCTACACACGATGTGGGTCATTTGCGTCAGTAGTTGGCGAGCGTGATCGCCATGTTGTCCTGCAGTGTGTGTGCCGTTTCGGTTGAAATGCCGTCGTTGAAGAACGCAAACGCCAGCTCGTCGCCGTCGGCCGCCGTGCAATAGCCCGCGAGGTTGGACACGCCCGTGAGCGTCCCCGTCTTGCCCTCGCAGCGGCCCTCGGCGGCGGTGCCGCGCATCCGTTCGGCGAGCGTCCCCGTGCGCCCCGCCTGCGCGAGGTCTGCGCGGAGGGTGGTCCCCAGCTCGGTGTGCGCAACCTGGTTCAGCAGTGTCACCACTTCGTAGGGCGCGGTCTGGTCTTCTTCGGAGAGCCCCGACCCATCGACCACTTTGGGGTGGATGCCCAGCTCGGCGATTGTTTCGCGCACCACTTTCGCCCCTGCCGCCGTGGTGCCCGCCCCCCCGAAGCGCGCGCCAAGGCCCTTCACCAGCGTCTCGGCGAAGAAGTTGTCCGACGGTGGCAGCGTCAGCCCGAGCAGCTGTTCGATCGTCGGCGACAGCGCCCCCGCCAGCTTCACCGCCCCCGCCGGGGTGCTCGCGGCGCCACCTCCTGCTGGTACGGCCACGCCCTCCCTCCGCAGCGCCGCGCGAAGCTGGCGAGCCGCGTATGCCGCCGGCGCGTGAGCGCTCTTTTCGTTGCCCGTTTCCCCGCGGTTGAACGCCAGTGCGCTGAGGTCCCCTTCGAGGAAGGGGTCCCACGCATAGCCGCTGGAGGGCTCGCCACGCAGGGAGTCGAAGTAGGACTCGTCCCCATACACCTTCCCGGTGACGCGCCTGATGCCCTGCGCCTTCAGCTGCGCCGCGAGCTGCGACACCGAGGTGCCCACGCCGCCGTAGCGGCCGCGGATGAAGGTGCTGCTGCCGAACGTCGGGTCGCCGCCGCCGTGCAGGTATAGCTCGCCCTCCCACACGCCCCCCGGCGTAAGGTGCCCGACGCCGAGTACCGTGGTTTCCAGGCGGGCCGTCGGCCCCATCCGCTCGAGCGCCGTGACCGCGGTGTACAGCTTCTCCACTGACGCCGGTGGGTGGCGCCGCGTGGCGCGCTCGGCGAACAGCGCCTCGCCGGTGGACATGTCGTAAACGTACGCCCCCGACTGCGTCCCCGCGAGCTCGAGCTCGTGCGCCAAATGCTGTTGCAGCGCGGTGGTGGCCGCCGGGGTGGCGACGGCGGCCGTGGCGCGAGCCGGGTGGCGGGTGGCCAGCAGCCCCGCGGGCGCGGAGCTCGTCGTCGGCAAGCCCGGGATATCCCGCAGGTCGGGATGCTCCGCTCTGGCGACCGCCGCGCGCACTGACGCCGTCATGTGGAGGTCAGCCGTGGCGGTCGTCCCAGGCACGATCGCGCCCGCGATGACGAGCGTGCAGAGAGCGACCGGGAGCAGCACAAACCGAAACAGGGGCACGCAGCATTAGAATAAAGGGTGGTATGGGTAGCGTTGTCAAGCTGGAGCCAACACCCCGTCGCGAGCGGACCCGCCGCGCGCGACGGAGGCCCAGCAAGACCGCGCTGGTGCTCGGCGGCGGCGGCTTCACCGGCGGGGTGTATGAGGTGGGGGCGCTGCGCGCGTTGGACCTGCTCGCCGTCAACAGCACCGTCAACGACTTCGACATCTACGTGGGCACCTCCGCCGGAGCGTTCATCGCGGCCCTCTGCGCCAACGGCGTGACCCCCGACGAGATGATGCGTGTTGCGACCAGCGAGGCTCCTCAGCCGTTTCGCGACATCGACCTCGGCGACCTGCTGCGCCCCAACCTCGGCGAGCTGGTTCGCGGAGGAGTGCGGCTGCCGTTGCGCATCGCCTCGCTCGCGCGCCAGGTCGTCTCCCAGCCGCGGCAGGTCTCGGTGCTGGACCTCGCGCTCGGGCTCGCCCAGGCGCTGCCCTCCGGGCTGTACACCGGCGCCGGCATCGAGGGCTATCTGCACAAGGTGCTCGGCGAGCCCGGCCGCACCGACGACTTCCGCGAGCTGCGGGGCAGCAGGGAGCTGTACATCGCCGCCACCGACCTCGACACCTGCGAGCGGGTCGTGTTCGGTGCCGAGGGCTTCGATCACCACCCCATCTCCACTGCCGTGCGCGCCTCAGGGGCACTGCCGATGGTATATGCCCCCGTGCGCCTCGACGGCCGCGAGCTGGTGGACGGGGGGTTGATCTCCACCACCAACCTCGACATCGCCGTCGAAGCCGGCGCCAAGCTCGTGGTGGTGATCAACCCCGTGGTGCCGTACGTCAACGACTTCGCCACCGAGGTGCGCACGCTGCGCGGGCGCCGCCCGCGGCGCGTCTCGGACATGGGCTTCCCGCAGATCGGCTTCCAGGCGTTCAAGCTGCTCGCCCACCAGCGGCTGCACGAGATGGCCACCCGCTGGGAGGAGCGCTACCCCGGGGTGGACATCGTGCTGATCGAGCCCGACGCCACCGACGAGCTGATGTTCCAGACGTCGATCATGAACTTCGCCTCGCGCATCGCGATCGCGCGGCACGGCTTCCAGTCGATCGCCCACCACTTGGCGGGCGAGTACCCGCACTACCGCGAAGTGACCAAGCGGCATGGGATCGACATATCCCCCGAGCGGTTGCGCACCGTCGTCGAGCACTTTGAAGCCGAAACCGCGGCGGAGGAGCACGAGCACGACGCCAGCGCGTGGCGGCGAATCCTCGAGGGTACGACAGGCGCGCTGCTGCGCCAGAGTCAGCCGGCAGAGTCGGCCGGCGTTTGAGTCAGCCGGCAGAGTCGGCCGGCGTTTGAGTCAGCCAAGCGCCTTGTCCACCGCGCTCAGCACACGGCCAGTGGCGGCGGCGTTGCGCAGCGCGACGCGCACGTGACGCGGCTCGCCCAACCCGGCGCCGGCGGCCACCAGCACGCCCGCGCGTTCCATCCGCGTGGCCAGCTCCGTGCCGTCCAGCTTCGGGTGGGCGACCCACAGGAAGTTGGCCTGGCTGTTGGTCACCTCGAAGCCGCGCTCGCGCAGCTCGGCGGTCAGCCGCGGGCGCTCCTCGCAGACGCTCTGCACGTGGCGGGCGAGCGGTTTGGCGCCGGAGCGCAGCGCCTCCAGCGCGCCCGCCTGCGAGAGCTCGCTGACGCCGAGGTCGGGCTCGAGCTCCGCGAGCAGTTCCTCCGAGCCCGGCCCCCCCACCGCGTAGCCAACGCGCAGCCCCGCCAAACCCCACGCCTTGGAGAAGCTGCGGAACACCAGCAGCCGCGGATGCTCCTCCAGCAGCTTCAGCGACGCGTCGGTCGGCTGGGCGTCGGCGAAGTCGACGAGCGCCTCGTCCAGCAGCACCGCGATTCCCTCCGGCAACCCCTTCAACAGGCGCTCGAGCTCCGCCACCGCGAGCAGCTCCCCGGTCGGGTCGTTGGGGCTGGCGAGTGCCACCACGCGTGTGTTGTGGTTGGCGGCGTCCTTCAGCAGCGCGTCCACCAGCGGTACCTCCCCGCCGCCGACCGGCACCGCGCGGCCGTGCGCGCGGCGCGCCATGATCGGGAACAGCGGGTAGGACGGCCATGAGGTCAGCAGCTCTTGGCCCGGCTCCATCAGCGCCCTCGCGGCGGCGCTGAGCAGCTGGGCGGCGCCGTTGCCGACGATCAGCCGCCCCGCCGGGACGTCGTGGCGATCGGCCAGCTCGCTGCGCAGCCGCGAGCCGCGCAGGTGGGGGTAGCGCTGCAACCCCGCGCGCGCGGTGAACGTGATCGCGTTGACGATGTTGGCGTGCGGAAGGTCCGGCCACGTTGTCTGCGAGAGGTCCAGCGTGGTGACGCGCGCAAGAGCTTTGCGCCGGCGCTCGGCCGCCTCCTCGCGCAGCCCGCGGTTGACCTCCTCCTCGGGCACGCCTTCGAACTGACGGTAGTAGTCGAGCAGGCTCATGGCGGATCGCGGTCAGCGGTCCACTGGACTCAGAACGCGTTTGAGATCAGGTGGCGCGCCGATCGTTCTCACACGCGCTCTCACAGGCCACCGCCGGAGGGGGTGACCATGTTGCCGGTGCCGTTGAACAGCACAAACCACACCGTGAACACCGCGGCGCAGATGGCGGCGGTGATCGCGAACACGCGGCCCAGCACGCCGCTGCGCTGGTCGATGCCGGCGGCGCGCCGCACGAGGATCCACGCCTCGTCGAGGTTGCGCATGATCTTCAAAGCTCCGAACAGCAGCGTGAACAGCCCCACGAACGCTGCCAGGATGCCGAGGCTGACACTGCCGGAGTGGTAGTTGACCTGCGCACCGATCCACAAGCAGGCGATCGGGATCGGCCCCCAGCAGCAGAGGCTGAGTACCGTCATCATCGCCAGCATCGCGTCGGCCAGGCGCCGGTCGACGCGCTGGCGTGACTCACCGCCGCGCTCGGGTCTCCCGCGGTAGTGGACCGGAGCCGTGCCCGGCCTTCTGCCGACGAACAGGCCGCCGGTGTCGCTGGGATCGCTACGCATATATCACCACGTGCATCTGTGTACTATATTACTAGCACTCTTTGGGGGTGGGCTGGTCGCCAATGGCATCTCGAATACAGCCTATCCACTCTCGTACAGCGAATCGAGAACTTCGGCGTACTTTTCTTCAACGATGTTGCGCTTCACCTTCAATGTCGGCGTCAGCTCGCCGCCGGCCTGCGAGAGATCGCACTCGAGGATCGCAAACTTCTTGACCTGCTCCACGTTGGCATAGCCCGCGTTCACGCGCTCCACTTCGCCGGCGATCAGCTCGTTGATCGCGGGCTCGCGGGCGAGCAGCGCCGGCTCCTGCGGCAGGTTGTGCTCGTTGGCGTAGCCGGCGATCTCCTCCTCGTCGAGCGTGATCAGCACCACCGGGTAGGGGCGCCGGTCGCCGTGCATCACGGCCTGGGAGATCCAGCGGCACTGCTTGAGGTCGTTCTCGATGTTGGCGGGCGTCAGGTTCTTGCCGCCGGCGGTGATGATGATGTCCTTCTTGCGCCCTGTGATCGAGAGGTAGCCGTCCCCGTCGAGCGAGCCGAGGTCGCCGGTGTGCAGCCAGCCATCCTCCACGGCGCCGAACGAGGCGTCGGCGTTGTGGTGGTAGCCCTCGAAGATGTTGGCGCCCTTGATCAATATCTCGCCGTCGTCGGCGATCCGCAGCTGCACGCCCGGCAACGCGCGCCCGACGGTGCCGAAGCGGTGGTCCTCGATCGTGGAGGCGGTGGCGATCGTGGAGGTCTCGGTCATCCCGTACCCCTCCAGCACCGGCACGCCGCAGGCCCAGAAGAACTCGAGGATCTCGTGCGCGATCGGAGCGGCGCCGGTGGCGGCCTGGCGCATGCGCCCGCCGAAGATCGCGCGCACGTTTTTGAACAGTCCCTCGTCGGCCTCCTCGAACGGCGTGCGCAGCTCCTCGGGGATCGCTTCTTCGCGGGCGAGCATGTCGCGTACGCGCTTGCCCAGCTCGATCGCCGCCTCCGTGCGTGCCCGTTCCTCGGGCGGCTGTGCCTCGATCGCGCCGTGAGCGAGCGTGTAGATCTTCTCGAAGATTCGCGGCACCGAGGGCAGGAAGGTCGGTTTGACCTCCTGCAGCTCGCCGACGATCTGCTTGACGTCGCCCCCGAAGTAGGCGATCGTCGTGCCGCGGTCGATCGCCCCCAGCTGGATCAGCAGCGCGAACGCGTGCGCAAGCGGCAGGAACAGGTAGGTGACCTCGTCTTCGTGGATCTGCCCGATCTCGCGCACCATGTCCACGACGGCGCAGTAGTTGCCGTGCGAGAGCACGCACCCCTTCGGTGGCCCGGTGGTGCCGGAGGTGTAGATGAAGGTGTAGGGGTCCTCGGGCGTGAGTGCGGCGCGGCGGCGCTCGAGCGCCCGGGCGCCCCCCGCCTCGCCGTCGGCGTGCGCGCGCCCACGGCCGCGGGCGCGCAACTGTGCCAATGGGATCGCCTCGATCGAGTGCGCCCGGTCCCCATCTGCCGTGGTGGAAGCTTCGGTGGTTGTGTTCTCTTCAGAGCCACTCCCATCCGCGTCGATCACCACCACCGTGCGAAGCTCCGGCAGGCGGTCGCGCACGGCGGCGACCTTGGTGAGCTGTTCGGCGTTCTCGCACACAATCGCGCAGGCGCCGGAGTCGGAGATCACCCAGTGGCACTCCTCGGGGGAGTTGGTCTGGTAGACCGGCACCACCACCGCGCCGGCGGCGGTGATCGCCAGATCGGCGTATGTCCACTCCGGGCGCGTCCCCGCGAGGATGCACACTCGCTCACCCGGCTGGATGCCGAGGTCGAGCAGGCCGAGCGCGATTTCCTCCACGATCTCACCGAGCTCGGCGTAGGTGACGTCCAGCCAGGCGCCACCCTGCTTGTGGCGGATTGCCACGTGCTCCCCAAACGATGTGACGGCGCGGGGGAGGAGCTCGGCGATCGTGTTCCCCGCCGGGGTCGGCGCAGTGGGTGGCCGCGGATCGTGCCCGACTGTCGACCCCGCTGCGGCCTGCTCTGCGGTACCTGCCTCCATGGCGCTCTCCTCCGACGGATTGGATGACCCTTCCGGTAACAGAGGATATTGCTTCGGGGGGGCTATTTGTTGCGGGCGACCCCGACCCCGGAGCAGCCGCTGGCCGGCGGGCCGCGAGGGTCGGACGACAATGGGGGTGGGCGCGAAGATGGGGGGTGTCGCAAACGCCACTGCGTCGGCGCACGCGTGTGCGTCCTCGTCAAACGCCACTGTCCCGGTGCATGCGTCTATGTCGAGGTCAAACGCCACCGCGTCGGCGCATGCGTCGACGTCAAACGCCACCGCGTTGGCGCATGCGTCGAGGTCAAACGCCACCGCGTTGGCGCATGCGTCGACGTCAAACGCCTCCCGCCTCAGTCGGTTACTCGCTAAAATACCCAAGTAGGAAAAAACTACCAGAGTAGGAAGATGTCTGCAAGCCCCCCCGCAGCAGCCTCGCGCGCTCGCGCCACGCACCTGGGCCCCGAACGCCGGCGACCCCTGATCTTGGACGTGGCGTTCGGGCTGTTCCTCGAGCGTGGCTACAAAGGCACCTCGATGGACGCGATCGCCCGTGCCGCAGGCGTGACCAAGCCGGTGGTCTATGCGTGCTTTGCCGGCAAGGCGGAGCTGTTCGGGGCTCTGCTCGACCGCGAGGAGCAGCGCATGTTTGCGCAGTTCGGCGCCGCGTTTGCGACGGGCGCTGAGCCCGGGGACCTGGAGGCGATGCTGGTAGCCGGGTTCACCGCGATGCTCCAGGCTGTCAGCGATACGCCGGACACCTATCGCGTCGCCCTACTCGGCGGAGGGGATGCCGACTCGTTGATCGACGCGCGCCTGCGGCGTGGACGCGAGTACTTGGTGGCCCAGCTCACCGAGATGGCGCGCCGTTGGTTGGAGGGGCGGATCCCCGCCCCGCGGCTCGACGGAAACGCTCAGTTTGCGGCGCACACGCTCGCGGGCGTTGGTGACGCGGGCTTGCGGATGATGCTCACCTCGCCGGATCAGTGGACACCGGAGGCTCTCGGCCAAGCCCTGGGGCGGTTCACCGCGGCGGGGTTTGCGGCGTTTGAGCAGGGATGAGTGAGCGTGGGGCGAGCGGGTCAGCCCTTCAGCGCCACGGGACGCTGCGCCGGCGATGCGCCCTGGCGCAGGCTGGCAAGGAACAGGCTCTTGTCGATGCGTCCCTTGAAGATCGGAACCCCCAGCTCCATGCATTTCGAGAGGACCTCTTTGCGTCCCAGCCCGGCCTCGCGGGCAAGCTCAGTGGGCGTCAAGTGGTTGGCCATCGGCATCTCCTTGAGTGGGGGGAGGGGGAGAAGAAGACTACGTGTACATATAGCGCCGCCGGCGGACGTTGGCAAGCCCGGATTTCCACTCTCACACAGGGTTGGGAATGTCCACGAAGACGTGACGCACTCCGAAGTGCTCGCTCAGGTGCTCCCCCAGGCGTCGCACCCCGAACGTCTCGGTCGCATAGTGGCCGGCGGCGATGAAGTGCACCCCCGCCTCGCGTGCCTGCGCCATCACGCGCTCGGCCGGTTCCCCGGTGAGGAAAGCGTCGGCTCCGGCGGCGATTGCATCCGCGAGGTGGTCGGCACCACCGCCGCTGACGATCCCCAGCCGCCTCACCAGCGGGGGGCCGCAGTCGAATGCGAGCGGCGTGCGCGCGGTGACCCGCTCGACGCGGGTTAGGAGCTCCGCGACGGGCAGGCCCGCGCCGGGGAACTGCGCGAGGCACCCGATCGGTGTGCCACGGTGGGGCGCGAACGGCGCGAGCGGCTCGGCCTGCAGCGCGCATGCGAGCAGCGCGTTGTTCCCGACTTCGGGGTGGGCGTCGAGCGGCAGGTGGTAGGCCAGCAGCGAGATGTCGGCGGCGAACAGCACCCGCAGTCGCCGTGCCAGCGCGGCGTCGATCGGTCCGGGGCCCGAGCCCCAGAAGAGTCCGTGGTGGGCCACCACCAGCTCGGCCCCCTCCGCGCGGGCGCGCTCGAACAACTCCAGCTGGGCGGTTACGCCCGTGGCGACCGTGGTCACCTGCTCCGCGCCGGGCACCTGCAGCCCGTTGGGCCCGTAGTCAGCGAAGCGCGCGGGTTCCAGCAGGCGGTCCAGCTCCGTCACGATGTCCTGCAGCCGGGTGGGCACGGGGCGAGGATAGTGGGCTGAGGGCGCTGGGTGTGGGCCGCGGGCCGGGTGGGGCGGCGCACGGACCCGACCTAGTGCAGGTTGCGGGGCCCGAGGGTTTAGGCGCGATGGGCCGGGTCAGTCTGCTTCGACGGTGGGCCACCAGAGCTGGGCGGCGACTGGCTCAGGGAGTGGGCCGGCTGGCACGCGGGGTTGGCCGGCAAACGCGGGGGTGATCGCGTCGCGCCGACGCAGGCGGCGCGGTATGGGATACTGGAGTCTGCGTCGGGGCGTGGCGCAGCCTGGTAGCGCGCGCCGTTCGGGTCGGCGAGGTCCCCAGTTCGAATCTGGGCGCCCCGATATGACAGTTGTCTGCGAATAGGTGCGAACACAAAGCGCATGAGGGCGAACTGGCTCGAAGCCCGTCAGCCCTCGTGGGGGCGTTTGCGGTTTGGTCTAGGGGTTCCTTGCTGCCGAGCCATCGCGCTCCTGTAGCCAGGTCTCGACTTCGGAGATGCGGTAGCGGTTCATGCCGCCGGTGTGCAGGTGGGGGAGGCCGACTTGCTGCTGAGACTCGATCCAGCGTCGCGTGACGGCTAGGTGGTCGGCGAGCTGCTTGCTTGGTCACCCATGGCTCGGGTTGTTCTGGGGGTTTGTAGTGCATGGTCGCCGATCAGAGCAGACCTCGGCGGCGATCTCAAGAGCAGTCACCGTCACCACGCTCCTACTCGCTAGCTTCCCACGCGTGAACCAAGTCCCTAGGAGGGATCGGCGAAACTCGGGGGGCCTGTCATAGCGCCAGTCCTACCGGCGGCGTCGGGAGCGGCACCCCAAGATCGGCCGTCGCGTACCCCACGGGTGAGAGCCGATGAGCTGGCTAGACCGCCGCGAGGATGTCGTTGACCGTCTCGCGAAGGCTGCTGAGCGTCTGAAGAACGCTCCCCCCATAGGCTGGCGCCCCCTCACTGAACGCTACATCGACGGCGAGGTCAGGATTCATGTGCATCTGCGGCAGGCTCACGGTCTTAATGGGCATGAGGGTCGTCTCGCTGCTGTCGGGACTGCCGTACACCTGAACGACCGGCTCGGTAAGCGTTCCATCGGGACGCCTGAGCATCCGAGCGCGACCGATCTCTGTTGGACCTACGAGTGGCCCCGGCGCGCGCTTGGAGACGACCTCGAACTCGATGTGTGGCATACCTGGGAAGGCTTCTACCGAGAACACATCACGGACCTCGATGGTCGCATTGACCAGATGAAGATGGCGGTGCTTGTCGATGTTCCAGAGTTCATCGAGCACGGCGAGGGGTTCACGATCGGGGGGATTCTTCCCACCGAAGTACGGCTGAAACTGCTCAAGAACTGTTTTGAGTGCGGGGTCTGTCGCCCACATCCTGCTGCCCCATTGGCCGCCCCAGTCCTTGGCGTCCCGGCAGATCGGGAAGGCGACACCTCGCCATCGATCCCCCCTCGGGATCGGGTCGGCCGGTGGATGATTTCCGAGGGTGGCTTGGTATGCGACGCTGAGGCTCCAGGCAATCTGGTCGAGCGCGGAGCGCAGCCCATGCGCGATGTCACCGATGATCGGGGTCCATTTGAGCGAGGGGGGCTCTTCGCTGGCCTCAGCGAAGATGATGACCTCGTCGTGGTTGGCAGCGCCCCCCGGCTCGCTCCAAAATGCTGGCTGGGCTTCAACTCTGTAGGCATCCTCTCCGAAAGCTCGGATCATCCGGGACAGCGAGCCAATGTGTTCATCCGCCCGCTCTAACTTGGCTTGTGGATCTGGCAATGCCATGTGTTGCGGCTATTTCTACACGACCTGTGCTGCTGGCGTCCGATCACGCCCGGCTCAACGCGCTCGAAAGCTGGGCGAGGATCGTGAGGTTCGCGTGAAGCCGCACGCGCTCGATCCTGCGCACACGGAGCGGCGCGAGGCTCCATTCGTTCTTCAGCCGCCCGAATGCGCGCTCGACGGACGCGCGGCCCCTGTAAAGGCCACGCCACCGCAGCGTCTCGCGCGGGACGAGGGGATGGAGGCGGTCGGCCTTGATCCACACCGATGCGGGCTTGCACTCCCCGGTCGGGCAGCGCCACTTGCACGCCCCACGCTTCTGGTCGGCCCCGGCGAACCGCCACTCTCCATGCTCGCAGGTAGGCGGCTTGTGGTCGCCTCGCTTGACGGCCGGAGTCTTGCGCAGCGCGACCACCGGCAGCACCCCCCTGTCGGTGCAGGCGTCGTACACGGGGGCGTTGTCGTACCCCTTGTCCATCGCACACGTCTCAGGGTCGATCCCCAGCCCGTGCAGCTTGTCGAGCAGCGGTCCGACGGTCGGCCCTTCGTTCGCCTTCCCGGTCTCCACCTGCCACGCGAGGGGAAGATCGGTCTTGGAGCAGACGGCCATGTGGATGCGGTACCCGTAGAACCCGCCGCCCTTCCGGGTGGAGACCGCCGAGCGGTGGCCCCACGAAGCGTCGGGATCGCTGTATTTCTCGCGTTCCGGTCCGCCCTTGTACTTGTAGCGCTGCCCGTTCGCGTACGCCGGCATGTCCGAGGCGTCGATCGCCACATCCCAGCCGAGCAGCGGGTTGGACTTCTTCAGCGCGCGGACGACGGAGGCAATGCACTCCTCCAGCATGGTCGCATGCCCGCGCAGCTTGCGCGTGAAGCGGTAACACGCATCGATCGAAGGCACCGCGCCCTCGGGGGCGATCACGGCCGCGAGCGCAGGGTGCTCACGCACAAGCCGTACGGTGCGCGTCCACGTCGGCAGCGCGTAGAGCGACTTGGCGAGCGCCATGCCCACCATGCTGCGCAGCGGGTAGCCGGGACGCCCGGTTTCGCGGGTGGTCTGAAGCTCATCGATGAGGCGGGAGACCTCCGGTGAGGCGAGGATGGTTCGGAGGTCTTCGGCGACGGATCGCCGTGGTACTTTTGGCGTGGTCATGGAGCGCTATCTCCTTGATCCTGACCCCCGGACGTTGGCGCGTCGCGGGGGTCGTTTTTAGCTTCCTTACAAGGAAAACTACAGGTCGTATCGGACGGAAAAACCGTGCTTGGCAGCCATCCGCGATGATGCTGCGATGCGGCGGGCGGCACGCGAGCTTTGGGAGATTTCCAAGATTTGGTGGCTCATTGTGCCTGGTGGTGCGCTTGGTGCCGTTGCCATCGTCCAGGCAATCAAGGGTTCGCCTGGCAAGTCGGTGTGGTTCTGGGGGTTCTGGGCGATGACGGCCGTTGCCTTCGCACTGGCATGGCGCCTACGCCGAGTTGTGCACGAGCGCGATCAGGCCATACAGGACCTCGAAGCCGAGCACAGCGCCGAGGCAACTGCGCGGCGCCTTGGCGAACTGGCAGACGAGGCGGTGCTAATCCGGGAAGAGATACCGGACGGAAACGACTGGGGCGATGTGGGGCCGGCCCAGATTGTCACGACCTTGGAGCACTGGCAGGCTCGCGTGGAGTCAGAGATTCGACGCTATGCGAAAGAACATCTGGATTACTGGCGTGAGAACCCTGACTGGCTTGAGACCAACACCTTCCTCACGCCTGAGGTGTGCCGACGGTTTGTCGATTACAAAGTTGCCAGGGCTCGGCACGTCGCTTCGGAGCTTGGTAAGTGATGAGCGCCACGCCCAGCCCTGCGGTGTGGCGCCCCCAGCGGTCAGCATCTACGGGGTCTGCGCTCCTGGGGTACGGGCAGCCCGTAGAGCAGGGCGCGCAGCGGGAGTCCCAGGGTGTCCGCGAGGACCAGCAGCACGAGAAGGCCCGGCTCGCATTCGCCGCGCTCAATCACCCCGATCGCGTTGCGATGCAGGCTCGCGGCTTCCGCAAAAGCTTCCTGGGAGAGGTGCTGGTGCTCGCGTTCGGCGCGGATCTTGCGACCGAACGCGAGCAGCAACCGGGACCGCTCAGCCTCGTAGGCCGTGGCGATCATGGCGCCTCAGACGACGTGGCCGACGATCTGCACCACGCGCACCCCGGCTCGTGTGGCGAACACGAACCCGTCCGAGGTCCGGTGGATCAGTCCGGCGCGGAGCAGCCCGTGGATTGGGACCATCGGTTCGTTCGTTTCGGCCTCGCGGGCGATGTCCTCGACGGACCACAGGGGCTGCCCGTCGTCGGGTTCGGTCAACAGGTACAGCACGTCGCGCTCCAGCGCGTCGTGCCGCTCAGCAGGCGTGCGGGTATCTTGGTCGTGCATGGGAGTTCACGCTCCTGTGTCACGACCCCCGGTCGGCTCCAACCGGCGCGGGGGTCAATTGGTAGAGATGCCCCGACGCTAGGCTTCCCCGGTGATGCCGTCAACCCGTTTCGCCGATCGTTTCGCCGATCCCTCCTAGGCTCACCAACGACCTCTACCACTACACCTCATCAGGCGTCGGGCTCGACAGCATCTTGCCCCAAATGCAATTCAAGCTAGGCCTGGTTGAGTTGATGAACGATCCACGTGAGTCGCGCCCGCGGTACCCAAATCTGTCGATCGCCGATGGCGTCCCAGAACCTGGGATGACCGTTATGGAAGACGCGGATCGACTCCTGCTTCACGCGAGACTATGAACTGCCAGACTCAGTTCTCGATCCGGCGGCTCTGCGTGGGTATGCGCTCGAATCGTGCATTCATGCTCAGCTATCGTCGCAGGGCTTGCTGTTCGAGGGAACTGTCGAATATCGGACCGAGATGTCCTCGATCGCGCAAGCGATGGGCCTCGACGTGGAGCAGATTTATGAGTTTGGGCTCGACGCCGTCGTCTCGCGATACGTCGAGCGCTACCACCGCGAACTGTTCTTTGAAAAGCACTCGGACTGGGCGAGTGAGGCCGAGTATCGCTGGGTGTTTGTCAACCCAGAGCCGTCCCCGGTCTACGTGGATGTCTCGACTGCGCTCACGGGCAGCGCATCGAGCTCTGGCGTTTCGCTGCCCAGGACACCGCCGAGGCCGCCGCGACTCTTTGCGGTCGGCTCATCGCAGAGATGACCGATCACCTTGAGTCCGCTCTCACATCGTTTGACAAATGCCGGTCGAATGGCCTTGGTGACGGCTAGCGCAGTGGCGAGCAGAGCCGGTAGACCGTTGTAGCTCGTCAATTGGCGCTGTCGAGCCTGGGCAGCGTATCCTCTGACTGCGAGGTCGGTTGGTTTGACGCAAGGTGGCGTCGTAGCCAAGCGCTTGTGTCGTCTTGGTTCCAGGTGCCGGCCGCGATAGCGAGTACTGCCTGCTCGGCGTCATCGATGGTTGGTGTGGTCTGCCATGCCCAGTCGTTGATCTCGATGAACAGGCGGAGTGCTACCCAGGCTGCTCGCTTGTTGCCATCGGGCAGGGGATGGTTCTTTGCTAGATGCACGACGAGGACGGCGGCCTTGTCGATAAAGTCGGGGTAGAACTCGGTCTCGCCGAAGCCCGCTGATGGGGCATGCAATGCTGACTCGGCGAGTCCGAGCTTGGTGACTCTTGTAAGGGTGGCAGGGTCGAGTCCGGTGATCTCAGCGGCGATGGCGAGGTAGTCGGCTAGTGGACGTGTCCGCAAGTCCTGCGGACTATTGGAAGGGATAGCGGCACCCGCGCGGAATTATGTCTTGTGCCCAGGGTCAGCACCCAAGTGATCGAACTCACTGAGCAGGAGCGGGTTGAGCTCGAGCAGCGTGCGAGCACGGTCACGTTGCCGTTCCGGACGGTGCAGCGGGCGCGCATGGTCCTGTACGCGGCTGAGGGAATCCAGGACATCGATATCGCTGCCCGGTTGGACTGCTCTGCAGATAGCGTCGCCCGGCGAAGACAGCGGTTCCGGGCTGAGCGGCTGGATGGGCTTGAGGATCATGCGCGGTCGGGTCGGCCGTGCCGTTTTCCCCCCGGAGCAGGTAGCCGAGGTCAAGGCGATCGCGTGCGAGTTGCCGCGCACGCACGAAGTGCCGCTCTCCCGATTCTCCCGTGTTGAGCTGCACCGTTTGGTGATCGAGCGAGGCGTGACCGACGCGTCGGCGTCGACGATCTGGCGCTGGCTGCACGAGGACGCGATCAAGCCGTGGCAGACCCGCTCCTGGATCTTCCCGCGCGACCCCGACTTCGCTGAGAAGGCCGGCAGGGCGCTCGATCTCTATGCCCGGACGTTCGCAGGCAAGCGACTGCGCCCGGACGAGTACGTCATCAGCGCGGACGAGAAGAGTCAGTTGCAAGCTCTCGGACGGGAGCATCCGACCGTCGCACCGGGACCGGGCCGCCCCGGACTGCTGGAGTTCGAGTACGCGCGCGGAGGAACCGTCGCGTACCTGGCGGCGTGGGACGTGCACCACGCCAAGCTGTTCGATCGCGTGGAGAAGACGACCGGGATCGTCCCGTTCGGCAAGCTCGTGGATCAGGTCATGACCGTCGAGCCATACCAGTCGGCGCGGACCGTCTACTGGGTCGTGGACAACGGGTCCAGCCACTGCGGCAAGGCATCGGTCACACGGATGACCAAGAAGTACCCGAACGCGAGGCTAATCCACCTGCCAGTCCACGCGTCATGGCTGAACCAGATCGAGATCTACTTCTCGATCGTGCAACGCAAAGCGATGACCCCCAACGACTTCGGCAGCCTCGCGCAACTCGCCCGGCACCTGCTGGACTTCGGACAGCACTACCGGACCATCGCCCAGCCGTTTGAGTGGACATTCACCCGCGCCAAACTCAACGCAGTGATCAAGAAGATCACCCAGCACGAACCCCAGCCCCTCGCGATCGCCGCATGAGCCGCATCACTTCCGGACGGCTCCACTAGCTCGACGTAGCGGATGCTCACTTGGCGAGTCGCTCTAGCAGCTCGCGGTCCTCTTCGATGATGCGGCGTATGCGTGCCTTGAACTCGGGGTCTTCGCGGCGACGCTGCACGGCCTCAGCGAGGGCGTGCTTGACGGTCTCGTTGAGGCTCTTGCCTTCGGCACGTGCAAGTGCCTCGGTGTCGGACGCGAGGTCATCGTCTAGGCGGACGGTCAGATTCTTAGCCATAGTGTCACGGTAGCATGAATGCATGGGGATATCTGTGTACGTCCGTTCAACATGGCCGTTGCAAACGAGCGAAAATGGCTCTATCGAGCGTGTCGCGTCGATGATCGTCCTCGCCGTGGTTGTGACGCGGATGCCGTGGCGGGTCGTGATGTCGCCGTCCGGTATAGGTGCACCTGGGGGGCCAAAGGCGCGATTCCTTCGATTGGTCGTTTATGAGCGATGTCCAGTTGTGCGGCGAGGTTCGCGCCCACTGGCGCTCGCCCCGAGCAGCCGGTGGCGCGACGAGCCCGACCTATGCGGCTCGACGAGCCGTCACCGCACAGGCGACGATGCTGGAGCGAATCGGCCGACCGAGCCGCTCGTAGAGGGTTTGGTTCTCTTGCTCGATGGCTTCGCGCTGCTCCGGCGGGAGCCTCGACCAGAACGACATCGTGCCAAGCAGCGCGCCCAGCTCGTCGGCCGTGTGCTCGAGCAGCCTCGGCACGGCGGCGATTTGCGCGTCATCGAACAGGCGGGCTGCATAGTCGCGCGCCACCTCGTAGCTGCCAAGCCAGGCCCACACGTCTGAGATGTTCCCGCGGCGCTCGTGCACGCCCGCGAGCATCGCCTCGAGCTCCCTATAGCTCGGCCAGCTCGCGGCGAACTCTGGCGCGATCTTCGCGATCGCGCTCAGCAGCGCCTGTTGGTCATCGGCGCTGCGCGGCTCGTTGCACCCGAAGTACTGGACCAGCGCGAGCGTCCCGCCAGGTGCGAGTGCCTCGGCAGCCTTCTGCCAGCTGAGATCGGGATCGATCCAGTGCATCGCCGAGGCCGAGAACACGGCGTGGAAGCGCTCGCGGGGGAGCGGCGTATCCTCGAAGCGGGCGTTCACGAACTCCACATCGTCGATGTCCCCAAGGTTCTGCCGCGCGAGCGCGATCAGCCGATCACCGGGCTCGATGGCCGACACGCACAGGCCCCGTGCGAGGAGGCCGCGGGTCAGCTGCCCGGTCCCGCAGCCGATCTCAAGCACTCGATCGCCAGCGCCGAGAGCTGCGACCTCGCAGGCGTGATCCAACAGCGCGTCAGGGTATGTCGGGCGGTGACGGTCGTACTCGTCCGCGACCTGGTCAAAGACCTTGCCGTAGCTGCGCTCGAGTGTTCCGTCGGGCATCATCAGTGCTGCTGGGTCTCCGTGTGGATGATGACATCGGCGATGTCGGGGAGCTGTTGGCGTAGTTCCTCCTCGACTTCGCTGGCGAGTCGGTGCGCGGCGACGAGGGATGTCGCGGCGTCGACGCTGAGCGTGAGGAAGATGACGCGCCCCGCCTCGGTTGCCAGCAGCGTTGTCCGGCGCGGCCGGGTGCCCGTTCGGGCTAGGACGATGCGCTCGATCGTAAGCGCCCCGTCGTGGTCGCCGTTCGTGTTGGCCGGGTGGGCGATCAGCGGACGCTCCAGTGGCTCAAGGTGTGTCTGTACGTCGTCGACGTCGGGCCGTGCACGGATCGTCTGCTCGATGCGTGCGGCGATGGCGAGCGCGTCGAACAGGTCGAGGTCGGCGGGGAACTTCAGGTGCAGTGAGACGCTGGCCGTGCCGTTCTGCTGGTAGATCGTGATGTCGTGCACTTCCTTGACCTGTGGCTCGGCGAGCGCGATTGCGAGGATGCGGTCGCGGAGCTCGAGGCCGCTGCGGCGAGGCTCGACGTGGACGACGACATCGCTACCTGGTAGCGCGGTCTCGATCGCGGCCTCGACGCGGTTCGCGGCTTGGTGTCCCTCGACTACCGCCTGCCCGGGTGCGACGGCAACGATGGCATCGGCGAAGTAACGTCCGGCTGACTCACGCAGACGCAGCCGCACCAGTTCGATATCGGGTTCAAGGCGCGCGAGGGCGGTCTCGGCTGCCTCTCTGGCCTCGGCCGGGGTGCGATCCATCAGGACGTTCGAGTTCTCCGCGATCAGGCGTATCGCGGCCGTGAGGACGATCGCGGCGATGAGGAGCGCGGCGATCGCGTCGCCTTGGGCGAACCCGCCGCGCACGAGCAGCAACCCGACGAGCACCGCGACCGAGCCCGCCATGTCCCCGGCGAAGTGAAACCCGTTGGAGCGCAGCGCAGGGCTGCCATAGCGTCGCGCCGTACGCAGAGAAATGACCGTGCGAGCGAGGTCCACGGTCATCGCGATCACGACGACGAGGAAGACGTACCAGTGCGTGTCGGGCGCCTCGCCTGGGTTGAGGAGGCGCTTGACTCCCTCAACGGCCACGATTAGCCCACCCGCGAGCAGGATGCCGGCCTCGCCGAGCGCCCCAAGGTTCTCGGCGCGACCATGCCCGTAGGGGTGCTCCGGGTCCGCGGGCTGTCTGCCGAGCCGCACGGCGAAGAACGTGATCGTCGCGGCGACGACATCGCCGCTTGACTCGATCCCGGCCGAGATCAACGCCAAGCTGCCGGTTATCAAGCCGGCTCCGAGCTTGAGGATCACAAGCACGCTGGCTGCCGCAATCGACGCGAGGGTCGTGCGACGTTGCACGGTGTCCTGCTCGCTGGTGTTGACCTGCACCATCCGCAGAGAGTAAGGAAGCGCTGGGCGGTGCTGCGGGGCCGTGCTGCGTACGAGTCGCCGCGTCGCGCAGGACCAGCCGAGCGCGCGCACGGGCACGATGTAGACGGGTTCGTGGGAAGGAATCCCGCAATGCCGGAGTCTTGGGGACCAACGCGGCAACTGCGGCAACCGTCGTATGTCGCCTGAATCCCCGGACATCCCAAGGACAGGAGACATACCAAGTGCCCAGAACGTCGATCCTTGCTCTCGCTGGCGTAGCCCTCGTGCTCGCTGGCTGTGGAAGCTCAAGCACAAGCAGCAGCTCCACGTCCGCTTCGACTCCTGCCGAAACCACGAGCACAGCGTCACCGGCTGCCGCGACGAGCACTGCTGCGTTCCTTGCGCCGCTTACGACGGTCAGCAAAGTCGCCACGACGGTCCCGGCCAACGGGGACGTGAACCCTTATGGCATCGTGTTCGTTCCCACCAGCGTGGGCAAGCTCCAGGCAGGCCAGATGCTGGTCAGCAACTTCAACGCCAAGGAAAGCGCCAAGGAAACCGGCCAGGGCACCGGCACGACGATCGTGCAGGTATCGACCGCCGGCAAGGTCTCACCGTTTGCGACGATCAACGCCAAGACGCTCCCCGGCCCATGCTCCGGCGGCGTCGGGCTGACGACCGCGTTGAACATCCTGCCCGGCGGCTACGTCGTCGTGGGCAGCCTGCCAACAACCAACGGCAAGACGGCGACCGCCAAGTACGGCTGCCTGATCGTGCTCAACAGCGAAGGCAAGGCAATCAAGACGATCGCCAGCAAGAACATCCAAGGTCCCTGGGACTCAACCGCCAAGAGCGAAGGCTCCAAGACGATGCTGTTCATCAGCAACGCGCTCAACGGCGGCGCCGCGAAGGGTGTCCACACGATCGACAACTCGACGGTGCTGCGGATCGAACTGGAATCCGGCAGCCACCAGACACCGACGGTGCTCGGCGAACAGGTGATCGCCACGGGCATCCCCTGGGTCAACTCCGCGGAAGCCCTCGTACTCGGCCCGACGGGACTCGCACTCGCCAGCAACGGGACGCTGTACGTGGCCTCGACCGAGGACAACAAGATCCTCTCGATCTCCGAAGCGATGACACGCACTACGCCCGTCGAAAAAGGCGGCACGGTGGTGACCGAAGGCGGTCACCTCAAGGAACCGCTCGGCATGGTGCTCGCGCCGAATGGTGACATCATCACCACCAACGGCGGTGACGGCAACATGGTCGAGACGACGCCCGCCGGCAAGCAGACCACGGTGCAGACGGCCGACACGAAGACCGGCGCCGGCTCATTGTTCGGCCTGGCGATCAGCCCGGCCGCAAACAGCATCTACTACGTGGACGACGGTGAAAACACACTCCAACTTCTGCACACCGCCAGCTCAACCCCGGTGAAATAGCTGGCCTTCACCAAGGCGAGCTGGTCGCGGCCCCCTTCCGGCGCCAAAGGACGGCGCCGGAAGGAACGGGGTCAGGCGGCGCGATGTCGAAAGTGAGAGGATGGCGGTGATGAAGGCGGCGGTGATCTACGAGAACGGCGGGCCGGAGGTGTTTCGCTACGAGGATGTATCCGACCCGGACTGCCCGGACGGCTGCGTGGTCGTTGACGCTGAGGCGATCAGCATCGAGGGCGGTGATCTGCTCGCGCGCGCAGCGGGGGAGCTGCCCGCGACCCCACATATCGTCGGTTATCTGAGCGCCGGCACCATCAGCGAGGTCGCCGCCGGGGTCGAGGGACGCGCGGTTGGCGACCGGGTGGTCGCCTTGAACGCCGCCGGGTCGCACGCCGCCAGGCGAGCGGTCCCCGCGGCGATGACCTGGCCGATCCCTGCTGGGCTGGACGCGGCGCGCGCGGCGTGTGTGCCGGTCGCGTTCGGAACCGCGTACGAGTGCCTGTTCACCGCCGGCAATCTCGCAAAGGGCCAGACCGTTCTGATCCATGCTGGAGCCGGCGGCGTTGGGATGGCCGCCATTCAGCTGGCCAAGGGCGTCGGCGCGACCGTAATCGCGACCGCCTCCAACGACCAGAAGCTCGAGCAGCTGAAGGCGCTCGGGCTCGACCACGGGATCAACTACGTGACCGACAGCTTCCTCGAGCGCACCAACCAGCTGACCGACTCGCGAGGTGTGGAGGTTGTTCTCGACTCGATCGGCGGCCAGAACCTCATCGACAGCATCGGTGTGCTCGCCTACCGGGGCACACTCGTCAGTGTCGGGGTGGCCGCCCGCGCCGGCTCGGCGATCGAGGCGCGGTCGCTGTGGATGCGCAACAACTCGCTGCATGGCGTCTTCCTCGGTGGCGCGCTCCTGTCCGAGTACGCCCGCGTCCATCCCATGATCGGCGACATGCTGGAGCGCGTCGCAAGCGGCGAGCTGCGGGTGGAGATCGATCGCTCGTTCCCGCTCGCGGATGTCGCCGCGGCGCACGAATACGCTGAGAGCCGCAAGGCGTTCGGCCGGGTCATCATCACGCCCTAGCCGCAGGCTGAAGCAGAGCCGCCCCCGCCGCCATACTGGCAGCGATGCTTGCCGAGCGCTTCACGGCGCAACTGCTCGCGGGAGAGCCGGCCCGCGATCCGGTTGCCGTCGCCGAGCGGCTGCTGGCGGTGCAGGGGCAGGATCCCCGTGGCGTGCGCCTCGCGATCCGCTCGCGCACCGCGGGCCTGTCGGCCGCCGACGTCGATCGTGCCATGAGTGAGCAGCGCACGCTCGTGATCACGTGGCTGAATCGCGGCACGCTGCACCTCGTGCGCAGCGAGGACTACCCGTGGCTGCACGCGCTCACCGCACCGCGCATGCTCACAGCCAATGCACGACGGCTGGCACAGGAGGGCGTCTCGCCCGGGGACGCCGAGCGCGCCTCGAAAGTGATCGAGCGGTCGCTGGCCGAGGAGGGACCGCTCACACGCGAGCAGCTGCGCGAGCAGATCGCAGCCGCGGGCGTGCGCACGGAGGGCCAGGCGCTCGTCCACCTGCTGGCGCTTGCCTCGCTGCGCGGTCTCATTGTGCGCGGGCCTGTGGTGGCCGGCCACCACGCCTTCGTGCTCGTGCGCGACTGGCTGGGAGAGACGGAGCCGGTCGATCGTGAGCTCGCCCTCGCGGAGCTCGCCCGCCGCTATCTTGTGGGCCACGCTCCCGCCGACGAGCACGATCTCGCGAAGTGGTCGGGGCTGGCGCTGCGCGACGTTCGCGCAGGGTTGAGCACAATCGCCTCCCATCTGACACAGCACCGGAACGGGCTCCTCGGCCTCGCTGGGCGCAGAGCGCCGGCGGTGCTGCCGCCGCCGCGCCTGCTCGGCGCCTTCGACCCGGTCCTGCTCGGCTGGCGCTCACGCGAGGAGATCCTTGGCTCGCACCACCCGGTGGTCACCGTCAACGGCCTCTTTCGTCCGTTCGCGCTCGTCCGCGGCCGTGCTGCCGCTACGTGGAGCATGCCTGCGGGGAGGGTTGTGCTGGCGCCCTTCCGGGGCTTGAGCCGCGGGGACACCGACGCACTGGCCGCCGACGCCGAGGACGTGGTGCGCTTCCTCGCGACTCGGCAGTAGCACGTCGAGCTCCCCCGGGCACCGTCGGCTACGTCCGACGCCCGCTGACGCCGGCCGGCTACTTCACTGAAGCCCCTCGCGCGCCTCACGCACGAGGGTGACCGCCTCAGGGAACACGGTCGCCATCACCGCGCGGATCTGCTCCGCCTGCGCCTCCGGGCTGCCCTGCACGTTGATGCGGTTGACGGCCGCCACGGTCATGTCGACGGCGAGCTTGATCGCGTTGTCCGCCCACACGAGACGCTGCTGGCCCTGCATCTGCATCGCAAAGTCCGCCAAGCGCCGCTGCAGCTCCTCGGGATCTCCGAACAGGTCTCCCAGACCACCACTCTCCATAAAGCCATCCTAGCGGTCAGAGGGTGGCGGTTTGGTCGCGGTCGGCGAGCCGGCCTCATTCTTGGTCGGGGGTGGCGTGGTTGGCCGGTGCGCCGGCGAGCCCGGCCAATCTCCTTCAATACTCCATAGACTGCCCAGCCCATGCCCCGTAACCGCAACGGTGAAGAGCCGGCTGGAACGGCCCTCCAGCCTGACAAGAAGGCGATCCGCGCGCAAGTGGCTCACGAGAGTCAGCGCCGCAACCGCCTCGGGGTGCCCTCGATCGCAGGGGGAGTGCTGTTCCTGCTGGGCGGCGTGATCGTCACCACGACTCTGCGCCAGCTGCCGACGGTCGGCACGATCCAGGGCCTGGCTCCGGCGCTGCGCGGCGAAGCGAATCCCGCGGTGAGCCCGGGCGCGGCCGAGGTGCGGTTCATCGACCACCACGCCTTCGGTTTGATCGCCGGCAACCTGCTGCAGGCGGTGGCGATCTTCTTCCTCCTCGTGGTCCTGCTCTTCTTGCTCGGCGCGGTCAGCTTTCGGCGACCGCAGACGAGCTCGATCGCGCGGTCGCTGGTGCTTAGCGGCGGGGCGGTGATGGTGTTCGTGTCGATCTCCCACCCGGTTGCGCAGGTGCTGAACGCGCACAATTTCGTCACCGGCCACGACTTCACCGCTGAAGCTGTCAACCACGCGCTGACCCAGAGCACGGTGCTGGAAATCAGCGAGTATCTAGGGCTGCTGGGGGGGCTGGCGCTGGCGGCGGGGATGGTCATCGTGACACTGGGCGCCACACGTACCGGTCTGATGGCCCGCTGGATGATGTACCTCGGGATCTTCGCGGCGCTGCTCGCCTTCACCCCCTTCGGCCTGGCCCTGGGGGAGGTCCAGCAGCTGATCCCGGCCTTCTGGATGGTGAGCACAGGCATCCTGCTGATGGGGCGCTGGCCGGGCGGCGATCCCCCGGCGTGGGCCGCCGGCGAAGCGCGGCCATGGCCCTCGCAGGGCCAGCTCCGTGCCGAGCGGGAGGCCCAGCGAGGGGGGGACGCGCTGGGCGAACGCAGCCGAGTAACGAGGCGGGCGCCAACGGGACGGGGGACGTGGCGCCAGAGCCTATGCAGCCGGCTCGCGGTGGGAGTTCGAGGCGGCGCCGCAAGCGAGGCGCGCGCGGGTAGTTGTATGCATTTCGGACCCCAACCCTTCATTTTGTAAAGGGTTTGGGGGCTGGTCAAAGGCATTTTTGCCGACCCCTGCTACTTCATTTTGTAAAGGGTTTGGGTGTCGATCGAACGACATCTTCAGGTCTCATCACTTCATTTTGTAAAGGGTTGGGGTCCGGTTATAAAGGGTTGGGGTCCGGTTTAAAGACGATCACCACCCCGCGCTCGACCGGTCGGGACTTGGCGCAGGGCTCTGGTTGGGGTAGCTGAATGATTGAGTTTGCCCCCGGGCGGGAATAACTTCCCTTGAGAACGTGGGAATCGTCACATTCCCCCTTCCCCGTTTGCCAACGATCCATAAAAGCGTCCTGAGCCGCTCCTTGAGGGCTGGCTGGAGGGAGGATCCCATGGAGGCAGCATCTATTCATCGTCCCGACTCGATTCAGTCGGTCCCGCGTCGCGAGCCGCCCCCCGGGGAGGCCGCGCAGGCGGGCCTGTGGAAACCGGCCGACCCGGGGCCGCTCGGTTTGGCGGGGTTTGCGATGACGACTTTCGTGCTCTCGATGTTCAACTCGAATCTCGTCGATGAAAAGGGCGTCCCGGTCGTTCTCGGCCTGGCGCTCGCCTACGGCGGGGTCGTGCAGCTGCTCGCCGGCATGTGGGAGTTCCGCACCGGCAACACCTTCGGCGCCGTGGCGTTCTGCTCATACGGGGCCTTCTGGCTCTCGTTCTGGGCGTTGAACGTCTTCTACGCCAAGTCGATCGGTGGCAACGCAGGGCACGCGGTCGGCGTGTACCTGTGGGCGTGGGCGATCTTCACCGCGTACATGACGGTGGCGGCGCTGCGCGTAAACCTGGCGGTGCTGACGGTGTTCGTGCTGCTGACGGTCACCTTCATCCTGCTGGCGATCGGCGCGGTGGGCCCGCACGCGACGGTCACCCACTGGGGTGGCTACCTCGGCCTGGCGACCGCGGCGGCTGCTTGGTATGCCTCGTTCGCGGCTGTGGTCAACTCGACGTTCGGCCGGATCATGTTGCCGGTGGTGCCTTTGGGCAAACGCGAGTGAGGCATAAGTGGCGCGCGCGAGGCGTACTCTGATGGCGATGGAGCCGATGGGCGACGCTGCCGACGTATTTCCCGGCGATGATGGTGCCTTGAGCAAACGCGACTGAAGAAAGAAAGAGAAGGGTGGGAGATGGCGACTGAACCAAAGTCGGTTTCGGGCGAGGCGCTCGACCGCGAGCTCGCTGAGCTGCTGGAGGTGGAGACGTTCGAGCCCTCCGCCGAGTTCCGCGAGCAGGCGCTGCTGTCCGACCCCGCTGTGTACGAGGAGGCGGCACGCGACCCGCAGGCGTGGTGGGCCGGGCAGGCGAAGCAGCTGCACTGGTTCGAGCCATGGGAGGCGGTGCTCGACGACTCCAATCCGCCCTTCTATAAGTGGTTTGTCGGCGGCCGGCTGAACGCCTCCTACAACTGCCTCGACCGCCACGTCCTGGCGGGGCGGGGCGAGCGCGTCGCCTTCCATTGGCGCGGCGAGGAGGGGCAGGAGCGCGACCTCACCTACGCGCAACTGCTGGCGGAGGTGCAGCGCTTTGCGAGTGCGCTGAAGGATCTCGGCGTGCGCCGCGGCGACGTCGTGGGGATCTATCTGCCGATGATCCCCGAGGTGGTGGTCGCGATGCTCGCCTGCGCGCGCATCGGCGCTCCCCACAACGTCGTGTTCGGCGGCTTCTCCGCGGAGGCGGTGCGCGAGCGGATGGAGTTCTCCGAGGCGCGCGTTCTGATCACCGTCGACGGCGCCGCGCGCAAGGGCAAGACGGCGCCGGTGAAGGATCGGGTGGACGAGGTGATGGGCGACCTGCCGACGCTCGAGAAGATCGTGGTCGTGAGGAGCAAGGGGACACCCTGTCAGATGCGCGAGGGCCGCGACGTCTTCTACGACGAGATCCTCGCCCGCGCCGCGCCGGAGTGCCCGGCGGAGGCGCTTGACGCCGAGCACCCGCTGTACATCCTCTACACCTCCGGGTCCACCGCCAAGCCGAAGGGCATTCTGCACACCACGGGGGGCTACCTGACCGGCGTGTCGGCCACCCACCGCTACGTGTTCGACCTCAAGCCGGAGTCCGACGTGTACTGGTGCGCCGCCGACGTCGGCTGGGTCACCGGCCACTCATACATCGTCTACGGGCCGCTGTGCAACGGTGCCACCTCGGTGATGTGGGAGGGGGCCCCAGACTATCCCAACAGGGGCATCTGGTGGGAGTTGATCGAGCGCTATGGGGTCACCATTCTCTACTGCGCGCCGACGGCGATCCGCGCCTGCATCAAGTGGGGGGCGCAGTGGCCCAACGAGCACGACCTCTCGACGCTGCGGCTGCTGGGCACGGTCGGCGAGCCGATCAACCCGAAGGCGTGGCTGTGGTACCACAAAGTGATCGGCGGCGGGCGCTGTCCGATCGTCGACACCTGGTGGCAGACGGAGACCGGGGCGATCATGATCACGCCGCTGCCCGGCATCACCGCCACCAAGCCGGGTTCCTGCACGCAGCCCTTCCCCGGCGTTGAGGCGGAGGTGTATGACGAGTCCGGCGGCTACCCGATCGAGCACGGCCAGGGCCTGCTGGTGCTGACTCGCCCATGGCCGTCGATGCTGCGCACCCTCTACAAGGAGGATGAACGCTACATCAAAACCTACTTCGAGCGCTTCGGCAAGGAGACCTACCTGGTGGGGGACGCGGCCCGCCGCGACGCCGACGGCTACCTGTGGGTGATCGGGCGCATCGACGACGTGGTGAACGTCTCCGGGCACCGTCTCTCCACCGCGGAGGTCGAGTCCGCGATCGTCGCCCACCCCGACGTCGCCGAGGCCGCGGTGATCGGCCAGCACGACGAGGACACCGGTCAGGCGATCGTGGCGTTCGTGACCTTGCAGGGCGAGCTGGAGGGCGATGAGCGCGAGGTGGAGAGCATCCGCGCAACGGTCGCCGAGCGGATCGGCAAGTTCGCGCGCCCCAAGCGGATCATCTGGGCCGACGACCTGCCCAAGACGCGCTCGGGCAAGATCATGCGCCGCCTGTTGCGCGACATCGCCGAGGGCCGCGCGCTGGGCGACGTCACCACACTGCGCGACCCGGGCGTGACCTCACAGCTAGAGGAACGCGTCAGGGAGCTGCAGGCGCAGGAGGACTGACGTTTTGGATAGTCTGATCGCCGTGGACGGCGCGGCGATCGAGACTCAGGGTGTGACCAAGCGTTTCGGCGCGCGCGCAGCGATCGACGGTGTCGACCTGTATGTCCCGCGCGGGAGCGCCTTCGGCTTCCTGGGTCCCAACGGGGCTGGGAAGACGACGATGATCCGCATGCTGCTGGGTCTCACCCACGCCAGCGCGGGCAGCATGCACGTGCTGGGTCGCCCGGTGCCGTCGGAGCGCGGGCAGGCGCTGCGGCGCGTGGGCGCGATCGTCGAGGAGCCGCGCTTTCACCCCAACCTCTCCGGTCGCGAGAACCTGCGCATCGTCGCCGCCGTGCGCGGACCCGAGGTGCAGGCGCGGATCGCCCCCGCGCTCGCCCGCGTTGGCCTTGGCGAGCGCGCCGACGAGAAGGTGAAGAAGTACTCGCTCGGGATGCGCCAGCGCCTCGGGGTGGCGCGCTGCCTGCTCGCCGACCCGCTGCTGCTGATCCTCGACGAGCCGACCAACGGCCTCGACCCGGGCGGCATCCAGGAGTTCCGCGAGATGATCCGCGCGATGGTCGAGCAGGAGAACCGCACCATCTTCCTCTCCTCGCACCTGCTCGACGAGGTCGAAAAGATCTGCGATCACGCGGCGATCGTCGACCGCGGCAAGGTGATCGCGCAGGGCCCGATCTCCGAGCTCGCCAGCGGCGGCGATGGCGCCCGCAACGAGCTGATCGTCGGAGTCGACGACGTCGAGCTGGCGCTGGGCACACTCGAAGGCAGCGAGCTCGTGCGCGAGGCTCGCCGCTCCGACGAGGGTCTGCGCGTCGTGCTGAGCGGGGATCCCCAAAGTGCGGCGCAGGTGAATGCGAGCCTCGTGCGCGCCGGCGTGGCAGTGATGCGTCTGGAGCCCGTGCGCCACAGCCTCGAGCAGCGCTTCCTGGAGGTCACCTCGCGACTCGACGGCACCGCGCCGGACCGTCCCACGCAGGCGCACGAGGAGGTGAGGGCATGAGTGCCGTCGCGCCGACGGCGCCCGCACCGGCGGCACGCTCGCGCGAGGGCGGCTCCCCGGTCGCGCTCGCGGCGCAGATGTGCGGCGCCGACTTCCTGAAGCTGCGCAAGAAGCGCGGCACGCTGATCTGGGCACTCGTGCTGGCGGTCGGCCCGGTGTTGATCTTCTTCGTGGTGACGGCCATTCAGCACGCCTCCAACCCGCAGAAGTACGGACCGGCCGGCGGCGTGTCCAACTTCCACGACGGCCTGCGGGTGATCGCGCTCCTGTTCGGACCGCTCGCGGCCCTGCTGATCGGCGTGGAGGCGGGCACGGGGGATGCCTCGGCCGGTGTCTTCCGGGACCTCGTGGTAACCGGCCGCTCGCGTGTGGCGCTGTTCGCCTCACGCGTCCCCGCGGCGCTGGCGATGTGCTTCTCCATCATGGGCGTCGCCTACGCACTGCTGCTGCTCGGCACCTTCGTGTTCGCAGGTAATCTGCCCACGCCCGAAGGGTCGCTGATCCTCGACGGCCTCGGCTTCATGCTGCTGAGCACCGGGATGCTGTGTGCAGTGTCGGTGGGCTTCGCTGCGCTGACCACATCCAAGCCGGGAGCGATCATCGCCCTGATCGCGTGGCAGATCGTGGCCAGTCCGATACTCGCCAACATCAACTCGTTGGGCAGCGCTCGCAGGGGCCTCCTGAGCCAGGCGGTGTCGCATTTCAGCCCGATCCAGCTCCCCGAAGGCGGCCATGGCGCGACGGTCACGATGTCGGGCGGCCTGGCCTTCATCGTGCTCGTTGGCTGGCTGGTGGTGTTCCTCGGGCTTGGGGCTTGGCGCACGCGTACGATGGACGCGTAGCGGCAAGCTCGATACCTACCTATTTTGCGGCGGTGGAACCGGGGCGATTGTGTCGTGCACTTGGGCGGGGCTGCTCGCGAGCTCCTTGCTGACGAGGTCTCGGACATCACAGCTGACCAGGGTGCCGCCAGTGTTGTTGGCAGCTGCCACGTAGGCTGCGTCGTAAGCCGAGATGGTGTGCTCCTCGGCAAACTGTGCCGCGCGTGTCAGCAGCGCCGTCGTTGAAAGCACAACTCCCCCGTCACCCGCGATTCGCTCGATAGCATCCAGCAATGGTCCGACACGATTGGGTGCTCGCCATGCGCGGATCGCCACGTTGGTGACCTCGTAGCGGGCAAGATCCAGCGTGGCGAGCGTGAGCTCGGGATGGACCAGGATCGCGCGCGCTGGTTCGTGAAAATCGTCGTCGGAGTCAAACGCCGCGAGAATCACACTGGCGTCCAACAGGAGGGTGCTCACACCGAGGGCCGTGTGGCCTTGACGCGCTCGGCAGCCGCCCCTCCATGGTGCGTGGTGTGCGTCAGGAGCGTGCGCATCGCCGCCGCACGATCAGTGCGGCGCCTGCGCAGCGCGGCGTCAGCGAATCCCCGCAGAACAGCGCTTCGTGTGGTGCCGAGCCGATCGGCCTCGGCATCCACCTCGCTAAGGAGATCGTCTGGCATAGAAACCATCACCTTTGCCACGGCAATAGTATACCACGGTATACTCGGGCCGCTTGGAGGCGCGAAACCCGGGCCGCTGGCTACTCGGCGCTGTTCGCGTCGAACTGCTGTGCCAGCTTGGCGATCATCAAACCTTGCGGTTTTCCGGCACCCACGCCCCGTCGTCGCGGCGCACGAAGTCCTGGAAGATATTGGGGGCCTCGGCAAGCATGATGCGGGCGATTTTGTCGAACACGAGGCGCAGCTCCTCCTCGGCGCCCTCGGCCGTGCGCATCTCGATCACGTGGCGCAGGGTGCGGGCGTTGGCGCTCCACACGATGTCGGTGGAGAGACCGATCGGCGCCAGGCGGCGCAGCGCCGAGGTGACCTCCTTCTTGACGTGGAACGGCACCCCCTGCTGATCGATCCCGAGCTCGGCGGCGGCGCTCACCTGAAACTCCTCCAGCTGCTCCACGATCGAGATCACCTGCTCGCGCACCGGCTCAAGCGCCGGCGGTACGCGGAAGCCGATGTCGGTGAGGCGCACGTAACGCAGGCTCTCCTGGCTGAAGGCCGAGCCGGCGCGGTGGCGGACAAGCTCGTGGGTGAAAACCCGCGAGACGTTGCGCAGCGCGAACGAGTAGCTGGCGTGCTCGAGCACGCTCCCGTGGCCGGAGCGCAGGATGTTGGCGAAGTACTCCTGCCGGTCGGTGCGGATCTTGGAGACGTTGGGGTTCAGGCCCGGCTCCCAGCTGCGGTAGCAGGCGCGGCCCCCGAACTCCAACAGCAGTTCGCCCGCGTTGACCTCCCGGGGCTCCGAGCCGTGCGCATCGCCGGCTTCGCCGAGACGCCGCTCGAGCCACGACTCCCCGCCCACATCCTGCAGGTATGCGCGCATCCCCTCGAAGTCGATCGACGGGCGGGCAATCAGGAACACGCTGGGGGTCGTCTCATGCATCGGGCGAGCGATGCTAGGGCTTCACCCGGACAAACATCCACGGGGCTCACGTGCCCCCGTTGAGTCAGGCGTCAACCTCGCAGGCGCGTAGCGGTCGGCCGCCGGGGTGCCTGGGTCTGCAGCTATCCTGACCCGCCATGTCCGCCACCTCCGCAAAGCCCACCGACCCCGAGCTCGAGCAGGCCGCCTGGGACCTCGAGCCGCTGCTGGACGGCGAGGGCGAGGCGGGCGTCGAGCGCAGGATGCAGGACGCGCTGACCCGCGCGCAGACATTCGCGGAGCGCTATGCGGGAAAGCTCGGCGAGCTGGACGGCGCGGGCCTTGCGCAGGCGATGCGGGAGCTTGCGGAGATCTACGAGCTGGTCGGGCGTGCCGGGACCTACGCGGGGCTGCGTTTCTCCACCGACACCGCCAACCCAGCCAACGGGGCGCTGCTGCAGATGGTGCAGGAGCGCGAGACGGCGATCGAGACGACGCTGCTGTTCTTCGAGCTGGAGTGGGCTGCCCTCTCGGAGGAGCGCGCCGAGGAGCTGCTGGCGGACCCGGGACTCGACTTCTGCCGCCACCACCTGCGCAACGTGCGCCGCTACCGCGAGCACCTGCTGAGCGAACCGGAAGAGAAGATCCTCGCCGAGAAGTCGCTGACCGGCGCGAGCGCGTGGGCGCGGCTGTTCGAGGAGCTGACCTCGGCGATCGAGGTGGAGCTTCCGAGCGGAGCGGATGGCGCGGGGGCGACCGAACGCGTAGCTCTCGACGTGGCGCTCAGCCGCCTGGCGCTGCCCGACCGCGACATGCGGCGCACGGCCGCCGAGGCGGTGACCGCTGCGCTCGCGCCGGGGCTGCGCACGCGCGGGTTCGTCCTCAACACGCTGCTGGCGGACAAGTCGGTGGACGACCGCTTGCGCCATTACCCCAACTGGCTGGCGGCGCGCAACCTCGCCAACGAGGCCAGCGACGAGTCGGTGGCGGCGCTGATCGAGGCGGTGCGCGGTCGCTACGAGCTGGCGCGCCGCTGGTATCGGCTGAAGGCGGGGTTGCTGGGGATCGAGCGCCTCGCGGACTACGACCGCATGGCGGCGGTGACGCAGGACGAGGTGAGCTTCACCTACGCGCAGGCGCGCGAACTGGTGCTGGACTGCTACTCATCCTTCTCCCCCGAGCTCGGGGAGCTTGCCGGGCGCTTCTTCGCCGAGCGCTGGATCGACGCGCCCGTGCGCCCAGCCAAGCGCGGCGGTGCCTTCTGCGCCTCGGCGGTGCCCTCCGCGCACCCGTATGTGCTGCTCAACTACACCGCGCGCCGGCGCGACGTGCTGACGCTCGCGCACGAGCTCGGCCACGGGGTGCACTTCGCGCTGGCGGCGCGCCAGGGCGTCTTTCACCAGGGCACGCCACTGACGCTGGCGGAGACCGCCTCGGTGTTCGGCGAGACTGTCGTGTTCGGGCGCCTGCTGGCGCAGGACACCACGCCGGCCTCGCGCCTGGCGCTGTTGGCGGAGCACCTGGAGGACATCATCGCCACCGTGTTCCGCCAGGTCGCGATGAACCGCTTTGAGGAGCTCGCCCACACAGGCCGGCGCGAGCAGGGCGAGCTTTCGGTCGAACGCATCGGGGAGTTGTGGGCGCAGAGCCAGGCGGAGCTGCTGGGCGACTCGGTGGAGATCACCGACGGGTACCGTAGCTGGTGGTCGTACATCCCCCATTTCATCAACACTCCCGGCTACGTGTATGCGTACGCCTATGGCCAGCTGCTGGCGCTGTCGGTGTACGAGCGCTACGAGGAGCGCGGGGCGGAGCTCGTCCCGCAGTACCTGGAGCTGCTCGCCGCGGGCGGCTCGCGCAGCCCCGAGGAGCTGGGGCGGATCGTCGAGGTGGACCTCACCGACCCCGGCTTCTGGGACGCGGGCCTGGACCTCGTGGAGCGCCAGCTGGAGCTGGCCGAAGCGGCGGCTCGAGCAGCACAGCCGTGATCGCTCGACAAGATGGCCGCCCCGGCGGCTCGACCTAATTGCCGCGGGGCGGCCTGTCGATAGGGTGGTGTGATCGTCCGCGCGCTCATCGCCTTCGCCATGACGCTGACGCTTGCCGCCGGCGCCGCCATCGCGCCGTCCCTCGCCGCCTCGCAACCGGTGCAGCCGCTGGACTACATGGCGCTGGCTGAACAGGGGGAGCGCCAGAGTGAGGCTTGGCGCTCGGGGGACTGGTACTGCGAGTACCTGCACTGCACGGGCGAATACCCGCTGCTGACGATTTGGGGCGATGTGCGGATGTTCGAATCTGTGGACGCGCTGGAGCTGGCAGCGCCCTCGGCCGCGCACCGCGCGCAGGTGGACCGCTTCGGGCACGCCTCGGAGCGCTACTGGAACCCCTACCTGAATGGATACGCCCCCTACCCGGGCGACCACTACCGCGGCGCGGAGGCGTGGTTCGACGACAACGGCTGGCTGGGCGTCGCGTTCGTGCAGGCCTACAAAGCGACCGGCGAGTCCCGCTACCTGCGCGACGCGCAGCGCGCCTTCAACTTCGCCGCTACCCAGGGCTGGGACGCGGCGGGGGGAGGCGGCATGTGGTGGAACATCGAGCACCCCTACCACGCGGGCGAGGCGCTGGCCTCCAACAGCCTGCTCGGGATGCTGCTTTACGGGATCGACCACCAAGCCCACCAGCTCGACGAGGTGAGGATGTTCATCGACTGGGGCAACAGCCACGACATCGGCTTCCACGGCCTCTATCTGAGCGGCGGCCCGGGCAGCACCGTGATCGACTACGTGGAGGGGCCGTTGATCTACGCCCAGTACCTGCTCTGCCAGGCGACCGGCAACAACGGCTACTGCACCCACTCCGAAGAACAGGCGCGCTCGATGACCGAGATCTACGGCGTCAAGTACAACTTCGCGCCGCTGTACGACTCGATCTTCATGGAGTGGATGATGGCCTACGGCAAGGCCGTGGGCGACAACCACTGGCTGGAAGTCGCGCGGGTCAACGCCGGCGCGGCTGCCCAGCACGCCACGATCGGGGATGGCCTGTGGCTCGGCAGCTGGTGGGGCGGACCGATCAGGGATTCGCAGACGCTGCCTGGGATGTTCCGCACGATGGCGGGTACCACCAGCCTGTTTGCGTGGCTGGCGTACTACTCGTGAGGGCGCTCAGCTCTCCACCACGTTCACGCCGATGCGCTTCGCGCGCTTGCCCAGTCGCTCGTCGAAGGTCAGCAGCGATGCGTGCTCCAGCTGTGCAGACAACAGGACGCAGCAGTCGGGTAGACGCAGGTTGGTCTGTGCCCGCAACGTGGCGAGTTCGGTGGCTGCGTTTGCGGGCAGATCGAGATCGTCCACCCCAAGGTCGCGCAGGGCGACGCGGGCATCATCGAGGCGACCGGCGCGGGCCGGGCCTACAAGGACCTCGGCAAGCGTGATCGAGTTCGCTCCCAGCACTTCTGCGCCGACGGTGTTCAAAGCTTGGGCCGCTCGCTTGTGCTGGGCGTCGCGGGCGTCGAAATGAGCGATCAGCACGCTGGCGTCGATTACGATCACGGCGGCCAGTCGTCGCGCAGGCGCTTCAGGTAGTCGGAAGGATAGGCACCTGTCAACGCTCCGGCCGTGCGCTCGACGGCCGCCTGGCGTCGCACCCTGTCATCGTCGGCCGTATGCTCGAGTGCGCGGCTCCCCATTCGCACGAGGTGCAACAGCAGCTGTCCTCGCTTGGAGGCATCCTCGGGCCAGTGGTGCGCGGCTCTGTCCAGCGCCTGGGCGACCTCCTGGGTCTCGGTGACGGTGTGACGGGGCCGAGAGGTGGGCATCCGAACCAGTGTAGCACCTCACGGCAAGTGCAGCACCTGCTCTTTCGTCACGTGGAATGAGCTCAGAGCAGCCCGAGCCCGCTGCCCACGTGGCGCACGAGGTCGAACAGCGGCTGCGGGAGGATCCCGAAGAAGAGAATGGCGCCGCCGGCGAGGAGCGCGACGAACACGACCTCGGGCTGGGCCGCGAGTCGGCGGGAGAACGCGGGCCCGGCTGGCGCGGCTGGCGGGTCGAGCTCCGCGGAGCCACCAGCGATCGCGGGCAGCGGCGGCGAGCCCGCGGCGGTGACGTCACCGGCGGACCGCGGCGGTTCGGCGGCCGCACGCTCCTCGCCCGGTGCCTCCCGCATCCACATCGCCGCGATCACAGGCAGGTAGTAGCCGAGCGAAATCATCGAGCCGACCACGATCACGATCCCCAGCCAGGTGTAGCCGCCGGAGACGGCGGCGTCGATCAGGTAGAACTTTCCCATGAAGCCCGCGGTGGCGGGGATCCCGGCGAGACCGAGCATCGCGAGCGTCATCGGCCACGCCAGCCAGGGCTGCTCGCGTCCCAACCCCGCCATCGCGCGGGTGCTGTCGCCGAGGTCGGTGGTGCGCTCGCGCGCGATGATCACCGCGAACGCGGCCATGTTCATGAACAGGTACACGGCGAGGTAGAAGACGGTGGCGCGCACGCCGAGCTGTGAGGCGACGACGACGCCGGCGAGCATGTAGCCGGCCTGCGCGACCGAGGAGTAGGCGAGCATCCGCTTCAGCGAGGACTGCCCGAGCGCGCCGACGTTGCCGACGATGATCGTGATCGCCGCCAGCACCGCGACCGCCGGGCCCCAGCTGCTCTGGGCTTCGATCAGCGCGACGTCGAAGAAGCGCAGGAAGACGCCGAGCGCGGCGACCTTCGTGGCGACCGCCATGAAGGCGGTGATGGGGGTGGGCGCGCCCTCGTAGACGTCGGGCGTCCACTGGTGGAAGGGGGCCACGGAGGCCTTGAACGCGAGGCCGGCGACCGACAGCGCGATGCCGGTCAGCAGCAGCACGTTGGTGGCGAGCGAGTTGGCGGAGATCGCGGCGGCGATTGCGCCGAAGTCGGTGGCGCCGGTGGCGCCGTAGATCAGCGCGATCCCGTACAGCAGCGTCGCCGACCCGACGGAGCCGATGATCAGGTACTTCAGCCCCGACTCCAGCGAGTGCTCGCGCTTCATTTCCGTGGCGCACAGCACGTACAGCGGGATCGACAGCAGCTCCAGTCCAATGAACAGCGCGACCGTGTTCTGGGCCGCCGCCAGCAGCGACATCCCTGCGATCGAGGTGAGCAGCAGCGCGTGGAACTCACCGTGGCCGGCTTCTTTGGCGGCGAGCGAGCGCCAAGCCAGCAGCACCGTCGCGGCGCCGCCGGTGATCAGGATCAGCGTCAGCATCAGCGCGAGGTCGTCGATCCGCAGCGCGCCGGAGAGGATCGACTTGTGTTCGTTCCACTGCCAGATCGTGAGGCCGGCGGCCGCGCCGAGCGCGACGAGGGCGAGCGTGGGCACCACTTGCTCGCGCACGCGCCGCGAGCGCAGCAGGCCGACGAGCAGCACCACGATGGCGCCGCCCAGCAGGGCGATCAGCGGCGAGAGCCCGGCGAAGTTGACGGGCGGCCCTTTGAGGTGGGCGGTGGCGAGCAAGGTCATGGCGTGGTGCTCGCGATCGCGGATGAGCTGGAGCGCTGTGCGGCCTGTGCGGAGGCCACGGAGGCCTTGACCGACCCTTCGCTGCGTTGCAACGCCAGCTGTGGGTAGACGGCGAAGAAGAGGATCACCGCGACGAGCGGCACGAGCACGGCGGAGTCGAGCAGCGCGATCTCACGGGAGTCCACGCCGTCGCGGACGCGGTTGTGCATCGCCCGGATGAAGAGGCGCAGCGCGTACACGCTCGCCATCACGACGCCGCTGAAGGCGATCACGGCGATCGCGAGCTTCGCTTTGAAGACACCCAGCAGGATCAGGAACTCGCCCACGAAGTTTGCCGAGCCCGGCATCGCGAGCGTCGCGAACGCGACGATCAAGAAGAGCGTGGCGAGCACCGGCGCGCGGAAGGCGAGGCCGCCGAGGTCCCTGATGTCCTCCGAGCCCCCGGCGCGCTGGGCGAGCAGGGCAATGATGAAGAACAGCGGTGCCACCACGAGACCGTGGTTGACCATCTGCAGCAGCGCCCCCTGGGCGCCCTGGGGATTGAGCGCGAAGATCCCGAGCGTGATGAAGCCGAGCTGCGCCACCGAGGAGAAGCCGGCGATCAGGCGCACGTCGGTCTGCGTGAAGGCCATCACCGACCCGTACAGGATCGAGGCGAGCGCGATCAGCAGCATCAAGGTCTGGAAGTGCACGGCGGCGCGCGGGAACAGCGGCAGCGCGATTGCCAGGAAGCCGTAGGCGCCGACCTTCGAGAGCACGCCCGAGAACACCATCAGCACCTCGATCGGCATCGCGCGATACCCGTCGGGCATCCACCCGTGCAGCGGGAAGGCCGGCATCTTCACGAGGAAGGCGGCGGCGAAGCAGAGGAAGATCCACTCCTGCGAGCCGGTGCTGAGCGGCAGCGCGTGCAGCGAGGAGAGCGCGAACGTGAGCGGGGTGCCGTGCTGTTCGGAGGTGAGCACGCCGGCGGCGATCGCCGCGGCCAGCATCAGCAGCGAGCCGACCAGCGTGTAGATCACGAGCTTCTGTGTCGCCTTCACGCGGTCCGGACGCGCCGCTGCATGCTCGCCGGCGGCGCTCGGACGCTCGCCTGCGCCGGCCGCGGGAGCGCTCGCGGTGGAGGTCGCGGGCTGCCAGTTGATTCCCACGAGGAAGTAGAAGGGGATCAGCATCAGGTCGAAGAACGCGACGAACAGCGCGAGGTCCTGCGCGAGGAAGGCCCCGAGCACGGCGGACTCGGCGAGCGTGAAGAGGAAGAAGAAGAGCGCCGGGCGCTCCGGTTTCAGCGCTTCCTTGCGCACGGCGAGCGACAGGGTGGCCGCCGCGAACAGCAGCGTGGTCAGCCCCACGAGGAACACGTTCAGCCCGCTGACGCCGAGCTTGTAGTGGATGCCGAGCGCGGCGATCCACACGACGTTGGTGACGTGCTGCAGGCCCGATCCGGCCCCACCCGCCCCGCCCCCGCGATAGTCGGCGATGTAGCCGATCGACAGAGCCAGCGCGCCGGCCGAGCCGAGCAGTGCGATGTGAGCCGGCAGCTCCTCGTCCAGGCGTGAGAGCAGCGCGCCCAGCACGCCGAACGCGAGGGGCAGCCAGATGAGGATCGAAAGGGGTGGCATTGTGGCGGCTCAGCCGGTGGGTGGGGTGGATTGGTTGGCGTCTGAAAAGTTCATGACTGCAACAGGAAGTAGAGGCCGACGGCGCCGACGCCCACCAGCAGCAGTGCCGCGTAGTAGCGCAGGAAGCCGCTCTGCACCGCGCGCACCGCGGCGGAGCCGGCGCGCACCACGCCGGTGGTGCCGCCGATCAAGGTGCCGTCGACGAACACGCGCTCGAAGGTGTCGCGCGCCCAGCGTCCCGCGGCCGCCATCGGCCGCACGATCAAAGCATCGTTGAGCTCGTCGAAGTACCACTTGTGCACGAACAGCTCATACAACGGCGCCAGGCGCTCGCGCGCGCGGACGGCGATCGCCGGCTCGCGCACCCAGATGCGGTAGGCGATTGCGATGCCGGTGAGCCCCAGCACCGTGCCGAGGCACAGCCCGAAGATCAAGAGGCCGTCGCGGGTGTGGGGTTCGTACAGCGGCGAGGTGGCGAACGTGGGTCGCAGGAAGTTGACGATCACGTCGTCCACGCCGGGGACCTGCACGAGCCCGGCGCCGATCGCCCCAACCGCGAGCACGGACATCGCGACGCGCATCGGCAGCGCGCGCTCGGCGATCGTGTGGTGGGGTCCGGGGAAGCCGACGTCGGTGTCCTCCACTTCGCCGTTGGCTGGATTGGTGGGCACCTCGGCATGGTGGAGATGGCCGCCTTCGAGCTCCTTGGCCTCGGGCACGGGGTCGCCGTAGAAGGCGCGGAAGATCATCCGGAAGGTGTAGATCGCGGTGAGGAAGGCACCGAGGTAGCCGGCCACGTACAGCGCCCAGTGCCAGCCGCCGCGCTCGGCCGTGACGAGCAGGATCTCGTCCTTGGAGAAGAAGCCGGAGAAGGGGGGGATGCCGGACAGGGCGAGGCCGCCGATCACAAAGCAGGCGAAGGTGAACGGCAGCGCCTTGCGAAAGCCGCCCATCTTCTCCAGCGACTGCTCGCCGGACATCGCACCGATGATCGAGCCGGCGCCCATGAACAGCAGCGCCTTGAAGAAGGCGTGGGTCATCAGGTGGAACAGCCCGGCGGCGTAGGCGCCGACTGAGACGCCCATGATCATGTAGCCGATCTGCGACATCGTGGAGTAGGCGATCACACGCTTGATGTCGGTCTGCACGAGCGCGATCGTGCCAGCGATCAGCAGCGTGAGCGCGCCGATGACGGCGCCGGTGTCCTGCGCGGCGGGGGCGAGTTCGAACAGGGTGTGCATGCGCGCGATCAGGTACACGCCGGCGGTGACCATCGTCGCGGCGTGGATCAGCGCGGAGACCGGGGTGGGGCCCTCCATCGCGTCGGGCAGCCAGGTGTGCAGCGGGATCTGCGCGGACTTGGCGGCGGCGCCGACGAGCAGCAAAAGGCAGCCGGCGGTGATGTCGGCTTCGCCGGAGTGGAAGACGTGCGGGGCGGCGGCGAACACCTTCGTGAATTCCAAGGTGCCGGTGTGCTTGAAGATGAAGTAGGTGCCCAGCACCAGCCCCACGTCGCCGACGACGTTGATCACGAACGCCTTGATCCCCGCTCGCGTGGCGGTGGTGCGCCGGTACCAGAAGGAGATCAGCAGGTAGGAGGCAGCGCCGACGAACGCCCAGCCGACGATCAGCAGCAGGAAGTTGCCGGCGAGCACCAACAGCAACATCGAGAAGACGAAGAAGTTGAGGTAGGCGAAGTAGCGCGCGAAGCCGCGGTCCTCCTCCAGGTAGGAGACCGAGTAGAGGTGGATCATCGTGGAGATCCCGGTGACGACCAGGATCATGTAGACCGACAGCGGGTCGACAAGGATCGAGACGTGCGCGTCGATCCCGACCGTCACCGCGTAGCTCCACAGCGAGGAGTTGAGCTCGCGGTCGGAGGGGGCATGGCCCTGCAGCTTGATCAACGCTCCGAGCGCGGCCAGGAAAGCAAGGCCGATCGCGGCAGTGCCGATCCATCCGGCGGCGCGGCCTGGCAACACGCGGAAGCCAAAGCCGATAATCAGCGTCCCGAGCAGCGGGAACAGCAGCACCAGCCAGCCGAACGTCGTCGCGCTCACCCCTGGAGCTCCCGCATCTCGTCTACATCGATCGGCAGCCGGCGACGGTAGATCGCGACGATCATGCCGAGTCCGATGCACACCTCACAGGCGGCGACCGTCATCACGATCAGCGCGAGGATCTGCCCATCGCCGTTGCCCCATATGCGCGCGAACGCGATCAGCGAGAGGTTGGCGCCGTTGAGCATCAGCTCCAGGCAGAGCAGCACCACGAGCGGGTTGCGACGCACGATCACGCCGACGGCGCCGAGCGCGAAGATGATCGCCGAGACGGCCAGGTACCAGGCAATGCTCACGGGCTGCCCTCCGGCTCAGAGGCGCCCACGCCGGCGGGCTCCTGCTCGGCGGCGCCGTTGCCGTTGCCCGCGTGCGCGGCGGCGAACGCGAGCCCGGTGACGCCCTCGGCCATCGTGCCGGTGCCCCGGGGGCGCAGCAGGTCGAGCGGGGTGAGCTCGCGCGCGGCGGTCTCCGACTCATCCTCCAAACCGCCGCGGCGCCGGGCGAGCACGACGCCGCCGACGGCCGCGATCAGCAGCAGGAAGGACGCTATCTCGAAGGCGAGCAGGAAGCGGGTGAGCAGCAGGTTGCCGATGTAGGCGGGGGTGCCGTAGGCGTGCGGCCCCGGGGCGTAGCCGGTGCCGTACCCTTCGATCGCCTTCAGGCCGGAGCCCAGCAGCGCGATCAGCAACTCCACCAGCAGCGCGCCGCCGAGCACCGCGGCGCCGAGGCGCAGGTTGGCGCCGGGCGGGTGGGAACCGGGCGGGTGGGAACCCCGTCCCCGCAGGCGAGCACCGATCGCTTCGTCGGCCTCTCCGACGTACGCGACTACAAACACGTACAACACCATCACCGCGCCGGCGTACACGACGACCTGTGCGGCGGCTACGAATTCGGCGCGCAGCAGCAGGAAAAGGATCGCCAGTGAGAGCAGGTGGGCGACGAGCGAGAGCACGGAGAAGAACGGATCGCGCAGGGCGATCACGCCGATCGCGCCGGCGATCGCCCCGAAGGCGGCGAGGAAAAAGAAGATCGAGCTCATCTCCCTTCTCCCTACTCCCCCTCGTTCCGCAGCGGCGTGCGTTCCAGAGGCTCGGCGAGCAGCATCTCCTTGGTGAAGATCAGGTCGGAGCGCGAGTAGTCGGAGAGCTCGTAGTCGTGACCCATCGTGATCGCGTCGAACGGGCAGGCGACCTCGCAGTAGCCGCAGAAGATGCAGCGCGACATGTTGATCTCGTACACAGCGGCATAGCGCTCGCCCGCGGAGACGCGATTCTCGGGCGTGTTCTCGGCCGCGACGACGCGGATGCAGTCGGCGGGGCAGGCGGCGGCGCACAGCGAGCAGCCGACGCACTTCTCAAGGCCGGTGTCCTCGAACTTGTGCAGCTTATGGCGGCCGCGAAAGCGCGGGTAAACGGGGGTCTTCTCCTCCGGGTACTGGACTGTTACCACCGGTTCGCGCATGCGGCCGAGGGTCGTGAACAGGCCGCGCACGGTCTCGCCGAACGTGCGCCAGGTGCTGCGCGCGGGACCGGGCGCCGGTGTGCGCTTGACCTCGATCACATCCTCGCCCGGGCTCCACGCGGTGACGTTGAGGCGGGCGGAGGGGCCCGCGGCGGAGGGGGGCGCGGCGGAGGGGGGCGAGCCTTGCGCGGGCGTCGGCTGCGGGGGGGTGGGTGGCGTGGGAGGTGTGGCGGGCGCAGACATCAGTGCGTCACCACCACGAGCACGGCGGTGACCAGCGCGTTGAGCGTGGCCAGCGGCAGCAGCACCTTCCAGCCGAAGCTCATCAGCTGGTCGTAGCGCAGGCGCGGCAGGGTGGCGCGGACCCAGATGAAGAAGAAGGTGAAGAGGCCCATCTTGAACAACACCACGAACGGGTCCACCCACCCGGGCGGGTGGATGCCGAACGGCAGCAGCCAGCCGCCGAGGAACACGGTGGTGACGATCCCGGAGACGACCAGCACGTTGAGGTACTCGGCGAAGTAGTAGGAGGCGAAGCGCCCGCCGCCGAACTCGGTGTTGTAGCCGCCGACCAGCTCGGCGTCGGCCTCTGTCAGATCGAACGGGGCGCGGTTGATCTCCGCGAAGGAGGCGGTGAGGAAGATCAGGAAGCCGAAGAACTGCGGCACGATGTACCACATCCCCTCCTGCGCATAGACGATGCCCGTCAAAGAGAGCGTCTGCGCGGTCATGACCACGCCGACCAGCGCGAGACCCTGCGAGACCTCGTAGGAGATCAACTGGGCGGCGCCGCGCATCGCGCCGAGGAACGAGTACTTCGAGCCCGAGGCCCAACCGCCGAGCATGATCCCGTAGAAGGCGATCGCGCCGAACGCGAACAGGTAGAGCGGCCCGATCGAGACGTCCACCCCGTACAGCCCGACGGGCTTGCCGAAGATGTGCTGGACGTTGCCGAAGGGGATCAGGGCGAACGCGGCGACGGCCGTGAGGATCGAGATGACGGGCGCGAACGCGAACAGGAAGCCGATCGACGTGGTGGGGCGGAACTGCTCCTTGGTGAGCAGCTTGAGGATGTCGGCGAGTGGCTGCAGCGCACCGTAGGGCCCGACGCGGTTGGGGCCATAGCGCGACTGGAAGCGCCCGAGCAGCTTGCGCTCGGCGAGCAGCACCACTGGGACGAGCTGCAGGCCGACGGCGAAGATCACGACGGCCTTGATGATCTGGATCCACCATTCTTCGTAGAAGCCGACGGTGGCGAGGATCATGAGGCCACCGCCACTGGCGCTACTAACGCCGCCAGCTCGTCCAGCACCCTGCGCTCGTCCCGGGTCCCACCCGGACGCGCCACCCCGGGCCGCAGCCGCTGCACGCGCCCGTCGGGGTGCACGACGGTGCCCTCCTTCTCCGCATAGGCGAGCGCGGGGAAGACGACGTTGGCGTGCGCGCGGACGCCCTCGGTGAGGAACGTGGCGTGGGCGATCACGGTGGAGGCCCGCTCCAGCGCGCGCTCCCACAGCTCCTGCTCCGGGGCCGCCCACGGCGAGCGGAGGTGCTCGGAGGATGGCAAGGAGGAGGGGCCGGCGAGTGGGTCGACATCCAGTAGGTAAAGCGCGGAGAGCTCGCCGGCGGCCAGCGCGGCGGCGATCCCGTGCGCGTCGAGCCCCTGCGCGTCGAGCCCCTGCGCGTCGATCTCGCCGAGCTGCGGCCCGGCGTTGGGGAGCACGCCCGCCTCGCGCAGACCGCGGCCGTTGGCGTGGGCGGGGACTTCGAGCAGCCCGGCGCCGTTTGTCGCGGCGAGCCCCAGCGTGGCGGCTAGGTCGAGCAGCGCACGGACGGCCGGCTCGCCGTCGGCGCCGGCGCCCAAGCGTTCGTGCCACAGCACGACGATCTCCTCGCCGACGGCGCGCAGTGTGTCGAGCAGCTCTTTGCGCGACCGCTTATCGAGCAGTTGCTCGCGCCCGGCGGGCACCAAACGCAGCCCGTGACGGCGCACACCCTTGCGTAGCCGCAGATCGAGGATCGCGGCGTCGGCGATCGGTTCGCAGTCGAGCAGCAGCACGGCGTGGGCGAACTCGAGGTCGCTCACCGTCGCCTGCAAACCGGGCTCGGCGAGCGCCCGCAGCAGCTCCAGCGGCAGCGTACCGGCGACACGCGAGTCCAGATGGGGCGAGCCGAGACCCTCGCGCACAAGGCGCGCGAGCAGGAAGCCCTCCTCGTTGGTGGCGCCGCCGCCCGCCAGCGCGCCGACGCGCTCCCCCGCGCGGCGCAGCCCGGAAGCGGCCTCCTCCAAAGCGCGCTCCCAGGAGACGGGGCGCAGCTCGCCGCCGTCGCGCACCAGCGGCGCGGTGACGCGCGCGTCACCGCCGAGCACTGGGTAGGCGAAGCGGCCGCGGTCGCACAGCCAGCCATCGTCGACCTCGGGGTTCTGGCGGGAGAGCACGCGCAGCACGCGCTCGTCGCGCACGGTGAGCGTGACGTTGCACTGCGAAGGGCACAGCGTGCAGATTGAGCCGGCGTCCTCAATGTCCCACGGGCGGGCGCGGAAGCGGTAGGGCTGGGAGGTGAGCGCGCCGACGGGGCACAGCTCGACGATGTTGCCGGAGAAGGGCGCGACGTAGGGGTGGCCGTCGAAGGTGGAGACGTAGGAATGGGCGCCGCGCTCCTGCAGCACGAGCTGGTGGTCTTCGGAGATCTCCTGGGAGAAGCGCACACAGCGGTAGCAGAGGATGCAGCGCTCGCGGTCGATCGCTATCAGGGGGGAGAGCGCGAGCGGCTTCACGAAGTGGCGCTTGGGATCGACGTAGCGCGAGATCCCGCGGCCCCAGCCGAAGGTGATGTCCTGCAGCGGGCACTCGCCGCCCTTGTCGCACACGGGACAGTCGAGCGGGTGGTTGATCAGCAGGAACTCGACGACCGAGTTCTGGGCGGTCTTGACGCGCTCGGACTGCGTGTTCACGACCATGCCGTCCTTGACCGGCGTGGAGCAGCCGGTCTGCAGCTTGGGGATGCCCTCGATCTCCACCAGGCACATGCGGCAGGCGCCGACGGGGTTGCCGAGCTTGGGCTCGTAGCAGAAGACCGGGATCTCGACGTCGCCGAGCTTGGCGGCGTCGACCAGCATCGCGTTCTCGGGCGCCTGCACCTCGAGGCCATCAAGCGTGAAGGTGATCGTGCGGGGTTGCGGGCGCGGCATCAGGCTGCCACCAATCTCTTGCTCGCCATGTGTGCTTCGAACTCGTCTTTGAACTTGGCGATCATCGAGCCGATTGGCATCGCCATCGCGTCGCCGAGCACGCACAGGCAGTTGCCGATGATGTGCTCTTGCACGGAGGCCATGATCTCGAGGTCCATCGGGGTGGCCTCGCCGGCGTCGATCCGCTCCAGCATCGTGACCGTCCAGTTGGTGCCCTCGCGGCAGGGGGTGCACTTGCCGCAGGACTCGTGGCGGTAGAACTTCGCGACCTTCAGCGCCACGTCGAGAATCGGGGTGGAGTCGTCGACGACGATGATCGCCCCGGAGCCGAGCATCGAACCGGCCTTGGCCATCGAGTCGAAGTCGTAGGGGATGTCGAGGTCCTCGCCGGTGAGCACGGGGGAGGAGGAGCCCCCGGGAAACCAGCACTTGACCGTGCGCCCCTCCGGCGGCCCGCCGGCGAGACCGTAGATGATCTCGCGCGAGGGGATTCCGAGCTCGATCTCGTAGTTGCCGGGCCGCTGGACGTGCCCGGAGACGGAGACGAGCTTCGTGCCGGTGGAGGTGTCGACGCCGAGCTTGGCGTACTCGTCGCCGCCGATCCGCAGGATCGTCGGGACCGTGCAGAGCGTCTCGACGTTGTTGATCAACGTCGGCCCCTGGTAGAGGCCCTGGTTGGCCGGGAAGGGGGGCTTCAGGCGCGGGTTGCCGCGCTTGCCTTCCAGCGAGTCGAGTAGGCCGGTCTCCTCGCCGCAGATGTAAGCGCCGGCGCCGCGGTGGACGACCATCGAGAGGGAGGTGTCGGAGCCGAGGATCTTCTCTCCCACGAACCCGGCCGCGCGCGCTTCGGCGAGCGCGGCGTCGAGGATGTCGGCCTGCAGCACGTACTCACCCCGGATGTAGATGAACGAGCGCGTCGCGCCGGCGGCGTGGGCGGCGATCACGATCCCCTCGAGCAGCGTATGCGGGGACTTCTGCATCAGCTCGCGATCCTTGAAGGTGCCGGGCTCGGACTCGTCGGCGTTGCACACCAGGTACTTGTCCATCCCGCCCTTGGGCAGGAACGAGACCTTCTTGCCCATCTGAAAGCCGGCCCCCCCGCGCCCGCGCAGGGCGGAGGCTTCGAGCTCGTGCAGCACCGCTTCGGGCGGCATCGCCAGCGCCTTGCGCATCGCCTCGTAGCCCCCGCGCCGTTCGTACACCTCCAGGGTGTGCAGGCCGGGCTCGTCGATGCGGTCGAAGAGGAGCTTGTCGGTCACGCTCGCACCTCCGATAGGAGCTTGTCGTTCACGATCCTGCCCCTGGATCGGCACAGGGGCGGCGCGAAAGCTGCTTCTCCGGCAGCACCTCGCGGCCGGCGCGGATGTCGTCGAGCAGCGCAGGCACGTCGGCGAGCGTGAGCGGCCCCACGTAGGCGCCATCCACGGAGGCCATCGGCGCGATGTCGCAGGCGCCGAGGCACTCGAACGCGCGCACGTTGAACTCCGGATCGTCGCCCGCGGCGGCGCGGATCGCCTCGTACAGCTCGTCGGCGCCGCACAGCGAGCAGGAGATGTTGGTGCACACATACACCGAGTGGCGCCCCACGGGGGTGGTCTCGAGCATGTCGTAGAAGGTCGCGACGGCGACCAGCTCGGCGGGGGTCAGCTGCATCACGCACGCGACTTGGTCGATCGCCTCGGGCGAGCACCAGCCGTGCACCCGCTGCGCGGCCTCGAGCGCGGGCAGGATCGCGGAGCGGGGGTCGGGGTAGAGCGCCATGTGCGCCTCGATGTCCGCGCGCAGCCCCTCCGGCACCTCCGGGGATGGGGACCCGCCCACCCCGGGGATCAGCGCCGGGTCCTTGTCGAGGTCGGCGGCCATGTCCCAACCGGGCACACGCGAGCCGTGGGCATAGCGAGGGACGGCGCTCATCTGTCGATCCCTCCCAGGATCGGGTCGAGCATCGCCGTGGTGGCGATCAGGTCGGCGATGTACGCGTCGCGGGTCATGTGCGCGAGCGCCTGCAGGTTGACGAACGAGGGGTCGCGCATGTGCACCCGTGCGGGCTTGGAGCTGCCGTCGGAGCGCACGTAGCAGGCCAGCTCGCCGCGGGGGGACTCGATCGGGTTGTAGATCTCCCCGGGCGGCACGCGCATGCCCTCGGTGACGAGCTTGAAGTGGTGGATCAGCGCCTCCATCGAGGTCGCCAACTCGTGCCGGGGCGGCAGCGCCACCTTGCGGTCTTCTGTTATGTGCGGCCCCTCGGGCAGGCCGTCGAGCGCCTGTTCGATGATGTGCACCGACTCGTAGATCTCCGCCATGCGCACGGCGTAGCGGTCGTAGTTGTCGCCGACGGTGCCGACGGGGATCTTGAAGGAGAAGTCGTCATAAGAGGAGTAGGGGTCGGCCTTGCGCAGGTCCCACGGGTTGCCGGCGGCGCGCAGCAGCGGGCCGGTGACACCGAGCCCCAGCAGCGTGTCGGCGTCAAGCGGGCACACGTTCCGCAGCCGCTGCAGCACGATCTCGTTGGCGTTGAGGATCGCGCCGTACTCGTCGGCGCGCTTGGGCATGATCTTCAGGAACTCGCGCACCTTTGCCTCAAAGCCGCGGGGGATGTCCTCCATCACGCCTCCCACCTGGAAGTAGCGCGTGTGCATGCGCGCGCCGGAGGACATCTCGAACAGGTCGAGGATCAGCTCGCGCTCGCGCAAGCAGTAGAGGAAGATCGAGGTGGCGCCGAGGTCGAGCACGCTGGTGCCCAGCCAGATCAGGTGGGAGGCGATGCGGTTGAGCTCCAGGTGGATCACGCGCAGGTACTGCGCGCGCTTGGGTACCTCGACCTCCAGCAGGCGCTCCACGGCGCCGCAGTAGGCCATCGCGTTGAAGTAGTAGGAGAGGTAGTCCATCCGCTCGATGACCGGGATCACCTTCCAGTAGGCCTTGTCCTCGGCGGTCTTTTCGATCCCCGTGTGCACATACCCGATGATCGGTTTGAGGTCGCGCACGACCTCCCCCTGGAGCGTTGCCAGCAGCCGCAGCACGCCGTGCGTGGCGGGGTGGTGGGGGCCGAAGTTGAGCGTCAGCAGCTCGTGCGTTGCCTCGTCGCTGGTCTCGATCGCATCGGCGCTGACCCCGGCGGCGCCTCCCACGCCCGACTGGTCCAGCGTGAAGCTCTGCTCCTGGCGGCGGTAGTCGGAGAGGGTGCTCACCGCGGCGCCCCCAGCGTGGGGTTGTCGTTGTAGGTGAAGCGCACCGGCTCGCCCCCGACGGGAAAGTCGCGCCGCTGGGGGTGACCCTCGTAATCCTCGGGCATCAGGATCCGGCGCAGGTCGGGGTGCCCGTCGAAGACGACCCCGAACATGTCATACACCTCGCGCTCCTGGTGGTCGGCCGTGGGCCACGCCACGGTCACCGAGTCGACCCCCGGCGCGTCGGTAGGCACCCGCAGCAGGATCGTGACGCGATCGACGCGGCTCATGTCCAGCAGCTCGTAGTGCACGCCGAGGCGCGGCTCGTGCGGATAGTAGTCCACGCCGTGCAGGCTCGCCAGGAACGCGTAGCCCTGCCCGCGCAAGTAAGCGAGCGTCGCCCGTACATGCGCCGGGTCGATCTCGACCGTGGCGCGTTCGCGGAAGAAGACCGTGTCGAGCACCGCCCCGTCGCCGAGCTCCTCCCGCAGCCCGCGCGCGAGGAGCTCCAGGCCCGTGGCGTCAGGCACCCGGAACGTTCTCCTCGGTGCCCATGGCCTCGTAGCGCTCGCGCCAGCCGGCGTCGGGGTCGTCCTGCACCAGCTTGCGCAGCTTGAGGATCCCGTGCATCAGCGCCTCCGGGCGGGGCGGGCAGCCGGGGACGTGCACGTCGATCGGCATGAACTTGTCGGCCGGCACCAGCGCGTAGTTGTTGAACACGCCCATCGAGCTGCAGCAGGCGCCCATCGAGATCGCCCACTTCGGCTCCAGCATCTGGTCGTACAGCCGCCGGATGATCGGCGCCATCTTGATCGACACGCGCCCCGCGAGGATGATCAGGTCGGCCTGGCGGGGGGAGGCGCGGAACGCCTCGAAGCCGAAGCGCGCAATGTCCATCCGCGGGCCGGCGGTTTGGAACTGCTCCATCGCGCAGCACGCCAACCCGAAGCCCAGCGGGAAGAACGAGTTGGAGCGCGCCCACGCGACGGCGCGGTCCAGCGTGGTCGTCATCACGCGCTCTTCGACGTGGCGTTCGAGCTCCGCGCCCTCCAGGTGGGCCGGGAGATTGAGGCCGTCCAGCTCGCCGCCGCGCAGCAGCTGCGGCGCGTTCAGCTTGTTCACCTGCAGGCGCCCGGGGTCGACCGGGGCGCCGGGGCCGGCGAGCGGGGTGCGCCTCACCTCCACTCCAACGCCCCCCTCCGCCACACATACACGAACGCGACGACCAGCAGCACGATGAACACGGCAGTCTCGCTCAGCGCGTAGCTCCCGAACGCCCGCAGCTCGACTGCGATCGGGTAGAGGAAGATCACCTCGATGTCAAACAGGATGAACAGCATTGCGATCAGGTAGAAGCTGATCCCGAAGCGCAGCCCCTGTTTGACCTCCGAAGGCAGGCCGCACTCATAAGGGTCCTGCTTCTGTTTGATCGCCCGGCGCGGGCCCAGCACGCCGTTGAGCAGCGTGAACGCACCCCCCACGGCGCCGCCGAGGATCAGGAATACGAGCGCGGGGAGATAGGAACGCAGCACCGCGGCTGTTATACCACCGCACGCCGATGCTTGTGCCAGAGTGTTACATAGTGACGATTTACGCAAGCGCCCCGTCTGGCAGGAGCCAGCGGTGTTTGAGCGCGCTGCACGCCCGGGACGTCGAGCGCAGGCGGCTCGATCTCAGTGTTCGCGGGCGTGTGGCCCAGAGCCTTCCTCGCTACGGTTGGTCTCGACTTCGGTAGGAGTGCCGTCGATGTCGCGGGTAACGTCGAAGCCGGCGAGCACACGGGGTCTTGGTGCGGCCTCGAGCGCATCTCGATCGACGTCAACATTGGTGCGCGACACGTGCACCTGATGCTAGCGTGCGTCACGCAATGAACGAATCGGTGGCGGTCGCCGCGCTCGTGGCCGCCGCGGTCAACGCGCTCCCCGCGCTGGTCGGCGGCTGGAGCTGGTACCGCTGGCACCCCAGCCGCCCTTTCTGGGTGCTCCTGCGCATCGGCCAGGGCGCCGCCGTCGTGTTCGCGCTCGCCGTGGGCGTGCTCGCCGCCGCCGGCCACGCCTCCAGCGTTCGTCTCTTCTACCTCTACGCCCTGCTCCCCCTCGCGGTCGCCTTCGTCGCCGAGCAGCTGCGCGTCGCCTCGGCTCAGACGATCCTCGACCAGCGAGACCTGGAGAACGCCCAGGAGGTCGGCCAGCTCCCCGAGGCCGAACAGCAGGCCGTGGTAGCGGCGATCGTCCGCCGCGAGCAGGGCATCATGGCTCTCTCCGCCCTGGTGGTCGTGTTCCTGCTGTTGCGCGCGGCGGAAACCGCGCACGGGGTTTGATCGATACCTTCAGGCTCAACGCACGATCAGCGTGGCAGCCATCCCCAGCACCGCCTGGTTGCCGACGGTGCTCGTCAGCAGGTAGCGGCCGGACGCCAGCGGCTGAGTGATCACCGACCCGCAGTGGCCGGGCAGCAGCGTGGGAATGCCGGTGAGTGTCGTCCGTTCGTCGGAGTCGAGCGTTCCCCGCTGCAGCGCCACGTTGTGCGTGAGGACGCCGCGGTTGCACGCTGTGATCCTCAGGGGTCCCGCGGGTACGCTCACCGTCTGCGGCAGGATGCGGTACTCCTCGAGCGTCAGCGCCAGGCGATGGCCCGTCACGTGCACTGTCCGTGTGGACCGATCGGAGATCGGCCAGCAACCCGTCAGCAGGAGCGTCGCGAGCAGCGCCGCCACCAGGGAACGGGGTCGCATCCGGCGAGCCTATATATTCCGCGTCGCATGAGCGCCCAACTGAGGACTCGCATGAGCGCCCTACTGAAGCTGGCCGCCACGCTGGTCGCGGCCGCTGTCGCGGCAGTGGGCGTCAGCGCCTGCGGCACGCAGGGCATCCAACTCTCCAAATCCAGCCGCTACTACAACGGAGCGGCGCTGTTCTTGCAGCGCTGCTCGGGCTGCCACACGCTGTCCGTCGTCGGCGCCGAGGGCTCGGCCACCAGCATCAAGGATCGCCTGCGCACCAACGGCCCCAACTTCGACTTCCGCAAAGAGGAATACAACCAGGTTCTCTACGCGATCCGCAACGGCGGCTTCTCCGGCGCGATCATGCCGCAGAACATCGTCCTCGGCGTCCAGGCCCAAGAAGTCGCCGCGTTCCTCGCCAAGTACTCCGGTCTGCAGGCGCCCAAGGTGCCGTCGATCGAAAACACCGCGATCCCGGGCTCCTCCGAAAGCTCGACGAGCACCACCAAATAGGCGCTGCCCGAGGCTTGGTCGCGTGCTCGACATCAAGCTGATCCGCCAGCGGCCCGAGGAGGTGCGCGCGGCGCTTGCGCGGCGGGGGGCGGACGAGGGGGGTGCGGCAGCTGGCCTTGACCGCGTGATCGAGCTGGACGCGCGCCGCCGCGCGCTGATTCCCCAGCTGGAGGAGCTGCGCGCGCGCCGCAACGCCGCCGCCGATGCGATTGCCCTGGCCAAGCGCTCTGGCGAGGACGCCGCCGCGGCGATCGCCGAGCAACGTGAGCTGGGCGCGGGGGAGAAGGCGTTGACGCGCGAGCTCGCCGCCGTAGAGGTGGAGCTCGACGCGGCGCTGCTGCCGCTGCCCAACCTCCCCGACCCGACCGCCGCCGCTGGGCCGGAGGACGAGTTGGTGCGGGTTGTGGGGGAGGCCGGGCTGGGTGGGCTTCGCGTGGGGGAGGGCGTGGGGGAGTCTGGCGTGGGCGGGCCTCAATTCCCCCCCCGCGACCACCTGGAGCTGGCCGGTTCGCTGATCGACATGGATCACGCCGCCAAGCTGTCGGGTGCGCGCTTCGCCTACCTCAAAGGCGACCTCGTGATGCTGGAGCTGGCGCTCGTGCGGTGGGTACTGGAGAAGCTGCGCGCGCACGGCTTCGAGCCGGTGATCCCGCCCGTGCTGGTGCGCGAGCGGGCGCTGTATGGCACCGGCTTCCTGCCCGACACCGAGCAGCAGATCTACAGCCTCCCCGCGGACGAGCTCTTCCTGGTGGGCACCTCCGAGGTCGCGCTCGCCTCGTTGCACGACGAAGAGATGCTTGACGCCGAGCGCCTGCCGCTGTGCTACGCCGGCTTCTCGCCCTGCTTCCGGCGCGAGGCCGGCGCCGCCGGCAAAGACACGCGCGGGATCTTCCGTGTGCACCAGTTCGACAAGGTGGAGATGTTCAGCTTCGTCGAGCCCTCTGCCTCGGGCGCGGAGCACGAGCGGATCCTCGCCATCGAGGAGGAGATCCTCGGCGAGCTGGGGTTGCCCTATCGGGTGGTCAACATCGCCGTGAACGACCTCGGCGCCCCTGCCGCCAAGAAGTATGACTGCGAGGCGTGGCTGCCCAGCCAGGGCCGCTACCGCGAGCTGACGTCGTGCTCCAACACGACCGACTACCAGGCGCGGCGCCTGAACATCCGCGTGCGCCGGGACCGAAGCCGGGAGACACTCGCCTCCGGCGAGCATCCCCGTTTCGGCCAGCGCGGTGGCCGGGGGTCGGGCGGGCGGGAACTTGAGATCCTCCACACGCTCAACGGCACCGCGGTGGCGGTCGGGCGCACGATCATCGCTTTGCTTGAGAACGGCCAGCGCGAGGACGGTTCGGTCGTACTACCGGAGTGCCTGGGTCTCTACGGCGCGCCCGCCGAGTTGCCGGCTGCCGCGTGAAGGGGATCTATTGGTAGAGGGGTGGCGGATGTTGTTTATTTTCAAGCCCAACCACTTCACAAAATGAAGGGTTTGCGTCTCGAAACAAGACGATCCACCACCAGATCACTTCACAAAGTAATCAGACCCGCTCCAGCGCGTAGCCGATCTCCAGGCCCGTCGAGTCGACGATGTCATCCGCGCGCTCTTCGTGCAAGACCCGGTAGCCGGCCTGCGCGAATAGCTCCAGCCACTGTGCGTGCGTGAGCAGGCGTTGGGTGGTGACCGAGTGCAGCCAGATGTAGTAGTTGTAGTAGCCCCTCCCCTGGCGGTCTGAGCCGACCAGCTCGCCGCGGCCTTCCTCGTAGGGGTTGGATACCTCGATGATCAGCAGCTTTGCGTTGGGGAAGCGCGTGCCGAACGAGCGCAGGAACTCGACTGTCCCCTCGATGCCGCGCTGGCCGACGATCTCGTGTAGCACGAACGCCGATACGACGAAATTCACCTCCTCGCTCGGCACGTAGTCGGGCGCCGAGGCGTGCTCGATCGCGATGCGATCCTCCAGGCCCGCTTCGCGCACGTGCGCCCGCGCGGCCTGCACCGTCTCATGAGCCAGCTCCACGCCGATCGCGCGCAGACCCGGGTGCTGGGCGCATAGCGTGATCAGATAGAGCGCGCTGCCGCAGCCGTAGTCCAGCACCACCCCCTCGGAGGCGCCGAGCCGCTCGATCAGCCGCAGCGTCAGCGGCACGGCGTCGTAGATCGCGATCCGCGCGCTGCCGCTCGCCACGCGCAGGTGGTTGCGCTCGATGCTCCCGTCGCCCTCGCGCATCAGCCTGCCGACGCCTTTGAAGAGGTCGCGGTAGCCCTCCATCAGCAGCTCCAGCCAGCCGTGCACGGCGCGCAGCTCGGAGAGGTCTTCGGCGAGGCGGTAGGTGCCGGCCTCCCTCACCAGCGCGCCCTCGGAGTGCAGCGCCTGCAACAGCGCGCCGGTCAGCTCGCTCCCGGATGCGCCCGTGGTTGGGCTGCCGGGCGACCCCAGCCGCTGCGCCAGCTCCTCGGCACTGACGCCCCGCTCCAGCGCGCTCAGCAGCTGCTCGTCTTCGAGGATCGCCATCAACAGCTCCGCCGTCGCCCATCCGGCGAGGTAGTCGAGCGCTCTGAGCAGCGTGGGCCGGAAGGCCGCGCGGTCGATTGCCTCGGGCATCGTCTGGGCGATGGTCTGGCTGGCGGCGTTCACGTTGGCAGCTCCTGTTCCTTGATTGCGGTCAACCCGTCGATCAGACGGTCGGCGTGCTCGCGCAGGCTCACGCCGATCCGCAGCCCCGCCGGCGCTCCGAGCGGCGCGGTCGAGGCGACGATCACGTTCCACCGCACCGCCAGTGTCTTGCGGATCGACGCCGCCTCGACGGGAGAGGCGCAGGTGACGAACACGAAGTTGGCTTCGCTGTCATGCACGCGCTCGAACAGCTCCATCGCGCGTAGGCGCGCGATCAGCTCTGCGCGCAGCGTGCCCACCTCGCGCGCATGGCGGCGCGGGAAGTCGGCGTCGCTCTCCAGCGCGCCGATCAGCGCTTCCGCCGCCAGCCCGCTCGTCGTCAGGTACGCCTGCCGCGCACGCAGCCGCCCGATCAGGCGCTCCTCGCCGACGAGGCAACCGATCCGCAGCCCCGCCAGCCCGTAGGCCTTCGAGAACGAGCGAAACACCAGCAGGTTGGGGTGCTCCGCCAGCCACTCCAGCCCGGGTGCGTGCGCGCAGAAGTCCGCGTACGTCTCGTCCAGCAGGAGGTTGGCCGAGCGCCACAACAGCGTGCGCAGCGCCTGCGGCGCGAATGCGTTCGCGGTTGGGTTGTTGGGGCTCGCCACCATCACCAGCCGGCCGGCCGTGACCGCCCCGAGCAGCTCGCGCGGGAGCGCGTGCCCGGCGGTCAGCGCGAATGCCCTGCAACGGTGGTTGAGAGCCGTCGCGCGGTCGCCATACCCGTCGAACCCCGGGGTGACGGTGTAGGGGTCGCCCAGCTCGAGGATGCACAGGTCCGCCGCCTCGTCCACGCCGGTGGTGAGGATCGCCTGCCGCGGATCGACGCCGAGGTGGTTGGCCGCCGCGGCCGTCGCGCGCGCCAGCGCCTCGTGTGGGTAGATGTGTCCCCGCGTGATCGCCGCCTTCACGCGCTCCACCGCGCCCGGCGGGGGCCCGCGCAGCGCCTCGTTGCGATCCAGCTGCGCCACCTGGCTCTCGGCGCAGGGGACGCCCGCCAGGGTTCTCGCCCTACGGTCCTCGGCTGGCGGGGTCTGCGATGCGATGCGGCTCTCCACCACCGGGGTCATCTCGCGACACCCCCCCGCGGCCGTGCGCACGGCAACCCCAGCGCGCCGATCCCGGCGGCGAGCAGGGTGCGCATCGCACGGGCCGTGCGCGCATCGGCGTCGGCACTCAGAAAGCGGCGGCTCAGGTGTCCGTAGAAGCGCGCGAGCTCATACACGTCCAGCTGCTCCACCGCGCGCGTCAACAGCCGGCGGTGGACCTCGGACTGCATCACCGCATGGCGGTACTCGGCGTCCTCGGGCGCCGGGTCGGGTGGGCCGTCGTGGCGCGGGTCCCACGCGCTCACCGCGGCGCGCGCAAGCTCCCACCCCACGCCGCCGGTGAGGTCCAGCATCTCCTTCAGGGTGAGATCGACCGGCTTGCGCGTCGGGCGGCCGAGGTAGAACCCCAGGGTCACCAGCGCCGCGAGGCCGCGCCGACCGAAGCGTCCCTCGCTCCGTGCGGCGAGCTCGCGCAGCGCCGGGGAGGCGGTGAGCCGCTCGAGCATCCCGTCGATCAGCGGGGGCCTGCCGTTGCTGGACTTCACGGCCCCACCGTCGACGGTGACCATTCCGTAGATCACGTTGTCGCTCGGATGGTGCATCCCCCCGCGCCGCTCGCGACGGGGCGGCGCGGCGCTGGGCGGATGTCCGCCGGCGTCCGCCGGATCCTCCGCATCGGTGGGCGCCGGCCGCTCACCATGCATCAGCCGCTCGTGGTAGCGCACGTATGCCCGCCACTCCTCGCCCACCAGCTCGATCGTGCGAGTCTCCCCGAGCGTCTCGTGCAGGGAGCGCCACAGCGCGATCGTGCGCAGGTGCTGCGTCGGAAAGCCATCGGCGCGCGCCAGCAGCAGCCGCGGGTACTCCTCCTCCCGCGTCTCGTACACGACCGCTCCGCTCTCGGTTCGCGTCAGCACGGCGCCGGCCACGCCGCGGTCGAGGATCCACCGTGTGAGCGAGCGCGACTGCGACTCGTACACCAGCCGGTCGATGTTGACCCCGAGCGCGGCGAGCGTTGCCCGCTGCCCTTCCAGTGCCCACCCCCGCAGCCGCCGCCAGCGCGTCACGATCTCTGGATCGCCCGCCCTCATCCGCTCCAGCAGCTCGTCGGCGAAGTCGTTGCGGACCGCCGCCTCGGCGCTCAGCGCCGGGTCGTCGGTGCCCTCGGTGGCATCTGGCCAGACGCCGGCACGCGCCCGCGCGGCGTAGCGCCCGAAGCATTCGCCGACGAAATGGTCGCTCTTGACCCCGAGACCGCGCGGGGCGATCTGCTTGGGCAGCTCCATGTAGCCTGCCAGCGCTTCGCCCATGCTGCGGCAGTAGTCGCTCACCTGACTCTGGCGCGTCACCCGTGCGCCTGCCGCCGCCAGTGCGCCCGCGAGCGCCTGGCCGAGCGCGATGTTGCGCAGGTGGCCGATGTGCAGCGCCTTGGTGGGGTTGGCGTCGCAGAAGTTGACCACCACCTCGGCTCCACCCAGCAGATCGTGCGCATCCAGCACGCCCTCCTCGCCTGCCTCCAGCTGCTCGCCGAGCCGCGCGATCGCCGTGTCCGCGAAGCGCACCGTCAGCGAGTCCGCGCGCGCGCTCACGGCGGCCACGTCGGGAAGCGCGGCGAGTGCCTCGCGCGCCGCGGTCAGCTGTGCCGTGGCCGTGCCCGTGCCCGTGCCCGTGGCCGTGCCCAGTGCCGTGCCCGGGGGGGCCGCGCTCTGTCCCCCGTCAGCCTTGCCGGGTGCCCCTTGGCCGAGTGGGCCCCCGCCACGGAAGATCTGCGCGTCGGCCCCCCTGCGCGGGTTGTGGAGGGGGATCACCGAGAAGCCGGTCTGCGGCGCAAGCGCGATCAGCGCCTGTAACAGCTGATCGATCACTTCACTGGCGCAGAACGTTTTTTTGAAATAGCGGCGGCGTGCCGGTCTTCAAAACAGGTTCTCGGTCGCAGAAGATACGCCCGGCGGGGCTCGAACCCACATCGGCGGCTTAGAAGGCCGCTGCTCTTAGACCGGCGACTCTCGCGGGCTTGCTCGTGCCAAGCGACCGCGACGCGGCAGATAGCCGCCGGCCGGCGAGCTTCGCGGGCACGTGGCCCGCGGCTCGTCGCCGGTTGAGTGACTACACCTGGAGATTCGGCACCACAGTTGTCGTGGCCATTAGCCAGTTGAGCTACGGGCGCATGGGACGGTCTGATCAGCATTCCTCCCGAGGGTAAGCCGGGTCTGGGGATCCCGCAACGCAAATTGCGAGGAGCGTCTGCTCGCCGCTCGCTCCCCATTGGGCGAGTCACCACGTTTTCCCTGCACACAGAGGATATTCCGAGTGTGACGTCCAGGTGACTGGGGCCCGAATAATGGGAAACAGCGAGCGGCGGACGCGTCCCAAATCCCGGCCAAGGCCTGGGAAACACCCGCCTACCGCACGCCAGGTAGGCTGGACAATGAGAAGATAATGTCGAGGGCAAAGATCAAGCTTGCCGCCGCGAGAGGAAGACGTCAGGGTGCAGGAACCAGGAGGTTTGGTGGAGGACGACGAGCGTACGCGCATCTTCAGGGCGATGGCCGCAGCCGTCAGTGCCCAGGGGGGCATGGGCGTGAGTGTCCGGGCAGGCGGCGGCCGGGCGGGTGGGGGCCGGGCGGGTGGGGGCCCGATCACCCTCGCCGACATCGCCGCGCGAGCCGGGGTCTCGCCGCGCCGGCTTCGTGGGCAGTTCGCCGATGTCGAAGCGTGCTTCCTCGGGGCCTTCGAGTGGTTCTCGGAGCGCACCGGCGCCGCGATGGCGCAAGCCTACGCCGGTGAGAACGGTTGGGTGGAAGGGACCCGATCCGCTTTAGCCGCCGGGCTGGAGCTGATCGAGCGCGAGCCCGACCTGGCGCGGCTGTGGATCGTCTACGCCCTTGGTGGCGGCCCGCGCGTGCTGCGCAGCCGCGCCGCGGCACTCGCGACGCTGGCCGAGTATGTCGATCGCGGGCGGTTGGAGTCGAAGGTCCGCTCCGAGCCTCCCGAGATCACCGCCGAGGGGGTGGTGGGCGCGCTGCTGGCGGTCCTGCAGACGCGTCTGTTGGCGTCCAAGCCCGCGCCGCCCACGGGACTGCGAGGTGCGCTGATGGGCCTGATCCTGCTTCCCTATTTGGGCAGCGCCGCCGCGCGGCGCGAGCTGGATCGGCCCGCCGGCCGATCGTCGCGGGGGGGGCGTTCGCAGCCCCCGCGCAGCGGGCGCGCGGTGATGGAGGGCGCGGGGCCGAGGCTTACCTACCGCACTGCCCGCGTCCTGACGGCGATTGCCGAGCGGCCCGGGTCGAACAATCGCGAAATCGCCAACCGCGCCGAGGTTGTCGATCAGGGCCAGATATCCAAGCTGCTCAGTCGCCTGGAGGCGCAGGGCCTGATCGCGAACGGCGGCGGTGGCGGTCCGCGGGGCGCCCCCAACGCATGGGAGCTCACGGTCCGCGGCGAGCAGATCCAGCATACGATCGCTCCGCATACGGCAGGTGCGGCCCCCGAGCGCTCGGGGCGCCGAGGATAGGCCTTAGGACCCACCGGGATAGGCCCTTAGGGCACCCTAATTAGGTAGGCCTAACCTGTGCTACGGTTCCCGCTGAAAGCATAACCTAGCGACGAGGTCGGGATTTGAAACCTGTCGAGCAGCAAGTGCCCCGCCGGCGCTTGGCGAGCACCCAGGCCGGCATGTATGTGTGGACCGCGGTGGTGCTCGCGGTGTGCGTGACCGCGGTGATCCTCGGCTGGCACGCGCGCGGGGGCACGCCCGACCCCACGCAGCCCTCCAACCACGTGGGGCGCACCAGTGCGGTGCTCGACAGCGGCGTGCTGGTGTTCCGCGAGGGCCTGGAGACGATCCTCGTGCTGGCGGCGATCACCGCCAGCTTCCTCGGTTCCAACCGCGCCTACCGCAAGCCGGTTGCGATCGGTGGTGGGCTTGCGCTGCTGGCGGCGGTTGGCACCTGGTTTGTGGCGGTGTGGTTTATCGGGATGTTCGGCGGCAGCGGCCTCGCGGTGCAGGCGGCCACGGGCATCCCGGCGATCATTGTGCTGCTGGTGGTGATGAACTGGTTTTTCCATAAGCTGTACTGGACGGGCTGGATCTCCCACCACCACAAGCGCCGCCGCGGCCTGCTGGGCGGGGCGGGGGAGAGTGGCGCGCGCGCCACGCTCCTGGGGTTCGGCCTGCTCGGCTTCACCTCGGTGTACCGCGAGGGCTTTGAGATCGTGATCTTCCTGCAGGCCCTGCGCGAGCGCTTCGGCTCGAGCGTCGTGCTGGAGGGCGTGGTGCTCGGCCTGCTGTTCACGGCCGCCACGGGTGTGCTGACCTTCGGGCTGCACCAGCGGCTGCCGTACAAGAAACTGCTGATCATCACCGGCGGGATGCTGCTCGCGGTGTTGTGGGTGATGGTTGGCGAGGAGGTCAACGAGATGCAGCTTGCGGGCTGGATCGGCACGACACCGATCCCCGGAGTGAGCCTGCCCGGCTGGACGGGCACGTGGTTCTCGATCTTCCCCAACGTCGAGACGATCGTCGCCCAGGTGGCCGCGGTGGGGTTGGTGGTCGGTTCCTACTTTGCCGCGCAGTACATGCGCGTGTGGCGCCCGCGTCGGCGGGGGGAACAGGTTGCCCGTCGCGCCGAGGCTCCGCCGAGGCCTACCCGAGCAGGAACCCCAGCGACCGCACGGCCCCGTGCGCAGGGGTCAGCGTGAGCCGGTAGCGCCCCGCCGTGAGGGTACCGCGACCCCGCAGATGGGTGCGGTCGTGGCCGCGAGCGGCGGACAGCGTGAACCCGCCCGGCGCCGTGACCCAGCGCGTGTGCCCGCCGGCGCGCACGAGCCGGGAGAGCGTGACCCGCACCCGCACCCGCACCCGCGCGGGGGCGCTGAGCGTGAAGGCGAAGGCGACCTGGGAGATGGTGGGCTCACCGCGCGCAAGCACCGCGCTCGCGCGCGCGGTGAGCATGAGGTGCGAGAGATGGATGGTGGACCCCGTCCCGCCGGCGCTGGAGCTCGACGCGGAGCCGTTGGAGGTGGCGCTCTGAGATTCGCTGCCAGCCCCTTTGGTGTTGCTCGCCGAGCCGTTCGTACTTCCACCAAGGCCCACACCTACCCGCGCTTCGTCTTCGAGCTCCTTGGCCAGCTTTTCCGCTTCGGTCTGCTCTGTCTTTTCCGAGGCCTGTTTTGCTTCCGCGGCTTTCCTTGATTCGGCTTCTTTTGCTTCGCGGGCGCTGATGGCCGCCGCTTCGGCTTCGGCTTTCTGTTTGGCGGCCGCTTCGGCTTCGGCTTTCTTGGTGGCTTCTTCGGCGTGTTTTGCTTCGATGGCCTTCCGTTCCGCTTCGGTGAGGGGCACCAGCGCCGCAATCCCATCGGGGGTGCCGACGCCGGCGGGGCCGTTGTAGCCCGGTCCCGCGTTGCAGATCAGCACTCCATTTCCGCAGTCGAATGCGAACCGTGCGGAGCGCAGGTTCATCGAGCCTTTGCAGGCGCTGGGACCTTCGATGTAGAGGCCGTCGCATTCGCCGTTGCCACCGGAGGTGACGGGGTGCAGCAGCCCGGTTTCAAGGTGTTCGTAGAGCGTTTGCGCCGGGTATTCGACGCCGTGCGAGCCGCCCGCGAGCGCGAACATCGAGGCGACGATCGGCGAGGCGACGCTGGTGCCGCCGATCGGCCACCAGTACAGCGGTGTGGCATCTCTAATGGTTTCGGTTTCTTTGCCCACCACTGCTTCGTGGGGGTCGGGGACCGAGTCGTAGACGGCGACGCCGCTGTAGGGGTCGGCGTCGGCGGAGACGTCGGCGACGGCACGTTTGGCATCGGCGCCCGTGCCGCAGCCGACCTTCGCCCAGTCGGGCACCGCGCGCTGCCATTCGGGCGCCGAGAACTGCGTGCTGCAGCCGCCACCGCCCGCGCCGTAGTTTTCTTCCCCGCCGGGGGGATCGTCGTTCCAGACGGTCTCTTCCTTCCAGGCGCCCGCCCCTGAGAGGCTGAGGCGGGTGCCGCCGACCGCCACCACGTTGGGCGAGGATGCCGGGTAGTCGGCGCCTGAGTAATACGCTTCTTTGGCCGCTTCGGCTTCCGCGGCTTCGGTCCAGTTCAGGTAGCCGTCGTCGCCGGCGGAGGCGGTGATCACGGTACCGGGATGGTCGAAGGCGGGGCTGTCCAGCACCGGCTCGGATCCACCCCATGAGTTGGAGACCTCGGTATCGCAGGCCTCGGTGGCGCAGGTGGGGGTCTGTTCCGCTTCATTGCCGAGCCTCACGGCTGTTTCCTCAGCGGCTTCGAGGTTTTCGTAGGAGTCCGTTGTGGCCTCCACCAGCACGATGTGGCAGTGCTTCTGGCAGATCGCGTTGGCGGTCTCGATGTCGGTGGAGATCTCGACCGCCCATCCCTCGGCTTCTTCCACCATGGCGCAGGCCGCTTCACGTGTCGCTTTGGTTGCTTTGGTGTCTTCGCAGACGGTCAGCTGTTCCCCGCGTTGCGCTTCGCTCGTGGGAAACGGCGGGTGGCCGCGTTCGCCCTGTTGGTTGACCTGCTCGAAGCAGCCGTCCGCTTCGGTGCAGGCGGCGATGCCGAATGCTTCGTCGTAGACCCCCAGGTCGGCTTCGGCTTCGGGGTCGTTGTAGGCGTCCACGAGCGCGATCGTCTGCGGCGCGGAGGCCGGAGCTTCGGCGGCTTCGCCGTGGAAGTAGGCCGCGCGCAGGTCCATCGGGCGCAAACCATCGCCGCCGTTTTGGGGGCTCGGCGCTTCGAGTGGGCCCCCACGGGTGATCCCCAACGGATGGGTTCGGGCGCGGGCTTCGGCGGTCCTCGGCACGAGCTCCACGGCGAGGCAGCCCGCATGGGCGGGGGCGGGTGTGTGACACGCCGGGCGCGTCAGGTAGTCGGAGGCGGGCAGCGGCGCCACCGAGCCAGCTACGCCGGTGGGCAGCGGCGCCACCGAGCCAGCCGCAACGGCGGGCAGCGAGAGCGCGAGCAGCACCCCGGCTACCGTCAACATGGCTGAGCGTCTGCGCGTTTTGAGCATCCCGGAGCGCTGTACCTCGATCGGATCCACCTCGCAATGATCGACGGTAGCGGGTCGAAGTATGAGGGGTCGCGACAATCGACGGACGGACGAAGACCGCGCCCGGCCTTTCATCTACGCTGATCGCAATGTCGCGCAAGCTCGGCATCGTCCCGGTTCCCAACTCGCGCTCGCGCCAGGAGGCGCTCGAGCGCCGGCGCGAGGCGAGCTTGGTGCTGGAGATGGCGAGGCTGCTGCTGAAGGGGGCGAGCCTCGCACAGGTGCTGCCGACGGCCGCGGCGAGGATGGCGCAGGCGCTGGAACTGCAGTCGGCGGCGATCGTGATGGAGGCGGTGGAGCCCGACGCGCGCAGCGTGGCGTTCCCGCTGCGCGAGGGCGACCGCCGCCTGGGCACGGTGGTGGTGGGAGCCGACAGCTCCGAGCGCAGCCTGTACCGACTGCAGGAGCGCGTGGTGCCGGCCCTGGAGGCGCTGCTGAGCGCCGCGCTGGAGCGGGAGACGTTGCAGGGTGGCGTCGTCGAGACGGCGGCGCTGCGCCAGGCGGACGTCATCAAGACGGCGCTGCTGCGGGCGGTGTCGCACGACCTGCGCAGCCCGCTGACGGCGATCTCGACGGCGGCCGAGGCGATCGCGCTGCCGGGCGTGTCCGCGCCCGAGCGCGAGGAGCTGGCGAGCGCGATCCTGGCGGAGACGCGGCGGCTGTCGCGCCTGGTGGACAACCTGCTGGACCTCTCGAAGCTCCAGGCGGGCGCCGCGGAACCGCGGCGGGAATGGCTGTCGGTCGAGGAGGTGCTCGGCATGGCGCTGGAGGACCTCGCGCCGCCCCCGTCGCTCAACCACACTGCCACCCCCCCCTCCTCCGATCAACCACCGCACGAGGAGTTCCACGTCACGATCGACCGCGACCTGCCCCTGGTGCGCGCCGACTCCACACAGCTGGAGCGGGCGTTTGTGAACGTGCTGGAGAACGCGCGGCGGCACTCGGGAGGTCACCCGGTGTCGGTGCGAGCGCGCGTGGTGCGGACGCTGGCGGGGGAGGGAGACCGTCTGATCGTGCGCGTGGTCGATCGTGGCCCGGGGATCCCGCCGGCGCAGCTGGAGCGGGTGTTTGAGCCGTTCTACTCCGCTGGCACGGCGCGCGGCGGGCGCCGCGGCTCGGGTCTCGGGCTGGCGATCGCGCGCGGCTTCCTCGAAGCCAACGGCGGCTCGCTGCACGTGGAGTCGCTGCCAGGGCAGGGGGCGACGTTCGTGTTCGAACTGCCGCTCGAGCGGAGCGGCCCGGAGGCGGTCGCGGCCGTGGCGGCTCGGGGAGTGGAGGCGGATGGCGGCTAGAGGGTGGCGCAGTCGGCCGCCGGCCGGCGAGCCGGGCCCCTCTTCTTCGATCGACGTGGCATCGGCGGCGAAGCCGCGGGTGCTGGTGGTCGACGACGAGTTGCAGATCCTCAGAGCCCTGCGCGTGGTGCTGCGCGAGGCCGGCTTTGAGGTGATCTCCGCGCAGAGCGCCCCCGAGGCGCTGGACCTGGCCGCGGTGAAGGCTCCGCGCGCGGCGATCGTGGACCTCGTGCTGCCGGGTGGGGACGGCGTGGAAGTGACGCGCAGCCTGCGCGCGTGGAGCAAGATGCCGATCCTGGTGCTCTCGGCGGTGGGGGAGGAGGAGCAGAAGGTGCGCGCGCTGGAGGCGGGGGCGGACGACTACATCACCAAGCCGTTCGGCACGCGCGAGCTGGTGGCGCGTCTGCGTGCCGCGCTGCGCCGCAGTGAGCGAGCGGGCGAGGAGCAGCCGACGATCGCGGCCGACGGCCTGGAGGTGGACCTCGCCGCGCACGCGGTGCGCCGCGACGGCGCGCCGGTGCACCTGACCCCGATCGAGTTCGAGCTGCTGCGCGTGCTGGCGCAGAACCGCGGCCGGCTGATGACGCACAAGGCGCTGTTGGCGGAGGTGTGGGGGCCGGGATACGTGGACGACATGCAGGCGCTGCGCACCCACATCGCGCGGCTGCGAGGCAAGATCGAGCCGCGGGGCGAGCGCCCCCGCTATATCCTCACCGACCCGGGCGTGGGGTACCGGTTTTCAGGATGAGCAGCTTCGCTGCCGGGGTGGCCGCGGTGGCGCTCGCGGGCGTAACCGCGGCCGGCGCCGGCGGGACGTGATCAGCGGTCCGCCGGCAGGAGCGTGAATGCTCCCCCCTGCAGGGGTGTCACGGCGCGGAAGTGCCGTTCGTCGAAGGTGACGATCTGCGTGGTGTTGTAACGGCTGGCGAGCACGACGGTTGCGCAGTCGGCGAGTCCCAGCTCGAGGTCGGCATAGCGGGCCTCCAGCTCGCCGACCGTCGCGTAGTCCTCGCGCTCCAAGCAGGCTACGGTGTACCTTCCCGCGGCCAGATCTTGCAGGAAGGCCACGCGGGCGGGGCGAACGTAGCGTCGGCCGAGGAGGTAATCGACCTCGGCCGTTACTGGTGCCGGCATGACCAGCGGGCCCGGCTCACCCTGCATAATCTCGAGAACCTCCGCTCTCCGTGGGTCGCCATGATCGGCGAGCGCCACCACGGGAGCGGCGTCGAGGATGAGCGTCACTCCCCGAAGCCCTCGAACAGCTCCTCGTCGGGTATTTCTGAGATCGAGCGCGGGTCATCATCGATTCGACGAAAGCCGGAGCCGGCCAGCGCAAAATTGCGATCCGGCGATGGCTTGGGCTGGTAGGCCGCCACGGCCTCGCGCAGGATCTGCGCCTGCGAGGTTCCCTCTTCGCGCGCGAGTCGGGCCAGCCGCGCGGTCAGCTCGTCGTCGAGGTAAACGCTGGTCTTATGCACGACCCCATTGTAGGGCATCACGTAGGGCATCGAGTGCAAATACGCTGAGCCGGTGACGAGACTCCCGACCGCAGTGCCCATCGCCGCGCTGGCTGCGCTTGGGGTGCTGGTGGCGACCGTCACTGCAACCGCGGTCGCCGCACCCATCACCGGCTACCTCGCCGCCCCGACCGAGCAACTGGCCGTCCCGGGGTTGGCGGGGGGCACCGAGGTCACCCCCGAGGGCGATCTGTACACCGGCTGGGAGGAGTACGAGTTGCGCTTTGGCAGGCACCTCCAAGCATGGAACCAGCCGACGCGCACGCTGCCCGACCCGGGGGTGCCGCTGCTCTCAAGCGCCCTCGCCGACGGACAAGTGCGCTACACGGTGACGCTGTTTGCCGTCCCGGTCGGTGGGCGGCCGGTGGCGTACGAGACGGTGACGGCCACCAACGGCTCCGGCCGATCGGAGGAGGCGAAGGTGGCGATGGTGGTTGCCTATACCCGCGGCCGTCAGATCCGCGGCCCGCACGGCATGCTCACCGGCGCCTACCGTTACGAGCGCCCGGTGAGCCCCGGCTCCCCCGGTGCCTACGAACAGCCGGGCCAGCCGTTCTCGAGCACCTTCAGCTACACGGTCGCCGGCCGCGACCTCGACCGCTCCGGCCTGCTGCTGGCGCGTGGCCCGGCCGCTCCCAGCCGGGCGCTTGCGACGTCCGCCCAGGGCGCGCGCGCGACGCGCTCTCGGAGCTCGAGCGCGACGCTCGCTCCGAGCGTGTCCGCCAAGCCCGCTCGGGGCTCCGGTGCGACCCTTGCTCGGAACACCCCCACCACGCCCCACGACGGCCGGGTGTTCAGCACCCCCTTGGAGCCCCACGCGAGCGTGAGCTTCACCTGGCAGATCCCGCTCGACCCGCCCCCGGCAGGCACCGGCGCCGATCGCGCGCTCGACGCTATGCCGCTGGGCGCCGCGCGCGCGGCGCTGCGCTCGCTGTGGGCCGGCCAGGAGGCGGGGATGATGGGCATCGAAGTGCCCGAGGCGAAGGTGGACGCCACCTACCGGGCGGCGATCGCGGAGATGCTCGAATCGCGCATCCAGACTCCCGCTGGTTGGGAGCAGTGCCCCAACCGCCTGCAGTACCGCGCCTTCTGGATTCGCGACGCGGCGATCGAGACGCAGGCGCTCGACCTCGCCGGGCTGCACGCCGCGGCGGCGCAGAACCTCAGCTTCATCGACGCCTTCCAGCAGGCCGACGGCCTGTTGATCAGCCAGGCCGGGCAGTACGACGGGTGGGGGGAGGCGCTGTGGGCGCTGGCCCAGCACGCCGAGCTCGCCGGGGAACCGGCGTACGCCGCTGCGCAGCTCGGACGGATCGGCACCGCGATCGGCTGGCTGTCGGCGGCCAGCGCCGCCGACCCGCTGGGCCTGCTGCCCGCGAGCAACCCCGACGACAACGAGCTGGCGTACGGGCACATCACCGGCGACGACCTGTGGGCGGCGGCCGGACTGCGCTCGGCCATCGCCGTCGCCGCGTTGGCGGGGGAGAGTGCCGATGGTGCCACTGCGCCGACGGTGGAGGCAGGCTCTGACACAACGCTGGCGGACCAGAGCGCCGATGCCGCGGTCATGCCGGCCGAAGCGAATGCCGACGCGACCGCGTGGGCCGCCGTGGATCGACGCTTCGAGGCCGCGCTCGACCACGCACTCGCCGCGGCGGTGGCTCGCGAAGGACACATCCCACCGGTGCTCGACGCGAAGGGCGGGCAGGATTGGGGCAACTACTGGGCGGCCTTCCCCGTGCAGGTGCTGAGCGCCCGCTCGCCCGCCGTCACGGCCACGCTGCGATGGGCGCGCGCGCACATGGCCGAGGGACTGTCCACCTATCTGCGTGGCAGCGAGCTGCACGACTACCTGGGCTTTCGGATCTTCCAGACCGAGCTGGCCGCCGGCGACGCGGCGGGCGCGATCGCGGGGCTGTACGCCGAGCTGGCGCACACCACCGCCACCGACGGCGGTTGGGAGACCGGCATCACACCCTTCGGCGGGCGCGCTTCGGCGACCAACCTCGCTCCGCACGGCACGTTCGCCGCCGAATACGTGGCGCTGCTGCGCAACATGCTGGTGGCTGACACGCCCGCCGGCGGCGTGCAGCTGCTCGCTGGCGCGAGCCCCGCGTGGTTGGGGAACGGGCAGCGCATAACGGTCACCGAAGCCCCCACCGACCGCGGGGCGATCTCCTTCACCGAGCGCTCCACACGGAGCGGGGAGACGCTCGCCTGGCACGACGCGCTCGCTCCCGGCGCGCCGCTGAGCTGGGCGCTGCCGGCGTGGGCGCGCAATGCACGCACCGCGAGCGGTCCGGTGAGCGGCGGGTCGATCGCGCTGCACGGCGACTCCGGCATGGTCTCCGTCACCTTTGGTGGGCACCGCCCGGCACAGTCATACGCGCGGACAGTTGCCGCGCTGAACGCCGCCTACCGATCGCACGGCCGGCCGCCCCCGCTGGTGGCTGCCGGCTGAGCGAGCACGCACCCACCGGGTGTCCATTGGCCGAATAATAGGACGCCGCCAAGTGGGTGAACAACCGCCCTGCGGCGTTGCGCCACCGACCGCGGTGGGCCGTAACGAAATCGTTATACCCACGAGCGAAATCGTCACACCCCCGTGATGGCGCAGCGAGCATAGTGCACGTATGGACGTGGTGGCGGTGGTGATCGGGGTTGCGATGTTCGCGATCCTGCTCGCGATAATCGAGGGGATCGACCGGATATGAGCACGCCTCCGTTGGGCGCGTTCATCGCGCACATGAGCGGCGCCGACTTCTTCGGCCTGGTCGTCACCGTGTTGATCATCGCCTATCTCTTTTACGCATTGATCCGCGGAGAGAACCTCTAGGCGATGACCTTCTACGGCTGGCTGACGATCGCGCTGTTCGCGATCATTCTCACCGTGCTCGCGCTGCCGCTGGGCAACTACCTGGCGAGGGTGTACACCGGCCAGCGGGTATTCCTGACGCCGCTATTTGCGTGGCCGGAGCGGATGCTCTACCGGGTTCTGCGCGTCAATCCGAAGCTCGAGCAGGACTGGAAGGCGTACGCGAAAAGCCTGATTATCTTCTCGCTCGCGGGGTGGCTGCTGCTGTACGCGATCCTACGCACCCAGGACGCCTTCTGGGTACCCCACGCGCTCAACCCGCGCGGCTACCACTCGCCTTCGTGGAATGTGACGTTCAACATCGCTTCGTCGTTCATGACGAACACCAACTGGCAGTACTACAGCGGCGAGACGACGATGAACTACCTCAGCCAGATGGCGGGCCTGACGGTGCAGAACTTCCTTTCTGCCGGCGTGGGGATCGTCGTCGCGGTCGCGCTGGTGCGCGGGTTGATCGGGCGCACCGGCAAGAGCCTCGGCAACTTCTGGCAGGACATCGTGCGCACGATCCTGTACGTGCTCGCGCCGCTGTCGGTGCTCGTGGCGCTCGTTCTGGCCTCCCAGGGGGTGATCGCCAACCTCTCCGACTACCTGGTCGTTCACACGATCACCGGCCTGCAGCAGACGATCGCGATGGGGCCGGTCGCCTCGCAGCACTCGATCATGCTGCTCGGCACCAATGGCGGCGGCTTCTTCAACACCAATGCGGCGCACCCCTTCGAAAACCCAACGCAGTTCACCAACTTCTTCGAGATGCTGTGCGTGCTGATCATCCCGGCGGCGCTCGTGTTCATGTACGGTCGCATGACCGGCAACCGTCGCCAGGGGTTTGCGATCTACGGCGTGATGATGTTCATGTTCCTCGGCGCCGTGTGCGTCGCCTACATCGCCGAGGCCCACGGCTCGCCCGCGCAGCACGCGGCCGGCCTGCACACGGGTGTGATCAGCGGCTCGGGCGGCGGCAACATGGAAGGCAAGGAGCAGCGTTTCGGGATCGCCGGGTCGGCGCTGTTCGACGTGGTCACCACTGTCACCTCGTGCGGCGCCGTCAACAGCGCGATCGAGTCGTTCACCGGAATCGGCGGAGCCGTGCCGTTCGCCAACCTTTCCGCCAGCGAGGTGATCTTCGGCGGCGTCGGCACCGGGCTGTACTCGATCCTGCTGTACGTGCTGCTGGCGGTGTTCATCGGCGGATTGATGGTGGGGCGCACGCCGGAGTGGCTGGGCAAGAAGCTCGAGGCGCGCGAAATCAAGCTCGCCGGTCTCGCCATCCTGATCACGCCGCTGGCCGCGCTCCTCGCCACGGCGCTGGCCACCGCGAGTAGCTCCGGGCGCAAGTCGATCTCCGAAGTGGCGCTCTCGAAGGCGGGCGGCAACACGCCGCAGGGCTTCTCCGAGACCTTCTACGCGTACCTCTCGCAGGCCAACAACAACGGCTCGGCGTTCGCCGGCTACACCGGCTATATCCAGCCGAACGCCGGTAACCTCGGTGCTCACGGAATCACCTTCGCCGACCTGCTCGGCGGCTTCGACATGATGTTCGCGCGCTACGCGCCGATCCTGTTCGCGCTCGCCGTCGCCGGTGCGCTGGCGGGCAAGCGCGTCACCCCCGCGGGCCTTGGCACGATGCGCACCGACAATGGCACGTTCGCGGTGCTGCTGATCGGCGTGATCGTGCTCGTCGGCGCGCTCACCTTCTTCCCCGCCCTGCTGCTCGGACCGATCGTGCAGGGCCTGACGGGACACCTCTACTGAGATGAAACGCGACCTCGTCACCTCCGCAATCGGCATCGTGGTGTTCACGATCCTGCTCGGGCTGGTCTATCCGCTGGCGATCACCGGCATCAGCCAGGTCGCTTTCCCCGGCGACGCCAATGGCCAGCAGATCAAGGTCGACGGCAAACTTGTTGGCTCGAAGCTGATCGGTCAGAGCTTTGCATCCCCGGTTATCGGCAAGAACGGTAAGCCGGAGGAAAAGGAAGAAGAACTCATGACCGAAGCGGACCCACGCTACTTCCAGTCACGCCCATCCGCCACCGAAGGCGGGGCGTACAACGCCGCCGCCAGCACCTTCTCCAACCACGGGCCCAACAGCCTGAAGACCAAGGAAGCCGACGAAGAGAACATCAAGGCCTACCTCGAACTGAACAAGAACCCGGCGACCAAGGCCGAATACGACCCCGGTCTGACCGTGGCGAAGATCCCGGTCGACGCGGTCAACAGCTCCGCCTCGGGGCTTGACCCGGAAATCTCACAGGCCAACGCCTGGATCCAGGCCCACCGCGTCGCGGCTGTGCGTCACCTCTCGCTCGCCATGGTGGATGGCCTGATCTCCGAGTACACATCGGGCCGCGGCCTCGGCTTCTCTGGTGAGCCGGGAGTGAACGTGCTCCAGCTCAACCTCGCCCTCGATCGCCTCTCAGGAGCAACCGGCTGATGTTCGTCTCTTTTTTCACGCCATGTGTCCCGTGGCCGTACTGTGCACAAGCAAGCCGATCGGTGGTAGGCGATGACTGACGGAGCCGTGACCCACGAGCGCGAGGCGGTGTCGCTGTTCCAGCGCGACATCATCGTGCGTGCGCTGATCGACAGCTTCAAGAAGCTCGACCCGCGCGTGCAGATTCGCAACCCCGTGATGTTCGTCGTCGAGATCGGCGCGGTGATCACGACGGGGACGTGGCTGATCCAGGCCTTCGGCGGCAAGCCGCTCGGCGGCGGCCACGAGCCGGCGTGGTACACGTTCACGATCGCCTTCTGGCTGTGGCTGACGGTGATCTTCGCCAACATGGCGGAGGCGTTCGCCGAGGGACGTGGCCGCGCCCAGGCCGACACGCTGCGCTCGATGCGCAAGGAGACCGTCGCGACGATGCGCGACGGCACGACGAAGGCCGCCTCGGAGCTGACCCGCGGCGACGTGGTGGTGGTGGAGGCGGGCGAGTTGATCCCCGGCGACGGCACCGTGATCGAGGGGATCGCGACCGTCGACGAGTCTGCCATCACGGGCGAGTCGGCGCCGGTGATCCGCGAGTCCGGCGGCGACCGCAGCGCCGTCACCGGCGGCACGCGCGTGACCTCCGACCGGATCCTGGTGGAAATCACCCAGGAGCCCGGGCACTCCTTCCTCGACCGCATGATCGCGCTGGTGGAGGGGGCGGAGCGGCGCAAGACGCCCAACGAGATCGCGCTCAACATCCTGCTGGCGGCGTTGACGCTGATCTTCATGATCGTGGTCGCCACGCTGCGCCCCTTCGGCCTGTTCGCGGGCACGGCGATCTCCGAGACGACGCTGATCGCCCTGCTGGTCGCGCTGATCCCGACGACGATCGGCGCGCTGCTGTCGGCGATCGGGATCGCGGGTATGGACCGCCTCGTGCGCCGCAACGTGCTCGCCCTCTCCGGTCGCGCGGTGGAGGCCTCGGGCGACGTGGACGTGCTGCTGCTCGACAAGACCGGCACGATCACGATCGGCAACCGCCTCGCCTCGGAGTTCATCCCGATGCCGGGCGTGGCCGAGTCCGACCTCGCCGAGGCCGCGCAGCTCTCCTCGCTGGCGGACGAGACGCCGGAGGGCCGCTCGATCGTGGTGCTGGCCAAGCAGTACGGGCTGCGCGAGCACGACATGAGCACGCTGAACGCCACGTTCGTGCCGTTCACCGCGCAGACCCGGATGAGCGGCGTCGACTTCGACGGCCAGCAGCTGCGCAAGGGCGCGGGCGACGCGATCGTCGAGTTCGTCAAGCAGGAGGGCGGCTCGCCGCCGCCGGAGCTGCAGGCGCAGCTGGAGCGGATCGGCCGCGAGGGCGGCACGCCGCTGGCGGTCGCGCGCGACAGCCAGGTGCTTGGCGTGATCTACCTCAAGGACACGATCAAGGAGGGGATGAAGGTCCGCTTCGACCAGCTGCGCGCGATGGGCATCAAGACGGTGATGGTGACCGGCGACAACCGCCTGACGGCGGCCAAGATCGCTGAGGAGTCGGGCGTGGACGACTTCCTCGCCGAAGCCACCCCCGAGGCGAAGCTGGCGCTGATCCGCGAGCAGCAGCAGGAGGGGCGCCTGGTCGCCATGACCGGCGACGGCACCAACGACGCGCCGGCGCTCGCGCAGGCGGACGTGGGCGTGGCGATGAACACCGGCACGCAGGCGGCGCGCGAGGCGGGCAACATGGTCGACCTCGACTCCAACCCGACGAAGCTGATCGAGATCGTCGAGGTGGGCAAGCAGCTGCTGATCACGCGCGGCGCGCTGACCACGTTCTCGATCGCCAACGACGTCGCCAAGTACTTCGCGATCCTGCCAGCGGTGTTCATCAGCACTTATGCCACGAGCGCAGGTGGCAAGGGTCCGTTGCACGTGCTCAACATCATGGACCTGGGCACGCCGGAATCGGCGATCGTCTCGGCGATCATCTTCAACGCGCTCGTGATCCCGCTGCTGATCCCGCTGTCGCTGCGCGGCGTGCGCTACCGCCCGATCGGCGCGAGCGCGCTGCTACGCCGCAACCTTTGGATCTACGGCCTCGGCGGCCTGATCGCCCCGTTCATCGGGATCAAGCTGATCGACCTGGTCGTGCACAACCTGCTCGGCGCCTAGAGGGTGGCCAGCCGGCCGCTGGTCGGCTGGCCGGGCCCCTCGTTTTTCAGTCTCCCCGTCCACCAGCTCGAAGCAGCGCCCCACCGCGGCGCGCACGAGCTCGATGTCGAAGCCGAGGTCGATCAGCGAGTCGGCGCCGGAGAAGGCGCGCTCGGCGAGCAGGAACAGCGCGAGCAGCGTGCCGGCCGAAAAGCTGTGCCGCAGGGCGACGAGCACCACCACGGCGATCGGCCCCAGGTTGGCGGCGGCGCCGGCGCCGTAGCGGTTGCCGGCTTCCAGCCACCCGAGGCGCACCTCGCGGCGGCGCACGCGCGTCACGGCCGCGCGGAAGCGTCCCGTCGCGGCGTCGCGATCCAGGCGGGCCGAGAGCTCGGCCGCGAGGCTCGAGCTCATCGCCTCGAGCGCCTCCTGGCGCTCCTCGGCGGCGCGCGCGAGCGGCGTCTGAGAGAAGCGGGCAACGAGGCCGGTGAGCGCGATCAGCGCGGCCCCATACAGTGCGGCGGGTGGGTAGAGCACGGCGAGCGTGGCCAGCGCGGAGAGCAGCTCGAACAGCCCGATGACGGCGGTGTCGAGCGGGGAGACGACAACATCCCGCAGCGCTTCGGCATCGGAGATGAAGCGCGAGGCGGTGCCGGCGAGCTCGGGCGCGGTGGCGGGAGCGTGGGTTTGCAGGCCTCCGAACATCAGCATCCGCAGCTCCCGATAGAGGGTGCCGACGGCCTGCGCGAAAAGTCCGTCGGAGAGCGCGAATGAGAGCGCTTCGAGCAGCAGCGCGGCGACGATCAGGGCGGCCGCGGGTGCGACCGCGAGCGAGGCACCGCCCGCGTGGTGGCCGCTTGCGAGATCGTTGATCAGTGCCCCGAACGCCAGCGGGGGCACCAGTCCGAGCAGCGCGCCGAGCGCGGTGAGCGCGACCATGCCCAGCAGCGAGCGACGGGCGGGCCGCGTCAGTGCGACCAGGCGCCGCCAGGGAATCGGCTCGCGCGCTGGGATCAGGTGTTCGAGTGGGCGGCGCACTGAACTCCCCCGGCGACGGATCGGAGCCTCACAAGCAGCGAGGCTCGACGATCCGCGCGGATGGGGGCAAGCTACTTTTTCTTGCCGGAGCCTTTCTTTCCTTTCTTGGACTCTTTCTTTTTTTTCTTGGCGGCGTCGAATGCCATTGTCTCACCCCCTTCCGGTGGAGCGTGGTTCCATCACGCGCACACCGTAGGAGACATTCCATTTGGCTGAGATGGTCACTTGGTGAACGATTTATTAAGATGGCGCTGGCGAGCTTCCAGCGCCATCGCCTGCGACACCTGCTCGCGCAGAGTCCGCAGTTCGCGCTGGCGCGAGAGCACCCACAGCCCCAGCAGCCCTACGACGAGGAGGCCGACGAAGCCGAGCAGCGCGCCGACTTTGGCGAGCGTGCTCGCCTGGTGGGCCGTGGGCGGTGGCAGTTTGAAGCTGCGGAGGGTCGCCGGCGCGTGCAGGCCGGCGGTGGCCGTGCCGATCACCGGATGGGCGCTCGCGGCGATCGCCAGCATCTGCTGCGGCGAGAGGTTGTTGGTGAGCGTGTTTTCGATCCAGTAGGCGGCATCCCCGTCGCGCCAGGCGATCGTCTTGAGGTGTTCGCCGTCGTAGAAGAGGCTGTAGGTGCGCGACCCGACGTGGATTTCCTGGTTGGGGTCGCTGAGCAGCGGCGAGTCGGTCCAGCTGCTGCCCTGGATGTCGTAGTACTGGCCCAGTTCGCCCTCGTCGACCACGACGACATAGGCGGGGTACAGCTGCCGGCCGGGGCCCGCGATGTCGTACCAGCGCACCACGTCCGATTCGGATTCGGCAGTGGTTTCCTGCGCGCGCGGCACCTCCACGGCGAACGGCAGATGCGGGGAGATCGCGCGCGCCTGCGCGAGCGTGGAGCCCGGGGTTGGCGACAGCGAGAGCGCGGGGGCCGGCGCCGCGGGGCGGCTATGTGCCGAGTGGGCTCGCCCACCGCCGGGCCCGCGCAGCCGATGCGGTGCGATCGCGGCGGTGCCGCTCAGGAAGGAGTGCGCCGCTTCTGCGATCTGCTGCGGCGTGGCGGTGTCGTAGGTGCTGTGCAGCTCGACGTGGAAGGGCACCTGGCGCACCGGCTTGCCGGCCGATTCGACCAGCAGCTCGAGCAGCTGCAGCACCTGCGCTTCGCTGCGCAGGTCGGTTTCGACGGCCTTGCCGACGATGCGCTCGAACTTTTCACGGTTTTCGAAGAGCGTCGGCCCGTACTGGGCCTTGACGTCGAGCAGGAAGCGCTGGTCGCGGGCGTCGCGGATCAGCGAGGTGCTTTCGTGGCGGTTGGCGACGAATTCGAGCGCTTCCTGGCCGCACAGGCGCTGGTAGCCGGGCTGGAGGTTGATTTCGAAGTACTGTTCGCCGCCCGGTTCGTTGACGTGGTGGTAGGGCTTGTCGACGGTCATGTACACGCAGCCCATTTCGTCGACGGCGCGCTTGAAGCGTTTGAAGTTGGTGACGAACACGAGGTTGGGCGTGACGCCGATCACTTTCGTGAGCGTTTCGACCATCAGCTTCACGCCGCCGGAGGTGGTTTCGCCGCTTTCCTCGTAGCCGAAGGTGTAGGCCGAGTTGATGCGGTTTTCTTCCAGCTGCCCGTTCAGCCGGGTGAACGGCACGCGCAGCTCGCGCGGGATCGAGAGCATCGAGATCGTGGGCTTGCTGGGGTCGATGCGCACCAGCAACATCTCGTTGGAGTGCGGCAGCACGGCCCCGCTGGGGTTGCTCTTGGGCGGCGGCCGTTCGTCGTTGCCGACCAGCAGCAGCGTCTCCGGTGCGCCACTCGCCGCCTGCGGCAGGATGCTCGTAGCGACCTTCACCGGCTTGTTCTGGCGCAGCGCCGCCACCACCTTGCTGACCTCGTTGCGCGCCAGCACGGCGCTCGCTGCGCCGGAGAGCAGCACCACCCCGATCGCCCCTAGCAGTACGCGCTTGGCCATCCACCAGGGACGGCGCGGGGGCTCGGGAGGGATCGGGCCGGGCGGCGGGGGCGGCGGGGGCCCCAATGGAGGTGGCGGTTGTGTCGCGATGGCGCTCAAATGACTCGTCCTGGAGAGTAACGGCCCCTGCCCCGGGATCTGCCGGCAGACGTAGTGGCTATGTCATCCAAAACGGACCCCTACCACTTCACAAAGTAAAGGGTTTGAGTGCGAACGTAATGCATCCAACCCGGACCCAACCAACCTGTTACGCCCCGCTCACCAGCACCAGCGCGAACGCCACGTAGGCGGCGATGATCAACGCGCCGGGGAGCCGGCGCAGGCCGCGGTCGAGGTAGGCGATCGCGAGCGCGGCGGCGGTCAGGCCGAGATAGCTGACGGCCACGAACGTGGTGGGCCCGGACGGGGTGCCGAGGCCGACGATCGCCCCCGGGATCAGCAGCCCCGCGACGACGTTCAGCGCGTTGCTGTTGAGCGCGGTGCTGAGCGTCGCCGCGCCCCGGCCGCGGGAGGCGAGGTAGACGGCGGCGACCGCGTTGGGGAGGCTGGTGACGGCGGCAAGGATCAGGCCGCCGACCACGATCCCGGGGATCGCGTGGCGCGTGCCGAGCTCCGAGCCGGTTCGCTCCATCGCGATCGAGGCGCCCACCACGACAAGCACCGCGAGGGCCGCCAGCGCGCCGTCGCGCGCGCCCCCGCGATCGGGGTGGATCGCCACTGCGAGCTCCAGCTCCTCCTCCCTCACCGCCTCCGCCAGCCAACTCGCCCACGCCTCGGGAAGCGCCAGCCGTGCGAGCCGTTCACGACCCATGCCGAGGATCGCCAGGTAGGGCACCAGCAGCGCCAGCGCGGCGAGCAGCCCCAGCGCCGGCGGTAGCGCCCCAACCACCACCAGCACGCAGACCCCGGCGATCCACAGGCTCACGGCCCCGCCGAGCTCGATCACGCGCCGGTGCAGCGAGATCCGCCCGGCGACGACCGCCGCCAGGCCGAGCAGCGCTGCCAGGTTGAAGACGTTGGAGCCGATCACGACGCCCGCGCCGATATGCGTGTCGTGCCGTGCGAGCGCCGTCACCGCGGCGGTGATCTCGGGCGCGTCGGCGGCCAGCGCCGCGAGCATTCCCAGCAGCGCCTCGGAGAGGCCCAGCCGTGCCCCCACGCGCTCGAGCCGCACGACCAGCGCCCAGGACGCGCCGAGGCTGACAATTACGCCGACTAGGAAGATCGCGCCCAGCAGCGTGTCGGACAAGCTCCGCAGGCTATCCGACGCCCAAGTGCAGCACAATGCCCTGCGATGCCATCCGACCGCGGACATCTGAAGGTCTTCATCGGCATGGCCGCCGGTGTGGGCAAGACGTTCCGGATGCTGCAGGAGGGCCAGGCCGAGGCGGAGGCCGGCCGCGACGCGGTGGTGGGCTACCTGGAGCCGCACGGCCGGATGGAGACGGTTGCCCAGGCGGAGGGATTGGAGATGGTGCCGCGCCGCAGGGTGCGCTACCGCGACACCGAGATCGAGGAGATGGACCTGCCGGGGGTGTTGGCGCGCGCGCCGGAGCTGTGCCTGATCGACGAGCTGGCACATACCAATGCGCCCGGGGTGGAGCACGAGAAGCGCTACGAAGACGTGCGCACCGTGCTGGATGCCGGCATCGACGTGTTTTCCACCGTCAACGTGCAGCACCTGGAGAGCCTCAACGACCAGGTGACGCAGCTGACCGGAGTGCGCGTGCGCGAGACGATCCCCGACGCGGTGCTGTCGGCCGCGGACGAGACGGTGCTGGTGGACATCACCCCGGAGGCGCTGATCGGCAGGTTGCGCGCCGGCAAGGTGTACGCCCCAGAGCGGGTGCAGGCGGCGCTCAGCAACTTCTTCAAGATCGAGAATCTCGCGGCGCTGCGCGAGACGGCGCTGCGTCAGGTGGCGGAGGGAGTGGAGCTTGAGCGTCGCGGCCGCGAGGCGCCGGTGGTGCGCCGGCGCGACGACCGGCTGGTCGCGAGCGTTACCCCGCAGGTGATCTCCGAGCGGCTGCTGGCGCTGGTGACGCCGACCCCGCGCTCGCAACGGGTGGTGCGCCGCGCGTGGCGCTCGGCGCAGCGGCTGGGGGCGGAGCTGGACCTGCTCGTGGTGCGCCCGCCGGGAGCGACGCCGAGCAAAGGGGAGCGCGAACAGCTGGAGGCGCTGCGGCGGCTGGCGTCGGTGCTGGGCGCGCACCTGCTGATTGAGGAGGCCGACCAGGTCGCGGAGACCGCGATCCGGGTGGCGAGGGGGCGGGGCACGACGTACCTGTTGATGGGCACGCCCAAGCCCCGCAACGCGTGGCGGCGCTTGAGCCAGCCGGCGCTGCCGTTCCAGCTGCTGAAAGGCCTGCCGGGGGTGGACCTGCGGATCGTCGCCGACCGCACGCTGCTGCCCACGGGAGAGGTCGTGGAGGAGGAGGGGGCGGTGCTGTGAGCAGCCAATTCTCGACGGTTGGCACGCGGGCTCGAGGAGCTGGGAGGGCAGGGCCATGACCCCCCTCGCGGCGGTGTTGATCGTGGTGGCGCTGGCGGCGGGCTTCGCCGCCGCTACGGGCCTGGAGCGCTGGCGGCGAGAACGCGCGTTGCGGGGCAGTGGGCGGGTGCGCCGGATCGCGTTCCCGTTCACCGGCGAGGGTCTCTCCGAGCCGGCGCTGGCGGCCGCGCTGCGCCTGGCGCGCGCCGAGGGCGCGACGTTGATGCCCGTATACCTGGCGCTGGTGCCGCTGCGCCTGCCGGTGGAGGTGCCGCTGCGCAGCGAGTGCGACGTGGCGCTGCCGATGCTGGAGACGATCGAGCGGCGGGCGGCCCGCGCGGAGGTGCCGGTCGATTCGCGCATCGAGCGCGGGCGCACGGTGCGCCACGCGCTGCGCGAACTGGCCGCGCACGAGCACTTCGAGCGGATCGTGGTGGCGGCCGGCGCGGACAGCTCGGGGGAGGGCTTCACGCCGGAGGCGGTGGCATGGCTGCTGACCAACGTCCCCGGCGAGGTGATCGTGCTGCGGCCCGCGAGCGCGGCCCCGCAGACTTTGTTGCAACCAGGCGAGGCGGCGCCGCCGCAACCCCAGGGCGCCTAGCCTGTTGGGATGAACATGCCTCGACTCCTCCCCCGCCGGCCGATCTCCGCCCGGGTCACAGCCATGTTGCTCTGTGCTGCGCTCAGCGCGCTGGCGCTCCTCGTGGCGAGCCCCGCCCAGAGCTCGAACCCCCACGGCGAGTGGTATATGACCGGCATCAGCGACTCGCAGAGCGAGATGTTTGGCAACCCGCTGTGGCAGCAGCTGCACACGAGGATTTCGCGGCTGGTGACCCCCTGGGACGTGGCGGAGCGTCCGTACGACCTGCACGAGGCCACCACCTGGATCCACGACGCCGAAGCCCGCCACCAAAAAATCCTGGTGGCGTTCTACCACTCCGAGTACACCAAACGGAAGCTGCCGAGCGTTGCCGCCTACAAGCGCGCTGTGGCGAAGTTCGTCAAGCTGTTCCCGCACGTACGCGAATACCAGGCTTGGGATGAGGCCAACCGCGGGTATGTGAGCGACGGCAGCGCCTCGTTCGTCAGCCCGAGCGCGGCGCAGGACGCGCAGTACTACCAGGCGCTCAAGCGCGACTGCGTGGAGTGCACGGTGGTGGGTCTTGACGTGCTCGACAACGTGGCGATCGGCGGGACCGTGCAGTACATCGAGGAATTCAAGCGCGAGATCGGTTTTCTGAAAACGGTGATGCCGTCGGTGTGGGGCCTGCATGACTACTCCGATCTGAACCACTTCGAAAGCTGGCGCACGCATGACCTCGCGGCCGACCTCGGCGGCGAAGTGTGGTTGACCGAGACCGGTGGGGTCGTAAAATTCGGTGGCGCCTTCCCCAACAACCACGGCTCGGGGCTGCGACGGGCCGCCAAAGTGTTGCAGTACATGTTCGGCGTGGCCGCCTCCACCCCGCGGATCAAGCGCGTGTACATCTACAACTGGGTGGGCGGCACCCCCTCCACGCGGTTCGACGCCGGCTTGATGAACGCCCACTACAAGCCCCGGCCTGGTTACGTGGTGGTGTGCAAGCAGCTGCGCGCCGCGCACTGCAACGTCAAGACGGTCGAGAACTGATCCGTTTTCAGGAGGGGATCGTCCGCGTGCCGGCGTGGGGCAACGGCGTGGTGGGCGCTGGCCGATCGGAGATCCCGTCGATCTCCGATCGGTCCTCCATGCCTCGCGTCGGTCGCCGGTGGTTATACTCAAAGTATGACTTACAAGGTGGGGCCCAAGGGGCAAGTGGTGATTCCCAAGGCGATACGCGATCGGGTGGGCATCGGCCCGGGTGATCAGGTGTCCTTCGACGAGGAGTACGGTACTGTTCGCATCCGCAAGGCGATCACCGATCCCGCTGAGCGCCGGGCGATCCTCACGAGTCTGCAGGGGGTGCTGAAGGGCGGCGGACTCGATCCGATCGCGGGACTCGAAGCCGAGCACCGTCGCGAGGTCGAAGCCGACGAGCGCGAGCGGCGCCTGCGCGGGCTTTGACGGCCGTTCTGGACGCTTGGGCGGCGCTCGCGTTCCTGCGCGGGGAGCCTGCTGCGCCCCGCGTGAAAGAGCTCATTCTTGTCGAGGAGCCTCTGATCTCTTCGATCAACTTGGGCGAGGCGCTGTACTGGACCGAACGCAGGCTCGCGCAGCGCGCGGCTCGTGAAGAGGTTGACCGGCTGCGGGCGATGCTGGCGGTCGAAGATCCCGATTGGCCCCTTGTCGCCGCCGCCGCGCACCTCAAGGCGGGAGGCGGTCTCTCCTATGCCGATGCCTTCTGCGTCGCCACGGCTCAGCGTCACCATGCCAAGCTCTACACAGGTGATCCCGAGATTCTGGCGCTTGGGGAGCTTGTAGAGATGGTCGACTTACGCGAGAGCTCTGACGCCGGATAGTCCCAGGGTGGGCAGCGTCTTCTCGAGGCATGGTAGATAGGACAGACAATTGTCTACGCTACTATGGGACCAAGGCGCGGTTGAGACGCCTGCGGGCACTCCATTTTTGGGACACTTCCCAATAAACGGACATTTTCTCACCCGCAAGTCGTATAGTCTTTCTCAAGGGTTCGAATGGCCTTTGAGATATACGAATCCATGGGGATGCCCGGGTGAGGAGTCGCGAACTCCTCACCCGGGACTAGGCAGGGTTTGGACCCCTGGCGTGGATACAGTCTACCGATGGATAGCACTAAACATTCCTGCCCTATAGACTTTTCGAATTAACGATCTGATTTGTGGCATCCGATTGTGCTGGGCAACCGGTATATTCACACCGGCAGCGGGCTGCCCGTCGAGCTTGGTTGGTTCTCGGCTGGCAGCTCGGTAGGACCGCTCGCCTCGCCCCGCCAGACCCGCGCCCCGATCAACGCCGCCAGTGCGAAGCCGCAGGCCAGCGGGACGAGCGCGCGCAGCGGGTAGGAGCCGAAGTAGGCGCCCTTGGTGAGCGCCTTCGGGTCGCCGGAGTGGAGGATGTCGAGCAGACCTTGGTGGTCGATCCCCAGCAGCGTGGGGCCGAGCGCCGCGTATAGCGCCCAGGCACCAAGCGCGAGCAGGCCGGCGCGCAGCGAGCGCCCGGAGAGATGCACGCGTGGGGTGGCGGCCGCGGCGAGTCCGATCGCGCCGAGCGCCGGCAGCAGGAACACCCAGATCTCGCCCCACCCGCCCGCGAACTTCGGCCCGAGGCCGTAGGCGGAGGCGATCGTGGGCTGGAACTCGCCCCGCAGCAAGTAGCGCATCCATGTGACGGTCTCGGTCTCGTAGCCGATCAGCGGGTGCGTGATCGTCGCGAGCACCGAGCACGTGATCGAGACCGCGGCGAGCGCGATCGTCGGGCCGGGCCAGCGCTCGAACGCGATCGCCAGCGGCAGCGCCAGGAACGGCAGCGTCGTTCCCAGGAAGCGTGGGCCGGGCGAGCCGCCGCCGAACGGCAGGAAGTAGCCGGAGTTGTAGGTGAGGTACAGCAGGCACACGCCGCCGATCACGAGCGCCTCCGCGCGTCGCCCGCGGCGGTACAGCGCGACCGTGCCGAGCGCCCCCATCACCAGCACCGGCGAGAGCGTCAGCAGACCTCGCGAGTCGCCCAGCAGCGCGGCGGCTACGCGCAGGGAGGGAGCGGTGATCCCAAAGAAGCCTTTGTGCTGCTGGGGCACGTTGGCGTAGGCGACGTGCGTGAGCGAGTGGAAGGCGGCGAGGTTGTAGAGCGCGAGTGGTACCAGCCCCACGAGCGCCCCCGCCGCGAAGGCCCCGCCGCGGCGCAGCACGCCGAGGGGGGTGAGCGCGTCGCGGCGCGAGAGCAGGTAGCACCCGAGCACGCCGGCGAGCAGCGCGAGCGGGTACTCCGAGGAGATCGCGTAGCCGAGCGTGAGTCCCGCCGCCCCGCACAGCCATGCGCGCGGCGGCCCATCGCGCTCGCGCATCAACATCGCGAACGCGGCGAAGCCGAGGAACGCCGTGAAGATGTGCGAGAACAGCAGCGTAGAGAGCGTGAGCGCCATCGTGCCGAGCCCGAGCGTCACCGCGGTGGCGGCGCCGAAGCCCGGTTGCAGGCGTTCGGCGACGTTCCACACGAGCGCCAGCAGCAGCAGGCCGGGCAGCACGTTGCCCCACAGCCCGATCAGGTAGATCAGCTCGTCGGTGCGCGGCTCCGCGGGCGATTCGAGCGCCCACCGTTCGGCGTCGATCGCGTTGAGGACGGTGTACCACGGCATCACGAACAGCGCGAGTCCCGGCGCGCGTGCCGAGTACCAGTGCCCGTGGTAGAAGACCTTGTCCCCTGTGTTCCGCTGGTAGGGGTCGATGTTGGTGTGTTCGTGGTAGAGCGCCTGCAGCAAGTCATAGTGCGAGGTCTGATTCCAGGAGAAATCCTCGATCAGCGTCGCGTAGGAGAGCCCCACGAGCAGCACCGCCACGACTGCGAGGCGCCGCTTTGCACTTGTGATCCGCGCTACGATCGGCTGAGGATAATGCGAGTCCTGGTTGTAGGAGCCGGAGGTGTGGGCGCGGCGTTCGCGGCGATCGCGCAACGCCGGCCGGCGTTCGAGCAGGTGGTCCTCGCCGATGTCTCCCCCCAGCGCGCGCACGACGCCGCGGCGAAACTTGGTGAAGCCGACCGCTTCAGCGCCGAGCGGGTGGACGCGTCCAGCCAGGAGCAGCTGGTGGCGTTGATCGGCAGGCTTGAGCCCGACGCGGTGCTGAACGCCTGCGACCCGCGCTTCAACGAGCCGATCTTCGGTGCCTGCTTCGAGGCGCGAGTGACGTACCTCGACATGGCGATGACGCTCTCCAAGCCCCACGTGCAGCGGCCCTACCAGCTGCCGGGGGTGATGCTCGGCGAGCACCAGCTGGCCCAGCACGAGCAGTGGGAGCAGGCCGGGCTGCTGGCGCTGGTGGGGATCGGCGTCGAGCCGGGGCTGTCGGACATCTTCGCGCGCTACGCCGCCGACGAGCTGTTCTCGCAGGTCGAGCAGGTGGGGGTGCGCGACGGCGCCGACCTGGTGGTCGAGGGGTATGACTTCGCGCCGACCTTCTCGATCTGGACGACGATCGAGGAGTGCCTCAACCCGCCGCTGATCTGGGAGCGCGAGCGCGGCTTCTACACCACGCCGCCCTTCTCCGAGCCGGAGGTGTTCGAGTTCCCCGAGGGGATTGGTCCGGTGGAGTGCGTAAACGTGGAGCACGAGGAGGTTGTGCTGATCCCCCGCTGGGTGGCGTGCGAGCGGGTCACGTTCAAGTACGGGCTGGGGGATGAGTTCATCGGCGTGCTGCGTACGCTGCACAAACTGGGACTCGACTCGACCGAGCCGGTGACGGTGCGCGGCGTGCAGGTCGCCCCGCGCGACGTGGTCGCGGCCGCGTTGCCCGACCCCGCGACGCTCGGCGAGCGGATGAGCGGGCGCACCTGCGCCGGCACTTGGGTGACGGGCACCGGCCGCGATGGCAAGCCCCGCTCGACCTACCTCTACCACGTGGTGGACAACGAGTGGACGATGCGCGAGTACGCAAGTCAGGCGGTCGTGTGGCAGACCGCGATCAACCCCGTCGTCGCGCTGGAGCTGCTGGACGACGGCACCTGGCGCGGCACCGGCGTGCTCGGCCCCGAGGCGTTTTCACCCGGGCCGTTCCTCGAGCGCCTCGCGGAGCTGGGCGCACCGCACGGGCAGCGCGACGAAGCGGCGTAGCTTCGAAGGGGTCCCTACACAAGTGCCATCTGTCCGCCCGGCTCAGCACCCCACCAGCCAAGCAAGGATGCCAGCGGGAATTGCCCAGATCGGCTCGTCGGGGCCGGTGAGCAGTGGCGAGCGAGTCACCATCACGCCGCGGCCGTGACGGGCTCTCATCGTCTGCGCCTCCTTGCGCCAGCTGCTGTCGGTGTACTTGCACTCGAACGGGATCTCGAGGTCCGGGCCGACGAAGTCGATCTCCGCGCCCGTGTTGGTCCGCTCGTACATCACCTTGTCGGTTTGCACCCACGCGGTCGGGGCGTGCAGCGATACGGCTCGTGCCAGTGCGAGCCCGATCTGTTGCTGGGTCAGCCGCGAGGTGTCCGGAGCGGGGAAGGCCGAGCTGCGGCGGTGGGCGAGTTGTGCGACGAGCGGGTCCACGAAGTACAGCTTGCGTTGCGCGGCGGTGTGGGGACGTCCGTCGCGGACGCGGTGACAGTGCCATGCCAGAAAGGCGCGTACCAGATCCTCGATGCGATTGATGGTCGCCTGGTGGCCGGGCAGGCCCACGTCTCGGGCGATGCGCGAGGCGTTGATCGGGCTGCACAGGTTTCCGGCCAGACGGTCAAGCAGTGCTGCGACCTCGGCTTCGGACATCGGCGCCGCGCGGATGGCGTCGCCGAGCACGACATCCCATAGGCCCTGGGCAAACCCGTCGCTGACCGCTCCCGCGGCCACCTGCTCGCCTACGGCGCGCGGGAAGCCGCCGACTTCGAGGAACAGCTCCCACGCGTTTGCCAGCGCGTCGCTCCACGGCTCCAGGGTCGAGATCTCGCGTTCGGCCGCGGGGCTCAGGAGGTCTTTGGGAGCAACGAATTGCGGCGGCAGCTCATCGAGATCGCCGAGCGCCCGGCAGAATGCGCGAAAGCCCATCGGCAGCAACAGCCGGTCGGAGTCGGCGATCCCTCCGCGACGGTCGGCCAGATCCTTACGTGCCTGCTCCAGGTCACGGGCCGAGGATCCCGTCAGGATCACGCACGCCTCGCGGAAGGCGGTGTTTTGGTCGCGCAGCTCCTTGATCGCCTGCGACCAGCCCGTCACGGCCGTGACCTCGTCGAGCAGCCAGTAGCGGGGGCCGGGCAGGGTGCGCGTGACGCTGTGACCCTGTGCGACCAGGCGCCGCAGGTCCTGTTTTGAGAGTCCGTCGCACGAGCAGTAGAAGACCGTCTTCGGATCCACGCCCCGCGCCAGCAGTCGCACGATCGCGCGCTTGAGCTCCAGGCTCTTGCCCACGCGGCGCGGTCCGCTCAGAACGTATAGCCCCGGAGCCTTGATATCGGCCAGCGGCTCGGGCTCGTAATCCAGCGGCAGTCGTCTTGCCGCGCGCAGGTCTGGATCCTCAGCCTCCCAACCGTGACGAGCTCGCCACGGGCTGCGCTCGGCCAGCAGGCGCCTGAGTTGAGAGTCGTTCACTCACCCTATGGTAGCGAAAATCTATATCTTTTGGGTGGGTCAATAGCGGAAAGATATAGATTTTCGCTATCTTTTCGTTGCTGGGGGAGGCTGCCGGGAGGGTTGAGCGGGAGCTCGAGGCGGTCAATCAAAGATGTCCGCAGCGGTGAGCGCCAAGGTGTCCTTGCCCACGCCGGTGAGGTGCTCGCGCGCGCACACCGCGTAGCGCGGGGCGGCGGCGACTCGGGGGAGCGCGACCGCCTTGCGCTGCAGCTCGCACACGGTGCGGGCGGCGTCGGTGCGGCGCGCCCACTTGGCCTCGCCCAGCAGGACCGCCTCTTCGCCGCGTCCCGCCAGCGCGACGGCGTCGATCTCGACCGGGGGGCGCTCGGACCAGAACGGGCCGATCCGCACGATCTCGGGGGCGAGCGCGCCGTCGGCGGCGAGGCGGCGCAGGTGCGCGCGGAACGCCTCCTCGAAGCGGGGTCCCATCTGGTCGTCCAGGCGTGCCATCAGCGGTGAGAGGATGCTCGGCCCGAGGCCGCGTTCGATCTCTGCCCGGTAGGGCTCGACGATGCTCAGCCAGAACGCCAGGAAGTTATCCGCGATGCGGTAGCTGCGCCGGCGCGTGCGCGAGCCGGCCTCGGTGACGGGCATCACGCGCTCGAGGAGGCGCAGCTCGATCAGCCGCTCCAGCGTCCGTGCCGGCTCCGCGCGTACGGCCTGCTCGATCTCGCCGTGCTTGGTGCGCCCGGCGGCGATTGCGCGCAGCACCAGCGTTCCAAGCCCGCCGGTGTCGCCTTCGGTCGCCAGCACGAGCCGCCCCTCGTCCAGCAGGCGCCCGCCGGGACGGCACACCAGTCGAGCCAGGTTCTCGCGCACCGACTGCCGTTCGTCCCACCAGGTCAGATACAGGGGGATGCCGCCGAGGATGCCCCACACGAGCGCGCGCGTGGGTGCTGGGAGCCCGCCCAGCATCGCCGATGCCTCGTGCGGCGCGAAAGGGTGCAGCGGCAGCGCCAGGTCAATCCGGCCATACAGCGGCGCGCGCTCCTCCTGGATCGCCTGCATCGTGCGCACCGCCGAGCCACACAGCAAGATGCGCAGCCGGGTGCGTTCCCGTGCGCGATCGGAGAACGCGCGCAACACCCCCGGGAGCTCGGGCGCGGCGCCCAGCAACTCGGGGAACTCGTCGAGCACGAGCAGCAGCGGCTCATCGCCGGCGCAGGCCGCAAGGCCTTCCAGCGCGTCATCCCAGTCCACGAACGGCCGCCTCGACAGATCGCGCGCGCTCTGGTCTGCGCACACGGGCTCGGCGGCGTGGCTCAGCACGCGCAGCTCGTCTCGCGCGGGACGCCCCGCGCCGGTGTGAAACACGGTTCGTCTTCCCTGCGCAAACGCGCCCAGCAGGGCGGTCTTGCCGACCCGTCGACGCCCCCACACAAGTGCCATCTGTCCGCCCGGGGGCTCCTCCCACCAGCGGGTCAAGGCTTCCAGCTCGGCGACTCTGTTCACGAACACGCATCTAGTGTAACCGACATCGACTGTCGGTTACACTAGATGTCACTAAGATCAGGACGCGGCGCTCATGCCCCAGGTTTCTCAGGGTTCGTCGTGGGCCCTTAGTGGGGTTGGGAGACCTGGATGCCAACAGCCCGACCGGCCTCTGTGAGGCGCGTGTCATAGCAGTACACGCGCTCGATGTCTTTGCCGAGGCTCACGATTGTGGCGAGGTGCAGCGCGTCCAGTGAACGCAGCTCGGGTGGATTAAGCACGGCGGCGGCGTCGAGTATTGGCTCGTCCAGTGGGATGATCGTGATGGCGGTGAGGGCAGCGCGAGCGCGCCTTGACGCCAGCTCGCCGTAGCGCCGCGCGGCGCGGCGTCCCTCCACGATCAACAGGGCGCTGCTGAGCAGCTCGCGGCCGGTGAGCTCGCGGCGCAGAGCGGGGCTCTCGGGCTCAGAGCGCACGAGCTTGATGAAGGCCGATGTGTCGAGGTAGTCGGGCAAGTCCGCTACAGACGCTCTGAGCGCAGCTCGTCCAGCACCACGCTCGAGGGGGGACCGGCAATCGGCTCGGGCAGCTCCTCCAGAGCGTCGAGCAGGTTGCCCTGCCCGCGCCGGGCTCCTCGTCCGGCGACGAGTCGGTCAATCGCCGAAGCGCGCCCAGGGGCGGGGGTCAACTGTGCGATCTCCTGGCCGCGATCGGTGATCAGGAACGACTCTCCGCATCGTGCGCGCTGGGCGTAGCGGCTGAGGTTTTGGCGCATCTCGCGGATACCCACAAGCTCCATGTGCGTCATTGTAGCGCGATATGCCGAGATCACGATGAAGGTTGGCAAGCGGTGGGGCGGCTCAGTTAGGGCGTGACAGTTGCGTTGGGGGTCGGTAGGCCCCGTGGGTAGGAATCGGGTGCTACCATGTTGGTGTGCCTGTGCGGAAGCTGTCCATCGCCCTCGACGAGCCGGTGCTTGTGGCTGCTCGGGGGGCCGCTCAGCGCCGGGGGATCAGTCTGTCGGCTTGGTTGAACCAGGCGTCGGTCAACGCGTTGGCTGTCGAGGATGGTCTGGTGGGGGTCGCGGAATGGGAAGCCGAGCGGGGCGCGCTTTCCGCCGAGGACCTGGCGCCAGCTTCCGCGGCCCTCGATGCCGCGGGGATCGGTCGCGGGCGCGAGCGGCATCGCGCGGCGTGAACGGCGTTACGTACGACGCGGGCGCGTTGATCGCGGCCGAACGCAACTCGAAGCCCGTGTGGTCACTGCACCGCGAGCTGTTCGAGCGCAAGGTGCGCCCGACCTTGCCGACGGTTGTGTTGGGTCAGGCTTGGCGGGGTGGTCCGCAGTCGCAGCTTTCGCGGTTTGTGCGCGGCTGCCGCATCGAGCCGTTCACGGAGTCCCAAGCGCGCGCGGTGGGCGAGGTCCTTGCCGCGAGCGCTGGTCGGGACTTGGTCGATGCCGCGGTCGTGGTCACCGCGCTTGCCCGCGAAGATCTGATCGTCACCAGCGACCCGGACGATCTGCGCCGCATCGCCGCCGCGATCGGCCGGAACATCGCTGTGCACGTCGTCTGAGTCACTCCAAGGCGAGCTGGCGATCACCCCCTCCGCGCCACCCTCGCGGGCCGTAGGACGATTTGTAGTACACTGTTGGCGTGGCTCGTGCCCTTCACGTCCGGCTCGATGAGGACTCCGAAGTCGCCCTCCGAGTGTTGCGCGCTGAGGGGATGACCGACTCGCAGGCGGTTCGCCAAGCGCTGACCGAGGCGCGCTCGCGTCGTCGTCGGGGCGTGGCGTTGCGCCAGGAGGCGCACCGGCTCGCCAATGACCCGGTGGACCGTGCAGAGCTCGAGGCTCTACGTGGAGAGTTGGACGAGCTGATGCCGGAGTGGCCTGCCGACTGAGATGGACCGCGGTGAGATAGTTCGGATCCCACCGCCACGTCGAGCGCGTGGTCATGAGCAACAAGGCGCGAGGCCGGGTGTCGTGGTTCAGGCCGATGAACTGCTCGCCCTCAGCACAGTGCTCATTGCGCCGACCTCCCGCGCGGCGGCGCCGGCGACATTCCGTCCAATGGTCGAGGTCGCCGGAGTTCCGACTCGCGTGCTGACCGACCAGCTGAGGGTATTCGACGTGCAGACCGTCAAGGGCGGCTTTGGCCGTCTCGCTCCCGAAGAGCTGGAAGCCCTGGACGAGGCGCTGGCGCTCGTGCTCGGGCTGCGGATTTGACGAGCCAGCCCCAGGCAGCTTTGAAAGCTCTCAGAACTCCACCCGCTCGGGAACCGGCCCGGTGGGCGGCGGCTGGTGCAGCAGTCCAGGCGGCGCAGTTTCCGTCCGGCGCGAGAAGAACTCTTTGAAGAACGGCCGCGAGATGAGCATGACGATGGCGCCGAGGACCATGCCGCCGATGCCGAACCACAGCGGCAGCGTGATGCCGAGCAGCGGCTTCGACGAGACGTTTTCGGCGTGGCCGTAGTAGATCGCCGCCTTCACCCCGATCCCGAACAGCATCAGGCCGCCGATCAGCGGGCCGAGGCCGAGCAGCAGGAAGTTGCGCGCGCTTTCCATCAGGTCGTGGCGGTAGTACCAACCGCAGGCGACGCCGGTGAAGCCGTAGTAGAAGCAGATCGGGAAGCCGATCGCGACGATCGAGTCTTCGAGCACGCTGTTGGAGAGCAGCAGCAGGGTGACTGTGACGACGATCGAGAGCGCGCCGAAGCCGAGCGTCGAGACGGTTGGGGTCAAATACCGTTTGTGCACACGCGAGAGCAGGCTGGTGACGGCTTTCCAGTGCGCCATCGAGAGGGTGGTGCGGGCGGTCGGCAGGATCGTCGTCTGTGTCGAGGCCGACGCCGACGTGAGCACCGCGATGATCAGCAGCTTGTCGAGGCCGCTCCCGAGCACGCCTCCGCCGAGCGCGTTGAGGACGTCTTCCTGGTTGGCTTCGTTGGTGAGGAAGCCCACCCCGTGGAAGGACACCGCCGCGGTGGTGACGATCACGTAGACCAGCACGAGCAGGATCGTCGACATGACCGCGGCCTTGCCCGGCCCCTCGGCCGGATCCTCGGACTCCTCGTTGACCGCCACCCCGGAGTCCCACCCCCAGTAGATGAAGACCGCGAGCAGCAGCGCGATGACGAGGTCGCCGAAGCTCATCGCGAAGGGGTTGATCCAGTCGAGCGAGGGCTTGATCGAGCCGGCCGGGGGGTGGCTGCCGTAGACCTTCACGAACGCGACCACCGCGAACAGCCCGAGGATCAAGATCTCGGCGCTGAGCAGGAACTGCTGAATGCGCGCGGAGAGCTCGATGCCGCGGTAGCAGATCCAGGTCATGATCGCGATCCACAGCACGGCGGCGATGATGATCGCCGCTTTGGATTCGCCGAGTTCGGTGAATCCGAAGAGCTTGAAGGTGTAGATCGCCGCGATCGCCGACAGCGAGGCCATCACGATCACGTCGGAGAGGAAGATCGCCCAGCCGTTCATCCAGCCCGTGATCGGGCCGAACGCGCGCGTCACCCAGGCGAACGTCGTGCCCGCGTCGGGGTCGGCGCGGTTGAAGTATTTGTAGGCCGCGGCGACCAGCAGCATCGGGATGAACGCGACGAGCATCACCGCGGGCGCGTGCACGCCGACGCCCTTGACGGCGACGATGAACCCCAGCGTCGCCGCCAGCGAGTACGCCGGCGCCGTCGAGGCCACGCCGATCACGATGTTGGAGAGGTAGCCGATCGCGTTTTTCTTCAGGCCCTTGTCCATCACGCCCGAGGGCTCTGAACCGCCTGATGCCGTGACGCTCGCAGTTGCCATCTCATCTCCTCCGCTTCGAACGATGGACGGTCCCCCACAAAAGATGGTGGGTGTGGGTTTTCCTCGTGGCAAACGCTACGACCCCCGCAGGGGAGCAACAATGGGCGCGATCCCCAAAGTTTGCGGTTGTACTTAGACGTTTCGTACAATAGGGGCAGGAGCTCTTGAACGAGCAGCGCATTGATAGATGTCTGAGCGCGGAGTACGGTTGTGCTAAGTGTCTATCAGTATGACTTAGAGGGTGGCGCGGTCGGCCGCAAGGCCGGCGAGCCGTGCCCCTCGTTTTTTCAGACAGATGTTCCGATAGAGGAGACAGGAGATGGCCACCCACCTGAGCGATCCGATCATGGGAACGGAGTCCGCACCGCCGCCGGCCGCAGGCGGAGGCGACCTCCAGGAGCTGGCGAAGCGCCACCTGTGGATGCACTTCACGCGGATGGGCTCCTACGCCGAGCACGAGGTGCCGGTGATCGTGCGCGGCGAGGGGTGCTACGTGTACGACCAGCACGGCAAGCGCTACCTCGACGGGCTCTCGGCGCTGTACTGCGTGAACGTCGGGCACGGCCGCGCCGAGCTGGGGGAGGCCGCCGCGCGCCAGGCGAAGGAGCTGGGGTTTTACACCAACTGGAGTTACGCGCACCCCCGCTCGATCGAGCTGGCGGCGCGGATCGCGAGCCTCGCCCCCGGAGACCTCAACCGGGTGTTCTTCACCTCCGGCGGCTCGGAGGCGGTGGAGAGCGCGTGGAAGCTCGCGAAGGCCTACCACGCCGCCAACGGCGAGCCGCGCAGGCACAAGATCATCTCGCGCAACCTCGCCTATCACGGCACCTCGATGGGCGCCCTGACTGCCACCGGCCTGCCGCCGTTGCGCGAGCCGTTCGAGCCGCTGACGCCGGGGGGCCACCACGTCGCCAACACCAACTCCTACCGCTGGAAAGAAGACCGCGATCCGCTGTGGGCGGCCGACGCGATCGAGGAGGCGATCCTGTTCGAGGGCCCGCACACCGTCGCGGCGGTGATCCTCGAGCCGGTGCAGAACGGCGGCGGCTGCTTCGTCCCGCAGGAGGGCTACTTCCAGCGGGTGCGCGAGATCTGCGACCGCCACGGGGTGCTGTTGATTTCCGACGAGGTGATCTGCTCGTGGGGGCGCCTCGGGTACTGGTTTGGGTGCGAGCGCTTTGGCTATGCCCCCGACATGATCACCACCGCTAAGGGCATCACCTCGGCGTACGCGCCGCTGGGCGCGGTAATCGCCTCCGATCGCGTGATCGAGCCGTTCCTGCACGGCGACGCGATCTTCAACCACGGTTTCACCTTCGGCGGGCACCCGATGTCGTGCGCGGTGGCGCTGGCGAACATCGACGTGCTCGAGCGCGAGCAGCTGTGCGAGCACGTGCGTGCGCGCGAGGGCGAGTTCCGGGCGATGCTCGACAGCCTGCGCGACCTGCCGATCGTCGGCGACGTGCGCGGCGCCGGCTACTTCCACGCGATCGAGCTGGTGAAGGACAGGGAGACCAAGCAGATGTTCGACGACGAGGAGTCGGAGTACCTGCTGCGCGGCTTCCTCTCCGGCGAGCTGTACCGCCGCGGGCTGATCTGCCGCACCGACGACCGCGGCGAGCCGATCGTGCAGCTCTCGCCGCCGCTGATCGCCGACCGCGAGCAGTTCGCGGAGATCGAGGCGATTTTGCGCCCCGTGCTGAGCGAGGCGTGGGAGCGGATCGGGAGGCGGTAGGCGCGCGATGCTGACCGTCGAGGGCCTCGTCGCCGAGCTCGATCTGACGCTCGTCAGCGGCGAGCAGGCGGCGCAGGGGCACGTCCGCTGGGTGCACTCGACCGAGCTGCCGGACCCGACCCCGTGGCTGCGCGGGGGCGAGCTGCTGCTGAGCACCGGGCTGCAGCTGCAGAGCGCCAAGACCCAGCGCGAGCTGATCGCGCGCCTGGCCGAGCACGAGATCGGCGGCCTCGGCTTCGGCACCGGCTTTGCCCACAAGCGCCTGCCGCAGGCGCTCGCCGACGAGGCCCGCAAACGCGACTTCCCGCTGTTTGAGGTGCCGTACGAGCTGCCGTTCATCGCGATCACCGAGCGCGTGTTTGCGCAGCTGCTTGACGAGCGCTACGAAATGCTGCAGCGCAGCATGGCGGGCGACGTGCTCGCGGAGGCGCTCACGGGACGCCTGTACCCCGAGGAGCTGCAGGCGCGGCTGCGCCCCTTCGGGATCGGCGAGCGCGCGGCGGTGCTGGCGTTCGCGCTGCCCGACCCCGCCGTGGCCGCTCCCCTGGTCGAACGGATCCTGGCGCGCGAGGACCTGCTTGGCGAGCGAGTGGGGGGGGCCGAGAAGAACGGCACGGGCGTAGGTGGCGGCCGGCTGGGCAGCCTGGTGGCGATTCGCGCCGGCCTGCTGTGCGCGGTGGTCGACGGTGGCCCCGCGCTGGCGAACAGTGCTCACGCCGCTGGGCACCGCGCCACCGAGCACCGTGGCGCCGAGCAGCGCGCCCCCGGCGAGCTGGACCCGATCGCGCTGGCGCGGCGGATCCGCACCGACCTCACCGCCCGCTTGGGGGGCGAGGTGCGCGCGAGCGCCAGCCGCGTGGCCCCGACGCAGTCGCTGCGCCTCAGCTTCCACGAGGCGCGCTGCGCGCTGGAGGCGATGCGCCTGCAGAACGGCAACGGCGCGGAGGTGGTCGCCTCCTACGCCGACCTCGGCGCCTTCCAGCTGCTGCTCTCCCTGCAGGACGACGACGCACTGCTAACCTACTGCCGCGGCGTGCTCGGCCCGGTGGAGGCGGGAGAGGGGGAGTACGGCGACGAGCTGCTGCGCTCGCTGGACGTGTTCATCGAGCACAACGGCCACTGGGAGAAGGCTGCCAACGCGCTGTACTGCCACCGTCACACGTTGCGCTACCGCATCCGCCGCGTGGAGCAGTTGACGGGCCGCGACTTCTCCACGGCGCGCGATCGGATCGAGTTTTGGCTGGCATTGCGAGGAAGGGAGCTCGCACGATGAGGATCGGAGTCCCCAGCGAGATCAAGCTGGACGAGTACCGCGTGGCGTTGACACCCGCGGGCGTGCGCGAGTTGAGTGCGCGCGGACACGAGGTGGTGGTGCAGGCCGGCGCCGGCGAGGGCAGCGCGCTGGCGGATGAGGAGTTCGTCGCGCAGGGCGCCCGCATCCTCCCCGACGCGCGCGCGGTGTTTGACGAGGCCGAGCTGGTGCTGAAGGTGAAGGAGCCGCAGCCGGGCGAGGTCGCGCTGCTGCGCGAGGGACAGACGCTGTTCACCTACTTGCACCTCGCGGCCGAGCCCAGCCTGACGCGTGGCCTGCAGGCCTCGGGTGCCACGTGCATCGCGTACGAGACGGTGGAGGACGCGCGCGGCAACCTGCCCCTGCTGGCGCCGATGAGCGAGGTTGCCGGCAAGCTTGCCACGCAGGCTGGCGCCTTCATGCTGGAGAAGCCGCTCGGCGGCCGTGGCATCCTGCTCGGCGGCGTCCCCGGGGTGGCGGCTGCCACCGTGCTGGTGATCGGCGGCGGCGTGGTGGGGATGAACGCCGCGGTCATCGCGATCGGGATGCAGGCCGACGTGTTTGTGTTCGACCGCTCGATCGACCGCCTGCGCGAGCTGGAAGTGGCCTTCGGGGGCCGCGCCTCCACCGTCTACTCCTCGACGCTCGCGATCGAGCAGATGCTGCCCGCAGCCGACCTCGTGATCGGCGCGGTGCTGATCCACGGCGGCCGCGCCCCGCACGTGATCAGCCGCGAGCAGCTCGGGCTGATGCGCCGCCACGCGGTGCTGGTCGACGTCTCGATCGACCAGGGCGGGTGCTTCGAGACCTCGCACCCGACCACCCACTCCGACCCGACGTTCGAGGTCGACGGGATCACCCACTACTGCGTCGCCAACATGCCGGGCGCCGTGCCGATCACCTCGACGTACGCGCTCACCAACGCCACGCTGCCCTACGTCCTCGCGCTCGCCGACCACGGAATCGATGAGGCGTTGGAGCGCGACCCAGGTTTGCGCCTCGGATTGAATGTCAAGGACGGTGAGATCACTCACCCCGCGGTCGCCGAAGCGCTTGGTGTCACCGTCGGGCAGGGCAGTTGAATCAGCCTGGCAAAGAGAGTTTGCGATAGTAGATATGGAAACGAAAAAATAGGAGAAGGGGAGGGGTGTATATGAAAATCCAGAAGGTGTGCGCAATGGCTATCGGGTAAAAAAAAGTTAATAACCCCCCCACCCCCCTGATTGATTGCCCGCCCACCCAGCCCATTAAAAACCCTCTACCCGCCAATGAGCGCAATCCCCGAGGAGGCGACCGATGGCAACCCAGATCGAGACCCTGAGCAATTTCATCGATGGTGAGCGCGTCCCCTCCGACGGCGACACCGAAGCGGTCCTCAATCCCGCCACGGGTGAGGAGCTGGCGCGCGCGCCGATCTCAAGCGAGGCGGACGTGGACCGTGCCGTGCGGGCGGCACGCCGGGCGTTCGAGGGGTGGTCGACCACCACACCTGCCCAGCGCGCTCAGGCGCTGCTTGCGATCGCGGATCTGATCGACGACCACGCCGAGGAGATCGCGCGGCTGGAGGCGCTGAACGCCGGCAAGCCAATCGCGGCCGTCACGAACGATGAGCTGCCGGTGATGGCCGACAACCTCCGCTTTTTCGCGGGCGCCGCCCGCTGCTTGGAGGGCCGCGCCGCCGGCGAGTACATGGAGGGGTACACCTCCTTCACCCGCCGCGAGGCGGTCGGCGTAATCGGGCAGGTCACACCGTGGAACTACCCGCTGATGATGGCGATCTGGAAATTCGCTCCCGCACTGGCGGCCGGCAACACGGTCGTGTTGAAGCCCGCGGAGACCACCCCAATCACCACCGTGCGCCTCGCGGAGCTCGCGGCCGAGATCCTGCCGAAGGGCGTGCTGAACGTGGTCATGGGCCCGGGTCGCCCCACGGGGGAGGCGCTGATCGCGCACCCCGACGTGGACATGCTTGCGTTGACCGGGTCGGTGGACACCGGCAAGCACTTCGCGCGCACCGCCGCCGACACGCTCAAGCGCGTGCACCTCGAGCTGGGCGGGAAGGCCCCGGTGCTCGTGTTCGACGACGTCGCGATGGAGTCGGCGCTTCAGACGATCGCCGGCACCGGTTACTACAACGCCGGCCAGGACTGCACCGCCGCTACGCGCGTGCTGGCCGCCGACGGTGTCTACGACGATGTTGTCGCCGGCCTCGCCGAGCAGGCCAAAGGCCTCGTGATCGGCGACACCCTCGCCTCTGACACGACGCTCGGCCCGCTCAACTCCGCCCGCCAGCGCGAGCGCGTGCAGGGCTTCCTGGAGCGCCGTCCCGCGCACGCCGAGGTGGTGACCGGCGGCAGGGCCCCCGAGCGCCCCGGCTTCTACCTGCAGCCCACGGTGATCGCCGGCCCCACGCAGGAGGACGAGCTGATTCAGCGCGAGATCTTCGGCCCGGTGATCACCGTGCAGCGCTTCTCCGACGAGGACCAGGCGATCGCGTGGGCCAACGCCACCCGCTACGGGTTGGCCTCGTCAGTGTGGACGCGCGATGTGGGCCGCGCGCTGCGTGTCTCGCGGGCGCTGCGCTTCGGCTGCGTGTGGATCAACGACCACATTCCGCTCGTCTCGGAGATGCCCCACGGCGGCTTCAAGGAATCCGGCTACGGCAAGGACCTGAGCGTGTATTCGCTGGAGGACTACACGGTCGTGAAGCACGTGATGGCGAATCTCGAGTGAGTAGACCCCGCACGACATGCGTCGGCGGCGATCTGGCGGCGCGTGGGATCGTGAGTCTGATTTATCTGATATGGTGAATGAATGGTTCGCATGACCGCAACCGATGTCTCCCGCAACTTCTCCGCGGTCCTCAATCGCGTGAATGAGGGCGAGGAGATCGAGATCGTACGAAACGGAAACCCAGTCGCGGAGCTGCGCCGGCCGTCGCGGCCGCGTGGGCTCTCAGGCGCCGCGTTCAAGGCACTGATGGAACGTCTCCCCGCCCTTGACGAGGATTTCGCGCGTGAGGTGGAAGAGGCCCGGGAAGCCCTTGGGCCGCCTGTGAGCAAGTGGCCATCCAGCTGATCGACACATCGGTTCTGATCGATGTGGAGCGAGGCGCTCTGTCACTGGAGCCGCTCGCGACCGAGGGCAAAGCGATCAGCGTCATCTCAGTCAGCGAGTTGCTGCACGGCGTGCATCGTGCCGAGGATGCCCCTCGTCGGCTCAGGCGCGAGGCGGTGGTCGAGCAGATCCTTGGCGCGGTTGAGCAGGTCCCAATCGACGCGGAAGTCGCGCGCGTCCACGCCAGTGTCTGGGCGGAGCTCGAGGACTCGGGGAAAATGATCGACGTGCACGATCTCTGGATCGCGGCGACGGCGCTGACGCATGGGCTGGAGCTTGTCACTACCAACGTGCGGCATTTCGAGCGAGTGCCGGGCCTATCCGTGCTCGCTATATGAGTCGAGCGAGCTGAGGGCTTCCTCGTCCGTCCATCTCATCGGAGCTGCGCGGGAAGTCTCTTTTCGGGTTGCTACGCCCGGCGGCCGAGCACCTGGAAGATCGAGGTGAAGCCGGTGACAAATCCGTTGCGCGCCGCGCGCAGGTAGAGGCGCCACACCCGCACACGCTCGCCGCCCGCCAGCCGCTCGGCCTCCTCGAGGTTGGCGTCCAGCCGCGCGATCCACTCGCTCAGCGTGTCCACGTAGTCCTGACGCAGACCCTCCACGTGCACTGGCTCGATGCCGGCGCGCTCCAGCGCGAGCATTACGTGCGAGACGTGCAGCGGGGCGGCGTCGGGGAAAACGTAGCGCTCGGAGAAGGCGCCGGCCTCGGGGTCGCCGTGGCGCAGGCGCGCGATGCCGTGGTTGAGCAGCCGCCCGCCGGGTCTCAGCAAGCCGGCGAGCTGCGCGGCGTACTCATCGATTTTGCTGGCGCCCACGTGCTCGACCATCCCGATCGAGGCGATCGCGTCGAAGTGCTCGCTGGTCGAAACGGGGATACTCGCCGAAGACGAGTGTCTCCCGGCTTTGGCCGTCCCCCCGAGGTCGCGGTAGTCGCACAGGCGGATCTCCACGCGGTCCTCCAGGCCCGCCTTCACCACGCGCCGGCGAGCGAGCTCTGCCTGGTTGGGGGAGAGCGTGATCCCCACGGCGCTGACGCCGTGGCGGGCGGCGGCGTGCAGCACGAAGCTGCCCCACCCGCAGCCCACGTCGAGCAGGCGCTCGCCCTCGCGCAGGGCGAGCTTCGTGCACACCAGCTCGCGCTTGGCCAGCTGGGCCTCCTCCAGCGTGGTGGCTCCGCGCGAGAAGAGCGCGCAGGAGTAGGTCATCGAAGAGTCGAGGAACAGCTTGAAGAAGTCGTTGGAGACGTCGTAGTGGTGGCGCACCGCGCGCGCGTCGCGCTCGCGGCTGTGGCGGGCGCCTCGCGGGCGCAGCTCGCTCGCGGGGATCCGCGGGGGGCGCGTCAGCCCACACGCCCGCGCCGCGGCGAGCGTCAGGCGCAGGCGCGTGGCGCGGTCGATCGCGGGCGGGTGAAAGCCGTCCAGCAGCCCGATCACGCGGTCGAGGTCGTCGGCCTCCAGCTCGCCGGCGGCGTACGCGCGGCCGAGGCCCAGTTGCCCTGGGGCGCGCAGCAGATGGGCCACGGCGGTGGGCGAGCGCACCGTGAAGACAGGGCCGTCTGGGGAGGTCGCGGGGAGCTCCGTGCCGTCCCAGAAGCGCAGCGCGAAGGGGCGCTCCGGCAGCGCTACGGCCAGCTCGCGACGCAGCGGCTCACAGTTGCGGGCGAACGGCATCATCGGCGTGGGGGGCGAGGTGGTGCTGTGTGGGGGGCACGATCACAGGGCCGGGGGTGTGTCTCGCGGGGCATCGGGTCCGGCGCTCTGCTGTCCGGCGTGTGCGCCATCATCGTTGCGACAGAGTAGAGCGATGCTTGCTAGCTTGCCGGTAGGCCCTGACATGATCGATACTCAACTTCCCGGCGCTCTGGACGAGGATCTGGTCGGGCCAAGCGGCTCCCAGCCAGATCTTCTCGGGGGCGATGGCGTACGGTTTGCCACCCCCGGGCCGGACGACGTTCAGCCGGTCGAATACGAATGGCTCAATCGCGCGCTCACCGCGCTGATCACGATCGGGCCGATGCTCGCGCTCGGCTTCGTCGCCTGGCAGATGTGGGACGGGCTGCTGCACCGCTCCGATCTGATCGTGTTCGCGATTCTGTACCTGCTCACGGGGCTCGGCGTGACGGTCGGCTTCCACCGCCTCTTCACCCACCGCTCCTTCAAGACCTACCCCGCGGTGCGCGGCGTGCTCGCGGTGCTGGGGTCGGCGGCGATCGAGGGGCCGATCATCTCGTGGGTGGCCGACCACCGCAAGCACCACGCCTTCTCCGACAAGAACGGCGACCCCCACAGCCCCCACGTCGATCACGGCGTCGGCCTGCGCGGCGCGCTGCGCGGCCTCGGCCATGCGCACCTCGGTTGGCTGTTCATCCACACCGAGCGCGGCTCGCGTGAGCGCTACGCCCCCGACCTGATCGCCGATCCCGTCGTAGAGTTCGTCGACCGCACCTTCTTCGTGTGGGCGCTCGGCGGCCTCGCCGCCGCCTTCGTCCTCGGCTACGCGATCGGCGGCACCTGGCAAGCCGGGCTCACCGGCCTGCTGTGGGGTGGCGCGGTGAGGATGCTCGTGCTGCACCACATGACCTACTCGATCAACTCGCTCTGCCACTTCTTCGGCCGCCGCGACTACACCACCGAGGATCATTCGCGCAACCTCGCCTGGCTGGCGCTGCCGACCTTCGGCGAGGCGTGGCACAACAACCACCACGCCTTCCCCACCTCCGCCAGCCACGGCCTCAGCTGGCGCCAGCCCGACGTCTCGGCGCTGGTGATCCGGGGGTTGGAGCACACCGGCCTCGCATGGGACGTCGTCAGCGTTCCCGAGGAGCGCCGCGCGCGCAAGCGCTACGCGGCGGCCTGAGGCTTCCGCGCCACTCGCTGCCTTCGGTCGCCATGTGGCCTCACGGGATGGTCCGTAGGAGTGCGGCCTACGATTGATTCCATGACCCCGGCCCCCATCCCGTCGGTGCGCGAGATCATCGCCTCGCGGACGGGGGAGGAGCTGGAGCTGAACGACCGCCACCTGAACCCGCAGATGGGGCGGATCCTGCGCACGCTGGGCTTCGACCGGGTGTGGGTGGGGGGCGAGGGGGCGCACCTGATCGACTCCACGGGGGAGCGCTACCTCGACCTGTTCGGCGGTTACGGCGTGTTCGCGATCGGGCGCAACCACCCCGAGGCGATCGCCGCGCTCGGGGAGGCGATGGCGGCGCGCACCGGCAACCTGCCGCAGCTGGGCGTCACGCTGCTGGGCGGCGTGCTCGCCGAGCAGTTGCTTGCGCGCGCGCCGGCGAGCGTCGCGGCGATGGTGCCCGCCAACAGCGGCACCGAGGCGGTCGAGGCGGCCGTGAAGATCGCGCGTGCCGCCACCGGCCGGCCGCGGATCCTGTACGCCGAGCACGCCTTCCACGGGCTGACGCTCGGCTCGCTGTCGCTCAACGGCGACGCCCACTTCCGTGACGGCTTCGGGCCGCTGCTGGCCGACTGCGACCCGGTCCCGTTCGGCGATCTCGACGCGTTGGAGCGCGAGCTGGAACGGGGCGACGTGGCGGCATTCGTGGTGGAGCCCATCCAGGGCAAGGGCGTCAACCTGCCGCCCACCGGCTACCTGCCCGGCGCGCGGCAGCGCTGCGGGGCGGCCGGCGCGCTCCTCGTATGCGACGAGGTGCAAACCGGGCTGGGGCGCACGGGACGCTTCTTCGCGCTCGAGCACTGGGGCCTACAGCCCGACATCGTCACCGTCGCCAAGGCGCTCTCCGGCGGCCTGGTGCCGATCGGTGCCGTGCTCGTCTCGCGCACCGCGTTCGATCGCGTGTTCGACGGCATGGAGCGCGCGGTGCGCCACGGCTCGACCTTCGGCGGCAACGACCTCGCCGCCGCCGCCGGTCTGGCCACGCTGCGCGTGCTGGAGCAGGAGGGCTTGGTGGAGCGCGCCGCGCGGATGGGCGCGCTGCTGCTGGAGCTGACCCGTCCGCTGGTGGAGCGCTACGCGATCGTGCGCGACGTGCGCGGCCTCGGGCTGATGTGGGCGATCGAGCTCGGTCCCCCCGACGGCCGCTCGGGGCGCGCGGCGTGGAACGCTATGGAGCGGGCGCAGCCCGGACTCTTCTCGCAGCTCGTCACCGTCCCCCTGTTCCACGAGCACCGCATCTTCTGCCAGGTCGCCGGCCACCGCATGAACGTGATCAAGGCGCTGCCACCGCTGGTGATCGAGGAGTCCGAGATTCGCCGCTTCGCCGCGGCGTTGGAGACGGTCGTGGCCGCTGCCGAACGAATGCCATCGGCACTTTCCCGCTTTGGGGTGCGGATGGCCCGCAACCTCGCCAGCACCCGCTAGCCTGCCGGGCTGCCATGTCTGTTCCCCGCAATGACATCCGCAACGTCGCGATCGTCGCCCACGTCGATCACGGCAAGACCACACTCGTCGACGCCATGCTGTGGCAGTCGGGCGCGTTTCGCGTTGGTCAGGACGTGGCCGATCGGGTGCTCGACTCGATGGATCTCGAGCGCGAGAAGGGCATCACGATCCTCGCCAAGAACACGGCGCTCCACTACAGGGGCGTGAAGCTCAACATCGTCGACACCCCCGGCCACGCCGACTTCGGGGGCGAGGTGGAGCGCGGGCTGACGATGGTCGACGGAGTGCTCCTGCTGGTGGACGCCTCCGAGGGCCCCCTCCCGCAGACGCGCTTCGTGCTGCGCAAGACGCTGGAGGCGCGGCTGCCGGTGATCCTCGTCGTCAACAAGGTCGATCGCCCCGACGCGCGCGTCGCCGAGGTGATCGACGAGGTGTATGAGCTGTTCCTCGACCTCGACGCCGACGAGTCGCAGATCGACTTCCCGATCGTCTACTGCAACGCCAAGGCCGGCGTCGCGTCGCTCGAGAACGACCAGTCGATGGCGCGCGCCACCGTGGTGGCCGGGGCGGGCGATACGGGCGCAGGCGGCGGGGCCGGGGCGGGCGACGGGGCCGCGGCGACTGGAGGTCCGGCGGGCGGCAACGGGAGCCTGGCGCCGCTGCTCGACCTGCTCTTGGAGCACATCCCGCCGCCCACCTACGAGCCCGACCACCCGCTGCAGGCGCTCGTCACCAACCTCGACGCCTCTCCCTACGTAGGGCGCCTGGCGATCTGCCGCGTGCGCAACGGGCGCATCCGCCGCGGCCAGCAGATCGCGTGGTGCCGCGCCGACGGCGCGATCGAGCGCGCGCAGGTCTCCGAGCTGTATGTCACCGAGGCTTTGGAACGGGTCGAGGCCGAGGAGGCAGGGCCGGGGGAGATCATCGCGGTGGCGGGGATCGCCGAGGTCACGATCGGCGAGACGCTCGCCGATCCCGATGATCCGCGTCCGCTGCCGGTGATTATGGTCGACGAGCCGGCGATGTCGATCACGATCGGCGCCAACACCTCGCCGTTGGCGGGCAAAGACGGCAGCAAGCTGACGGCCCGTCAGATCGAGGCGCGCCTGAACCAGGAGCTCGTCGGCAACGTCTCGCTGCGTGTGCGCGAGACGGTCGGGGTGGGTGGGGAGTCCAAAGCATTCGAGGTGCAGGGTCGTGGCGAGCTGCAGCTGGCGGTGCTGGTGGAGATCATGCGTCGCGAGGGCTTCGAGATGACCGTGGGTCAGCCGCACGTCGTCGAGCGGGAGATCGACGGCAAACGCCACGAGCCGATCGAGCGGCTGTCGGTGGACGTGCCGGAGGAGCATGTCGGCACCGTCACGCAGCTGCTGGCGAGCCGCAAAGGGCGGATGGAGCACATGACCAACCACGGCACCGGCTGGGTGCGCATGGACTACCTCGTCCCAGCGCGCGGGTTGATCGGCTTCCGTACAGAATTCCTCACGGAAACACGCGGTACCGGCATCATGCACCACGTCTTCGAGGGCTGGGAGCCGTGGGCGGGCGAGATCCTCACGCGTACGAGCGGCGTGCTCGTGGCCGACCGCCGCGGCGAGACCGTGACCTTCTCGCTGTTCACGCTGCAGGAGCGCGGGTCGCTGTTCGTCGGCCCCGGCGAGGAGGTCTACGAGGGGATGATCATCGGCGAGAACGCCCGCCCTGACGATCTCGACGTCAACCCGGTCAAGGAGAAGCATCTGACGAACATGCGCTCCTCCACTTCCGACGTGCTCGTGCGCCTCGACGCCCACCGCAAACTGACGCTCGACGAGGCTCTGGAGTTCGTGCGCGAGGACGAGTGCGTCGAGGTCACGCCGCAGTCTGTGCGCATGCGTAAGGTGGAGTTGGGTAAGACAGAGCGCATGAAGGCGGCGCGCATCAGGCGCGGCAAGTGAGCGCAATCGAGGTCGCGGGGCTGCGCAAGAGCTACGGCGCGGTGCACGCGGTGCGCGGTATCGATGTGTCGATCGACGCCGGCGAGACAGTCGCGCTGCTGGGGCCCAACGGAGCCGGCAAGTCCACCACGATCGACATGATCCTCGGCCTCGCCGAGCCCGACGGCGGCACCGTGTCGGTGTTCGGTGGCGCCCCCACCGCAGCCGTCGACGCCGGTCAGGTCGGCGCGATGCTGCAGACCGGCGCGCTGATCCGCGACCTGTCGGTCGGCGAGCTGGTGGCGATGGTCGCCTCGCTCTACCCCGCGTCGCTGGACGTGGCGGAGGCGCTCGAGCTGACGGGCCTCAGCGAGATCGCCGGCCAGCGCACGCAGAAGCTCTCCGGCGGGCAGACCCAGCGGGTGCGCTTCGCCGTGGCGCTGGTCAGCGACGCCCGGCTGCTCGTACTCGACGAGCCCACCGTGGCGATGGACGTCGAGGGCCGCCGCTCCTTCTGGACGACGATGCGCGAGCTGGCCGCGCGCGGCAAGACGATCCTGTTCGCCACCCACTACCTGGAGGAGGCCGACGCCTACGCCGATCGCGCCGTGCTGATGGCGCACGGGCTCATCGTTGCCGATGGGCCCCCCACCGAGATCAGGGCGATGGTCGGCACGCGCACGATTCGCGCGACGCTGCCGGGCGCCGCCCTGGACGCGCTGGCGGGGCTGCCGGGCGTCAGCGGCGTCGAGCGTCGCGGCGAAGCGGTGGTGCTGAGCTGCGCCGACTCCGACATCGCGATCCGCGCGCTGCTCGCGGCGCACCCCGACGCGCGCGACATCGAGATTGCCGCCGCCGGGCTGGAGGAGGCCTTCCTGCAGTTGACGGCCGAGGACGCCGCGTGAACGCCCTCCTCTACACTCGCTACGAGCTGCTGCGCACGCTACGCAACCGCCGCTTTTTCGTCCTCTCGCTGGGGTTTCCGCTGGTCCTGTTCTTCCTGATCGCGGGGCCCAACCGCAACGTGCACAACCTCGACGGCACCGGCATTGCCGCACCCCTGTACTTCATGGTCGGGATGGTCTCGTTCGGGACGATGAGCGGGATGCTCTCCAGCGGCGCGCGGATCGCCGCCGAGCGCGCGGTCGGCTGGAATCGTCAGCTGCGCATCAGCCCGCTCTCGACGCGCTCCTACCTGCGCGCCAAGGTCCTCACGGCGTACATGATGGCGCTGCTGACGATCCTCGTGCTGTTCGCGTCGGGCGCGGCGCTCGGTGTCTCGCTGTCGGCGGGGAAGTGGCTGCAGATGACGCTGCTGATCCTCATCGCCCTGATCCCGTTTGCGGCGCTCGGGATCGCCGTCGGCCACATGCTCACCCCCGACTCGATCGGACCGGCGGTCGGTGGTGGCGTCGGGCTGCTGGCCTTTCTCGGCGGCACCTGGTTCCCGATCCCCAACAGCGGCTTCCTCCACGACGTCGCCCAGATCCTGCCCTCCTACTGGCTGGTGCAGGCCAGTCACGTCGCGCTCGGTGGCCACCCCTGGCCCGTCAAGGCGTGGATCGTGATCGCCGCCTGGACCGTGGTCCTGGCGCTGCTCGCCCGCCGTGCCTACCGGCACGACACCGGGCGGGTGTAGGGTTTCGCAGATGAGCCACCTGATCAGACGCTCTGCTCTGGCCGCGTGCGCGGCATCTCTCCTGCTGGGTCTCGCCGCGACGCCGGCGCTGGCGACTCACTTCCAGACCGAGAGCTACCAGGAATTGCTGGCGCAGCTGCACCGGCGCGAAATCGTCGCGATCGTGCTCCACCCGACCGGCCCCAGGGCCCACGCCTCGGCGACCGACGGGCGGCACTTCACGGTCACCTACACCTCTGCGGAGGTGGCGCCGCTGAGGGCGTCCGCGACCGCTGGCGGCTCCTCGTTCGCGATCGCCACGGCGACGCCCAAATCCACCACGGCCCACCACAAACTGCGCTACATCGCGGGCGGGATCCTGATCGTGGTGATCGTGGTCGTGCTGATCGTGCTGCTGATCGGCCGCCGCCGCACGCTGGAGGAGGAAGGTCCGTCCCCGGGCGGCGAGGCGGCCTCCGCGCCTCCGCCCGGCGGCCCGAGCTGAGGCCGACCGCTTCGGGGTGAGTCGCTTTCACGCCGGGCACGCACACGGTCCGCTGCACGCCCCGCCGGCATCCACCCGCCGCGTCGGGGCGGCGCTGGCGCTGATCCTGGGGTTCATGGCGGTGGAGGTCGTGGCGGGGGTGCTCTCGCACTCGCTGGCACTGCTCTCCGACGCGGCGCACATGCTCACCGACGCGGCCGCCTTGGGGCTCTCGCTGGTGGCGCTGCGCCTCGCGGCGCGGCCCGCGCGGGGGGCGATGACCTACGGCTTCCTGCGCGTCGAGGCGCTTGCGGCGCAGGCCAACGGGATCACGCTGCTGGTACTGGCCGCTCTGATCGTCTACTCGGCCGTGGTGCGGCTGATCTCCCCGCCCACGGTCTCGGCGTGGACGGTGGTCGGGGTGGCGCTGGCGGGGATCGCGGTCAACGGCGCTGCCACCGCCGCGCTCGCCGGCGCGGGGCGCGAGTCGCACATGAGCATCGAGGGCTCCTTCCAGCACATCCTCACCGATCTGTTCGCGTTCATCGGCACGGCGCTCGCCGGGGTCGTGATCCTCCTGACCGGCTTCGAGCGCGCCGACCCGATCGCCTCGCTGGCGATCGCCGCGCTGATGCTGCGCTCCGCGGTAGGCCTGCTGCGCGCCTCGGGGCGGATCTTCCTGGAGGCCGCCCCACCGGGTCTCGACCCGCAGGAGATCGGACACGCCCTGGCCGCCCACCCCGGCGTCGTCGAGGTCCACGACCTGCACGTGTGGGAGCTCTCCGCGGGCTTCCCCGCGCTCTCGGCGCACGTGCTGGTCGCGCCCGAAGCCGACTGCCACGCGGCGGGGCGAGCGTTGCGCGAGTTGCTCGTGGAGCGCTTCGGCGTCGAGCACACCACGCTGCAGGTCGAGCACGCGGGCGGCGGGGAACTGCTGGAGCTGGAGCTGCCAAACGGGTGAGGGGGGAGGAGGAGGGGGTGTTGCTGTTTGCTTCTTTTTGGGCCCTAACCAAATAAGAACGAGACTCAGTCTCATTTGGTGGGGGACAAAAAGAAGTGTTCTACCCGGCCCCCTGATTGCCAAGTTGCTCGGGTGGGGTGTTCGACCCCCACGCGTAATCTGGATGACCAGTTGCTCGGGCTGGGAGCCTGGGGCGCTTTGCTCTTTTTGGTCCCCACCAAATAAGAACAAGACTCAGTCTTATTATGGTAGGGTGCCGGGGAATGCGCTGGCTTTGCCGACGACGACGCTGCGGTCGCCGCCACCACGACCATCATCACAGCCGCCACCACGCCCACTTCGTCCTCCTGCTTGTCACCTTGGCCGGCGTTGCGGCGCTGCTCGCCGGCTGCGGCCAAGGCGAAGAGCGCGCGGCCGGCAGCGCCGGCAAGCTCCAGGTGGTGGCCGCCGAGAACTTCTGGGGTTCGATCGCGGCACAGCTCGGCGGCGACCGTGTGCGGGTGCGGAGCATCATCGTCAACCCCGCTACCGACCCCCACAGTTACGAGCCGACGGCCGAAGACGCGCGCACGATGGCGGCCGCGCGGCTGGCGATCGTCAACGGGGTCGGCTACGACGAATGGGCCTCGAAGCTGCTCGCCGCCAGCCCGCTGAGCGGGCGCATGACGCTGAACGCCGGGCAGCTGTTGGGGCTGCAGGAGGGAGACAACCCCCACCGCTGGTACTTCCCCGCCGACGTGTACACGGTCGTCAAGCAGATCGCTCACGACTACCAGCACCTCGATCCGGGGGCGAGGGGCTACTTCGAACAGCGCCGCCGCACCTTCGAAACGCAGAGCCTCGCTCGCTACAACCAGCTGCGCCGCGAGATCCGCGAACGCTATGCCGGCACGCCGGTGGGCTACAGCGAGAGCATCTTCCAGGGTCTCGGCGAACACCTCGGCCTCCGGCTCGAAACCCCCTACAGCTTCGCGAAGGCGATCGCCGAGGGCAGCGAAGTGACCGCACAGGACAAGCGCACGGTGGACAGCCAGGCCGAACACCACAAGATCGCGGTGTGGGTCTTCAACAGCCAGAACGTCACCCCCGACGTGCAGCGTGTGAACGAACTGGCGCGCGCCGCGCACATCCCGATCGCGACCGTCACGGAGACGCTCTCGCCCGCGAGCGACACCTTCGAGCAGTGGCAGGTCGCCGAGCTCGAAGGGCTCGAGCGGGCGTTGCACGAGGCGACGGGGCGAGGGGAAGCGTGACCCCCGCGGTCGAGCTGGCGGACGCGGCGGTGCGTCGCGGCGGGCGCACAATCTGGAGCGACGTCGACCTGCTGGTGCCCGAGGGCGAGTTTGTGGCGATCCTCGGGCCCAACGGCGCCGGGAAGTCGACGCTGCTGAGTGTGCTGCTCGGCCTGCTGCGCCTCGACCGTGGCCGCGCGCGGGTGCTCGGCGACGCGCCCGGCGCGCACAACGAGCGCATCGGCTACCTGCCCCAGCGACGGGTGTTTGACGCCGGCACGCGGGTGCGGGGGGTGGACATGGTGCGCCTCGGCCTCGACGGGCACCGCTGGGGACTGCCGCTGCCGCCCGTGGGGCGCTTCGGCGCGCGCTCCCGCGCGGCTGGCGAGCGCGTGCGCGAGGCGATCGAGCGCGTCGGTGCCGGCGCCTACGCGGGGCGGCCGATCGGGGAGTGCTCGGGCGGTGAGCAGCAACGTCTGCTGATCGCCCAAGCGCTCGTGCACGATCCTTGCATGCTGATCCTCGACGAGCCGCTCGACGGCCTCGACCTGCCCAACCAGGCGGCGGTGGCGGCGCTCGTGCAGAGCATCTGCCGCTCCGCCGGGGTGACGGTGCTGCTCGTGGCGCACGACGTCAACCCGCTGCTGCCCTACGTCGATCGTGTGCTCTACCTCGCGGGCGGGCGTGCCGCGATGGGGCCGGTGGAGGAGGTCGTCACGAGCGCCACGCTCAGCCGCCTCTACAGCGCCCCGATCGAGGTGCTGCGCACGACCGACGGTCGCCTCGTGGTGGTCGGCCAGCCGGAAGCGCCCCACCTCCACGGTCCCCGCCACGTACTCCGATGAGCCCCCATCTCACATTCAACCTCGTCTCTGACGTCCACCAGCTGCTGGCCTATCAGTTCATGGTCAACGCGCTGCAGGCCGCCGGCATCGTGGCGGTGACGGCGGCGGTGGTGGGCTGGTTCATGGTGCTGCGCGCCGAGACGTTCGCGGGGCACACGCTCTCGATGATGTCCTTCCCGGGGGCGGCCGCGGCGGCGCTCGCGGGCGTGCCGCTGGCGTGGGGCTACTTCGCCTTCTGCGGCGCGGGGGCGCTCGTCATCGCGGGCTCCTCGCGCCGGGGGCGCCCCCGCAGCCTCAACCGCCAGGCGGCCGTCGTGGGGATGGTCGGCGCCGGCGCGCTCGCCGTCGGGTATCTGCTGCTGAGCCTCTACGGCGGCGTGCTCGAGAGCTTGGAGACGCTGCTGTTCGGCTCGATCCTCGGCGTCACCCGGGGAGAGGTGCTGACGCTGGCGATCGTCGGGGTATGCGCCGTGGCGTTCCTGGTGGTCGTCGGCCGCCCGCTGTTCTTTGCGTCCGTCGATCGCTCCCTCGCGGCCGCCAGCCGCGTGCCGGTGGGCCTCCTCTCGGCGGCGTTCCTGTTCGTGCTGGGGCTCGCGGTTGCCGCCACGGCGCAGATCACCGGCGTGCTGCTCGTCTTCGCGCTGCTGCTCGCCCCCGCGGCGATCGCACGCGAGCTGACCCCGCGCATCGGTCTCGGCCTGGCTCTGAGCGTGCTGCTGGGGCTCGTGATCGCCTGGGTCGGCTTGAGCCTCTCCTACTTCACCAACGACCCCGCGGGGTTCTTCGTCACCAGCATCGCGCTGGCGCTGTTCGCGGCAGTGCGCTTGGGGCGCGGTGGACTGGTGGGCGGCCACTGATGCCCTTCCAGGGGTTCTTCGGCAACGCGTTGCTGGCGGGCTCCTGCATCGCCGTGGCGAGCGGCTTGATCGGCTATTTCGTGGTGCTGCGCGTGCAGGTGTTCGCCGGGGACGCGCTCTCCCACGTGGCGTTCACGGGGGCGCTGGCGGCGGCCGCGGCGGGCCTCGACCTGCGCGTGGGGCTGTTTGCCGCCACGGTGGCGGTGGCGCTGGCGCTCGGGGTGCTCGGCGGCTCGCGTGCTCCATTCGAGCGCGCGCAGGCCGACGACACGACGATTGGGATGGTGTTCGTGTGGGTGCTCGGCCTCGGGGTGCTGTTCCTCGACATCTTCAACACTGGCGCCTCGGGCGCCAACGGGACGATCGCCGCGCGCACGCTGTTCGGCTCGATCTTCAGTCTCACCGGGGGCGAGGCGTGGCTGGCGGCGCTGATCGGCGTGGCGCTTGCCGTGGCGCTGCTGGCGCTCGCCCGCCCGCTGCTGCTCGCCTCGATCGACGCGCCGTTGGCGCTTGCCCGGGGGGTGCCGGTGCGGGCGCTGGGGCTTGCCTTCCTGGCGCTGCTGGGCCTCGACGCGGCCGAGGCGACGCAGGCGGTGGGCGCGCTGCTGCTGCTGGGGCTGCTCGCCGCGCCCGCGGGTACCGCGCTGCGGCTCACCGCCAACCCCTACCGGGGGCTGGCGCTCTCGGCGTTGATCGCGCTCGTGGCGATGTGGCTGGGGCTCGTGCTGGCCTACCTGATCGGGACGGTGCCTCCCGGCAGCGCGGTGATCCTGGTGGCGATCGCCTTCTACGCTGGAGTTGCTCTGTGGGATGGGGTGCGTATGCGCGTTGCGCGGGGCGCGCGGTCGGCGGCCGTGGATACCATCGAGATATGACCACCGCACCCCCGCACACCCCGCCCCGCCCACAGGAAGGCTTCTCCGCCGAGGATCCGGCTCGCGCTTGGGCCAACCGCGCCGAAGCGGCGCTGGCCGCCGCGGGCCGCAGGAGTGGCGGCGCCCGCCGCGCGCTGCTGGAGCTGCTCGGGGAGCAGCGCTGCGCGCTCACCGCCACCGAGATCGAGCAGGAGCTGCGTGGGCGCTCGGCCCGGCCGGTGAGCCGCGCGAGCGTCTACCGGATCCTCGACGAGCTCGAGCGCGCCGGCTTGGTGGCACGCGTGGAAACCGGGCAGGGGGTGGTGCGCTACGAGCGGGCGCACGACGCCGAGGGCGCGCACCACCACCATCTCGTGTGCGACAGCTGCGGCGTGGTGATGCCGTTCGCCGACGAGGCTTTGGAGCGCGCGATCGATGAGCTCAGCGAGCGCGTGCCGCTGGCGGTCTCCGAGCACGAGATCGTGTTGCACGGCGCCTGCCGCTCCTGCTCCTCGTAGCTATCAGCCGACCTTCTCGCGCTTGCGGGCGCCGCCGTTCAGCGCGGGCGCTTGCTCCTCGGCGTGCAGCGCGCGCACGGAGGTGCCCTCGATGTTCAGGCGCGGCAGCCGCCGGTCCAGCGACCCGGGGAAGCTCCAGGCGCGCGGGCCGACGATGTGCAGCAGGGCGGGCAGCAGCATGCAGCGGACGATCAGCGCGTCGAGGAACACGGCGCTGGCGAGGCTGAGGCCGAACTCCTTGATCACGCGGTCTTCTCCCAGCACGAAGGAGAGGAACACGCACACCATGATCGCCGCGGCTGCGGTGATCACGCGGCCGGTCAGGGCGAGGCCCTCGCCGACCGCGCGGTGGTTGTCGCGGGTGTGGGTCCACTGCTCGTGGATGCGCGAGACGAGGAACACCTCGTAGTCCATCGAGAGGCCAAACACGATCGCAAACAGCATCACCGGGATGAACGACTCGATCGGGCCCGGGCTGACCCCCAGCAGCCCCGGGAACCAACCCCACTGGAAGATGACCACGATCACGCCCAGCGAGGCGCCGATGCTGAGCAGGTTCATGACAGCCGCCTGCAGCGGGATCACCAGCGAGCGGAACACCACCATCAGCAGCAGTGCGGAGAGCAGCACCACCACGCCGATGAACAGTGGCAGCTTGTGCGCGAGCACGGTGGCGAAGTCGACTCCGCCGGCCGTCACGCCGCCGACGTAGGCAACCAAGCCGGTGCGCGCGGCCACCGGCGGGATCACGTGTTCGCGTAGATCCCTGACGAGCACGGTGGTGGCGTACGCCTGCGGCGAGGAGTCGGGATACACCGAGAAGGTTGCCACTTCGCCCGTCGGATTCAGGCGCGGTGGGGTGACCGAGACGACACCGCTCGCCGAGGCAAGCGCGCCCTGCAGTTCGCGCAGGGCGCCTGCGTCGTTGCGGTGTGGCAGCTTCACGACGACCTGCAGGGGCCCGTTGAAGCCTTCGCCGAAGCCCTCCGCGAGCAGCCGGTAGGCCTGGTAGGTGGTGGTGTTCGAGGGATCGTTGCTGGCGTCGCTCGAGCCCAGCCGCAGCGCGACCGCGGGAGCTGCGATCACGAGCATGATCAGCGCGGAGGGGATCGCGACTCGGTGGGGATGGCGCCCCACGAAGTTGCTCCACCGCAGCCACGCCCCGCCGCCGACTGGCACGGCCGCGCCGTTCCCCGGGAGGGTGCCGCCATTGGCCTCGCCGGCCGCTGCGGCCGCGCCGTTCCCGGAGACTGCAGGCGCCCCGTTGCCGGCTGCCCCTGCAGCGGCGCCGTTGTCGCCCACCGCCGCACTCTTCCCCGCCGTGGCTTCTCTACTTGCCCGGCGGCGCATGCGCCGGCTGGGGCGCGCCAGGCGAGCGCCCGCGAAAGTGAGCAGCGCGGGCAGCAAGGTGAGCGAGCTGAGCATCACCAGCAGCACCCCGATCGATGCCGAGATCGCCACGCCGTAGAGGAAGTCGACGCCCAGCAGCATCATCCCCAGCAGCGCGATCACGACGGTCGTGCCGGCGAACAGCACGGCCCGTCCGGCGGTGTCCATCGCATGCACAACCGACTCTTTCACCTGCCCGTGGGTGGGGCCGGGGCCGGCGTAGGCCTCGCGGTAGCGGGTGAGGATGAATAGCGAGTAGTCGATCCCCACGCCGAGCCCGATCATCGCGGCGAGCTCCGAGGAGAAATTGGGGGTGTCCACGACGTGCGTGAACAGCGCGATCACGCTGAGGCCGGTACCGAGGCCGAACAGCGCGGTGACGATCGGCAATCCCATCGCGATCAGCGAGCCGAAGGTGATCAGCAGCACCACAATCGCCGCCATCAACCCCACCGCGGTCGAGAGGCCGAAGCCCGCCTGCTGGGTGGCCTCGATCGCCTGTCCGCCGAGCTCCACCTGCAGGCCCGGTTCTCGCGCGGCCTGAGCCACTTTGACAACGCGTTCAGTGGCGCTTACGGGCAGCAAGTTGGCTTTCTCGTCGAACACCACCGTCGCGAACGCGATCTGGCGATTGGCGGAGATCGCCTTGCCGGCCGACGGCCCCGAGTAGGGGCTGATCACCGAGGAGACGTGAGGCAGCTTGGCGACTTCGGCGAACATCGCTTGCATGTGCGCGCGCACCGTGGGGTCGAGCACGCTGCCGTTGGCGACGCGGAAGACGATCTGGTCGCGGTCCCCCGCCTGCGTGGGGAAGCTGTGCTCCAGCAGGTCCGAGGCGCGCTGTGCGTCGGAGTTGGGCAGCGTGAAGTTGTTGGAGTATTCCGTCCCCGCCGAGGAGGCGAGGGCACCCACCGCGACGATCATCGCGATCCAGCCGATCACGACGAGGCGGCGGTGGGTGGTTGACCAGCGAGCGAGCTTGAGCATCGCAAGAGCTTAGAAGCTCGGCTCAGTTCATCCGCGGGTCCTCGGTTCAGTTCATCCGCGGGTCCAGCGGCATCCGCGCGATCAGCGCGTAGGCGCCGCCCTTGCGGGCCAGCACCCGCGCCCACAGCTCCTCGGGATCCTCGGTGAAGACGTCGTCGGGCTCCGCGGGGTGGGCGATCCAGTCGCCGTTGTCGAGCTCCTCGTCGAGCTGCCCCTCGCTCCAGCCGGCATAGCCGGCGAACACGCGCCGGCGGGCGATCGCGTCGGAGAGCTCGTCGATGTCGGCCTCGGGCGCGGGAAAGCCGATACGTCCGAGCACCAGCAGCCCCGCCGGCGAGGGGTCGAGGAACTCGGCGAGGAACACGATCGCGTTGGGCTGCACCGGCCCGCCGACGTACACCGGTTCGAGCTCGCCGGCGGCCTGCTCGAGCTGCGGCACCGCCTCGCCGACGGTCACCGTGGAGGGGCGGTTGAGCACGATCCCCATCGCCCCCGCTTCGCTGTGGGCGCCCACCAGCACCACCGTGCGCCGGAAACTGGGGTCCAGCAGTGACGGCGCGGCGAGCAGCAGTTGCCCGCTGAGGTATTCCTCCATACCTTCAGGCTACCCCTGTGGTGAGGGCCCCACGCACCTGCACGCCGCCACGCTACCCGACCGAGAGCAGATCCAGCGTGCCGCTGAGCTGGTGGTCGTTGGCGTCGCCCTCGGGCTCGATCACGTGCCCGTCGACGACGATCGGGCTGTTCCAGTGGCTCGGCGCCCCGGGCAAAATACGGTTTGAAGTGCGCGCAAACCGAAGGACAGGCATCCGCGGGAGGTTGTAGCGCATCGCCACCACAACAGCAGACGCCCGACCTCGTCAGGGGTACATTACGACAAGATCACAACCGTGGTGGCCGCCAATGCAAGTATTGCCTTGTCCCATAGAGGATAGGAGCGACGTGCGTTCCGAGCAGCCGGTACACGATCTCTCTCTCCCACCGGCTGCCTCCCGGATCTCACGCCGGCCCGAGGTCCCCTCAACCTCGGCGCCAACGTGAGCGTCGGCGGCCCGCAGCGCCGGGTCGCCGACGCTGCGTCGCCTTGTGGGAATGGCTGGTGGTGCCGCGCGCCGGTTATGCTGATTTCGATCGCGACCATCGAGCGAAGGGCGGGCAAGCATGGCGAAGACACCGCAGGTGGGAGAAGAGGCCCCGGACTTCGAGCTGCCGGGCACCGACGGCCAGTTCAAGCTTTCCGAGCACCGGGGCGAGCGCGTGGTGCTGCTGTTCTACCCGGGGGACAACACGATGGTCTGCACCAAACAGTTCTGCTCCTACCGCGACCGCGCGGGTGACTTTGCGGCACTGAACGCGACGGTGGTGGGGATCTCCGCGCAGGATCTGGACTCCCACAAGAGCTTTATCGAGAAGCACGGCCTCACGGTGCCGCTGCTCGCGGACGTGGACAAGTCGGTGGCGAAGGCATACAGCGCCTTCTCGTCGCGCCTGGGCACCAAGCGCGCGGCGATCGTGATCGACGAGCAGGGGATCGTGCGCCACCGCCACGACCACATGTTGGGCTTGGACTACCAGTCGGTGGACGATCTCAAGGCGGCGCTTGACGCGCTCCCGAGCCCGGCCGCCTGAGAGATCGATCCGACGCGCTCGCCCGTCCCGCGAAAGCGCGACAAATGAGGGGTCTATGTTGCCGACACGTCGGAGGGAGTCACGGTGGTCACGGGCAGGCCGGTGCCCGACGCCTTGCTCGGAAGGTCGAGCTTCAACCATCGCGACAGTCGTGTGGGCAGTGTTGAGATGATCACCTCGTCGAAGCCGTACCGGTTGATCGCATCATGCACCGCTGCGCCCGGGTCGGGGGCACCCACGATTCCCACGACCGGGGCCCCGGCGGCCTCGCTCAGCAGGGGCAGGGCGTGATCTATCACGGCGTTGGCCTCGCCGGAGTCCTGGTCCTCGGGGTCGACGATCTTGTGCAGGCCGTGGGTTGCGTTTGGGACGAGCAGGGTGAACGTGCACGGCCCACGTTGCGCTCGCTCTCGCACGGCGTCGAGCAGAGGTTGCGTGGCGGCAGTCTTGTGGGCTACCACAAGTACTCGGATGGGGGTCTCGGAAGGCTCCACGGTCGGTAACTCCCTTCTCGATGGTTGGGTCTGATGATCGCACTTGCGCGCTCGCAGCGCCAGGTGTTGGCGTGTTGCTTCTCCCGCTGGCAGTGCGTCGGTAGTTCTGCACATCTGCGCTCGTGCTGCTCGTGTAGCCTCGACGCGCGTCGAGGAGAAAAGGCGATCTTGTCCTAGTGTCTTGCGTCTGAAGTTCGTTGGTTAAGTATGGTATGCTGTGGCATGCCGAGAACTGGACGACCCAAGGCGGTGTTGGAGTTGACCGAGCAGGAGCGTGAGCAGCTTGTTCGGTGGGAGCGTCGGCGGAAGTCTTCACAGGCGTTGGCGTTGCGCTCGCGGATTGTGCTTGCGTGCGCGGAGGGCCGTTCGAATAAGGATGTGGCGTTGGCGTGTGGTGTGTCTCAGCCGACGGTCGGGAAGTGGCGCGGGCGGTTTTGTGAGTTGCGGTTGGACGGGCTCTGTGATGATCCGCGGCCGGGCCGGCCGGCGAGTATTACCGCTGGGCAGGTCGAGGACGTGGTGGTGGCGACGTTGGAGTCCACGCCGCAGAACGCGACGCATTGGTCGCGCGCGAAGATGGCGGAGCGCTCGGGACTCTCGAAGTCCACGATCGGGCGGATCTGGCGGGCGTTTGATCTCAAGCCGCATCGGGCGGACACGTTCAAGCTGTCGAGTGATCCGCTGTTCGTGGAAAAGGTCTATGACGTTGTCGGCCTGTACCTCAATCCACCCGAAGGCGCGGTCGTGTATTGCGTTGATGAGAAGAGCCAGGTGCAAGCCCTCGCGCGCTCGCAGCCAGCGTTCCCGATGATGCCGGGTATGCCCGAGAAGCGCACCCATGATTACCTGCGCCACGGTACTACCAGCCTGTTCGCTGCGTTTAACACCGAGGACGGGACAGTCATCTCAAGCCTGCATCGTCGTCATCGCGCGATCGAGTTCAAGAAATTCCTGCTAAAGATCGATAGCCAGGTCCCCGAGCATCTCGACGTGCACCTCGTCGCTGACAATTACGGCACCCACAAGAGCCCCGCGATCCGTCGCTGGCTTGATGCCCATCCCCGTTTTCACATGCACCACACCCCTACCTACTCCAGCTGGATCAACCAGGTCGAGCGATGGTTTGCCTACCTCACCAACGATCTCCTCCGGCGCTCAGATCACCGCAGCGTACAAGCACTCGAGACAGACATCCGCGGATGGGTGAACGAGTGGAACAAAAACCCCAAACCATTCATCTGGACCAAGACCGCAGACCAGATCCTCCAATCACTCTCACGACTTCTCCAACGAACTTCAGGCGCAAGACACTAGCGCTTGGTCCAGCTGCACACGGTCGCCGTCCCGGCACGCTTCGGGGCCCGGCCGGCCGCGATGTCCTCTCGGAGGCGCGCAAGCCCCGCTTGCAGCTCCTCGGGATGGTCGCGCCACATGCGCTCGAAGTAGCTCGTCTCGCCCCCGTCCGCGGCCTCCAGCACACGATCGGGGTCAGCGGAGAGAGCGGCCAGCGAGGCGTCCTGCATATCCTTGAACTCGAAGGCGAAGAGCCGCGCGCCGGGTAGCTCCTCGAGGATCGCCGCCCGCGGCGGGTGAGTCGTCGCCATCCAGCGCCGGCTGCTTGGAAAGTAGTCGAGAATCCAGAGGGTGGCGGCATCCTCGCCCGTGTAGCCCACGAGCACCAGGCGTCCTTGGGGCCTGAGGACGCGCTGCGCCTCGGCCAGTGCGACGCTGCGGTCCTCGACGTGGTGCAGCATCGAGATCATCGTGGCGGCGTCGAACGTCTCGTCCGCGAACGGCAGTCGTTGTGCGTCTGCCTCGACGGTCTCGAGCCCCTTGGCGGCGGCCCACGCCAGCATGTCGGGCGAGCGGTCCACCACGACGGGCTCCCAGCCATTCCGCTTGAGGGCGAGGGCGTAGTTACCCGTCCCGCCACCGATGTCGGCAAGCCGGGGACCGGGCGCGCCTTTGAGAGCCTCGCGCAGCGCCCGCAGAACCGATGGGCTTGCGGAGCGTGTCTGGTCATAGCGCTCAGCTTGGCGGGAGTAGTCGGGCAGCAGGCTCACGCTATACAGAGCTTGACAGCACGACGCGGCGCTTGGCGGCCGGCGCTCCCGACTTGGTCAGCGCGACTAGGAAGATCGCCGGCGCCACGTCGAGCTCTCCCCCACAGGTCGAGAAGCACCTCCTCGACGTTCTGCGCAATGGCTCTCAGCTAGGCGATCGCACCCGGGACCTCGTCTTTGAGCATCTGCGAGATCTGCTCACGCAGTTGTGGCGTGTTCTCGTGCCCGTGTGCCGTCACCGCATGGGCGACGGCCGCGTTGAGGACGTGCTCGTCGCTTCCCGCCATCGCCAGATCGCAGTTGTTGTCGCTCGGCATCTCGCGGCAGTCGATGTATTTACGAGACATGGCTCCTCCAGTCATTGTCGGTGGTACCGCTACCCTACCTACTGATAGGTAAGAAGTCAAAGAAGACGCCTGCGAGAATGCTCAAATGGCTGTGAGAGCAAACGACACGAGGTTCGACCCTGGGGCGCCTGACGCTCACCTGCAGTCCGCGAACACACGCTCGCGCATCCTCGACGTCGCTGAGCGACTCGTTCAGGTTCGCGGCTTCAACGGCTTCAGTTATGCAGACGTAGCCGCCGAGCTTTCAGTCACCAAGGCCAGTCTGCATTATCACTTCCCCAGCAAGGCCGAGTTGGGCGAGTCCCTCGTCGCCCACTACGCGAAGCGTTTCGCGCACGCGCTCGCAGCCATTGACGCGAACATCATGCCGGCGCCCGCCAAGCTCGACGCGTACGCGAACCTATACGCCGAAGTGCTGCGCCAAGAACGGATGTGCCTCTGCGGGATGCTCGCTGCCGAATACCAGACTCTCCCCAGCCCAATGTGCGACGCCGTGGTGGCGTTCCTCGACGACAACGAGGCGTGGCTTGCACTGGTTCTCGAACACGGCCGCAAGGATGGGAGCCTGCGCTTCAGCAACACAGCCGCTGACACGGCGAGAAGCATCATCAGCGGCCTCGAGGGCGCCATGCTCGTAGCACGACCCTACGGTGCGGTCGACCGCTTCGAAACCACGGCGGCCCAACTCCTTGCCGGCCTCGCCGGCATCGAGACCCGCAAGAGCTGATCACCTCTCATTGCCGCGCTCGTCCGAGCGTCCTGCTCCTCTTGCCAGGCCCCAGCCAGCGCGGCAGCTCCAGGTACGCATGCGACCACCACCCCCGTCGCTAGCCTGGAGTCACAGTCCGAGGAGGTCTGGTGTACGAACCGATTTTGCTGCGTGATCGTTCGCGTCCCGCGCAGGTCATGCTCGGCGGTGTTGTGCCCGCGGTTGCCGGTGGGGTGGCCGGCGTGTTGGTGGGAGTCTCCAGCGGTGCCTACTGGGCGTTCGGCGCGCTCGCGGCGATCGGCGCGATTGTGGCCGGCTTCGAGCACCAGGATGGTTGGGGTGGGGCCGACCGCGGGTTGGTGGCCGGAGCGATCTACGGGATCGCGCTGCTGGTGGTGCATGCGATCCTCGGCACCCACGCGAAGGTGTCGCTCGGCAGCTTTCCACCGTTGCTCGCGGTGGTGACCGCGATCGCCGGCATGCTGCTGAGCGCCCTCGGTGGACGGATCGCTCGTCTGCGGCGGGAGCGCAGAGCGGCGTCTGGCGAGGCCGAGTGAGCTTCGGCTACGTCGGCTGCCGGACCTTGGCAGAAGCCAGGCGAGCCAGCGCCGCACGATGGCGCTTGGCGCCACCCAGCAGCGCCGCGTCAAGCTGGGCGCGCTTGAACAGCCAGTGCACGTCGGCCTCCCACGTGAACCCGATCCCGCCGTGCATCTGGATCGCGCCGGCGGTGACCGACGGGCCGCCTTCGGCCGCCGCCGCGCCAGCGAGCGCCGCCGCCTCGGGAAACAGCCGCGGGTCGGCGTCGGCGGCCCAGGCCGCGTGGTAGGCGGTCGAGCGCGCACTCTCGGTGTGGAGCAGCATCTCCGCGCAGCGATGCGCGACGGCCTGAAAGGACCCGACCGGGACGCCGAACTGCTTGCGCTCTTTGACGTACGCGAGCGTCATGTCGAGCGCGCGCTGGCAGACGCCCACGACCTCGGCCGCGATCGCGGCGCGGATCCGGTCGGCGGCGCCGGGGCCGAGCGGCTCTCCATCCCCCGCGACCGTCGCGAACCGCCGGGTGGGGTCGATCGAGACGAACTCGCCGGTTTCGGGGGAGGCGATCAGCTGCGCCTCGTCGTCGTCGATCACCAGCACCACCGCGGCGCCGGCGGCGTCGGCGGCCAGCTCGCGTGTGCCGATCCCGGCGCTCAGCTCGCCCGAGGCGAGGCCAGGCAGCCAACGGGCCCGCTGCGCGTCGGTGCCCGTGGCCTGGATGACCGCGGCGGCCGTGGCTGTGGATAGGAAGGGCGTGGCCGCGCATGCGTACCCGAGCTCCTCTGCCAGCACCGCCAGCTCGACCGCGCCGAGCCCCTGTCCGCCGTGCTCTCCGGCGACCGCGATCCCCGGCCAGCCGAGCTCCACCAGCTCGCTCCACAGCGCGGCGTCGTACGCGGCCGCCTCCGCCGCCTCGCGTACCTTGGCGAACGGGGAGCGCGCGGCGAGCAGCTCGCGCGCGACATCCTTGATCTCGCGCTGATCCTTGTTGAGGTCGAAATCCACGGTGGCTCCAGCGACTGACTAACGCGACTTGGGTAGGCCGAGCACCCGCTCGGCGACGATGTTCTTGAGCACCTCGGTGGTGCCCCCCTCGATCGAGTTGCCGCGGGCACGCAGCAGCTCGTACGCCCACGGATCGCCCGCGCGCAGCGCGCGGGGGCCGAGCAGCTCGACGGCCAGCTGCGTGAGCCGCTGGTTTGTGTCCGACCACATCCACTTGGTCAACGATCCCTCCGGACCCGGCTGGCCGTACTTCTCGATCGCGGTCAGCCCCCGGTAGGCGGTGAGCCGCACGATCTCGGTGCGCAGGTGCAGCTCACCGAGGCGGTCGGCGACGACCGGGTCCTCGAGCAGCCCCGCGCGGGCGGCCTCGGCGATTACGCGGTCGAGCAGCTGGCGCAGGCGGACCTGCAGGAAGAACCCCAGCCCGGCGCGCTCGTTCATCAGCGTCGTGAGTGCGACCTTCCAGCCGTTGCCGGTGCCCCCGAGCACGTTCTCGCTCGGGACGCGGGCGCCGTCGAGGAACAGCTCGTTGAACTCGGGCTCGCCGGTGATCTGGCGCAGCGGGCGGATCTGCACGCCCTCCTGCTCCATGTCCAGCAGGAAGTAGGTGAGCCCCTTGTGCTTGGGCGCGTCGGGGTCCGAGCGCGCAACCAGCATGCACCACTTCGAGTACTGCGCGCCGCTGGTCCACACCTTCTGGCCGGTGAGCACCCACTCATCGCCATCCTGCACGGCGCGCGTCTTCAGGCTGGCGAGATCGGAGCCGGCGTCGGGCTCGGAGAAGCCCTGACACCAAATCTCGTCCGCGGTCAGGATCGGAGGAAGGTAGCGCTCCCGCTGCTGCTCGGTGCCCCACGTCATGATCGTCGGACCGGCGAGCAGCAAGCCGAGCACGTTGGCGGGCAGCGGCGCGCCGGAGCGACCGAGCTCCTCGAAGAAGATCGCCGACTCCGTCAGCGTCCCCCCGCGACCGCCGTACTCGCGCGGCCAGTGCACCGCGGCCCAGCCGCCATCGGCGAGCCGGCGCTGAAAGTCCCGCCGGTAGGCGTACTGGCGATCTTCGTCACCGTCCGGTGCAGGCCCAGGGTCGTTTGCGGCAAACCAGGCGCGCAGCTCGTCGCGGAACGCGCTCTCCTGCTCGCTGAAGGTCAAATCCATCGGTTCCCCTCCTTCGCGGCGGCCGCGCGGTGCGGGCAGCCCGGTGTCCTCGCGATCACGGCTAGCCCGATTTCCTCACGATCGAGCAGGCTATCTTCTTTGGCGCCGCCCCGCCGCTCCCGATGAGGCATCTCCGCCGGGGCCTTGCGCATACTGACTATCGATGTCGCAGTGCCAGATGGCATCTTCGGTTGAGGTGTCGAGGGCATCGCCCACGGACGCAGAAGCCGGAACACACGCTCAAGACCACTGCCCGAAGGGATAAGCCGATGAAACCGCAACGCGCCACATCAGGCACCGCGACCGCGGGACCGCTCGCGACGAAGACGCCGCACGCCATCAAAACAAAGCACCATTTCGCCAGGGCGGTGCGCCTCAACCCAGCTGAAATCAGGCATGCGATGAGCGAGGTGCAAGGCTTCAACGCCAAGCTGGCGGTGCTCATCACGCACGCGGTCGGGTCGATGGCGATGGCGTACATCTTCTGCCTGATCGCTCTCACCAGCCTGCCGGCGGTGCTCATCGAGGCGGGCGTCCTCACCAACAGCGACGTGCCCAAGGTCCTCACGAAGCCGGGGCTGATCCTGATCGTCGCGTGGGTCGCGCAGACCTTCATCCAGCTCGTCCTCCTGTCGATCATCATGGTCGGCCAGGACGTGCAGTCGATCGCCTCCGATGCTCGCTCGGAAAACACCTTCAAGGACGCCCAGGCGATCCTCGATGCACTGAACACCGAAACCGAGGGCGGCCTGCAGACGATCCTCGAAGCGGTCGAGCGGCTGGCGAAGCCCGTTCAGCAGCAAGGCTCTGGGGTGGTCGTCGAATGAGCCGCCCCGGCTGCTCCCTACTCGACGGCGCGCCGCGCGTGGATCTCGATTAGCTCCAGCTGCATCGAGCGAGGCTGCTCGCCGGGTCCCGGATGCAGCCGCCGCCAGGCGCCGTCGGAGCCGAGCGCCCAGGCGTTCTGGTTGTCGTGGAAGGCGCGTTCGAGCACGTCCAGCAATTCGGCGCGCAGCTCGGGGGCCTCGATCGGGACCGCAAGCTCGACGCGGTGGTCGAGGTTGCGCGGCATCAGGTCGGCGGAGGCGATGTACACGAGCTGCTCGCCGCCGTGCTGAAAGGCGTACACGCGAGAGTGCTCGAGCAACCGCCCCACCACCGAGATGACGCGGATGTTCTCGGAGATCCCCGGCACGCCGGGACGCAGGCAGCAGATTCCGCGGACGTTCAGATCGACCTGCACGCCGGCCATCGAGGCGCGGTAGAGGGCGCGGATGCAGTGGCCGTCGACCAGCGCGTTCATCTTCATGGTGATTCGCGCGGGGTGCTCGGGGGAGTGCGCGGCGATCGTGCGCTCGATCTCGGCGATCAGGCCGTCGCGTAGCTGCGTGGGGGCGATCAGCACCTTGCGGTAGTGGAGGGGACGACCGTAGCCGGTGAGGTAGTTGAACATGTCGGTCACGTCCGCCCCGATCTCGGGATCGGTTGTGAACAGCCCGAAGTCGGTGTACAGGCGTGCGGTGGTCGAGTGGTAGTTGCCGGTGCCGATGTGCACGTAGTTGCGCACCCCCTCGCCCTCGCGGCGCACCACGAGCACACACTTGACGTGCGTCTTCAGTGCTGGCTGGCCGTACACGACGTGCACCCCCGCCTCCTCCAGTGCCTTGGCCCAATGGATGTTCATGCGCTCGTCGAAGCGCGCCTTGAGCTCGACCAGCGCAACCGCCTGCTTGCCGCTCTCGGTGGCGTCGATCAGCGCGGGCACCAGCGGCGAGTCGTCGGAGGTGCGGTACACCGTCAGCTTGATCGCGAGCACGTCCGGGTCGGCGACGGCCTGCTGCACGAAGCGCTCGACCGAGGTGGAGAAGGAGTCGTAGGGGTGATGCACGAGCAGGTCGCCTTCGCGCATCGCGGCGAGCACGTCGGGCCGCTCGCCCTCGTGGCGCAGCAGCCGCGGGTGTGTGATGGGGCTCATCGGTGGGTCGCGCAGCTCGGGCAGGCCGGGCAGGCGCACGATCTGCCACAGCAAGCCCATGTCGAGCAGGCCGTCGACGGGGTAGATTTCCTCCTCGGCGACCCCCAGCAGGCCGACCAGCTCGTCGCGCAGCGGCGCCGAGCAGTGGGCGCCGAGCTCGACGCGCACGATCTCCCCGAAACGGCGGCGGCGCAGCTCGTCCTCGACCGCCTGCAGCAGGTCGGCGGCATCGTCGGAGACCTCCAGGTCGGCGTCGCGGGTGACGCGGAACAGGTGGTGGTCGACGATCTCCATCCCCGGGAAAAGCGCGCCCAGGTGGTGGGCGATCACTTCCTCCAGCGCCACGAGCGTGACGCCCTCCGCGGCGGCGCCCTCGCGGCCCCCGGCGGCGGTGCCCTCGCGACCCCCGGTGGTAGCGCCCTCGCGGCCCCCGACGGCGGCGGGAACCTCGATGAAGCGGGGCAGGATCTCGGTGGGGACCTTCACGCGCGCGAACACGGTCTGATCGGTGACGGGGTCGCGCACGAGCACGGCCAGGGAGAGGGAGAGGTTGGAGATATATGGGAAGGGTCGCCCGGGTGCGACCGCGAGCGGGGTGAGCGTGGGAAAGATGACCTGCTGGAAGTGCTTCGCAAGGTGGGTGCGCTGGAGCTCGTCGAGCTCCCCGACACCGACCAGGTGGATGCCGTGGCCAGCCAGAGCGGGTCGTAGCCGCTGCTCGAAGCAGGCGGTGAGACGGCCGCCCAGCTCGAGCACCCGCTCGCGGATCAGCCCGATTGTCTGGGAGGGGGTCGAGCCGTCCTGCGAGGGGTTCTCCACGCCGGCCTCGATCTGGTCGTGTAGGCCGGCGACGCGCACCATGAAGTACTCGTCGAGGTTGGTCGTGTAGATCGCGCAGAACTTCACGCGCTCCAGCAGCGGCAGCTCCTCGTCCTCGGCAAGTTGCAGCACGCGCTCGTTGAAGTCCAGCCACGAGACCTCGCGGTTGAGGTAGAGCGCGGGATCGCTCAGCTGGCGCTGATCGAGCTGCGGCGCCTCGCCGCGCTCGTCGTCGTCGGCCCGCCCTGAGGCAGGCCCCGGCTCGCTCTGGGCTTGGGCTTGATCGATGCTCATGCGACCCTCAACGCTACACCCTGAACATATCGCTACTGTGAAGTGCGAGGGAGATGGCTCGCCAGCTCTGGTTGCTACGTCACGCGGACGCGGAGCCGCATGGGACCCGCGAGGACTCCGAGCGGCGCTTGACCGAGCGAGGCAAGCGCCAAGCGCGGCTGGCGGGCGAGGCGATCGCGCAGATGGGCGTGGAGTTCGAGGTGCTGCTGAGCAGCCCTAAGGAGCGCGCGCTGCGCACGGCGACGGTGGCGGCGCAGGTGTGGAGTGAGCGCCGAAGCCGGGAGACACTCGCCCCCGGCGAGCATCCCCGTTTCGGCCAGCGGGCGAAGGTGGAGATCTACGCGCCACTGTCGGAGGGCTTCGACGCAAGGCAGGCGTTGGCGGTGATGAGCGTCCTGCCCGGCCGCCCGCGGCCCGGCGGCGAGGAGGCCCCGCCCGTTCGGGTACTGCTCGTCGGCCACGAGCCCGACCTCTCGACGGTGGTGGCGGAACTGACGGGAGCACGCATCGACCTGAAGAAGGGTGGGCTGGCGGTGGTGAGGGTCGACGGCGGTGGTGGCGAGCTGATGGCCCTGCTGCGGCCCAGCGAGCTTGCGTTGATCGCGAAAGGCCGGGCGGCGGTGAGCGCCACGGCTCCCTGATGAAGTCGGGGAGTGGCAATGTTCCTTCAAGCGCCCATACCACTTCACAAAATGCCCATACCACTTCACAAAATGAAGGGTTGGGGTCTGAAAAGTACATGCACAACCCCATAATCGCGACATCCCGCTCACGCGGTAGGGTCCGCTCGTGGCAAATGGACGCTCGGCATTCATCACCGGAATCACCGGCCAGGACGGCTCCTACCTCGCGGAGCTGCTGCTGGAGAAGGGGTATGAGGTGCACGGCATGGTGCGCCGCTCCTCGACCGAGCGCTTCGAGCGGATCGAGCACCTGCGCGATCGCATCACCCTGCACCAGGGCGACCTGCTCGACCAGCGCTCGCTGGTGGACGCGCTGCGCGCGGCACGCCCGCGGGAGATCTACAACCTCGCGGCGATGTCGTTCGTGGCGGTGTCCTGGATCCAGCCGACGCTGACGGCGGAGTTCACGGGGGTGGGGGTGACGCGGATGCTGGAGGCGATGCGCGAAGTGTGCCCGGAGGCGCGCTTCTACCAGGCATCCTCCAGCGAGATGTTCGGCAAGGTGCGCGAGGTGCCACAGACCGAGCACACGCCCTTCTATCCGCGCTCGCCTTACGGGGTGGCGAAGGCGTACGGGCACTTCATCACGGTCAACTATCGCGAGTCGTACGGGTTGCATGCGACGTCGGGGATCCTTTTCAACCACGAGTCGCCCCGCCGGACGCTCGAGTTCGTAACCCGCAAGATCACCTGGCACGCCGCTGCGATCAAGCTGGGGTTGGTGGAGAAGCTGCACCTCGGAAACCTCGACGCCGAACGCGACTGGGGGTTTGCGAAGGAGTACGTGGAGGCGATGTGGCTGATGCTCCAGCGCGAGCAGCCCGAGGACTATGTGATCGCCACGGGCACGGCGCACTCGGTGCGAGAGTGCCTGGAGGTCGCCTTCGATCAGGCCGGGGTCGAGATCGACGGGCGGGTCGAGATCGACGAGTCGCTGGTGCGCCCCGCCGAGGTGGATCACCTGATCGGTGACCCCACCAAGGCGCGCGAGGATCTCGGGTGGGAGCCGCGGACGAGCTTCGAGCAGCTGATCAGGCTGATGGTCGACGCCGACCTCGAGCTGCTGAGCGGCGCGGATCGCAGGCTGGTGAGTGGCTGAGCCCACGCGCCGCGCGCTCGTGACCGGGCTGACGGGCCAGGATGGCTCGTTCCTGGCGGAGCTGCTGCTGGCGGAAGGGTATGCGGTGACGGGCGTGGTACGCGGCTGGCCACGACGGGCTTCGCTGGGTGCGGCGGAGCATTTGCGCGGTCGGGTGCAGGCGGTGCCGGGAGAGCTGCTCGACCAGGGCAGCCTGCGCGCGGCGGTGAGGGAGGTGCGCCCGCACGAGCTCTACCACCTGGCGGCGCCCTCGTTTGTGCCGGCCTCGTGGGAGCGCCCGGCGGAGACCTGCGCGGCGATCCTCGACGCGACGGCGGCGCTGCTGGAGGCGGTGCGGGCGGTGGACCCGGCGATCCGCGTGTTCTTCGCCGGCACAGGCGCGATCTTCGGCGCCGCGGGGGAGAGCCCCCAGCGCGAGGACACCCGCTGCCGACCGGAGAGCCCTTACGCGATCGCCAAGCTCGCGGCGCACAACCTCGTGGGCGCAGTGCGCGCCCACGACGGGTTGCGGGCGTGCTCGGGGATCCTTTACAACCACGAGTCCGAGCGCCGCCCCGAGCAGTTCGTCACGCGCAAGCTCACGCGCGCGGCGGCCGCGGTGGAGCTGGGGCTGGCCAGCGAGGTGGAGGTGGGAGACCTCGGCGCCGTGCGCGACTGGTCGTTTGCCGGGGACATCATGCGCGGCGCATGGCTGATGCTCCAGCAGGACGAGCCCGAGGACCTGATCCTCGCAAGCGGCGAGCCATACACGGTGGCGGAGTGGGCGCGCGCGGCGTTCGCCTGCGTGGGCAGGGAGGCCGAGAATCACGTGCGCGTCGCGAGCGAGCTGGTACGCGCGCCGGAGACCACGCCGATGGTGGGGGATCCGAGCCGCGCACGGGAACGGTTGGGGTGGCGCCCCAGCATCACCTTCGAGCAGCTGGTGGAGCGGATGGTGCGGGCCGATTTGGAAGCGCTGAAGTTGGCGACCGGCTAATCAGCCCAGCGGCGGCGAATCAGACCAGCGCCTCGACCTGGTTGCGCTCGGCGTCGAGTGCGCCGACATCCTGCGCGGGAGTCGACTCCGGCTGTCGGGCGATTGGGTCCTCGTCACCCAGGGAGGCGGCAGGCACGTCCCCGCTCTCGGCGGGCGAGCCATCCGCGGATTCGGCGGCGAAGCGGTAGCCGATGCCGAAGTGGGTGTGGATGTAGCGCCACTCCGGTGAGGCCTTCTCGAGCTTTTGGCGGAGCTTGCGCACAAACACATCGACGGAGCGGTCGCCGCGAACCATCGCGTAGCCCCACAGCCGCGAGTAGATTTCCTCGCGCTCTAAAACCCGGCCGTCGGCGGCCGCGAGCAGCTCGATCAGCTCGAACTCGCGGCGGGTGAGGTCGAGGCTGTGGCCGGAGACGAACGCCTGGAAGCGGTCGGAGCGGATCTCTACCTCACCGGCGGTGACGGCCTTGGCTTCGGTGCGGCCGGCGGGCCGGCGGCGGCGGCGCACGACGCTTTGGATGCGCGCGATCACCTCCTCGGGATGGCAGGGCTTGGTGATCCAGTCGTCGGCACCCAAGCGCAGCCCACGCACCCGCTGAGCGACGGTGGAGGGGCCGGTGCAGACGACGATCCCCAGATCGGGCAGTGCGCCGCAGAGGCGCTCCAGCCACTCCCACGCCTGCGGCCCGAGCACGGCGAGGTCGACGACGAGCGCGGAGAGGCGCATCGCACCGATCGCCTCGGGTGGGACCGGGCTCGCGAGCACGCGATGCTCCCAGCTGAGCCGGTCGAGGCGCTTGGAGAGCACCTGGATAAAACCGCTGTCGCGGTCCAGAACGGCTACCCGCAGTGGCGGGGCTGTCGAGGAGGGGCTGCGAGCGTCCGCTGGGCCCCCCTGCTCGGCGCGGATGGTTTCCATCATCGCGGGTTTCAGTCTAAGCAAATTTCCGGCCGCCATGTCGGCTCCTCGGACGATGGTCACAGGATGTTTACAGGTATGCCGCTAATTGCGACAAATGCCACCCAATCGCCCCAAGTGTGCGTTCGATCAACGTCGGGCGATGCGCTCGTCCTTCGCAACGCCCTCAATCCTGCCCAAACGGGTGGGAGGAGTCGGAGAACTCGCGGAACAGGCCGGTGACGACGAACGCGACCTGCTCGCCGATGTCGACGGCGTTGTCGCCGACGCGCTCCAACGCTCTGGCAACGAGGATCATGTGCATCGCCCATTCGCGCGTGTCGGAGTCGTCGCCGATGTCGAGCGCCATCCGGAAGATGTCGCGGTTGAGGCGGTTGATGGAGGTGTCCTGGCGCACGAGGTCCTCGGCGAGCTCGACGTCGCGCCCGGCGAAGGCGGCCTTGGACTGGGTGACCTCAGAGCGGGCGAGGCCGCCCATCCTCAAGAGCGCCTCGAGCAGTGGACGGCGCACGGGGGGCTCGTAGCCGGAGAGCGGGATCAGCTTGGCGATGTTGACGCACTGGTCGCCCATCCGCTCGATGTTCTTCATCACGTGCAGCAGCGCGGCAACTACGCGCAGGTCGCCGGCGACCGGCGCCTGGAGCGCGAGCAGCGAAAGGATCCCCTGGTGGATCTCCAGATAGCGCCCGTCGACGCGGTCGTCGTCGGCGATCACCATCTGGGCGAGCTCGACGTCCTGATGCTCGAGCGCCTCGAGCACGCGGTCGAGCTGCTCGACGATGATGTCGAGGCCGCCGAGGGCGCGCCGCTCGAGCTCGCGCAGCTGCTCCTGGAAGTGCTGGCGGGGAGTTGTTTTGCGTCCCCCGAGCCCACCTGCGCTGCCCGCGAACGCGGCGCCCGCCGTGCTGTTGGCGCCCGCGCTCGAGCTCCTCGCACGCGGGACGGGCGCGCGGCCCGGGGGCTCAGCCGAACTTCCCGGTGACATATTCCTCGGTACGCGGGTCGGAGGGTTTGGTGAAGATCTCATCGGTCGGCCCCACCTCGACGAGCTCGCCGGCGAGCATGAACGCGGTGCGGTCGGCAACGCGCGCGGCCTGCTGCATGTTGTGAGTCACGATCACGATCGTGATGCGCTGCTTGAGCTGCTCGATCAGCTCCTCGATCTTCAGCGTGGCGATCGGGTCGAGGGCAGAGCAGGGCTCGTCCATCAGCAGCACCTCGGGGTCGACGGCCAGCGAGCGGGCGATGCAGAGGCGCTGCTGCTGCCCGCCGGAGAGCCCGACGCCGGGAGAGGAGAGGCGCCCGGAGACCTCATCCCAGAGGCCGGCGCCGCGCAGCGCGCTCTCGACGCGGTGCTGCAGCTCACCCCGCCGGGAGCGACCGATCGTGAGTCGCAGGCCGGCGGCGACGTTGTCGAAGATCGACATGGTCGGGAACGGGTTGGGCTTCTGGAAGACCATCCCGACGGCGCGGCGCACGGCGATCACGTCGACGGCGGGGTCGTAGATGTCAAGCTCGTCGAGCAGCACGCGGCCCTCGGCGCGGGCGCCGGGGATCTCCTCGTGCATGCGGTTGATGCAGCGCACCATCGTCGACTTGCCGCAGCCGGAGGGGCCGATGATCGCGGTCACCTGGTTGGGGGAAAAACTCAGGTCGATCCCCTTCACCTGCTCGGAGGAGCCGTAGAAGGCGCGCAGCCCCTCGAGGCGCACCGCGTGCGCGACCTTGGCGACGGATTGAGCGCCGGCTGCGCCAACCTTGGCCGGGCCCACCGCGTCCGCACCGGTGGTGGCGGCTCCGCTGGGTCCGGCGATCCGCGCGGAGGGGTTCCTCGCCGAAGACTGGGGGCGGTCGGGCTCGAGCATCTGCTCAGGCGGCTCGATGTCGGGAGAGGGATGTGCGTCGCGGCTCATGCAAGGCGGCTCCTACGGGCGATCAGGCGGGCAACAAGGTTGAGTATGAGGATCATCGCGACGAGCGTCAATGCGGCACCCCACGCACGGTTTACCACTTCGGTGGTGGGAGATGTGACGTCGTTGTAGATCTGGTAGGGCAGCGAGTTCATGAACTGCCCGAGGTTGAGGCTGGTCTGGTTGGTGTGCCCGGCGGTGAACAGCAGCGGCGCGGTCTCCCCGGCGGCGCGGGCGATCGCGAGCAGAATGCCGGTGAGCATCCCGGTGAGTGCGGTGGGCAGCACCACCCGGAAGATCACCTTCCAGCGCGGCGCTCCGAGCGCGAGCGCGGACTCGCGCAGGGCGCCGGGCACCAGCTGCAGAATGACCTCGGCGGAGCGGATCACGACGGGGAGCATCAGCAGCGAGAGCGCCAGCGAGCCCTTGTAGCCGGCATAGGTGGAGCCGGTGCCGATGATCAGCGCGATGTAGATGAACAGCCCGAACACGATCGACGGGACCCCGGTGAGCACGTCGACAAAGAAGCGCACGGTGTTCGCAAACCACGCGGGCTGGCCGTACTCGACCAGCCACAGCGCGACGCCGACGCCGATCGGGATCGCGATCGCGGAGGCGAGCGCGACCATCTCGAGGGTGCCGAGGATCGCGCTCTTGATCCCGCCGATCGAGGAGCCACCGAAGAAGGTGCTGCCGGTCGGATCGGTCGTGAAGAAGCTCCAGCTCCACGCACCGAGGCCCTTGACGAGCAGGTAGTAGACGATCAGCACGAGCGGCACCAGCGCGACCAGCGTGGCGGCGAGCAGCATCCCCCGCGCGAGCCGGTCGGCGCGCCGCCGTCGCGGGCTCACCGCGAAGCGCGCGAGGCGATCGGGCGCTGCGCCGTGCGCGCTCACCGCTGGCTCCCGTGGGGGCGTGTGCTCACGCCCCCACCGCCGCGGCGGCGCCGAGGTCGGCCTGCCCCTCGCCCGCTCGTCCGCGAGAGCCGCCGCGCGCGGCGCGCAGCACGAACAGGCGCGCGATCGCGTTGACGAGCAGCGTGAGCACGAACAGCACGAGCGCGCAGGCGAACAGCGCCGAGCGGTGCAAGCCGGTGGCCTCGCCGAATTCGTTGGCGAGCACCGCGGCGAGCGTGTAGCCCTGGCCAAAGAGGTGGTGGGCGAGCGTGGGGGAGTCGCCGATCACGATCGTGACCGCGATCGTCTCGCCGATCGCGCGGCCAAGCCCGAGCATCGCGCCCCCCACGATCCCGGGGCGGCAGTAGGGGATGATCGCGATCCGGATCATCTCCCAGCGGGTGGCGCCGAGTCCGAGCGCGGCCTCCTTGTGGTCGGGGGGCACGGTGCTCATCACCTCGCGGGCGATCGCGGAGACGATTGGGAGGATCATGATCGCGAGGATCAGCCCGGCGACGAAGCAGTTGGGGATCGTGACGAGGCCGCCGCCGATGAAGGGGATGAAGGAGAGGCGGTCGGTCACCCATTGCTCGGCCGGCTGGAGCTTGGGGGCGAGGAAGAAGATGCCCCACAACCCGTACACCACGGAGGGCACCGCGGCGAGCAGCTCCACCAGGACGGTTAGCGGTGCGAGCACGCGTTTGGGGCAGAGCTCGGTTAGGTAGACCGCGGTGGCGACGGCGATCGGCACGCCCATCACAAGCGCCAGCGCGGAGGTGATCAGCGTTCCGACGAGCAGCGGCAGCGCGCCGAAGTGTCCGGCGCTGGGGTCCCAGTTGTTGTCGAAGACGAAGTTGAATACGCCGGCCGCGGCAAATGCGGGGCGCGCTTCGCCGAACAGGCGCACGAAGAAGTAGACGATCAGAACGAGGATCAGCGCGGCCAGCGCGGTGAGCCCGTACTTCAGGGCGCGGTCGGGCAGGCGCGCAAGCGGTGAGCGTTCCAGTAGCGAACGCCCACCGCCCGAGGGAACCGATGCCGCCTCCATGCTCAGCCTGACCGGTGGGTCAAACCGAAGCGCCGGGGCGGTATCAGCTCGATTCTCAACATGCGCTCCACACTGTGTCTCAGACTAGCTCAGCGGTGAGCCTTCGCATTCAAGGCCGCCCACGGCTTCCTTGGACTTGGCGAGGATCGCCGCCGGCAGTGCCGCGTAGTCGGCCTTGGAGAGGATGGCCTGTCCCGCGCCGAGACCGTAGTTGAGGAACTTCACGACGCCTTCCGCCGCCGCCTTGCCGCCGGGCACGCCAGCTTTGCACATGTCCTTGTAGACCATGACGAAGGTCTGCGAGGTGATCGGGTAGGCCTGCGGTGAGGAGGGGTTTTTGATCTTGAAGCCGAGGTTTGCCGGAACTTCGATGCCTTCCGCGGCGGCGCTGGTGGAGGCCAGGGTGGGCGCCACGAAGTTGCCCGCCTTGTTCTTCACGCTGGCGTAGGTGAAGTTGTGCTGCAGCGCGTAAGCCTGCTCGACGTAGCCGATCGCGCCGGTGGTCTGCTCGACCGCGCCGGCGACGCCGGCGTTGCCCTTGGCGCCGGTGCCCGTCGGCCAGGCGGGTTCCTTGCTGCCGGGGCCGACCTTTTTCAGCCATTCGGGGTCGACTGCGGCGAGAAAGCCGGTGAAGCCGGCGGAGGTGCCCGAGGAGTCCGAGCGGTGGATCACGGTGATCGGGGTGCTCGGCAGCGTGACGCCCGGGTTCAGCGCCGCGATCGCGGGGTCGTTCCAGGTTTTGATGTTGCCGAGGTAGATGTCTGCGATCGTGGTGCCGTCGAGCTTGAGGCCGGATTTGACGCCGGGGAGGTTGTAGGAGACGGTGATCGCGCCCAGGAACATGGGGATCTGGACCGGTTCGCCGACCTTGCCAAGAGCCGTTTCTTCTTCGGACTTGAGCGGTGGGTCGGAGGCGCCGAAGTCGACGGTCTTGCTTTCCAGCGCGGTGATGCCGGCGCCGGAGCCGACGGCCTGGTAGTTGACGGTCACGCCGGAGCTCGAGCCCGAGGCGCCCCACTGTTCATAGACGGGTGCGGCGAAGGTGGAGCCGGCGCCGGAGATCGTGGCGGACGAGCCGCTCGCGGAGTTCGTGGTGCCGGTCGTCGAAGTCGAGCTGCCGCAGGCGGCGACGAGCAGCGAGAGCGCCGCCACGCCCAGAACCGTCGCGGCTGTCTTTTGCAAGTTGATCACTATTGCGTCTCCCTATGGCTTTTTGGTGGGGTCAATGGATCGGAGCGGGGCGAGGCGCGTGTCGCACGACGCTCCCCGCCCGGGTGATACCGACCCCACTCTCTTAGTCCACCGCCCCCGCCGTGTGAAAATTTCGTGAAGGCTGTCGCTGGCCGTCGGCCGAATGGGATGTGGTCGAGAGGGAAGTAGGCCCCCCTCCCGCAAGCGGTTGGGGTTGGAAGCGGTAGCCGAAGCCGGGGTGGGTATGGATGAAGCGGCGGTCGGGCATCGCCACTTCGAGCTTGGTGCGCAGCTTGGACACGTACACGTCGACCGAGCGGTCGCCGGCGCGCAGCTCTCCCCCCCACACGACGCGATAGAGCTCCTCGCGCGTGACGATCGTCCCGAGTCGCTTCGCCATCGCCACGAGCAGTTCGAACTCGCGCACGGAGAGCGTCAGCGCCTGGCCGGTGGCGAGCGCCAGCCCCTCGGCGGGGTGGATCTCGAGCTCCCCCGCGTAGATGGTGCCGCCACTGTCATTCTCGAGAGGCTCTTCCACAGGCCAGCATGATCGAGGTCGGCGAGTACCCCCGAGTTGCGAACTCGTGATTCATTCGTGAAAAAAATGTGAAAGGCATGCGCCCGGCGGGTGGGAAGCCTCCACCGTCTGCTCGCTGGGGAATATCCTCCGCGAATGAGCTTCCCGCGTCGCGGCCAGCCAAACCCCATCGACGGCGACGCTCGGCGTCCTCGCGCTCGATGAGCCTGCTGCGCCCAGGCTTCGACAGCTCCCTGATGGAGCTGGTGGAGGAGGCGGGGCGCAACGTGCAGCGCTCGGGCCTGTTGATGCGCGAGCTGCTGGCGGACTTCCCCGAGCACGCCCCGCTGGCGCGCGACCTGAAGGTGTGCGAGCAGGAGGGCGATCGCATCACCCACGACATCATCCACCGCCTCACCGCCGGGCGCCGCGTGCGGGCGCCGTTCGCGGCCAGCGACGGCTATGCGCTGGCGACGGCGCTCGATGACATCGTCGACTACACCGAGCACGCCGCCGCGCAGATGGTGCTGTACGGCGTGGAGGCCCCGATGGAGCAGGCGGTCGAGTTCGCCGAGGTGCTGGTGGGCGCCGGGGAGCAGATCGCAAGAGCCCTGCGCTGCCTGCGCACCAGCACCGAGCTGGGCCCCCACCTGGTGGAGATCCATCGCCTGGAGAACGAGGGCGACCGCCTGCAGCGCGATGCCGTCGCCTCGCTGTTCGCGGGCGGCATCGACCCGATGGTCGTGATCCGCTGGAAGGACATCTTCGAGTCGCTCGAGGCCGCTGTCGACGCCTGCGAGACCGTTGCGCACGTGCTGGAGGGGATCGTGCTCAAGCAGCGCGGTCGCTGGCGGTAGGGTCGCCGACTGACACAAGGTGGCGGTAGGGGTCAGGGATCGGCAAGTTGCTCCCGCGGCTGGCTGTCCGGGGCTCCGGGTATGGTCGAAGACACTTGTACTCATGAGTGGCTTGCTTGATAACATCGCTCCATGGCGGTTAGTGCACCTTCTGTCATCAGTGCCGATGAGCTTTTTGCCATGCCCGACGATGGGGTTCGCCACGAGCTGCTACGCGGGGAGCTGCGTACCTTGACCAAGCCTGGCCTCGAGCATGGCCGTGTTGCGGCGAACGTCGGGATACTGCTCGGAGTTCACGCGCGCCAGACGGGCAGTGGCTTGACGGTCGCGGCCGAGACCGGATTCCTCTTGGCGCGCGCCCCCGATACGGTGCGTGCGCCCGACGCGGCGTTCATCTCCAAGAAGCGTGCAGAGCAGGCCGGCAGGACGGTGAAGTACTTCCCGGGGGCGCCAGACCTCGCCGTGGAGGTGGTATCGCCCAGCGACACCTTCCACGAGGTGGAGGATAAGTCGCTTGAATGGATCGCAGCCGGCGCAATCGCGGTGCTTGTGATCGACCCCGCCAAACAGACGGCAACCGTCTACCGCGACAAGGGCGACGTGCATGTGTATAGCGTCGGGGAGATCGTCGACCTGAACGACGCCGTGCCGGACTTCAGCGTCGCTGTTTCAGAACTGTTCGCCTGAGCCCGGAGCCTTCGCCGGCGCAACGGCCGCCTCGCGCGTAGTTCTCCCCGGACGGGCGCGCGCGAGCCACAGCCCGCCGCAGGCGAGCAGCGTGGCGCAGAGGATCCAGCCGAGCGCGGTGGTTTCCACGCCGACGTACTTCAGGCCGGAGGCGAAGATCACGAACGCGATCACGGGGCGGACGTAGCGGTCGGGCATCGTGGAGGAGAAGCGCGAGCCGATGTACACCGCGGGGACGCTGCCGATGATGAGCGAGGTCGTGACGCCGAAGTCGACGTGGCCGAAAGCCAGCGCCCCCAGCGCGGCGGCTGCCGTCAGCGGGACGGCCTGCGTCAGGTCGGTGCCCACCAGCTGGCCGGCTCCCAGGGCGGGGTAGAGAAACAGCATCATCACGATCATCAGCGACCCCGAGCCGACCGAGGTCATCCCCACGATCAGCCCGCCCACGATCCCGATCGCCACGGTCGGCAGCGGCCGGGGGACCACCTCGTGTACCGCGGCTGTGCGCATGTTGCCGGAGCGGCGGTCGAGCGCCATCCGCAGCACCATCGCGCCGGCGCCGATCAGCAGCGCTGTGCCGAGCACGATCTCGATTTTTTCCTGGTCCATCTTCGAGCCGCCCATCAGGTGCAGCAGGTAGGCGCCGAGGAACGCCGAGGGCACCGAGCCCAGCACCATCCAGCCCACCAGCTTGAAGTTGACGGTGCGCGCACGCATGTGCACCCCCGCCCCGACCGGGCGCATCACGACGGCGGCGACGAGGTCGCTGGAGATCGCCGTGGAGGGTGTGATCCCGAACAGCAGGATCAGCATCGGGCTCATCAACGCACCGCCGCCCGCGCCGGTCATACCGACCAGCAGCCCCACGATGGCGGCCCCGAGGACTATGTATGGATCGACATGCATGGCGGTGATGGCGTCCCGCGGTGTGCGCCAGTTCGCGGGCCCGACGTGCGAACGCCTCTTCGAACGCCTCTTTATACCAAGGTCGATTGATGAAGTAAAGTTGATCGATCAACTAGGGTTTGTTGGGATGGCTGCTCAGAATGTGTTCGGCGGCGCGCTCGCTCAGAATGTGTTCGGCGGCGCGCTCGCTTCGACGTGCGCGCCGGAGGCGCTGCCGATGAACAGCACCTGGAAGGGGCTGGAGCCGTGCGCGGCGACTTTGCTGAGCACCGCCCGCCCGGCCGCCACGATCCGCGCGCCGCGGCGGGCGAGCCCGTAGACGACGAGTTCGCTTTGGGTCACCGCGGAGTCGTTGTGGACGGTCCCCGCCACACCGCTGCTGCCGCCTTCTTCGTTGGCGTGCACGCCTGTGAGCAAGATCCGCGGCACGGTGGCGGGCGCCCGTGGCGCTTCGCCCACAAGCGCGCTCACGCCCGCCGGCGCTTCAGCGGCCTGCACCTGGTCGTCGATCCACTCGAACTGTGCTCCCGCCGGGAGCAGCGGCACCGCCGTGAGCGCTGCTTCCAGGCCGGCGGTGTTGTTCTGGTAGAGCGTGCTCCCGCCAGCGCTCTTCACGGTGATCGCGATCGGCACGTCGCGCAGCGCGTGGGTGGAGACGTTGCGCAGTGTCACGACCACCGCCGTGCCTTCGGAGCTGTGCACCGCTTGGGTGGCCACCACCCGTACCGCGCTGCTGGCGTGGGCGATCGACAGGCCTTTGGCGTCTTGCACGGGGTGCGCGGCCTTCACCAGCTTCGCCTGCTTTTCAAGCTGCGCGCTCTTTTCCTGGCTGCTCTCGCATCCGCCCAGCGCGAGCGCGCAGAGCAGCAGCGCAACGGCGACTCTCACCCGAAGGCCCCACCGATGTAATCGCGCGTGCGTTGCCGGCGGGGCTGCTCGAACACCTGCTCGGCGGTGCCGTACTCGATCAGCTCGCCGAGGTGCATGAACGCGACGTGGTCAGCCACGCGCTGGGCCTGCTGGAGGTTGTGGGTGACGATCACGATCGCCACGCTGTCGCGCAGCTCAACGATCAAGTCCTCGATCACCGCTGTGGAGATCGGGTCCAGGGCCGAGCAGGGCTCGTCAAGCAGCAGCACCTCGGGGTCGGCGGCCAGTGCGCGCGCGATGCACAGCCGCTGCTGCTGGCCGCCCGACAGCGACAGCGCGGGGCGGTCGAGCTCCTCGGCGACCTCCTCGTGCAGACCGGCGCGGCGCAGCGCCTCGCGCACCGCCGGCTCCAGCGTGGCGCGCCGGGCGCGGCGGCGCCGGCGGAGGGGGCGGCTTGGGTGGGCATCGGTTCTCTCGCGCAGCGCGTAGGCGACATTCTCGAAGATGCTCATCGGGAACGGGTTGGGCTGCTGGAAGACCATCGTCACGCGCCTTCGCAGCGCGTTCACCTCGATCTCGTGGATCTCTTCGCCGTCGAGCGTGATCCGCCCGGCGCGGCCCGCGCCGGCGGTGATCTCCGTGAGGCGGTTGAGCGAGCGCAGCAGCGTCGTCTTGCCGGAGCCGCTGGCGCCGATCAGCGCCAGCACCTCGCCCCGGCGCGCCGGCAGGCTGACGTCGCGCACGACCCATCGCTCGCCGTATGCGAGCGACACCGATTCGATCTGCATCCGCTCTTCGGGGGGGTACGCCGCCGCCGGGCGTGCCGCGCGTCGGCGGGCGAGGATCGATGACCCGCCCACCCCGCTTGCCACGCTGCCCGCCACGGCGGCGCCCGCGCCGTTGCCCGAGCCATCGGCGGGCGGCGTGGGCGTGACCACGCGCGGCTGGCGGTCCGCCGCGATCCGGCGCACGGGTGGGGGGAGCGTGCTCATCTTTTGGCCGTCCACGTGGTCGTACTCAGCGTCAGCCCTTTGCTCAGGCGCGTCACCAGCGCGTTGAGTCCGAGCACGATCATCAGCAGCACGAAGCCGGCGGCGTACGCCTTGTTAGGCGAGTTGCCGTCGCCAGTGGGCGCGTAGTAGTAGATGTAGTAGCTGAGCGTCGAGCCGGTACCGCGCAGCGTGCTGAGCAGGGGCGCCCCTCCGGTCCCTTCGAGCTTCAGCGTGTTGAGCAGGATCAGGATGATCGCGGTGTCGCCGATAATCCTCCCCATCCCCAGCACCGCGCCGCTGGCGATCCCAGTGCGGCTGGAGGGCAGCAGCACCCGCCAGATCGTGGTCGCGCGCGTCTTGCCGAGTGCGTACGACGCCTCGCGCATACGCGCCGGCAACTGCAGCAGCGCCTCGCGCGAGGCGCCCACCACCAGCGGCAGCGCGAGCACCGACATCATGATCCCGGCGTTGAGGAACGACTGGCCGCTCACCGTCCCGTTGCTGGCGCTCCCGGAGAGGAACCCGAACAGCGGGCGCGCGAAGAGCAACAGCCCGAACAGCGCCAGCACGATGCTGGGGATCCCCGCGATCGTCTCAATCGCCGATTCGACCGCGCGCGCCAACCACCGCGGGCGCGCGTACTCGACCAGCCACACCGCGATCCCCACCCCGGCCGGTGCGGCGATCGCAATGCCGATCGCGGTGAGGATGAACGTCCCGATCAGCGGGTCGAGGAAGCCGCCCGAGTGTCTTTCCTGCAGCGCCCCCGTGGAGGGCGATTCGACGAACAGGCTCGGGCGCAGCGCCGAGATTCCCTTAATGAACATGAACAGCACGATCCCCACCGCCACCACGCACAGCCCGATCCCGACAGCCCAGCAGAGCCAGTAGGCCAGCCGGTCCACCAGCGGCCACGACGAGGTCGATTCGCGGCGCGGTCGCACGATCGCGGCGGCGGGCGGCTGCAACGCCGGTCCGGCCGTGGCCATCAGATGCCGATCCCGTAGCGTTTGAGCGGTTGTCGCACGGCCCATCCGGCGAGCGACAGCAGCGCCGCGCTGAACAGCAGCAGGGCGCCGATCGCATACACGGTGTGCCCAATCGGCGTGTTGGGGTTGTCGCCGAATTCCTTGACGATCGAGGCCGCCAGCGGTTGGATCGGCTCGAACAGGAACGTCAGCCCGTCCAGCGGGTTGGGTGCCCACGGCCGCCCGCCACCGAGCATCGCGAGCATGATCGCCTCGCCGAGCGCGCGCGCCGTGCCGAGCACCGTGGCAGAGACGATCGCGGGCCGCGCGGCGCGCACCGACACGCGCCAGATCGTGCGCCAGCGGTTGACCCCGAGCGCCACCGAGCCTTCACGCCACGCGGGCGGCACCGCCGCGAGCGCGCCGCTGGTGAGCGCGATCATGATCGGCAGGATCATCACTGTGAGCACCAGCGTGGCGGTCAGCAGACCCTCGCCGCTCAGCTGCACCACGTACTGCACCGATTCCTTGCGCTGGGTGCTGATCAGACCCTCCACCCATGGCGCGATCAGCAGCAGGCCGACCAGCCCGTAGATCACCGACGGCACGCCCGCGAGCAGCCGCACCACCGGTTCGAGTACGCGCCGTACCGGCACCGGCGCGAACTCGGTGATGAAGATCGCCGCGAGCGTCGAGACGACCAGCGCGATCGCCACCGCTCCGGCGGTGCTCAACAGCGTCCCCCAGATCAACGGCCAGGCGCTGAAGTACAGCAGCGGGTGGCCGGGCAGTGGCGTGCCCGTCTGCATTGCCCTGAACTGGAGGACGGGGTCCCCGCCCGCCCCGCTGCCGTTACCGAACCAGCCGAGGCCGTTGGCTGCGAACGAGGGCCAGCCGTTGACCAGCACCGTCACCAGCATCGCCGCAATCAGCGCCAGCGTGCCAGCTGCCAGCGTGCCGAGCGCGAGCTCCACCCGCCGGTCACGGGCGGCCTCCTTCAGGTGGGCGGGCCTGCTAATGGACGGCGATCCAGTTGGAGTTGATGATGTTTTTGGTGGTCTTGCTGCCGCTCGTCACCCAGGCGATGAACTTCTTTGTTTCGCCTTTGGGTTCGCCCTTGGTGACCATCCAGAAGTTACGCACGCCTCCGTACTGTCCCGAGCGGGCGTTGCGCAGGTTGCACGCCACGCCCTGATACTCGGCCGGGTGGACGCCCGCGGTGTAAGCAAAGGAGACGAAGCCGATTGCGCCAGGGGCGGCCGAGACGGCGTTCTGCTCTTCGCCGTTGGAGTCCTCGGCGCTGGCGGCGGGGGAGATCTGCAGGTCTTCGCCCATGAAGATGTTCTTGAAAGCGTCCTGCGTACCGGAGGCGCTGGAGCGGTCGAACAGTTCGATCGGACCTGTCTGAGTGGAGCCTCCCACTTCGCTCCAGTCGCGGATCGAACCGCTGAAGATGCCCTGGATCGTGGTCTGGGAGAAGTTGGCGACCGGGTTCTTGTCGTTGGTGATCACGCAGATGCCGTCGCGCGCGATCTTCGTGAACACCAGCCCGTGGGGGTCGGTGCTGAGCGGGTCGCGCGAGGAGTCGCCGATGTCGAAGCGCCCGCTGGCCACACCCGCGATGCCGATGTCGGACTGCCCACCCTCGACCTTCGGTTCGGGGGTGTGCGGAAACTGATGGTGGTAGGCGGCCACGAGTTTTTGGGCGAGCGGGAGCACAGAGGTGGAGCCCCCCAAGATCAAGCGCTGGGTCGCGACGGCCGCGGCGGGCACAGCGAGCATCAGGGCGAGGGTCAGCGAGACGGCGAGGGTGCGGTGAGCGCGCACAGGAACTCCTTTTTTTGCTTTCGAGGGCGTGGGGCAGTCTCAGCCGCTCGCCAGGCAGCCCAAGTGAACAGGTGGTGGCAAGTTGGAGAAAATTTGGTGAAGAAAGATCAAAGCCCGCCCTCCCATCGTCTGACGATGTTTTGTTTTTGTGAAAGGGGTTTGCATTTCCCCCCCGCTCATGTAGACCTCCTGGCGATCCGGCGCCGACTCCTCGTCGCCACCTCGATCGTCTCTGTCTGCGCCCACCGTCGCAAGGAGGCCTTCGCTCATGACCGACGAGCCCAGCTCCGACAACCCCGAGTTCCCGCCCGCGCCGCCGCCGCCCGCGGCGAGCAATGGCCGCGCCAGCGGTGGGGGCGGGCAGACATCCGAGACACCGATCCGTGCCACCGTGCGCTCGGGCTTGGCCAAGCGCCGCAGCCCGGTATTGGCGACGCTGGGTGCAGGCCTGCAGAGCGCGCGGCGGATCGCCTTCCGTGATCCGATCGCGCTCTTCCTGCTGCTCGCCTCGATCGGTCTGGCGATCGCGTTCGCCACGCTGCTCGGCTCGATCGCCCCCAGCAGCGCCGGCCAGCAGGTGCCGCTCAGCACCGTGCACAAACTCGCCGGGCGCCATCAGATCGCAACCGCGCTGCTGCTCGACCACGACAACCGCGTGGAGCTCGTGACGACCGCCAAGGCTCCCGCGATCGCGGCCGACGGCGCGCTCGTCGCGACAGAAGCGAGTAGGGAAGGCAGCGGCGCCACCACAGGTGGAGCGGCCGCTGGCGCCGTGTCCCACAGTCTCGTCGGCGCCAAGATCCTGTGGGCCTCTTACCCGGCCTCGGGCGCGCAGACCCAGCAGCTAATCCGCGAACTGGAAACCGGCGGCGCGATCGTCAGCGTCGACCAGCAGGCGGGCAAGGGCACGAAGACGATCATCGTCCAGTTCCTGATCCCGATCCTGTTGCTGGTGTGTCTCTTCTCGCTGTTCATGCGGCTCGGCACCGAAGGCGCCGCGGGCGGCATCGCCGGCTTCTCGCAGTTTGCCGGCAAGGGCAAAAAGAAGGGCAAGGGCACCTCCGACCGCATCACCTTCGCCGATGTGGCGGGCGCCGGCGAAGCTGTGGCCGAGCTGCGCGAGATCCGCGACTTTCTCGCCGAACCGCAGAAATACCTGAGCGTGGGCGCTGCCGCGCCCAAGGGCGTGCTGCTGGTGGGTCCCCCCGGCACCGGCAAGACGCTGCTCGCCAAGGCGGTCGCCGGCGAAGCCGACGCGGCCTTCTTCTCGCTGTCGGGCTCTGACTTCGTCGAGTCCCTGGTCGGCGTGGGAGCGGCGCGCGTGCGCGACCTGTTCCGCAAGGCGCGCAAGGCGGCGCCCGCGATCATCTTCATCGACGAGCTCGACGCCGCCGGGCGCAAGCGCGGCGCGGGCATCGGGCAGGGCAACGACGAGCGCGAGCAGACCTTGAACCAGATCCTCGTCGAGATGGACGGCTTCGCCGGCGACGGCGGCCTGGTGGTGATGGGCGCCACCAACCGGCCCGACATCCTCGACCCCGCGCTGCTGCGCCCCGGCCGCTTCGACCGCCAGATCGTGATCGACAACCCCGACGTGCACGGACGCTTGGAGATCCTGCGCCTGCACGGGGGCAAGCGCCCGCTCGCCCCCGACGCCTCGCTGGAAGAGGTGGCGCGCCAGACGCCCGGCTTCAGCGGCGCCGAGCTCGCCAATGTGATCAACGAGGCGGCCCTGCTGAGCGTCCGCGACGGGCGTGTGCAGATCGACCAGCACACGCTCGAGGAGGCGATCGATCGGGTCGTCGCCGGGCCCGCCAAGCGCCACATCCTGAGCGCCGAGGAGCGCTGGCTGATCTCGATCCACGAGTCCGCACACGCCGTCGTCACCGACGCGCTCGGCCATACGACCTCCACACGCAAGCTCTCGATCGTCGCGCGCGGCCGGCAACTCGGCACCGCGGCGCACATGCTCACCGACCGCGACCAGGTGATCATGAGCGAGCCCGACCTGCACCGCCAGCTGATCTCGATCCTCGCCGGCTTGGCGGGCGAGCGGATCGCCTTCGGCAGCCACTCGACCTCAGTCAACGACGACCTGCACGCCGCCACCGCGTTGGCGCGCTCGATGGTCACCTCGTTCGGGATGTCACCCGCGCTCGGCCTCGTGACGATCGGCGAGAAGAGCGGCGAGGTGTTCCTTGGCGCCTCGTTGCAGGACCTCGGCTCGGTCGGGCCGCACACGCTGGACGTGATCGACGACGAGGTCGAGCGGCTGGTCGGCGACGCCGAGGCGCGCGCCACGGTGATCCTCGACCGCAACTGGTCCACGGTCGAGGAGACCGCCACGGCGCTGCTCGAGCAGGAGACGCTCTCGGGCGTGGCGCTCGAGGCGGTGCTCTCCACCGTGCAGGAGGTGACGCTCGAGGAACTGCGCGATGTGCGCCGCGCCTCGACCCCGCCGCGCTTCACGCAGCGCGCCGGCCCCGAGCAGGCGGGATGAGAGGGCGTTCGCACCGGCGCCTGCCCTCCCCGGCGATGGCCGTTGCGCTGATCGCGCTCGTCTTCTCCACCACCGGTCTCGCCGATGCCGCCCGTCACGCGGTGGTTGCGGCGATCGACGGGCATCCGATCAGCTCCAAGCCCCACGCCGGCGCACTGCTGACGCTGGGGCGCAACGGGAAATTCCCCGCTGCGGCGATCCCCACCGTGAGCACTGCCGTGAACGCCAAGCGATTCGACGGTAAAACGGCCGAGCAGGTTGTTGCCACTTGCCCGCCCGACAGCGTCGACCTCGGCACCTGGTGCCTGGAATCGACGCCCTTCCCGCTCACCAATGCGGATCTCGGCAAGAACAACTTCCTTTGGGCCTCCAAGAAGTGCGAGGAAGAAGGTGGCTGGCTGCCCTCGGCCTCCGAACTGCTCGGCGCCGCCGCGCGCGTGAAGCTCGAGTCGACGATCCACGACTCGCCGCTGACCGCGACGATCAACCTCGATCCGACGCGCGGCCTGAAAGACGAACGCGAGATGAGCTCCTCGCTGGTCACGACCGAAGCGGGCTCCGCGGCGGCCGGCTTCGAGGGGGTCAGCGAAGGCGCGACCGGCGACCCCCGCCAGGGCCAGCCCAACCCGATCCCGCTGCCTGCCAACCCACTGCCGGAATCGCTGCAGTACGTGACCGTGTACAGCAATGGCACCAAGGGCGGCTTCGCCGGGTCGCAGCCGGTCGACGAAGCCCAGAACTTCCGCTGTGCCTACGACCCCAGCCCCGGCGCCCTCAACAAATCGACGTCGTGAGATGTCGCGCAGTCCGAGGAAGAGGCTCGCCGCTCTCGCTGCGGTTCTGGCTCTCGCGGTCCTCCCTGCCTGCGCGCAGGCGGTGATCCTGCCGGCTACGACGATCGACGGCCCGAGCGAGAGCATCGTCGGCTTCGGCGGGGCGGCGATGGCCGAAGACGGCAGCGGCGGGGTCGTCTACCTCAAGACCGTCGAAGGCGTCGCTCACGTGTTCGTTTCGCGCTGCGTCGAAGGGCACTGGTTGGCGCCGATCCGCGTGGACACCGAAGAGCAGTTCGCCGCCAGTTGGCCCCGCATCGGCGCCGCCGTCGGCGGTGAGTTGATCGTCGTGTGGGCCACCCCGTTCGCAACCAGCCCAACCACCGGCAAGCCGATCTACGAGCTGCTCGGCGCCGAGCTTGGCCCCGGTGGCGAACACTTCGGCCAGGCGATCATCGTCGATCGCGACATCGAAGAAGGAACCGGCACCAGCCCCGACCTCGCGGTCAGCTCGACCGGCCAGGCCGACGTCGTCTACCGGGTGATCGACACCAACAAAGTGGGGGTCTCGCTGCTGCGCGCCGGCGACGTGCCCGAGAGCGTCCGCCTCGCGCACTTCGACGGCCGGCGCTGGTCCAACCTGGGCGCGATCAACCGCGACGCCGCGGTCGGCATGCGCCCGCCGACGCAGGACAACGCGCCGCAGGTCGCGATCGGCCCGACCGGCAATGGGGTGGTCGTGTGGCAGGAGCCCGACATCGAAGGCGTCGCGCGGATCTGGGCGCGGCGGATCTTTGGCAGCGCGCTCAACTACGTGATGCCGGTCTCCGCCGAAACCTACAACGGGACGCCGATCACCGACGACGCCGACGCCCCCAGCGTCGCCTTCTCGCGCCTCGGCCAGGCCGAGGTGGCCTACCGCCAAGCGGCTGGTCCCTCCTCGCCGCTGCCGGGGCCGCGCATCTTCCTGAACATCCTGCCCGACGGCGAATCGGCCAGCGGCGGCGAGTTTCAGGGTGCTGCGATCGCCGACGCGGACGTCTCCGGGGGCAAGAGCGCGACCGTCGGGCCGCCGACGATCGACATCGACGAAAAGCGCTCCGTGCGCGTGCTCTACGACGACAACGGCACCCCCCGCGTGATCGAAGGCAACGACAAAGGGCTGACGGGAGCGCTCTCGCTTGGGCCCCTGTTCGCCGGCGGCGAACAGGGCGTCGCCAGCGTCATGAATCCCGAAGGCGGGGGAGTCTCGGCCTGGCCCAGCGCCGAAGCGCAGGGTCACCCCGCGGTGGCGGTGCGCGAGGACTTCCCGGGCGGGGCGGTGCAGACGGCGCTGGTGAGCGGTGGCGCCGGCGGGGAAGTCGCGGAACTCGCGGTCGGGCGCTCGGGGCTCGGCGATGGCCTGATCGCGTTCCGCCAGGGGCAGTTGGGCGACGCCGCGATCGTCGCGGCGCAGGCCACGGCGCCGCCCTCCCAGTTCGTGCTGACGCTGCCCAAGGGGTGGGTGAAACCCGACCAGGCGCTCGTCTCCTGGCAGCCCGCTCCCACCTCCGCCGGGCCGCTGAGCTACCACCTCGTGCTCGACGGTCACATCCAGCCCACCCCGGTGGGCGAAGCGGTCCTCTCCGCGCACCTGGATCCCCGCGGTCTGAGCTCTGGTCACCATCGTCTGCAGGTGCTCGCAACCGACAGGGACGGCGAGTCCACGCTAACCGCGCCCTCGACGTTGTCGATCGCCGGCGTGCCGCCCACGGTCAAGATCGCGCTCGCCGACGGCGGCGCGGCGGTGCGCGTGCGGGTTCGCGACTCCTACGCGGGTGTCGACGCGCACGCAGTGAGCGTCAGCTTCGGCGACGGTGCATCGGACCACGGGCACACGAGCTTCTCCCATCGCTACCGCCATGCGGGCGTCTACCGCGTGGTCGTGCACGTGCGCGATGCGATCGGCAACGCGGGCGTGGTGAGTCAGTGGGTGAGCGCGCGATGAGGCAGCCCACGAGTCTCACGGCGCCCGGGCTGCTCGTCGCGGTCCTGGTGTGCCTGTTCGCCACGCTCACCCCACCGCCGGCCCGGGCCGATCTGTTCAGCCCGATCTCGCTCGTCTCCACGGGCGCGCTCGGTGGGGGCGAACCGCAGCAGATGGAATACGCACACGACGCTGCGATCTCCGGCAACGGCGTGTATGTCGCCTTCGACGGCTCGATCGCGGGTGTCACCGGCGTATGGCGGCGCGACCTGCTCACAGGCGCGCTCGAACAGGTGGCCGGCGGCGACGCCGAGATGCCCTCGATCAGCGCCAACGGGCAGTACCTGAGCTTCACCACCAACGAAGGCACGAGCCTGCCCGCGATCACCGATGGGCAGGCCGACGAAGCGCCCAAGCAGGAAGCGGTCAACGTGTACGTGCGCAACATGGCGCTGGCGCCGGGGGCAGCGGGCGGGTTCACGGTCGTCTCGGCGGCGAACGGCTCCGCCGAACCGCTTGCCTACCACGGTGCCAACACGACGATGGGGGCGAGCGCGGCTGCCCGCTCGGCGATCAGCGCCGACGGCAGCGAGGTCGCATTCGTCACGACCGCCGTCTCCAACCTCGTTGCCTACCCGAAGCTCGAAGAAGAAGAACGGGCCAGAGGCGAAACGCCGCAGCCGCACACGCCCGCCGGGCAGGTGGCGGTGCGCTACATCGAAAGCGGCCGCACGGTGCTCGTCAGCCGCTGCTACCTCGAATGCGGGGAAGCGACCGCCGCGGGTGCCGCCGAACCGGTCGTCGGCAAGGGCCAGCTCGGTGCCGTCTACCCGGGGGAGCAGTTGGAGTTCCCCGCGATCCCGGAAACGGGCGAATGGCCGGGGGCCTCGATCAGCGCCGACGGCAGCACGGTGGCGTGGATGGGGGAGGAGCTCGGCGAGCAGGTCTCAGCGCTGCCCGAGGAAACGTTCGCACCGACATACACCGAACCGCTGTGGCGGCGGATCGCTCCGGGCTCGGAAACCGCCACGGAGCGGGTGACCGGCGGATCGGACCCAGGCAATCCCCTGTGCGTGGAATCGGGTGAGAGCGCGCTGCCGGCCACGCCCTCCGCCTTGGATCCCTGCCAGGGGCCGTTCGTCACCGAACACGAGGGTGGCAACCTCACCACGGGGGTGTGGGGCGAGAGCCGCGGCGTCGGCGACTTCATCCCGCGGCTCAGCGCCGATGGCTATACGGTCGCGTTCCTCTCCGAGGAGAAGTTGCTCGCCGAGGGCCTCGACTTCGGCAGGGGGGGCATCGGGCAGCCGAGCGATCTGTTCATCTCCGACATGCACCCCGGCCTCACGCGCGATCAGGCGCTCACCCCGCTGACCGAGATCGGGCCCGAAAAGGACACCTACTCCGCGCCGATCGCCGACTTCGAAATCTCCGCCGACGCCGAGCAGGTCGCGTTCACCACGCTGCGCACGCAGTTCCCGCTCGGCTACCCCCAGTACGTGGACGCGCCGGCGTCCGAATCGGGGCTGCCGGAGTTGTTCGACGTCGATCTGCGCGACGGCACGCTCACCCGTGTGACGCACGGCTACGCGGGTGGGCCGAGCGAACAGCCCCACAAAACCAACCTCCAGGAAGAAGACCAGTACGGGGCGTCCCCCAAGGGCTTCGGCGCGCTCTCGCCCGCCTTCTCCGCCAACGGGGAAACGCTCGTCTTCACCTCGACGGCAGACAACCTCGTCTACGGGGATGGCAACACTCCCCCCGGCGACACCCCCTCCGCGGCGCCCGCCAACGGCAGCGACGTGTTCTTGGTCAAACCGGTGGCGTTCACCTCGCTCTCCACGTCCCAGTCGGTCGGCGCCGCGCCGACGATGGGGACCGAACCGGCGTGGCGGCTGGGGGTGACGGCGCTCTCGCGCGCCAACGGCACCGTCGTGCTCTACGTGGCGGTCCCCGCCGTGGGGACGCTTACGGCGCGGGCGCGCGGGTCGCTGCTCGTCGGGGCGGGCGGCTCTCCGCGCGCGGCGCGGCGCGCCCGGCGCTCCCCGTGTGCGCGGTCCCGGCGTCCCCGCCGCTCCTCGTGCTCCAGTGGGCGCGCAGGAGCCTCCGCGGGTGCGACCTCCCACACCGCTCACTCTTCGCGCGCCCACTATCTCGTCGCCACCCGCACGCTCGCCATCGCCGGACAGAACGCGCACGCCCCCGCCGGCGAATTGATCATGCTCGTATTGAAGCTGGACAAGGCGTATGCAGGGCTCGCCGCTCAACCGGGCGGCCTCTCCGCAAACGTCAGCCTCATGTTCACCGCGCGCGGCGAGCCGACCCTGCATGCGAGCATCGCGGTCGCATTCCAGCGCACCGCCACCGTGCGGCGCTCGACCAAGGGGGAGCGGCGATGAGGCGTGTCCTCCCACGCATCTGGACGCTGCTCCTACCGGCGGTTTTGGTGTGTGCGTATGTATGCGGGTCACCCGCCGTGTCCGCCGCGGCGGAAGGCGGCGAAGGGGGCGCCGTGTGGCGCCTGGAACAGCCCTCCCCGCCGAAGGCGCCGCCCGGCACGCCGGAACTGTCGCTGCCGATCGGCCTCGGGCAGATCGGCGACATCGAGTTCTGGGAACCCAATCGCGGCCTGTTGATCACGCACGGCAACGGCAAGGCGATCCCCCCCGGCGTGTGGGCGTATGACGGCGTCGAATGGCGCGAGATCGCCGAAGTGTGCGGGGCGAGCGAAGGGAGCGTCGCGTGGGCCGGCCCCGACGAATTCTGGACCGTCTCCGACGGGCGCCCGGGGCAGGTGAGCGAATCCTCCGGCACGCAGTTCGAACGCCAGGTGCCGCTCGAAGACAACACTTTGTGCCACTTCGCCGGCGGCGGCGTGGTCGGCTCCTACGCCCACCCCGCCGGCGAAGCCGACTCCTATCAGGCGATGCACGCGGCGGCCTGTATCCCGCCGCCGCCCCCCGCCGTCAACTCCGAGGACTGCTGGTTTGGCGGCGACTCGCTCCCCGAACCGCAGCTCGGGGCCTTCCACCTGCACTGGAACGGCGGCAGCCTCGAAGCCGAACCGTACCCCGGGGAAGGGCACGCGGTGGAGAGCATGAGCGTGCTCGAAGGGGTGCTGTACGAGAGCGTCCGCGTGCGCGCCGAAGATCACGTCGCCAAGGAAGCGAGCCGCTACCCGGTGCTGCACACGATCGAACCGGAAGCCTCGCCCCCGATCGCTCCCGAAGCCGCCGAACCGCCGCTGTACGGCTCCTTCAGCGAGCTTTCCGACGGGCTTGAATTCCTGCACCTCTCCTCGGCCGAAGGCGCGCTGTGGGGCGCGGCGGGGAAAAGCTCCAAGACAACCGCGCCGGGCGAAGAACCGGGGCAGGTGACGGTCGTGCGTCGCGTGCAAGGCGTGTGGAGCCAGCCGTTCGGGCCCGGCTCGCCCACGTCAGGCATCACAGCGCACCCGCTTGGGCGCGTGCTGGCGAGCGAAGCCGAAGAACAGCGGCTGCTCGGCGGCGAAGCCAAGGACGCGGCGGTGAGCGGGATCGCGGCCGAACCGGGTGGCGAAGACGCGTGGCTGGCGCTGCGCCCGCCGACGGGCGCGGGCGAAGGTGTGAGCGCGGTGCTCGTGCACATCTCGGCCGTTGGGGAGGTGCTCGGCGAGCAGACGCTGCCCACCGCGGCGGAAGCCGAAGCGGGCGTCGGCCCGAAGGGCGCCGCCGCGCGGATCTCCTGTCCGGCGGTCGAAAACTGCTGGATGGCGACTACCGAGGGGTGGCTGTTCCACCTCGCGCCGGAAGGCGAACGGACGATGCGGGCCAACGAAATCAGCGGCTTTCACAACGTGATCGCCTACCGCCCCCCCGATCAGGGTCTGCCGCAGGTGGTGGCCGACGCGCCGCCCCCCGACACCTCGGGCCTCAACGAAGAAGGGTTCGTCGTGCCGAAATTCGTGAAGGGCGAAGAATCGAAGCCCGCGAGCGAATCGAAGGTGCAGTTGCCGCTGCTCTCGCGGCTGCACAGCAAGCTGATCCACCACACCACGCTGCAGCTGAGCTTCCATCTGGCGGTCAAGGCGCGCGTGCGCCTGCTCGCCAAGCGTCACGGCCGCCTGGTCGCGTCCACGCGCATGCTCACCCTGAAGGCCGGCAGTCGCACCCTGAGCCTCGGCCTCAACCCGCGGAGCTGGCCGACGAAGCTGAGCCTGCAGACGCACGCGCTCGCGCCGCTGCCGCTGGTCTCCTCGGTGACGGGTGAAGGCGCCAACATCACGACGGTTACGACCGGGCTGGTCGTGCTGCCACACGGTGCTTTGACGAGCGGGCTGGATCGGCTGCCTTGAGCGCCCGGAGGAATACCCGCGTCCGAGTGGCGCGCGGGCGGCTGGCGCTGCTTGCCGGCGCCCTCGCCACGGCGATCGCGCTGGTGTTATCGCTCGCGCTGCCCGGCTCGCACCACGGCTCGCTCGCTGCCGCGCTGCCGGGCGCGCCCGAAGAAGCGCTGCCCCAGACCGACGCGTCGCTTCCGGCCGGTGAAGTGACGATGATCGGCGCGACGCCCGAAGAACCCGGGGCGCCCGGCGCCGAGGAGACGTGGGGCATCGGGCGCGAGGGCTCGGGCAGCAGCTCGACCACCGCGCTGGTTCGCTACTACGTGCATCCCGGATCGGTGGAAGCGCAGGAAGGGACCTGGACACTGGGCCCGGCGCTGCCCGAAGAACTGCCCAAGGCGTTCAAGCTCGCCGCGAGCCCGCTCGCCGGCCAGATGACGTCCAAGGGATTCGGTGTGCTGATCGGCACGGAGAAAGGGGCCGCCGACAACGAACAGGTCGTGCTCGTGCGCAAGCCCGGCGGCGCCTTCGAAGCGACCGGCGCGGTGCCCGTGGAAGGCGAAACCGAACCGCTGCTCGTCAAGGGCCAGCACATGTATGGCAGCGAGCGCGCGCCGATGCTCGCGCCGCTGGAAGAAGCTGGCGGGGCAGCGGGGGCGCTGGTCGCCCCGGTCAGCGAAGAAGGGCTGGTCGAGAACGAGGTGCTGCACTGGGATGGGCACCACTGGAGCAGCGAGCCGATCGAAGTCCCCGCCAAAAGCTCGGAAAGCTTCCGCGTGCTGGCGATCGGGGCGAGCTCGCCCAGCAACGCGTGGCTGCTCGCCGCGCTCTCCGCCAACTACCCGGGCGGCGCGGTCGCGCTGTTCAGCCGCGTCGAAGCCTCGCCGGGGCATTGGAGCTGGAAGCCCGTGGCGCTGAGCGCCGGCGCGGGAGATGGCGAAGCGCATCCGCTCACGATCCCTGTTCAGAATCTCGTCCACCCGGGCGGCCCCGCGGAAGAGGAGCCGCTCACCGTGCCCGGGTCAGGCACGCCGGCGATCGAAGCCCAGCTGCTGACCGTCACCGACGAAGGGATCTGGGTGGATGGCGCACGCGGGGACCTCACGCTGCACGCCCCGGTCACGGCGACGGTGTTCTTCAAGCCGGAAGGCAGCGGCGGAGGCACGGTGGAGTCGAGCTGGTGTGCGCTCCCCGCCGAAGCGCCCGCCGGCACGCCGCTGTGCGAGCACGAACTGCCCGAGCAGCTTCCGCTGGGACCCTCCCGCAGCATCGCCTGGGCCAACGGCTCGGCCTACGGCGAGCGGGTGATCACGGGCCTGCCCGAAGGGGTGAGCCTGCGCCTTGAAGGGGAATCGTTCAAGCGCGTGCTGGCGCTGGGCGGCAGCGAAAACAGCAGCCCCGGCGGGAGGTATGGCGCTGCCTTCTCCACGCCCACGGAAGGGTGGCTGGGCTACTCCGCGATGCCGGTCCACCTCGCGCTCGCGCCAAAGCTGCAGCCCAGCCGCCTGCAGCCGTGGCCGGTGTCGTTCCGCCACCCGCTGGTGGCCGTCGCGCCGGAACCGGGCGCGCCCGTCGGCGCACTCACCAGCGGCGCGCTCGCGGTCGGTGAAAACGGAGCGGTCGCGCGCTACAAGCCCGGCGAGGGGTGGCTGCCGGAAAGCCTGCTGGGCCCGGGGGGGCGCGATGAAACAGAAGTGCGGCTGCGCGCCGTCGCCTGGCCCACCCCGCACCGCGCCTACGCCGTGGGGGAAGGGGGGGAAATGTGGCTGTGGCGGGCGGAAACGGGCCTGTGGGAACGCGATCCAGCCACGCCGATCAACTTCCGCGCGAATCTCTACGGCATCGCCTTCGACCCTGGCAACCCCGCGCGCGGCTATGCCGTCGGTCGCAATGCCGTCGGGCAGGGGGGAGTGCTGCTGCGCTACGGCAAGACCTGGACACAGGAACGCACGTGCGAAGCCGGCGTTCCCCAGCCATGCCTCCCGCCACAGGTCGCGGGAGCGACCTTCAACTCGATCGCGTTCGCCGGCTCGGAGGCGATCGTCGCCTACAGCAAGCAGCCCAACCCGCAGGTCAACGCGTTCGTCGGCGGGCTGCTGGTCAACGAAGGCTCGGGCTGGCGGGTCGATGAAGAAGCGGAAGCGGTGGCCGGGGCCGGCTCGGTCCCCCGGGCCGTGGCGGGGCTGCCCGACGGCGGCGCCGCGTTCGTGGTGAGCGGCGGCGAAGGGGGGCAGTACCTATACGAGCGCGAAGCGCCCGGCGCCCCGTGGCGGGCGGCGCCGACGCCGCTGCCGAGCTCGCCGGCGGGGGCGCTCGCCCTGTTCCGGGAAAACGGGGCGCTGCGCGCGGTCGTGACGGCCGGCGGCAACGGCCTCTCCTCGAGCAGCAGCTACACCACGCCGGGGTTCCCGCCCCCGCAGGCGCCGACCGGCGGGCTCTCCGCCGGCCCGGAAAGCGGCGGCGTGCTGCGCCAGACGGCAACGGGCTGGCGCGACGAGAGCCACGAACTCAACCCGGTCGGCGGGCAGGAAGGCTCGTTCGTCTACCTCGACCTCCCCTACCGGCCCGACCCGATCTTCGCGGTGCTGGTTGACCCGACCGGCACGCAGGGGTGGGCGGTCGGCGGGATCTCCAACTCCGAAGATGAAGCGGTCGAGACGGCCGATATCGAGCGCTATCCGGCCGACGGCGTCACGCCGCTCGGCGCGGGCGCCTCGCCGGTGGCCTCGCCCGGTCCGGCGACGTTCGCGTTCGGCGGCGAAGCGCTGTGCGCGGCGCCCTGCTCCGACCGCTCCCATGCCGGCGTGGGCCCGCAGGTGTGGCTGCGCTCGGCGCTGGCGCTCGCCAACCGGGTAGGGGAATCGAGTGGGGGACACCTCGGCGCCTTCTTCGACACCGGCCCAACGGTGACCGCCGGCACGTTCGTCGGCTCCAAATCCCCTCCGATCCCGTTCGCGGATGAGCTTGACGGCTCCGCATCGATCTTCTCCAGCTCTGCCATCCCCGTGTACGACACGATCACCCCCGATGACCTCGACGCCCGCCCCGAGCAGGACGGCAGCGAGGCCACGTGGGAAGCGGCCTTCGCCGCCTTTCCCCGGCCGTTCGGCAGCGGCGGCGCGGCCGGCCCCGCCGAAGAACCGACCCGCTGCGGGGCCTTGCCCGGCTGCGAGTCGGCCTACTACGCCGTGGAAAAGGAAGGCGTGTGGGTGCTTGTGCTGGATGACTCCCAGCAGGGTGACGTCAACCAGGCGCAGCGCGAATGGGTCGAGCGGCGCCTGGGGGCGGCCGGCGCCGAAGCGAAGCCGGTGATCGTCGTCGGGAACTCCAACCTCGGCGCCCAGGTGGCCGCGCACGACATCGAAGCGAGCAGGCTGCTCGCCGCGCTGGTCGGCGAAAACCCCGACGGGGCGGGCGACCCCGGGCACTACGTCGCCTCGGCCTACTTCTACGACTCCCCCGAAGCCAACGTCCAGGAACATCTCAATTACAACGGGCGCCAGCTCGCGGCGTTCGGGTCGGGCACGCTCGGCTACGAGCTGCTCGCCACCGAGGACGCGGGCGACTTCCACGGCGCGAAAGGCATCCTCCTCGGCCACGTCGACACCAGCGAACGCAAAGTCGACGACGAAGCGCCGGTGTCGGTGCAGCTGATCCCCGTGATCGGCGAACTGGCGCTCGAAGCGGACAATGGGACGCTGTTGCGTCGCAGCAGCGTGTCGCTGTTCGAAGGGCTCGCGCGTCGCCCGCGTGCGGGGTGCCGGGCGAGCGAGAGCGAAACCGGTGCGTCGCAGTGCCCGGAAGACCAGTACACGCCGATCCCCTCGCTGTGCGTGGTGTCGGGCTGCCAGACAGCCGTGCTGCCCGAATACGAACTCGAATCCTCGGACAAGGAAGTGGGCCGCTTCGTCGAGCGCAACACCGCCTCCAGCAGCCCCCACGAAGTGCTGCAGAACGCCAAAGGCGAACCGATCTCCGACGAACGGGAAGCGGGCAAGCCGGCGGCGGCGCAGTCGGGACTCTTCTGCGCCTTCAACCCCGGCATCACGACCGTCACGATCCGGGCCGGCGGCCTCTCCGCCTCGCTGCCGGTGACGGTCGAGGCGGGCAGCGTGCGCGAGCCGTGCGGCACCGTTCCGCTGAAGCCCCGTCCGCTCCCCGAAACGGCGGTGAGCCCGCCGCCACCGCCTCCTCCGCCGAGCGTCGCGCCCACCGTGACGCCGGCCTCCTCGGCGCCGCCGCCGGTGCCGCTGCCCTCACCACCGCCCGTGGTTGCGCCCGTCCCGACGCGCCCACTGCCGCTGCGCACGCCGACGCCGCCACCCTTCTTCCTGCCGCTGGCTGCCACCCTGCCGGCGGTCGTGTTCGTGCCGCCGCCGCTGCCTCCCGCGGCCAACCCGACCCCCCCGAGTGGAACCTCTGCCGTCACCTCCCCGGTGGAGGCGGCGCAGAAGGAAGAGGAGGAGGAGGAAGCGACCGAGTCGGTGTCCAACCAGGCGGTGGCCTACCGCACCCACGAACACGAGCCGGCGCCGACCTACCTGATCGGCCTGCTCGTGCTGGCGGCCTTCGCGGGCGCCTCGACTGGCCGCCGCTCGCGCCGGCGCGGGACGAAGCTGCGGGTGGCCCCGGCCACGGTGTCGAGCACGCGCGCGCAGCGGCGCATGGGCGGGGGGCGGCGCGGCAGGTGGTGAGCTTCACCAAACATTCACCGCTTGGCAACACGATCGTTCACCGCATGGAAACATGATGCCTGGCGTGAGCAGGCACCCTCTCGGTGACACGACGTGCCGCTCCCCACCGTCCTCTTGACCTCCGTTCGCAGATATCTGCCACTCGCCACGGCGTGCGCCCTGCTGATGCTGTGCGCGCTCGCCGCCGCGGCCAATGCCGAATGGGGTGAGTTGGGGCACTCCGAAATCCTCGGGCCAAAAGTTCACGACGTGAACTTCACGTCGAGCGCGAGCGTATTGGCGTTTGCCTCGGACTCGGCCGACTCCAGCTACTACATCGGCGATGAACCGAATGTCGGCGAATACAGAATTCAGCGGTTTGTCGGAGGCAAAGAGGAAGCGTCGATCTCGTTCACGCCGCCGGAACCCAAAAAAGCCCACGACGCCGAAGGCGAAACGGCGGTGGGGCTGCAGATCGCCGTCGATCCTAAAAACAGCCGGGTGTATGCGCTTGTTCTCTACAAGCGGCGCAGCGAGAGCGAAAAAGAAGAAAAAGAACAAGAAAAAGAAGAAACGGCACTGGGAAACGCATGCGACGCGCCCAAAACCTGTTGGGACAGGTCGCCCCTCGACTCCGAAGAACAGGCGGCCGGTGAGCTCTACGCCTTCGAATTCACCGGTGGCCAACTCGTCTCGGCCAAGGAAAACAGCGAACATAAGCCGGCGCCAATCGTGGGTGAAACGATTGCTGAAACGTCGACGACGGCCTTTGCGGATCAGAGCGAACAGCCGAAGGAAACGCTTTTGCATCCCCGCGGTATCGCGGTCGATCCCAGTACCGGAGACGTGGTGATCCTCGGTATCCAGGACGAAGAGCCAAACGAAAAGGTCGAGAAGGAAGAAGCCGAAAAACAGTGTCGCGCCGCGGCGCAGTTCGTCATAGTCGCGACCAAATCGGGCACGCTCACCGGGCACGGAAGTCTGGGCCACCGCTACGTCGACAAGGCCAGTGCGTTGCGCCCCGGGGAACTCGGATGCCAACCCGAAGAAGAGACGGACGTGCCGCTTTCCCCGGTGGTCACACCCGGCGGCAACCTGCTCATCTACTCGGGTGCGCAGGGCGAAGGACAGATCTGGGAAGTGCCGACTCCGGGGAGCGAAAGCGGCGAAGGGGAAGTGGAAGCCAAACCCACGATGATCTACGACGAACATCAGCTGGGCTTGCTGCTCAACCTGGAACCGCCCGAAGAAGTCCCCGGCCCGGTCATGTCGTTCGTCCCCGAAGGGACCGGCGCAGAAGGCAGGATCTATCTCGGCGTCCAGGGCTTTGCGCACGAACCGATCCCGCTTGCGCTGCACTACGTCGAATCTGCCGACAAGTCCTCCGAGGTGAGCGATATCGGTTGGAGCGCGGGAGGCGCCGGCGCAATGTGCAGCATCCCCTCACCCGACAACGTCAGCGCCGTCGTGGGTGCCGGCCACGAACTCGTCCTTGTGCTGGACGCGTATCTCGAAGAAACCGGCTCGCACAGCCCGCGGGTGGAAAGCTTTGCTTTCGGCCCGGGGGGCAGCACGACTGGCTGCCCGCAGGCGACGCTGACCGATCCCCACATGGTCTTTGGGCTCAGCCAGGATGCGACCGAAGCGCCGACCAACCAACCCGTGACGCTGGCCTCCGAACTCAAAGGCGCCGACGCCAAGAGCGTGAAGTGGGAACTGAAGTTCAAAGATCCAGCGACCGGCGAAGAAGGCCAGGAAACTGTCGAACAGACCACTGCTGAACTCCGCAATGTGCATGGCGAATACGAATTTCTGCCGCTGAAATACGAGTTCAAGCACGCCGGGGAATACGAAATCAGCGAGGCGGTGCAGGGTGACGATCTCGCCGATGAAGCAGTCAAGCCGGCCAGCGTCCTCCATGTCCTGGCGACGGCAACGACGCCGATCCTCAAACCGGCGCTGCCCAAAGCGGTGCGCGTCAACGAAGAAGAAGCGACGCTCGCGGTCACGGTCGAAGATCCAAACAAAGCCGAACAACCCACGATGCATCTGAAGAAGATCAAGTGGGAATTCGGCGACGGCACCTCCCAAGCAGTCACGCCACCGGCCGAACTGCCGAACCACAGCGAACTGCAGATCAAACACACGTTTTCCTCTCGCTGCAAAGCGGGCAAATGCAAGGTCACGCTGATCGTCGAAGACACGGTTGCCGAAGGGACGCCTGCCAGGACGACTTTTGAAGTCACGGTCAACGAAAGCCATGCCGAAGAAGCTCAGCATCAGAAAGAAGCAGAAGAAAAGGCTGCGCTAGAAGTCAAAGAAGCGAAAGAAAAGCAGGAAGCTGCTGAAAAAACCGCCAAAGAAGCTCAGGAAGCAAAAGAAAAGCAGGCGGCGGCTGAAAAAGCGGCCAAAGAAGCTCAGGAAGCAAAAGCTGCCAAAGAAGCCAAAGAAAAAGCAGAACAGAAGCATCGAGAAGAAGAAGCGCACAAAGCGCCGACCCGTGCGCAGCTGCTCGCCAAAGCGCTCAAGACGTGCAAGAAAGAGACCAAGAGCAAGCGCTCCAAGTGCGAAGCGACAGCGCGCAAGAAGTACCGGCCAAAGGGCAAGAAGAAGCGCAAGAAGAAGAAGTAGCCCACGGAGGCTCTGTGGGCTCGACCCGCGCGACAGAGGCGGGCATCTGAGTCCCCGCCCGCCCCTGTGGAGCCAGCCCCAGCCGGTGTAAAGGGCGTGTGAAGCCCTTGTTACGCACTCGGTGCCGCCGCGGTGAAGGAGTGGTGAAGCATCCTCGCCGGCCTGTAAACAGCCGGTGAAATCGGCTCAGGGGCACAGGATGGTAACCCTCTCCAGCTTGACGGCTGCGAGATTTTCGTCTGCGAGGAAGCATTTCCCGCTCGCGCGGATGACTTGGATCTGCGCTGAAACCGGATGACCAACCATGGAGGTAGTTACGTAATGACGTATCACTCCGCACGACGCATGCTTTCGGCGTGTATCGCCGCCGTGGCCCTGGTGGCCGCGTTGGCGATGGCGACGGCGGGCACGGCGGGTGCAACCAGCGACCTCACGAAACAGTGCTCGGGGGCCGACATCAAAGGGCAGGGGTCGACTTTTCAGGCTCCCGCGCAGGAACCGGTCTGGAACGTCGACTTCAACGCGAGCACCGACACGAACGTGCTGGGCTGCGCCGGCAACACTGGCCAGGGTAGCCTCGGCAAACCGACCGTGACGTACGAATCGACCGGCAGCCACTCCGGCAGCGGCGCCTGCCTGAAGGGCTTCGGCGACGGCGAAGCTCCGAAATACGAGGAATACTCGTACTGCGGCACCGACGAAGCGCCCAGCGTCAGTGCTGAGGCGGCGATGGAAGCCAACAAAGCCTCCAGCGACAAAGAAACAAAAACGATCGAGTCGATCCCGGTGCTGCAGGGCGCGGTGGCGGTGCTGATCCATCTCCCCGCCCACTGCGTCGCCTCGGATGAAGCGAAGGTTGCCGGCAAAGTGGTCAAGGAGGGCCGGCTCGCGCTCGACGACACGACCGTCGCCAAGATCTACGAAGGCGAAATTCGCAACTGGAAAGAAGTTGAAGCAGCTCAGACCGACGATCACGATGTGATCACGTGCACCGGTGGCGCCTCCGAAGAGGAAACGCCGATCAACGTGGTCGTCCGTGATGACAAATCGGGCACGACGCACATCTTCAAGTCGTTCATTGCGCAGGTAGAACCCTCGCACAAAGTCGAAATGGAAGAATTCAACGAAATCAGTGAAGAAGGGGTAAAAAAGAAAAACCCCTGTGGCGTGGTGCTTCTGCCCGAATCGAAGACCTGGGAAAACGTCCAGGAAGGGTGCGAAAACCAGCGCTGGCCGCTTGCGGCCAAAGTCGTCCGGCCCTTCACTAAGGGCAACCCGGGCGTGGTCGGCGAAGTCAACGCCAAAGCAAGCAGCATCGGCTACGCCGATCTCGCGGTTGCCCGCAAAGAAGGGTTCTTCTCGGACAAGTGCATAGCGCCCGCCAAAGCACCTGAATGCGGTGGGGAAAACAAAAAAGGCTCGTCGACCAAGGTTGGCGAACAGAACCACAAGTTCTGGGCCCCGCTCCAGAACAGCTCCGTGGCCGGCGAAGAATACGCCGACCCGGCGAACAACCAAGATCTCGAAAAAATCGATGCCTCCAACTGTGCAAACACCGTGTACGTTGGGAAAATCGGCGAAGTGATCCCGCCCGTCAACACCCGTGAACCATGGGCGACGGTGAAAGCGCAGCTGGTACAGAAAAAGTACCCGATCTGCGGGCTCACCTACGACCTCGCGCTGCGGGAATACAAGCCGTACATCCTGCCCCACGGTGGGACGCCGGCTGAAGAAGAAAAAGGCAAAGAAGTGGCCCAGACGACGAGGGATTACCTCCTGTGGCAGCTCAGCACCAAAACACAGGGTGGTGGGTACGACATCAAAGCCCACGACTACGAAAAAGTGTCCGGCACGATCCTCAAAGAGGCCGAAGCTGGCGTCAAGGAAATCGGCTGGGCAGTTCCGTAGGGACGCACGCGCTCGCCACGCGGCCGCCAAGGAGGCGATCGTGATGGTGGCGTAGCACCAGATGCACCGATGTGAAGTGGCCGGGGCCGCCCCAGGGAGGGGCGGCCCCGGTTGTCGTTCTGGGGCGGGCCCGTTGGCTCGAGCCCGATCACCAAATCTCGACATTTGTTGGATGCGCATCCGAAAGGATGCAATCGTGGACTCCACGATCGAGATCGATCGCCTACCGGGACTCGCAGGGGTGGGCGCGTCGGCGGAGTTCGACGCGGGGTTGCGCGTCAAGCGCGGACTCGACCTGCTCGGCGCGATGCTCGGTCTGCTCGCCCTGGCGCCGCTGATCGCCGTGATCGCCGCGGCGATCAAGCTCGAAGGCGGCGGTGGCGTGTTCTACCGCCAGCAGCGGGTCGGTCACCGCGGAATGCGCTTTGACATGCTGAAGTTCCGCACAATGGTGCCGGGCGCCGACGCGATGAAGGAGGCGCTGCGCGCGCACAACGAGGCCCGCGGCGGCCTCTTCAAGATCGCCGAGGACCCGCGTGTGACCCGCGTCGGGCGGTGGCTACGCCGCACCGCGCTGGACGAGCTGCCACAGCTGCTGAACATCCTCAAAGGGGAGATGAGCCTCGTCGGCCCCCGCCCGCTGGTGGTCGAGGAGGACGAGCGCATCGCCGGCCGCCATCGTCGTCGCCTCGAGCTGAAGCCGGGAATGACTGGCCCCTGGCAGATCCTTGGCCCCACGCGCGCCTCGCTCAGCCAGATGGTGGCGATCGACTACCGCTACGTCGAGCACTGGTCACTGTGGAAGGACCTGAAGATCCTGCTGCGCACGGTGCCTCACGTAGTAGGACGGCGGGGGTTGTAGGGGAGCGACAGACTGGCTTTCGGCGCGGCGCCCCACCATTCCCATCATCTGTCATGGTCAAGGCAGATGGCATCGAGCGCGGAAAATTCGCCTGCACGGTGATCGAGAAGTCGATCGGCTCCTCCTCGCGCCTGACAGCGATGGCGAGGTCGCGGGCGCTCTCATAGGCATGCTCGGACCCATCGGGCTGGGCCAAGCGGAAGGGCGGCTGGGCGGCGTATGGCACGATCGCCATGTAGAGTGCTCCCTGGTCGCCGGGTAGCGACCTTGCGTCCGAGGTCACTCGCTGAGCGCCGCGTCGAGCTCGTCTAGGTCGTAGTGCTTCTCGACGCCGGGTGTCTCGAGGATCGCGTGCGCTTCGACCGCCGCGTCGGTGGCAACCAACTCATACGGTGGACGCGAGAGGTACGCGTCGATGATCTCCTCGACGCTCATGAAATCCGCAGGGTGGAGGATCACGGCGTGCAACTCGCCATAGCGGGCGATGAGGGTCGCCACTCCCTGCTGTGGATCGGGTATACGCACGTCGTTGGCTTTCAACTCAGTATGCACCATGCTCCGTACGATTCTACCAACTCTCGAACGAGAATCCAACGCTACATCGGGCCGCGCTGCGCGCCACACCCACACGCCTGCTGCGCGATATCAAGCAGCGTTCGAGGTGAAGCTCGGGTCGGGGCAGGTGGAGCAGGCAGCCGCCTCGCTACGCAAGTTGTTGGAACAAATCGACACCGAGGTGTCCGGTGAGCCCGTCGCGCTCGGTGTGATCGTCGGGACGGGTTACGGCCACCGCCGTGAGGACGGGATCATCGTGATACCGATCGGGGCACTTGGACCCTGACGCACCGGTAGGATCCCACTGTGCAGGCACTGGAGCTCCAGGAGCGGATCGCGGCGTTCCCCCGCTGGCACTACCGCTTCGAGTTCGAGGGCGGAGCCGCAACACCCGTGGTGGACATCGGCAAAGTCAACCGCCACGAGCAGCGCCGCCGGTACTTCTTCGAGGCGCTGTTGCAGGTGACGGGCGGCTCGCTGCAGGGCCGGCGCGTGCTCGACCTGGGGTGCAACGCCGGCTGGTGGTCGCTGCAGGCGATCGAGGCCGGGGCGGACTTCGTGCTCGGTGTGGACAACCGGCAGATGCACATCGACCAGGCCAACCTCGTGTTCGAGGCGAAGGGCATCGACTCCACCCGTTGTCGCTTCGAGCAGGCCGACGTTTTCACACACGATTTCGGTGACTCCTTCGACGTGGTTCTGTGCCTGGGGTTGATGGAACATACCGCCAGGCCGGTGGAGCTGTTCGAGCGCATGGCCGCCACCGGCGCCGAGCTGCTGGTGATCGACACCGCCCTCTCGGGCGCGCGCTCCAGCTTCTTCGAGGTTTCACACCTCGACGAGCCCGATGCGCATGGCGAGCTGGTGCTGGTGCCGACCCGCGACGCGGTGATCGAGCTGGCGTCACGGTCGGGTTACAACGCGGTGGCGCTGGCGCGCAACATCACCGACTACACCGGCATGGAGGACTATCGCCGGCTGCGCCGGCTGGCGTTCATCTGCTCGCGTAGCGCGTCGCTCCAGATGCTGCCTCGGGAGGCCGGCTCACCGCTGGCAGCGCGCTGGACGACGATGCTCGCCGCGGCACGGCGCGGGTGAGGGGGAGCACGCGAGCTTCGTCGCGCACGGGCGATGTGCCGCTTGGACTCACGGCTCGATTCACCTGCTCCGCGAGACGACGCTGAAAGGCGGCCACCGAGAAGCGCTCGGCGTTCGCGCGCGCGCGAGTGGGGTCGAAATCGAGCTTGTCGATACCCTCGATCGCCCGTGTGAAGGCATCGACATCATCGACCTTCACCAGCGAGCCGGTGCGCCCGTCGAGGACGGTCTCGAGCGCCCCGCCCGCGGCGGCGGCGATCACCGGCCGCCCGGCCGCCTGCGCCTCGACCACGGTGATGCCGAACTCCTCCACGCTCGGTACGATCACGGCGCGGGCGGTGGCGTACAGCTCGACCAGGTCCTCGTCGCCGGCGCGCCCGAGGAACTCGGCCTCGGGGTAGGCGGCCCGCAACACGGCGTGGTCGGGCCCGCTGCCGACCACGCGGATCGGCACACGCGCGCGGCGCGCTGCCTCGAGCGCGACGTGCACGCGCTTGTGGCGGACGAGCTCGGAGACGACCAGCAGCGAGTCGCCGGGCGTGCCCGGCAGGAAGCGGTGGGTCTCCACCGGCGGGTGCACGATCGCGGCGTCGCGGCCGTAGCACCGCTTGATCCGCTCGCGGCCGAGCTCGGAGATCGCGATGTAGGCGTCGACGCGGCGGCTGGCGGCGAGATCCCACCTGCGGATACGCCGCAGCTGATGGCGCAGCAGTGGGCGCAGGGTCGCGGAAACCTCGCCGAGGGCGAACTCCTGCTCATCCCAGGCATAGCGAAACGGGGTGTAGCAGTAACAGATGTGCACGGCGCCCTCGGGAGCCCGCAGGCCGTGTGCGAAGGCGCTGCTGCTGCTGATCACGACATCCGATGCCGGCGGCCGCAGGCGCCCCGCCGCAGCCGGGTAGAGCGGCAGCAGTCGTCTAAAGTTCGCCTGGCCGACGCCGAGGCGCTGCAGCGGCGAGGTGGTGATCTCGCGGCCCGCGAAGCGGCGGTCGGTACCCTGCTCGTCATAGAGCAGGGTGAAGATCGGCGCCTGGGTGTAGAGCTCAGCCATCGCCGCGAATGTGCGCTCCGCGCCGCGCATCACCAGCAGATAGTCGTGCGCGAGGCTGACCCGCTGCGCTGGTGGTGAAAAATTGGTGAAGCGCGTTGCCGGGGGCGTATGAGAGGGGCGGATCTGGCCGACCAGCGGTGAAAGGTTGCTCGCCGCTCCAGATGGTGGCGAGGGGCTGGATATGTGACTCATTGCGTGTTCACAGTTGGTCCACAGAGCGATCGCACACCGAGGTCTTCCCGGGTTGAAAAGCAAGCTATCCGCGGGGGATGGTGGAGATGTGAAAATGTTGCGGGAGGCGGTCACGGTCGCGGTCGTTTCGCAACAACAGCGCCGAGTTGGGGTACTCTCAAGCTGTGCGCGAGAGGCCTCCAAGGCACACGGTGGGCCGCCGGGTGGCCATCCTATGCGCGTCCTGATCACAATGCCGTGGGGGCATCGTCTCGGCGGCGCCGAGGCGATGCTGCAAACGGTGCTCGACGGTGCACAACAGAGCGACCACGAGCTCGAGCTGGTGTTCTTCCAGGCGGGGCCCTGGCCAGCTGAACTGCGGGAAGCAGGCTTTCGCATCGAGGTGCTCGAGGCGGGGCGCCTGCGCGACCTCCATCGCTGGGGTGCCACCGTCGGGCGGCTCGCGCAAATCTTCCGCCGCCGCCAGCCCGACGTGATCCTCAACTGGTCGGCCAAGACGCAGCTGTACGGGGCGCCGGCGGCCGTGCTGGCGGGGATGTCCGATCGCGTGGTGTGGTGGCAGCACGCGATCCAGGCGCGTCACTGGATCGACCGCTGCGCGACCGCGCTGCCGGCGATCGCGATCGGCTGCTCCTCGGAGACGGTCGCCCGCGCGCAGCGGCAGCTCTCGCCGTCGCGGCCGACGTTCGTCGTCGCTCCCGGCACGCGCCCGCCGGGCGGTGGCTCACAGGCCGGCGAGGGCAACGGATTTGCTCCCGACGGGCGCACGCTCGCGGTCGATGACGAAACGTCCGTGTCCAACGGCGATCCACGCTCCAAACAAGGGGACGCACGCCCTCCCGGCGGCAGCGCAGCCCGGCTCGACCTTCCCATGGACGTGCCGATCGTCGGCCTCGTCGGGCGGATGGAGCCGTGGAAGGGCCAGGATCGAATGCTCGGCGCCCAGGCGCTGCTGCGCGAGCGAGGGCACCGGATCCACACGGTGATGGTCGGTGGCGACGCCTACGACATCTCGCCGGCGTACGCCCGTTCGCTGCCGGGGCTTGTCGAGCGGCTGGGGCTCGTCGAGGACGTGACGATGACAGGCCAGGTGCCCGACGCGGGGCCCTACATCGAGCGCATGGACGTCCTCGTCAACGCCTCCGACTGCGAGCCGTTCGGGATCGTGCTGCTGGAGGGCATGGCGCGCGGTGTGGCGGTGGTGGCGGTCGATTCGGGCGGGCCCGCCGAGTACGTCGAGGACGGCCGCACCGGTGTGCTGGCGCGCTCGGGCGAGCCGCAGGCGCTGGCGGATGCGCTGGAGCCGCTGCTGGCCTCGCCCGCTCTGCGCGAGGCCCTCGGCGCGGCGGGTCGCGAGCGCTTCGCCGCGGAGTTCACCGACGCCGCCATGCGCGAGCGGTTCTTCGCACAGCTGCAATCGCTGGTGGCGCGCCGGCGAGATGCTGGAGACGCCTCTGTACGGGCGAGCGCGGCGGCGCCGCAGGGGTGCCCGGTGACGATCGTGGCGCACGACATCGGCCCGGTGGGCGGCATGGAGCGCCAGCTGGCCGAGCTCGTCGTCGGGCTGCGGCGCGCTGGCCGCGAGGTGCGGGTGATCGCACGCGCCTGCGAGTTGCCCGCGGACGTGGGCGTCGCCTTTCACCGGGTGCGCGGACCGAGTCGTCCGTTTCTGGTGGCCTACCCATGGTTTGCGCTGGTGGGTTCGCTGTTGGTGTGGCGACACCGCCGCGGCGTGGTGCAGGCCGCCGGCGCGATCGTGTTCAACCGCGTGGATGCGATCGCCGTGCACTGCTGCCATCAGGTCCATCGCGCGAGCCCCAACCGCCCGCTGCCGCTGCTGCGCTGGTATGTGCGTGCGGTGGGGCTCGTCCAGCGCGTGTGCGAGCGGCTGTGCTTTCGTGCCAACCGCGCGGCGACGTTCGTGTGCGTATCCGACGGTGTCGCCGCGGAGATGCGCGAGCACTTTCCCAAGCTCGCGGATCGCGTGGTGGCGATCCACAACGGCGTCGATACAAGCGCGTTCGCGCCGGGGACCCGCGCGCGCGAGGCGGGCGCGCTGCGCGAGCGTTTGGGGGTGGCGCCGGAGCGGCTGGTGCTGGCGTTCGTCGGCGGGGACTGGGGGCACAAGGGTCTGCGCACGGTGATCGAGGCGCTTGCCCGTGCGCCCGAATGGGATCTGGTGGTCGCGGGGCGCGGGCACGTGGCGCCCTATCAACAGCTGGCCGACTCGCTCGGCGTGGGGGAGGCGGTGCACTGGCTGGGGGTGGTACGCGACATGCCGGTGGTGTACGAGCTCGCCGACGCGTTCGTGCTGGCGTCGGGCTATGAGACCTTCTCGCTGGTGACCTTCGAGGCGGCCGCCAGTGGCCTGCCGATCGTGGCCACGCCCGTCAACGGCGTGCGCGAGCTGATCGAGGATGGGCGCAACGGCTTCCTGGTTGCGCCCGAGCCCGGGGCGATCGCGGAGCGCCTACGGCAACTGGCCGCGGACCCGGCGCTCGGGAGCCGTCTGGGCGCCGCCGCCCGCCGATCGGCGTTGCAGTTCAGCTGGGAGGAGATGGTGGCCAAGCACCAGATGCTGTACGAGCGGCTGTCAGCTGAGCCGGCTCACATGGAGGTGAACTGATCGGCGGGACTCGGCTTGCTCGTTTTCCTGTTGACCGTGGCCCGTATGTCGACCGTTCCCGCTTTGCGCGGTGGGGCCACGACGGTGCATGTGGTTGTCGATGTGCATTCGACAGTTGGGGAGCGCGTTCCGCCGAACTTGACCGTCGTGGCGGTGGCCCCGATGCCAAATCCGGTGCCTGTGATCGTCACGCTCGTACCGCCCGTTGTCGATCCTGTGGCGGGAGTCACGTCGGTGATCGTCGGTACGCCGAATTTGAAGTGGTCACGCGGGTGGCAGCCGCCGGGAGGATTGCGAAGGATGCAGGATTCCGGTCCGCTGGTGCCGTACGGGCTCGTGACCGTCACCAGCGCTTTACCCGCAGTTCCAGGAGGCGCCACGGCAGTGATCGACTTGTTCGACTCCACCGTGAAGCTCACGGCGCTCGTTCCGCCGAAGTCCACCGCCGTGGCCGGGAGGAAGTAGAGGCCGAGGATCGTTACGCTGGTGCCGCCGGCAGCGGGTCCTTCATCGGGTAGGACCTCGCGTACGACCGGCGGAGAATCGGTGTAGGCGAACTGATCCGCCGCGCTGGCGGCACTGGTGCCTTCCGGTGTCGTCACCGTCACATCCACCGTGCCTGCGCCTGCGGGGGCGACGGCGCCGATGGCCGTCGCCGACCTCACGGTGAACTTGCTCGCGGCGGTCATGCCAAAGTCGACGGCCGTCGCTCCTCCCAGATTGGTTCCAATTATTTCGACTTTTGTACCGCCCTTCGCGGGGCCATCGGCAGGGGCGATGCCCGTGACCGTGGGTGGTTCGGGCGACACCAGTGGGCTCACGGCCAAATCGGGCGTCGCAAGCGATGTATCGGCCACGGCCGGCGTCGCAATCGTGGCGGCCAGAGCGAATGCCGTCGCGCCCAAAGCCAGTGCTCGTTGCTGCCACGACGAGCCTCCGGCACCGTGACGTACTGGGAAGCATCTCTCTAAGAATTTCATCTCGGCCTCCTATGCCCGTTCGAAAGGGTGGTGCGGCCCATGCTACGCGCAAGGTGTACCGAGGTTTGACAAAATTGTGACTTTTTGGATAGAGATCACATGATGCCCGGGGTGGATCCGGTGGAGCTGTCGACCGGCCGCCGAGAAGAAGATCGGTCAGCACAGAAGATCGGCAGCACGTTGCCTACGCAGATGGGCCCCAACACGCATACGAGGGCGGGGCCGGGCAGCCGCAGCAACCCGATCCCGCCCTCGAGCGGACGGCCTTGTTAGGAGGCTGTCTTAGACTTCAGCCTTTATTCGAAGCCGAGGTTGCCCGCGGCGATTTCCTCTTCGAAGGAGCCCTTGTACAGGCCGGTCTTGCCCGCTTCCTGTTTGGCGGCTTCTTCGAACCCGCCTTCGCCCAGGCACTGGCCTTCTTCGTAGCTCCATTCCATGCCTTTGAATTCATTTGAGATCAGGAGCCTGGTCTGCGTGAGTGAGGGGAATTTCCTGATCTCTTTTTCTTCGACCGGCACCTGCTTGCTTGTGTAGACAGCTGCCGAGTAGGGCGCTTCGGGTTTTTTCGCCGCGATCGCCGGCACTGTCTGGCGGGGCCAGTCGATCTTGCAGATCTTCCCCGCGATCGAGAACGAGGCAGTGCCCGAGCCGACTTCCACTTCCGATTCGGTTTCGCCGGCGCCGAGCTGCACGAAGCCGTTGACGTGGTACACGAACTTCACCGGTTCTGATTTTTTCGTTTCGGGGTTCACGTTGAAGGTCGTTTTGGTGCCCGCGAGGAAGCCGTTGAAGTCGGTGCGGGTGAGGCATTTTTCAAATTTGACCTCCGTCGAGAAGGTCAGCGACGTGGCCCACGACACCGCGCCTTCGGCGATCGTCTTGCCCGAGGTCTTGGCGGCGCAGACGATGTAGAACACGCCGAACTTCAATTCCTGGCTGCGTTCTTCGCCGCCCAGTTCGGTGGAGCCGACGCCTCGGCCCCTGGTCTTGCCGGGTTCGGCTTCCGAGAGCGGCTTGGGCAGCCGGCTCGCGGTGAACTGAGTGGTCGCCAGCGCGGGCGCCGCACAGGCGGCCAGCGCCCCGATCGTGGCGACCATTCCGGCCGCGGTCTTCAAACGTCTCATTCCTGTCTCCGTTCGCATCGAGGGAAGGTGTTTCACCTTTACTTCACACAACTTTCACACCATGGAAGCATCCTGTCCATGGCCGAGGATCGCGGGTGCAGCATATCCGATTTGAGTACGGAAAAACGTTGTAAAGAAAATGTTCACACCTTTTGGCGGTCAACTCTTTGGACTAGAGCGCACCGACCAGCAGGCGCTCGAGGGCGTCGCTCGCCGCGGGCACCGAGAACAGCCTTTCGACGGCCGCTCTTCCACTCCTCGTCAACCGCCGGCGCAGCTCCGGCGATGCGCGCAGCTCGCTCAGCCGCGCGGCCAGCTGCGCCGGGTTGCCCTCCGGGAATGTGAGCCCGCCACCGGTCAGCTCGATCAGCCAGGGGATCTCACCCGAGTCCGAGCCGACCACGGGCACGCCACACCACAGCGCCTCGACGACAACCCGCCCGAACTGCTCCTTCCACGTTGGCGTGGTGCGCGAGGGCAACGCCAGCACGTCGAGCTGCGCGTACGCGGCCGCCATGCCATCGTGGGTGAAGCCGTCGAGCACGCGTACGCGCGAGCCAGGGATCGGCTGTCCCTCCAGCTGCGCTCGCAACTCCCCGTCGCCGATCAGCAACAGCTCGACCGGGCCGTCCAGCATCCGCACGGCGGCGAGCAGATCGGTCAATCCCTTGCTCTCGACCAAGCGCCCCGCGTAGCCGATCGTGAATGGGCGCCCGGCCTCCCGGGGATCGCCCGCCACATCGGTCGCGCCGGCCGGCAAGCGATGTTCCGTCTCCCCGGAGGGTGGTGCCAGCTCCCACTCGGGGACCGCGTGCGGTGCGAGCGCGACCTCTCCGCTGGCGCCCCACGCGCGCGCCAGGCCCGCGGCGCTGTCCGAGCGGGCCGCCACGAACGCCGCGCGGCGCAGCACTCGCGAGCGCAGTCCGCGCACCGGCGGGGGCAGTGCCCGATCGATGTTCTCGGCGCACTGCACCCCGAACGGGATGCCCTGCCTCGCGAACACCCGCCCCCACTGGGTCGCGGAGATCGAATAGGGCTCGGCCTCGACGAATGCCACATCGGGCCGCGCGCCCGTGCTCAACGCGCGGCAGCGGGTCAGGTAGAAGTGCCGTTGCGGACGCCCCGCCAGGGCGACCGGCGTCGGGCGCAGCGCGTGCTCCAGGCCCGCAAGCGGTTGCGGGGTCATCGTGCGGCGCGAGTACTCGCTGCGCCAGCGGCTCGGCACAACGATCGTCACCTCCCAGTCCCGTCGCTGCAGCTCGCGGTACACCTCTTGGTTGACGTTCACCATCGCCGGGTGGCTGATCGCCAGCAACCGCCGTCGGCGCTGTGTCGCGGGCGCCAATGGATCGCGGCTCATACCGCGCGGATCGTGAGGCTGGGTCTAGCGCACGATGTGTACTTTTTGTGAAGAGCTTTACTCAAGCCCCGCGATCCTGTCAATCTGAGCCCTCGCGACGCCCACCGCTCGCCTTCCACCGCCTCGTCAGGGGCTCTCAGCAATGAACGAGACGACCGAACCAACGGCCATCTTCGCGCCGATCTGGAGGCGCAAGTGGCTGATTCTGCTTGTGGGGGTCCTCGTCGCCGCGGCGACCTACCTCTACTACAAACGCCAGCCCACCCTCTACACCGCCAGCACGCAAATCTATCTGGGCGGGGGGTCCGAAGAACAGGGGCTGCTCAACAGCACCCAGAGCAAAATCACGCTCAACGACCGTGACGTCACCGACCAGGCGACGCTGATCAACTCCAGCTCGCTGAGCGAACCGGTGCACCAACGGCTGCGCGCCGAACACCATCTCGCGGCGGCCCGCGGCAAGGCCCACGCGAGCGCCGCCGGCAGCAGCGACTTCATCACGATCGCCGCCGAAGCGGGCACTTCCAAGGGCGCCGAGCAGCTCGCCGACGCCTATGCCGTCGCCTACGTGAAGCGTCAGCACACCCACTACCGGCACGAGGTGAACGCGGCCATCCTCGCCACCCGCCGCCAGCTGGGCCGGATCGAAGCCGGCTTGGCCGCCGCCGCCAAAGCCAAAGCGAAGGGGAGTGGCAAGGGAGCCGGCGCAGTGGCCGGTGCCGCCAGCGGCGCCGCGACCGTGCAGGCCGCCAACCTCGCCAGCAAGATCAACCAGCTCGAAGGCGACCTGGAGGTCGCGGGCGTGCAGGAGATCAGCTCCGGCAAGACCAAGGCCATGCTCGTCTCGCCGACGCCCAAACGGAACGCGATCTTCGGCTTCGTGCTCGGCATCCTGCTGGCCGCCGCCGCCGCCGTCCTGCTCGGCCGCTTCGACCGGCGGCTGCGCTCGCTGGCGAGCATCGAGGCGGCCTTCGGGACGCCGGTGCTCAGCGCGCTGCCCGCGGTCCGCCAGCCGGTCGTGCGCACCGGCGGCGAGCCGGCGCCGGCCGAGGGTCTGCTGGAGCCGCTGCGGCGCCTGCACACCACGCTGCAGCTCGGCGACATGCTCGAGCGCGACCGCCAGCGCCCGCCGCGCCTGATCCTGTTCCTCAGCGCCGACGCCGGCGACGGCAAGTCGACGCTGCTGGCCGACCTGGCGCTCGTACAGCGCGACGCGGGCGCACGCGTGGCGGTGATCGAGGCCGACATGCGCCGGCCCGTGCTGGCGGGGCTGCTCGGCGTGGGCGCCCCCTACGGGCTGAGCGATGTGCTCGCCGGCACGCTCTCGCTGGGCGAGGCGTGGCAGAGCGCGATGCACCTGCAGACCGGCGCCGCGACGACCACCGAGGCGCACGGCGTCTCCACGGCGATCGACTCGCGCGCAGCCTCGGTGTCGGTGTTGCTCAGCGGCGGCCACACCGCCAACCCACCCGCGCTGCTCGCCGGCGAGCGGATGCGCGGCGTGCTGCGCTCCGCCGCGGAGGACTTCGACTACGTGCTGATCGACGCGCCTCCGCCGCTGCAGGTGAGCGACGCGCTGCCGCTGCTCGGCCTGGTCGATGGGATCGTGCTGGTCGCACGCGCCGGGCACACGCACGAGGCGGCGGCGCGGCGACTGATGCAGCTGCTTTCGCGCGTTTCCTCCGCCCCGGTGCTCGGGGTGCTCGCCAACTGCGTCTCGCGCGGAGAAGTGCAGGAGTACGGCTTCGGCGCCCCCTACGGGCAGCCCAGCCGGTTGCGCGATCTGATCGCCCGATGAGCGCCTCCCAGCCGCGCGTGGCCGCTCCGAGCATGCGCGCCCATCCGGCTGTCGTGAGCCGGCGGATCGCCGAGCTGGCACTGCTTGGCGGCGCCGGGGCGATCGCGCTCGCCCTGGCGCTGGGCATCGCCCTGGCGGTGCCCGACCCCAACTTCCTGCTGGTGCTCGCGCTGGCGCTCGGCGCGGTGGGGATCCTCGCGCTCGCGGTCAACACCCGCCTGGAGGTGTCGGTTGCGCTGCTGGCGATCTACCTCGGTGCGCTCGACGGGCCGGTCAAGCTGCTGAGCGCCAACCAGGCGGCCTCGGCCGTCCGCGACGTGCTGATCGCGGCGGTCGCGCTGGGGGCGATCGTGCGCCTGCTCGCCCGCCGCGAGCGTGTGGCGACGGCGCCGATGTCCGGCTGGGTGATCGCGTTCGTCGCGCTCGTGCTGGCGAACGCCTTCAACCCCAACACGCTGGGGACGCTGAAGATCCTCGGGGGCTTCCGCCAGGAGCTCGAGTGGGTGCCGTTCTTCTTCTTCGGCTACGCGCTGATGCGCTCGCGCGAGCGCTTCCGTCAGCTGTTCGTGGTCCTCGGCGTGATCGCGCTCGCCAACGGTGCGGTCAGCCTCTACCAGACGCGACTCTCGCCGGCGCAGCTGGCCAGCTGGGGGCCGGGCTACTCCGAACTGGTGTACGGCAACGAAACGCTCTCGGCGCGCAAGTACCTCAGCGAAGGCGTCGCGCGGGTGCGCCCGCCCGCGCTCGGCTCGGACGCCGGCTTCGGCGGCAGCGTTGGTGTGATCGCGCTGGCGGGGACCGTGGTGCTGCTGGCCATGATCCGGCGGCGGCGACGGTGGTTTGCGGCGCTGCTCTGCGTGGGCGCGCTGCTGGCGGTCGCCACCTCGCTGGCGCGCCTGTCTGTCCTCGGCGCGGTGATCTCGTTGCTGGCCTTCGGGCTGCTGTGCGCCGGCGCCGGCGTGGGGCGGCGGGTGCGGCGCCCGCTCGGGGCGCTGCTGGCGGTCGCGGTCGTTGCGGTGGGGCTCGGGGTGGCGCTCGTCGCGTTCGAGGGCGGCGGGGTCTTCTCGCGCTACGTCAGCATCGAACCCTCGAACGTTGGCGCCACCTCCACCACATACAAGGCCGTGAGCCTTGCGCAAATCCCCAACGACGTCGCCAACGACCCCTTCGGCTTTGGTCTGGCGACCGCGGGCGCGGCGTCCAGCTTCGGCGGGCACACGACGGTGACGCTCGAAGGCCACGGCCACAGCGCCGAGACGCAGTACAACTACGTCACCGACGAACTCGGGCTGCCCGGCCTGCTGCTGTGGAGCGCGCTCTCGCTGAGCGTGATCTGGATGGCTGTCACCCGACTGCGGCGCGTCGACGACGCCGAGATCCGGATCGGCCTTGCCGGTGTGTTCGCGCCTTTCATCGCGCTGATCCTGATGGGCACCAACGGACCGGTGATGGCCAGCGCGGCGGCCGGCCCCTTCTACTGGTTCGCGGTCGGGATCGCCGCCTACTGGCTGGTGGGGGCAGGGGGCGCGAGAAGTGACGATTTGGTGAGTGGCGCATATGCGGGCGGCGAGGAGCGTTGATCGGCCATGAGGCGCCGGCGCTCCCGCGAGCAACGTGATCCCGCGCCACGATCGACCGCACGCGCGCGGCTGAGCCTGCTGCTCGGCGACCGCCGCGGGGCGGTCGCCATGCTGGCCGGCAGCTCGATCCTCTCCGGCTTCGCGGAAGCCGGGATGCTGGTGCTGCTCACGCAGATTGCCGCCGCGATCGCCACCGGGGCGCGGCACGTGCATACGCACATCGGCCCGCTGCGCCTGCACACGACCGTCGGCGAGCTGCTGGTGGTGGCACTCGCGCTCACAGGCTTTCGCCTCGCGCTGCAGGTGCCGATCTCGATCCTGCCGGCGCGGATTGGCGCGGAGGTGCAGGCGCGCCTGCGCCGCGACCTGCTGCACGCCTTCACGCGCGCCTCCTGGAGCGTGCAGTCCGCTGACCACGAGGGGCACCTGCAGGAGACGATGACCAGCCAGGTGATCCAGGCGACCGCCGGCGCGGTGCAGGCCACGACGCTGCTCACCTCACTGATCACGTTCGTGGTGCTGCTGATCTCCGCGCTCGTGCTCAACGTGTTTGCCGCCGCGATCGTGCTCACGGTGGCGATCGCGCTGTTCGGGCTGCTGCGCCCGCTGAGCGCGCTCGGCGCGCGCCGAGCGCGCTCGCTCTCGCAGGCGCAGATGGAGTACGCCGGTGGAATCGGCGAGGCGATCCGGGTCGCCGAGGACACGCAGGTGTTCGGCGCTGCCGTCGCCCAGCGCGAGCGCATCGGGCGACAGATCGACGCTGCCCGCGTGCTGTTCTTCCGTACCTGGGTGATCGGGCGCCTCGTGCCCAACCTCTACCAGAGCCTGATCTACCTGCTGATCGTCGCGGGCCTCGGCGGCCTCTACCTCGCCGGCGGCGGCCATGCGGCGTCGCTCGGGGCGGTCGTGCTGCTGCTGGTGCGCGCCGGCAACAATGGCCAGCAGGCGCAGACCGCCTACCAGGGCCTGCGCCAGTCGCTGCCCTTCATCGAGCGCCTGCAGGCTGCCGAAGAGCGCTACGCGCAGAGCGCACCGCTCGACGGTGGGGCGCTGCTGCCGCGGATCGAAAGCCTCGCGTTCGAGCGTGTCACGTTCGCCTACCGCGCCGCGCGCCCGGTGCTATCGGAGATCAGCTTCGCGGTCGCCGGCGGCGAGGCGATCGGGATCGTCGGTCCCTCCGGCGCCGGCAAGTCGACGCTCGTGCAGATCCTGCTGCGGCTGCGCACCCAAGATCGCGGCCGTTACCTGGTCAATGGCGTCCCCGCCGAGCAGTTTGCGCGCAGCGAGTGGAACCGGCGCGTGGCCTACGTCTCCCAGGAACCCCGTCTGGTGCATGCCACGGTCGCGGAGAACATCCGCTACTTCCGCGATCTGGACCGCGCGGCGATCGAACGGGCCGGGCGCCTGGCGCGCATCCACGACGACGTGGTCTCCTGGTCGCAGGGCTACGACACGGTGGTCGGCCCGCGCGCCGACGCGGTCTCCGGCGGCCAGCAGCAGCGCATCTGCCTCGCCCGCGCGCTCGCGGCGCGGCCGGAGGTGCTCGTGCTGGACGAGCCCACCTCCGCCCTGGACCCGACCTCCGAGCGGTTGATCCAGGAGTCGCTGACGGCGCTCAAGCACGAGCTGACGCTGTTCATCGTCGCCCACCGCCTCTCCACGCTGGACATCTGCGACCGCGTGATGGTGATCGTCGACGGCCGCCTGGCGGCATTCGACACAACCGCCTTCCTGCAGACGCACAGCCCCTACTACCGCACCGCCTCGGGGCTCGCCGCGAGCGCGCCGGCGGGGCTGCTGGGGGTGCGGTGAGGGTGCCGGACTTCTTCATCGTCGGCCAGCCCAAGGCCGGCACCACCGCCCTGTATGAGATGTTGCGCCGCCACCCGCAGATCTTCATGCCCGCCGGCAAGGAGCCGTGGTTCTTCGCGCGCGAGCTGCACGAGCGCACGCCGCCGCGCCCGGAAGGGACGCCCGCGACGCTCGAGCAGTACCTCGCACTGTTCGCGGCCGCACGCCCCGGCCAGCGCGTGGGCGAGGCGAGCGCGCTGTACCTGTGGTCGCGCACCGCCGCGCGTGGGATCGCCGAGGTGTCCTGCGGCGCGCGGATCGTCGCGATCCTGCGCGAGCCCGCCTCGCTGCTGCGCTCGCTGCACCTGCAGTTCGTCGAGACCTACGTCGAGACCGAGGCCGACCTGCGCACGGCGCTCGCGCTGGAGGCAGCCCGGCGCGAGGGGCGCCAGGTGCCGCGCCACACCTACTGGCCGCAGGCGCTGCTCTACTCCGAGCACGTCCGCTACGTCGAGCAGCTGCGCCGCTTCCACGAGTTGTTCGGGCGCGAGCGGATGTTGGTGTTGATCTACGACGACTTCCGCGCCGACAAACGAGGCGACGGTGCGCCGCGTGCTGCGCTTCCTGGAGGTCGATGACGGCGTGGCGATCGAGCCGGTCGAGGCCAACGCCACGGTGCGCGCGCGCTCGCAGCGCCTGCACGAGCTGCTGCACGCGGTCTCCGTCGGGCACGGCCCGTTCTCGCTGGCGGTGAAGGGTGGGGTCAAGGCGCTCACGCCGACCGGGTTGCGTCGCCGCGCGCGCGACGCGGCGCAGCGGCGCATCGTCTTCGCCGAGCCGCCTGCGCCGGATGCGGAGTTGATGGCCGAGCTGCGCCGTCGCTTCAAGGGGGAGGTGGAGGGGTTGAGTGAGTACCTCGGCCGGGATCTGGTGAGCCTGTGGGGTTATGAGGATGTGTGACGGGCGTGGCTGCGAGGCGGGGGCGATGGCCGTGCGGGCTGTGGGCGAGCGATGTGTGCGGAACCGTGGGTGGAGACGATGACAGCGTTGGCTGACACCACCGCGCAGGCGCCGGCCGCCCCCGTGGAGGTGCGGGGCAGGGTGCCCGACTTCTTCATCCTCGGCCACCCCAAGTGCGGTACCACCGCGCTGTACGAGATGCTGCGCCGCCACCCGCAGATCTTCATGCCCGCGTTGAAGGAGCCCGCGTACTTCGCCACCGACCTGCGCTCGCGCTTTCAGCGCAAAGCCAGCGGCCAGCTTCCCGTGACGCTCGAGCGGTACCTCTCGCTGTTCGACGGGGCGGCGCCGGCACAGCTGGTGGGGGAGGCCTCATCTTCGTATCTGGTGTCCACCGCCGCGGCGCGCGGTATCGCCGAGCTGCAGCCCGGGGCGCGCCTGATCGCGATTCTGCGCGAGCCCGCCTCCTTTCTGCGCTCGCTGCACCTGCAGCTGCTGCAGAACCACATCGAGACCGAGCGCGACCTGCGCCGGGCGCTCGCGCTGGAGCCCGCGCGGCGTCAGGGCCGGCGGATTCCGCGCCGCTCGCCGCGCCCGCAGGCGCTGCTCTACTCCGAGCGCGTGCGCTACGTGCAGCAGCTGCGCCGCTACCACGATCTGTTCGGACGCGATCGGGTGCTGGTGTTGATCTACGACGACTTCCGCGCCGACAACAAGGCGACGGTACGTCGTGTGCTGCGCTTCCTTGAGGTCGACCCCATCGTGCCGGTCGCACCGAGCGAGGTCAACCCGACGGTGCGGATGCGCTCGCAGCGGCTCGACGAACTGGTGCACACGCTGACGGTCGGGGGCTCTCCGCTCGTGCGGGCCGTGCGAGCCCCGGTGAAGGCGCTGGCGCCACGCCGGCTGCGCCACGCCGCGCTGCGCGGCGTCCGGCGCCGCTTCGTGGTCGGCGCGCCGCCGCCTCCCGACGAGGGGTTGATGTTGGGGCTGCGCCGGCGTTTCGCGCCGGAGGTGGTGGCGTTGAGCGAGTACATCGACCGCGATCTCGTGAGCCTGTGGGGCTATGACAGCCTCGCTTGACGAGACGCCGGCGTGGCCGGGCGGGCACGGCGGCCTGCCGCCGGTAGGTGCTCCTCCGGGTGGGGAGATGGGCAGGGAGGACGAGACGGGCACCGGCGGCGCTCTGCCCGCGCGGCGCGAGAGGGTGCCCGACTTCTTCATCGTCGGGCACCCCAAGTGCGGGACGACCGCGCTCTACCGGATGCTGCGCTCTCACTCGCAGATCTTTATGCCCGACATCAAGGAGCCGTGGTTTCTGGCGCCGGAGCTGCGCTCGCCCGTGCGCGGGGCGGTGGTCGGCAGGCGGCCCGAGACACTCGAGCAGTACCTCGCGCTGTTCGCCCCCGCGCGGCCCGATCAGCGCGCCGGCGAGGCCTCCTCCTCCTACCTGATGTCCCGCTCCGCCGCCGGGCGCATCGCGGAGCTGTCGCCGCGGGCGCGGATCGTCGCGATCCTGCGCGAGCCCGCGAGTTTCCTGCGCTCGCTGCATCTGCAGAGCGTGCAGGTGCACGTCGAGACCGAGCGCGACCTGAGCCGGGCGCTCGCGCTGGAGGACGAACGGCGCCGGGGACGCCAGATCCCGCCCGGCTGCTCGCGCCCGCAGGCGCTGCTGTACTCCGAGCACGTCCGCTACGTCGAGCAGCTGCGCCGCTACCACGAGCTGTTCGGGCGTGCGCGGGTGCTGGTGTTGATCTACGACGACTTCCGCGCGAGGAACGAGGCGACGATGCGCCGCATGCTGCGCTTCCTCGAAGTCGACGAGCTGGCGCCGATCGAGGTGGTCGAGGCCAACCCGACCGTCGCCGTGCGCTCGCTGCGCCTGCACCGCGCCGTGCAGGCCGTGCAGGTGGGGAGCGGGCCCGTCTCGGAGGCGGTTAAGGCGTCGGTCAAGCGGCTCACCTCCCGACGGCTGCGCCATGCGGGGCTGCGTGCCGTCAGGCGCGGTGTGGTCTTCGGCGCGCCGCCGCCGCCCGACGCCGAGCTGATGGCGCAGTTGCGCCGGCGGTTTGCGCCGGAGGTGGTGGCGTTGAGCGAGTACCTGGAGCGCGATCTGGTGGGGCTGTGGGGTTATGACGGTCTCGCTTGAGCAGGTACCGGCGCCGGGACGGGGTGGGCGTGGGGGATTGGGGGAGGAGGAGGGGGGCTGTGTTGGGGTGAGTCCCGCTGCTGCCGGGGGCCGGGTCCCCGACTTCTTCATCGTCGGCAACCCAAAGAGCGGCACGACCGCGCTGTACGAGATGTTGCGCCGCCATCCCCAGATCTTCATGCCCACGCTGAAGGAGCCGGATTTCCTCGCCGCCGGTGAGCGCCCGCCTCAGGCTGACCCCGCGCCACAGGCTGACCCCGCGCCTCAGGCTGACCCCGCGCCACAGGCTGACCCCGCGCCACGCTCGGCGACCCCATCGGCCAACCCGCCGCCCGGCGCGCTCCCGCGCACGCTCGACGAGTACCTCGCGCTGTTCGCCGCGGCGCGGCCCGACCAGCGGGCCGGGGAGGCTTCGCCGTCGTATCTGCGCTCGCCGATCGCCGCCGGGCGTATCGCTCGGCTTGCACCCGACGCGCGGATCGTCGCTGTCCTGCGCGAGCCCGCGAGCTTCGTGCGCTCGCTGCATCTGCAGTACCTGCAGGACCACGTCGAGACCGAGCGGGATCTGCGTAGGGCGATCGCGCAGGAGGAGATCGTGCGCGACGGCAGGACGGTACTGCGCTACTCCGAGCGCGTGCGCTATGTCGAGCAGCTGCGCCGTTTTCACGAGTTGTTCGGGCGCGAGCGGGTGTTGGTGTTGATCTACGAGGACTTCCGCGCCGACAACGAGGCGACCGTGCGCCGCGTGCTGCGCTTCCTGGAGGTCGACGACGGCGCGGCAATCCCCCCGCTGGAGGCCAACCCGACCGTTCGCATGCGCTCTGTGCGCCTGGCGCGGCTGACGCTGGCGGTGCGCACGGGGCGCGGTCCGCTTGGGCGAGCGCTGCACATGTCGATCAGGGCGCTCACCACCGAGCGGCTGCGCACTGGGGCGATGCGGGCGGTGCGCAGGCGTGTCCTCTACGGCGCGCCCCAACCACCGGACGAGAGCTTGATGGTGGAGCTGCGGCGGCGCTTCGCACCTGAGGTGGCGGCGTTGAGTGAGTACCTCGACCGCGATCTCGTCACCGAGTGGGGCTATGACCGTCCCTGACTTCTTTGTGGTGGGACACCCGAAGTGCGGCACCACGGCGCTGTACGAGATGTTGCGCCGCCATCCGCAGATCTACATGCCCGAGCTCAAGGAACCGATCTTCTTCGCGAGCGAGCTGCCGCCTCGCGCGCACCGCTACCGCGCGCCGGCGACGCTTCAGGAGTATCTCTCCCTGTTCGACGACGCCCCGCCCGGGCAGCGCGTAGGTGAGGCCTCCGCCTCCTATCTGTGGTCTCTCACCGCGCCGGGTCGGATCGCTCAGGTTGCTCCCGCGGCGCGGATCGTCGCAATCCTGCGCGAGCCCGCGGGCTTCCTGCGCTCGCTGCACTTGCAGTGCCTGCAGTCGCGTTACGAGACCGAGCGCGACCTGCGCAGGGCGCTTGCGCTGGAGGAGGCCCGGCGTCGGGGGCAGAGCCTGCCGCGTCGCTCGCGCTGGCCGCAGGTGCTGCTCTACTCCGATTACGTGCGCTACGTCGAGCAGCTGCGCCGCTATAGCGCGCTGTTCGCCAGGGAGCAGATGCTGGTGCTGATCTATGACGATTTCCGTCGCGACAACGAAGCGACGGTGCGGAGGGTGCTGCGCTTCCTGGAGGTGGACGACGCCGCCGAGATCGACGCGCTCGAGGCCAACCCCTCGGTGCGGGTGCGCTCTCCGCGGCTCGACGATCTGATCCATGCGGTGTCGATCGGGCAGGGGGGGACGCGCGCCCTCAAGGCGCCGCTGATCGCCCTGACGCCGCGCCGTCTGCGCCGCGGGGCGCTGCGGACGATCCGGCGGCGGATGCTGCTCAGCGCGCCGCCGCCGCCCGACGAGGCGCTGATGCTCGAGCTGCGCCGCCGCTACAGACCCGAGGTGATCGCGCTGAGCGAGTATCTGGGCCGCGACCTGGTCGCGCTGTGGGGCTATGACCGCCTCGGCTGAGCAGCGGCTGCGCGGGCAGCTCGACGCGCACTGGCGGGCTGAGCAAGAGCGCCTTCAGGAGGAGGTCATGCCGTCTGGTGGGACCGTCGTCTCTTGCTCGACGCCGCTCGGCGTGGGTGGTCTCGGGCGCCACCTGCAGGAGGCGATGGACGCGCTCGCGCGCCGAGGGGCGGCGGGGGCTTGCGTCTGCGATCCGCTCGACGCGAGTGCCCATCAGGCCGGAGTGCGCCGGCTTGCCGCGGCGATTGCCCCCCTCACGCGTCGCTCGCCCGCGTGGAGCGCGTGGGCGGCGAGCGTCGCCTTCGACCTCGACGCCGCGCGGCGGCTCCCAGCGGCCGAGCACCTGATCGCGTTCAACGGCTCGGCGCTGCTGCAGCTGCGGGCCGCCGGGCGCGCGCGGATGCAGTCGCTGTCGCTGATGTCCGCCAACTCGCACCTGCGGCGGGTCGTGCGGATGTATGCCCTCGCCCACCGCCAATACCCGTTGGAGCGCCCGTGGGCCACGCACCTGCTGGGGCGCAACCTCGCCGAGTATGCGCTCGCCGATTGCATCTACGTCTCCTCCGCGCACGCCTGGGAGTCGTTCGTCGAGGAGGGGGTGCCCGAGGAGCGGCTCGCGCGCTTCCCGCTGACGCCTGCCCCCCGCTTCGTACCCGACGCGGACGCGCGCGCGTCCGCGTCGAACTTCGACATCGTGTACACCGGCAGCCTCTCCGTCGCCAAGGGCGTGCCCTTGCTGATCGACGCCGTCCGCCGGCTGGACCATCCCGATCTGCGGCTGGTGCTGGCGGGCGGCTGGGGGACGCGGGGGATGCGACGCTTCGTGCAGCGGGCTTGCGCCGAGGATGCCCGCATCGTCGTGCGTCCGGGCGACCCCTTGCCCCATCTGCAGCGCGCGGCGCTGTACGCGCACCCGAGCTACGAAGACGGGTTCGGCTACGCGCCCGTCGAGGCGCTTGCCTGCGGCGTTCCTGCGATCGTCAGCGCCAACACCGGCATGCGCGAGCTGATCGAGCCGGGCCGCAACGGGCTGGTTGTGCCGACGGGCGATCTCGATGCGCTCACGCAGGCGATCGACGCCGCCTACCGCGGGGAGCTCCTCGGTGAGTAGTGGAACGCACGGGCTTGCCGGAACCGGTCGGGGCTCGGCGACGGCTGACCCTGGGCGGGACGCCGATGGAGGACGCGAGCCCGATGTCTGCGCGCGGGTACCGGCGCTGCGCGTTGCTGTCGTCGGCATGTCCATGGGGCCGACCTGCGGCGCGCGCGACCACGCGCTGCTGCTCGCCGAGGGGTTGAGCAGCGAGCAGGTCTCCTGCTCGCTGCACTGGCTGGATCGCCGCGAGCAGTCGGTTCGTGGCGGAGGGGCGGAGATCCGCGCGTGGGGGCAAGCGCTCGCCGGCGAGCTGGCGCGCGGGCGCCCGGACGCGATCCTGCTGCACTACTCGGTCTTCGCCTTCTCCCACCGCGGGTTGCCGCTGTTCGTCGCCCCGGCGCTCGCGGTCCTACGGCGCTCGGGGATCCCCGTGGTCACCGTGCTGCACGAGTACGTCTACCCGTGGCGGCACGGCGGCCTGCGGGGCAAGGTGTGGGCGATCACGCAGCGGGCGCTGCTGCTCGACGTGATGCGCAGCTCCGCGGCGGTGCTGCTCACCACCGACTTCCGCGCGCGGTGGCTGGCGTCGCGGCCGTGGCTGGCGCGGCTGCCGGCCGCGGTGGCGCCGGTCTTCTCCAACCTGCCACCCCCCGCTGGTGGGCCGTCTGCAGAGCGCGCGCAGCCGGTGATCGGGCTGTTCGGCTACTCCTACCAGGGGGCTGCGCTCTCAATGGTGCTCGACGCGATCGTGCTGCTCGCAGGGCGCGGTGTGGCGCCGCGACTTGTGCTGCTCGGGGCGCCGGGACGCAGCTCGCCGGTGGCGGGGACGTGGCTGCGGGAGGCGCGGGCGCGTGGGATCGAGCACGCGCTCGAGTTCTCCGACACGCTCCCCGCGCAGGATCTCTCGAACGCGCTTGCGGCGTGCGATCTGCTGCTGTTCGCCGACGCCGCGGGCCCCTCTTCGCGCAAGGGTACGCTCGCCGCCTCGCTTGCGTCAGGCCGGCCGGTGCTGGCGATCGACGGTCCCCGTCGCTGGCTGGAGCTGGTCTGGGCCGAGGCCGCGTCGATCGTCCAGCCGACGGCGCCGGCGCTGGCCGATGCAATTCAGGAGCTGCTCGACGACGACGCCGGACGCGAGACGCTTGGCGCGCGCGGCCGTGCGTTCGCCGAGGAGCGGATGGGCGTTGGGCGCACAGTGGAGGCTGTGAAAGGGCTGCTTGACGGGCTGAGAGCGACACCCAAAGGGTTCCGCCCTCTTCGGCGGATTGAGCCGGCAACGCACAGACAGACATGAGTGGCCGTGGTTCGCTATCAGGGGAAAGCCGCCCTGACCTGCCCGCGCTCAGAGGTTCCAGCCGAAGTAGACCTCGGCTTTGACGATCTTCTCGCCCTCGAAGCTGAGCACCTCCGTGTTGCGAAAGCGGCTGCCGTCAGCTCTGGTGGCCTCGTAGGTGACTATCACCTCGTCGCCGGACTCGATCAGCCGGACGAACTCGCAGCTGTTGCCATTCCCGGCATGGGGCCAGCACTTCTCGAAGTAGCCTTCCCGATCGAGCCCCGGGTCGGGCGGGCTGAAGAAGACGAAGTCCGGCGCGAGCAGGTTCTCGATGACCTGACGCTCGCCCGCGGCAAAGGAACGGTACATGGTGCGGGCGACGTCGGTTCTACCTGGACTAATCACGGTTCTCCCTTTCGTTGACCAGGCGGATCACAAATCGCGTGCTCGTTTACTTGATTCCGCCCGCAGTATATGGCGCCGCGCTCTTACGCGTTAAGTAAGGTGACGCTGCTCACCAGAACGAAGACCAGGAGGAGCAGGAACCCGATCAGGTCGAGGATGAGCCCGAACGAGGCGATCACGCCGCCGAGGCCGAAGCCCTGAAGGAAGAGCATGCTCCCGGCGAGGATCGACACGGAGCCGAAAGGAAAAATGCGCATCACCCGCGAGAGCTGGCGCACGGTACGCGGACACCCGCACCACCACTAGCTCAGGCGTGTACGACGACGCCGCGAGTGACTGTCACCGCCGCTCCGTGTGCTGGTGTGAGCGTGATCTTCACCGTCAACGCCATGCGCCGGTGGTGGTGCAGCGCGGCCTTGCCCTTCGCGCTCAGGGGCACCGAGAAGGACACGCTGCCCGCCGTCAGGGACGAGCGCACCAGGCGCCCGACGCGCACCTGCCCGGAGTGCCCCGTCTTGGTCAGCGATGCGCTCGTGGCAAATAGGCCGACTTCCAGCCGCCCGCCCGAGCCGGCCTGCGATACCTTGATCGACCCGCGCACTGTTGATCCGTGCTGGCTGCTGGCGAGCTTCAGCGCCTTTGATCCTCCTTCAAAAAGCGAGCCGTGGCTGGGTTCGCTCGGCGTCGTGGGGGTGGTTGGCGTTGTGGTCGTCGGTGTGGTTGTGGTCGGCGTGGTGGGGGTTGTGCCGGTGGGGGCGCCTTCGACCACGATTTCGTATTTGGTGTATTCGGGCCACAGGGTCGAGCTTTCGAACTTGTAGGTCCCAGGCTGTTCGAACTTGCACTTGCCTTCCCAGCCTGTCATGGCGCTTGTAGGCACCCCGGTGCAGGCCGGCGCCGAGCCCGTCCATACAACGGTCGCCGCGGTGCTGGCTTTGTCGGTGAACGTGACTTCGCCGCCGGTGGTGATCGTGACCTTGCTCGCGGGCGACCCCGAGCCGGGTGTTGCCCAGCACGGCCAGTTGGCCTCGACGCAGTTCTCGTTGACTTCGAGCTTCGCTTCAGAAGGTGCGGCAGCGAGCGCGGGTAGCACCGCGACCGCCGCCCCTATCAATGCAGCGAGAGCGAGGAGCACAAGCAGGCGTGGTCTGACGAGGCTGAGCGGCTTCATCGTACGACCACGCTTCGAGTGAGGATCATAGCCGAGCCGTGTTTGGGTGTGAGCACGATCTTTACGGTCAGCGCCAGCTTATGATGAGTCTTGAGCGTGTGCTTTGCCTTCGTGCTCAGGGCCAGCGAGAACGTGAGCTTGCCCGCGTGCAGAGAGGAGCGCAGGAACTTGCCGAGGGGAGCTGCGGCGCCTTTGGTGAGCAGCTCGATCTGAAGCTGGCCTTCAGAGCCGGCCGAGGACACGACCAGAGACCCGTGCACGACCGCGTCGTGCTGAGTAGACGTGAGCTTGAGTGACCCGAACAGTGGGCCGGGAGCCGGTTCGGTCTTTGGTTGACTAGAAGACGGTGAGCTGGAGGTTGTGGCCGTGGGGGGATTGCCGCCGGTAGGGGGCGGCGTTGGTGAGGGTTCTTTCGCTGGAGGTTCTTTGGTTGGTTCTTTGGTCGGAGGAGACGTCGTTTTGAAGCTGTGGTCGAGACCTTCGGCAGGTCCCTGGTTGTTTTTGGCGACAAGCCGGAAGTGGTATTCCGTGCCGAGGGTCAAGCCTTTGAGCGTGGCCGAGACACCCTGATTGCCTCCACTCGCCGAGACGGTCGCTTTTTCGGTCTTCTGACCGTAGCCGGTGCCGGTTCCGTATTCGAAGAAATATTCGGTCGCTTCGCCTCCGGGGTTGACCGTGCCCTTGAGCGTGGCTTCGGTTTCTTTGAGCCCTTCGGCGGCAAGCGTTGTAGCGCTCGGCGCGGTTACCGCATGAGTTGTGAACATCTTTTGCGTCGCGCCTGACACAGAGGTTTTCCCGGCTCCGTAGGTTGCCACCAGAAGGAAGTTGTAGGTCATGCCTGCCTCCAGGCCGCTGACTTGGGCCGACACCGGGTGGCTCGTGGAGTCGGCCGCGCTCAACGTGGCTGTGGGGGTCGACTGTTTACCGCTTACACCTGGGCCTTCATATTCGAAGTGGTATTCGACGGTGTTTCCTTCGGGGTTGATGCTGCCGTTGAGCATCGCTTCCGTTTGGGTTTCGCCGCTCGCGGAGGTCGTCGTGTCCGTGGGCGTACCTGCGACTACGATTTCGTATTTGGTGTAGTTGGCGTTGCCGTATGGGGTGTTTTCGTTATCAAAGAGGGTCGCGCTTTCGAACTTGTACGTCCCCGGCTGGTTGAATTCGCATTTGCCTTCCCAGCCGGTCATTTCGGTTGTAGGCACACCCGTGCAGGTTGGCGCACTGCTCGTCCATACAACGGCCGCCTTGGTGCTCGCGTCGTGGTCGGCGAACTTGACTTCGCCGCCATCGGCGATGTTGACCTTGAGCGCGGGTTGCGGTCTCGACGCCGACCCTTCCGTGGTCCAGCACGGCCAGTCGGGATCGACACAGTTTTGGTTGACTTCGAGCTGCTTCACTTCGGTTGGGCTGGCAGTCGCGAGCGCAGGCACAACCGCGACGGCGGCTACGAGCACAGCCGCTCCGAGCACGGCCGCCCGGAGCACGGCCGCTACGGGTAGATAACGCTTACGCAGCTTCACAATCTCAGCCCACCTCTCGATCGAGTACCCATGTCGGTCCCGCGTGCTCGTCGATGCACGCTCTAACAACCCAAGACTCCGACCCGGCGCGATCCTTCCCGGCAGCTCCTCTCGGCGCCTCCCGCGGCGCAGCCTCCAGCGATTGAGGCGTGACCGTGATCGCCTTCGGCGCTACAGTCGCGCCTGCGCCGGACTCGCCCATATCGGCCTCTCCTGGGCCGGATTCGTCCGATTTCACGGACGCTTCTGCGCGAAGCTCGACAGTCCGCGGGAATGAGACGCTGCCCAGTGGAGTCTTGTCTAGTAGAGGAACACCATGACTGAGACGCCCCATATCGAGGACGAGCAGCGGCGCATCGCCGAGCTGTTGCGCTCCTTCGACGCGCCAGCGCCGGAGTCGCTGCACCGGCGGATCGAGTCGTTGGTGGCCTCACATCAGAGTCGGTTTGCGCCGCGCTCTCCCCGTCGAGGCTTGGGTCGGTTCTCCGCATTGGGCCTCGCCAGCGCTGGTGCGGTGGCAACCGCAGTTGTGGTGGTTGTGATCGCAGTCGGCTTGGGCGGTGGTGGCAGCGCGCCCACCGTCAGCTTCGGCCAGGCGGCGGCGTCAACCCTGCGTGCGGCGACGCTCCCCGCGCCGCCAGAGAGCCAGGCGCACCACGCGCAGCTAGCCGTCGCCGTCGACGGCGTGCCGTTCCCCTACTGGAGCGAGCGCTTCGGCTGGCGCAGCACGGGGTCGCGCACCGATCGCGTTGACGGCCGCCTGGTCACGACGGTCTTCTACGGCGACTCAAGTGGCCGACGGATCGGCTATGCGATCCTCGCTGGCACCCCCGCTCCCAGGGTCGGCGGTGGGGTGATCGCCTGGCGCGGGGGAGTGTCCTACAGGCTGCTCAGCGAGAACGGTGCTGCGGTCGTGACATGGCTGCGTGACGGCCACCTGTGCGTGGTATCCGGCCGCGGCGTCTCCAGCGCCACGCTGCTAGGGCTGGCAAGCTGGAGCGATCACGACGCGACCGCCTCCTGAGCACGCACGACCGCCGGTCTGACGGCGGCGAGGAGGAGCACCGGCACGCCGTTGTTCGGGAAGGTTCGCGGTGTGGCGGTGTCTATAGGTAGAGATGACAGTCACGCGCCCGAGCATCCCGACATTTGGAGGAACCATGAAGCGAACCTATGTTTTCTTGGCCGTCGCCTTGGCGAGCGCGGCAAGCGCGGCGACGGTCGCCAGTGCACAGAGCAACCGTCCGGCCGCCCGGTCGAGCCGCACTGCCACGGTGCAGCTACGCCACACGAGCCTCGGCAGCATCCTCGTCAGCAGCTCGGGTCGCACGCTGTACGAGTTCACGCGCGATCACGGCAACAAAAACAGTTGCGCGGCGGTCAGCGGGTGCTCATCAGTATGGCCGTCGCTGAAGGCAAGCGGTCGCCCGACGGCTGGCTCGGGCGTCAAGGCTTCGCTGCTGTCCACAACCAGCGGCAATCAGGTGACTTATGCCGGTCATCCGCTCTACACCTACAGTGGCGATAGCGGTCCAGGGAAGACTTCATACGTTGGCGCCAAATCGTTCGGCGGCACGTGGTATGCGATCAATGCCTCTGGAGGCACGGTCAAGTAGCCCTGGCGCTGAGCTTCCCGGCGCCGATCTGCCTGCAATCGCCGGCGCGGCGTGGAGCTACGCTTCGAGAGGCCCAGGAAGGCGGGGCAGGCCGTCATCGGGAATTGGCTCCCAAACGGCGGCGCTGGCAACATGCAGGCGACCCATCGGCCGTACCCCGGGGTCGCCGTCGAACGATCCCATGCGAACGTTGATGGTCTCCGGGTTCTCCGGATGCTGTCCGAACAGCGCTGAACCGCACGTGCCGCAGAATGCCTTGTCGGCTCCGTCACCCGCGTTCCAGCGCCGGATGTGATCCTCGCCACTGACGATTCGGAAGGCCCCGGCGTTGGCGATAGCCGATGGCGAGGCGGCGGTGCCCGTTCGTCGTTGACAGCGGGTGCAATGGCAGTATCCGGCGCGGAGCGGCGGCTCTGTGATCTCAAAGCGCACCGCGCCACAGTTGCAGCCGCCAGTTAGAGGCAAAGACGACTCAAGCACAGAGCCGATCATAGCGCCATCGAACAGCACCCGGTCGGACGCCGGTCGCTCCTTTGCCGCCCTATTCCGGCCACCCGGGCGCAGTCAGCCTCCTAGCGCGAGCGCGAGATGTACAACGGTGGAGATCGCGTATCCGAGGCCGAGTAGGTGGCGAAACCAGTTGACGCCGTGTATTAGCTCCTCGTAAGCCCATAGGCCGAATGCCAGGAAGGAGATTGCGGCGAGATAGGCGTGGCCGGGGTCATGCGTGCGGGCAGCCGCGGCGCCGGCGAGGAACGCGATGATGAGTGGCGCGTTGGGGAACTGCACGATCGGGAATGCCCTGGGCCATCCGAGCTGGGTCAGACGCTTGAACCCCTGCCACAGACCGCGCGGGCTCAAACGTCGTGGCGGGTGAGTGGCACGTCTAGCGGCCGTTGGGAGACGGTGCGATCTCACCGCGGCCTGCCTGTTGGAGGTCTGCCCGCAGCGGCGCGTCGGCGGCACGGGCGAGGACGGTCAGGCCGATGCGCCAGCGGATGATCGCCGCGCGCTGAGCTGCCTGCGTGTTGGGCAGGTTGGTGAGTTCGTCGTCGGCGAGGCCGGCGACGAGCGCGCTCAGGTAGGCGTCCTCGAACACGTAGGTGTTGGCGTAGGGAGCGTTCAGAGCGCGTAGCTGGGCGGTCGGCGGATCGACCGCTGCGATATCGACCGCGTAGGCGGCAAACCGCTGCTCTAGCTGGCCCATGCGCCGGGCGGCCTCGCCGGGCGTGATGCGCCGGTCGTGGAATGCCTCGAGGATCGGGTCGGCGCCACCGAGGAGCTTGTTGACCGCGAGCCTGATTGGCTCGACCTCGCCCATATAGCGCTCGATCGCTGCCCGTTGCGTGCTGGCCGCCGACCCGGTTTGGCTGCCGCACCCGACGAGCGCAACCATGCACAAGCAACCGGCGGCCAGTGCGCGGGGGCGGCGCGTCACACCCACACGCGCTGCGCCGCGCATCCGTGGGAGGCTCAGTAGCCGTAGCCGCCGCTTGAGCCACTACCGCTGGATTTTTCCGATTCCGATGAGTTGCCTGTGCTTGACGGGGCGCTGCTGGAGCTGGTTGTGATGACGCTCCAGGTGCCTACGTCTTTGATGCCCTGCCCATTGGTTTCACCGGCCTGCCTGTCCTGTGCGAACGTGTAGAGCGGCGTGCCCTTGTATGTGACCTGCACGGTCCCTTCGGGGCGCTTGACGGTGCCGAGCGAGACGCCTTCGCCGCTGGGAGCGCCGCTGGATGGCGCAATCAGCGGGTGCCACACCCCCAGGCAGGCCGTGCTGGTGCAGATGAACTTGCCGCCCTGCTCGCCACTGAGGTGATACAGCGTCATCCCCTGACTGTCCACCAGGATCGTACCGAGCGAGCTGGAGGCTGTCTTCACAGCGACAGCACTTGACGAGCTGCTGCTCTGCGTGGCGGGCTGTGTGCTGGCGGCCGAGCTGGTCGTGTTGCTGGATGAGCTGCTGCCGCAGGCGGCAAGCAGCAGCGATGCGGCGAGTGCCGGGATGGACAGCTTCAGTAGATGGCGCATGTGTTTACTCCTATGGGTAAATCGGGGACACGCCTGTCGCGTGAGCCTCCTGTACTTAGGGAGACTCCGCGCAGGCGTATTCCCTTCCGGAGTGACGGTCTCAGCCTGTCGTGATGACCTTGCCGGACGGTGCGATGACATACCAATGTCCGCCGTTGGCTTCGATCGCCTGTCCGTTGTCCTGGCCGGCCGATCCGTCGGCTGCGTAGGTGTAAAGCTGCCAGCCCGCGTACGTGACGACACTGCCGCCTTCGGGGTCGGAGTCGCTGCCGAGCAGTGAAGCCCTCAGAGGAGAGGATCCCGCGGGGGTTTCACCGCTCGTGAGCTTCAAGGGCGGCCACACCGCCGCGCACGAGGACACGCATGTGACCTTGGCGTGCTGGTCGGGCGCGAAGGTATAGAGCGTGTGGCCTTCTGAGCTCACGAGCACCGCCCCCACGGTCGACAGGGTGCACAGCTCCGTCAGTGGTACGCACACTGGGCCGTTCATGGGCATGCCACCGACTGAGAGGGCGTTCAGTGATGTCCACCACATCTACATCTTCACTTTCAGCGACGGCAAGATCGTGGAGTACCGAGCCGTCAGGGACGACATCTCACTGATGCGCCAACTCGGCGCGATCTCCGACCCATCAGCAGCGGGACAGACTTCCTGAGGTGACTATGCATTGAGTCCGGTTGGCTTCTCCCAGCTCACGCGCGCGGCGCGATAGGCCTCAAGCAGCGCTTCGACATGTCGCGTGGGGGAGAACCGTGTGGCCACCATCTCCCTGCCGGCCGCGCCGATTGCCCGCTGGCGCCGCGGATCGGCGAGCAGCGCAGCGAGTGCCCGTGCGAGACCCCGCACATCGCCGGGCCGGACGCCCACACCGGTCACGCCGTCCTCCAACCAGTCAGAGATTCCCCCGGTGAGGCTGGCGACCACCGGCCGGCCCGCGGCGAGCGCCTCGATCCCAACCAGCCCAAATGGCTCGGGCCACAGCGATGGGATCGCCACGACCGACGTGCTCGCCAGCTCCCGCCCCAGCTGTTCGGGGTCCAGCCAACCGCGGAAGCGCACGCGCCGCTCCACCCCCACCCGCCGCGCGAGCTTACCCATCGCCGTCAGCTGCATGCCGTCGCCGCAGACGACCAGCTCGGCGTCCACTGTGCGCATGGCGCGGATCAACACGCCGAGGCCCTTCGGCTTCACCACCCTGCCCGCGAACAGCACGCGCCGCTGCGCGCTGTCCTGCGCGCCCCCCCGCGGCGGGTGCGGCGCCAGCGTGACGAACAGCGGGATCACCGCTCGGCGGGTTACGCCGTTGACCGCGAGGTGGCGCTCCACGGCATTCGAGTAGGCCACCGCGAGGTCGGCGCCGCGCAGGGCTTCGAGCGCGCGGGTGGTCTGCCGGTAGGAGGCCGGCAGCGGCCGCGGGTTGCGCACGTGCGCGCAGCCGCGCAGCGCGAGATTGGGGACACAGCCCGGCCCGTGGGCTCGTGTGCACTCCTGGCCGGGGCGGAAGTAGTGCACGCCGGCGGTGCACGCTGTGTACCCGTGGGCGCTGACCACCACCGGCGCTTTGATTCGCAGGGCCGCCACCGCCTCCGGGTCGTCGAGCTGGTGAAGGTGGATCACGTCGGGACTCGCCGACGCCGCGGTGCCGAGCCGCGCGTCGATCGGGACGTGCGCCTTGAAGAGCTCCGTGCTGTGGTGCACCGTCACGCCGGGCACGTGCAGGTCCGGGTCGACTTTCGCCGCCACCACCGTCACCCGCAGACCCTGCTCGGCGAGCAGCCGTGCGCTCGTCTGGACGTGAGCCGCGACGCCACCGTTGCGCCCCCACAGCGGGGTGCCCAACAGCACCGAGCGTGGGGAGGCGGGCATCGCGGCGGATGATATCCCCGGCAAGCCGTGGGGTGACGTAGATGTGTCTTTTGTGTGAATCCGCCGGGGCCGGCGAGCGGCGTGCGAGAGAATGCCGGCGCGATGAACGACCAATCGACATCGGCCGCCGCGACGGGCGCCACCACTGCTCGCCCGAAGGTCGTGTACGTGATGGGATCGGGCCGCAGCGGCAGCACGATCCTCGGCGTGGCACTCGGCAACTGCGACGGTGTCTGCTATGCCGGCGAGCTCGACAACTGGCTGGTGCGCGCGGGCACCCCGGTGCTCGGCGGCCTGGAACGGACGCGCTTCTGGAGCACCGTCCGTGACGATGTGCCGGGGGCGCGCGAGCTCTTCGGCAACCAGGCGCAGCGCGACCTCGAACGCTCGTCTGCGCCGTTTCGGATTCACCGCCGGCGCGCCCGGCGGCGGCTGCGCGAGGGCTACCGCCGGGTCACCGAGGATCTCTACCGGGCAATCGCCCGCGCGGCGAGCGTCACATACGTCGTCGACACCTCACACTTCCCGTTGCGCGCGCGTGAGCTGCAGGCGCTCGCCGGCATCGACCTGTACCTGATATTCCTGGTGCGAGACCCCCGCAGTGTGGTCGACTCGTTCAACCTGTACCTGAATCGCAACGACGTTGCCGAGCGCCGGCTGCGAGTGCTCAGCACCAATGTCAACCTGTGGCTGACGCACCTGCTGTCGGTGCTGGTCTTCCTACGCCAACCGCGCGAGCGTCGGATGCTGCTGCGCCACGAGGAGCTCCTCGCCGACCCGGAGGGCATGCTCCGCCAGATCCTCGACCGTATCCACTGCGCCGCGGCGCTCCCCGATTTGACGTCGCTCAGTACCGGCTTGCCCCTGAACGGCAACCGGCTGCTCTGCGCCGAGGTCGTCTCGCTCAAAAGCCAGGCGGTCGCTCGGCGTGGTGGCTCGCGTACGACGGCGCTGCTGCAACTTCCGTGGACGGCCGTCTTCTCCCGGTTGGGACCGGTGGCGAGCGCATCGGGGGGGGACGATGGTCCGCTCGCTGCGTGACATACCTCGCGTGGCCTACCGCCGCTTGCTGGCGCTGCGCGAGGCCAGCCGTGAGCGCCGCTTCCGCGCGCGCCTGCGCTTCGACCCGCAGGCGCCCGAGCTGCTGCTCTCGCCCCACTGGGACGATGCCGTGCTCGACTGCTGGAGCGTGCTCACCAGTGCGCGTCAGGTGACCGTGGTCAACATCTTCGCGGGAGTGCCACCGCCCGGGCGTCTGGCGCCGTGGGACGCGATCACCGGCGCCACCGACTCCGCCGTTCGAGCCCGCGAGCGGATCGCCGAGGACGCCCGAGCGCTCGCCCGCGCCGGGCGCACGCCGGTCAACCTGCCGTTACTGGACGCCCAGTATCGCGTAGCCGCGCCCGACCCCACCCTGGAGGAGATCGACCGCGCGCTCTTGGCCGCGGCGCCCAGCGCATCGCGGGTGTACGTGACCGCGGGCGTTGGGGGTCACCTCGACCACCTCCTCGCGCGCCGCTACGGGCGCATGTTGTCGCGCGCGGGTCTGCCGGTCACGCTATACGCTGATTCGCCCTACTGCGTCCTACACGGCTGGCCCCACTGGGTCGATGGCACCGAGCCCGCTCCCCGCCGCAATGTCGACGCGTTTTGGATGGAGTTTCTCAAGGGCGTGCCGGAGCTCCCGGGGCTGCGCTCAGCACACGTCGTGCGTCTCGATGACGCTGCCGCCGCCGCAAAGTTCGCGGCCATGCGTTGCTATGAGACCCAGTTTCCAGGGCTCGACTACGGAGCCGGCCGGCTGCTCTCCGATCCGGCGATTCATCGGTATGAGGTCAGCTGGGACCTGATCCCGACGGGTATTCGATCGTGAGGATGCGGGGGTAGTCGGTGGCGGCGATTTCGATGGTGGCGGTGTGGCCAGCCTGGGCGACGAGCTTGGCGGGGGTGGTTTCGTTGCGGAGCGGATCGTAGGCGCTGATGGTGGGGGGTGTGGCGGTTTCGGGGAGGTTGCCGAGCGTGATGTGGAAGGTCTCGTTGGGGAGGTCGAAGCGGTGGATGTCGCTGGTGGGCGCGTCCGGTTCGTAGAGGGTGAGCAGGTTGCGGGTCATCACGTAGACGGGGATCACAAAGCGGGTGGGGGAGGACTGGAAGGGCAGGACGGCGAGCACTTCGCGGTCGTAGAGGCTGGGGTGGGCGGTGGTGCCGTCGCCGGTGAACTGGGCGTGGTTGCCGTCTTGGGTGATCGAGAGGAGGGAGAGCTGCCGCAGGTCGGTGCCGGGGCCGGGGCCTTGGAATTGGGCGAGCATGTTGCGCAAGCCGCCCATTGTTTCGCCGCCGAGTGCGGCGCCTGGGTAGGTTTCGGGGTGGGTTTGGAGGGCGGCGTAGAAGCTGGGGGGGATCAGCGCGAGGGCGTGGCCGGCGGCGGCGTAGAAGTACTCGCGGGTCATGCCCTTGTTGATCATCGCGACAAGGCTGCGCAGCAGCGCCTTGGCTTGGAAGTGGGCCTTGTCGGCGGGTGTGAGGGACGTTTGCGCGGGGGTGCTCTCGTCGGGGCCCACCACCGTGGCGCCGTTCAGCGAGAGGTTGTACTCGGTCATCCACTTCTGCAGCGGAGCGCCTCCGGGCGGGCCGACATTGCGGCCGTGCGGCAGCCCGTACACTTCGGTCGTCATCGGCGCGAGGTCGCGCACGATCGTCTCGGTTTGCGTCGCCGCGAGGTAGTACTCGGGGAACAGTGACTGGTAGTGGGGCACGAACAGCGGGGCGAAGCTGTCCTTGAGGGTGTCGCGTTCGCCCGGGGCGTTGAGGGGTATGAGCGATCGTTCCTGGTCGGCGGCGGGGAAGGTTTTGGCGCCGTTGTACAGATGCTTGCTGAGCGCCGTGAGCCCCAACGGCGCATTCGCACCGGAGGGGAACGGCGTCTGGCTGGCGAATCCGTCGCTGATGCCGACCCCCGTGCCAATCCCGTTGGTGGGGTTGCGCACATAGGCGACCGTTTCGTCGAGCAGCGCTTTGGTGATTTCCTTGGTGGCCGCGCTGACTCCTTCGGTGCCGGCGGGCGTGTCGTAGTATTCGGCGTTGAGGAACTGCGAACCGAAGCTGAGCTCGTTCCACACCTCGAGGTCGTACCCTTCGGGGCCGAAGATGCTGGCGGCCTCCTTGCACACCGTCGCCACGTAGCTCAACCAGCCGGCGAGCGTTTCCTGGAAGGCCGGGTTCGGTTCGCCGTTCGCGAGGATGGGCTCGGTGAACGGTGCGTACAGCAGCGTGGCACCTTTGTGTGCGCCGGCGGGCAGCGCGGCCGGCAGCGGTTTGGAGAGCGTGGCGTGCTCGCCGGCGACCGAGTCGATCAGGATGTCGGGGTCGCCGCCGAAGGCGAGCCCGTCGAAGCCGGTCTTGCCGGGCACGACCACCGCGGCGGAGGCCGGCGTGAGCGCTACCGTCTGGGCGCCGGCCGGCGCTTCGGCGATCGTTTCCAGGTCGACCTGCCGCGCCGGGGTGGGGCCCTCGCTGTTGGCGTCGAGCAGGATCAGCGGCCGCAGCCCGTGCTTGTGCAGCGCTTCCAGGCGCGTGCGCACGCCGGCTTCGTCGGCGAATTGGGTGGGATCGCCGTAGGAGAGCGCGTCCCAGTTGATCGCGATGCGGGCCAGCTTGAAGCCGCTGTCCTGCAGCAGCTGCGCGGTCGCTTCCGCCTGCGGGGCGCTCACATTGAAGTTGATCCCGAGCGATTCCAGCAGGCGCGAGGCCGGCCACGTGTCCATGTAGGCACGCCACGGCTGGATCCAGAACGAAGTCGTCCCGAAGGGCGTCTCGGTCAGGTACTTGGAGTCGATCGGGTCGGTCAGCGTTCCGCCGGAGCCTTCCCCTTCGCTCTGTTGCGCCGAGCCGCCGCCATGTTCGGTGGAGCCGCTGCCCTGTTCGGCGGAGGAGCCGCCGCCTCCTTCCGGGCTGCCGCCTCCTTCCACGCCACCGCTGCCTTCCGAGCCGCCGCCGCCCGGTTCGCCTGACGCTTCCCCAGAGGGTTCGCCCGGTTTGGCGCCCGTGGTTGCGCCCGTCACTTCCGGGGAGGGCAGTTCGCTTTCAGGAGCTTCCCCCGAGGTGCCGTCGCCCGCCCCGGCGCCCGCGCCCGTGCCGAAACCCCCGCCACCTCCCGTGCTGGAGCTTGCAGGGGAGTGGTGGGCCGGCTGATGTCCGTCCTTGGTTGTGCGCTTCCTCCCGCACTTCGCTGAGGAGCGCCCGTGGGCGGGGGACTCGCCGTGGTGCTTCGGCGCGCACGACTGGCGGGCGCTGCTCGGGTGCGCTGCCGAGCGGGTGTGCGCCGCTCGCGATGCCGCCGCGGGCCCCGGCGCGAGCAGGCCGACCGCGATCGCGAGCGCCACGGTGAGGATGCTCACCGGCCGAGCTCGCCGGGCGGGCGCAGGCGGGTGAGTAGGTGTGTCGGCTCGGAGCACTTTGCGGGGGAGGCCGGCCGGGGATCGGCCTTCGCCAATCCGATCGACGGCCTCGCCAACCCGCTTGACGTGGAAATACCGCGGTGGACGTGTGTGGGAGCCGCTGTCCGCACGTACGTCGACGGGCTCGCACCCGCCCTGCCGACCTCAAGGTTTGAGTTGTGCTCTAGGAGGCGGCGGAGCGGGGAGGTTCAGCGAGCGCGATCAGGAAGAACCGTCCCGGCGGCGGGGCGCCCTCCAGTGGGAGGAACGGATCGTCGTCCTCGATCGCCACAAAACGCTCGAAGCCGGAAAACAGCTCTACGATCTCATCGGCTCGTCCGCCGTAGGAGCTGAGCGCCTCGTGCACCTCCACCAGGAAGCTGGTTGAGCCTCCCGCCAGCGTTTCGCGGGCGCCGTCGAGCACCTGCCCCTCGTAGCCCTCCACGTCGACCAGCACGAGGTCCGGCCTGCCGTGCTTGCGTGCGAGGCCGTCGATCGTCACCGCCGCCACCTCGACATTCCCGGCGGAGGTGTGCTCGTCGATCTGGCCGTTGAGACCCTCCGCGAACGTGATCGTGCCGGCGCTCGCCGCGCCCGCCGCGTGCAGCACGGCGAGGTTGGAGGCGTGGTTGAGCTCGCGGTTGGTGGCCGCCAACCGCGCGTTGTGAGGCTCCGCCTCGATCGCCACCACCCGGCCCGTCTCGCCCACCTCGCGCGCCAGCATCAGTGCGACGATCCCCTGGTGGGCCCCCAGGTCGAAGATCCTGGCACCCGGCCTCAGCACGCCGCGCTCGCGCAGGAACGCAACCGCCTCCAGCTCCCCCCAGTTGTGGTCATACCAGCCCTCCGCCAGCGGGTCGGTGAGGCGCACCCGCAACGTGTGCCCACCGTAGGTGTGCGTCACCTCCCGGGGGGTATAGCCGGCGATCAGGGATGCGACCTTGCGCCGGCGGTAGCGGCGATACAGCGGGTGCGGCACCAGGCGCCGCGCGAGCGTCTTGGCGGATGGTGGCACGGGGGTACCCTACCGCGAGCTTCGCTACCGCGAGCTTCGCGCCGAGCGCCGAGACTACCGTGGGCTTCTCACCGAGCGCCGAGCCCGATCGCTGACCGTCGATCGGGGTACCGGCTGCCTCAGGCGGCGGGCGCGGCCTCCTGCACCGGCACGGTGGGCACCGGCCCGAGCGCCGCGGCGAAGAACGCCAGGGTGCGAGCCCACGCGTCGCGAGCCGCCTCGGGGCGGTAGCTCGGACGGGTGTCGTTGAAGAAGGCGTGGGGGGTGTCGGGGTAGATCCGCAGCTCGTGATCCACGCCCGCCGCGCTCAGTGCGGCATCGAACGCGGGCAGGCCGGTGACGATGCGGGGATCGTCGTGGCCATAGAAGCCGCGCAACGGGCAGTGGATCGAGCCAGCCTGCTCGGCGTTTGGCGAGGAGCCGTAGAAGACGACCGCCGCGCCGAGCTCCGGCTCCTCGCCGGCCAGCAGCGCCGACAGGCCGCCGCCGAGGCAGAAGCCGACCGAGCCGACCGCCCGCCCCGCGCACGCTGGATCGGCGTGCAAGTGGGCGACGGCCGCCCGCAGCACGCTCAGATGGCGGGTGAGGTCTCCGCCCGCCCCGCCGAACAGCGCCGCGATCGTCTCACCGACCTCCTGTGCCTCGCCGGCCGGTAGCTGTGAAAGCGCCTCCGCCCGCCGCTGCTCGTCGCCGAGCACCGCCATCCATTGGCCGGTGGGAATCGTGTTGAGGAACTCCTTGGCGGCCGCGACGCGCTCGGCAGCGAGCACCGGTGGCCTGCCCCCGCCGGCCGAGTAGAGGTCGGGGGCGAGTGCGACATACCCCGCGCTCGCAAAGCGGTCGGCCACATCGGCGATGTGCCGATCCACGCCCCACACCTCCTGGATCACCACCACCCCAGGCGCCGGCCCGCGCACCGCGAGGGGCCGCGCGAGGTACCCGGCGACCGCTCCCGCGGGGCTGTCGTAGTCGATCGATTCGCTCTGCAGCTCCATCGCCGTCTCCCGTCGTCCGTCGTCTTGGGGCACCATCGAGGGGACCTACACCGAGCCCCATCAAGTGGATCTAGACCACCGAGCCTCCGCGGCCCATCCACGAGCTGGCCAGCCGGAGGGAGGATCGCCGCCGGAAAGGGTAGGGCATCGTGGTGAGCGGTATTGCCACCGCCGATCCCAATGTGCTCGCGGTCGCCCGCGGGGAAGCGATCGACGTGTTTGAGCTGCCTGAGGTCGGTGCAAGGGTGCTCCATTCGGTCTCGATCGGGGGGCCTCATGCTAAAGTGCATGCGCATGAAGACTCGCATGAAGATCTCCAAAGGGGGGCAGATCTCGATCCCCGCTCCGATCCGGCATCGCTGGGGCACCTCGACGGTTTCGCTGCAGGACGAGGGGCACAGGATCGTCCTCGAGCCGGCGCCCGACGACCCGATCGCGGCGGCTGAGGGCGCGCTGGCCGGCGAGCTGCGGGGGATCGATCTCAGGCGGCTGCGCCGCGCTGCGCGTGAGGATGAGCGGGTGGCCGAGTCCCGCCGCCGGGAACCGTGACGCTGCTCGACGCGTACGCGCTCATCGCGTTCATGGTGGGAGGGCCGGCCGCACCCCATGTCCGCACGGTTCTACGCGAAGGGGACGTGGCGGTCGCGAGCGCCAACCTGGCTGAGACGCTCGACGTCTCCCAACGTCTCTACGGCCTGCCGATCCCGCGTGCAATGGAGATTCTCACGCCGCTGCTCGAGGGCCCGCTTGCCATTGTCGTCCTCGATCTCGACGTTGCACAGCGGGCCGCCGAGGTTCGCGCGGGTCACTACCACCGTTCCTCGCGGCCACTGTCGCTGGCTGACGCCGTGCTGATCGCCTCGACCAAGCCCGGCGACCGGATCGCCACTGCCGATCCGCACGTGCTCGCGGCCGCCCGGGAGGAAGCGATCGACGTACTCGAGCTGCCCGAGCAGGGGTAGCGAATACCCCGCGCTCACGGGGAATGGGAGTCTCTGCATTCTGTATGGCTAGCGCTCCAGCACCTCCGCATACACCGCCTCCAGCTGCTCCCCCACGCACGCGGGGTGATACGCCTCGATCGAATGCCGCGCGGCGCTCCCCAGCCGCTCGCGTGTCTGCGGATCGGTGCTCAACTCGCGCATCGTGGTGGCGAGCGCGTCCACGCTGCGGGCCGTGAAAAGGCGGCCGGTCTCGCCGTCGGCGATCACCTCGGCGGGGCCACCCTCGTCGGGCGCGATCACTGGGAGGCCCGCGGCCATGCCCTCGAGCACCACCTGGCCGAACGGCTCGGGGATCACGGAGGCGTGCACCAGCACGTCGATGCGGGCAAGCTCGCTCCACACGTCCTCGCGAAAGCCGCGCAGTTCCACCCGCTCGGCGAGCCCCAGGCGCTTGATCAGCTCGCGCAACTCGCGCTCGCACGCCTCCTCGCCGAACAGTGGCGCCCCCACGATCGTCGCTCGCTCCTCGCCGGCGGGGAAGGCGGCGGCGAAGGCGCGCACGAACAGGTCCTGCCCCTTCCATGGGGCGATCCGCCCGACGATTCCGAATGTCGTGGCGGATGGGTCGGGTGTGCTGGGGTATGGGGAGGGCTCCACGGAGTCCGGGACCACGCGGTGCACTCGGCTCCGGCCGCTGGCCGAGAGTGTCGCCAACGTGGCGGCCGAGTTGGCGACCACGCCGTCCGCCATGCGCCCCACCAGCCCGCGCACAAAGCGCACCGCGGGACGCGGCAGGTAGTCGGGGGCGATCCGGTCGCGCAGGTGCCACACCACCGGGATGCCCGCGGCGTTCGCGGCGAGGCTGCCGTACACGCCGGCCTTCAGCGAGTTGGTGTGCACGAGGTCGGGCCGCAACTGGCGCAGGCGCAGCGTGAGCCGCGCGACGTACGCGAGGGTGCTCAGCAGCGCGGCGGGCGAGGCGCCGCCGAGGCGCACCGTGTCCTTGCGCGCGTCTCGTGCGGCGGCGGCGATCGGCAGCACCTCGACCGAGATCCCCGCCTGTGCCAGTCGGGCCGCGAGTGGTCCCTCCTCGCCGAGGATCACGTGGGCGTTCACTCCCCGCAGATGGGGCAGCAGGCGCAGCAGCGCGATCTCGCCCCCTGACAGCCGCGCGACGTGGTCGAGATACACGACTTGCAGTTGTGCTTCGCGCGTGCCGGCCACCAGCCGGCGGTGCAGGGCGCGGTGGCGCTCGGCGACCGCCGGCCAGGCGAAGCGCTCGGCGTAGTCGCGCGTCGCGGCCCGTGTGGGCAGCGCCCCGTATGCGGCCGCCCGCAGGCGTGCGCCGAGCGCCTCGCTGTCGCCGGCTGCCACCACCAGCGAGGGGTCGAGCGCCGCCGCGGCCTCGGGCAGGCCGCCCACGTCGCTGACGATGCTGGGCGTGCCACACGCCGCCGCCTCCAGCACCACCAGGCCAAAGCCCTCGACCGCGACGCTCGGCACCGCCGCCACGTCGGCGCAGCGGTAGGCCTCGATCAGCTCCTCGTCGGAGAGCCTGCCCAGCACCCGCACCCGCCCCGCCAGGGGTGGTTGGGCGGCGCGCGCCGCGAACGTCTCGCGCAGCGGCCCATCGCCGATCAGCAGCAGCAGCGAGCCCTCCGGCAGCTCGTGCTCGATCTGATCCCACGCGTGGAGCAGCAGGTCGATCCCCATGCGCGCCACCATGCGGCGGGCGCACACGACGACGAACGCCGTGGGGTCGATGCCCAGCCGTGCGCGCGTGCCCGGCATGTCGCCGGGAGTGAACCGCTCGAGCGCCACGCCCGGCGCCCACACGTTGATGTTCCACGGCGCCACGCGGTGGCGCTCGACCAGCACTCGACGGAAGGCTGACGACAGCACCACGTGGGCGTCGGCGCGACGCAACACACCACGTTCCAAGGCCGCGCGCAGCACGCGCTTCACGCGCGAGGAGTCCCCCGCCGCGGCGTTCTCATCCGCCCACGGCCCGTGGAAGTGAAACACCGTCGGTCGTCGCCGCGACCCGAGCAGGAGCGGTGCCGCCGCGTACAGTGCGAAGTGCGCGTCCACCACCTCGGCGCTGCGCGCGGCGCGCCGGGCTGCCAACCAGAATGAGCCGAGGCGCCGCGCGAGCGGAAGGTCGTGGCGCGACGCGGCGGCGATCGCTGCGGGCGCGCCCTCGGTTGGGCCGATCACCACGCCGATCGCCTCGGGAAGCTGCTCGAAGAGCGCGCGGTAGTAGCGGTCGAGTCCGCCCACGCTCGATGGAAACCAGCCCATCCCGAGCATCAGCACGCGGGGGTGTCCGTTGGCGGCCCCGACGGCGTCCTGCGTGAATGGGCTGGCGCTGGTCGACAAGCCGTGATGCCCAACCGGGATGGGAGAGAACCGGCGAGCAAGCAGCAGCCTGCTCGTGATCGTGCTTGCCGGCTGTGAACATCCAGTGAAGCGTTGGAGTACGGGTGCACTAGTGGAGTTAGATAGGACACCCAATGGTCCCAGCCAAACTTCAGCTCAGGCGGGGCGCGCTGGCGGCTGCGCTGTTCGCGCTGCTGCTGTTGCTCGGCGCCGCGATTCCCGAGGGCCTGGCCAGCAGCTCGGCCCCGCTGTTCCAACAGGGCACGAAGCTCACCGGCGGTGAAGAGTCGGGCGAAGGCCGCTTCGGCCGCAGCGTAGCGGTGTCGGCTGATGGCGACACCGCCCTGGTCGGTGGCCCCCGCGACAGTAGCGAAGCCGGCGCTGTGTGGGTCTTCACGCGTAGCGGCTCGACCTGGACGCAGCAGGCGAAGCTCACCGGCGGCGAAGAGTCGGGCGCCGGCCACTTCGGCCGCGGCGTGGCGCTCTCCGCCGACGGCAACACGGCCCTGATTGGCGCGCCCAACGGCGGCGGCGGGGGCGCCGCGTGGGTGTTCACTCGCTCGGGTTCCACGTGGACGCAACAGGCGAAGCTGACGGGCGCTGGCGAGAGCGGCAACGGCTGGTTTGGCCAGAGCGTGGCGCTCTCCGCGAATGGCGACACCGCGCTGATCGGCGGCTACGTCGACCACAGCGACACCGGTGCCGCGTGGGTGTTCGAACGCTCGGGTGCCGGCGCGAGCGCCACCTGGGAACAGCAGGGCGCGAAGCTCACCGGCGGCGAGGAAGAGTCCGGCGTCGGCGAGTTCGGCTGGAGCGTGGCGCTCTCGGCCGAAGGCGACACCGCGCTGATCGGCGGGCGCAAAGACGAAGGAGGCGTCGGCGCGGCGTGGGTGTTCACACGCACGGGCTCCGGTGCGGGCGCGAGTTGGGCGCAGCAGGGCGCCAAGCTCACCGGCGGCGAGGAAGAGTCTGGCGTTGGTGAGCTCGGCCAAAGCGTGGCGCTCTCGGCCGAAGGCGACACCGCGCTGATCGGCGGCTACCACGACGACTCCGGTGATGGCGCGGCGTGGGTGTTCACGCGCACGGGCTCCGGTGCGGGCGCGAGTTGGGCGCAGCAGGGCGCCAAGCTCACCGGCGCCGGCGAGGCGGGCCGCGGCTACTTCGGCGACGCGGTCGCGCTCACCCCCGACGGCGCCACGGCGCTGATCGGCGGCGTCAAGGACAATGAACAGCGCGGCGCGGCGTGGCTGTTCACGCGCTCCGGCTCCGGTGCGGGCGCGAGCTGGGCGCAGCAGGGTGAAAAGCTTACGGGCGGCGAGGAAGAGAGCGGCAAGGGCGAATTTGGCTGGAGCGTGGCGCTCTCCGGTGACGGCGACACCGCCCTGGTCGGTGGCATCGGCGACAGCAACTGGGCGGGCGCGGTGTGGATATTCGGGAACGAACCACCGGCCCCAGAATCACCGTCCTCCGGATCGCCGTCGGGCGAGAATCCCACCCCGGGCACGCAGACGCAGACCTCGGGCGGCGGCTTGTCCGGAGCCACCGGATCCACCCCCAAACAGGGCGTGGCTGCCTACCAGGTCGCGGGCGGCGGCGTGGTGCTGCTCGCCAAACGCCTACCCACCGCCGGCGGGCGCGTGCGGGTGAGGCTGCGCTGCACCGCCACCGTCACCTGCCGTGGGCGACTCACACTGACGCTCTCATCTGAGGCGCGCGCCGCGCGACGCTCGCTCACGGTTACGCTCGCCAAGGGCAGCTTCTCGATCCCCCACGGCCGCGCCGCAACCGTGGTGCTCCGGCTCGACCGCGCCGGCCGCGCGCGTGTGCGCGCCGGTGGCGGCTATCTACGCGCGAGCTTGGCGATCCATGTAGTAGCGCCGGATCCCTCGAGGACGCGCGACTACACGGTCAAGCTCGTGCCGCGGATCGCCCGTCGCTGACATTTTGGCGGATCGCCGGGTCGCCGAGATTTGCGTCAGCGACCGTGAGCGTGCACGCGACGTTTTTTGTGCACGACCGGCGCCGCGCGCAGCGTTACGGTGCGGCTGGAGCCCGGCACCTGCTTGCCGTTGCTCACCCTGACGAGCGCGCGGTAATAGCCGCTGTGGCGGATCCTCACCACCGTGCTGAAGCGCGAGGTGCGCGCGCTGCCCCGCCTCACCACCGTGCTCCCGACGGTCACATACTTGCCCGTGGGCTTGACCCACTGAAGCTCCACCGGCGCGCCGACCTCGGCGGGCGCCACGGTGCCCGACAGGCGCGCATAGCCGGTTCTCCCGGCCGGGCGCGCGTCGAGCGTGACGAGCACAGCGATCTTCACTTTGACGATCTGGCTGTAGATGGGCGGTGCGTCGAGCGTGCGCACGCGCAGCTCGGTCGTCTGCGTGAGGTTGGGGGCGGTGAGGGTGAAGCCGCCGGCGGCGTTGGTGCTCACCGGTGTGCCGAGGTCGCCGAAGCCGGTCAGGTAGGGGAACGTGCTGGCCTGGAGCATTACCTGGTGGCCGGCCCCGCCGGCGCCGGAGAGGGTGCCGGTCAGCGAGAACGGGCTCCCGAACGTGCTCGCCTCCGACGCCTTCACGATCACGAACTTCAGCGGAATCCGCTTGGTGACGAAGGTGCGATCGACACCGTCCGAGGTGCCCGCCGAGCTGGTTGCCACGATGCGGAAGTGGTAGGTCGTGCCCCCCTGCAGCCCGGAGATCGCCTGGCTCACCTTCACCCCCGTGGTTCCGCTGCCCGCCACGGCGGTGGGCGTCTGCGCGCCGTAGGCGGTGGTGGTGCCGTACTGGAAGTAGCAGGTGGTTTCCATGCCGTGAGGGTTGACCGTGCCGTCGAGCTCGACGGTGGTTTCGCCCGCGTGCGCCGCTCGCTCGGTGGCGGCGTGCGGGGGCTTGAGCTTTGGCGTTTTGGGGGTTTTGGTGGGGTGGGAAGTCGCCTGTGAGGAGAGCGGCAGCACCAGCGCGACGCCTGCCGACGCCAGCGCGACGCTTGCCAGCAGCACCCCGATCGCAGCTGCCCGGCGGCTGATCGATCTCCTCATGTCAGGGCCACGCTCCCCTCTCAACTCGCGTATGTATGTGCGTTGATCACGGCTATCGCTCACCGACGTGCTCGGCACTGTGAACACGCGCGCCGCGGGCGGGTTGCGGTTGGACCTTGGCGCTCATACCTGCGCGGGTGCCGCCTGCGGCTGTGCGAGCGCGGAGGTCTCGGACACGCCGGAGACCGGCTCGGCCGCAAAGCGGTAGCCGATCCCGAAGTGCGTGTGGATGTAGGTCCAGCTGGGCGCCGTCACGGCGAGCTTGGTGCGCACCTTGCGCACGAACACGTCCACCGCGCGGTCGCGGTGCTTCATCTCCCCGCCCCACACCTGCCGGTAGATCTCCGCGCGGCGCATCACGCGATCCTCGCGGGCCGCCAGCGCGGCGAGCACCTGGAACTCGCGCACGGTGAGGCCCACCCGCGCGCCCGCCACCAGCGCCTGCATCTCGTCGGGGCGCAGCTCGAGGTTGCCGAAGGTCTGCGTCCGCGGGCCCTGATCCTCCGGCTGGGAGCCGGGAAAGGGAGATTCGGGGCTGGGAGTCGTGAGAGGCTCGAGAAAGCTGGGCATCGGGGCTACCCGATCATGTAAAAGATTTGTGAACAACGTGTTATGACACCCGCGCGGTGTTGGGGCCAGTCTTTCACGTCATCCCCTTTCTGGGATGTGTGTTCACCGAATCGTCACCAATTGCCGCCGGGGCGAAACCGTATGATGCGGGCATAATGAAAGCCTGCGCTTACTGCGGCGCTTCGCTTGCCGAGGATCAGCGCTACTGCCTGGAGTGCGGGGCGCGCCAGGTGCAGGCGCGCAGCCAATTTCTCAGTCGCTTCACGCCCGCCACCGTCTCCGGTCCCGCTCTGTCCGGCGGGCGCGCGGGAGGAGGGGGTGCCGCGGGGGGTGGACGCTCCTCGGGCGCCACCGCGGTGGCCGGCGTGGGGGTGCTGCTGCTGGCGATGGGCGTCGGCGTGCTGATCGGTCGCGCGGGCGCGGGCAAAACCACCACCACGCCAGCGCAGGTGATCTCGGTCGCCACTCCCGGCGCCGTGACTCCGGGCACGAGCAACGGCGCCGCTCCGGGTGTCACGACACCCACGGAAAACTCCTCCTCCTCTGGCACCAAAAATGGCGGCGGCTCGGGATCGAGCACCAGCAGCGGCGGTAAAGGTGCATCGTCGTCATCGAAACCCTCTTCTTCCTCAACTTCCAAATCGTCCTCCGGGACCTCTTCCTCAGGAAGCTCCTCGAATAGCGGTGGTGGCTCGAGCAAAACCAAATCGAGCAACAGCGGCGAAAGCGCCGAGCAGAAGACGCGCAACATCCCCAACGTGGTGACGACGGGCTGATGGGCATCTTCGACTCGCTGCTCGGGCGCCCCGACGGGGCCGCTCCTGGACAGTCCCCCGCCGCGCCCGGCGGCCCCCCTGACGCCGGCGACGGACGCGCCAGCCTGGAACGGCGGCGCGACGAGCTGCTCGCGCAGGTTGCCGAGCTGCACTGGGATCTCGGCGGTCTCGCCTACGAGATGGCGATTCGCGATCACTTCCGCCTCGACGTGCTCGTACGCCGTGCCGCGGAGCTCCAAGAGCGCGATGCTGAGCTCGGCGAGCTCGAGCGCGTGCTCAGTCTCCGCGAGCGCGTCGAGACAGGCACCTGCTCGGACTGCGGCGCGGTGCACGGCCGCGGCGCGCTCTACTGCTGGCAGTGCGGCAAGGTGCTGATGGAGCGCGTCCCGAGCGCCGCCGCCAACGGCTCCTCGCCGAGCGAGCCGGCCAGCGAGGAGCAGAATGCCGACGCGCCCACCGTCGTGCTGCCCTGAGTGCGGCTCGCCGCTGGCCGGCGACCAGCGCTACTGCCTGAGCTGCGGTGCCCGCAATGGGCCGCGATCACCGGCGCTGGAGCGGATCCTCGAGAGCCTGGATTCCGGCGCGCGGGTATCGGTGCCGCCCCCTGCCGCGGCACGGCGCTCGCGGGGCGGGCTGCCAAGTCCGCTCACCGCCGCGGTGCTGACGCTGGCGATGCTCGGCTTCGGAACGGTCACGGGTGCTGCCGCCTCCCACGACCCTTCCGGCGCTCCGAACGCGCTGCGCCGCGGGCCGCTCACGCTGTTGGTGCCCGCCCCCGCTGCGAGTACCGCGCTCGCCGCCGCCGCCGCCGCCGCCCCGCCGGCGGCCGAAGAAACCCCGACGCCGGAAGCGTCTCCTTCGAGCTCCTCCGAAGAACCGAAGTCCTCCTCGGAAGAATCGAGCTCGTCGTCGGGCGAAAGCCATAAGCATTCGGGGAAGGGCGGCTCCAAGGACTCCGGCTCCGGGCCGGGCGGGGAAGCGCCGAAGCTGCCACCGGTGAAGCACGTCTTCCTGATCGTGCTCGCCGACCAGGCATACGCCCAAACCTTCGGGCCGGAATCACCCGCGCCCTACATCGCGCACACGCTCGAGCATCGTGGCGAGCTGCTGGCGCGCTTCTACGGCGTCGCCCACGAAGAGCTCGCCGACGAGGTCGCCCTGGTCAGCGGGCTCGGGCCGACCCCGCAGACCGCCGCCGACTGCCCCACCTTCACCGACATCGTCCCGGGGCAGGCCAACAGCAAGGGGCAGTACACGGGGGATGGCTGCATCTATCCCAAAGAAGCCCAGACCGTCGGCGAACAGCTCGCCGCGAAGGGGCTCGACTGGAAGGTGTATGCCGAAGGGCTTGGCGATGTGTCCGGTGGCGCGGCCCAGCCGGTGGCAGGCGGGTCTTCTGGGGCTGGCGGGTCCGTTGGGGCAGGCGGGGCCGCTGAGGCCGCACCAAAGGCCATCGCCTGCTGGCACCCCGAATTCAGCGCCGCCGACCCGACCTCGCAGGCCCCGCAGGGGGATACGTTCGCCACCTTCCGTGACCCCTTCACCTACTTCGACGGCGTGCTGCACTCGCCCGCATGCACCCACGATGACGTCGGCATCGAAGGGCTGGCGGGCGATCTGAAGAGCGCCAAGCGCACGCCCGCGCTCTCCTACATCGTGCCCGACCTCTGCCACGACGGGCGCCCCACCCCGTGCGCGCCCGGCGCGCCGAACGGGCTGCCCGCCGCCGAAACGTTCCTGCGCCGCGTCGTCCCCGAGATCCTCGCCTCCCCCGCCTACCACAAAGGCGGGCTGCTGATCATCACCACCGATCAGGCGCCCACCACCGGGGAGTACGCCGACTCCAGCTCTTGCTGCATGCAGCCGCGGTTCCCCGCTCCGGCGGCTCCGAGCCCGCCGACGCTGCCGGCGGGCACCACCAACGCTGTGACAACCACGCCCACCACACCGGCCTCGGCGACGGCGGGGGCGGGGCTACCTGCCGCGACCGCTCCCTCCACAACTGCCCCACCCTCCTCCTCCCCCACCACAACCACGCCTGCCGCGACGACACCGGCTGTGACGACACCCGCGGCGAGCACGCCTTCGATCAAGCTTCCGCCCACGGGCGGCGGCCAGGTGGGGGCGCTGCTGATCTCGCCCTTCGTCAAGCCCGCCACCTTCGATCAGGAACCGTTCAACGACTTCTCGCTGCTGCGCACGATCGAGAACCTCTTCGGGCTCCCGCCGCTTGGCTACGCCGCGACGCGCGGTCTCAGCTCACTGGAAGCTTCGGTGTTCTCGGCCTGGAGCGGTGCTCCCGCCAATTCGTCGTAGGTGACGGCCGCCCGGCGGCGGGCGACGCGGGCGAGCGTCCGCTCCAGCGCTCGCAGCTGATGGGAGCCCTCCAGGTGCGCGGGGGAGATGTCCAAGCGCAGCGTGTCTCCCGCCAGCAGTGCGCCCGCGCGGATCGAGCGTGGGCCCCACGCGGGGATCAGCCTGCGCCGGACGGGGACGAGTCGGTCCCGGGTTGGGGCCAGCAGGCTGTTGGAGAGAGCAGGCATGCCATCGCCGGGGACCGGCCGGCTCTCGGCGGGCTCGGCGACGCCATGCAGGCTCAGCAGGGAAGCCCACCAGCGGAAGCGGGCGCTCACCGCGCGGCGCAGTGCGGGGGTGTAGGCGTAGGCGGGCGCCACAAAGCCGTGGGGCTCGATCCCCGCGAGCTTCATCAATCGCCAGCCGGCCTCCACGGCGCGGCGCGTCTCCTCATCGTCGAGCCCGGCGAACTCCGCCGCGCGGCGGGCTCGCGCCGGGGCCCAGACGCGGCGGGGCAGGCTCGGGCGGCGCAGCTGCTCGTGCTGGAAGCCGTGCTGGGCGATCGCGTCGCCGAGGCGGCGGCGGGCCGCCAGCCAGTCGGCCAGCGCCGGTGAGCGCTCGCCCACGGGGTGCAGGTCGCGCGCGGGGATCACCAGCAGCGTCAAGCGATCCACGCCGCGCTCATCGAGCCAGGTCCGGATTTCCATGCAGCGCTCGAATGTGGCCGGCTCGACATCGTGCAGCGCCACGGCGAGCGTGTCAGCCATCGATGCCTGCCTGCGGCGGGTAACGCGGGGCGGATGAAGGTGGTGAGTGGAGGTGTTGTGCATTACTTTTTTGGCCTAGAACACTTCATTTTGTAAAGTGTTCTAGGGCATTTTTAAAGGCGTCACACCCCACGGGGGAGCGCCCGGATCGTCTCTCCGCAATAGAGCTCTCCGATCTTCTCTCAGGCCGCACGGCGCGCTCCCGGGCTGCCGGCCGCGCTGTGGGGCGGCCCGTCGAGCAAAGAACGGTCGTCGTGGGGCGCCCCGTCGAGCAAGCGACCGCTGTGGTGCGCCCCGTCGAGCACACGGCGGTAGCCCTCGGCGAGACGCTCCAGCGCACCCTCCCAAGTGCGCCGGCGCACCCCCGCGAGCGCCACCGCCGCCAGCCGTCCGCGCAGCAGCGGCGAGCCGGCCAGTTCCAGCACGCCCTCCGCCAGCGCATCGGCGGAGGGCTGGCACAGCAGGCCGCTGACGCGGTGCTCGATCAGCGACGCGGGCCCCCCGGCGGCGACCGCCACCACCGGGAGGCCGGAGGCGTGCGCCTCGAGGATCACCTGCCCGAAGGTGTCGGTGGCACTCGGGAACAGGAAGATGTCCGCGCTCGCATACACCTTCGCCAGCTCCGCGCCCTCCTGCCAGCCGAGGAAGGTGGCGCGCTCGCCGAGGCGCTCGCGCAGACGCTCCTCCTCGGGGCCGCCACCGGCCAGCACAAGGTGCAGCCGCGGGTCGCGCTCGTGTGCGTCGAGGAAGGCGTCCGCGAGCAGGTCGGCGCCCTTCTCGCGCGTGATGCGCCCGCTGTAGAGGACGTTGAGCTCGCCCGGCAGCGGGCGCTCGCCGCGCAACGCCGGGTCGAAGCGCGAGCAGTCCACGCCGCGATCCCAGCGGGCGATCCGTGACGCGGGAATCCCAAGCCGCTGAAGCGTCTCATCGGAGGCGGGGGAGGGGGAGAGCACCAGATCGCACGCCCCGTACAGCGTGCGCACGGCGAGGTCCATCGCCCGTGCGAGGGACGGATCGCCCGAGCGCAACGCGGCGTACGCGGTGAGCTCGGTGTGGTAGCTGCCGATCAGCGGCATCCCCAGCCCGCGCGCGACGAGCGCCCCGGCGATGCCGACCGGCCCGGGCGAGCAGACGTGGATCGCGTCGAACGCGCCCTCGGCGAGGGTCTCCACGGCGGCGGGCAGCCCCGGCACGCCGATCCGCAAGCCGGGGTACAGCGGCACGTCGAGCTCCGCCACCGCCGACAGCCGCCGGTCGACGCCCGGGTCGGTGCCGATCACCTCGATCTCATACCCCCGCACGCCGCGCGCGCGAAGCTCCTCGATCGTGCGCGACACCCCGTGCGTGGAGGCGATCCCGTCAGCCATCACCGCCACTCGCGGGGTCTCGCCTTCGCGCGAGTCCAGCTTCGCCTTCTCTGCCCCGAGGAAGGCGGCGGCGGGCGCGTAGGGGATCGCCGCGATGCAGCCCTCGAACACCGCGGTGGCGGCGGCGGAGAGATCGACACTGCCGCCGGCCTCGATCGCGTGCGCCACCGATTCCACGGCGCTGCCCAGCTTGCGCTCGTGGACGCGGCACGCGCGGCGGTAAAGATCGGAATGGGTGAAGCCCTCCGCCTGCATGTGCGCGAGCAGCTCGCCCTCGGGCAGCTCCACCGCGGCCAGCCAGGCGCGCAGCAACTGCCGGGCGTCGTCTGGCGTGAGGTCGTTGCCGGTGGCCCCGTGGCGGGCGTCGCCCTCACGCAACAGGCGCTCCGCCATGCGCATCACCATGCGGGGGTCGGGCCCCTGTTCTGTGGCAGGCCGATTACCGCCAAGCTCATCCGCGCCACCGTCTCGGGTGCCCCCGCCGACCCCGACTCCCCCAAGCCCGCTGACCTCGCCATCCCCGCCGGCCCCGAGCGAGCGGGCGGCGAGCGCGATTGCGGCGTGTGCCCACTTGGCGGCGCTGCCCTGCTCGCCGCGCGCAAGCGTCCGCCCAGCGCGCAGATGGTCAACCAGCTCGGCGGGCGAGTCGGCGGGCGGCGTCTCGGTGAACGTCCGGCCGATGTCCACCCCCGCGTGGTCGTCGCTGCCCCCGATCCCGATCCCGTCGTGTGTGGCGATGTAGATCGCCGCGGGGCGGTTGAGCTCGCGCGCGCGAGCGCCGTTGCGTATCTCCCAGATCGCGAACAGCTCCACCAGCCGGCGGCGGTGGCGGGGTAAGAGCGGAGCGGCGACCGTGTAGTAGGGGTGCGCCAGCGCACACACGATCTCGTGCTGGTGCATGTATTCGGCGCACACCTCCACGTCGTGGTTGTGACGCTGCAGCCATTCGTGATCGGCAGGCGTGATCCCGTAGCAGAGCACGTGCACCGCTTGGCGCTCGCCGCGGAAGTGGGCGGTCAGCTCCTCGGAGACGAACACGTCGGGCCGGTCGGCGATCGTCAACACCCCGTCGATCGTGTCGTGGTCGGTGATCGTCACGAAGTCCATCCCGCGCCGCTTCGCCAGCGCGTATACCTCCTCCGGGGGCGTGGCGCACTCGGGCAGCCCCATCGCCCGCTGAACCCCCAGCCGCGAAACCTCGGAGGCGCTGGAGTGGCAGTGCAGGTCGGCACGGCTCATATCAACAAGATTCGCCCGCAAATTGCGGGTTTTTGTAACGAGCCGGGAATCAGCTTGTAAACAGTTGGTGAACGTATCGAGGGATGCGTAGGTTCGGTTGGCGCGACGGGCGGCTCAGCTGCGCCCGAGTGCCTCGATCGCGTCCGCCGCCGCCGTGGCGCCTCCTGCAGCCGCGTAAGCCCGGCTCACCCGCTGTGCGCCCGCGCGGCGCTCCATCGCCGTGCGGACCGCGTTGGCCAGGCGCTCGGGGGTCGCACGCTTGGGCGAGAGACGCACGCCGGCTTCGGCCACCTCGACGCGGCGGGCGGTCTCGAGCTGGTCGCGTCCGAACGGCACCACCACCACCGGCACCTCGGCCGCCAGCGCCTTCTGCGTGATGCCCATACCGCCATGGCAGATCACGCACGCCGCTCGCTCCAGGACAATCGCGTGGGGGACGAAGCGCTCGACCCTGCTGCCGGGGGGCGGCGCGAACTCGGCGGGGTCGTGCGCCGCGGTGGTGGCGAGCACCGATATACCCTCGGGGGGCAACGCCTCCAGCGCGACGCGTACCAACCGTTTGTCGTGCTGCAGCTCGGTCGAGCAGGTGACCAGCACGAGCGGGTCTTGCAGCTGCTCCAGCCACGGGGGTTGCGGCGGGGAGCAGAGGGACGGGGAGGGTGCGCCCGTGCGCGCAGGAGAGAGCGAAGCAGAGTTCGGGTGGGGGAATGGTGGAGGTGAGCTGGGTGGGTCCCAATTAATCGGCCCCACCAGGCGCACGTTCTCCGGCCAGTCGCGGCGCGGGTACTCGAAGCCCTCGGCGGTGAGCGACAGCAGCACGGGGGGTGCTCGCAGCAGGTCGGTGAAGTGGTTGAGCTTGCCAAGCGCATGCCGCGCGCGCAGGGCGTTCAGCGGCGGTACCACCATGCGGTCGATGCTGGGGTCCCAGATACGGCGCAGCACCCTGTCGCGCATGCGGCCGAGCGGACCGCCCGGGGGTGCCAGGCCAGGCCCATAGGCGGGGGCGTCGCGGGAGGGGAGCATCAGCAGGAATGGGCAGTACATGGCCCAGGGGCGACCCGATGCCTCGGCGACCGTCGCCGCCCCCCAGCAGTTGACGTCGATCACAAGCAGCTCGGGATCGTGAGCGTCGATCGCCCGTGCGAGGTCGGGCGCCTCGCGCTCGGCCCGGGCGAGGAACGTCGCCAGCGCGCGCCTGCCCTTCCCCGGCACCGAGCGTGCCCTGTAGTCGTCGAGCTCCACCGCTTCGACCCGCTGGGCGATCGGCGCGGCGTCGATGCCGAGCACGCGCACCGACTCGACCTGGGAGGCAAGCGTGCGCAACGCGAGCTGGTGGCCGCGTCGCTGCAGCTCCTGCACGATCGGCACGACCGGGTAGAGGTGCCCGCGCGCGGGGGAGGTGTAGACGAGGATCCTCACGGTTCTTCCCGCATCCTCAAGACTCCTCCCGCGCGAGCAGACGCTCGATCGCGGTGGTGAGCGTCGAGCGCACCGCGGCGCGCTCGAACCCCAGGTCGTGCGAGAGCAGCCACCACGTGTGCACGTCGCACAGCACGATCAGTGCCGCCCGACAGCGCTCGTAGTCGTCTCCATCGCGGTGCTCCAGCTGCGGGCCAAACGCGTACTCGATCCAGTTGTAGTGCATCAGGCGTGCCATCCGCGAGAGGCGCACGAGCTCGGGATTGCCGCCCTCCAGCCACGCGCCGATGCGCAGCGAGCGCTCGCCCCACGCTTCGTAGTGGTCGAGCACGTTCTCCACGGCGCCTTCGACGTCGCCGGGCCGGGCGCTCCAGCGCTGCTTGAGCGTCTCGGCGGCGCTGCTTGCCATCGCCTGCATCAGCAGCCCGTCCTTGGAGCCGAAGTGGCGCAGCAGCGTCTGCTTGGTGACCTTCGCCCGGCTTGCCAGCTCCTGCAGCGACACCTTCTCCCAGCTGCCCTGCGTGAACTCCTCGATCGCGGCGTCCAGCAGCGCGTCGCGGGTGCGCTGCTGGGTCTCCGCGCGCGCCACCTGCTTGTACGGGCGTTTGCCGGTCTCCGCGACCACACCAACCGTCAGCTGCTCGGGTGTCAACACGTCAGTCCTGCAGCGCCATCGCCGCCGGCACACAGGCGGCGATGTAGCCGGGTAGGGCGAGGATCGCGAGCGCCGTGGCGCTCACCAGGGCAAGGCTCTCGAGACCCGCCAGCGCCGTCACCGAGTGCACCACGGGGAAGTTGATCGCGTCGGCGAGCGCGCGGTCGGCCAGCTGCTGGCCGTAGAGGCCGAAGATCGCCCCCGTCAAGCAGCCCACTCCCACCAGCAGCAGACTCTCCAGCAGGATCGTGCGCCACAGTTCGGCACGCGCCAGCCCCTCGAGCTTGAGCTTCGCCAGGCGCGGGCGGCGCTGCCACACCAGCGCGCCCATCGCCGCCGCCATCGCCAGCACCGCGGCGAGCGGGATCAACGCGGCGATCTGGGTGAGGCGGCCGAGCGCCTGGCGGCTGAGCGCGCTCTGCTTGGCGGCGTGCTGCGCGGCCGTCTGCACCGCCAGCCCCGATCGGGAGGGCGGCCCCAGCGCGCGTTGGATCTCGCGGGCACCCTGGTCAGGCGTGATGCCAGGATCGAGCGTGATGGCGTAGGCGGTCGCATCCGCGCTGCCCCACGCGCGGGCGTAGTCGGAGGCGTTCATCACGATCGCGCCCGGCTCCCAGCTGAGGTTGGTCGAGAGCGCCGCGACGCGGAACGTCCGCGGATCGGGGCTGGGCAGTGTGAACGCCTCGCCGATGCGCAGGTGGTGTTCTTCGGCGAGCGCGCGCGACAGCACCACCCAGCCGCCGGCACGCACAAGCGCGGCCGCCTGCCGCGGGTCGCCCTGGACGATCTGGTCGGCGGGCACCAGCGGCACGGCCGTGCGTGGCGGGGCGATCACCAGCACGCGGCGCTCGCCGTAGTCGAGCAGTCCGCTGCGATAGAGACCCACCGCGCGCACCCCCGGCAGGCGCTGCAGGCGTGGGCGCAGCGTCGGGTCGAACGGCGCGGTCTGCAGCAGGTTGTATGAGCCAGCCGGCGCCACCCACACGTCGGTGAATGCGTTCATGTCGCGCGCCGCCCCTTCGAGGCCCGCCAGCAGGTCGCCGTGCGCGCCCTGGATCGCGACGCTGCCGAACACCGCCACGGCGCCGGTCGCCGCGATCGCCAGCGCCCGCGCGCGGGCCGCGCGCAGCTCCATCGTCGCGACGTGCGCCACGGGGCTCGTGATCCTGCCCGCCAGCCGCTTCACCAGCGCGAGCGCGGCGCTGAGCGCGAGCGGCAGCTCCAGCAGCAGCGCCCCGAACAGCAGCACCATCCCCGGCAGCGCCGCGTCGGGTGCGGCCAGCAGGATCGCAGTGGCTCCGGCGAGGCACGCCAGGCCGGCAAGGGGCAGCAGGGAGGTCCGCTCGAAGCCGGCGCGCGCTGTGCCCGAGGCGCCGGCGGGATCGGCAATTGCCGCCAGCGGATCCTTCGAAAAAATGTCGCGCAATGGGCTCATCACCGCCACGATCGCCGCCGTCATTCCCCCGCCCACGGCGAGCGCGATGCTCTGCCAGCTCACTTCGCGCGCGCTGCCGAGCGCAAACGCCAGCGAGAGAAATGCGGGGTTCGAGTGGAACAGATGGATCGAGAGCTCGTCGCCGAGCGCCAGCCCTAGCACGCACGCGGTCGCCCCCAGCACCAGCGCGTCGAGCATCAGCACCGCGATGACCGTGCGCGGGGTGTAGCCGGCGCGGCGCAGGTCGGTGATCAGGCGCCGCCGTTGCGGCACTGTCAGCAACATCGCATTGAACGCGAACAGAAACCCCACGAGCGCGCTGATCGCCGCGAACAGCGCCGTGGACTGGTTGCTCGCCGCCGCGGCCTTCGCGAACAGCGTCTCGTCGTAGCCGATCGGCTCGACGTTCAGCCGGCCGGCGGCGATCCGCTGAAGCGCCGTGCGCACGCGCGCTTGCGCACCGGGCGAGGGCTGCACGAGGATGCGGCTCACGTGCGCCCCCACGCCGGCAAGCTGCTGCGCGAAGGTGAGCGGCGCCAGCGCGACAGGGGTCCCGATGAGCGCGCCGATCTGGTGGGCGTGCAACTGCTCGTACAGCGGCGCCGTGGCGGTGTGGCCGGCGAGCTGGAAGGTCGCTTCCTGACCGAACCGCGTCACCCCGATCGCGCGCGCGAGTGGGGCGGGCAGCACGATCGCGCCGACCCCGCCGAAGGGCGTCAGTTCGGCGTGGCGCACCAGCCTGCCGCCGAGCTTGGGGAGGCTAGCGTCGGCGCCCACCAGCTCCACCGACTCGCTGCCCCGCGGCCCGGACGCGTTGGCGTCGGCTTCCAGCAATGGCGCCGCGGTGAGCACGCCGGGGATCGCGCGCACCCGCGCGAGCGTGCTCTGTGGGAAGCCCTGTGGCGAGCGGGCCAGCAGCTGCAACGTCGCGTCGCCGGCGATTCCGTGCGTGAGCTCCCCCACCGAGCTCTGCAGGGACGAGCTTGACACCTGCGAGGCGAACAGCAGCGCCACCCCGGCGGCGATCCCGAGCACCGCCAGGCACTCCTGCGCGGCGCGCGCTCGCAAGCGCACGCGGTAGAGGCGCAGGATGTTCGCCGGCCTCACAGAAGCTCGCCGTCGCCTTTCCCCGCGGGCCCTCCCGCGCCGACCGCGATGTTCGCCCCGACGAGCGCCGGACGCGCGCATGCGTCGTCAAGGGCGGGCCGATCGGCTTCGTGCTCGCGCAGCCGCCCGTCGCGCAGTGTGAGCGCGCGGTCGGCGTACTCGGCGGCCGTCGGGTCGTGGCTGACGAGCACGACAGCGACGCCGCGTTCGTGGCAGAGCCCCCGCAGCAGCTCCAGCACTTCGCTACCGCGCTGGGTGTCGAGGCTGCCGGTCGGCTCGTCGGCGAGCAGCAGGCTGGGCTCGGTCGAGAGCGCCCTGGCGATCATCACGCGCTGGCGCTCACCCATCGAGAGCGTCTCGGCGCGGTGGCGCAGCCGCTCGCCCAGCCCCAACCGTTCCAGCAGCGGCGCGACCTCGCGCTGGGCCGCGCTCCAGCGATGGGTCTTCAGCAGCTTCAGCACCGCGTTGTCGATCGCGCTGACGCCCGGCAGTAGGTCGAAGTTCTGGCGGATGAAGCCCAGTTCGGTGAGCCGGAAGTGCGACGCTTCGCGCTCGCTCAGCGAGGAGATGTCGCGCCGGCCGATCAGCACCGTGCCGGAGGTGGGAGCCAGCAGCGTGGCGACCATCAGCAGCAGCGTCGTCTTGCCCGACCCACTCGGCCCGTACAGCGCCACCATCTCGCCGGGCTCCACGCGCAGCGACACCCCATCCACCGCGCGCACCGGCTCGCCGCCGATCGCGGGGTAGTGCTTGACGAGGTTGCGCAGCTCCAGCATCGGTCACGCCGAGATCGGGCCGCTGAGGTGCACGGCGATCGCGTCGTCGGAGTTCTGGATCGTGCCGCCGAAACTGAGGCCCGAGCCGTGCGCGTGGCTGTAGCGGCCGGTGCCGCTGCTCACCGACAGCGAGCCGGAGAAGCTGGCGCTGGCGCTCGAGCGGTGGTAGGTGGCGGTCGCCTCCCCCGAAATCGAGCCGCCGCTGCGGGAGATGCTCACTTCGGCCCGTACGCGGCTGCTTGAGAGGATCGTCAAGCGCACATGGATCGTGCCGCTGAAAGTACCCGTCGCCGAGCCCTGCTCGTCGAGCGTGAAGCCGTGTTTGCTGGTGAGGCGCAGGTTGCCGGTCTCGTGCAGGGAGACGATCGATGCGGCTTTTGCGTGCGGGGGGCGACGCTTGATCTTCGCCGGGCATGGATCCTTGGCGACGGTGCTGGCGCTGGAGCCGTCGGCGTAGGTGAACGCCGCGGCAAACGGCCACCCGCCGGTGGGACAGGGTGCGGGCACCAGCACCGTGTTGGCCCCGCGCGGGCGGTGCGGCCCGCTGGTGCCGATCGTGAGCGTCAGGCTGGCGAGCGAGGTTTCCGACACCGACGGCAGCGAGGGGATCGGGGGAATCGGGATCACGAGCTGTTCGCCGTAGGGAGCGTGAGCGGGGACGACGGTGCCGGTGATCACCACCTGCGCCGGTACCGGCGTCGTGCCTTCGCCTAGCAGCTCGAGCGTTGGGTTGTTGCCCTGCGGGGGCCCGATGAAGGCCCACAGCGTGACTTCCTCTTCGATCACGTTCGATCCCGCGAACGCCTTCGCCAACGCGTGTCCACGTCCAACCAGCGACTGCGGTGGGCAGCCTTTGGGGCCATCCGCTCGCAGGCGAGCGGCGCTGCAGCTGCGCAGGCTCGGCACTTCGAGCGTCAGCCCGGCGGGGAGGCTCAGTACCAAGCGGTGCACCGGCGAGGGTACGCCGTCTTCGCCGCCTGTGTACTGGATCGCAAGTGTCAGCGCGCCCTTGGCGCCCGGCCGGTTGGGGGAGAGCGTGGGCGCAAGCGTCGCGGAGGTTGCTTCCGGCGCGGCTGCAATGCGCGCCGCGCCGGAGGCATTCACCCGCACGGGCGCTACCAACGCCGCGCAGATCGTCAAAGTCACAACGAGTGTGCAGGCAGTCCTCGTTGTGATTGCGGGTTGGGTCATTGGGTCGGGGCTCTCTGCTCCAGTCCCTTTGCGAGTCATCGCGCTCCGTACCTCCCACAATGTCCTAGTACTCTAGTACAGTACCAAACTTCTCTGACGTCTGCCACGTGCTGGCCCCGCGTCCGCTAACGGCTGGTGGGTTGTGCGTTGTTCTTTTTAACGCCCCAACCAATCTTCATGTGACCAAGGGTAACACGAATTTTGGGGGTGTGTGCGCCCCGCCGCTTCGCGCCTTAAGCTCTCGCGGGTGCACCACCCGATCTCCTACTTCCAAGCGATCGTCCTCGGCCTCACGCAGGGGATCGCCGAGCCCTTTCCGATCTCGAGCCTCGGCCACGCGGTGGTGCTGCCGCGGCTGTTCGGGTGGAACATCCACCAGAACGACAAATTCTTCCTCACCTTCCTCGTCGCCACGCACTTCGCCACGGCGCTCACGCTGCTGCTGTTCTTCCTGCGCGACTGGATCAAGATCGTCGGTGGCATCCTGCGCTCGCTGCGGGTGCGCAAAATCGGCGAGGACGACATCTACGCGCGCCTTGGCTGGCTGCTGATCGTGGGCACGGTGCCTGCCGGCATCCTTGGGCTGGCGTTGCAGGAATCGCTGCGCAAACTGTTCGCCTCCGCGACGATCGCCGCCGCCTTCCTGATCGTCAACGGGATCGCGCTGTTGCTCTTTGAGCAGCTGCGTAAACGCCCCCCGCGCCCCGACGATTACGTCGGCGTCGGCGACGGCGACGGCGACGCCCGCATCGCCAAGCTCAGCTGGCGCCAGGCGATCGCGATCGGCACCTCGCAGGCCGCCGCGCTGATCCCCGGCATCTCGCGCTCCGGCTTCGCGATGGGAGGCAGCCTGCTCGCGGGGCTCTCCAACGAGGACGCGGCGCGCTACTCCTTCCTGCTCGCCACCCCCGTGATCCTCGCCGCCGCCGCGCTGAAGCTGCCCGAACTGCTCGGTGCGCAGGGCGACGGGGTGCGCGGCCCCGCGCTCGTCGCCGGCCTCTGCGCGGCTTTCACCACATTCCTGGCGGTGAAGTTCCTGCTGCGGTTCTTCCAGACCAACCGGCTGAGCCCGTTCGGGATCTACTGCATCGCCTTTGGCACGATCTGCACGGTCGTGTTTGTGGCGTGAGCGGATACGGGCGGGGATACGCTGATTGGGCTGATGCCGCGCACCCCACCACTGCCGAAGACCCCGCAACGCATGTTCGAGACTCGCAGCCAGGCGTGGCGCGAGGTGGGGCTCGAGGAGCAGGTCAGCCCACAAGCGCTCAAACGGGCACGGGTCGAGGGGCTCGTGCTGGCGGTGCTGTTCGTGGTTGTTGTCGTGCTCTACAACCATCGCGCTTCCCTATTCGGCGTCACCAGGGCAAAGACGCCGGGGGCCGACAGCGCAGTGCAGATCGCCACCGTGATCGTGCTGCTGATCCTCGGCTGGGGGGTGGCGCGCGACGCCGGCCGTGCCTTCGCCCCGGCGCTCTTTCGGCGGATGGACCCCGCCACCGCGGGAACGGTCGGCTTCCTGATCCGGCTGGTGACGATCGTGGTTGCGCTGATCGTCGGGTTGAGGGTCGCGGGCGTCGAAGAACGCACGCTGGCGCTCGGCGGGGCGTTTACCGCTGTGATCCTCGGCCTCGCCGCCCAGCAGACGCTCGGCAACCTGATCGCCGGCACCGTGCTGCTCAGCGCCGCCCCCTTCCGCGTGGGGGATCACGTGCGCCTGCAGGGCGGTCCGCTCGCGGGCCAGCTGGAGGGGGTCGTCAGCTCGCTCGGGCTGCTCTACACCACGTTCGCCACCGACGAGGGCTCGGTGCTGGTGCCCAACAGCGTGGTGCTCAACGTGGCGCTTCACACCGGTCGGGGCCGCATCGGCGCGCGGCGCTCACGAGCCGCGGGGGTGCGCGGCAACCCGCAGGAGCCGGCAGCAGACGCATCTGAAACGCCGGCCGAGAAGCAGGCAAGTGTTGCCGGCTACCGTGCCACGTCGGCAGAGAAGCCGGCAGAGAAGCACGCCGAGAAACAGGCGAGTGTCGCCGGCTACCGCGCCCCGCCGCCCCCTACGCCGTAGTGCAGCAGCAGACACCCTTCGCTCTCGAGCGCCTCGCGCAGCTCCAGCTGGACCGGCGGGGACAGCTCCGGCCCGCTCACGATCCGCAACGACGTCTGTGGGTCGGCGCCTCCTCCGAGCTTGGGGGCGAGTGAGAGGAATAGATCGTCCACCAGCCCGGCGGCGAGCAGGGCGCCATTCAGGTGGGGGCCGCCCTCGCACATCACGGTCTGCACCCCCCACCGGGTGTGCAGCTCGGCGAGCGCGGCCCGCAGATCGAGCTGCCCCTCGCGGCCCGCGCGCACGTACTCGACCGGAGCGGCTTGTTCTGCTGGTGTGTCCCGCGGAGCGACCGGTTCTGGGGCCCCAGGCAGTTCGCCCGTCGGTGACGACGTGACGATCACAACCCGCGCGGCGGGGTCGGCGAGCAGCGGGACGCTCTCGGGGTCGAGTGCGAGGCTGGCGGAGACGATGCAGGCGAGCGGTTCCGCCGCCAACCCCCGCTCCAGCCGCAGCTGCCGCTGCGCCTCGTCTCGCACCAGCCGGCGGTAGTGCTCGGCGCGCGCGGTGCCGGCACCGAACAGCACCGCGTCGACGGCGCCGCGCAGCGCGTGGAAGAACTCCCGGTCGGCGCGGTTGCCGATCGGTCCCGAGCGTCCATTCAAGGTGGCGCGCCCGTCGGTGGTGGATGCCATATTGAGGAACACGCGCGGGCGCTCCTCCACGGGCCGGGGGGGCGTGTTCGGGTCCCACAGTCGTAGGCGCTCGACGGCCTGCGCGGCGCTCAGGTGCTGTCCCGCAACCTCGCCGATCAACGACGTGAGCACCGCTGGGGTGGGGGCGCTGGGGTCGGGCCTCATCGACCAACCCTAGCCGCGTCAACATTTCGAGAACACATCTGCTGCGCTACCTGCTACCGTCGTGCTCGTTGGGCCGGGCAAAGAACCGGCATAAAGCAGTGCAAGCTCTCGCAGGTCGAAGCTCTTCGCAGCATCCTCCGCGCAGCAGCACGCACGAATCGTGGAGGATGTCACATGCCTACTGGCACAGTGAAGTGGTTTAGCGACGACAAGGGATTCGGGTTTATCACCCCGGATGACGGGGACAAGGATCTGTTCGTCCACCACACCGGAATCAACGGCGAGGGTTACCGCTCGCTTCAGGAGGGCTCCAAGGTGTCCTACGACCCGGAGCAGGGCGACAAGGGGCCGAAGGCCGTCAACGTCCAGTCGATCTAGGCGATCGTAGTCGCCACGCCGTCGGTCTGCGATCGCTTGCGGGCCACGCCCCGAGTGGGTGTAGTTCGCAAGTCGAGGATCGTCAGACCATCGACATAGAGCAGTAACCTTGGGGGGTCCGGTCGTCACCGGGCCCCCTCTGGTATGTCGACCGACGCAACCACATTTCCCCTGCGGGACTCGCTGCTCGACGACCCCGCCGACGTCGCGCGCAGGGGCACGTCCTCGAGGAAGGCGAGCGCCTCCAAGAGCGAGCGCGCCTGCATGCGGGAGCCCACACGCAGGGAGACGGCGATCGGCGCGTCGGTGCTGATCTGGATCGGTCTATGCGTCTTGCTGATCGTGCTCGCCGCTGCCGGCCGCCCGAGCATTCTCTCCTCGCCCTCCCACTACGGCTTCTTCCCCCACTGGTTGGCCGGCCCGCTGGGCGGTTTGTGTCCGTGGTTTACGCGCAGCCCGCGGACAACCAAGGCGCTGCTGACGGGAGCGCTGGTGACGATGTACGTGGCCTACGTGGTGGGCCTCCGGTATGTGCCGCTGCTGCGTGCGCGCTGGGCGATCGCGACGATTGTCGGGGTCCACGCGATTCTGCTGCTCTCGCCGCCGCTGTCGCTGACGGACGTGTTCAACTACATCAACTACGGGCGCATGGGGATGTTGCATGGCCTCGACCCCTACACCACGATCCCCGCGCTCGGACCCCACGGCGACCCCAGCTACTCGCTCAGCAACTGGCATCAGCTGCTGACTCCCTACGGTCCCCTCTTCACGCTGATCACCTACGCGGTGGTGCCGCTCGGGCTGGCGGGCTCGCTGTGGACCTTCAAGGCCCTGCTGATGGTGCTCAGCCTGGCCACGATCCTGCTGGTGTGGCGGTGCGCGCGCCTGCTCGGCCGTGACCCGCTGGTGGCGATCGTGCTGGTGGGCCTCAACCCGCTGATCCTCGTGTGGGGTCTGGGGGGCGACCACAACGACTTCTTCATGATGTTCTGCATCACGCTCGCCTTCTACCTGCTGCTGCGCGCGCGTGCGCCGGGGATCTCCCCGGAGATCCAATCCACGCAGACCTTGTCCGTACCTGCCTCCACCGCGGGTGCGTCCGGAGACCCTTTGGCTGCGCTGGCCGCCGGGATCGACGGCGCCGAGACCTTCCCGCCCGCACACCGTGTGCAGTGGGCGCGGGTTCGCGCGTGGCTCCTGCCGCTGGCGGCGCCAGAACTGGCGGCGGGAGTGTCGCTGGCGGCGGCGATCGCGCTGAAGGCTTCGGCGGCGATCCTCCTCCCGGTGATCCTGGCGGGACTGTTCAGGGCTCCACGCCGGCTGGTACAGGTGGTGTTGGGGTTGCTCGCGGGAGCAATCGTGCTGGGGACGTGCACGGTGGTGGCATTCGGGATGCACCTCCCCGACCTCGGCGCGCAGGGCCGCCTGGTGATCCCGATGGGTCTGCCCAACCTGCTCGGCCTCGTGCTGGGTCAGGGCGGGGTGACGGAAACGATGCACGGCCTGCTCAGCGTGGTGCTCGTGCTGGTGGTGCTCGGCTGTAGCGTGCTTGCATGGCGCCGGCGGGACGCGTTGACGGCGTCCGGCTGGGCGACGATGGCGCTGCTGCTGACGTTGACCTGGGTGCTCCCGTGGTACGTGCTGTGGGTGCTGCCGCTGGCGGCGCTGTCGCGCTCGCGGGCACTGCGCACCACGGTTCTGGTGTTCGGGGCCTACCTGTTGCTCACGTGGATGCCGCTTGCCACCGGATTGGACAACGCGCTCGGCATCCGACCCACCAAGACGACGCTGGGGCAGCAGCACCAACGCTACGTCCAGGGGCTGCTGGACTGATCAGTTCCCGTCGATCGGGCCCGCTCCGGCAGCACCGGGGGGTCCACCGACCGCGCTGATGCGCTCGTCGCCCTCTGGGGCGTGCCCGTCGCGCCCGACGTAGCCGTCCTTGCCGCCCGCGCACAGGTAGATGGCATCGCCCTCGCCGACGTTGCGTACGCGGCGCACGGTGGGGGCGTCAACGCGCGCGAAGCCGCCCTCGGCGAGACGGTGCACGGTGCCGTCGCCGAACTCCATCTCGATCGTGCCGCGGTGCACGAAGTACAGCTCCTCTTGGGTGTCGTGATAGTGGCGCCCGGTCTGGTAGCCGGCGGGCATCACGATCGCGTTGACGCCGAACGCGGTCACACCGAGGCCCTTGCGCACCTTGCGAAAGCCGTGGCCCTCGCCCAGCGCGTCGAGGTCGCCCACGGCGTAGCCCTCGCCGACGGTCACGTTGGGGTATTCGGATGCCTCCATGTTCGGTCTCCTTGGTGGTCGTGGTGGTGGTGCTGGAATTGGCTTGGAGGTGCGCGTGGTTGAGTGGGCGGTAGCGGCTGGGGTGGGTGGTCAGTGGTTGGCGACGCTGCCGCCCTCGGGCACGAGCGGCCTGCCCTCCTGCGCCCAGCGCACGAGGCCGCCGCTCATCGAGTGGGCTTGGAAGCCGGAGGCGCGGAACGCCTGGGCGGCCATCAGCGAGCGGGCTCCGACACGGCAGTAAAAGACGACGGGCCGGTCGGCCGCGATCGTGGCCGCCTGTGAGGTGAGCTGGTTGAGCTCGACGTGACGGCTACTCTCGATGTGGCCGGCCTGGCGCTCGTAATCCTCGCGTACGTCCACCAGTTGCAGGTCGGGATCCGCGGCCAGCCACTCGGCGACCTGGGTGGGCTCGACAGGGATCTCGGAGGACTCGTCGCCCGCGGCCATCGACGGAGCGTAGCGGCTAGTAGCATCAGGACTATGGAGGCAATCGGTGACGTCTACACCATCCCTCAGGAGCACCTCGACTTCTGTGCCACGATCGCCCAGATCGCGCAGGAGAAGATCGCGCCGCGCTCGGCCGAGATCGACGAGCAGGCGGAGTACCCGTGGGACGTCCGCAAGATCCTGGCCGAGCAGGACATCCTTGGGTTGCCGTTCGGAATCGAGTACGGAGGCACCGGCACCGGCACGCTGATGCTGAACATGGCGGTCGAGGAGATCGCCAAGGTGGACGCGGCGTGCGCGCTGATCCTGATGGTGCAGGAGCTGGGGACGCTGCCGATCCAGCTGTTTGGCAGCGATGAGCTGAAGGAGCGCTTCCTGCCGAAGTGCGCGAGCGGAGAGTGGTCGCCGGCGTTCGCGCTCTCCGAGCCCGAGGCCGGTTCGGATCCCGCGGGGATGAAAACGATGGCGGTGAAAGATGGCGGCGAGTGGGTGATCAACGGCACCAAGAACTGGATCTCCAATCTCGGTGTGGCGGATTTCTACATCTGTTTCGCCGTCACCGACCGCGAGAGCCGGCGGATCACGGCGTTCGTCGTTGAGGCCGACCGCCCGGGATTCAGCGTCGGCAAGCTCGAGCACAAGCTGGGGATCCGCGCCTCGCCGACGGGTCAGCCGATCTTCGAGGACGTGCGGGTGCCTCAGGAGAACGTGATTGGCGAGGTCGGCCGGGGTATGAGGGTGGCGTTGGGGACGCTCGAGCGCACCCGCTTGGGGGCGGCGGCGCAGGCGGTGGGGATTGCGCAGGGGGCCACCGACTACGCGGTTGCCTACGCCCGTGAGCGCGTGCAGTTCGGCCAGCCGATCATCGACTTCCAGGGAATCGGTTTCAAGCTGGCCGATATGGAAACACGCACGGCCGCAGCGCGGGAGCTGCTGTACAAGGCCTGCGCGATGGCCGATCGCGGCGATCCGCAGCGTGCGAAGTACTCCTCGATGGCGAAGGTGTTCTGCTCGGACACCGCGATGGCGGTGACGGTCGAGGCGGTGCAGGTGTTGGGGGGGTACGGTTACGTGAAGGAGTATCCGGTGGAGCGCATGATGCGGGACGCAAAGATCACTCAGATCTACGAGGGCACCAACGAGATCCAGCGGCTCGTCATTGCCCGTACGCTCAAGTAAGGGTGGACGGGGCGGGGCGGGGGCGGGCGGGCCCAAATAACTACGATGCGCACACCCAAGCCTCCCGGAGCATACGACCCGCTGAGGAAGATCGGGCTGGCGGCGCTGATCGCGCTGTCGCTGGGCCTGGTGGTGATCGTGGTGGGCGAGGGCTTCAGCACGGTGGGCGCGGTGCGGGTCGTGGAGGATCTGATCCTCGGGATTGCGGCGGTGGCGCTGCTGAGCACCGCGATCGCGTTCGTGGCGGTGCGCATGGCGGGATGGCATGACCCGGAGTCCGAGGAGGAGTTCGAAAAGATCGTGCGCCGCGCGGAGGACCTCGGCCGCGAAGGGTTGGCGGTGGATCCCGACGAAGCGGAGTTCATGGCGCTCGACCCGCTCAACGACGAGGACTTCGAGGAGCTGGTGCGCGACGCGCTCGACGAGCTGCCCGACCTGCTTCGCAACGCGCTACGCCACGTGGCGGTCGTGATCTCCGACAAGGGCCGCGCGGCGGGTGCGTACGGCCTCTACCAGGGCGACCAGATGAAGGACAGGATGCTCGGGGCTCCCGCCCATGATCGCATCGTGATCTTCAGGGACACCTTGCGACGCGACTTCGGCCACGACCCCGAGCTGCTGCGCGAACAGGTCGTGAGAACGGTGCGCCACGAGCTTGCCCACCACGTCGGTTTCGACGAGCTTGGAGTGTCGCGCCTGGACCTCTGAAGCCAATCCCCGCACGCGGGGCGTGGACCTTCTGAGACTGATGATCCCTGCCCTGACCTGTGAGACTGATGATCCCGCTGGGAGCTCTCTTTGGGCCCCGGGGAACTCGTTGGAACAGGGGAGGCCTGTGGGTCAATGTTATTTTTCGGGCCCCAACCCTTCATTTTGTGAAGTGGTAGGGTGCGCGATGGGGGAGGCGAGCGGGTGCCGCGTCGCCGGGAGACCAACGACCAAGGAGAGCTTCGCATGCCTGACGCCGTAATCGTTGACGCCATACGCACGCCGATCGGGCGGGCGGTGAAGGGATCGCTCAAATCGGTGCGCGCCGACGATCTGGCGGCGGTGCCGCTGAAAGCGATCCTGGAGCGCAACCCGCAGCTGCAGTCGAGCTCGATCGTGGACGTGATGATGGGGTGCGGCTTTGCCGAGGGCGAGTCGGGCTACAACATCGGGCGCAACGCGTCGCTACTGGCGGGCATCGACTTCCACGTGCCCGGCACGACGGTCAACCGCTTCTGTGCTTCCTCGCTGCAGACCACGCGGATGGCGTTCCACGCGATCAAGGCGGGCGAGGGCGACACCTACATCGCCTGTGGCGTGGAGGCGGTGTCGCGCGCCACGCAGGGGGGCGAGTTCGAATTCCACCCGAAGCTGAACGGGTCGGAGGGGTCGCTGTACAACGTCTACATCCCGATGGGCCTGACGGCGGAGAACGTGGCGGAGGAAAAGAAAGTCAGCCGCGAGGCGCAGGACGAGTGGGCGGTGATTTCCCAGAACCGCGCGGTGGCGGCGCAGGAGTCGGGCCACTACGACGTGGAAATCGTCCCGGTGACGGCGCCGGCGCACAAAGACACCGATCGCGAAGGCAACGAGATCGAGATCCCCGAGCAGGTGGTCTCCAAGGACGACGGCCCGCGCCCCGGCACGACGCTCGAGAAGCTGGCGTCGCTGAAGCCGGCGTTTAAGCCGGACGGTACGGTGACGGCGGGCAACGCCTGTCCGCTCAACGACGGCGCGGCCGCGCTGCTGGTCACCTCCGAGGAGCGCGCGCGGGAGCTGGGGTGCAAGCCGAAAGTGAAGATCCTCGCCTCCACGGTGGTGGCGATCCGCCCCGAGGTGATGGGCCTCGGCCCGATCCCCGCGATCCAGCAACTGTTGAAGAACACGGGCATGTCGATGAGCGACATCGACGTGGTCGAGATCAACGAGGCGTTCGCCGCGCAGATCATCCCCTGCAAAGAGGAGCTGGGCATCGACGACGAGAAGCTCAACCCCTTCGGCGGGGCGATCGCGCTCGGCCACCCCTTCGGCATGACCGGCGCCCGGATCATGACCACGCTGATCAACGACCTCCAGACGCTCGACGGCACCTACGGCATCGAGTCGATGTGCGTCGCTGGCGGGATGGGGATGGCGATGCTGGTGGAGCGCCTCAGCTGAGGTTGCTGTTGTGGGGGCCCATGGGGGGAGCGTGCTCCCCCCATGCTGAGGCTCAGGTGTCGAGCCCGGGAATCGGCTCGATCGGGAGCGTGCCGTAGATAGCTTCGAGCTCGGCAAGGTCCGTGCGATCCTGCGGTCGGCCCGCGAGGCGCTTGAAGCCGACGATGCTGGGCAGACCGGCGACGCGCGCCTGTTGACCACTCACTTCGAGGTGCGCGGCGGATTGGGCGACAGTGTCGTAGTCCAGTGGTGGAAGTCCACCGCGCATGATGTCGATGATGCCGTGGCGACTGTTGATGCGCAGACTCTCCACGGCAGCCACGTCTTGGAGCGTAAGAACCTTGTCATCGCGCAGTCGCTTGCCGTCGGCGCGCTCGAGGAAGCGCAGTACAGCGGCGTTGGCGTCAGGGCCATCGGGCACGAGCAGATCACTATCCTTGGTCGCGCGTACATGACCGTGGTAGATCACACTGAATCCACCGATCACGACATATTCGAGTCCGACTGCATTGGCGTCGGCGACGACGCCACTCAGGTCAGGACCAGTAGGTTCGCCTTGGGGCATGGCCAGCACGTATTGAGGAGGCGAGAAGCGAAACTGCCTGCTGTGAGAGTTTCTGGCCCTGTTCGATTCGTTGGGCGGGAGTCAGCGCCATATTACTGGCGCGTAGCTGCTCAGCCTCTTCGCGGTTGATCACGGCCCACTCAGCCTCATGGCCGACCGAGAGCAGAGGGGTCTTCGCTGGAGTGCTCATAGCCTAATTCTACCAACTATGCCCCGATAGATCAGACGAATGTCTTCAGAAATCCTACCGCGGGGGCATCCGCAACGCGCCGTCGAGGCGGATGACCTCGCCGTTGAGCATCACGTTCTCGACGATGTGGCAGGCGAGGTGGGCGTACTCCTCGGGCCGGCCGAGGCGCTGCGGGTAGGGGATGCCTGCGCCTAGTTTCTGGCGGGCCTCCTCGGGCAGCGCGGCGAGCAGCGGGGTGTCGAACAGGCCGGGGGCGATCGTGCAGACGCGGATCCCGTACTGGGCGAGGTCGCGAGCGGCGGGGAGCGTCATGCCGACGACGGCGCCCTTGGAGGCCGCGTAGGCGATCTGGCCGACCTGCCCGTCGTAGGCGGCGATCGACGCGGTGTTGACGCACACGCCGCGCTCGCCGTCGTCCCCGAGCGGCTCGTTGGAGATCATCGCGGCGGCGGCGAGACGCAGCACATTGAAGGTGCCAACCAGGTTGATCTGAAGGATCGTCTCGAAGGGCATCAACGGGTGCGGGCCCTTGGAGCCGGCGATCTTCTGCGCCCAGCCGGTGCCGGCGCAGCAAACCGCGATGCGCAGCCCTCCGCCAGTCGGGGTGGCACCCTCGCCGGCGGCACCCCCCATTGCGGCGGCACCCCCCACTGTGGCGGCGCGCTCCACGGCGGTCTGCACCTGCGCCTCCTCGCGCACGTCGCAGGCGACGAACTCCAAGCCCAGCTCGGAGGCGAGCGCCTCGCCCTTCTCGGCGTTGACGTCGGCGATGGTCACGATGGCACCGGCGGCGTGCAGGCGGCGTACGGTTGCCGCGCCGAGCCCGGAGGCCCCGCCGACAACGATCGCTGAGCTGCCCTCGATCTGCATTATGCGGCGGGAGCCTACATCACCGGCTGGGCCTCGACAGCGTCAACGCGAATAGGTCCTCTGGATCGGTCAGCCACCGCACGAGCTGCAAACCGGCCGCGTCGAGATCTCCCTCCAGGCGCGGGCGGGTGAACTTGGCGCTGATCTCGGTGCGCATCTCCTCGCCGGCGTCGAAGTGCACGTCGAGCTCGAGCGCGGAGACGGTGACGGTGTGGTCGCGCCGCGCGCGCAGGCGCATCTCGACCCACTCGTGGCGGTCGTCGAAGAGTGCTACGTGGTCGAAGTCGCCGGGGTCGAAGTCGGCGTCGAGCTCGCGGTTGAGGACGTGCAGGACGTTGCGGTTGAACTCGGCGGTGACCCCCTGTTGGTCGTCGTAGGCCGCCTCCAGCACGCCGGCGTCCTTGACCAGGTCGGTGCCCATCAGCAGGTGGTCGCGCGGCCCGAGCAGCCCGGCGATCTGGCGCAGGAAGCGGCGGCGGCTGCCGGGGGGGAAGTTGCCGATGGTGCCGCCAAGGAACACCACGAGGCGGGGGCCGTCGGCGGGGGGCACGCGGTCGAGGTGACGCTCGAAGTCGCCGATCACCCCGTGCACGCGCAGGCCGGGGTACTCCAACGTGAGCTCATCCGCGCAGTCGCGCACCATGCTCTCGGTGACGTCCACCGGCACGTAGCGTGCGAGCGTGCCGGCGCGGTGCAGGGCGTCAAGCAGTACGCGCGTCTTGGCGGCGGTGCCGGAGCCCAGCTCGACCAGCTCGACGGCGCCGGTGAGGCTGGCGATCTCCACGGCGGTGGCGTCGAGGATCCCGCGCTCGGTGCGGGTCGGGTAGTACTCGGGCAGCTCGCAGATCTGGTCGAACAGCTCGGCGCCGCGGGCGTCGTAGAAGTGCTTGGGGGGCAGTTCCTTGAAGGGTCGCGTCAGCCCATCCAGTACGTCCTCGGCAAGCGTGCGCTGCTCGGGCCCGCCGAGGTGGGAGTCGATTTGGATGGCGTCGTCGGCGGTGGAGGCCCCGTTTGCCGGGCCCCCGTTGGCTGGGCCCCCGTTGGCTGGACCTCCGTTTGCAGGGTCTCCATTCGCGGCGCCCCCGTTGGCGCCCGTGGGGTTGGTGGATTTCCGCGCGGGACCCGTCACGTCACGTCCCTCGCCAGCCGCACGCCCGCGAAGATCTGGCGTCGCAGCGGATAGTCCCAATTGCGGAAGGTGGCGCTGGCCACGCGGGGGTGAGTGGCCCACGAGCCGCCGCGCAGGACGAGGTAGTCCTCGCCGAAGAACACCTCGGAGTACTCGCGGTAGGGGTGCGCGACGAAACCGGGGTAGCCACCGAAGTGGCTGGCGGTCCACTCCCACACCAGGCCGACGCCCTCCAGCCCCGGCTGCTTCGAGGTGGACGCCTGCTTCGAGGTGGAGGACACCTGCTTCGAGGTGGAGGACACCTGCTTCGAGGTGGAGGACACCTGCTCCGAGGTCGCCGCCCGCTCCCACTCCGCCTCGGTGGGGAGCCGCGCACCGTGCGCGCGGGCGAAGGCGTCGGCCTCGAACCAGCTGACGTGGCAGACGGGCGCCTGCGCATGGCCGTCGGCCACGGAGGGATGGTGAGTGATGTCGTACTCCTCCTTCCACGACCAGCCCTCGTCCGACCACCACTCGCGTCGCTCGTAGCCGCCACCCTCGCTGAAGTGCAGCCAGCTGGCGTTGGTGACGGGGCGCCTCGCGATGGCGAAGGCGCCGGTGTGCGCGAGGTGGCGGGGGCGCTCGTTGTCGTAGGCGAAGCCCTCGGTGCCGGCGGCGGAAGGGGCACCCATCAAAAAGGCTCCAGCAGGGAACGAAAGCCAGCCCTCCTCGCCGGCGAGCGGCGCCAGCGAAGGCTCGCCCGCCGGCAGCAGCCCGGCGAGCGCGAGCGTCTGGCGCATCGTCTCGGAGTGCTGCAGCTCGTGGCGCACCACCAGCTCGGTGAGGACGCCGTCGCCCGCGCCGATCTCCGCCAGCGCACCGACGACGCGCTCGCGCACCGCCTCCAGGTAGGCGCGCGCTTCAGCGGCGTCGAGCAGTTGCGCTTCGCCCCGCTGCGAACGGGGCGTCTCGAAGGCGTCGTAGAGCTCCGCGAGGTCGGGCCGCAGCAGCTCCAGGTCGGCGTAGCGGTGGGCCAGCCACAGGTCCTCGTAGGCGGCAATGTGCGCGAGGTCCCACACGAGCGGGCTCATGATCGGCGAAAGCGTGCGTTCCAGCTCGCGGTCGTCGAGGTGAGCCACCAGCTGCAGCGTGCAGCGGCGGGCCTCGTCCAGGGCCGCGACCGTCTCGGCAGATGGGGAGGGGGGCGCGGCGGCGGTGGGTTGGTAAACGGTGCGGGCCATGAGCTCCGGGCGCGTACTCAAGGTAGGACCTTAGCGCGCTCTGGTCGTGCACACGCCTCACCCTGTGTCTGAACTGTCAGAAGAATCGACTCTTGACGCCGCGGCGGCATCGGCCACCACGTGCAGGCGCTCGGAAACGAGCAGGCTGGCGGGCACGCGAGGATCGGGACCCTCCAACGCGGCGGCGAGTGCCTCGGCCTTGCCCGCGCCGGCGACCAGCAGCAGCGAGCAGCGGGCGGCGCGCAGCACCGGAAGGCTGAGCGTAACTCGCTCCGGTGGGGGCTTGGGCGAGTTGCGCACCGGCAGGCAGAGCGCGCCGCTGGAGTCCTCCACCTCGGGGTGGCCGGGGAACAGCGAGGCGGTGTGCCCGTCCTCGCCGATGCCCACCAGCGACACGTCCAGCGCGGGTAGCCCGATGTCTGGCGCGGCCAGGCTGATGGGTGGCGAGGGCAGGCCGATGTCTGGCGCGGCCAGGCCGATGGGTGGCGAGGGCAGATCGCCCGGCTCTGCCGGGGCCACCGACGTGCGCAGCTCCTCGGCGTACTCCCGCGCGGCCACCTCGGGGCCGAGCTCGCCGCGCACGCGGTGCTCGCGCGGCGCGCTGCCGGGGATGTGGGCGAGCAGCGATTCCACCACCAGCCGGTGGGTGCTCTCCGGGTCGTCGGGTCCGACGCAGCGCTCGTCCCCATACCACAGCTCCACCGCGCTCCAGTCCTCGAGCAGCCCGGCGAGCGACTGGTAGGCGGCCCGTGGAGTGCTGCCACCCGACAGTGCCAGGTGGGCGACCCCGCGCCGATCGAGCGCCTCCCGCAGCGCTCGCGCGATCTCGCCCGCGGCGTACTCGGCGGCGGCCTGGGGGTCGGGAAGGGTGGTTAGGGTTCGCGACAAGTAGATGGCGGGATCGAGGTGGTCGGCCGCACCGAACCGTCAGATATTTTGTCGTGGGCCCTCAGGCGGCTCACGGCACCATCTCCCCCGCGGCAGCGAGCGCGGGCGCGAAGGTGGGGTCGCGCAGCAGCGCCTGGCGGATCCCCTCGCCGAGGATGCCGGCCTCCCCGCGTGAGGCTCCAAGGATCGTCCACTCTCGCTCGTTGCCCTTGGCGTCGTGCCGGTAGGCGTGCAGCCCACCGGGCCCGCGGTCGAGCCGCAGGCGCAGCCCGGAGGCGGTGTCGAGCTCCAACCCCGCCAGCCCGCGGACCTGCTGCTCGGGTGTGGCGAGCAGCCGCAGCTCGATGTCCTGGCGGCGCCCGCTGGCCTTGCCCGTGAGCGCGCCGTCGTGCGCCACCAATGGGTTGAGCCGCCAGCCCAGGCGCGTGGCCAGCCAGCCGATCAGCAGCATCGCGGCGATCGCCGATTCGGGGTGGTGGCGGATCGTGACCGCGGTGAGCGTGTGCAACTGGCGGCGCATGTCTGGCGGGTCGAAGGCGGTGGCCAGTCGCTCGCGCCACGGGGTGGTGCGCAGCCAGGCGAGGTCGACCACGTAGGCATCCTGTGAGAGAGCCCGCGCCTGTGCGATCGCCTCGCGCGGCTCGGGCTCGTCGACCGAGTCGAGCAGCACGGCCTGCACGAGCGGCAGCAGCTCGCGCACGACCTCGTGGTGGCCGTGCGGCGACCACAGCAGCGTGAGCAGGTCGCTGACGACGAGCGGGTCGGCGATCGTCAGCAGGTCGTCGAGGTGGCGCTTGCCGATCTCGACGACCACCGTCTCGCGCAGCAGGGTCAGCTCACCGGGTCGCGGATCGCCTTCGGAGGCGACGGTGGCGCGCGCGTCGAGGCTTTCGCGGGAGGGCTCGTAGGAGAGCACGATCAGGCGCGAGGCGTGGTAGCGCCCCACGCCGCGCAGGCGGTTGGCAATCTCCCCGCTCCAGGCGCGATCGACGAACGCGATCATGTTCAGCGCGCGTGCCGGGACGTATCCGCCGTTTTCGGTGTGGCGCGCCACCAGCAGCTCGCGCAGCGCGGCTTCGATCGCGTCGGGCGTGGTGTCCTGGGCGCTCCATACGGCGTCGCTGGTGGCGGGCATGCTGGCGTCCGATCAGCGGTGGGTGAAAGCTGGGATGAAGGGATAAAAAAAGGCCCCATACCACTTCACAAAATGAAGGGTTGGGGGGCCAAAAAATAGATATACCCCGCCCCCCCAGCGGCTTGGGCGCCGGCGCTCAAAATGCCAGTCGCTTGCCAGGAGTGGCTCTCGACGCGATCGGCGCTCGCGACCCCAGCCGGCCATCAGATCGCCCGCCAGGTATGGCCGTCGAGCAGGATCTCCCCCGCCTCCGAAGGCCCGTGCGAGCCGGCCTCGTACTGCGGCAGCGGACCCGGTGTGGAGGCCCACGCGCTGACGATCGGGTCGCAGATCTCCCACTGCGCCTCCACCTCGTCGTTACGGGTGAACAGCGTGGGGTCGCCGCGCATCGCGTCCATGATCAGCCGCTCGTAGGCCTCCGGCGACTGCGAGAGGAACGAGGTGCCATACAGGAACTCCATGTTGACGGGCCTGATGATCATGCGCGTGCCGGGGATCTTGGCCCCGAGCTGCAGCGACACGCCCTCGTTGGGCTGCAGCGTGAGGGTCAGCTGGTTGGGGCGGATGCCGAGCGAGCCCTCGGCGTTGAAGGCGAGGTGGGGGACGGGCTTCAGGGTGATCGCGATCTCGGTGATCTTGCGCGCGAGGCGCTTGCCAGCGCGCAGGTAGAAGGGGACCCCGGCCCACCGCCAGTTGTCGACCTCCAAACGGAGGGCCGCGAACGTCTCGGTGATCGACCCATCGCGAACCCCCTCCTCCTCCAAATAACCCGGCACATCCTCACCGCCGGCATGTCCCGGTGCATACTGCGCACGCACCGCCATCTGCGGCACATCGGCCGCGCTGGGCGCGTGGATCGCCCGCAGCACCTTCACCTTCTCGTTGCGCACCTCTTCGGCTGTGAAGTTCACCGGCGGCTCCATCGCCACGTGGCAGAGCAACTGCAGCATGTGGTTCTGGATCAAATCGCGCAGCGCGCCGGAGTGGTCGTAGTAGCCGGCGCGGCTGCCGATGCCGATGTCCTCGGCGGCGGTGATCTGGATGTTGTCGATGTAGTTGCGGTTCCACAGCGGCTCAAACATCCCGTTGGCGAAGCGGAACGCCAGCATGTTCTGGACGGTCTCCTTGCCGAGGTAGTGATCGATGCGGAACACCTGGCTCTCCTCGAACACCTCGAGCACGCGGCGGTTCAGCTCGGCGGCCTCCGCCAGGGAGGTGCCGAACGGCTTCTCGATGATCGCCCTGACCTCGGCGCCGGCGTGGCGGTCGAGCCCCTGCGCGCCGAGCGCCTCGACGATCACCGGGAAGAACTCGGGGGCGGTCGAGAGGTAGAAGGCGCGGTTGAGCGGTTCGCCCGCGCGCTCGTCGAAGCGGTCGAGTACGAACGCGAGCTCGCGGTAGACGCGCTCGTCGTCGAACGTGCCGGGCACATACTTGATGTGCTCGAGCAGCCCCCTCAACACGTCCTCGTCGGGCGTGCGGCGCGAGAACGAGCGGATCGCCTCCTCGCACTCGGCGCGGTAGTCGTCGCGCTCCTTCTCTTTACGCGACACCCCCACGAGGTTGAAGCGCTCGGGCAGCGCGCCCTCGTGGGCGAGGTTGTACAGCGCGGGCAGCAGCTTGCGCCGCGCGAGGTCGCCGGTGGCGCCGAAGATCACGAGCGTGGTCGGCGCCACGGGCAGGCGCTCCAGCCCTTCGACGAGGGGGTTATCCGGTGCCTGCTCGAGCGTGCTCACTGGTCATCCCTCCTGTTGCTCATCGGCTCTTCTTTACAGCATGCCCGCCGAACTGGTTGCGCAGTGCCGCCAGCACACGGTTGGCGTAGTCGCCGTTGCCGCGCGAGGTCAGTCGCGCGTACAGCGCGGCGGTGATCGCGGGGGTGGGGACATCGCGCGTGGTGGCCTCCTCGATCGTCCAGCGTCCCTCGCCGGAGTCCTCGGTGTAGCCGGTGAGCGTGTGCAGGTCGTTGCCGTCCGCTTCGAAGGCGCGGGCGGCCAGTTCGCACAGCCACGAGCGCACCACCGAGCCCTGTCCCCACAGGTGGGCGATCTTCGCGTTGTCCAGCTCGTACTCGCACTTGTCGAACAGGTCGAAGCCCTCCGCGTACGCCTGCATCAGGCCGTACTCCACGCCGTTGTGCACCATCTTCACGAAGTGCCCCGCGCCGGCGGGCCCGAAGTGCTGCCACCCGCGCTGCCCGATCGCGGCGATGCTCGTCTCGTTGGTCGGCGGCGCCAGCACGTCGAGGAACGGCGCGAGGCGCTTCACCGCGCGGTTCGGGCCTCCCACCATCATGCAGTAGCCGACTTCAAGGCCCCACACCCCCCCCGAGGTGCCCACGTCGACGTAGTGGATGCCACTTTTTTTGAGCTGCCCTGCGCGCAGCTTGTCTTCGGTCCACTTGGTGTTGCCGCCGTCCACGATCGTGTCGTCGCGATCCAGCAGCTTGGTGAGCTTGTCGATCGTCTGCTGGGTGATCTCGCCGGCGGGCAGCATCACCCACACCGTGCGCGGTGCGTCCAGGCGCTTGACGAGGTCCGCCAGCGAGGTCGCGCCGACGGCGCCCTTGGACACGGCCTGCACCACCGCGTCGCGGTTGGCGTCGTACACCACCACCTGATGCTCGGAGTCGCGGAGGATGCGGTGCGACATGCCACCCCCCATCCTGCCCATGCCGATGAACCCGATCTGGCTCAAGATGACTCCTCCTCTGGTGGTGTAGGTTGCAGGCGCACGCGCAGTAAAGGTATCCATTGTCCCGACCCCACGCGCGGCGGTCTGCCCCACGCGCGATGGTATGAGAGAGGTGAGCATTTGAGCCCCGATCCCACCCATCAAAGGCCCGACCGCAACCTCGCGCTGGAGCTGGTGCGCGTCACCGAGGCGGCCGCGCTGGCGGCGGCGCGGCTGGTGGGCAAAGGCGACAAGGAGGCCGCCGACCAGGCCGCCGTGGACGGGATGCACTACGCGCTGCAGTCCGTGCAGATGGACGGCTTGGTGGTGATCGGCGAGGGCGAGAAGGACGAGGCGCCGATGCTCGCCAACGGCGAGCACATCGGCGACGGCTCCCCCCCGGAGGTGGACATCGCGGTGGACCCGCTGGAGGGCACGACGCTCGCCGCCCACGGGATGCCGAGCGCGCTGGCGGTGATCGCGCTCTCCAGCCGCGGCACGATGTTCGACCCGGGTCCGTGCGTGTACATGGAAAAGATGGTGGGCTCCCCGGAGATCGCCGACCTGCTCGACCTCGACCGGCCCCTGCCGGAGACGGTTGCGCTGATCGCCGAGCGCAAGGGCTGCGAGATCGGCGACGTCGACGTGGTCGTGCTCGACCGCCCCCGCCACGAGCAGGGCATCAAGGCGATCCGTGAGGCGGGTGCGCGGGTGCGGCTGATCGCCCACGGCGACGTCTCCGCCTCGCTGCTGGCGGTCACCGAGCGCTCCCCCGTGGATCTGCTGTGGGGAATCGGGGGCACCCCCGAGGGGGTGATCTCGGCCGCCGCGATCAAGTGCCTCGGCGGCCAGTTGTTAGGGCGGCTGTGGCCGCGCAACGAGCACGAGCGCTCCGCCGCGCTGGATGCCGGCTACGACCTGCGACGGATCCTCGACCGCGACGACCTGGTGGCGGGCGAGGACGTGTTCTTCTCCGCCACCGGCATCACCGACGGCGATGTGCTGCAGGGTGTGCGCTACCCCAGCGCCGGCGGCGCCAGCACCGAATCGCTCGTGATGCGCACCCGCTCGGGCACCGTGCGGCGCATCAGCGCGCTTCACGACCGCGCGAAGCTGCGGGCGCTGTACGGCGACGCGCGCTTCGCTTGACAGTGCTTTCTGCCGATTGCATGCGCGACTCGCTAGGAGGGTTTGACGAAACCTGGATCACCGCTCATAGAGCGGGATCGTAGAGCACCCGGCGGCCGAGTACCCCAGGATCAGCCCATCGGTACCCCACGGCCGCTGAATGAATGTCCTACGGTTTCGGCGAGAACAGTGAGCGCGCGATGACCAAGCCAACCGCGATCACCTGAACTACGACCGCGCCAAGCCACGCGCTTATGGTGCTCCCCGGGATTTCCCAGCCATTCCAGAATCCGTAGGTCAGGAAGGCTATGTCCGCTATGACGACCTGAACGCTGATAGCCCGGAATACGCGCTCAGCGATGTCTTTGCGCATCGCACGATCATCGTCCGCCTGTTTGGCGCGAATCTCGTGCTCCTTTACCCATGCCTCGTGATAGCGCCGCTTGTGGTCGTCTGCAAGCTCGGGAAGCGGGGTTGGTTGCAGGTCTACGCGTGCCAACTCCTCCGACGCCGTGGGAAGTGGAGCAAGTGGAGCAAGGTCGGGAGGCAAGGATGGTTCGGTGGTGTCCTTTGGTTGGGCGCCTTCGTCCGGCATTACTTGGGGAGAAGGCCGAGGTTGACCAGCCGGAAGTGCATGGCATCGGCTGACACGCCGAACTCGTAGGCGAGCGCGACGGCCCCGAGTTTCTTCTCCTCGTACATCTCTTTGACCGCCTCGCTGGGCATCAGGAGACTGGCGGCGAAACGGTTGGCGTAGATCTCCTCCGGGTTGCTGCCCTGCGAGGTCAACAGGTCTCGGTACTCCACGTATTCCCACTCGGTGTCGCCCGTGGCGCTCCGCTTGAAGTAGTGGCCAAGCTCGTGCGCGCACGTGAAGCGCTGGCGGTTCGGACTATCGGAGGCATTGACGTATATCTCGGGGTCCTCCCCTGGTCGCTTGACCAGCATCCCCGATACGCCCTCGTCAAGGTTGGCGGCGTATGCCTTGATCCCGAGCCTTTGCGCAATCGTGAACGGGTCCACCGGCAGCACGGGCATCGCCCAAACCGTGCTCAGAAGCTCTTGTGCGTCGTTTTCGGCATCGGTACCCATTCTGCGGATCGTAGACGACGACCCCGAGGGAACACTCGATTAGAGCCGTTATGGGGCATTTTTCCGTCCGGCGCGACCTGTAGTTTTCCTTGTCCTACAAACAAAAACGACCCCCGCGCGATTGGCGTCGCCGGGGGCCTGGATCAAGGAGTTCTCGCCTCCCATGACCACCCAAAACGTATCACGGCGATCCGTCGCCGCAGACCTCTTGGCAGTCCTACACTCCCCGGAGGTCTCCCGCCTCATCAATGAGCTTCAGGAGACCCGCTCAACGGGCCGACCGGGCTACTCGCTGCGCTCCATGATCGGCATGGCGCTCGCCAAGAGCATGTACGCGATCCCGACGTGGACGCGCACCGTGGCACTCGTCAGGGAGCATCGTGATCTTGCGGCCGTGATTGCGCCGGACGGGCAAGTGCCCTCGGAATGGGCGTGCTACCGCTTCACGGCGAAGCTGCGCGAGCACACGGACATGCTGGAGGAGTGCATCGCCGGGGTCCTGAAGGAGCTGAAGCGGCGCAACCCGCTGCTGGGCTGGAACGTCGCGATCGACGCCAGCGACATGCCCGCCTACGCGAACGGGCAGCGCTTCAAGTACAAGAACGGCCCGGAACGCAAGAAGTACAGCGACCCGGATGCGTCCTGGGGGCACCGCTCGGCCGTCTCGACGCGGAAGGGTGGCGGATTCTACGGGTACCGCCTGCATATGGCGGTGTGCGCACGGACCGATCTGCCGCTCGCCTGGAAGGTCGAGACGGGCAAGATGAACGAATCCCCGACCGTCGCGCCGCTGCTCGACAAGCTGAAGGGCCTCGGGATCAACCCGGAGACGTGCGCGCTCGACAAGGGGTACGACAACGGGCCGGTCTACGACGCTTGCGAGGACCGCGACATCCGGCCCGTGATCTGCTTGCGGGAAACAGCACGGGTCAAGCGCGGGGAGCACAAGCCACCGAAGTGCGAGCATGGCGAGTGGCGGTTCGCCGGGGCGGACTACCACCGCAAGGCGACCAAGTGGCGCTGCCCGACCGGGGAGTGCAAGCCCGCATCCGTCTGGGTCAAGGCTGACCGGCTGCACCCGTTGATCCCACGCGAGACGCTGCGGTGGAAGGGCCTCTACCGTGGTCGCGCGTCCGTCGAGCGCGCGTTCGGCCGCTCCAAGAACGAATGGGCTCTCGCGCCGCTCCGGGTGCGCAGAATCGAGCGTGTGCGGCTCCACGCAGACTTGACGATCCTCTCGCAGTTGACTTGCGCGCTGAGCCGGGAGCGGGCCGTGGCACTGGCGGCGTAGGCCCATCCGGGGCTAATTCCCGCCGCAAAGTGCGATATAGTCGGAACGTAGGACGAACAACGAGAAGGCCCCGGGAGGCTACGGCCTACCTGCCCGGGTGGGACCTCGGAATCTCCAGCTTGGTTAGCTGGCGGCCATCCTCAGCCCCATGCCTCCTCGCTCTTCCCCGCTAGGCTCGTGACCATTGGGGGAAGTCTGGTGTCCGACGGCCCCAGCGTCGGACGGAAAATCAGTCTCCATGTAGGCCAGCGGCGCATACATGCCACGTCCTGAAGCGGCCTTGATCCTTTGGGCTTTATGCGCTGCATGGTGCAGCGCATTCGATACCACGGACAACTCCAACGGGTGGCCCTCGCTGGCGAGAATGTCTCGAACTGCCCTGGCACGGATCGGGCGCACCTCTCGGTTGACGACCTCGACGGCAAGGTCCCCGGGCCTCGGACGCTCATTCCCGTTCCCATTGTTCGCCGGGATCGACTCGGGCACATCCGGCGCTTTGGAGGCAAGGAACTCAAGGTTCACGCGCAATTCCTGAGATTCACGCTGTAGATCAAGGAGGGGTGCCAACTGCGCGTCGATACGCGCGAGAATCTTGCGGCCCTCGACGAGTTTTGCCGCGATGTCCTCCGGGTTGTTTAGATCGACGGGAAACGAGTTGCGCTCCATTCCGTGAAGGGTAGCAGAGACGGAAACGGAAACGGAACCTTTGCGAACCCTGATAACTCCGGTATCAGCGAACGCCGATCTTTCCCTTGAAATCAGGGACAACGAGCGCCACGCCAGCCCTGCGGCGTGGCGCCCCCTGCGGTCAGTCCTCAAGCGTCAACTGCGGGTCCTGGTAGCGGTCCTCGACCAGTGCCGAGGTAGGCACGTCGAGCCCGCGTGCGAGCCGTACGACAGTCGAGAGGCGCGGGTCCGTCAGCGCGCGCTCCAGCTTGCTTATCTCCGTGTGATGTACCCCGGAGCGGCGCGCGAGCCGGTCCTGTGTGAGTTTGGACGCCGTGCGGGTATCGCGCAGCCGAAAGGAGAACGCGAGACAGATCGCGTGCGTGTCTGCGTCGTGGGCCATTCAGACCACCTGGCCGACGATCTCGACCATGCGCCACCCCGCGCGGGTAGCGAACACGAACCCGTCGGTCGTCTGGTGGATCAGGCCAGCGCGGAGGAGGCCGTGGACCGGGACCATCGGATCGTCCGTTTCGGCCTCGCGGGCGATGTCCTCGACGCTCCAGATCGGCGGCCCGTCGGGGTCGGTCATCAGGTAGAGCGTGTCGCGCTCCAGCGCGTCGCCGCGCTCAGCAGCCGTAGGAGCAGGGGTATTCTGGTCGTGCATGGGAGGTCACACTCCTGTGTCACGACCCCGGGGCAGTTCACGCTGTCGCCGGGGTCAATTGGTAGATGCCCCGACGCTAGACTCGTTCAGCGGTGCCCGCAAGCCCTTTCGCCAACGGTATCGTCAATCCCTCCTAGTACGGCTTGACAGGGCAATCGTTCCCGACGCGGGCTCACGGCGCGTGGCGTGCCGAGGCTCGCCGTCGTCGACGTCGTGTTCTGCGTCCTCCTCGCCTTCGCCGCTCCCGCCTACAGCGCGACGGAAGAACCGCCCGTCCTGTCGTACACATACGACCAACAGATCGAAAGTTCGATCCCCGTCGCTCCCGCCTTTGTCACCCCGCAGGTCGAGATCCGGCTCTAGCCTGGTTTGCGGTGTCAGGCTCCGCTCGCCGCCGCCTATTCGAATCCCGCTACCTTGATTGGCGTGACCACGGTGCGCGGTTCTCCGTAGTGCCTGTTGGCTTGGCCGGACGAGTTGCTGCCCCAGCACTCCAAGGCGCCTTCGCTTAGCACGGCACAGGCAGTGTTGACGCCGGCCGAGATGCTGCTCGCGTTTGTCAAGCCACTCACTTCGACAGGTTCGTCGCTCGCGGCTTCCGAGCCGTCGCCTAGCGTTCCTTCTTGGCCCCAGCACTTCACATGGCCTGTCGACAGCCGTGCACATGCAAATCCATCTCCAACGGACACTTCGACGGCATCTGTGATACCCACCACCGACACTGGTACGTCGCTGCAGTAGAGGACGTGGCTGCGCTCGCATATTTCGGGGCCGTGTTCTTCCCCGTGTCCGAGTGCTCCCCCTTCGTCGGTAGACCCGAAGTTGTTGAGGCCCCAGCAGTCGACGCCACCGGTTGCCAGCACTGCACACGAGTCGTAGCCTCCGGTGCTTACGCTGATGGCATTGCTTATTTCGCTGACATGGTGCGGTGTTTCGGTTTCGGCGAGGTCGCCATTCCTTTGGCCGTCTCCGAGCTCTCCTTCATTGTCGGATCCCCAGCATTCGACGTTGCCCGCGCCGAGTACTCCGCATGCATGGCCCCCAGAAAGCGCGTCGCCAACGCTTATGCCACCTGTGATCCCGGACACCGATAGCGGAACGCGACTACACGCTTCGAATCCGCATTCTTCTGGGGCTTTTTCGGTGCGCGGGTATGCTCGCCCGAGTATCCTGTGCCCCTCGGGATAACTATTCCAGCCCCAGCAGTCGATGCTCCCGCCTCCCAAAACAACGCACGAGCTTGCGTCGCCGCTCGATATAGCTGTTGCGTTTTTAATGCCTTCGACAGCCACAGGTGTCACGCTTTCGCTTGAGCTGCCGTCGCCGAGCTGGCCGGCCCCGCCGTTACCGACGCAGTTAACGCTTCCGCTTTTTAGCAGCGCGCAGATGGTTCCATCTTGGTCATCGCTGATCGCCTTCGCTTCCGAGAAGCCGGCGACTTCTTCGCCGGCTTCAGTCGGTGGCTGCCAGCTGATAGCGCCGACTTTACCCCAGCACTCAACGCCACCAGTGGCGAGCGATGCGCATGCGCTTGAAGAGCCGACGCTCACACTCGATGCCGCGCAGTCAGTCTTGAATGTCCTATCTCCGCCGAGCGCCGGCTTGCTTTCGTTGGCGGCGTTTTCGGCCTCGGCTTGAAAATGGTAGGTCGTACACGCTTCCAGGCCGCTGAGTTCTGTGGTCTCGCTCTGTTCGCCGACCGCGTTCGCGGTGGTTCCCGCCGTGGTGGTGTGGCCGTAGCTCGTGGTGGTCCCGTACTCGACCTTGTATTTCGTCAGGGCACCGGAGGGGTTCACCGCAAGCGACACCGTGGCGCCGCTCGATTTGATGCTCGCGGCGACCGCCGTCTGCGTCGTCGCGGCCGGCGGACACGCGCCTTTGTCGTCCAGCGCGATCACACAGTAGGCCGGACGCTGGTTTTCCGGCGCTTTGCCTTCGTCGAATAGGAGCCCGCTGTCAAATTCCGGCCCTGGTTCGTGGCCACGTTGTAGTTCTTCAAGTTTTTCGTCCTGCTTTTCGAACGGCGTGGGCGCCTTGTACTGGTAGTAGTTGCTGACTTCTATGTGGCCGGTGGACTGGTTGCCGAGTTCGAGGAAGTCTTCGGCGGCGATTCGCTGCCGTTCGCTGTGGGCTGCTTCTTCGCTTCTGGTCTTGCCCCCCAGCGAGGTCGGTCCGTTATGGAGCCATAGCTGCACGCCGGCCTCGCTGATCCAGTCCTGGTGGCGGCCGAGCCTCGATTGACGGGTTCCCTGAACGAACGCCTGTGCTTCTCCGCTGCCCGTGCCGCTTTTCCGCACGAGTTTACCGCCGGCCGCGACGGCCATTTCGGCTGTTTCCTTGGGATCTTTGTAATCGTGCATGCCCCAGATTTCCGGCTTGCCGGCGTCCCATTTCTTGGCCAGCGTGTTTTTGATGAACGCGTTCTCGTATGTTTTCACATAGCCAAGCTCGCCCGGCCTGCCACTCAGCTTCTTGTACCCGGCGAATTCTCCGGCGATCACCTTGCAGTACACGCGGCACCCCGCCTTGTGCAGCGCCTTGACGGCGGCGCCCCATACATTCGCCGCCTGGCCGGCCGAAAGGCTGCTGAGTTCGGGCTCGTTCCAGGCGCCCCAGATGCGAACCGGCGGGATGTGTTCTTTGCCTTTGATGTGTGCTCTCATGATCCCGATGACGTGGTGGTAGTACCGTTCCGCGAAGTTGGCGACTTTTTCTTCCTTCAAGCACGACTTCGAGCGACCCTTTTCACCTACAACGGCGAGGGTGCACTTGCCAAAGGTGATGATGGGCACCAGGTGCGCGCCGCCGGGCAATTTTGTTTCACCGACCTTCGTCAGCCACGTTTCGAGCGCCGGCGATTTGGGTTCGGCGTCGTAGGGGAGAACGAGGCGAGCATATTTGACTTGGACGGCTTTGCCTTCTATGAGGTTCTTGTCGAGGTGTTCGGCTTTTTGCCATTTGCCTTCGACTTCTTCTTCGGATTCTTCGAAGGGCTGGGGTGTCTGGGTGGACAGCCCGTATGTGGGTGCCGGTGTGCGTTTGGCGCTTGCGGCGTTGGTGGGCGCGTCGGCGGAGACCTCCGCCGTGATCGGGTATTTCGCCGAGCCGGGCGTGATGCTCAGCTTGATGGTGTTGCCTTCGACGCTGAGGGAGGCGGGTACGGTGTGGTCTTCGGCGTCCACCACGGTCGGGGCGGGGAGTGTCATCAGCGTGGTGTTTTCGGTGTGCGATTCGGCGTACGCTGTGGCGGTGGTGGCGGCTTCGTACTGGGTTTTGGTTTCCTGGGGCTGGAGTTCCCCGGATTTGGGTTTGGTTTCGCCGGTGGTGCTGGTCGAGGAGCTTGGGAGTTTGCCGATTTTGCTTTCTTCCGGGTTTGCTTTCTGGAAGGCTTCGGCTGCGGCTTCGGAGCTGTAGCCTTCTTCGCCTTTGGTTTCGGCCGGTGTTTCGTTGCTCGGTTTTTCTTCGGTTTCTTCGACTTCGCCTTCGAGACCCGAACCGGCGCCGGATTCGGTCACGGCGACGCTGCCGTTGGGCAGCACCTGGAGCTTCTGGTTTGCGCCGAGCGCGACCTGCCAGCTGAACGACGTCGGGGCTCCGGATGAGCGCAGTTGCAGCATGGCGGCCGCCCCGAGCGGCTCGGGCCGCACGATCGTGTCGGTCGCGGTCTGCGTGCCGGCGTAGACGGCGGCGGCGCCGTTGACGATCAGCGGCGTGACCGTGGAGCTTGCGGTCGTGCCGATCGGTTTGAGGCTGATTTCGCCGATCGGGGTGTTGATGGCGAATTCGCCGCTGGTTTCCTTCGATAGCCAGGAGCTCGTCAGGGTGCCGGTGGCCGCGAGTCCTTCCCCGGCGTCTTCGGCGTCCGGTTTGACGGTCTGTTCTTCGAGTGTCGCGCTCGAGGGCGCGGCGATCACCGACGGATCGGTTTTTTCGGCGACTTCCATTGCTTCTTTGGTGCTCGCTTCTTTGCCGGCCACGACACTCGTCTGCGGCGAGAGCGAGCTGGCGCCTCCGAGCGAGTTGGTGACGGTCACGCTCACGCGCAGGGTCGAGCCGACGTCGGCGCTGACCTCTTTGTAGCCGGGTTTGGTCGCGCCGCTGATCAGCGTGCATTTTTCCCCGGCGCTGTTGCAGCGCTCCCAGCGGTAGAAGTAGCGTAGCGGCTGCGATCCGCTCCAGCTCCCGTTTTCGGCGAACAGTTCGTTGCCTTCCTTGGCGGTGCCGGTGATCGCGGGGCGTTCGCTCACCGACGGCGACGCGGCCGCTTCGATCGTTTCGCTCGCGGGTGAGGCGGCGCTCGCTTCGCCCGAGCTGTTTTTCGCGGTGACGGTCACGCGGACGGTCGCGCCGACTTCGCCACTGCCGAGAACGTAGGTCTGGCTGGTCGCGCCGCTGATCGCCGTGCAGCTTTCGCCGGAGGTGTTGCACTTTTCCCACTGGTAGCCTAGGTCAGGGGTTCTTCGCCGAACCACAGCCCGTGCTGCGCGGTCAGCGTGCTGCCTGAGGTCGCGTAGCCTTCAAGCGAAGGGGCGAGACTGTCTTCAGGGGACCCGGAGCCGCCGGCGATGACACCGCCGACGGGCGAGGTGGCGCTCGCGTTACCCGAGCTCCCGCTCGCCGTGACCTTCACCCGATCTGTCTGTTCGCTGTCGGCGGACACGGGCGTGTAGGTTGATTCGGTCGCGCCGGCGATGCTGGCGCAGCTTTCGCCCCCGGAGTTGCAGCGTTCCCACTGATAGGTGTAGGTGATGTCGACCGCGTCGGTCCACAGCCCGGACGTGGCCGTGAGGGTGTGCGCCACCTGCGTCGTGCCGGAGATCATCGGCAGCGACACGTCGGCGAGCGCTTGGGCGCTGACCGTGATCGGGGCGCTCAGCGCTTCGGTCGAGCTGCCCGAGGCCGTCGCGGTCACCAGCACGCGGACCGTGCTGCCCGCCGCCGTCGTGGGCAGTTTGTAAGTCTTGCCGGTCGCGCCCGAGATCGCGGCGCAGGCTTCGCCCACTTCGTTGCACGTCTGCCATTTGTAGGCGTAGGTGATCCCGCTCCCGGCCCATTTACCCGTCGTCGCCGTGAGCGTGTATTCCGGCAGCCCCGTACCGGAGACTTCGGGTGTGGCTTCCAGCACCGGGCCTTTTTCACCGGCGATCAACTCCCCGGCGGACGCGGCCATAGCGGTGTTCGCGCCCGCTTCGGCGGCCGCGACGAGCACCCGGTCGGACTTGCCGGCATCGGCCGAGGCCAGGACATAGGTCGAGGACGTCGCGCCGGTGATGTTCGCGCATCCTCCGCCTTCGCGGTTGCAGCGCTGCCACTGATACGTGTAAGAGAGCGCCGCAAGCCCCACCCAGCTCCCGGGGTTCGCTGTAAGCGTCTGGCCGGTCTTCGCGGTTCCCGAAACCGACGGCGCCCAACTGTTCTTCAGCGACGACCTCGCCCCGACCGCGAGCGTGGGCGCCGACAGCGCCACCAGCGAACCCGCCGAGCCGCCCGCCCCGGTACGCACCCGCAGCGTGTGCCCGACATCGCCGCTTTCGAGCGTGTACTGCGATGCCGTGGCACCGGCGATATCCGAGCATTCGGCCCCCGAGGAGTTGCAGCGCCGCCACTGATAGGACGGTTCCACGCCGCTGCCCGCCCAGCCTTCGGCGCTGGCCGCAAGCGTTTCGCCTTCCCACGCGCCGCCGGAGATCGCCGGTGGTTCAAGCGCAACGGGAGGACCCGTCGCGACTTCCGCCGTCACAGCCGAGGCCGCCGACGCCGAGCCGGCCGAGTTCGTTGCCGTCACCACCGCGCGCACCTTCTCTTCGACATCCGCCGAGGCCACCCGATAACGCGATTCGGTCGCCGACGGCAGGTTTTCGCATTCCTTGCCCTGCCGGTTGCAAACCTGCCACTGATACGTATAAGTGATCGGTTCCGTACCAGACCACGTGCCATTCGTCGTTTCAAGAAGCTGGCCGTCAACCGCTTTCCCGCTGACCACCGGCAGCGCCGTATTGGACGGCACGGTACCGCCGGCGACCGCCCCACCCGCAAACAAAACCAGGGCGCCAACAAAGGCAATAACGAAGGCTCCGCCAGAACGCACGCCGCCAACCATTCCCACGCTCGCCCGCAAAGCCGCACCAAGCCATCGTCGCATCGCTCTCCTCCAATCGTCGCGCTCGCTCGTGTGGACCCTTGCCTGCTGACCCATATATTTGGCAAGATGCGGCATCCGACAGCCGCACGCCGGTCACGGGCGCGAGACTATCACGCAGCATGTTGGAACCGTGTTCTGGCATGGAACACCAGCTCCAACGGGTTGTCGGGGACAGCGAGCGGCGACGCGGCGGATTCGCTCCGCCATCGCTCGCACGGATTTGGTGGGCGATCAGCCGCGTAGGACGACGAGCCTGCTCGCCGCCACGTGAGCGCCTGAGCGCAGCGTCAGCCGCAGCCGCAGCCGTCCGCGTTGCCGCAGAAGCGCACGCACCGCCGGACGCAGCGGCACCCTCAACACGAGCACCGAGTTGTACGTCTTCGTGACAAAGCGTCTGACGCCGAGTACCCGGGCAGGATCGCCGGCAAGCGAGACCGTCGCCTGGTAACCGACCGAGTCCGCCGCATTCAGGCTCGCGAACGCCAGCCTGGCCCGCAGTGTCCGGGCGGTAGCTTGCGCGCCACATATCCGCGCCTGCATGCGTTCGCCTTCAAGTTCACGCGTGAGTTGCGGAACGGCGAGCCGGCCGAAGCCTTTTCCCGTCTGCGGGGTGAACCAAAGATCGCCTTCCGGGCCGACGATCATCTGTTCGGGGGTTTCGTTGGAGCTGCAGAACACCAGCTTCCCAAGCTCGCCGGTGCTCGTGACGCGCTCGAGGACTTCGCCTTCTTCGCGCGTAGCCACCCAGAGTACGTCGTCGCCGGTTGCGGCGACTGAGCCGGTAAAGCCTTCGCGTCCACTTCCCGGCGGGATGCGGCTGAGCACCGCTCCTTCGGGGCCTATCTGCGTAAAGTCCTGCTTTTCCAGGAACCACATGCCCCCGTCGGGAGTTCCGACCATTGGGTCATCAGCTGAGTGCAGGGCGCCCTGGCCGGGTTCGCCGACGCGGATCTGCTTGATCGCGCCGCCGGACTGGACGAGGCCAACGGTGCCTGCGTAAAACTGCTCGCCCATCCAGAGGTTCCCGTTGGCGGCGGTTGCGAGTGCCCACGGTACTTCATCGGCTTTGGCTTCCAGTTCGTGCCTTCCGTTCAGGATCTTCTGCGCCGGAAACAGACTCGACACCCCCGAGGGCGTGATGCGCGCCAGCACATTCGACCCCACCCCTTCCGCGATGAACCAAAGGTCGTTTTCCGGGCCGGGAAGGATCTCCCCGGGCTGCTCGTGCAGTGTGTATCGGAGGCCGGGGTGTATGGGCGTCGGGAACTGCGTGAGCTGGCCCGATGTTGTCAGCCGGCCAATATGAGGCACTTCGCCTGCGGGCGAGTCGGCGAAGGTTCTCTCCGTGAGCCACAGGTTGCCTTCCGGGCCGAACGTCAGATCGACCGGATCCTGATCGAGCCGCCGAACGATCTGCGGTCTCGGGTCATCGAGCGGCAGCCGCCCGATCGCCGACCAGTAGCTTTCGACGTCGAGGTGTTCTTCGCAGTCCTCGAGCGCAAACCAGAGACTGTCCTTCGGCCCGAATACGAATGGCGGACGCGCGCAGTTTTCCGGGTAGGGCAAGGGGAACAGCTTCAACGGCAGCGCCGAAGCCGGCTGAACGAAGCCGAGCAGAGGTACGAGCGCTGCCGTGACGGCGGTGAGCCGGCGCAGGTGGTGCATGGGGCGTGGGGTCGGCATTCCAAAGAGTCTGCCTTAGTTTGAAGCGGGGGACTCAGCGATAGATGCGTTACGGTACCGCCCCAGACCCGAGAGCTATACCAGAAAGATGTTCGCAGGCTCTCCGTCGGGGAGGACACAAAGAGGACTGAATAGTGCGGGGGCGACGGTACAGCCTGCAGGAACCCGAGGTGGTCCTCCTCGGGATCGGGGTCCCTCTTGCGGCCAGAGCATTCAGTGTTGACAGCCGGGGCACCAGTAGACGGTGCGGTTGTTCTCTCCCTGCCCGCGCCGGCGGATGATCGTCCCGCAGCGTTGGCAGGGCCGCCCGGCGCGCTTGTACACGGCGTGCGGGCGCGCCGTATGACCGTCGCCGACCGACTGGTGCATCAGCTTGCGTGCCAACGCCACCAGCCGGAGCACCTCGTCGTCGGGAACCGCGGAGACCTCGCGCCATGGGTCGATCGCGGTGGCGAAGCACAGCTCCGCTCTCCACACATTGCCAATGCCGGCGAGGATGCGCTGATCAAGCAGCGCATCGCCGATCGGTTGGGTCCCGTCGCCGGCGCGCAGGCGGGTGAGGAAGCGATTGCAGTCGAAGTCTGTGCCGAGGATGTCCTCCCCGAGCATGGCCAGGCGCGGGTCGGTGCGGGCGCGAACGTCGCTCATCAGCTCGAGCACGGGCCCGTCGAACTCGATCACTTCACTGCCGGCGCAACGCATCAGGAGCCATGCTCGTGTCGGTGAGCGCGGCCAGCGCTGACCCTCTCGGCGGACCGCCCACAGTCCGCTCATGCGGAGATGCGAATGAAGCGTCAAGCCCCCCTCGAAGCGCACCAGGAGATGCTTGCCGCGAGCATCGACGGCACGCACCGAGCGTCCTCTGAGGCGCTCCGGCCAGCGATCGGCCCGATGACGGGGCTGGGGTGTCACGATCTCCTCGGGCACACGTCCGTCGAGAACCTCACGGATACGCGCGGCCGCGCGGTGGATCGTGTCGCCCTCGGGCATTGCTCGCACCGAGGTTATCCGCAGTCGCGCTCGTCCGCGTCGGTAGCCGTCGATGAGCGTTTGGCGGCGGCGCGCGCGGGTATCACACGATCACCATGACCGAGCTTGCGACAATTGCGGCCACTCACGCTCACGGCTGGGTGCTGGGTTTCATCCTGGTCGTCGTCGGTTTGCTCCATTTGGCTTTTCGTGGCTTCTATTCGCGGCGATCGTCGGCGATCGAAACCGCTAGGCGAGATACGGCGCCGGGTCTGCTGAAAAGGCACGGCTTCTATGTGACCGGCCAGAACGCAAACATGGTTTGGATCGTTGGGAGTTCAACGGTGTTCATAGTGGTCGGCATCATCCTCATCGCCACGCGCGTTTAGTCCTCTGAGCAACGCGCGTGGCAGTGTCGTCCGGCGGCGATCTTGAGTTCGAAGGCGCACGGGTTTGAGCCGCAAGGTAGAACTGCTGAAGCCTGTACTCAGGTCAAGAGCAAAGCCTGAACTACTGAGGGCTCCATCTGCTCACACCGCCGCCATGCGCCCCACGCGCGACTTCGCCAGATCAAGACGGGCGAGCGAGCGCAGGAAGCCGTGGGTGACGATCACGTGGATGCGTGCCTGAGTTGCGTTGTAGAGCCGCAGACTGATCCCCGAGGCGATCGCCGGGTGGAAGTTGGCGACCTCGACTTGGATGTGCAGGTGAGCCATGGTGGAGCCTATATGCCGATCGGCCTCGCCAGCGATGCGGCGCACGTCGATCTGCAGGTGGCCCTTGCTCTCGCGCCCAGCGCGAGCGACCAGCAGCCCCCGCTCGATGCGCCAGCGCACCACGCCGTGATCGTCCTGGAGCTCATATTCCGGGGCGCGGAAGGAGAGCAACGTGAGCGGCCGGAAGAGCAGTACCACGAAGCGCTCCCGCTCGGTGTAGCGAACCTGCACCAGCCCAAGCGTGACGCGCGTGAGGAAGCGCCAGTAGGTCCGTGCCAGCCGCTCCATGTTCTCGGCCGACCACAATTCGTCGAGTGCGCGCTCGCTGAGCGTCAAATCGGCGGTTTGCACCGAGCGCATTGCCCCGGTGTCGGGATCCACAGTGGTGTGGTCGCGCAGATTGGTGATCGCGGCCTTCGCCGACACTGGTTGAGAGCCTAGCGGCGGGGAGTGGCTCGCGGAGACTCCGCCCGCAAGGGGTCAGCTTGCGGAGGCCCCGCCGGTGGCAGCGGGAGCCGGTGCGGCGGAGGATGATTCGGACGGCGCGCTCGTGGAGGAGGGGGTGGCGGGCGAGAGCGTGGTGGAGAAGGCAGGCTGGCCGAGCCTGGGGGTGTTGGGCACGCTGCCCACGATCTGCGTGCCGATCCGCACCGTTTCCCTGATCGCGAGCGCTCGCGCGGCGCCCGAGGTGAGGTCCCACACTGCCCCGTTGTGGCCGAAGGGCCCACGGTCGATCACCGGCGCGGTAAGCAGGTGGCCGCCGAATGAGATCCGCACCAGCGTCCCGCACGGGAGCGTGCGGCTGGCGAGCCCCACGAGCTTCGGGGTCAGCTTCTGCCCGCACGCGGTGGTGTGGCCGTAGAAGCCGGGTCCATACCACGTCGCCACGGTCTGCTTGCCGGGCGAGCCGGGCGCGGGCGCCGCTCCGCCGGCTGTGGCGCTGCTCGATGTCGAGTCACCGGCTGTCGTGCTGCTCGATGTCGAGCCGCCGGTTGTGGTGCTGCCCGTCGTAGTGTTGCCGGATGTGGGGCCGCCGGCAGCGGTGCCGCTGGCGGCGGAGGAGCCGGAGCCGCCGCCGGTCTGCGCGAGCGCCCGCGCGGCGGGCACGGCAAAGGGCCCGGCAATGCCGAGTAACGCGGCCAACAGACCAGCCGCAAGGGCGTGCTTGAACGAAACGGTGTGCATAGTCGTCGTCGTACGCCTACGAGGTGAGCTGACGGGCTCGCGCCTGATGGCGCTACGGCCTCGATGAGGCCGATTCGCCCCCGCGGATCGATCGACTCGTTCCGCAATGGATCCCCCGTCCCCCACGACCTGAGCCGCAGAGGTTCGGCGTGCGCGGAGTATACATAGCTCCCCCGGACGTGTTGCTCGTCCGGCTGAGCCCCGGGGGTTTTTGCCGGAGGGGACGCTCTCAGCCGCCGGAAGCCGTGAGAGCCGCAGGAAGCCGTGTCAGCTGCCGGAAAGCCGTGTGAGCGCGTCCCGCAGCACGCGCCCGCCGGCCGAGAGCCCCGTTTGGGCGAGCTCGCCGACGAGCTCCACCACCGAGGCCGCCAGCTCGCTGCTGCTGGGCGGCTGCACCGGGCGCCCCATCTCGATCGTCTCCTCGGACTCGAAGCCCTGACGGGGTACCGGCGGCTCGGTGGGCTTGGGCACAACTCGAGGTTGGGCCGTCCGCCTCGGCGAGGTCTTGCGCTTGGGCTCGACCTCGCCGCGCTCGGGCGGCGGAGTGGAGGCGCGCTCGACCCGCGCGGCGGCGCTCTGCCGCGCGGCGGCCCGACGTGCGCTAGGGCGCTGGGGGCGGGTGCTGGGCAGGCTCGACAGCACGCCCGGCTCCTCTGCCGCACTGGCCGAGGGTCGCGTTGCACCGGCCGAGGGTTGAGTTGCACTAGCCGAGGGTCGCTTCGCACCGGCCGAGGGTTGCGTTGCACCGTCCGACGGCGACATTGCGCCGGTTCGCCGGCGCTCGCCGGATCGTTTCTCGCTGCTCGAGGGGCTCATTGGAGTGCGCAATCATCGCGCATCGGGGTGCTGGCGTACGGGACGGGCGCGCGCAGGCGTTAATATGGGCCATGTTCGGCTGTAATGTGGGACGGGTCTCGACCGCGGGGGGCGGTGGGTGCTCGTCGTCCCGTACGGTCGTCTCGTTTGGCGCACGGCCCGCCCGGCACGCAATCGCTGTCTAAGGAAACGGAAACCGATGTCAGTAGTCGAAATGCAGGAGCTCGATGAGATCAAGGGCCTGTTGGCGAAGGGCCAGCAGGTGGGGGTGCTGACGTTCGCGGAGATATCCACCGCGACCTCCGAGTTGGACCTGGACGAGACGGACGTCGAGGAGCTGCACGGCTTCCTGGAGAAATCCGAGATCGAGATCGTCGAGGACATCGACCCGGCGACCGCCGCGGCGTCCCAGGTCGAGCGCGCGCCGGACAAGCGCGGCCGGCGCAAAGCGAAAGCGACGCTGGACCTCAAGCCGGACATGACGACCGACTCGCTGCAGCTGTTCCTCAAGGACATCGGCAAGGTGCGGCTGCTGACCGCGCAGGAGGAGGTCGATCTCGCCAAGCGGATCGAGCGCGGGGACCTCGACGCCAAGCAGAAGATGGTCGAGTCCAACCTCCGCCTGGTGGTGTCGATCGCCAAGAACTATCGCAACCAGGGCCTCCCCTTCCTCGACCTGATCCAGGAGGGCACGCTCGGGCTGGTGCGCGCCGCGGAGAAGTTCGACTACCGCAAGGGTTTCAAGTTCTCCACGTACGCCACCTGGTGGATCCGCCAGGCGATCGCCCGCGCACTGGCGGACAAGGCGCGCACGATCCGCATCCCCGTCCACGTGGTGGAGAAGCTCAACAAGATCGGGCGCGCCGAGCGCAAGCTGGTGACCGAGCTGGGCCGCGAACCGACCGCCGAGGAGATCGCCGACATCACCGGGATCGACCCCGAAGAGGTCGACTCGATCAAGCGCTCCGCCCAGGCGCCGGTGTCGCTGGAGAAGCCGGTGGGCGACGAGGAGGAGTCGGAGTTCGGCCAGTTCATCGCCGACGAGCGCGCCGAGTCTCCGTACGAGCGCGCCGCCGAAATCCTCACCAAGGAGGCGCTGCGCGAGGCCCTGGAGAACCTCTCCTACCGCGAACGGCGCGTGCTGGAGCTTCGTTACGGCCTCGGCGGCGAGCACCCCCGCACCCTCGACGAGGTCGGACGCACCTTCAACGTCACGCGCGAGCGCATCCGCCAGATCGAGAACCAGTCACTGAAGAAGCTGCAGTCGCTCGCGGAGGCGCAGAAGCTCCGCGACGTGGCCTGACGCGTCAGGAGCGTCGGTCTTGGTCTACGCGACCCAGTGAGGCTCAAGCCCCCCGGCGAGGATGCCGATGCGAGGGGCATGTTCGATGTGCAGGCAGCTCTGCGTGAGCTGGTAAACCGTCACGGCTCCGATCTGCACCTGAAGGTGGACGCGCCGCCGCTGTACCGAGTGGACGGCATCCTCACCCACGACGACAGTAGCGATGCGCTGAGCGCCGAGGACACCGAGCATGCGCTGCACGACCTGCTGCACGACCCGGTGAAGCTGCAGGAATTCACCGAGCAGCACGAGGTCGACTTCTCCTTCGAAATCGTCGGGCTCGCGCGCTACCGCATCAACGCCTTCCGCCAGCGCGGCGTGATCTCGTTGGCGTGCCGCGCGATCCCCCACAAGATCTCCACGATCGAGGAGCTGACGCTGCCCCCGGTCGTACGGGAACTGGCCGAGGAGGAGCGCGGGATCGTGCTGCTCACGGGTACCACGGGCTCGGGCAAGTCGACGACGCTGGCGGCGATGATCGACCACATAAACGAGACGATGTCCAAGCACATCGTCACGATCGAGGACCCGATCGAGTTCGTGCACAGGGACAAGCGTGCGGTGATCAACCAGCGCGAGGTGGGGATGGACACCGCCTCGTTCAAGCGCGCGTTGCGGCGCGTGCTGCGCCAGGACCCCGACGTGATCCTGGTGGGGGAGATGCGCGACGACGAGACCGTCCAGACCGCACTCTCGGCGGCGGAGACCGGCCACCTCGTGCTCTCCACGATCCACACGGTGGACGCGACCGAGTCGATCAACCGGATGCTCGACTTCTTCCCGCCCCACCAGCACGCCCAGGCGCGCTCGATGATCGCGGGCACGGTGAAGGGCGTCATCTCCCAGCGCCTGGTCCCGGGCGCCGACGGCGGCAGGGTGGCGGTGTGCGAGATTCTGCGGATGACCGGCCGCGCGCGCGACATGATCGTCGACCCCGCCCAAACCGGCAAGCTGCACGAGGTGATCACGGCGGGCGGCTACTACGGCATGCAGACCTTCGACCAGGCCCTCTTCGGGCACCTCAAGGCCGGGCGGGTCACCGTGGAGGACGCGCTGCGCGTGGCCTCCAGCCCTCACGACTTCAAGCTTCTGGTGCAGGCCGACGGCCGTCGCGGCACCACGATGGAGGACGTCGCCTCCGCGCAGGAGCAGCGCGGCGATGCGCCTGCGCTGACCGTCGCGTAGACCCTCCAGCGCGGCGAGGCGCCGCCTTCTGACTTGTCGCGTAGGCCCTCCAACACTTCACTTGGTAAAGTGGTTGGGGTGGCTACAGACGAGACATGTCCGGTGTGCCGCACGGCGGAGATCGTGTGCGGCAAGTGGACGCTGCTGTTGATCCGCGAGCTAGCCGAGGGCCGCTCGCGCTTCTGCGAGCTGGAGCGCTCGCTGGAAGGGATCAGCCCGCGCACTCTGTCGCTGCGGCTGCGGGCGCTCGAGGAGGAGGGGATCGTCGCGCGTCAGACCTTCTCCGAGGTGCCCCCCCGCGTGGAGTATGCGCTCACCGAAAAGGGCACCGCGCTGCTGCCGATCATCGACGGCATGCGCGTCTATGGCGAGCGCTGGATTGTGCAGGGCTGCGAAGACAGGATGAGCTCCGCGGTCTTCGCGGGGACGCCGGTCGTCGCGGTCGCCTGAGCCGCGGTTGCGCTGGGATGCGCTCGCCCTCCTGGGTTGCGGTCGCCCGAGCCTGCAACGCCTGCTGCGCGGAGCAGGAGCCCTTGGGGCGCTGGCGAACAGCCCTCTGTGCGCTCCCATCAGCTCGAAACAGCCCTCACCGAGTTCGTGCAGGAGGCGGCGGCGCGCCTACAGGCCGAGCTGGACGCCGGCGCGGAGGTGCCGTTCGAGCTCGAGTCGCACTCCGCGCGGAGACAGGGACAGGGACGGGGGCGGGGGCAGGAACGAGGCGCCCAGCTGTACTGCTACCGGCCGCTGACCGAGGTGTTCATCGGCGAGCGCTGGCAGGCGCTGGCGAACTTGGAGAGCTGCGCGGCGGCGGAGCGGCTGCTGGAGTGCCTGCAGGGCCTCGACCGCTACCTGCTCCAGCACGACGTGCGGATCGGCCGGGGCGATCGGCGCTCGCGCACCACGGTGGTGCTGAGGACGCTGCTGGAGGAGGTGTTCGCCGAGCGCACCGACTTCGAGCTCGACGGGGAGCGGTGGCGCCGCGCGCTCGCGCAGCTGGATGCGACGGCCTTCACGAACGCCGGTGAGGTGGCGCTGATCGAGACGCTGCACGGCATGGGTGTGGTGGCGCCCGAGCTCGCCCGCACGCGCGCGCCGGCGATCGGCCGCCCTGAGCTGGCGTGGGCGTTGGCCCGCTTCGAGATGGGCTGCGAACGCTCCTCGGAACTGGAGGCGTTGAGCGACCACTTGCTGGCGCTGCGGGCGCTGCTGGAGCCGGAGGGTCCGGCCAGCGGTCTGCTCGCCGGCAGGCTGGCGTCGTTGTGCGCCGTGCCCGAGGAGCGCGCCGGCTTGACGCGGCGGGTGCTGAGGGCGGTGGCGTTGGAGCACGAAGTGATCACCGGCGCCGCCGTCGAGCACGCGAGCTGCGATGCGTTGGTGGCGGAGCTCGCCAGCCATCTGCGGGCGGTGCTGCGGGACGTGGTGTGCGGCCACTTGCCCCCCGATCTGGTGGGCTGTGCCGACTCGCTGCTGTCCTCGCAGGAACCAACGCGGCAGGGGCCGCCGGAACCGACCCACGAGGAACCGATCAAGGCTCGGCGGGGACGGCGCTCGGCGCCGCGCGAGCCCGCGCACGAGCCCGACGATCAGATCAACACGACGATCATGCGCATGCGCCGCCTCGCGGCCCGCTCAGGCGAAGAGGTGCCGAGCGACGAAGTCGAGACTGGCGAGATCCTGCACGTCACCGTCTAGGTGGGGCACGAGGATCGGGGCGGCATCCCCCAGCGCCTGAGCGAGCCGCTCGACGGTCGCACGGTCGCGCCGCGCGAGCACGTCGAAGTCGGCGAGGTTGCCCGCCACGCGCGCGGCGAGGCGCTCGCCCAGCTCGCCTGCCAGCAGCGCCTGCACCTCGGCGGGGGAGTGCCCTTCCAGGCTGTCGCGGTGGACGCGGTTGACGATCAGCCCCACCCGCGCCATCCCCGCGGCGCGCAGCTGCTCGGCGAAGAACAGCGCCTCGCGTGCCGGCTCGGGCTCTGGCGAGGTGACGAGCAGGAAGGCGGTGGCGGGGTCGCGCAGCAGCTGATCGACCACGCGGGCGCGCTCGCGAAAGCCGTCGAGCATCCCGGCGAGCGCGCCGAAGAAGCCTGACAGCTCGCCGATCAGGTCGACGCCGGTGAAGCGCGAGAACATCGACAGCACCAGTCCGCTGCCGCGGCCGACGAGGCGCGCGGCGAGGTTGCCGGGGGCGAGGAACATTCGCACCGAGCGGCCCTCCAGGAAGCGGCTCATGCGCATCGGCGCGTCGAGGAAGTCCAGCGCGTTGCGCGCCGGAGGGGTGTCGAGCACGATCGTGTCGAAGCGCCCCTCACGGTGCAGCTCGTACAGCTTGGCGATCGCGCTGAACTCCTGCGTGCCCGCCACGGCGCCCGAGATCTCCCGGTAGATGCGGTTGGCCAGCACCTCGTCGCGGGCCCGCTCGTCGGGGGCGATGCGGCCGATCAACGCGTCGAAGGTGCGCTTGGAGTCGAGCATCGTCGCCCACAGCTCTCCTCGTAGCTCGATCCCCTGTGCTGCCAGCAGCGCCGGCTCGATCCGCCGCGGCTCGTCGTCGAGCTCGTCGACGCCGAGCGCGCTCGCCAAACGCCGGGCGGGATCGATCGTCACAACCGCCACGCGCTGCCCCTGACGCGCCAGCCCCAACGCGAGCGCCGCCGCCGTGGTGGTCTTGCCCACGCCGCCCGGGCCCGCACAGATGCAGACGCTCTTGCCACGCAGCCGCTGCGCGAGGGCGGGGGTCTTCGTGAACGCGCGGGCGCCGCGCGGGCGTTTCGCCGGGCGGGGCCGGCTTGGCTGGGCGTTGGCTGGTGGCACGGAGGGATCGTAACCGTGCAGGAATCCGACCACCACGTGCGAATACTCACGCGACTGCTTTCCCACCATCGAGCATCGGAGCCCACCGTGCAACCAAGGGCAAAGGTCATCGCGTTTGCCAACCAGAAGGGCGGGGTGGCGAAGACAACCACCACGCTGAACCTCGCGGCCGCGTTTGCGGAGGAGGGCCACCGCGTGCTGTGCGTGGACATGGACCCCCAGGGCAACCTGACGATGTCGCAGGGGATCGACCCCGACACGTTGGAGAAATCGATGTACGACGTGCTGGTGCACAAAACCTCGATCCGCGAGGTGATCCGCCGCCGCGAGGTGGACATCGCGTGCGCCTCGATCGACCTGGCGGGAGCAGAGATCGCGATGTCGACGATGATCGGTCGTGAGCGCTCGCTGCAGAAGGCGTTCGAGCCGATTCGCGAGGACTACGACTTCATCTGCATCGACACGCCCCCGAGCCTCGGGCTGCTGACGATCAACGCGCTGACGGCGGCCGACAAGGTGATCGTCCCCGTGCAGTGCGAGTATTTGTCGATGCGCGGTTTGATCCAGCTGCAGAACACCCTGGCGATGATCCGCGAGAACCTCAATCCAGACGTCGACATCGAGGGTATCCTTCCGACGTTGGTCGATTCACGCACGATCCACGCGAAAGAGGCGATCGAGATCCTCGAGGAGAACTTCGGGGACCGCGTGTTTGCCTCGCGCATCCGCAAGACGGTGCGCTTCGCCGAGGCGCCGGTGAAGGGCATGTCGGTGCTCAAGTACGAGCCCGAGGGCGTGGCGGCGCAGTCGTACCGCGAACTCGCGCACGAGGTGCTGGCGCATCAAAAATCTCAGGAGGTCCTCGCTCATGCCGCAGAGTAAACGCGCCAGCATGCGGGAGGGCCCGCTGGCGGCGCTGTTCAGCAAGACCGAGGAGGAACAGGCCAAGGAGTCCGAGCAGCCCGCCGCGAAGGAGCCCACCGCGAAGGAGCCCGCCGCGAAGGAGCCAGCCGAGGAGTCCTCCGCACGGGAGTCCGAGCACTCGCTCGCCGAGGGTCGATCGATGGCAGCGGCCGCAGAGGAGCAGCCGGCCGTCAAGCAGCGGGCCGCCAAGCGGGAGCGGATCGAGGAGCAGGACGACTCCCCGCAGATCCCCAGCCCGCGCGAGCGCCTGCGCAACGTGTTCTCCGCGGAGATCCCCGCCAACGTGATGGAGCGCCCCACCGCCGCGACGGCAGCCGGGGCGGCAGGGGCGGCCGCGAGCGAGAAGCCACCGCCGGCGGACGTGTACGCGCGCGAGGAATCACGCCCCGCGGGAGGTGCCGTGATGCCGGGTGGCCAGCCGGTGATCCACCCCGTGATCCGCGTGGTGGGCGTCGGCGGCGCCGGCGTCAACGCCGTCAACCGCATGGTCGAGGCCGAGGTGGCGGGCGTGGAGTTTCTCGCGATCAACACCGACCTGCAGTCGCTGCAGCAGTCGACGGCGGACATCACCCTGCACATCGGTGCCGAGCTGACGCGCGGCCTGGGGTCGGGTTCGGACACCGACCTCGGCAGGGCAGCGGCGATGGAGGACTACGACCGCGCGAAGGCGCTGCTGAAGGGCTCGGACATGATCTTCATCACCGCGGGCGCCGGCGGTGGCACGGGCACCGGCGCGGCGCCGATCATCGCGCGGATCGCCCGCGAAGTGGGCGCGCTGGCGGTGGCGATCGTCACCAAGCCGTTCGGCTTCGAGGGCTCGCGGCGCGCCGAGGCGGCCGAGCAGGGCATCAAGGCGCTGGCGGAAGAGGTGGACACGCTGATCGTGGTGCCCAACAACCGCCTGCTCAGCGTGCTCGACAAGCAGACCTCGATGGTGGATGCCTTCCGCGTCGCCGACGACGTGCTGCGCCAGGGCGTGCAGGGGATCTCCGATCTGGTGACGCTGCCGGGCCTGATCAACCTCGACTTCGCCGATGTGCGCACGATCATGAGCGGCGCCGGCAACGCACTGCTGGGGATCGGGATGGGCGCCGGCGGCGAGCACCGCGCCACGGAGGCCGCGATACAGGCTGTCGCCTCGCCGCTGCTGGAAACCTCGATGGAGGGCGCGCGCTCGATCCTGCTGTCGATTACCGGCGGGCGCGACCTCTCGCTGTGGGAGGTCAACGAGGCCGCCAAGGCGGTCTCCGAGGCGGCGCACCCGGACGCGAACATCATCTTCGGCGCGATGGTCGACGAGAAGCTGGAGGACCAGGTGTGGGTGACGGTCGTCGCCACCGGCTACGAGCAGGAGCGCTCCGGGCGCCTCTCTGGGCGCGGTCGCCTGGAGGAGCCGGCGGGCGAGCCCCGCGTACAGCGCACCAGCGGCCGGCGCGAGCGCGAGCGGCGTGGTGGCAGCGCCGGCGTGGAGTTGGACGTGCCCGAGTTCATGCCGCGCGGCTGAGCGGCTCGCTCCGAGCGCGTGGCGCTGGGGTACGGGGTATTGGGGGCGCGTCCGCGCAGGTGAGTGCGTATGCCAACGCGAGTGGGCGCGGGCTTCCTTGCCCGCGACGGCTCGTACTTGCGCCTGGGGTATTGACAAGTCGTGCACTGTGTGGTTATGATGGCTGTGTCATCGTCAACCGGTGTGGTTGGCGGGCACACATAGAGTCTGGTTGGGTCATCCCACCCTGTGGTTGACGTAAAGCGCTCGCAGAGGAGTGCGGGTGGGAGAGGGATCGGGTCGCCGATGAGGGAGTTGTTTTGAGCGTGGTTTCTAGAGAGGGATACACAGTAGGGGTGTGCGCGTCCGGTTCGGGGCGTGTAGCTAGATGCGTCAGCTGCCTGACGCATCTCTCTCTCTCTCTCTCTCTCTTGCGCTAGGGGGTTAGGCTCCGGCCTTCGTCGTTTGGCGTTTTCGCGCCGCCCTTGTTCTCCTTTGGGAGAGCGGGGATTCGCGATGGCGCCGTGGGGGGTGGTGTAGCGGTGCGTGCGCGGGCCGCGACGGCTTCCCGGGGGCGCTCCGGGTCACGTGGTGCTTCGGTGTCCGGGCGTGGTTCCGCGGCGCTTGATGGAACACGTGGCGCGGTTCCCCGTGACGGGTCTGTGTCGGGTGCGTCGCCCGGTGCGCGACGGCGCGCGCGGGTGCCAGCGCGGCTGGCGGCGCCGGAGGGGCGTTTGGTGGAGATTCAGCGTTCGCGGCTGCTGGCGGGTGCGGTTGCGGCGCTCGAGGAGCTGGGTTACGCGCAGACGACGGTGACGCAGATCACTTCGCGTGCGCGGGTGTCGCGGCGCACGTTCTACGAGCTGTTCGAGAACCGCGACGAGTGCCTGGGGGCGCTGTTGGACGATGTCCTGGGGATGCTGGAGCGGGAGCTCGCCGAGGCGGGTCTCGAGGGCCTTGCGTGGCGTGAGCGGGTGCGTGGCGGGTTGGCGGCGATCCTGGGGTTCTTCGATCGTGAGCCGGCGCTCGCGCGGGTGTGTTTGGTGCATTCCCAGCAGGGTGGCCCGGCGATCCTGGCACGTCGCGAGGAGCTCTTGGCGCGTTTGGCGGGGGCGATCGACGAGGCGCGTGGTGAGAGTGCGCGGGCCGTGGCTTGCTCGCCGTTGACGGCGGAGGGCTTGGTTGGCGCGGCGTTCGGGATTGTGTATGCGCGTGTGGCGCGGGGTGAGCTCCGGCCGCTCATGGGTCTTCTTGGTGAGTTGATGGGGATGGTTGTGCTGCCTTACCTGGGGCCCGCGGTGGCGCGGCGTGAACAGCGCCGCGCGGTACCCGGGCCGGGTTCGAGAACAGGGCACGGACCCTCTGTGTTTCTGCCAGCGCGACGCGACCCGTTGGGGGAAGTGCGGATGCGTTTGACCTATCGCACCGTGCAGGTCCTGGAATGTATTGCGCGGGAGCCGGGGATCAGCAACCGTGGGGTCGCTGAGTGCGCGGGGGTCACCGACCAGGGTCAGATCTCCAAGCTGCTCGCACGCCTGGAGCGTGTCGGGCTTGCCGTCAACAGTGGCAACGGCCACGCTAGGGGTGAGGCCAACGCGTGGACGCTCACCGCGCTCGGGCGTGATGTCGCGCAGCGCGTGAGTTCGAGTCACCGTGACGAGAAAGCGGCCGCGTGATGTGTGCGTTCGCCCGCCAGCCAGATCTTCAACACTGTTATTCAATTCGCGTGCGTAGCGCTGGGCGCCGGCACGCTTGACTCCTGGAGGAGAAGAGAACCAATGCTCTCAGTAATACGTAGACACCTGAACCCGGCCACGGGGATCGCCTTTGTCGCGCTGATTTTCGCCGTAACGGGAGTGTCGTTTGCCGCCACTGGCGGCGGCTCCTCGCCCGCCAAGACGACGGCATCGGCTGGGCGCAACACCACAATTGCCACCGCGGTCGAGAGCAAGGCCAAGCCGAAGGCCAAGGCCGGTCCCAGGGGTCTTGCCGGTCCTGCCGGCAAGAACGGTGCCCCCGGCGCGACAGGTCCGGCCGGTTCAGGCGGTCCCACAGGACCGGCTGGCGGAACCGGGCCGCAGGGCTCCGTCGGCGCAACTGGGGCGACCGGTGAAAAAGGCACTGCCGGTACGAATGGAACTAACGGGATAAACGGGGTCAATGGTGAAACCGGCTTCACCAAGACCCTGCCGCCAGATGAAACCGAGCAGGGCGCCTGGGCACTCACCAATCCGCCTGCCAGTATTGCGCGCACCGCGATCTCGTTTGTGATCCCGCTGGCAGCTGCGCCGACGGCGCACTATCTGAAAGTGGGAGAAGGAGAAACCGCGGAATGCCCCGGAACCGCGGAAGCTCCACAGGCCGCCAAAGGCAACCTGTGTGTGTATGCGCAAGGTGAAGAGAACAGCCCGCAGAACATCGGCGTCACGGAATCCACATTCGGAGCGATAGTGGGCGGGAGCCTAGATGAACCCGGTGGCATCGTCTTCGGATCCTGGGCGGTGACTGCCGGGTAGCGCCGGTTGCCCGAGCACACCCAGCACGCGCTCGTGGGTCCCCCAAGGTCGAGGTTCGCCCGGGGGACCATGGGTTGCACACACCACACATAGATGAACGCATTGAAATCTAGAAAGGCACGACCATGAAACCCATGGAGCATGACGCGAAGTCCACTTCCACATCGAAGACCGGTCTCTTCGCGATGCTCCGTGGCCTCCTGGGCCATCAGGGGCGTGGTGCGCCCCGCGTCCGTCGCAAGGCGCCTTTCTTCACGTTGTCACTAGCCGCCCTGTCGATCTCTCTCTGCGCACCGGGCTCTGCGACTGCGGCAGAAAGACTTCCAAAGCTTCCCTACAGCGAATGTGTTGGGGTAAGTCATACAACGATGGAACTCAAAGGCGACATCCAAGAGTTTGAAGAAGCCAAGGACCAACCGGTAAAATGGGCCTTTGAATATTCCAGTAGTGCGGAAGGCCCTTGGACGCCGGTGCCGGGCGCCAGCGGTACCATCACTCAGGCCGAAATGGAAGCCAGTCCCCTGGGAAGTGGGGGAAGCTTTGCTATGGTAACCGCGGCTTTCACGGGGCTGACTCCCGAAGTCCCTTACTACGTGCGTCTCACGGCCAGTAACCCCTTAGGCGCTGCGACAGCTCCGCTCGAAACTATAGAATCGACCGGTGGAAAGCTGGATTATATGTGCGAAGCTTTGCCTTTTCACCCAATCCAGCTCCATGTCTATTCACAAAACGCTAATCCGACTGCGACCACCACGCATGTCGAAGGTTCGTTCAAGCCACTTGGCGCCGAAGTCCACTGGCATTTCGAATACGCGACCAGCGAAAACGGAGCATTCCACGTCGCGCCCGATGCAAGTGGCACGGTCGCCGCGGGCGAAGAAAATGAAGCGGGCTTCAGCTTCGTCTCCGGGGAACTGAGTGGTCTCAGTCCGGCCACCGTCTACTACGTGCGGCTCTTCGCGGAATCCGAACCCGAACCTGGTGTTCACGAGGGCGCCACCTCATCCGTGGAGAGCTTGGAAACGGTGGGTCCGCCGGCCGCCACGGCGTACGTGGTGCACTCTGTGAGTGGCGAAGACCTGGTCGCCTTGGGGGCTATCGATCCCCATGGCGCCGATTCGCACTACCATTTTGAATACGTATCGCAGCAGCATTTCGAAGAACAGGGGTTCGCTGGGGCTGCCACCACGTCCGAAGTGGATGTGGCCGCGGGCCAGGGCTATGCCGGCGCCGGTGGGGATCTTCCCGGGCTTCAGCCTGGCGTTACCTACCATTACCGGCTGTTTGCGAGTAATGAAGCTGCCCGGCAGGGTGTCCATAGTGGTGAACAGACCCTCACCGTGCCGGTACGGCCGGAAGTGGGTGCGGGTGAAGGTTGTCCCAATGAATCGCTTCGTATTGGTCCGTCAGCGGCGTTGCCGGATTGTCGTGCTTATGAGCAGATCACGCCTGTCGAAAAGAACGGGGCGATGGACATCGACACGCCGAGCGGTGCCACCGATGAATTCCGGGTGAGTGAAGACGGCGAACAATTCATGTTGCATGCGCCGGGTACGCAATGGGGGGCGAGTCCCGATGCCAGCAAGTCCAATTACTTCTTTTCGCGCACGTCGGATGGGTGGCAGATGATCTCGGCGACTCCGCAGCCGCAGGCCGGCATCGACTCCACCGTCCCGGTCGTGTTCAGTCCGGACCTGACCGAAACCGGGGTGGAAACCGGCTGGCTCGATAGTCCCGTGTCCTCCTCGCCGATGGTGGAGATCCAGGTGGGTCCCTCCGGTGGGCCCTATGCGTCGATCGCCTCGATTCCAAGAAAGTATGTGACCGCCAGCCCGTTGTTGGTCGCGGCGTCGCCCGATTTGCGGAAGGTGATCATCGGCACCGAAGATCGTGGGCTCGTGCCCGGGCGGGTGAGCGCGACGAAGAGCGGCAACGATCTTTACGAACACTCTGAAGGGCAGTTGCGTCAGGTCAACGTGCTCAGTGGCATCCCGGGTGGGTCGATCGGGACGTGTGGCGCCGGAATGGCGAAAGGCATCGAAGGGCTCGCAATCCGTCCCGAGACTATCGGCGGTCAGCCGACCAGCAGCGCGCACTCGGTCTCAGCCGACGGCTCCCGTGTTTTCTTTTACGCCGTTCCAGGCGGTCACTGCCCCACACAAAAGGAACTCGAACGCGAACTGGTAGAAGGCGGGCCACACGCGCTTCTCTACGAGCGCCTCAACGGTGCGGAAACCATCGACATCGGCGAATACAAGTTTCTCGCCGCGAATCCCCAGGGCAGCTCGCTGCTGCTCGAACACGTCAACGGCGAAGGTCACGAAGCATTCTTGTATGACACCGAAACGCAAACGGCCGAACACCTCTTCACGGCGCCCGCGCAGTTCGCCGCGAAGATCTCGGCTGATTTTTCAACGATCTACATCTCGACGGGGGCGGCGCTGACTCCCGAAGGTCAGGCTGGGACAGGCCATGAATCGCTCTACCGGTATGACGTATCGAGCAAAACGCTGCACTACCTGCCTCTGTCTATAAGTAATGAAGCCGTGAATGTGAGCGCCAACGGACGCTACCTCGTTTTCGAAGGGAGCTCACAGGGCTTTCCCGGCATTCCGGGCGGGGTACCAAGGGAGGAAATCAACGGACAGGTGTACACTGGAGATGGACAAATCTATCGCTATGACAGCAGCGAAAACGTGATCGAGTGCATCTCATGTGCGTCGCCGTTTGATCCGCAGCCAAAGTTCGAGTCGAATGCGCTTTATGCGATCTATGGGTGGGACGGCACCCCGAATCAGGTGTTTGCTTCAGAAAATGGCGACTTTGTTTTCTTTGAAACGCCGGATGCGCTGGTGCCTGAAGACACCAATGGCGAATCCGCTCCGGATGACAAGGGCGACTCCGAACTAATAGAAGACCATCGTTCATTGTCGAACGATGTGTATGAGTGGCGGGGTGAGGGTGTTGATGGCTGTGTGGTTGTGGAGGGTTGTCTTGCGCTGATTTCTGGTGGTCGGGGTGGTGGTTATCTGACCGAGTTGGTGGGTGCGACTCCGTCGGGCCGAGATGTGTTTTTTGCGACTCATGAATCGCTTGTGCCGGGGGATAAGGATACCGCGGGTGATGTTTATGATGCGCGGATCGGTGGTGGTTTCCCCCCGCCGGCGCCGGGTCCAGTGGAATGTGAAGGGGATGCGTGTGCGACACCGGTGGGCGCGCCGGTTGATTCTACGCCGTCGAGCTTTACGTTCTCCGGTGCGGGTAACGTCGCTCAATCTTCTCCTGCTGGGGGTAAACCCGTGGTGACATCTACTAAACATCCGAAGAAGACCAACAAGAATAAGAAGAAAGGTAAGAGGAAGAAGGCAAAGGCTAAGAAATCGGCCAGGAGATCCAGCGACAGCCGGAGGGGCAAGTGATCATGGTAAAGCGACTCCCATCCTTCTTTGCGCTGTGCCTGCTCGTCTTTCTCGTACCTTGCTTCGCGCTCGTGGGATCGGTGCAGGCGGCACCGAGTGAACATCCTTTCGAACTAGAACCGGGGAGTTTTCATGTGAGTACTTCGACGGATCAGGCGGGCGCCAGCGAGGATCTCACGGTCGCGTTTGATTTCACGCATGACGCGGAAGATAAGCCGTTCAACGATGTGCGTGATACAATTGTTAATTTGCCGGCTGGGTTTACGGGTAATAACACAGCGGTACCGACGTGCACGTTTGCGGTGTTGCTGTCTCAGGCCTCTTGCCCGTTGGATACGCAGGTCGGTACGATCACGTTGGCCCAGACGTTTGCGTCTAAGCATCCTTTGAGGATGACCTATCCGGTGTTTAATATAGAAGTTAACGCGCCTGGTACCGTGGCGGAGTTGGGGTTCCGCTCGCTTGGTGTTACCCAGGCGCTGCCGATCACGGTTCGCGCTGGGGACTCCGGGTTGACGGTCACGGCACCTGACATCGTCTCGCTCACCGAACCCCACGAAATCTCGGTCACGACGTGGGGGGTTCCCGCGTCTCATGTGCATGACGCTGAACGTGGTCAGGTCTGCCAGTCGGAGAGCGAAGCGCCGGTGACATGCGAGGGGGGCGGTAATGCGGTGGATATTCCGCCCAGGCCGTTTCTCGCGAACCCCACGAGTTGTGGGCCTTTCACGGCGACGATGCAGGCCGATTCGTGGGAGGAACCAGGGCGCTACTCTGAAGCGCAAACGCGGGTCGGCCCGATCGTGGAATGCGAACGCGTCCCGTTTCACCCCTCGATCGAAGCCGCCCCGACGACCGACTCCGCGGAATCCTCGAGCGGCTTGAATATCTCGTTGGTGGTTCCGCAGAATTGGGCGTTCCCGGAAGTGATAGCGGCGTCGAACTTGAAGAACACTACGGTAACGCTGCCCGTGGGGTATACCGCTAACCCGTCGCTGGCGGTGGGTCTCGGGACGTGCAGCACGCAGCAGCTGGAAGCAGAAACGTACTTCTCGCTGCCGGGTGGCGCCGGCTGTCCGGCGGAATCAAAGATCGGCACCGTGGAAGTGGAAACACCGGTACTCACCGAAAAACTGACCGGCAACATCTACATTGCGACGCCGTTTGATAACAAGTTCGGGTCGTTGCTCGCGCTGTATGTCGTAGTGAAGGACCCGTTCCGGGGGATCATCGTCAAGCTGCAGGGGCAGATCGAACCGGACCCCGTGACGGGCCAGCTGGTCACGACGTTCGATAACAGCCCGCAGGTCCCGTTCAGCAAGTTCACGCTGAAGCTGCGACAGGGAGCAGCTTCGCCGCTGATCAGCCCCGCCGCGTGCGGGACCTACACCACCGAAGCGAACCTGTCGCCGTGGTCGGCGCCGCTAGAAGCGCGCCACTTGCTCAGCTCCTTCCAGATCGAAGACGGGATCGGCGGCGGCCCCTGCCCGCCGGGAGGCATCCCGCCGTTCAAACCCCAGGTCATCTCCGGTACGCAGAACAACGCCGCTGGTAGCTACAGCCCGTTCTATCTGCGGATCCTGCGTCAGGACGGCGAACAGGAGATCACGCGGTTCTCCACAACCCTTCCACCCGGACTGACCGGGAACCTGACAGGGATCCCGTTCTGTCCGGAAGCGGACATCGAGGCGGCGAAGCTCGTGAGCGGCGCCCAGGAGGAAGCAAACCCCTCCTGCCCAGCCGCGAGCGAAATCGGACACACGCTCGTCGGCGCCGGCGTTGGCACCGTGCTCGCGCAAACACCCGGCAAGATCTACCTCGCCGGGCCCTACCACGGTGCGCCGCTATCGATCGTGTCGATTACGAGCGCGAAGGTCGGCCCGTTTGACCTCGGCACGGTCGTCATACGGTTCGCGCTGGACATCAACCCCACGACTGCGCAGGTCGAAGTGAGCGCGAACGGCTCCGATCCGATCCCGCACATCATCAAGGGGATCGTCGTGCACGTCCGTGAAATCCGGGTGTATATGAACCGCGAAAAGTTCATCCTCAACCCCACCAGCTGTGACCCGATGATGATCTCCGAGACGATCGACGGCGCCGGCGCTGACCCGGCGAACCCGGCGGATCAGGGGCCGGTGATGGCGACCGCCCCATTCCAGGCCGCGGACTGCTCGAGCCTGCAGTTCAAACCCTCCTTCGGCGCCTCGACCTCAGCGAAAGCGAGCCGCACTGATGGCGAGAGCCTCACCGCGAAGCTGACCGTCCCGGGCGCGCTCGGCACCCAAGCCAACATCGCCCGCGTCAAAGTCGAACTCCCCAAAGATCTTCCCTCACGACTGACGACGCTACGTAAAGCTTGTCTGGCGGAAGTGTTCGAACGCAACCCCGCGGACTGCCCGCCCGCGTCGATCATCGGGCACGCCAAGGCGATCACCCCGATCCTCCCCGTTCCCCTCGAAGGCCCCGCGTACTTCGTCAGCCACGGCGGCGAAGCGTTCCCCAGCCTGATCGTCGTGCTCCAGGGGTACGGGTTCACGATCGACCTCGTCGGCACCACCTACATCAGCAAACAGGGCGTCACCTCGAGCACCTTCAAGACGGTCCCCGACCAGCCCGTCACGAGCTTCGAACTGACGCTCCCCGAGGGCCCCTACTCCGCGCTCACCTCGCTCGGCAACCCCTGCAAGAACAAGCTCACGATGCCCACCGAATTCGTCGCGCAGAACGGCGCCACGATCGAGCAGAGCACCAAGATCGCCGTAACCGGCTGCCCCAAAGCGAAGAAGGCCAGTCACAAAAAGAAGAACAAGGGCAAGAAGAAGGCCGGGAAGAAGGCCCGTCGCGCAGGGCACGGGCACGCCAGAAGGGCCGCTCTACGGCAGTAGCTGCAGCGCCTCGAGGACGGCGAGATCGATCCATTGGGCGGGCTCGGGGTACAGCGAAAGCCAGCGCTGGATGCCGCGGGCGACCAGCTCGAACTCGCGGTGGTCGATGCGGTAGATCAGGATCGCACCGGTGTGTGAGTGCTGGGCGGCGGCCCAATCGCGCAGGATGCCGGGAAAGTCGCGGATGTTGTGGGTCACGAGGATGCGTTGCTCCGTGCGAGCCGCGGACGAAGAGCGTGAGCTCGACGGTCTCACCGACGACAGGCCGACTGGGTCGAGCTCACGCTGTTCCTCGCCCGGACTTCGTAGCCGGTCGTCGTTGCCGGTCCGTACAACGGTGCGCCACTCTCGATCGTCTGGAGCACCAGCGCGACGGTCGGCCCGTTCGATCTGGCGGCGTGGAGACACTGCCTGGCTTGACCCACGAGATGGACCCATGCAGGTCGGACCAGGGTGACCAGGTCTGATACTCTGTGCGGATGTCCGAGATCGTTACCGTCACCGAGGCAAAAACACAGCTATCGCGGCTGATCGAGCGCGTCGCCGGTGGCGAGGAGATCGTGATTCGCCGGGGGCAGAAGCCGGTGGCGAAGATCGTCGCCTACGTGCCCGAGCGCAAACGCCGCATCCCGGGCGACCTCGGGGGGAAGATCTGGATCCGCGAGGACTTCGACGAGCCGGATGAGGAGATCGAGCGTCTGTTTGGTATGGGGGATTGACCCCGCTGCTCGTGGACACCCATGCCCTGCTCTGGTGGCGAGGCGACCATCGGCGGCTCAGTGCCCGAGCGTATGAGGCGATGGGGGATCCAGATGTGCCGCTGTTCTTCAGCGCCGCTTCGATCTGGGAGATCGCGATCAAGCGCGCGCAGGGCAAGCTCGATGTTCCCGTGGATCTGCACGACACGATGGAGCGGCGCGGGTTCATCGAGCTGCCGGTGCGCTCCCGCCACGCGGTCATCGCCGGCGCGCTGCCCGCCCACCACCGCGATCCCTTCGACCGTATGCTCGTCGCCCAGGCGCAGAGCGAGGGTCTCACGGTGGTGAGCGGCGACCCGCGGATCGCGGCGTACGACGTGCCGGTGCTCTGGTAGGGCGCCGGGCGCGGGCGGCTTGCCGGAGATCGCGGCACGGCGAAGGCGGCTTGGCGCGCGAACGACAACGCGATGGTCGTGGCTCCTCGACGCGCGGTGTGACACGGGTCGCGGTGGCGCGTGAGGAGTCTCGGCCGGGTGGGGTGCCCGGAGACCAAGAAGACCACCCACAAGAGGAAGCACAGGGCGAAGACCGGAAAGAAAGCCAAGCAAAGCAGTCGCCGCGCGCACGTGCAAGGAGGAGGCGCGCGCGGCGGGAGGAGATAGCCTGGACCTGCAACGTGCGCGGGGTGCGGAGATATATGATCGTGTCCGTGAGGCGAGGGGGGTCCACGAGCCGGTGGGGCGCAGGCCTATGAGACGGGGGCTCGTCGTCGTGGCGCTGCTCGCCGCGGTACTCACGGCGGTTGGCCTTGCGGCTTGCGGAAGTGGTGGTTCGGGCACCTCGGCGCCGGCAGCAAACGCCTCGACCACGCCGGCAACCACGCCGACCGCGACGACCCCGGCAACGACTGCGACCGCGACGACCCCCGCGACCACGGCGAGCACGCCGACAGCCACCGCGAAGCCCGCCGAAACCGTGACCCACCCCTCCACCACGACCGCTCCCAGCGGCTCGGGTGGCGGTGCCGCGAGCTTCCGGGCGCCGAGCGGGGACAACAGCATCCCCGACTACGGCAGCGAAGCGCCCCCCACCGAACGGGAACGCGCCGCCGTGGCGCTGGCCGCCTTCCTGCAGGCTCGCGCAAAGGGCGAATGGTCGACGGCGTGTACCTACCTTGCGGTCACCACACGCACGCCGCTCGAACGGCTCCTCGGGCGCACCAAAGCGAAGGCCGGCGGCTGCGCACGGGTCCTCGCGGAGCTCTCCAAGAGCTCCGCCGCGGCCCACGCCGAAACCCCCACCGCCGACGTCGTCGCCCTACGGATCAAGGGCAACAGCGCCTTCGCCCTCTTCCACGAGGCCAAGGGCAGCAAATACGTAATGCCGATGCGCAACGAAGGCGGCGCCTGGAAGATGAGCCAGCTCGCCCCGCTCCCCTACCCCCTCGGGTCGGCCGGCGCCACGCCATAGTCGGGGGTCGACGCGAAGCTCTCGCCGAGTCGCTCCAGGTCCGCCAGGTCCTGAGGGCGACCCGCGGCGCGCTTCATCGCGCGCAGGTGATCGAGGCCGCACACGCGAATCTGAGTATCCCTGAACCTCACGGTGGGCGCCTGGGGCTCAAGTTCGGTGTATGCGAGATCTGTCTTGATCCCCGCCACCCACTGCATGACGTCCAGCGGGCCGTGGTTGGTCTCCAAGCGGAAGTTAGCCCCTTCGGCGAGCTGGACGGGATCGGTGGGGTCGTAGGGAAACTCGTCGGGGGAGAAGTCGCCGATGCCGACGTGCTGGGCCTCGATCTTTACGAGGACGCGGGCAAGCCGCCGTAGGTTCTCAGGGGAGGGATCCGGAACGATGTCCAGATCCTTCGTTGCGCGGACGAAGCCGTGTATGCCCACGGCCATTCCCCCGATGACGATGAACTCGACCTGTGCGCCAGTCAGCGCAAGCAGTAGATCATCTGGTTCGAACATCGTCTGCCAAGTCCTGCCTCAACTCGCTCATGAATCGGCTGAGGCGCAATGTCTCCTGCAGACGCACCTCTGAGGGCTTCTTTTGGTCGGCAAGGGTGCGCGCCCTGCCGGCTTGCTCCTCGCGCGCGACCTCCTCTGGTGTCCACGGCCCACGCGGCCTGGCCTTCGGCTTCGCCTCCATGGCCCCATTGTAGATAGACGCGCCCCTCTACTCTTCGCGGATGAGCAGCGGTGAACGAGGGGTGGTGGCGGCCGGTCATCCGCTGACCGCGCAGGCGGGCGCCCGCGTGCTGCGCGAAGGGGGCAACGCGGTGGACGCGGCGGTGGGAGCGATGCTGGTGTCGTTCGTGGCCGAGCCGCTGCTGACGGGCCTGGGGGCCGGGGGCTACCTGATGGTCGCCGGTGGTGGGTGGGAGCCGGCGCTGCTCGACTTCTTCGTGGAGGCCCCCGCGCGCGCCACCGACGGCTCGGCCGCCGAGCTGCGCGCGATCGACGTGTCGTTCGGGGATGCCGCGCAGGTGTTCCACATCGGGCCCGCCTCATGCGGGGTGTACGGGACGCCCGCGGGAGTGTGCGAGGCCGTCGCGCGGTGGGGCACGGCGCCGCTTGCGGAGCTCGCCGCCCCCGCTGCCGCACTGGCGCGTGCCGGCGTGGAGCTGAACGCGGGGCAGGCCTACGTGGCGGAGATCCTCGCCGAGCTGTTGGTCTCCACGCCGGAGTGCGCGGCGCTGTGGGCGCCGGCCGGGCATGTGCTGCGCGAGGGCGAGGTGCTGCGCAACCCGGAGCTGGGAGGTGCGCTCGAGCGTCTGGGCGCCGAGGGCGCGCGGCCGTTCTATGCGGGCGACATCGCCGCCGCGGTGAGCGAGTGGCTCGGCGAGCGCGGCGGCTCGATCACCGCCGAAGCGCTCGCCGCCTACCGGGCGCTCCCGCGTACGCCCGTGCGCGTGGGCTACCGCGACCGTGAGGTGCTCACCAACCCGCCGCCCTCGGCGGGGGGCACGCTGCTGGCCTACGCGCTCGGCCTGCTCGACCGGCGCCCCGGCCCGCCCGCGCTCGATGACATCGTGGCGGCGATGGCCGCCGCCCAGGCCGAGCGCACCCCCGTGTTCGTGGAGGGCCTCGCCGAGGAGGGCTTCCTGGAGCGGTTCCTTTCGGGCCACCTGGGCGCGACCACCCACATCTCCGTGCTCGACGGCGACGGCCGCGCGTGCAGCGTCACCTGCACCAACGGCGAGGGCTCGGGCGTGGTCGTGCCCGGTACCGGCATCCACGTCAACAACATCATGGGCGAGCAGGACCTCAACCCGCTGGGCTTCCACCGCCACCCGGCCGGCCGACGGATGCCGAGCATGATGGCTCCCTCCGTGGTGCTTGGGGGTGCGGGCGAGGTGGAGCTGGTACTGGGCTCCGCGGGCTCCAACCGCATCCGCTCGGCCCTTCTGCAGACGATCGTCGGGGTCGTGGACCACGGCATGAGCGCCACGGAGGCGGTGGGTGCCCCGCGCGTGCACTACGAGGAGGGGGCGGTGTACGCCGAGCCGGGGATCCCGCTCGCGGCGCTGGCGGCGCCGGGCAGGGAGGTGGTCGCCTTCCACGCCCTCAACCTCTTCTTTGGCGGCGTCCAGGCCGTACAGCGCCGCGGCGGCGAGCTGCTCGGCGCGGGCGACCCCCGTCGCGGCGGAGTGGCGGTGTGGGCGTGAGGAGGGTGCTCCTCGCGGCCGTGGTGCTCGCCGCCCTGGTCGGGTTCGCGGGCTGTGGCGAGAGCGTCGAACTCCCCGACCTGTTCCTGGTCGTACGCACGGGCGGTGGGGAAAAGCTGACGGTGCGGATCAACGAAGGCGGTGTGGTGCACTGCAATGGCGGTGCCGCCCACCAGCTGAGCGACTCCCAGCTGATCCAGGCGCGTGGCGTCACCGAAGAACTGCAGACGCCCTCATCCAAGAACCTCTCGCTGCCGCCGCGCCCGGGATCGGTGTTCCGCTACCGCGTGCGCGACGCCGAAGGCACCGTGCGCTTCGCTGACAACTCCGCCGGGCAGCCCTCCGCCCTGCACCACCTGCAGTACTTCGTGCTCGAAGTGGTGCAGCGGGTGTGCGGCCTGCCGGGGTGATTGGGGTCTCCTGAGGGCCCACGAACCCCCTACCCGAAGCGCACCTTCCCGTTGGAGCGCGCGTGCGCCTGGGCGCGCTCGACGAGCTCCATCCGCTTGATCGCGGCGCGGAACAGCATCGTCAGCAGGCGCAGGCGGGCGTTCTCCGAGCGCAGCTCCAACAGCTCCTGCTTGGCGTCGGCGCCAAACTCCACGGTGGCGGCCATACGGTAGGCGTTCAGCGCCTCGATCTCCTCCTCGGAAAGGGCATTGTCGGTGGCTTGCTCCACCAGCTCGGCATACAGCTGGCGGGTGGCGTTCACAACCTCGGGGTCGGCCGGCTCGTCGTGCTCGTCGAGGAACTCCACCACGCCCGCGGGGTAAGGCAGGTCGTCCTGACGCTCCACGAGGCGAAACGGACGGGTGCCGCGCGCGAGGATGTTCATGCGCCCGTCCTCCAGGCGCTCCAGCACCGTCTCGACGGTACACGCGCAACCGACCGGCTTGAGCTCGTCCTCCGCCATCCACAGGATCCCAAACTCGCGCTGCTCCTCCAGGCACCGCTCGATCATCGTGCGGTAGCGGGCCTCGAAGATGTGCAGCGGCACGTTCTCGGTCGGCAGCGCCACGATGCCGAGCGGAAACAGCGGGAAGTCGCGGTGCAGGCCCTCCGTCATAGACGAAGTCTAAGGGGGTGAACCGTCAGCTGCGTGCGAACCTTGGTGGTTGTCAACCCACCTTGCGCGCGTCAACCCATCTTGCGCGCGGAGAGCATCAGGTTGTAGAAGATCGCGGCTGGCAGCCGCGGCTCCAGCAGCCGGCGGTCGAACTCCTGCAGCACGAGGTAGCCACGGTAGGCATACTGGCGCCACGCCCACGGAACGTCGTCCGGCTCGGCGGTCGCCTCCAAGGTGCGGTTGGTCCAGCCAAACCAGTTGGCCAGCAGCTCCTCGCCGCTGACACGCACTTGCTCCAGGCCGGCGCTACGGGCGAGCTCGCGCAGTTCGCCGGGGACGAACGCGTGCACGTCCACGACGCTCTCCAGCGCCTCGTCGGACCCGCCCCCCGAGCCGTTGTCCGCCCACCCGGCGGGACGGGCGCGCAACGCCGCCCGCCACAGCGGCGCGATGGTGCCGGCGAAGCGCTTGGGCACGCGCGCAAGGCGGTCGCCGGCACGCGAGGGCTCCCCGGCGAACAGCAACGTGCCGCCGGGCGCCAGCACGCGCGCGAGCTCCCCAAACGCGGTGGGGAGATCCGGGATGTGATGCAGCACGGCATGGCCCAGCACCAGATCGAAGCTCTCGTCCTTGAACGGCAGGCGCTCGGCGTCGGCGCTCACGGTCTTCACCTTCAGCCCCAGCCGCTGGGCGTTGGCGTCCAGCGTGGCGAGCATCCCGGGGGAGATGTCGGTGCACGTCGCCTGCGCGATCAGGCCGGCGCGCATCATGTTGAGCGTGAAGTACCCCGTCCCGGCGCCGATCTCCAGTGAGCGCTCGTAGATTGGATGCTCTGGATGGGCGGGCATCCGATCCGCCCGGAGCGCCTTGCGCACCTTGGCGCCCACCTGCTCCAGGCCGATGTCGCCGAAGTCGATCCCCCACTTGGTGTCGTAGTGGTCGGCAGCCACGTCGTGGTAGCGCGTGTTGACGTCGCGGATCTCCTCGGCTGTGAGCGGCGGCGGCGTCACGAGCGCGATCCGATCGACCACGCGTACTGGCGGCGACGGACGGGGGTGGGCGCGGGAGAGTGGTGGTGGGGGGGTTGCGTGTTCACGTTTCGAGGCCCAACCCTTCATTTTGTGAAGCACGGGTGGATTGGCTGGGGATGGCAGTCACGGCGGGGACCATATACTCGCGCGCGGTGTCGGCGTCTCTATATGTGCAGCGCAACCAGCCCGACGGGGTGCCTCCGCTGGAGCTGACCGGCGAGCGCACGCTGCCGGACGTGCCGGAGGAGAACTACTGGTATCGCCGTCACCTGGTCGTCTACCAGTGGATTGCGGCACGCGTGGGCGGCCTGCGGACGATCGACATGGCGTGTGGAGAGGGGTATGGCTCGAACGTGCTCGCCGCCGGCGCGGCGAGCGTCGTCGGGGTCGACGCCAACCCGCAGGCGCACGAGCACGCGTGCATGCGCTACCGGCGCGCCAACCTGCGCTTCGAGCGCGATCTGATCGAAACCTTCTCGGCGCCCGCCGACGCCGTGGTGTTCCTGCAGACGATCGAGCATCTGCAGCACCCGGGGTCGGCGCTCGAGCACTTCCGTGAGCTGGTGGGCGCCGGCGGCGCGGTGTACCTCTCCACGCCCAACGTGCTCACGCTCGCGCCGAAGGGGGCGCCGCGCTCCGACAACCCATGGCACGTGCACGAGTACCGCGCGCACGAGTTCGAGCAGTTGTGCCGGGAGCACTTTGCCTCGGTGGCGCTGTTTGGCCTCTTCCACGCCCGCAAGCTGCGAGCGCACGAGCTCGCCCTGCGGCTGGGCTGGGACACAGTGCACCCGCGGGTCGGTCTCACCGAGCGCTTTTACGGCTGGTTCACTCCGGCGATCTCCGCGGCGGACTTCGCGCTGCGCCCGCGCGGCCAAGCCGACCTCGACAAGGCGCTCGACTTCGTGGCGGTGTGCCGGGCGTGAGAGCCCCCCGGGGCGAGCTGGCGATCGTCCTGCACACCCACATGCCCTATGTGGAGGGCTTCGGGACATGGCCGTTCGGGGAGGAGTGGCTGTGGGAGGCGCTCGCCACCTGCTACCTGCCGCTGCTGGAGCTGCTGGAGCGGGGAGCGCCGCTGACGGTGTCGCTCACGCCGGTGCTGTGCGACCAGCTCGAAGCGCCGGGCGTGGGCGAGCGCTTCGCGCGGTTTGTGAGCGAGACCCGCCACTACACCCACGCCGAGGATGCCGGCGGGCTGCGCGCGGGGGGGCATCAGACATTGGCGCGCGAGGTGGAGCGCTCCTGGGGGGATTACGAGCGGGCCCTGGAGAGCTTTGAGCGTCGCGGCGGGGGGATCGTGAGCGCGTTCGCGCCCTACGCGCAGTGGACCTCCGCGGCGACTCACGCGGTGCTCCCGCTACTGGCGAGCGAGGCGGGGTTGCGGCTGCAGGTGCACAGCGGCGTGGAGTCCCATCGCGCCCGCTTCGGCGCCGGGACGTGGCGGGGGGGCTTCTGGTTGCCGGAGTGCGCGCACGCCAGCCACCTGGAGCCGGCCCTGGCCGATGCGGGAGTGCACGCCGTGTGCGTGGAGCTGACCGGCCGCTTTGGTCTGGGGGCGCCCGCCCACCTGCGACCCTTGGTGGGGGAGTCGGGCGTGGTGCTGGTGCCGATCGATCGCGCCACGATCGCGCGCGTGTGGAGCGACGGTGGCTACCCCGCGCACGGCCGCTACCGCGACTACCACCACCACACGATCCACCACCACAACCCGTGGGCCAACGACGGCGGCCCCTACGACCACCAGCACGCGCTGGGTCTCGCGCGCGCGCACGCAAAGGACTTCGTGGGGGCCGTCCGCGACCGGTTGCAGCACGACGGGTCGGGACTGCCGGGCGGCGGCCTGGTTGTGTGCGCGCTCGACACCGAGCTGCTCGGCCACTGGTGGTATGAGGGCCTCGCCTGGTTGGGGGCGGTGGTGGAGGAGTGCACACGCCAAGGTCTCCCGCTGGTGCGCCTCGACGACGCGCTGGAGCGCCACGAACCGGTGCCGCTGGAGGCCACTCCGACCGCGCGCAAGGGTGGCGGTGCCACGGTGGCTGGCGCGGGCGTGGAGTGGGACGGGGAGGATTGGGGGGTGAGCACCTGGGGCGCGGACGGCAACCTCTCGACCTGGTCGGGTCCGGCGGTGGCAGAGATCGCGTTCGCCACCCGCGCGGCGGAGCTCGAGGTGGTGCGGGCCGGCCCCCGAGCGGGGGCTGCCGCGGTGCGCGAGCTACTGGCGCTGCAGTCGAGCGACTGGGCTTTCATGGTCGCCCGCGGCCTCGCGGTGCCCTATGCGCGCGAGCGCTTCGAGGCCCACCGCCGCGGTGTCGAGCGGGCGCTGGCGGCGGGGGCGGACGCCGATCCCGGCGCGCTGCGCAACCTCGCGGCCTACGCCGAGTGCGCGACGCTGCTTGCGCCCTGAGCACCTCGAGATCGTGCGCGCCCGCGAGATCGGGAGCGCCACACGCAACCGATCGTGCGCCCCCCGAGATCGGGAGCGCCACACGCAACCCCTCCCCCGACCCCCCTTGGGGGGGTCCTCATCAATCCCCCTCCCGCGACTCCCAGCGCAGCGACTTGGGCGTCTCGCGCATGCGGATCACGCGCGCGGGGACGCCGCCGACGATCGCGTTGGCGGGAACCTCCTTGGTGACCACCGCGCTGGTGCCGATCACGCTGTTGTCGCCGACCGTCACCCCACGCAGGACACAGGCGCCGTAGCCGATCCACACGTTGTGCCCCACGCGCACGTCGCGCTTGTAGATGCCCTGCAGACGGATCGGGCGCTCGACCTCGACCATGCCGTGGTCGAAGTCGATCAGCATCACGCGGTCGGCGACGATGCACTCGCGCCCGATCGAGACGTGTTGGAAGGCGGAGATCGTGCACTCCTGTCCGATCACCGTCTTGGCACCGATTTTGACTTCGCCCTCGTGCACACGCAGCTTGCAGTCGTGTCCCACCCACGCCCAGCGGCCGATGTGCAGCTTGGCGTGCTTGCCGATCTCGAACTGCACGCCCGGGCAGATGAAGCAGATGCCGTCGGTTTGCAGGCGCCCACGCCAGCGCAGCTTCAGCCACAGCCACCGCGCCCCCAGCACCGCGTAGTGGCGGCTGATCATGTTGTTGGCGCGCATCCACCGCCACGTGCGCAAGCAGTCCCGGGTCCGTGTCACGAGCGGGCATCCTAGATACTTCTTGGATGTCCTCCACGCTCGCCCAGCGCCTGCTCGCCGGCGACCGCCGCGCGCTGGCGCGGGGGATCTCGCTGGTCGAGGACAACCGTGCCGAGGGATGGCAGCTCGTGCGCGAGGTCTACCCCCACACCGGCAGCGCCGCGGTGGTCGGCTTCACCGGACCTCCCGGCGTCGGCAAGTCGACGCTGATCGGCGCGCTCACACGCGTGCGCCGCGAAGCCGGACGCACGGTGGGGGTGCTCTCGATCGATCCCTCCTCGCCCTTCACCCACGGGGCGCTGCTCGGCGACCGCATCCGCCTTGGCGAGCACTTCCTCGACCCGGGTGTGTTCATCCGCTCGATGGCCAACCGCGGCGCGCTGGGAGGACTGTCCGAGGCAGCGCTGCAGACCGCGCTGCTGCTCGACGCCGCCGGCCGCGAGGACGTGTTCGTGGAGACCGTGGGGGTGGGGCAGGCGGAGGTCGACATCATCGACCACGCCGACACCGTCGTGCTCGTGCTGATGCCCGGATCGGGCGACTCCATCCAGGCGCTGAAGGCGGGGGTGATGGAGATCCCCGACGTGATCGTGATCAACAAGGCCGACCACCCGCTCACCGACACGATGGTGCGCGAGATCCGCGGGGTGCTGTCGCTCGCCAACCTCGATCGCGGGAGCGAGGACGCCGCCATGCGCTGGCGGGTGCCGATCGTCAGGACCGAGGCCGCGCACGGCCGCGGCGTCGAGGAGCTGGTGGAGCGTCTGGAGGAGCATCGTACGCACATCCTCGACGCCGGCCAGCTCGCTGAGCGCCGCCGGCGCAACCTGCGCGGGGAGGTGCTGGCGCTGGCGAGCGCCCGCATGCGCCGCCGTCTGGAAGCCCGCCTGCGCGGCGACGCCGAGCTCGAGCGGCTGCTGGATGAGGTCGTGGAGCGCCGCCTCGACCCGGCGAGCGCGGCGGCGGCGCTGCTCGAACGGGTCGGTGCGGGCGAAAACGACCTCGCGCCGGCGGACACGTCCTGAAATCCACGCTCCGGCGGACACGTCCTGAAATCCGGCCTGGCAAACTTTCCAGGGCAGAAACGTAGGCGTCATTTTATTTGAAAGGTTCTTAAGTTCGCGGCACTTGGGAGTGCTTTGGTGTAACGTTCCGGAGGCAGCACAGTGGGCGAGGGACGACCGGGAGACGCAAATGTCCGCGGAGAGCTTGAGAGCTGTCGATGACGAGTTCGTGAACGGTGCGGGCGCTGCCGGCGACCGGACTTGGATGCGGGGATCCTCGCCGCTGAAGGGCGCGATTCTCGGTCTTGTGTTGGAGCGGCCCGGCCATGGTTACGACCTGGGTGCTCGTCTGGGTGCTCGTCTGGGCCCCTCGTGGGCGATCGACCCCAAGCGCCTCTACCGGATGCTCGACCAGCTCGAGCGTGCGGGCTTGATCGCGGGCGCGGTCGAGATCGATCCCGAGAATCCGCGCCTGCAGCGCACCGTCTACAGCGCCACCGAGCTGGCTCCCGACGCGCTGCGGATGTGGCTGGAAACGCTCGCTCCGCGCGAGCCCACTCGCGTGGAAATCCAGGCGAAGGTCGCGGCCGCGCGGGAGCAGGACGTACCGCAGCTGCGCCAAGCACTGCGCCAGTATGAGCGCGAGTGCCTGGAGCTGCTGCGTCAGGGCTCCGGGGCGCCGCTGCCGGTGCGCTCATGGATGGGATTGGTGATGGACATCGTGCGCGATGCCTCCGATGCCCAGCTGCGGGCCGAGATCGAGTGGGCCAAACGCACCCGCAGGCGCATCGAGGAGCATGCCGCCCGCTCCGAGTAGCACCGCGGGTGGCGTGCCGTTGCTCCGCTTCGAGCAGGTCAGCAAGGCCTACCCCGACGGATGCCGACAGATCCCGGTGCTCCAGCAGGTCTCCTTCGAGGTCCATCGGGGCGAGCACGTCGGCATCCTTGGCTCACTACGCACCGGCAAGTCCACGCTGCTGCGGTTGGCGGCAGGCCTCGAGTCTCCCGACGAGGGGCGGGTCGTCTTCGAGGGCCACGACCTGGCGCGGATGCCGCTGCTGTGGCGCGAGCGGCTGCTGCGCGACCGCATCGGGCTGCTTGCGAGCGAAGACTGGCATCCAGCCAAGGGCGAGCGGGTCGTGGATCTCGTGGCGCTGCCACTGGTGAGCGACGGTGCCACCATGCATGAGGCACGGATCAGGGCACGCAAGACCTTGTCCTGGGCGGGCGCCTCCGATTGGGCGGACGACCTCGCCGCGCCGCTCGCGGTAGGGGAGCGCATGCGGGTGATGCTCGCCCGGGCGCTCGTGCGCCAGCCGCATCTGCTGCTGGTCGACGAGCCATCGGTGGTGCCGAGTCTGGAAGAGCGCAAAGCACTGTATGAGCTGCTGCGCGCCGGGGCGCGCGAGTACAACGCGGCGCTGATCGTCGCCTCGGAGGACACCGAGGCCGGGCATGGGACCGACGTGCTGATGTCGATCGGCGGGGGCGAACTGGTGCGGGTCGGCGACGAGCCGGGGAACGTGGTGCCGTTTGCGCCGCGGCACTCCCCCCGCCAGCCCGGCGGGATGGAGCGCTCGGGGTCGTGAGTCAGAGCGCGGGGCTGGAGCTGCGCGAGCTCGTCAAGCACTACACCAGCGACTCGGAGGTTGTGCGGGCGGTGGACGGAGTCTCGCTGACCATTGCGCCTGGCGAGGTCGTGGCGCTGTATGGGCCCAGCGGCTCGGGCAAGACCACGCTGCTGCTGCTGACCGCCGGCCTGATGGTGCCCGATCGCGGCAGCGTGTGGTTCGGCCAGCGTGAGGTGAGCGGCCTGCCGGCCGCGGAGGGCGCTCGCTTCCGCCGCCGCGAGGTGGGCTTCGTGTTTCAATCCTTCCACCTGATGGCCGGCGCAACGGCGCTCGACAACGCCGCGCTGAAGCTGCTGGGGGATGGGTGGACGCTGCGCGATGCGCGCCGCGTGACGCGTCCGTGGCTGGAGCGCGTAGGGCTGGGAGAGCGCGCCGAGCACACGCCCGACAAGCTCTCCATGGGCGAGCGCCAGCGGGTGGCGTTCGCTCGAGCACTCGCGGGGGAGCCGCGCCTGCTGCTCGCCGACGAGCCCACCGGCAGTCTCGACTCCAAGCGCGGCCGGGAGGTCCTCGGGCTGCTGCGGGACATCAGCCACGAGCGGGACATCCCCGCGCTGCTCGTCACCCACGATCCCCAGGCGCGGGCGTTCGTGGACCGCGTGCACACCCTCCGCGACGGGCATCTCAGCGACGGCCTCGACGCGGAGCTCGAGGTCGGCTTCGTGTGATGAGTCACGCTGGCCGCGCGCGGCACGCCGCTGAGGTCCTGGCCATGGTTCGATGAGTCGAGTCCCGATGAACCCCGCGATCTTCGGCTTGCGTTTGAGCATGCTGTTCCGCTTCTACGGCTGGCGCCTGCGCCGCTACACCGCACAGGAGCTGTTGGCCGGCAGCGGGATCGCGGTGGGGGTTGCGCTGGTGTTCGGGGTGCTGGTGGCCAACACCAGCCTCACGGGCTCCGCCGGGAACCTGTTGCACGGGCTGACCGGCTCGGCGCGCCTGCAGCTGGCTGCGCGCTCCAGCGACGGGTTCAACGAACGGCTGGCCGCCGACGTCCGCGCGCTGCCGGGGGTGAAGGCCGCGGCGGGATTGCTGCGCGAGGACGTGATCGTGGTCGGACCCCGCGGCCGCGAGTCGATTCAGTTGATCGGCATGGACCCCAACATCGTCCGGCTTGGAGTCCTAGGGCAGCGGCCGTCGCCCTCCCAGGCACTGCTGCTGGCGGCGGGATTGGGAGTCCCCGCCCACGTGGCGGAAGCGATCGGTGCTCGCGAAGGGGCGCCCGTGACCCTGCTCGCCAAGGGTCGCCCCCACGCCACCTCGATCCGGGTGGTGCTCGGCGGCCAGCTTGCCAAGACGACTACATACGGCATGGTCGCAGTCACCCTGCTGCCGCTCGCGCAGTCGCTCGCGCAGGAGCCCGGGCGGGTCACCGAAGTGTTGGTACAGCCACAGCCGGGCGCCGAGGAGCTGGTGGCGGGCGAGCTGCGGCGGCTTGCCGGCAGGAGCCTCGACGTCAGCGGCGCCGAGCACGAACTGCGCCTGCTCGACAGCGCCGCGCAGCCGACCAACCAGTCGACCACGCTGTTCGCCGCGATCGGCGGCATGGTTGGCTTCCTGCTTGCCGTCAACGCGATGCTGCTGACCGTCCCGGAGCGCCGGCGCTTCATCGCCGACCTGCGCATGCAGGGCTTCGACTCCCGCCAGGTCCTGTTGATTCTCGGCTTTCAGGCGCTGATGCTCGGGCTGGGCGCCTCGCTCGTGGGAATCGCCCTGGGGGAAGTTCTCTCGCGCACGCTCTTCCACCAGGTGCCCGTTTACCTCGCGGCGGCGTTTCCGGTCAGCGCTCATCAGATCGTACCCCTGAAAACGATCCTGCTGGCGCTCGGCGCCGGCGTGCTGGCGACGCTGCTCGCCGCGCTGCCGCCGCTCTTCGACCTGCGTGCGAGTCGACCGGCGGACGCCGTTTTCCGCGAAGTGCGGGGAGGCGGGGGCGTCGGAGGAATGGCGCTGCGGTTGGCCGGCGCGGGCCTGGCCATCATCCTCGCCGTCACCGTGCTCGTGCTGGCGTTCCCGCAACTGACGATCCTCGGTGGCATGGCGCTCGCGCTGGCGGCCGTCGCGCTCGTCCCCGTGATCTTTGTGACCGTCACCCGGCTGCTTGCGCGTGCGGGCGAGCGCATCCCGGGCAGCATGCTCGTGGTGGCGACGAGCGAACTTCGATCCACTGTGACGCGCTCGATCGCGCTCGCCGCCGTGGCCGCGCTGGCGGTGTACGGCAGCGTCGCGATCGGGGGCGCCAGGCAGGACCTGCTGAACGGTCTCAACAGCAACTTCAGGCAGTACCTTGACACGGCCGACATCTGGGTGACGACCGGCGGCAACGATCTTGCCACCAACGAGTTCGAAGACGGCGGTGCGACGGCGTCGATCCTGCGAGCGCCCGGGGTAGCGGCTGTGCACGACTACCAGGGGGCCCTGCTGGACGTGGGCGCCAACCGCATGTGGATCATCGCGCGTCCAGCTGGCGACCCCACAATGATTCCAGCCAGTCAGCTGCTGCACGGCGAGGACGCAACAGCCACCGCGCTGCTGCGTAGCGGTGGCTGGACCGCGGTCTCCGAGGGCTTCGCCAGCGCCCGTCACCTGCGTGTGGGGAGCCAGTTCGCGCTGCCCACGCCCTCGGGCTCGGTGCGCTTTGGGGTGGCCGCGATCACGACCAACCTGGGATGGCCGGGGGGCTCGATCATCCTCAACGCGAGCGACTACCGCCGGGCGTGGCAGACCTCGGAACCCTCGGCGCTGGAGGTCGACCTGAAGCCGGGGGTGGCCCAGGCGCAGGGCAAGCGCGAGGTCATGCAGGCGCTCCGTAGCCGGCCGGGGTTGGGGGTCCAGACGTTGGACGAACGGGAACGCCAGTACGACCAGGACTCGCGTCAGGGTCTTCAGAACCTGGGTGAGATCGCGATGCTGCTGCTGATCGCCGCGGCGCTCTCGGTCGCATCGGCGCTCACCGCGGTCATCTGGCAGCGGCGCGCACGCCTGGCCTCGCTGCGGATCCAAGGCTTCGACTACCGCCAGCTATGGCGCGCGCTGCTGCTGGAGAGTGTGATCCTGCTCGGCATCGGGTGTGTCGACGGAGTTGTGCTGGGGGTTTACGGGCACGCTCTGGCGAGCCGTTGGCTGCAGCTCACGACGGGCTTCCCCGCGCCGTTCTCCTTCGCGGGACTGCAGGTGCTGGGCACCTTCCTGCTGGTCGCCGGCATGGCACTGGCGGTGATCGCCCTGCCCGGCCTCCGGGCGGCGAGGGTGCCGGTGAGCGCGGGCCTGCAGGAGTAAAGGCACTCGATCGTCTCCAGACGTGCGAACCTCGAGGATAGGCCTTGAGCTTGCTCCCCCGCCGTGCTTGTGGTCTGCCGTCGCGAGAGTGTCGGCGCGTGCATCCCTGCGAGCCGGAGATTTTCAAGTAGTTGGACCGACCCGAATGGTCGGCCGACGCCTTTGCGGGGAGCTCGGGCGCCGCGACTGGACATTGGTTTTTCCATGTCGTCTTCCGGACACGCAAAGCTGTTGGGATGCGAACGCATACAGGAAGAGGCGTGGTGGCGCTTGCTGCGGGGTTCGCAAAGGCCGCGAGGAGCTACTGGGTCGGGGTCTTCCCGCAAGTCTGTCGCGAGGTCGGTCAATGGCGCGAGCGGGCGGTTGTGATCCCCGATCCGACGCTCCGCCGAGTAGCGCTGACCAACCTGCGCGTGGAGCGATCCAACCTCGACGGGGCGGCGGCGTTTGCGGCCTTTGTCCCGTGTGCGCGGCGCACACCGGTCATCCGCGCTCAGGTCGCTCTTCAGGTGGCCTACGACTACGTCGACACGCTCGCCGAGGAACCTTGCGCGGATCCGATTCGCAACGGACAGCGCTTGCACGGCGTGCTGGGCGCGGCACTCGATCCCGGCAGCCCACAGTGCGATTACTACGCTCACCATCCGCAACAAGATGACGCTGGCTACCTGCACGATATCGTCGAGGGCTGCCGGGCGGTCCTGCGCGAGCTTCCCTCCTATGGCATGGTGGCGGCGTCTGCGCGGAGAGCTGCTGAACGGATGGTGTCCTATCAGAGTTTGAATCTCAGCGAACACCAGGGGGACCACGCCGCCCTCGCGCGCTGGGCACGTTCGCAGACGCCCTCGGGCACCGATTTGAGATGGTGGGAGACCGCGGCCGGCGCCGGCTCGTCGGTGGGAGTCTTTGTCCTCATCGCAGCCGCGGCGAGAAGGGCCGTGGGGGTCGACGAGGCAGTTGCGATGGAAGAGACGTATTTTCCCTGGATTGGATCCCTGCACCTGCTCTTGGACGGTCTCGTCGATAGGCAGGAGGACGCCGCCGCCGGCCAACGCTGCCTGCTCGATTACTACTCCTCGCGCGAGGAGGCGGCCGCCCGTATGGGGCTCATCGCCACCGAAGCATTGCACCGGATCAGGGTGCTGCCACCCGAACAACGACAGCAGCATACGCTGTTGCTCGCAGGGATGGCCAGTCACTATCTCTCGGCGCGCGAGGCCACCCTGCCGGAGGCGCTGCTGGCCAGCAGCGCCGTGCTGGCGGCGATTGGTGGGCTGGCGGCGCCCACGATGCTCGTGATGGGTGTCCGTCGAGTGCTCGAGCGTGGATGATCTGCGGCGCGGCCGGCGGGCTCGCTTAGAGTGCCCTCTAATCAGAAACAGTAAAAATGACTTTGTATAATGGGTAGACGAATCGCCGCGAGGGGTATTAATTACTCGCAACGCGACCATTCTTGTTGGGACTTTTCGTCCGCCGGAGCGTTAGGCATGATGTGATAGTCCGATCGGTGGTGCGCTTCCGGGCTGCGACTGCCGGTTCCACGTAGCTAGATCGATTCGCATCGCCACATCCCTTCCTAGACTAATCCGTATCGCCACATCCCTTTGGGATCACGTCCACACCGCACCACCCAATCACTGCAAGTCGACCCTCACCATTCCCAAGCCTTCAGCCATGTCAAAGCCATTGGATCCCGATCACCCCGGCAGGTTCTCCTCCTCGCTGGTCGCTGGCCTGGCAATGCTGACCTGCTTTACCGCCGAGCACCCTGTGCGCGGGATTGCCGACATGGCTGAGGAACTCGATTTGGGTCGCTCCACCACGCACCGTTACGCGACCACGCTGGTGACGCTCGGCTACCTCGAGCAGGGGCCTTCACGTAAGTACCGGCTCTCCTCGCGTGTGTCGGACTTCGGGCTCTCGCTGCTCGATTCGATGGTGGTGCGCCGGGTTGCGCGCGAGCACCTGCGCGAGTTGCGTGCGCGCACTGGCCGCACCGCAAGTCTGGGGGTCTTGGGGGGCGCCGAGGTTGCCTACATCGACCGCTGGCAGGGCTCTCGCCAGGGGCAATACGCTGTCGATGCGGGCATCGGGTTGGGTACGCGGTTGCCCATCCACTGCATCGCCGCGGGTAAGGCGCTCTTGGCGCGCTTGCCCGAGGCGGAGCAGCGGAACCTGATCTCCCAGCTGCGCCTGGCGCGGCGTGGACCCAACACGATCACCACCAAGACGGCCCTGCGGGCCGAGCTCGAGCGGATCCTCGCCGGGCAGGGGGTGGCGGTCGAGGATGAGGAGTTGCTCGCGGGTCGGCGCGCCATCGCCGCCGCGGTGCTGGACAAGGACGGTCGGGTGGTCGCCGCCGTCGAGCTGGCGGTGCCCGTGCAGGCCTGCAGCCGCGAGGAGCTGCTCGCCCAGCTCGGCCCCAAAGTGACGGCCACCGCTCAGCGGATCGCAGCGGCGCTGACATGAGCGCCCCCAACCACCTGGCCCGGCGCCTGCGTCAGGCGCGGTGGCATCGTGCCGATGACGAGCCGTGGCGGCGAACGGTCGGCTGCCGCGCCTGTCTGCTGTCGGCCTGCCCGCCGATCGGCGCGCGGCTGCGACTTAGGCCCCGAGGGCCCGCGCGATCACCATCTGCTGCACCTCGTCGGTGCCCTCCCCGATTGTGAGGATCTTCGCGTCACGATAGAAGCGACACACGGGGTACTCCTCGATGAAGCCATATCCGCCGTGGATCTGCACCGCCTCCTCGGCGCAGCGCACCGCCAGGCGGCCCGTCTTGAGCTTGGCCTGAGCGGCGGTGAGCGTAAAGTTGCGTCCCGCGTCCTTCTCGCGCGCCGCCTTGTGCACGAGCAGGCGCGCGGCGGCGATCTCGGTTGACATGTCGGCGAGCTTGCCCTGAATCGCCTGGAACTTCGAGATCGGCTTGCCGAACGCCTTGCGCTCCTTGGCGTACTTGAGCGCCTCGTCGAGCGCTCCCTGGGCGAGCCCCACACCCATCGCCGCCACGCCGATGCGCCCGATGTCGAGCACGTGCAAGAACTGCTTGAAGCCCTGCCCGCGGGGTCCCAGCAGGTTCTCCTCCGGCACCCGGCAGTCGGCGAAGCTCAGCGGGCGCGTGTCGGAGGCGTTCCAGCCCATCTTGCGGTAAGGCTCGCCCTGCTCGTAGCCGGGCGTGCCGTTGGGCACGAGGATGTTGGAGATCTCCTTGCTTGCGCCTGCGTTGCCGGCCCCCACGTTGCCTGTCCCTGGGTGGGCTGGGTCGGCCCCGCGGTGGGCAGGCTCGGTTCCATCGCCGGTGACGGCGGTGATGCACACCACGCCCGATATCTCCGTGCCGGCGTTGGTGATGAACTGCTTGGCGCCGTCGATCGCCCATTCGCCGTCCCGCAGGTGCGCGCGCGTGCGCGTGTTGCCCGCGTCGGACCCCGCCTCCGGCTCGGTCAACCCAAACGCCCCGAGCTGCTCCCCGGAGCACAGCCGCGGCAGCCACTCGCGCTTCTGCTCCTCGCTGCCAAACAGATAGATCGGCTGGGTGCCCAGCGAGGTGTGCGCGCACAGCGTGATTGCCACCGAGGAGTCCACGCGTGCGAGCTCCTCCACCGCGAGCGCGTACGCCAGCGAGTCCCCTCCGCCACCGCCGTACTCCTCGGGGAAGGGAATCCCCATCAGGTTGAGCTTCCCCAGCTGAGCGACGATCTCGTAGGGGAACGCCTTCGTGCGGTCGAGCTCCTCGGCGACGGGCGCCACCTCGCCCTCGGCAAATTCCCGCACGGTGCGGCGGATCAGCTCGTGGTCGGGGGAGAGGTCGAAGTCCATTAAGTGGCGTTTGGGGGAGAGGATCGAGGTTGGCGTGGAGTGTAATTAAAAATTGAAAGGCGTGCGCAATGGCACACACCTTTTAAAAAGAATACACCCACCCCAGCTCCGATCGCCAAAGTATTTACCAAACTTCGACGCAACGTTTTGGAGCCATCTCTGCGCTCCGCGTCACGCGTACGAGCGTGCCAGCTCCACCAGCAACCGCACGCCGTACCCCGAGGCCCCTTTGGGGGCGTAGGCGCGGCCGAGGTCCCAGGCGGAGCCGGCGATGTCGAGATGCGCCCAGGGGGTCTCCCCCACGAAGTTGGAGAGAAACGCGGCGCCCACTATGGTGCCAGCCTTGCGCCCTTCCGGGGCGTTGTCGAGGTCGCCGTAGGTGCCTTTGATCAGCTCGTCGTACTCCTCGTGCAGCGGCAGCCGCCACACGATCTCGCCGGTTTGCCGGCCCGCTGCCGCGATCCGCTCGGCGAGCTCGTCGTCGTTGCCGATCAGCCCCGCGTGGGTCGAGCCGAGCGCGATGATCACCGCGCCGGTGAGCGTTGCGAGATCCACCAGCCGTTCGGCCCCCAGCGAGACGGCGTGGTGCAGGCAGTCGGCCAGCACCAGCCGGCCCTCGGCGTCGGTGTTGTTGACCTCGATCGTTTTCCCGTTCGCTGCCGTCACGATGTCCCCGGGCTTCACCGAGCGGTCGCTCGGCAGGTTCTCGGTCGCGCCCACCACCCCGACCAGCTTCACTGGCAGCCGCAGCCGCGCGATCGCCGCGACCGCCTCAACCACGGCGGCGCCGCCGGACATGTCGAACTTCATCTCCGCCATCTTCGCCCCTGGCTTCAGCGAGATGCCGCCGCTGTCAAACGTCACCGCCTTGCCGACCATTCCCAGCAGCGGGCCGTTGGCCTCGGGATGCGCGTAGTGCAGCACGATCAGCGCCGGCTCTTGCGCCGAGCCCTGCGCCACCGCCGCGAACGCGCCCATGCCCCGCGCAAGGATCTCCTCGCGCCCCTCCGTCTCGACCGTGAGCCCCTCGACCTCCTGTGCCAGCGCCCGCGCGTGCTCGGCCAGCGCGGTCGGGGTGAGGTCGTTGGCGGGCCGGTTCTGCAGGTCCCGCGCGGCGTTGACTGCAGCTGCCACGATCGCCGCCTCGGCGACGGCGCGCTCCAGCTCCTGCGCGGAGGAGCCGCCGCCGGTCTCGCCGCTCTGCGCGGAGGAGCCGCCGGTCTCGCTCCTCTGCGCGTCCCGTGGGGAGCTCTGCCCCGCTGCGTGGGAGACGATCAGCGCCCGCAGGTGCTTCGGCGCGGCGTCCTCGCCCTCGGGCGCCGCCGAGCGGTGGCTGTCGAAGCGGTAGTTGGCCAGCGCGGTGCCCTCGGCCAGCGCCGCGCACACCGCGAGGTCCTCGCTCGGCGCCTGCCAGCAGAGCGTGCGGGTCGAGAGCTCGAGGGCGCGCGCGTGGGCGCCGGCTGCCGCCGAGCGCGCGCGCTCGGGTGTGAAGTCCTTGTGCTTGCCGAGGCCCACCAGCAGCCACCGCTTGCCCTCGGCATGGGCGAGGGCAAGCGCCTTCGGGGTGGGGCGCGCCTCGCCCGCGATGATCAGCTGCTTAGCCGCGTCGGGCAGCCCGCTCGGGACATCCTCGCCGTCGAAGATTCCTACCGCAACTGTGTCTGCGTCGGTACTCGCGCCGGGTTGGGTTGTGGTTGAGACGTCCATGATCCCGCCAACCTTATCTACCTCGACTAGCATTGCGCATGCCCGCTTGCCCCAACGATCTACAAGGAGAACCAGGTTTCATGGCTAAGACAGTGATTCTCGGCGCCGCACGTACGCCGATCGGCAAGATGGGTGGAGGGTTGGCAACACTGGAGGCGACCGAGCTGGGCGCGATCGCGATCGAGGCCGCGCTGGAGCGCGCCGGAGTCGAGCCCGAGCAGGTCGAGCACGTCGTGATGGGTCAGGTACTGCAGGCCGGCCAGGGGCAGATCCCTTCGCGCCAGGCGCAGATCAAAGCCGGGATCCCCAAGGAGGTCTCCTCGGAGACGATCAACAAGGTGTGCGCCTCCGGGTTGCGCGCCGCGGTGATGCTCGACCAGGCGATCCGCGCCGGCGACGTGCAGGTCGGCGTCGGCGGTGGGATGGAGTCGATGTCCCGCGCTCCCTACCTGCTGCCCGGCGCGCGCTTCGGCTTTCGCATGGGCGACGTGAAGGCGCTGGACGCGATGGTCCACGATGGCCTCACCAACCCCTTCTCCGGCAAGCAGATGTTCGTCGAGGCGACCGCCGTGGCTGACGAGCTCGAGATAACGCGCGCCGATCTCGACCGCTGGGCGCTGCGCTCGCACGAATTGGCTTTGCGGGCGACCGACGAGGGGCGCCTGTCCGAGGAGATTGTGTCTGTCACCGTGAAGGGCAAGAAGGGCGACACCATCGTGGAGGTCGACGAGGGTCCCCGCCGCGACACCTCCCTGGAGAAGCTCGCCGCGCTGCCCGGTCTGGTCGGCAAGGAGGGCTCGCACACCGCGGGCAACTCCCCCGGCGTCAACGACGCCGCCGGCGCGCTGGTGGTCTCCTCCGATGAATGGGCCTCCGCCAACGGCAGGGAGGTGCTCGGCGAGATCGTCACCCACGCGCAGAGCGGCGACGACTTCGCCTACCTCGCCCGGACCCCCGCCTCGGCCGCGACCAAGGCGCTGCAGAAAGCCGGGTTGAGCGCAAAGGACATCGACGTGTGGGAGATCAACGAGGCCTTCGCCTCGGTTACGCTCAACTCGATCCGGATGCTCGGCATCGACGAGGACCGCGTCAACGTCAACGGCGGCGCCGTCGCGCTCGGCCACCCGATCGGCGCCTCCGGCGCGCGTATCCTCGGCTCGCTGGTGCTCGAGCTGCGCCGCCGCGGCGGCGGTCTCGGCTGCGCGGCGATCTGCTCGGGGGGCGGGCAGGGCGACGCGGTGATCATCAAGGTTTAGATGTCCGAGCGCGCCGCGGCGTTCTTCGACCTCGACAGGACGTTGATGGCCGGCTCTTCCGGCATCTTCTTCGCGCGCGCGGCCTACGAGGCGGGGATGATCACGCGTGGGCGGCTGCTGGGCGACCTCTACCAGAACCTCCGCTTTCGCCTGCGCGGGTCGACCGACGATTGGGCCGATGAGGTGCGCCGGCGCGTCGGCGAGATGCTCGCCGGGGTGGCTGTACGCGACCTGCAGCGCATGTCTCCGCGCGTGCTTGCGGGGGTGCTGCCGCGCCTTTACCCGCAGATGCTCGAGCGTGCCTACGCCCACCAGGACGCGGGGCGGCCTGTCTACATCGTCACCGCCGCCTCCCAGGAGATGGCCGACCTGCTCGCCCACGTGCTCGTCTTCGACGGCGGCGTCGGCTCGCGTCTGGAGGTTCGCGACGGCCTCTACACCGGTCGCGCCGCGGGCCCGTTCAACTATCGCGAGGGTAAGGTCCTCTCGCTGCGCGAGCTTGCCGCGCGGGACGGCATCGACCTCGCCGCCTCCTTTGCCTACTCTGACTCCGAGTCCGACCTGCCGATGCTGCGCGCGGTCGGGCATCCGGTGGTGGTCAACCCCGACCCCGAGCTCTCCCGCATCGCCGCCGGCGAGGGTTGGGAGGTGCTGCGCCTCGACCGCCTGGGGCGGCGTTTGAAGATCGCCGTGGCGCTCTCCGCCGGGGTCTCGCTCGCCGGACTTGGCGGGGTCGTGCGGGGGCGTGCCGTCAGTCGCGACGCCGCGAGGGCATAATCCTCGGCGATGCCCGCCGAAACCCACGGCAAGATCCGCGTCGTCGTCGCCAAGCCCGGTCTCGACGGGCACGACCGTGGTGCCAAGATCATCGCCCGTGCCTTGCGCGATGCGGGCATGGAGGTGATCTACACGGGCCTGCACCAAACGCCCGAGCAGATCGTCGAGACCGTAATCCAGGAGGACGCCGACGCCGTCGGGCTCTCGATCCTCTCCGGCGCGCACATGACGCTGGTACCGCGCGTGGTGGCGCTGCTGCGCGAGCAGGGCGTCGACGACGTGCTCGTGACCGTTGGCGGCACGATCCCCGCGGAAGACATCCCGGAGCTCAAGCGCTTGGGGGTCGCGGAGGTATTCACGCCCGGTGCGCCGACGCAGGCGATCGTGGACTTCATCCGCGCGGGCGTTGCGGAAGATTGATTGACTCGTCAGTCAACCGCTTAAAGCGGTAGGCTTATTTCGTCCAGATACCCAAGGAGATAGGCAGAGTATGAAGATTTGCGTCCTTGTCAAGGAGGTCCCGGACGCCGCCGTCGAGAAGCGCATCGACCCCTCGACGGGGCGCATGGACCGCAGCGGGGAGAAGAACCTCAACCCCTACGACACCCACGCCATCGAGGCCGCCATGCAGATCCGCGAGGGCGGTGTGGCGCCGGTGGAGGAGATCGTCGCCGTCACGATGGGGCCGGAGAGCGCCGTGCGCGCTTTGCACAAGGCCGTCTCGCTCGGCGCCGACCGCTCCGTGCACCTGGCCGACCCGGCGGTCGCCGGCTCCGACGTGGCCGCCACCGGCTACGCGCTCGCCAAGACGCTCGAGCGCGAGAGCCCCGACCTGGTGCTGCTCGGTCAGCAGTCCGATGACGGCGAGTGCTACACGATCGGCGCCGTCGTCGCCGAGCACCTGGGGATGCCCTCGCTCACGCAGGTGATCAAGATGGACATCGCCGACGGTGCCTTGCGCTGCGAGCGCCAGGCCGAGTACGGCTACGACACCGTGCAGGTCGGTCTGCCCGCGGTGATTTCCGTGGGCGACGCGATCAACGAGCCGCGCTACCCCTCACTGAAGGCGATTATGGGTGCCAAGAAGAAGCCCCTGGACACCGTTGGAGTCGGGGACGTCGGCATCGATGCATCGAAGGTCGGCGGCGAGAACTCCGCCGCGCAGTGGGTCGCCGCGAAGGCGCCGCCCGCGAAGTCCGCCGGGCAGATCATCGAGGACGAAGACACCGGCGAGACGGTCGAAAAGATCGTTGCCTGGCTCGACGAGAGGAAGCTGATCTGACATGGCAAACATCCTGGTTTACGCGCTGCACTACGAAGGCGCGATCAACAAGAACTCGCTCGGGGCCGTCTCCGAGGGCGCGAAGCTGGCCGCGGAGCTCGGCGGCGAGGCCCACGCGATCCTGCTCGGCGAGAGCGTTCCGCATGAGCTGGCGGCCACGCTCGGCAAGTACGGCGCCAAGAAGGTGCTCGTCGCCGAGGGTCCCGAGGGGCTCGCGCAGCCGCTGGTCGACGCGATGGCCGCGGCGATCTTGGGTGGCGACTACAAGTACGCGCTGTTTGGCGGTGGCCTGCTCGGCTTCGAGATCGGCGCCGGCCTCGCCGCGCGCCTTGGCGCCGGCGTCGTGATGGAGGTCACCGGTGTGCGCGCCGAGGGCGGCGAGCTGATCGCCGAGCGGCCGATTCTCGGCGACTCCGCAATCTCCGAGATCAAATACCGCTCGCCCGTCGGGATCATCATCGGCCGCCTCAACGCGTTCGAGATCAAGGAGTCCGGCGCCGGCGATGCCCCGGTGGAGCAGCTCTCCTTCGAGCTCTCCCCCCATGCCTCGCAGGCGAAGATGCTGGTCCGCGGCGAGCAGCGCGGCGCGGATGTCGACATCGAGGGCGCCTCGATCCTCGTCGCCGGCGGGCGCGGTCTCGGCAAGGCCGAGGGCTTCCAGCTCTGCGAAGACCTTGCCGCGGCCTTCGGTGGCAATACAGCGGTAGCTGCCACACGCGCCGTGGTCGATGCCGGCTGGTACCCCTACGCCGCACAGATCGGCCAGACCGGTAAGACGGTCGCGCCGAAGCTCTACCTCGCCGCCGGCATCTCCGGGGCGATCCAGCACAAGGTCGGGATGCAGTCCTCGGAGAACATCGTTGCGATCAACAAGGACTCCAACGCCCCGATCTTCGAGTTCTCCGACCTCGGCATCGTCGGCGACCTCAACAAGATCCTGCCGAAGCTCACCGACGCCGTGAAGGCGAAGAAGGCGAGCTAGTCGTGTCGATGTCCGCTCTCACGTGGTCCACCGGCGATGCCAGCGGTGAGGGGGGTGTGGGGTTGTATTCAATTTTTAAAACCCGTGCGCCATTGCACACACGTTTTAGAATTTTGATGCACTCACCCGCCCCCTCCATCGGCCGAGGCGGTCCCGAACAGGAGGATTGATCCATGTCCGGTAGTCCGAAAAACGAGGGGCCCGGCTCGGCGGCCTCTGGCCGCCTGCGCCACCCTCGTAGCGGCTCCAGCAATGGGCGGGTCGTACCCGCGGCCTACCCGCCGCCGGTCGACTCCAAGAAGGAATTCGTCAAGCGCGGCCTCGATCCCGAGGACGAGTTGATCGAGGTCGGCGTGGCGATCGTCGGCGGCGGCACCGCCGGTCTCGCCTGCGCCAACCGCCTGCTGCAGCTGCTCGGCGACGATCCGCAGACGATGGAGCGCTTGGGCGAAGTGCCGGTCGCGGTGATCGAGAAGGCGAAGACCTGCGGCGGGCACAATTTGTCGGGCGCGGTGATGCGTCCCGGGCCATTGCAGGAACTGTTCCCCGAGATGAGCCGCGAGGAATGGCGCAAGGAGGGCTTCGCCTTCGGCGAGGTCAAGAAGGAGGCGATCTACGTCCTCCCCAACAGCAAAACCAAGCTCCGCATCCCACCGCCACCCCCGTTGAACAATCACGGCAACGAGGTGATCTCCGTCTCGGCGATGGCGCGCTACCAGCAGCGCATCGCCGAGGAGGCAGGCGCGTACATCCTCACCGAGACCGCCGCCACGCAGCTGATCGTCGAGGACGGCCGCGTCGTCGGCGTGCGCTCCGGCGACAAGGGTCGCGGCAAGGACGGGGAGGAGCTCGGCAACTTCGAGCCCGGCACCGACATCAAGGCGCAGGCGACGGTGCTGGCGGAGGGCTGCTGGGGTCATGTCACCGGGGCGGCGATCAAGGAGTTCGACCTCGCCGCCGGCCGCGAGCCGCAGGTGTGGGAGCTCGGCGTCAAGGAGGTGTGGAAGGTCACCAAACCGCTCGACCGCGTGATCCACACGCTCGCCGGCTGGCCGCTGAAGTTCTCCGCCAAGTACGGGCAGATCGGTGGATCGTGGATCTACCCGATGCACAACGAGAAGACCGGCGAGGACATGGTCAGCATCGGCTTCATCGTCGACCTCGACTACGCGGACGCCACCACCTCCGCGCACGACCTGCTGCAGGAGATCAAGTTCCACCCGCTGTTCAAAGACGTGCTGGAGGGCGGCGAGCGCATTGCCTGGGGCGCCAAGGCGCTGCCGGCCGGCGGCTACTGGGCGATGCCGAAGCTCTCGATGCCCGGCGCCGTGCTCGTCGGCGACGCCGCCGGGATCATGAACCTTGCGTCGCTGAAGGGCGTCCACTACGCGATCAAGTCGGGGATGCTCGCGGCGGAGTCGATCTACGCCGCTCTGAAGCGAGGAGAGAGCTCGTTCGAGAACTACGAGCAGGTGGTCGAGGACTCGATCATCGGCAAAGACCTGTGGGAACAGCGCAACACGCGACAGCCCTTCCAGAAAGGCCTGATCAAGGGGGGGCCACTCGTCAACCTGATGATCGCCACCAAAGGGCGCTTCCCCGGTGGGCGCTGGGCGCTGCACCGCAACGACGCCAAGCCGATGTTCATCGGCGACAGCAAGGACTCCTACCCCAAGCCCGACGGCAAGTACACCTTCGACAAGCTCTCCTCGGTGTTCATCACCGGCAACGCCACCCGCGACGACGCCCCCAACCACATCCGCGTGCAGAAGCACGTGCCCCGCGAGCTTGCCGAAACGTGGCGCTGGATGTGCCCCGCCGGTGTCTACGAGATTCCCGAGGACGGGGAGGGTGGGGACGAATCCGGCATGGTCGATGTGACCGTCAACTACACCAACTGCGTGCAGTGCGGCGCAATCACCGCCAAGGGCGGGCGTCTAACCACCCCGGAGGGTGGCGACGGGCCGCTGTACCAGATTCTTTAGGTTGGCGAAACCCGCACGGTGTGGGAGTGTTAGGGGAGGGCATGCTCTCCACAGCTCTGACCACAGTGGCGCTGATGGCGGCGCTCTCGGGTGCCGGCACGGGCACGACCGGAACCGGGACGGGCACGGACACCGGCGCCTCCCCGACGTTGACGGCGGGCGTCGAACAGTGCGTGAGCGCGCCCACTCAAGCGGACCGCTCGGTGACGTTCACGGGCCAGATGGAAACAGTCACGGGCGCACACAAGATGGCGATCGAGATCGTGGTGCAGGAGCGCACCCCCGAAGAAGAAGGCTTCCACACGCTCACCACTGCCGGCCTCGGCTCCTGGCAGCGTTCCGAAGCCGGGGTCAAGATCTACAAGGTGCGCCAGGCGGTCACCGACCTCCCCGCGCCCGCTGTCTTCCGCGCGATCGTGCGCTATCGCTGGATGAACGAAAAGGGCCAGGTCATCAGGCACGACGAGCGTCGCACCCCGATCTGCAAGCAGCCGGGCGAACGCGCCAAGGCCGGAACGACTCCGACCAAAACCCGAACGGGCTCCCTCGCTACAATGCTCTGAGCATGAAGACCTCGATCCACCCAACCTACGCGCTGGCGCACGTGCGCTGCACCTGCGGCAACGAGTTCACGACGCGCGCCACGCGTGATGAGATCCACGTCGAGGTGTGCTCCAACTGCCACCCCTTCTACACCGGCCGCCAGAAGCTGGTGGACACGGGAGGCCGCGTCGAGCGCTTCCAGCGCCGGGTGGCCAAGGCCCGCGTGCGCCAGGCGCAGAGCGCCGCCGCGGCGCCGGGCCAGAAAAACAAGCCGGAGTAGCAGTCGATGGCCACCGCCGTTGCTCCACCGCAGGCGGCGGCCACTCCTGAGAGCGACGGACAGCTGGTCGCCCAGCGCGACGCCCCGCTCGGCGGTCAGGCGGTGCTCGAGGGCGTGATGATGCGCGGGGTCTCCAACTGGGCCGTGGCGGTGCGCAAGCCGATTTTCGACGGATCTACCACTCCGTCGGCATTGCCCAACGGGAACGGTCAGGCCGTGGCAAACGCGCAGGCGCCGCCTGCCGGCGACAACGGCCAGGGGCCCGCGGACAGCGACGAGCCTCTGGGCGAGATCGAGGTCACGAGCTTCCAGCTGAGCTCGCCGCTGCGCCGCCACCGCATCCTGCGCCTGCCGATCGTGCGCGGCGTGGTCGCGCTGGGTGAGTCGATGGCGATCGGCTTTCGCGCGCTGGGCGTCTCCGCCAACGCGCAGTTGCCCCCGGTCGAGAACACGGACGAGGCCGCGGGCGGGGGCGACGGCGAGGGGCAGGATGGCGCGGAGACCGGCGAGTCCCAGGAGATTCCCACCGTGGTGTGGGCCGGGACCGTGGTCATCGCCGTGGTGTTCGCGATCGGCCTGTTCTTCCTGGTGCCGGTTGGGATCACCAGTCTGATCAAGGGGCAGCTCGGCGACTCCTCGGTGCTGTTCTGGCTGATCGAGGGTTTGGTGCGCACGGCGATCTTCCTGGGGTACATGTTCCTGCTCTCGCGCGTGCGTGACCTGCGCCGCGTGTTCGAGTACCACGGCGCCGAGCACAAGACGATCTCCTGCTACGAGGCGCAGCTGGAGTTGACGCCCGTCAACGCGCAGCGCTTCTCGCGCCTGCACCCCCGCTGCGGCACGAGCTTCCTGCTGGTGGTGATGATCGTGGCGATCTTCGTGTTCGCCCCGATCGGCCTGCCCGCCTGGTACTGGCTGGTGCTCACCCGCATCCTCGGTGTGCCGATCATCGCCGGCATCTCCTTCGAGATCATCAAGTTCGCCGGGCGCAACCGCCGCCGCCGCTGGGTGCAGGCGCTGATGTGGCCCGGCCTCAAGCTGCAGCTGCTCACCACGCGCGAGCCCGACCTGCACCAGCTGGCGGTCGCGATCGCGGCGCTGCAGGCGGTGCTGGAGCACGAGACGCCGGGGGAGCTGTCCGCGGCCGATCTGGTTGGCGTCGAGGTCGTGGCGTAGGAGGTACTCCTCAGGGCTCGAGTCAGGTCCTGTGCAATCAAAGTGGCGCGGGCGCCATCGTGCGCAGGCCGGCAAGGCGCGCGGCGGCGCTCTGGCGTTCGTCGTAGCTCACGAAGCCGTCCAGCGGGGAAAGCTCGATCGCGGCAACGATGTGGATTGCGTCAAGCGCTCGCAGGGCGGGCTCCGTCAGCGCTCCGGCGGCGATCAGGACATTCTGCTCGAGCGCCATCAGCGCAACGGTGTCGAGCAGCTCCGCGGCCTGCTCCAAAAGCGCTTCGAGGGGCAACCGCGGGTCATCGGCGACCGCGCGGCGGATTGCGCGTGGCACCTCGGTGAGGGCCAGCTCGCTGGAGAGGATGTCCGCGCCGTCCAGGAATGCGCTCAGCGCTTGGCTCTCGGGCTCCTCGCGGACGAGCTTCACGAGCGCCGAGGCGTCGAGGTAGAAGAGCGCCACGCTCAGTGTTCGCCGCGGGTCTCATCGAGTGCGCGGCTCAAGGCCCGTGCATCTCCGACGAGCCGCAGCGGTTTGGGGCGTCCGTGCCGCCGCGAGCGGGCGACGCGCCCCTCCGCTATCAGGCGGTCAAGGGCCACACCCGTAGACGGCGGGGGCCCGAGCTCGGCCACCGGCCGGTTGCGGTCGGTCACCAGCAGGCGCTCCCCGCGCTCCACCAGCCGCAGGTAGCGGCTGAGGTTCTGGCGCAGCTCTCCCACTCCCACCGTAGCGCTCATGTACACAAACCTAGCATATCGTTTGCGTGCCCGTTCGTGGCGTAGAGCGGCCGGCCCGGCCTGGCGCGAGTAGCTCCGGGCATCCCCACTGTCATCTGGGGATTGACAAGCGTAGGCGCCTAGTGTATGGTTGCCATGGTCAGGTTCCCGCATGGGGTGTCCTGGTATCACATAGAGGTCGGGTTTGGGTCAGCGCGCTCCGCGGTTGACGTCAAGCGCTTGGCAGGGCTTGTATTTGGGAGAGGGACCGTCGTCTCGAACGATGAGGGAGTGAATCAAGCGTGGTTTCGAGGGAGATATACGTGACGGGAGCGCCTGTCACCATTGTTGAGAGTGATGCTAGATGCGCCAGCTTGGCGCTGTCGCATCTCTCTCTCTCTCTCTCTCTCTCTTCAGCTCTTGGGCTAGCCGCTAGCACCCTTCGCCGTCCGGCCTGTCAGCCCGCTCATGCGGGGTGGGTGGCGTGATGCCCTCGCGTGCGCGGGTATCGAGGGCGTCGCACGCGAAAGCGTCGCTTACGGTCGCTGGCGATCCTTATGCCGGGCAGCTGCTTGAGATTCAGCGTTCGCGGTTGATCGCGGCGGCGGTCGGCGCGATCGAGGAGCTGGGCTACACACGCACGACGGTTGGTCAGATCACTCGGCGAGCGAGCGTTTCTCGACGCACGTTCTATGAGCTGTTCGCCAACGGCGAAGCGTGTTTCATCGCGGTTCTGGAGGACGTGCTCGGCACGCTCCGCGGGCAGCTGGCAGCGGCCGGCTTGGAGGGTCTGCCGTGGCGTGAGCGGATCCGCGGGGGGTTGAGCGTGATCCTGGAGTTCTTTGACCGGGAGCCGGCGCTAGCGCGGGTGTGCATGGTGCAGGCATTGCGGGCCGGCCCCGAGGTGCTCGAGCGCCGGGAGGAGGTCCTTGCGCGGTTGGCGGAGGTTCTCGATGGGGGTCGCCGGGAGGGTTCCCGCGGGGGGGAGTGCACCCCGTTGACGGCGGAGGGCCTCGTCGGGGCGGCTTTCGCGATCCTCTACGCACGGCTGCTCAAAGGCGAGCGCGAGCCGCTCGCTGGTCTGCTGGGCGAGCTGATGGGGATGATCGTGTTGCCCTATCTCGGTCCGGGCGTGGCGCGGCGTGAGCTCGCGCGCCCGGCGCCCACGGCGCGTCCGTCGGGCGCCCCGAGTAGTTCCGCGACCGCGGTTGGGTATCCGCTGGAGGGTTTGCGGGTGCGCTTGACGTATCGCACCGCGAGGGTGTTGGAGGGGATCGCCGAGCGGCCCGGCGCAAGCAACCGGGCGGTCGGGGAGTACGCAGGGATCCCCGACCCGGGTCAGATCTCAAAGCTTCTGCGGCGTCTGGAGGGAGTCGGGCTGCTCGTGAACACCGGCGAGGGGCACGCCAAGGGCGAGCCCAACGCGTGGGGCCTGACGCCGCGGGGCGAGCAGGTCGCGCGAAGTATCGGTATGCACTCAAGTTCAAAGCGCGATGCCGCGTAAGCGAGGCAGATCCATGAACACGCACATCGCCGCACAAGCTCATCGCCGGGTTCCGCAACCGCGCTCCTTTCAACCGACCACCGCGTGCGCAGCGCTGGGCGCCAGCACGCTCGACTCCACAGAGGAGAGATAACCGATGTTCCAAGCACTACGCAGGCACATAACTCCCGCGACGGTCATGGCGTTCATCGCCCTTGTCTTCGCGATCACCGGCGGCGCGTTCGCGGCCACCGGTGGCTCGGGCCCGCGTTCGGGCTCGCCCTTGGGGCCGGGCTCGCACGCGACGCTCGCCGCCTTCGCCGCCAAGGCCAAGTCCAAGACCAAGGTCGTCAAGGGCCCCCCCGGGCCGAAGGGCGCGACCGGCGCCACGGGACCTGCCGGAGCGGCTGGTCCGGCAGGTCCCGCGGGGCCTACAGGTCCTACGGGGGGGACTGGTCCCGCGGGTAACAGCGGCTCAAACGGCACTAGTGTAACCGGTGCGACGGCCTCCAAAACGGAATGCCCATCGGGCGGCGTCACGTACACCTCGGCGAGTGGCACCAACGCCGTCTGCGACGGCGCGCCCGGCAAAAACGGCACGACCGGTTTCACCAAGACGCTCCCGACCGGCGCAACAGAGACGGGTACGTGGGGCGGGAGTGGCCTGGGCGTGACGGGCATTGCCGGTGAAAACACCTTGACCGAGATAGTCACCCCGGTCTCGTTCAACGTTCCGCTCGAAACGGCGCCCAAAGAGGTCAGTTTTGTCCAGATAAAACAAAAAGGCGGCGGTCCAAACGGCACAGTACTGGCGGGGAAGGGCTGTCCGGAAAGCAGCGAAGCGGCGAAACCGGAAGCCGAAGCCGGTTACCTGTGCGTCTTCGTCACAGAAGAAACCAATGTGGTGGCGCATGAGAACTTCAAATATCTTTCGTTGAGCCCTGAAAAGGCGGATGAATTCTTCGCGGTCGGCAAGACCGGCACCGATCTGCTGATCGGCACCAACACGACCGAACCGGCGTATGCGACCGGAACATGGGCGGTGACCGCCGAATAGCGGCGACGCGCAGAAACGCAGCACTCCACACGCAGCACTCCCCGGGGCGTCACGTAGGCCCCGGGGGGGACTCACGCCGATACCAAGAGAGAAAGGCACCGAAATGAACTCCATCGAGCATTCACCGAAGAGCGCCCAAGCCGCCACGGGTCTCCTCGCCGTGCTCGGTGGTCCCCTCCGCGGCCAAGGGAGTGGTGCGCGCTCACGCGCACGTCGGCTGCTGGCGCTGCCGACCGCGCTGTTAGCGATCCTCGCCGTCTTCGCCCTCAACGTCGCGCCCGCTCTCGGGTATGCGCGCGGGCATGTATTCGAACGGGAATTCGGAAAGCTGGGCGCAGGCCCGGGCGAATTCGACCCACCCTCCGGGCTCGCCGTCAACGAAGCGACAGGTGACGTGTATGTCGCCGACTATGGCAACAATCGTGTGCAGTGGTTCAACTCGTCCGGCAGCAAACTCGAAGGCCAGATCACGGAGTCCAGTGGAGCGGGCACAGGCAATCTCACGCTGTCCGGTGAAGGCAGCGGCACGCTCACCCTGCTGGCAGGCGGCACCGGCAGCTACAACGGCGGCGAACCCTACATTCACGATCTCAATATCACCTCGGGTACGTTTGCGGTCGGCCAGGAAATCGCCGGTGAAGCGATTGAGCCTGGGACGGTCATCACGGAAGTCCTCCCCGGTGAATTGAAGATATCCAAGAATCCCGAGCGGGCAGTGGCTGGTGGTGCTGTGACCGTTGGGTCGAAGGAAGTCTCGGGTCTCGCTACCGCCAGCGGCGCCTTTGCCGTCGGTGCAGGCATCGCCGGCGCGGGAATTCCGGCGGGAACGAGGATCACAGAAGTGGACGTGGCCACCCGCACTTTGCAGCTCTCCAATGCGGCTACGCTGGGAGGCAGCGGTGTCCCGATACGGGCCGGCTCCTACGAAGTCACGGGGCTCGCGACGACGGCCGGTGCGTTCGGCGAAGGTCAGACGATCGAAGGCGCCGGGATTCCCGCAGGAACGAAGATTACCGCTGTCGATGCGCTGACCGGCGCGCTCGAGATCTCGCAACTGCCGACGGCGGCGGGGATGGTGGCGCTCACCGCGCAAGAACAGCTTCTCCAACCGCAGGGCATCGCGGTGGACAACTCGTGCTTCGTGCGCAAACTGTCCGAACCGAAGTGCCATGAAGAAGACCCATCCAACGGCGATCTGTACGTGATTGGGGGGGACCATTCGATAGAAGACAACGGTATTGAACGTTCAGTAAACACGATCAAAAAGTTCACTTCGACGGGAGAATATGTCGGGCAGATCACGACGAGCGCGCTTCCTGGCTTCGGAGGTTTACCCGAGGCTCACTTCTATGGTGTCGCGGTCGACTCGAGCGGTAAGCTGTGGGTTGTCGAGGATGAATCGGAGATCCACCTCGCCGGGCTCGGGCAATTCAGTGACGCCGTCGCCAATGTGTTCCTGCCGCGTGCGGCTTCTCCCGGCTTCATACGGTTTGATGAAAATCCTGTACTAAGTGAGGGGCTCGCGGTCGATTCCGAAGACAACCTATTTGTTAGCCTGGAGGGCAACATCCTGGATCAGGGTCCCGCCCTTGAGTTCAGTCCTACGTGTGAAGCGCGGGCGGGAGAACAGCATAACTTTTGCGTACCGGAGGGGGAAGGTCTGGGCTACGTCGTAGCAGGTGGCATTGCGACGGAATTGCCGAGCAATGACGTGTATGCTGACGATGGTGCGGCGGTGAGGCGTTTGGCTCCCGGCGGCGCCGCTGTCGAAGTGCTCAGTGGAGGGCATCTCCCCACCGCTGCCTGTGAAGGCTATCATGCCCCCTCTGGGCGTTGTGGGAGCGGCGTCGCGGTGGATTCCGCGACGGGCAGGGTCTATGTGGTGGATGAATCCACCGACGCGGTGCAGGTGTATCAGTTGGAACTGCCGGGGCCGCCGACGGTGGGGCGTGAGTCGCTTACGGGTGTGACGGCGAACAGCGCGACGTTCACGGCGGAGGTCAATCCGCGCAGTGAAGTGGGGGAAGAACCGACGCAGTATTGGTTTGAATACGGCCCGTGTGGCGGTGGGCCCGGCTCGTGTGCGTCCAGTCCCTTTGTCGATCGCTCTCCCGTGGAATCGCTGCCGGCTGAATATGAATACGTGCCAGGTCGCGCGCACGTGCAGGGCCTGGGCGCCAGCACCGCGTATCACTTCAGGGTCGTCGTGGAAAACAGCCACGAAAATGGCAGCCATGAAAAAGCTGTCGATGGCGCCGAAGGGACGTTTGTCACACGCGGCACGGGCGAATTCGGCTTGCCCGATGGGCGTGCGTGGGAATTGGTGTCCCCGACCGATAAGCACGGGTCGCTGATCGAACCCGTTAATAGTCTTAATGAGGCGAGTCTTGGTGCGTTGACTCAGGCGTCGGCGACGGGCGATGCGCTGACCTATATGACGCTCGCGCCTACCGAAGTGGAACTGGCTGGGTATCTCCTTTTCCAGCAGGTGCTGTCGGCGCGTACAGCGTCTGGTTGGGAGTCGCATGATTTGGCGAGCCCTCATACCAAGGCGGCTGAGCTTTCTTTCATCGGGCAGGAATACCGGTTCTTCTCTGAAGATCTATCGCTCGGTGTGATGCAGCCGTTTGGTGGGTTTGATCAGGCGCTTTCCGCGGAAGCTTCTGAACAGACTCCTTATGAGCACAGCGATTTCGCCGCCGCGAGTGGTCCCACTGAAGGTTTCTGCGCCGCTTCGTGCTACAAGCCGCTGGTCACGGGCGCGGACGACACGACGAGTCCGTTCGTTCCGTTCAGCACGACGGGGGCGTGCCCTAAGGGGTCTGTGAGCTGCGGACCGGAATTCGTCGGCGCGACACCCGATGCCAAGCACGTGCTGTTGAGCTCGCCGGTGGCGTTGACCGCGGGCGGGAAGGAACTGTATGAGTGGAGCGCGGGCCTGCCGTCCGGCCAGCAACTGCAGCCGCTCGATAAGCTGCCGGAAAGTGAAGGTGGGGAGGTGGCCGCCGGCGGCGTGCCGGGGTTTGGGAACCATCAGCTTTCCGACGATGGGTCGGTTTTCTTCAACGCCCACGGACATTTGTATCTGCAGCAGCCGGCCAGGGATGAAACGGCCCGTGTGGCGGTCGCGCCGTCGGGTGTGAGCGAAGGGGAACCGGTCTTTTTGTATGCGTCGAGCGACGGGTCGACGGTGCTGTTCAGGGACCCCAAGGCGTTGACAGGCGCGGGCGGTGGCGTGTATGTGTGCGATCTTGGCGAAGTCGAAGGTCGCCTGGGGTGCGAACAGCTGACGTTGACGGGGCTGTCGTTCGAAGGCAAGCTGATCGGCGGCGGTGAAGAAGCCAACGATCTGTATCTCTCCACGTCCGGCGGGCTGGTTGTCGACCGCGACAGTGGCGGGGCGTGGAAGCAGACGCTGATTGCCACGGGCGAAAGCAATCCCAAAACGATGCGCGTGTCTCCTAACGGCGAATGGTTTGCGTTCATGTCGGAAGGCTCGTTGACGGGCTATGACAACGATGATGTAAGCGAACAGGAAGCGCTGAACGAAGCGGGTTCGAGGACGAGGGTGCACCCAGACGAGGAGGTGTATGAGTACGATGCCGCGGTCGGCAGCTTGACGTGTGCGTCGTGTAACCCGACGGGCGCACGGCCGCAGGGCGTGGAGTTCAACAAGGATGGCGGCTCGCAAGCCGCGATGCCGCTGGTCGGAGGGTACGACAGCTGGGGGAGCAGGGTTTGGCTGGCGGCTGACCTTCCGGACCCAGTGAAATACGGGGCCGTTAGTGCGCTTTATCAGCCTCGGTATCTGTCGAGCAGCGGACGGCTGCTGTTCAACTCGAGCGACGCGCTCGTGCCGAAGGATGTGAACGGCACCTGGGATGTGTATGAGTATGAGCCCGAAGGTGTCGGCAGCTGCTCGTCGGCCACCGGCAGCGGGAGCAGCGTCTATGAGCCCGCAAGCGCGTTTGAAGTGGAAGGCGGCAAGGGCTCGTCAGGCGCGGGCTGTGTCAGCTTGATCTCATCGGGTGAATCCAGCGAAGAATCGGCGTTCCTCGACGCCTCCGAAGGCGGCGGCGACGTGTTCCTGCTGTCGAGCGCGAAGCTCACACCGCAGGACGCCGAAGGCGGCTTATCGGTGTTCGACGCACATGAATGCACGGCCGCATCGAAATGCCCGCCGGCGCAGCAACAGCAGCCACCACCGTGCGATACGGAAGCTTCGTGCAAAGCCGCGCCCTCCCCGCAGCCGGCGATCTACGGTCTTTCGGGCAGCGCCACGTTCAGCGGACCAGGCAACGTGACGCCCGCGCCCGCGCCTGCACCGGGGAAGCTGACGAAAAAGACCGTGAAGTGCAAGAAGGGCTACACGAAGAACAAAAAGAGTCGATGCGTGAAGAAGAGGTCGAAACGCAGGAAGGCGAAAAAGTCACGCGATAACCGGAGGGCAAGCCGATGACCACCTTTAGAGCCCTCCAAAAGACCGCTACTGTAATCGTGGCTCTGCTGGCTGTCCTTGCCTGCTCGGCCGCGTCGGCGTCGGCGTCGGCGGTGACGGTGGAGCCGTGGTGGCATGTGGTGTCGCTCGCGCGCCCTTCGTACCTGCCGCCCGAAGGCAAGGGCGTAATCGTCCTCACCGCGATCAACGTCGGCGACGCCGACGCGAACGGCGAAGCTTCGCCGATCAGGATCTCGGACGTCCTGCCCGAACACGTCAAGGCTCGTTCTATCGAAGCGAATACTCTAAACGGTGGCGCGATCGAAAGGGGCTCGATTCGATGTGAATTGGGAACGCTGACGTGCACATTCGAAGAAGGATGCCGGCCGACCGAGTGTCCGTTTGAAAGAGCCATTCTGCCGCCGTTCGACCAGATCGAAGTCGTGATCGGGGTGGAACTGGAACCCGGGGCGTCCTCGGGTGAGGTCAACCGTGTGCACGTCTCTGGTGGTGGCGCGCCGCCTGTCCAAGTCTCGCACGCGATCGTCGTGAGCGCGCAGCCGACGCCGTTTGGCGCGCAACTGTATGAAGAGACCCTCGAAGAAGTGGGCGGCGCGCCGGCGACGCAGGCGGGCACGCACCCCTTCCAGTTCACGACTACGCTAGATCTGAATGAGGCCGCCCAGCGGGGGCAGGAAACGGAACCGGCGGGGGCGCTGCCGAAGGATTTGACGTTCAAGTTGCCCGCCGGGTTGGTTGGCAACCCGACGGCCTACCCGAACTGCTCGCTCGCGCAGTTCGGTTCAGAAACGTGCTCGGCGGACACGGCGGTAGGCGTGGCTGTGATCACCTACGATGGGAGCGGCGTGGGCGGCACGCTATTCAACGTTCAGATCCCGGTGTATAACCTTGAACCTTCCCGAGGCGAACCGGCGCGCTTCGGTTTTTTCGCGCCCGGCGCGCCGGTATTCCTCGATACGTCGGTAAGAACCGGCGAAGACTACGGCGTCACCGTGCACGTGCACAACATTCCGCAGACGGTCGACTTTCTCAGCAACACGGTGACGTTCTGGGGCGTCCCCGGCGCCGCGGTCCACGACGACGTTCGCGGCGCGGGTTGCTTCTCTGAACTGGCTGGAGATAAAGCCGAAGAAATCGAAAGACAGGGCGGGTGCAAGCCGCTGAGGGACAGCAATCCCGCGCCGTTGCTATCGATGCCGACGTCTTGCACGGGGCCGTTGCGGGACAGCATCGAAGTGGACTCGTGGGCGGAACCGCAGAACAAGCTTGCGTACCCGAGTGAGCCCGGCGAGGCTCCGCTGGATGGCACGATGCAGGCCCTGGACGGCTGCAGCCTGCTGCCGTTCTCCGCGGAAGTCGGGGCGTCGGCGGACGAGGACACCGCCAGCAGCCCGAGCGGGTTGAAGGTCGACGTGCACGTTCCGCAGGCGGAGGGGCTCACCGCGGTCGGTCTCGCGGCCGCGGATGTGAAGAGCACGACCGTCGCGCTGCCCGAAGGCGTGGTCCTGAACCCGTCCGCCGCCGACGGCCTGCAGGCCTGCTCGCTATTGACGGGCAGGCGCCCGGCGCAGGAAGCGCAGGAAGAAAAAGGCGAAATCGAGGGTATTGACCTGGAAACGAAGCAGCCGGCGAACTGTCCCAATGCGTCGAAGGTCGCGACGGTGACGATCCACACGCCGCTGCTGCCGAACCCGTTGAAGGGCTTCATCTACCTCGCCGCGCCGCAGAACTTCCTCGGTGGAGCGCTGGAAAACCCGTTCAAGTCGCTCGTTGCGCTGTACCTCGTCGCCGAAGACCCGGTCTCAGGGACGCTGGTCAAGTTCCCGATGAAGGTGACGCTCAGCGAAACGGGGCAGATCGTGACGACCGTCGAATCGCCCCAGCTGCCCTTCGAAGACGCCGAATTCGAATTCTTCGGTGGAGAGCGGGCGCCGCTGGCGACGCCCACACGCTGTGGCTCCTACACGACCAACGCGCTGTTCGAGCCGTGGACGACCACCGAAGCCGACCCCGAGAGCCTGCACTCAAGCTCGGCATTCGGGATCGCCGCGGGGCCCAACGGCAGCGCCTGCCCGGGCGCCTCGCTGCCGTTCTCGCCGACGCTTGAGTCGGAGAGCACGAACATCGACGCGGGCGGGTTGACGCCGCTGTCGACGACGCTCTCGCGGGAATCGGGCCAGCAGGACATCCAGTCGGTGACGCTGCACTACCCGCCCGGCCTCTCGGGGTTGCTCTCGGGCGTCTCGCTGTGCCCCGAAGCGCAGGCGAACGCCGGCACGTGCCCGGAATCGAGCAGGATCGGGGAAACGATCGTCTCCGTCGGTGTCGGCGGCGCCCCGTTCACGGTCACCGGCGGCAAGGTGTACATCACCGAAAAATACGACGGCGCCCCGTTCGGCCTGTCGATCACCAACCCGGCGAAGGCGGGCCCGTTCGACCTACAGGAAGGCCGGCCGGTCGTGGTGCGCGCAAAGGTCGAAGTCAACCCCGAAACCGCTGCGTTGACGATCGCGACCGACGCGAGTGGGCCGCACGCGATCCCAACGATCATCGAAGGGTTCCCGCTGCAGATCCAGCACGTCAACGTGCTCGTCGACCGTCCCGGGTTCACGTTCAACCCCACCGACTGCAACCCGACCGAAATCACCGGCACGATCGACAGCGCCGAAGGCGCCTCCTATCCAGTCAAAGTCCCCTTCCAGGTCACCAACTGCGCGGTCCTGAAGTTTGAACCGAAATTCCAGGTCTCGACCTCCTCCAAGACCAGCCGGACGAACGGCGCGAGCCTCGCGGTCAATCTGACCTACCCCAAAGCGCCATCCGGCAGCCAGGCCAACATCCGCCAGGTCAAAGTCGAGCTACCCAAGCAGCTGCCGTCAAGGTTGACGACGCTGCAGAAGGCGTGCACCGCCGCGCAATTCCACGCCAATCCCGCGGGGTGCCCGGCGGCGTCGCTGGTCGGGCACGCCAAGGCGATCACGCCGCTGGTTCCCGTCCCGTTGGAAGGCCCGGCGTACTTCGTCTCCAACGGCGGCGAAGCGTTCCCGAACCTGATCGTCGTGCTGCAGGGCTACGGCGTTACGATCGACCTCGTCGGCGACACGTTCATCAGCAAGGCCGGGATTACCTCCAGCACATTCAAGACTGTCCCCGACGCCCCCGTCGGCAGCTTCGAACTCACCCTCCCCGAGGGCAAGTTCTCCGCGCTGACGGCGCTCGGGAACCTCTGCAAGCAAAAGCTCGTGATGCCCACCGAATTCGTCGCGCAGAACGGCGCCGAGATCCACCAAAACACGAAGATCGCCGTCACCGGCTGCGGCAAGGCCGTGCGCCATGAGCGCAAGAGGAAACACACCAAGAAGAAGAAGAAGAAGTGAGGTGTGTTCTTTGATGCGGTGTTGTACAGGAGATGGAGGTAGGCCCTCCGCGGTCGCTCTACAGGGAGAGATCGCAAACCACCCGCAAACTGCTGGGGTAAAGAGCCGTGGTGGGAAGCGTTGCGGGAAAAGGCGTGCCTTTGAGCGCGTCAGGTATGACCCAATGAAGGCGAACGAAAGTGAATCGCAGGTGAAGTGTCGAAAGGCATTTGATGACATCAAAACCGGGGGATTGCTTTTGTCCCGGGATGAGTCTGGCGGGTTCCTGTTTATTGGCCAGACGGTGTCCGGCATGTATGCGACGCGAGCGTGGGTCAGGCTCCTGTATGGAACATGGGAACCTGTCGTCCTGCGAGGCGATCAGCTAGTGGCTTCTGGCCTGCGGCTGGCTGTCTCAGGGAAGGTCTCAAGCGGAAGAAGCCGCGAGGGACGAATTCCTGTTGTGGGGCACAGGGACGGACCGTCTCGTAGTAGTAATGAAGGTCCTGTAATGGGACTGGAGCGAAGGGGACGGGCCATTCAGACGAGATTCTCGGTCAACCACGAAGGGTGTGGGATGAGCTGATGGTTGAGTCAGAGTCGAAAGTGAAGTCGTTTGTTATCTCGAAGAAGGTTGTTTTGGAGGCCTGGGAAGACGTAAAGTCCAACCAGGGCGCTGCTGGTGTTGACGGGGAAACGATCGCGGATTTCGAGAGGAACCTTTCGGGGAACCTCTACCAAATCTGGAACCGGCTCTCCTCGGGATCATATATGCCGCCGGCGGTGCGGGCGGTGCAGATACCGAAGAAGCATTCGCTAGGGGTCAGAACCCTCGGCATACCTACGGTCGCGGATAGGGTCGCGCAAACGGTCGTAAAGAGGTACTTGGAGCCCAATGTGGAGCCTGTGTTTCACACGGACTCGTATGGGTACCGACCGGGTCGCTCGACGCATGATGCGCTGTGGGTTTGCCGGGATCGGTGTTGGAAATACTTCTGGGTGATCGACTTGGATCTCCAGTCGTTTTTGGTGCCATCGTCACACTGCCATCGCGTTCATGGGGGTGGTGTCGAAGAGGGCGTTTTCGGCTTGTGGGATGAGTATTCGCAGGCCTTTTCGGCGTCCGTTGCGGACGTGGAGGGCTTGCAGCTCGCCGCGCTTGACACGCTGCAACACTGTTTGGCGGGAGACGCCGAGGATTCGCATCGCGTCGACGATCGGGACGTAGCCGGCGGGGGCGTCCTCGACGAACAGTGCGCGGAGCTCGTCGTTGACTCGGATCCGCCAGGGAGCGCCGGGGGTGTCTTGCTCGCCGGGGATGAACCCGGCTTGAAGCCAGCGGAAGATTGTGGATGCCGCGACACCGAGAACGTCGGCGGCCCTGCCGACGGGGAGCAGCTCGCCGGCGGGTGGCTCGGCGGGCGGCTTGTATTTGGGGATGTTGCGGTAGCGGCGCAGCCCGCCGACGATGATCACGGTGAATCGCTCGCCGGTCGCGGAGCGGCGGCCTTGGCGGTTGAGGATCCCGGCGATCTGGGCGTCGTCGTAGTGCGCGGCGAGCCGCTCCAGCAGTGTGATCGTGTCCTCGTCGGTGCGAACTGTCGGCTGGTGGCGCGGGAGCGCTACGGCGAGCTCGGTGATCGCTCCGCCGCGCCAGCGGACGGTGAGTGTCGCGCGGTAACTATTCAGGTGCCGATCCAGCGTTTGTAGGCGGCGAGGAGGCGTGAGGTGACTGGGTCCGCGTCGATGTGGATATCGAGTAGGGCGACCTCGTAGCGTTTGCCGTTGCGTTGGCATGTGGCGATCAGCTCGCGGCGGTTGCCTGTGGTGGTGACAGAGAGCACGTCGACGGTCTCGCCGACGATGGTGCCTGGGCATGGGAAGTTTGCGTCGTAGAAGGCGTTTTCGAATCCCATCAGTTGCTCGTCCTCGTCGTAGCAGTCGACGGTGATCTCCTCGATCAGGGCGTCAAGCTCTGGGTCGGATTGGCGGGCGGGGCTCATCGGGCTCTTCTCATAATCAAGCGGCTGGGTGCAGGCGCTCCAAAAGCAGTGGTGGGCATTGGCGGATCTCGCCGCTTTGGAACCGGCCGACGGGCTGGTGCACGCAGACGGTGGCGGTGCGCTCATCAAGCTCGATCACGACGCCGTGCACGCCGCACAGATATTGGGGTTTGGTGCGCTCGCTGAAGCGGACGCGGTCGCCGAGGGAGAGCATCGCCAGTGCCTTGGCGGAGTTGACCGTCTCCAGCAGGTCAAGGCGTGCGTGGATCGCGTCGGCGATCGCTGTCAGGTGCTGATCGAGTGCTCCGGCTGCGATCTGGTCGAGCAGCAGCCGCTCGGGCCGGGCTGGCGTCTGCTGTGGATCATCGCGCGGCGGCGGGGAGCTGGCGCCCGCGCCTGATGGCAACTGACGTTGGGGTCTGTTGCGACGGGAGCGCTTGCTCATGCCCCGCGATTATTGCCACCGTGGTGGACGGCGCGGCTTCAGGTTTCCCCGGCGGCCGGCAGCCAGGGTGTGCCCCGCGCCAGCGCGCTGAGCACACCGAGGGTGTCTTGGCCCTGCTTTCTGGCGGTGGAGATGTAGGAGCGGACCGTCAGGTAGCGTTGCGCGCCCTCCATCGTGCGAAAGCACCCGGATATCTTTTGCTGGAGCTTCACCATGCGAAGATCGGCCTCACAGATGTTGTTCGTGAAGGGTACGGAGAAGTCGTGGGCGAAGAGGGTCGCTTCGCGCTCACACCGATCCAGGCGCAGCAGCAGGTTCTGCGCCTTTGAGCGCTTGATCCGCTCACCGGCGTGCTCGGCCAAGCCGGGGTTCTCCGCAAAGCCCTGAGCGATCACGGCGCGGTAGCTGCGGTGAAGTTCTAAAAGCGCGCTCTCGGGCAGCCGTTTGCGGCCAGCCGTCTTGGCGTCATCGACCATCTCCTTGGTGTCCAGCAGCAGGCAGCTCATGCCCGAGGCCCACGCCTGGCCGGCCTCATGCGCGGCGATCAGCTCCCGCAGGTGGTGAGCGCCGCAGAGAGCATGGGTCGCCTTGGTGTAGGTGCGGTAGGGTGTGAAGCCGTCGTGCACGGCGACCCCGCGGAAGCGGGGGAGCACCCCGGCGTCGTCCATCGCGTCGGTGCCGCGCTTCTCATGGACGGTGTAGCGCGTGAGCATCTCGGTGGAGGTGGCATGCGCCCAGCGCAGTCGCTCAGCGATCCGCAACCCGGTCTCGTCGTAGTGCGCGACCGGCTGATCCGCGAGCAGACTGCGCAACTGCTCATCGAACTCGGTAAGACCCGCAGCGGCCTTGCCCACCCACGAGCACAGCGTGGCGGTCGAGATCTCCGCCCCGGTGAGATCACAAATCAGTCTGTGAGCACGATCGTAGGGGATGTGCTGAAAGACGATCAGGTAAACCCCGAACGCGCGCAGGTTGCACCCATACCCGACGGGAGCGAGAACGTCCTCGGGGAAACGCCCCTCATTCACGCGCCCACAATGCCCACAGCGCCTGCGCTTCGCGACGTGCTCGATCACTTCCAGCGCGAGCTTCTCGGGGATGTCGAAAACCTGACGGGACTCCCCGCCCGCAAGCTCCTCCCCGTCAACCAGATCACGCCCGCAGCCCTCACACAGATCGGGCTCGTGGGGAATCTCACGATCAGGAACCTCCACGCGCTCCAAGTGCGCGCCCGCATGACCCTCCTGGCCTCCCGGTTTGCGCCCCGAGCGCTCCCGCAGGCTGCGCTTCTTCGGCGAAGGCTTCGAGTAACCGTCTGAGGACGGCGGCTTGCTCGAGTTCCTTGAGTTCTGATCCAGCTTGGCCTGCAACTCGGCGACCTGTGCCCTCACTCCGGCATTCTCAGCCATCAGCGCCGCGATCACCGCATCCTGCTCAGTGATCCGGGCTTCAAGCTCCTCGCGGCTGAGCTGCCGTGCACGCTGCCCTGCATCGGCCATGACCGCAAGATTCCCTGCAACCAAGCGGACTCCTGCTCACCCCCACCTCCCCTCAACCGCGCGCACGCACCCGAACCTGCGCTTGACCTTGACGAACGAGACCAGCCAGACCTAAATAGTTACGTCGCGCGACCCTCGTGCCGGTTGATGTTAATACCCTCTTGTCGGTAGACGTCAATATCTTCCTGTTGGTTGGTGTTAATTTGCTCGGGTCGGTTGACGTTAATAATTACCTCCTCGATCAGTGTTCGCATGAGTTGCTTGCGCTCGCGGTCGGTGGTCGTTGGCGCAGACCACACGCGGCCGAGGTCAGCGCCGAGGCAGAGGAGTCGCTGGCGCTCTGTGTCGGTGAGTGTGCGGGGGCGCTGGCGCTCGCGCAGCTCGAGCTCTGCTTGCGCGGCGTGCAGTGCTGTGAGTGCTTGCTCCCAGGCGCGCTCAAGGCCACGCGCGACGAGGCGGTGCTCGGGCTCGACTTGGTGGTAGCGGCGCTCGGCGCGCTCGGCTTGGTATTTGGTGCGCTCGACTTGGAGTCGCCATTGAGTGAGCGCGGCGTCGTGATCGGCCTCGAGAGCCTCGGCGGCGCGCAGCGCGGCCTTCACTCCGGCGGGGGTGAGTGCGGCCAGCAGCGCGCTGGCGACGGCTTGGTCGATCTGGCCTCCGCCGACTCGCATGCACCAGCTCCCGCGGTTCTCGACGAGGATGCTGTTGGGGCAGTGATAGGCGGGGCTCTGGTGTCCGCGGCGTCCTTGGTAGTGCACCTTCAGTTTGCGTCCGCAGTGTCCGCAGACCGCGATTCCTTGCAGGAGTGCTTGGCCCTCGCGAACGGCGCCGCCGGCCTGGTGCGCGCGTGGGCGCGTGTTACGCGCGATCCGTTCGCGATTGGCGTCGAACGTGGCCTTGTCGACGAAGCCGGGGTGGTGATCCCAGATCAAGACCTCCCATTCTGCCTGGGGCACACGACGCATCCGTGTGCGTGGCTGGCCGTGCTCGTCGATGTAGCGCTCGCGGCGGGTCTTGCCATAGGCGTATGCGCCCGCGTATACGGGGTTCTCGAGGACGCTGTGGATCTGGTGGTAGGTCGGGACGACCCACTGGATCTCGCCGTTCGGGAAACGCCGCAGCGGAAACTTGATGCCCTCGCGACGCATCCACAGCCACACCTGGCGCACCGAGCCGAGCTCGCTGAAACGCTCGAAGATTGTTTGGATCGCGCCGCGCACGGCCTCGTCGGGGTCGAGCAGGACTTCACCGTCCTCCTCGCCCCACACCAATCCGACGGGCAGTCCGCGGCGCAGCTCGCCACGGGCGGCCTTGTTGCGGATACCGCCCTGCAGCCTGGCGCGCAGCACGTGCAGCTCGGCCTCGCTCATCGTTCCCTTCAATCCCAAGAGCAGCCGGTCGTTGAACGAGCCGGGGTGATACAGCCCATCGCCGTCACCGATCACGGTGTCGGTCACGCCGCACAGATCCAACAGCCGATACCAGTCGGCGTTGTTTCTGGCCAGCCTGGAGACCTCCAGGCCGAGCACCAGCCCGGCGTGCCCGAGCCCGACCTCGGCCGCCAGCCGCGCGAACCCCGATCGGTCAGACAGGGTAACTATTTAGGTCTGGCTGGTCTCGTTCGTCAAGGTCAAGCGCAGGTTCGGGTGCGTGCGCGCGGTTGAGGGGAGGTGGGGGTGAGCAGGAGTCCGCTTGGTTGCAGGGAATCTTGCGGTCATGGCCGATGCAGGGCAGCGTGCACGGCAGCTCAGCCGCGAGGAGCTTGAAGCCCGGATCACTGAGCAGGATGCGGTGATCGCGGCGCTGATGGCTGAGAATGCCGGAGTGAGGGCACAGGTCGCCGAGTTGCAGGCCAAGCTGGATCAGAACTCAAGGAACTCGAGCAAGCCGCCGTCCTCAGACGGTTACTCGAAGCCTTCGCCGAAGAAGCGCAGCCTGCGGGAGCGCTCGGGGCGCAAACCGGGAGGCCAGGAGGGTCATGCGGGCGCGCACTTGGAGCGCGTGGAGGTTCCTGATCGTGAGATTCCCCACGAGCCCGATCTGTGTGAGGGCTGCGGGCGTGATCTGGTTGACGGGGAGGAGCTTGCGGGCGGGGAGTCCCGTCAGGTTTTCGACATCCCCGAGAAGCTCGCGCTGGAAGTGATCGAGCACGTCGCGAAGCGCAGGCGCTGTGGGCATTGTGGGCGCGTGAATGAGGGGCGTTTCCCCGAGGACGTTCTCGCTCCCGTCGGGTATGGGTGCAACCTGCGCGCGTTCGGGGTTTACCTGATCGTCTTTCAGCACATCCCCTACGATCGTGCTCACAGACTGATTTGTGATCTCACCGGGGCGGAGATCTCGACCGCCACGCTGTGCTCGTGGGTGGGCAAGGCCGCTGCGGGTCTTACCGAGTTCGATGAGCAGTTGCGCAGTCTGCTCGCGGATCAGCCGGTCGCGCACTACGACGAGACCGGGTTGCGGATCGCTGAGCGACTGCGCTGGGCGCATGCCACCTCCACCGAGATGCTCACGCGCTACACCGTCCATGAGAAGCGCGGCACCGACGCGATGGACGACGCCGGGGTGCTCCCCCGCTTCCGCGGGGTCGCCGTGCACGACGGCTTCACACCCTACCGCACCTACACCAAGGCGACCCATGCTCTCTGCGGCGCTCACCACCTGCGGGAGCTGATCGCCGCGCATGAGGCCGGCCAGGCGTGGGCCTCGGGCATGAGCTGCCTGCTGCTGGACACCAAGGAGATGGTCGATGACGCCAAGACGGCTGGCCGCAAACGGCTGCCCGAGAGCGCGCTTTTAGAACTTCACCGCAGCTACCGCGCCGTGATCGCTCAGGGCTTTGCGGAGAACCCCGGCTTGGCCGAGCACGCCGGTGAGCGGATCAAGCGCTCAAAGGCGCAGAACCTGCTGCTGCGCCTGGATCGGTGTGAGCGCGAAGCGACCCTCTTCGCCCACGACTTCTCCGTACCCTTCACGAACAACATCTGTGAGGCCGATCTTCGCATGGTGAAGCTCCAGCAAAAGATATCCGGGTGCTTTCGCACGATGGAGGGCGCGCAACGCTACCTGACGGTCCGCTCCTACATCTCCACCGCCAGAAAGCAGGGCCAAGACACCCTCGGTGTGCTCAGCGCGCTGGCGCGGGGCACACCCTGGCTGCCGGCCGCCGGGGAAACCTGAAGCCGCGCCGTCCACCACGGTGGCAATAATCGCGGGGCATGAGCAAGCGCTCCCGTCGCAACAGACCCCAACGTCAGTTGCCATCAGGCGCGGGCGCCAGCTCCCCGCCGCCGCGCGATGATCCACAGCAGACGCCAGCCCGGCCCGAGCGGCTGCTGCTCGACCAGATCGCAGCCGGAGCACTCGATCAGCACCTGACAGCGATCGCCGACGCGATCCACGCACGCCTTGACCTGCTGGAGACGGTCAACTCCGCCAAGGCACTGGCGATGCTCTCCCTCGGCGACCGCGTCCGCTTCAGCGAGCGCACCAAACCCCAATATCTGTGCGGCGTGCACGGCGTCGTGATCGAGCTTGATGAGCGCACCGCCACCGTCTGCGTGCACCAGCCCGTCGGCCGGTTCCAAAGCGGCGAGATCCGCCAATGCCCACCACTGCTTTTGGAGCGCCTGCACCCAGCCGCTTGATTATGAGAAGAGCCCGATGAGCCCCGCCCGCCAATCCGACCCAGAGCTTGACGCCCTGATCGAGGAGATCACCGTCGACTGCTACGACGAGGACGAGCAACTGATGGGATTCGAAAACGCCTTCTACGACGCAAACTTCCCATGCCCAGGCACCATCGTCGGCGAGACCGTCGACGTGCTCTCTGTCACCACCACAGGCAACCGCCGCGAGCTGATCGCCACATGCCAACGCAACGGCAAACGCTACGAGGTCGCCCTACTCGATATCCACATCGACGCGGACCCAGTCACCTCACGCCTCCTCGCCGCCTACAAACGCTGGATCGGCACCTGAATAGTTACCAGACAGGCCCGACCCCGAGATCCCCAGATCCTCGTCGATTACCTCAACCTGCTCGCGCGCGAATCCCAGCTCGACCGCGCGCTCCACCAGCGCGTACTGGCGCGCGGTCGACTCGACGTTGCGCTCAACCTGTGCTTGGGAGGACTGGCGCAGATACACGAACGCCTGACGGCGCAGATGCGCGACGGTCAGCTTCTCGTGCTCACTCACCGAGATCCTCCTCGCGCTCCTGCTCGCGGGCGACGCACTGCGCGATCAGCGCCGCCAGCAGCGCCATCGCCGCTACGCGCTGCTCCTCGCCGAGGAGCTCCCACAGCGCCGCCGCGGGCGCCGGGCTCTCCGCCAGATCGAGGTGCAGCTGCACGATCGTTCTCCTTGATGCTCGGCTGCCCCAGATCATGCTCCCCGGCCAGGACGTCACGCCCGAGCATCCCATCGAGCGCCTGCCGCGCTGCCAGCAGATCCTCCAGCGAGCCCAGGGTCCCTGCTTCCTGTGGCCCGTCCGCGCCTTCCAGATCGGTCCACGTCGCCGGGATCAACAGATGGCTCCCGTCCGGCAACACCAGGATCAGATCAAGGCGCCCGTGCCGGCGCATCCACCCCATCACCGCAAGCGACTGGCCCTCCCATGCGTGACGTGCCCGCACAACTCGCACTCGCTCCGGGTAGCCATCGAGGTGGGCAGTGTGTCGTGTTTTCCTTCGACTCGATTGACCATGGGCGCATGTTGAAGGCGGTGGCTGCCCACACCAAAGAGCGGTGGATTCTTCTCTATGTGGAGCGGTGGCTGAAAGCGCCGACCCAACAGGAGGACGGCACCGCCCTGGCGCGGGATCGTGGGACCCCTCAAGGTTCTGCGATTTCCCCTGTGCTGGCAAATGTCTTCTTGCATCATGCGTTCGATGCGTGGATAGCGCGGGAGTTCCCGGCCATCCCGTTCGAGCGGTATGCGGACGATATTGTCGCGCACTGCAAGAGTGAGCGCCAAGCGCAGTTCGTACTCGACACGATCAAGAAGCGGATGCGATCGTGTGGCCTGGAGTTGAATCTGGGCAAGACGCGCATCGTGTACTGCAAGGATTCGCATCGTTTCGGCTCTCACGAGCACGAGCATTTCGATTTCCTGGGGTACACGTTTCGTCCTCGCCAGTCCCGTGATGGGAAGGGTGCGATGTTTGTCAATTTCACCCCGGCGATCAGCGACGAGGCCGCGAAGAAGATCCGGCGAACGATCAGGCGATGGAGGATTCACTTATGGAGCGGAACACACCTCACAGAGATAGCACGGGAGATCAACTCGACCGTGCGCGGATGGATCAACTACTACGGGAAGTTCTACCCGTCCATGTTGACCCGATCGCTAAGAAGCATCGACAAGTATTTGGTGCGATGGGCGATGCGAAAGTACAAGCGACTTCGACGGCGCAGCCCGCGGGCGTGGGAGTTCCTGGACAGCGTGGCAACACGCGAGCCAGAACTCTTTGCCCACTGGCGAATCATACGCCCCTACGACCGAATGGTGGGAGCCGTATGAGTCGAGAGGCTCACGTACGGTTCTGCGAGAGCCTGGGGCTGCAACGCCCCGGGCCACTCACCAAGACGACCAAGCACAAGAAGAAGGTGCGCCATAAGCGCAAAAAGAAGCATTGACCTGATGGTTGGTGTGTTCTTGATGCGGTGCTGTGCAGGAGATGGGGGGCGGCGCAGCGGGTCGGCCCTTACGGAATCGACCCTGGCGGGGCGAGCCAGATCGACTCGCCGGCAGGCGTTCGTCGAGCACGGCTGCCGCGGTGCTCGCGTCGCACAAAAATGGCAGCCAAATGGCTTTTACCGCGCATCGGATGCGATGCTTGTTAGCATCAAACATCATGCCGCGGACAACACTGGATCTCGATGCCTCGGTTCTACGGGAGCTGCGCCGGCGCGGCGCTCAGGAGCGCAAGAGCATGGGGCAGATCGCCTCAGAGGCGCTCGCGGTGGGTCTGCGCGAGCGAGCGCCCGAGGAGACCCAGGCCTGGTCGTGGCCGAGCAAGCAGATGGGCCGACCGAGGATCGACCTCGACGACCGCGAGGCGCTAGGGCGCCTGCTCGACGAGGAGTACCTGCGCAGGCTCGAGCGCCAGTGAGCCTCGCGGTCGACGCAAACGTCTTGCTGTACGCGGCTAACACCGACGACGAACGCAATGAGCGGGCCAGGCAGATTCTCTCCGAACTTGCGGCGGGGCCGGAGGTGGTGTACCTGTTCTGGCCTGTGGTGATGGCGTTCCTGCGGATCTCCACTCGTGAAGGCATCTTTCCCAATCCCCTCTCGCCAGCCGATGCGCTGGGGATGGTCGACTCGCTGCTGAGTCGCGACCACGTATATACCTCAGGTGAGGACGATCTCTTCTGGAGCGCTTTTCATGAGATCGCCGAAGAGCAACGGGTGCGCGGCGACCTCGTGAGCGACGCTCACATCGTCGCGCTCATGCGTCGCCATGGTGTTCGCACGATCATTACCCACGACCGCGATTTCCGTCGCTTCGACGACGTCCGCGTGCGCGACCCATTCGCGTAGCTTGTCGCTGTAGGTGCGGTGGTGAGCGGGATGGTCGCGTCTCATTTCCCGGGTGAATTTGTTTCGGGGGCAGGCTCCGCTTGAGGGGGATGTTATGCGGCGATGACCTCCTCGGTGTTCGTCGTGGCTGGCGGGGTCGTCGTGGTGTCGCGTAGTTGGCGGCGTAGCCGCTCGATCTCGGCGACGGTTTTGGGGTTCATCGTCACGCCGCGCCAGCCGCGAGAGGAGAGCTCCAGCACCGCCCAGATCAGTGAGAGGGCGGAGGTCTCGCCGGGGAACCGGCCGATCACCTTTGTGCGCCGTCGGACCTCCACGAACGTTCGCTCAAGGAGATTCGTAGTCCTGATCCGCTTGCGGTGCCCGGAGGGGAACTGCAGGTGGGTGACGAGCGCGGGGAGGTCCGTTTCGATGACGGCCATCGCCGAGGGGTAAGCCGTCTTGTAGTCGGCGATGATGCCCTGGAGCTCCCGTGTGGCCTCGCTCGGCGATCGTGCGTCGTCGAATGCTTTCCACCAGCGCGCCTTGACCTCCTCATGGTGGCGCTCGGGCAGCTTGCCGGTGACGTTCCGAAGCGCGTGGACGGTGCAGCGCTGCTCCAGAGCTTTGGGCCAGAGCTCGCGCGTCGCCTTCCAGATCCCGGGTGCTCCGTCGGCGATCACGAGCGCCGGCGTCCTGAGGCCGCGGGCGATCATGTCCCGGCCAAAAGCGAGCCAGCTGTCATAGCTCTCACGGCTTCCCAGAGCCAACCCGAGGAGGACCTTGCGGCCCTCCAGCGTCACGCCCCAGCACACCAGGACACCCTCCGCCGGCGTGTCGTCCGGGTGCAGCTTCAGATAGATCGCATCCAAGAAGCAGTACACGATGTCGTGCTGCTCAAGGCGCCGCCGGCACCACTGGTGGTATCGCTCGCGGGTGTCCTCACAGATCCGGGACACTGTCGCCTTCGACGCGATCGGCTCCTCGAAGACTTCCTTCAAAGCAGCCTCAACATCCCGCGTGGACAGCCCCCGCAAGAAGCCGCTGATCACGAGGGACTCCAGTGCATGCGTTCGCGTGACGCCCTTGCCGAGGACCCGGCTCTCGAACCCCAGCTTGCTCGCGTTGCGAACCCGCGGACGCTCCAGACTCATCGAGCCGCTCGTCGTCTTTACCGTCCTGGGTTCGTGGCCATTGCGGTGACTGACCGTCTCGCCAGCGCGCTCATACCGCCGGCGGCCGAGGAACTCCGTGACCTCGTCCTCGAGCACCTGCTGCAGGATCAGCCGCGCTCCCAGCCGCCCGACCGTCTCAATCGGGTCTTGCTCCTCGCCGACACCGGCCAGCACCTCATCCAACTCTTGGCGAAACCTCTCGCTCGGGGCTACCTTCTCCATGCGGGCGTACCTCCATCGCTTGGTCTTCTCAGGACAAAGCGGAGGCTACGCCCGCAACATCAAATCCCCCGGCTCATGAGACGCGACCAGCGGGATCTGCGTCCGCGTCAGCGTGCGTGCGTCGGGCACGAACGGCAGGTACTGCTCGACGCCGCGCAGCATCGCGCCGAGATCGACTCGCTACGCTCGCGCTGATCCCCCAGTGGGGACCCATAGACTCCTCCGAGGATGATCGAAGACCTCGTAGAGCAGATCGAGACCCGCTTCGCGGAGCTGGGCGCGCAGCTGGTGGACCCCGCCGTGATCGGCGACCGCACGCGCTACGCGGAGACCGGCCGCGCGTACAGCCAGCTCGAGCCCGCGGCGAAGCTCGCCGGGGAGTGGCGCCGCGCGCGGGACGACGTGGCCGGTGCCGAAGAACTGCTCAGCGAGGACGGCGAGGACCCCGAGCCGCGCGAGCTGCTGCGCGGCGCCCGCGAGCGCAGCGAGCAGCTCGAAGAGGAGATCCGCCTGGCGATGGTCGAGCGGGATCCCAACGACGAGAAGAGCGTGATCGTCGAGATTCAGGGCGGCGCTGGCGGCGATGAGGCGGGGCTGTGGGCGGGCGACCTCTACCGGATGCTTACGCGCTACGCGGAGCGTCGCGGCTTTCAGGCCGAGCCGCTGGAGGTGGGGGAGGGCAAGTACACGTTTGCCGTCAAGGCCCGCGGGGGCGGCCCCGGCGGCGGTCATCCGGGCGCGGGCCACGCGGGTGGCGGCAACGGCGCGGCGGGTGGTGGCGCGGCCGGTGGCGCGGCGGGTGGTGGCGCGGCGGCCGGCGAAGGGCCCTACTCGGTGTTCAAGTTCGAGGGCGGCACCCACCGCGTGCAGCGGGTGCCCGCCACCGAGTCCCAGGGCCGCATCCACACCTCCACCGCGACCGTCGCCGTGCTGCCGGAAGCGGAGGAGGTGGAGGTGCAGATCGACCCGAACGACCTGCAGATCGACGTCTACCGCTCGACCGGCCCGGGGGGGCAGTCGGTGAACACCACCGACTCGGCGGTGCGCATCACGCACAAGCCTTCGGGCATCGTGGTGGCGATGCAGGACGAGAAGTCGCAGCTGCAAAACCGCGAGAAGGCGCTGCGGGTGCTGCGCGCGCGCCTGTACGAGCGGGCGCTGGCCGAGCAGCAGGCCGAGCTGGCGGCCGACCGCCGCGCGCAGGTCGGCACGGGCGACCGTGCGGAGAAGATCCGCACCTACAACTACGGCGAGCGGCGCGTCACCGACCACCGCATCAAACTCACCGCGCACAACCTCGACGCGGTGCTCGAAGGCGAGCTCGACGAGTTCACCCAGGCACTGCAGTCCGACGAGAAGCGCCGCGGGCTGGAGGCGCAGACGGCGGCGCCTCAATGAGGTCCGATGGCGGCGCCCACTTCCGGCGGGCTCCACCACGGCGAGCGGTCACCGCCAGGGATGCGCTGGACGGAGCGATCACGGCCTTCACCGCGGCCGGCGTGGAAACCCCGCGCCTGGACGCCGAAGTGCTGCTCGCCCACATCCTGGGGGTGGACCGCGCGCGCCTGCTCACCGATGAGGAGCTGACCGTGGCCGGTCCCGCGGTAAGGCCCTACCAGGAGGCGGTGCGCCGCCGCTCCGTGCAGCGCGAGCCGGTCGCCTACATCACCGGCGTGCGCGGCTTCCGCCGCCTGGAGCTGGACGTGGACCCCCGCGCGCTGATCCCGCGCCCGGAGACCGAGCTGCTGGTGGAGGTCGGCCTTGGGTTGCCGCGGGGCGTGAGTGTCCTCGACGTCGGCGCCGGCAGCGGCGCCGTAGCGCTGGCGCTGAAGGACGAGCGCCCCGACCTGCGGGTGACGGGCAGCGAGGCCAGTGAGCGGGCGCTAGAGCTCGCGCGCGCCAACGGCATGAAGCTGGGGCTGAAGGTTGCGTGGATGCACGCCGATCTGCTGGAGGGGATGCCCGAAGAGTTCGAGGCGCTGCTGTGCAACCCGCCCTACGTGGCGGAGTCCGAGCGCGTCGCGCTGGCCCCGGAGATCCTCCGCCACGAGCCCTCCGAGGCGCTGTTCGCCGGCGCCGACGGCCTCGACACGATCCGCGCGCTGCTCGCCCAGCTGGCCCCGCGTGAGCGTGTGCGCCTGGCGGCGCTGGAGGTCGGCGCGGGGCAGGCGGGCGCGGTCGGCGAGCTGATGCGTGAGGCGGGCTTTGCGACGGTACGCGCCGAACGCGACCTTGCGGGTATCGAGCGCGTGGTGGTGGGGGAGCGCGGTAGGTGAGATTCGGCCCGCGCTCTGATGGTGATGGCCTCTGCTCAGGCAGTGATCTGTAGAAACGCTGTTTGGGTATTGACAAGCGTAGGCGTGTCGTGTACGGTTGCCATAGTCAAGGTCATCCCTATGGGGTGCCGTGATGACATAGGGTCGGGTTTGGGTCGACGCTCCTTGCGGTTGACATCAAAGCGCTGGCAGGGTCTGCGGTTCGAGAGGGACTATCGCCTCGCGATATGAGGGAGTGAATCAAGCGTGGTTTCGAGAGGGATAAACGTGGCGGGGATGCGTGTCGCCCAAATGAAGAGTGATGCTAGATGCGCCAGCTTGGCGCTGTCGCATCTCTCTCTCTCTCTCTCTCTCTTGCCTCTGGCATTCGGTCGCTAGAGCTTTTCATTCGCGGGTAGTAGCCGGCTGGCGGTTCGCTCCCGCAGGGGAAGGGCTTTCCTCGGCCATGGGGGTCGCGTGATGCCCGGGGGCGCGGGTAGCGGTGCGTCGCGTCGTCCGGGCTCGCGTGGGGGGCGTTCGCCCGCGGTGGTTCGTGATCGGCAGAGTACGCGGCTGGTTGAGATTCAGCGTTCGCGGCTGATCGCGGGTGCCGTGCGCGCGGTTGAGGAGTTGGGTTACGCGCAGACGACGGTTGGGCATATCACTGGGCGCGCGAGTGTCTCGCGGCGCACGTTCTATGAGCTGTTCGCCAACCGTGAAGAGTGTCTCGCGGCGGTGCTGGAGGACCTGGTGGGAGTAATCGCGGAGGAGCTGGCGGCCGCCGGCCTCCAGGACCTGCCGTGGCGCGAGCGGGTCCGCACGGGGCTGTGGACGATCCTCGTGCTGTTCGATCGCGAGCCTGCGTTGGCGCGGGTGTGTGTGGTGCAGGCGCTCAGGGGCGGCCCGCGGGTGCTGAGGCGCCGCGAGGAGGTCCTTGCGGGCCTGCTTGCCGTCGTGGACGAGGGTCGTCGGGAGGGTGCGCGTGGCGCGGAGTGCACGCCGCTGACGGCGGAGGGCCTGGTGGGTGCGGCGTTCGGGATCGTCTATGCGCGGCTGTTGCGCGGCGAGGGTGAGCTGCTGGCGGGTTTGTTGGGTGAGTTGATGGGGATGATTGTGCTGCCGTATCTGGGGCCGGCGGCGGCGCGTCGTGAGCTTGTGCGGCCGGCTCCCGCGGTTTCGAGGGGGGCGGCCGGAGTGGGTGGCTCGCTGGCGGCGCGGTTGGGTGGTGACCCGTTGCAGAGTATGCCGGTGCGGTTGACGTATCGCACCGCGCGGGTGCTCGAAGGCGTCTCTGAGCTGGCTGGCCGGGGGTCTAATCCGAGCAATCGGATGGTCGCGGAGTACGCGGGTGTAAGCGATCAGGGGCAGATCTCAAAGCATCTGCGGCGCCTGGAGCGCGCGGGGCTGCTCACCAATACTGGCCAGGGGCACGCCAAGGGCGAGCCGAACGCCTGGACTCTGACGCCCAGGGGGGAGCAGGTCGCGCGGAGTATCCGTGTGCATGTCCCGCAGGAGAGGCAGGCCGCGTGACGCGTCGCGAGGCACATTTTTCCCGGCACATTTTTCCCCCGCGCTCCCGCGCGGATTGTCATCCACAGACGACGCGAGGGGCATCTCCCCTCCGATCTCGAGGAGGAGATGATTCGATGAACGCTCGCAGGTTCACCTCTACGGCTTTGGCATCTCTGTGTGCGCTGGCGGGCGCGCTCGCGTTCTGCCCCGCGCCCGGCGAGGCGGCATCCCACCACAACTACCTCTTCCAGTTCAAGGAAGTCCCGGCCGTAGGGCCACACAACGAAGCGATCGCGGTGCCCGGCCCGCTCACCGGTTCCAATGCGATGGCGGTGGACGGGGGTGAAGTGTATATCGCCGAAGGACAGGCACAATCCCGGCTCGACAAGTTCGACGCGGCGACCGGCGCATTCGTCGCGCAGTTCCCCCAGGTGCCGCCGCCAATGGAGTATATCGACCAGGGTCTCGCGATTGGGCACGCGACCGGCGAAGCCGAGGTGTACGTCGGAGCCGACGAACTCGTCGAAGGACGCCCATTCGGTCGCGTGACCATCTATGACGCATCGGGAAAATTGCAGAGCGTCTGGGATGGGAAAGCGACCTCGAGCAAAGGCTTCGGTTGCTTTGAATGCGGCGGAACCGGAGATGTGGCGGTGGACAACTCCTCCGGCCTGCTTGGGGATTGGGCCGTGAACGATGTCTTCGTCGCCGACCCGATAAACAAAACGGTGGATGTCTTTGAGCCTGAAACGGGCAAAGGGGAACAGAAACCCATCGCGGAACTGACGGGCATCTCGCCGAGCGAACCCTTCGTCACCAGGCCGGTTCAGGTGGCGGTCTCGGCGGTCAACGGCGACGTCCTGGTCCTCGAAGAAGGTCGGGGTGTGGACATCTTCAAGCCGGGGGTGCTCCCCGGGCAGTACGAATTCGTTTCGAAATTTGCTCTCCCAGCAAGTTCCCTGAACAAACTCGACGCGAGCGACGGTGAAGGCGACATCTACATCGCCGGCGGCAGCGGCGTCTTCGAGTTCAACGCCGCCGGCGAACTCCAGGGACAGATCACTCCGCAAGCCGCACCGAACTCGAACTGGGGGAGCGAAATCGCGTACCCGTACAGTGTGACGGCCGACCCGGTCTCGCACCACGTATACGTCGGCACGTATTCGGGGTCATCCGAATTCCCAGCGGCTCCGGTTTTGGTTTTCGGGCCAAACATCGTGCTTCCGGACGTGGCCACGGGCCCGGCGTCGAGTGTGGCGCCGACGAGCGCGACGCTGAACGGCACGGTCGATCTCGATCAAGCGGGTGCCGCGACCTGTGGGTTCGACTGGGGCACCAGCAGCTCCCTGCTCCAGGAATTCGCGCCCTGCTCGGGGAAGGTCGAAGCGGAAGGCAAAGTGCCGGTGAGTGGGCTGTTGAGCAAACTCCAGCCCGACACGACCTACTACTACCGGCCGGAGGCGACCAACGCCAATGGCACCAACAGCGAATCGTTGGTGGAACACTTCACGACGCCCGGCCCAGGCCTGCGCGCGGAGTCGGTCTCGGACGTGGCGTCCACGTCGGCGACGTTCGATGCCACGATCAACCCCAACAAGCATCCCGCCAGCTACTACTTCCAGTACGGCAAGAGCGCCGCATACGAATCCGAGGTGCCGCTGGCGCCGGGTGCATTCCTGGGCTCGGGCGAAGCAGATGTGGAAGTCGACCGCCACATCCAGGGATTGGCGGCGGGAACCACCTATCACTACCGGCTGGTGGTGGTGAGTGAACTGGAAGTGGAACCTGGAGTGGTCAGGCCGGTGGCGTTTCCCGACGCGGACCGCACGTTCAGGACGCAGATCGCCGGCGGTGGCCTCGTGCTCCCCGACGGCCGCCAGTGGGAACTCGTCTCCCCACCGGACAAGCACGGCGCGTTGATCGAGCCGATCAGGGGGGCCGGTGGGATTCCCCAGGCTTCCATGGCGGGCGGCATGATGACGTATCTCACGACCACCCCCACGGAAAGCAACCCGGCGGGATACTCCCTCGGCGTGCAGGTTCTCTCCACACGGGGCTCCGGCGGCGGCTGGTCCTCGCAGGACATTTCGCTGCCGCACGCGATCCCGACCGACGTGAGCATCGGTCAAGGGGAAGAGTACCGAGCCTTCTCGCAGGACTTGTCGACTAGCCTTCCCGAATCGTTTGGTCTCTTCAGCTCGCTCGCCCCCGATGTGTTCCCGCTGGACACCGGCCGCACTCCCTATCTGCGCCACAACTTGACGTGTTGGACGACGCCGGCGAGCTGCTACGAGCCGCTCGCGACAGCCGCGCCGGGCTATGCGGACGTGCCGCCCGGGACGAACCTCAACGGCGGCGGCGGCCTGACGGGAGCCGTGCAATATGTCGACGGCACTCCCGATCTCACGCACGTCGTGCTGAATTCGAGTGTGGCGTTGACGGCCACGGGTGGCTCCCTTTACGAGTGGTCGTCCGGCAAGCCGCCCGCGGAAGAGCTCCAGTCGATCGGTGTGCTGCCGGCAAGCGAAGGCGGGACAGTGGTGAACGGCAGTCTTGGCTTCAGCAATGCATCGATGAGGCACGCTCTCTCCAACGACGGTTCACGCGCCGTGTGGGGATACACACTTCCAGGAGCCAGACAGCTTTATCTGCGCGATATGGTCAAAGGTGAAACGGTCAGGCTGGATGCCGTCCAAGGCGGCTCTGGTGGAGGGTCACCGCCGGCTGCGGGGTTCCAGTTCGCCAGCAGCGACGACTCGAAGGTGTTCTTCACCGATACGCAACGTTTGACGAGCAACTCAAACGCCACGATCGGCAAGCCCGATCTGTATGAGTGTGAAATCTCGGAAGTCGCGGGAAAGCTGAAGTGCGCGTTGAGCGATTTGACTCCGGGGAGCCCGGGGCAGGCCGCGGCTGTGCGGGGTGGGCCGCTTGGCGGCAGCGAAGATGGGTCGTACCTGTACTTCGTCGCCTCCGGTGCCCTGTCGAGTGGTGAAAACGCGCGGCACGAAAAGGCGGCGCTGGGTGGCGATAACCTCTACATGCTGCACTACGACGGCAGCACCGCGAAATGGGAAGCTCCGCAGCTGGTCGGCGTGCTCGCGGGTGACGGCCCGGAAGGCGAAGACTCACCCGACTGGGGCCGTGGTGAAGTCAACCTCGTGACTCAGCCCACGCGGGTCTCGCCAGATGGCCGGTATCTGGCGTTCATGTCGAGCCGGTCGTTGACCGGCTATGACAATCACGACGCGAACAGCGGCAAGGCAGACGAGGAGGTCTTCCTGTTCGACGCGCACGGGAGTCGTTTGGTGTGTGCGTCGTGCAACCCAACCGGCGCAAAGCCCACAGGCGTCAGAGCCCTCATCCAAGGAGGAGGCCGTATAATTGAACAGAGCGGGGTGTGGGGAAACGCCGATGAATGGTTGGCGGCGAGCATCCCGGGCTGGACGCCGTACGAGCTTCAGGGCACGAGCTACCAGTCGCGGTATTTGTCCAATGAAGGCCGATTGTTCTTCGACAGCAGCGATGGGCTCGTGCCGCAGGACATCAACAACAACGAGGACGTGTACGAGTACGAGCCGGCTGGGATCGGGAGCTGCTCGGCGTCGTCCTCGACGTTCAGCGAAGGCTCGGGTGGCTGTGTGGGGTTGCTCTCCTCGGGCACCTCGGCGTTCGAATCGGCGTTCCTGGACGCGAGTGAAAGCGGCAGCGATGTGTTCTTCATGACGGCGGAAGCGCTCGTTCCGGGGGACGTGGACACTGCGTACGACGTGTATGACGCTCATGCGTGCACGAGCGAATCGCCATGTCTCAGCACCCCGGTGCCGTCGCCTGAATGCATCACGGCCGACGCGTGCCGCAGCGCGCCGACGCCGCAGCCGGCGGCTTTCGGTGCGCCGGCGAGCGCGACGTTCTCGGGTGCCGGGAACGTCACGCCGTCCGCGGCGGGGCCGGCGGCTCAGTCGAGGTCGAAGCCGTTGACGCGGGCGCAGAAGCTCGCGCGGGCGTTGGCGCAGTGCCGCAAGCGCGATGGGGCGCGGCGGGGCCGGCGTGTGGTCTGTGAACGGCAGGCGCGGAAACGATATGGGGCGAGGCAGTCTCGCAAGGCCAATGCGACGAAGAGGGGCAAGGGGTGATCGCGGTGCGTTTGATCAAGGGAAGTGTTCTCGGCGTGGCCGCTGCCTGCGTGCTCGCGATGGCGGGCGCGGCGCCCGCACTGGCTGAAGGGGAAGGGCTGGCCCCGTGGTGGGGCATGACATCCGGTGAGCGCCCGACCGACCTGCGGGCGGGTCTCGGGGCGGATGCGGTGCAGAAGCTGACGGTCAGCGCCACGCAGGGCGAGGTCGCGATCCTGGAACCGCAACGGCTCAGAGAACTCGAAGAGGGCCTTCGCACGCAGTTGAGCGAACTTCTGTACGTACTGGTGCCATACAACGCCACAGCCGCGGAAATGCAGAAAGCGCTTGAAGCGCTCTTCCCGGACCGCCAGGTGGTGGTGACGCACGGGCAGGGCAATGAAGCAGGCACCGAACCGTATGAAATCGTGTTTCCCGACCAGTCGGTGCCGCCGCTGTTCGCCGACGGAGAATTTTCGGCGCTCTTCCCTGGAGGAGAACCACTCTCCTGTAAAGGCGCAGTGGGTGCGGGCTGCAAGCACGAAGCGTCGGTGGCTGTGGTCTCGGAAGGTAAGCCCGACGGGCAGATCGTCGTCACGGCGCAGAATCGCGGCGACGGTGCGATCGACGCCAACGCCAGCCCGGTCACGCTTGCGGACCAGCTGCCCGCGGGGCTGGAACCCGTCCAGATCGAAGCGCTTTCCGGTTCGAACCAAGTCGGAAATAACGCGAACCGTGGGCCTGTGAGCTGCACCCTGAAACCGCTCGGCTGCAAATACGAAGGCACATATAAAAATAGCAACAATGTGGTGGGGCCAAAGGTCCTGAAGCCTTTCGAACAGCTCGAAATGAAGATCGCGGTGGTCCCCAAGGCGGGCGCCGCGAGCGGCGAACGCAACAGCGCGACGATCTCCGGGGGCGGCGCCGCGAAGGCGGCTGCCGCGACCAGCGGGATCGAAGTGAACGGCACGGAAAGGTTCGGAGTAGAAGACTACGAGCTGATCCCCGAAAACTTCGGCGGCTCGGTCGACACGCAGGCGGGGTCGCACCCCTTCCAGCTCACCACCGTGGTGAATCTGAACACCGAGCAGAACGACTCGCGGGGCACGGCGAGGACCGCTCGGCTGCCGAAGGACATCGTTGCCGAACTGCCAAAGGGGCTGTTCGGCAACCCGACGCCGTTGCCGCAGTGCACCGACAAGCAGTTCAATCACCAGGTCGAAACTCCAGAAGGACAGCTCGCGACCGAATGCGCGCCGGACACGGCGATCGGCGTGGCGACCGTGACGGCGACCCTGCCCGCGAGTGGCAACGGTACCTTCACCGCCTCAGACCCGATCTTCAACCTGCAGCCGAATAAGGGCGAGCCCGCGCGCTTCGCGTTCCGGGCGGCCGGGGTCGCCCCGGTGTTTCTCGACACGTCGATCCGCACGGGCGGGGACTATGGCGTGAACGTCACGTCGCACAACGTCACCCAGCTCACCTATCTGATCAACACACAGCTGACGTTCTGGGGCGTGCCCGGCGATCCGCGGCACGACCGCGACCGCGGCTGGGAATGCCTCGAGGAATTCGGCTCCTGCCCGCCGTCGACGGCGCAGGCGCCGCCGCCGTTCCTGGGGATGCCGACATCGTGCGAAGCGCCGTACGAATCGGTCATGCAGGGAGACTCGTGGTCCTCGGGCGGGGTCCCGACGCAGCAGGCGCAGCCGGTTACCTATCGTCTGCCGGAAGCGCTCGATGGCTGCAACCATCTGCCGTTCGACCCATCGATCACGGTCGCTCCGGATATCCCGAACGCGAGCAGTGCCACGGGCTTGACGGTCGGGGTGCACATTTCGCAGACGGCGACGCTGAACCCCGAAGGGCTCGCCGAGTCGACGGTGAGGAATACGACGGTCGCGTTGCCCGAAGGTGTCGCGTTGAACCCGGCGGGCGCGGATGGCCTGGGGGCGTGCTCGCCCGCGGAGATCGGCTTCACCGGCGTCGAACCGGGATCTGGAGGCGGAACCGACCTGTTCACGCCGGACAGGGGGAACCCGTTCTGCCCTGCTGAATCGAAGATCGGGACGGTGAGCATCAAAACGCCGCTGCTGCCGCACGCGTTGGAAGGCGCGGTGTATCTTGCGACACAGAACGAAAACCCGTTCGGTGCGCTCGTCGCGATGTACATCGTCGCGCAGGACCCCTTCTCGGGGGTGCTGGTGAAGCTTCCCGGCAAAGTGGTGCTCGATGAACACACGGGCCGCGTGGTGACGACGTTCGAAAACACGCCGGAGCTTCCGTTTGAAGAACTCGAACTGCACTTCTTCGGTGGGGAACGCGCGCCACTCGGCACGCCCGCGCTGTGCGGGACGTACACGACCGAAACGGCGGTCACGCCGTGGTCGGGCAACGAAACGGTGCACCCCACGACGAACTTCGACATCGTCGCGGGCCCGCAGGGCAAGCCGTGCGCGAACCCGCTGCCGTTCAAGCCGACGCTGACGGCGGGCACGTCGAGTATCCAGGCGGGTGGGTTCAGCCCGTTCACGATGACGATGTCCCGTGAAGATGACGAACAGAGCCTGAAGTCGATCGAACTGCACATGCCGCTCGGGATGTCCGGGACGCTCTCGACCGTGAAGCTCTGCGGCGAAGCGCAGGCGAACGCGGGGACGTGCGGCCCGGAAAGCGAAATCGGCGAAACGATCGTCAGCGTCGGGATCGGCGGCGACCCTTTCAGCGTAAAGGGCGGAAAGGTCTATATAACGGGACCGTACAAGGGAGCACCATTCGGGCTGTCGATCGTGAACCCCGCGAAGGCGGGGCCGTTCGACCTCGGGAAAGTCATCGTGCGCGCGAAGATCAATGTGAACCCAGAAACGGCGGGGCTGACGATCACGACGGACACCGAAGGCCCGTACAAGCTTCCCACGATCCTCGACGGGATACCCCTGCAGATCAGGCACGTGAACGTGAACATCAACCGGCCGAACTTCACGTTCAACGCGACGAACTGCAGCCCGATGGCGATCACCGGAACGCTCGGCAGCTCCGAAGGCGCCACATCCACGCTGTCGGTGCCCTACCAGATCACCAACTGCGCGGTGCTGGCGTTCAAACCGAAGCTTGAAGCGTCCACCTCGGGAAAATCCTCGAGGCTCGACGGGACCAGCCTGAACGTGAAGCTGGGCTACCCCGCGGGGCCCTACGACGCAAACATCTCGAAGGTCAAAGTCGAACTACCGGAGGCGCTGCCCTCACGGCTACCGACGCTACAGAAGGCGTGCCGCGCGTCAACATTTGAAGCGAACCCCGCGGAATGCCCGGCGGCGTCCGTGATCGGCCACGCGACCGCTACCACCCCGGTGTTGCCCGTCCCGTTGACTGGCCCGGCGTACTTCGTCTCGCACGGCGGGGAAGCGTTCCCGAGCCTGATCATCGTACTCCAGGGGTACGGCGTGACCGTGCACCTGGTGGGGACCACGTTCATCAGCAAAACGGGGATCACGAGCAGCACGTTCAAGACGGTCCCCGACGTTCCGGTCGGAAGCTTCGAACTGAACCTCCCCGCCGGTCCCTACTCCGCGCTCACCGCGCTCGGGAACCTCTGCAAGGACAAGACCCTGCCGATGCCGACCGAATTCGTCGGTCAAAACGGCGCGGAAATCCATACCACCACGAAGATCGCCGTCACCGGCTGCGCCAAGACCAAGCACGCCAAGCACAAGCAGAAGGCGAAGGCGAAGCACAAGCGGGCGAAGGGAGGGAAGCGACGGAAGGGATAGGCTCGTCGGGCGTCGATCGCCGGGTCAGAATCGCGGTGGAGGGTGGATTCGCAGTGCAGGCGCAGTGGGTGCGAGCGCGGCGAGTTGCGTTGCGATGATCGAGTGGTGGGTGTCGGCTGTGAGGAGGTCGTAGCCGTGGGCGAAGACGGTTGCGGCGATCTGGATGTCGAGGATCCACGCCACCCTGTGGTCGGGCTTCGAGCGGTCTCTCGGCCGTTTGGGGGTCGAGGGTGGAGTCGGGATGGCGGCGCGCAGCGCGCCCGCGATGTCGGCCGCGCGGTCATCGAACGCCAGCACCTCGACCAGGCTCGCGTCGATCTGGTCGCGCAGCCACCGCAACTGCGCGCCAGCTGCGTGCCTCCCGGCCGCCTCGGCCTTGTGCAGGCCGTGAGATATCTCTTTGAGAGTGGTCGCCGTGAACGCGATCGGGTCGCCCGCGCGCCGGCGATCCCGGGCGTGGTCGAGAACGGCGCTGTCCGGTCGCAGGCGGGCGGCGGTGGTCGTGTCCCACGCTGCAGGCATCTGTGCTCAGGCTTCTGTGCGGAGCGTCCCAGCGAGCTCGATCAGGTCCGGCTCGCTCAGAGGGGCGGCCGTTCTGCCAGGGGCCGGGGCGGCGTCGAGGAAGCCCTGCCAGCGCTCCTCCGCGCGCCTGCTCAGCTCGATCGAGCGGCGACGCTCCTCCAGGCGTTCGGCCGCGAGGCGAACGAGAACGTCGTTCGGCGTCGTGCCCACGGCGTCGGCGATGCCCACGATCTCGCTCCATACCTGCTCCGGCACGGTGAGCTGGGCGCGGCGCCCAGTACGGCGAGGGGCGCGCCGACGACCCTCGCGTGGTCCCATGACCTCTTCGCTCGGCAGCAGAACGGTTGGCTCATGAGCGTCGAACATGACACAACCACCATAGCACGGCATAAGCTGCGTTACATTGTTGTTCGCCGCCTGCGCGATGGTAAGGGCGTATCTCAGTAGGTGGCTTCGAGGGTCGCGCGGTGGGCCTTCTTGAAAGCGATCAGGCCGCTGGCGAGCTGGAGGAGCGCGAGGTGGTTCTCCTCCTTCTTGGACCAGCGGATGAGGATGCCGCGGTTGCGGTTCAGCCAGGAGTGCGTGGCCTCGACGACCCAGCGCCTTGCACGCCAGCCGGGTGTGCGCGCCTTGAGCTTGATCTCCTCTCCCCGCGCACGGATATGCGGCGTGTAGCCGTGTTTGACAGCCAGATCGTGCATCGGTGGGGAGTCATACCCACGATCGAGGCACAGCCCCTGTGGAAACTCTGGCGTCGGCTCGGGACGCTCGATCGGGATGCTGGCGAGAGTCGGCTCTAGCAGCGGCTGGTCGTTGCGGTTGGCACCGTCGTGCGCCAACCCGATCGGGACCCCCGCTCCCTCGCTGAGAACTGAACGCTTCGCCCCCCCTTGGCCCGGTCAGTGGGATTCGGGCCGGTCTTTGCGCCACCGAGAGGGGCCTTGGTCATCGCGCCATCGGCTGCCAGCCACGCCCAGTCGATCCCTACAACCTCGTCGTACTCCAGCAGTCCCTGACGCCATATCTCGTGGAATACCCCAGCCCGCTCCCACTCCTGAAAACGCCGGTGCGCCGAACTGGAGTGACAGACCCCGGTCGCGTTCAGCGCGTTCCACTGCATCCCCGTCCTGAGGACCAGCAAAATCGCGTCCATCGCGTCGCGATCCGCTACCCGCGGATTGTGACACCCCAACGGGTGCGCCGGACGCTCCGGCAGCAATGCCTCGACCCGCTCCCACAACCAATCAGGCATACGCCAACCATCATCGAAGTCGATCAAACCCATCAGGAACCTCCTGGTCGCTTGGATAAGCGGCCGGCCGATCAAGAGATTCGACGCGGGCTACACGACTCCTACCGAGATACGCCCTAAGCGGGAATCAGGGACGGGTGGCGATATAGCCGCGCAGGAGGGGCTCGGGGATGATCCAGTCGCCGCGACCGCGGTGTTCTGCGATCCCGGCCTTCTCCATCATGCTCGGCGCTCTTCTGGCGCTCGCGGAGGGGTGCCGCTGTAGGGGCGGGTGCCGCGCGCGACGCGTAGGGCGATTGCGCGGCGTAAAAGACTGGAGGATCTCACCTATGCGAGCGCGGCCAGCGCGACCGTCGACTTGCCCGTGCGTCACGTTCGCACCTCGGTCGCCTCGCGTGCGATCCGCTGAACCGTGAGGCGGTGGGGCGTGTGTACGAGATGAAGGGCCGGCCCCCGGAGCGCCCGGCGGCAAACGCCGTTTGGTATTGACAACCGTAGGCGGCTAGTGTACGGTTGCCATTGTCGAGGTCATCCCTGTGGGGTGCCGCGATCACATAGGGTCGGGTTTGGGTCGACGCGTCCTGCGGTTGACATCTAAAGCGCTTGCAGGGTTGTGGTTCGAGAGAGGGACCATCGTCTCGCAAAAAACATGAGGGAGTGAGTCAAGCGTGGTTTCGAGAGGGATAAACGTGGCGAGGATGCGTGTCGCCCAGCGGAGGAGTGATGCTAGATGCGCCAGCTTGGCGCTGTCGCATCTCTCTCTCTCTCTCTCTCTCTTCGGCTAGGGCACTAGGGCTTAGCGCCCCAAAAACCCGCTCCGTCCGGCCCCTGCGGGGCCAGACGGGATCCTCCGTAGGGGGAGGATCATGTATGCCATTGCGGCTGGCCCCGGCGGGCCTGCCGTTCGCTCACGCACGGGAAGGGATTCACCCGGCCGGAGTGGTGGCGTGATGCCTGCGCGCGTGGGTGACCGCATGTCGCGCCGCTCGGGCACAGGCGCGGCGCATGCGCACGCCGCGGGCCGCGGTCTACAGAGCACGCGCAACCTGCAGAGCGCGCAGCTGGTGGAGATGCAGCGCTCGCGGCTGATTACTGGCGCCGTCTGCGCGATTGAGGAGCTCGGCTACGCGCAGACGACCGTCGGTCATATCACCACGCGGGCGAGTGTCTCGCGCAGGACCTTCTATGAGCTGTTCGCCAACCGCGAAGATTGCCTGACGGCTGTATTCGAGGACCTCCTCGGCGTGATCGCCGCGGAGGTTACGGCGGCGGGCTTGGAGGGTCTGCCGTGGCGCGAGCGGGTCCGCACAGGGCTGTGGACGATCCTCGCTTTCTTCGACCGCGAGCCGGCGCTCGCGCGGGTCTGCGTGGTGCAGACGCTGCGCGGCGGCCCGCGGGTGCTGGGGCGCCGCGAGGAGGTCCTCGCGGGTCTGGCCGCGGTCGTGGACGAGGGCCGCCTGGAGAAGGCTCGCGGCGCGGAGTGCACGCCGTTGACCGCGGAGGGCCTGGTGGGCGCGGCGTTCGCGATCGTCTACGCGCGGCTGTTGCGCGGCGAGCGCAGGCCGCTGACGGGTCTGCTGGGCGAGCTGATGGGGATGATTGTGCTGCCCTATCTCGGCCCGGCGGCGGCCCGTCGTGAGCACGAACGCCCGGTGCCCGCGACCTCGCCAGCTGGGAGCTCCGCGGGGGTACGCGGCGTGCGGGGAGGAAACGACCCGCTGAGGGGTGTCCCCGTGCGCCTGACCTATCGCACCGCGAGGGTGCTGGAGGGCGTCGCGGAGCGGCCGGGCGCGAGTAACCGCATGGTCGGCGAGTACGCGGGGGTCGCCGACCCGGGGCAGATCTCGAAGCTGCTGGCGCGCCTGGAGCGTGTCGGGTTGCTCGCGAACATGGGAGAGGGGCACGCCAAGGGCGAGCCGAACGCTTGGAGTCTGACCTCGCTGGGTGAGCAGGTCACCCAGAGCATCCGCCTTCACGCCCGCCATGAGAGCGAGGCGGCGTGAGCGGCCACGGCTCATCTCCAACTCCAAGGACCGCAGGCCGCCGCCGTTCACCGGCGTCGGGACGCACTGACATGCACCACCACGAGAAAGGCACACCAGTGAAACCCACAGAGCAAGCCGCGAAGTCCGCTCCCCTCCCAAAGACCGGCCTCCTCGTGGCGCTCCGTGCCCTCCTCCTCGGCCAAGGGAGTGGTGCGCCGTCTTCAGGTCGCGCCGGTGAGTCCGCGCCCGCCCATTACGTCCTCCGGTTCGCTCTCGTTGTGTGCCCGTTCCTGGCCCTTGTGTCTCTCGCCTTCTCGACCGCCTCCGCCCAGGCCGCGGTCACCCACGAATACCTCCCTGCGCCCTCCAAAGAAATCTCCAAGGGCGTCCCGAAAGAAGAACCTCCAAAGCAGCCGGAAGAACGCCTGTCTGGCCCGCTCGGTCAGCCGGTCTTCTTGACGGTCGACTCGGGCAGTCTGTGGGTGGACGAATTCGCGGAAAACCAGTCGAGGGTCGATAAGTACAACGCTTCCTCGGGTGCTTTCATGTCGCAGATCCCCGTTTCGCAGTTCAATCAGACGCCGCCGCTTCAATATGTCATAAACGGGGTCGCGGTCGGGCATGCCACCGGCGAAACGGAGCTGTACGTCGGGGCGGACGCCTATCCCACAGAAAACGGCGGTCCTCAGGGCTCCGTGGCCGTGTTCGGCGCGGGGGGTGAACTGCAGGGCGTCTGGCTGGGAGCGGATACTCCCAACAAAGCCTTTGGCTGCTTTGTTTGTAACGGACGGGGGGATGTCTCGGTCGATAATTCATCCAGCCTCGGCGACTGGGCCGCCGGCGACGTGTATGTGGCCGCGGTGGAGGAGGGGGTGGTGGACGTCTTCAAGCCCGAAGCGCACGGTAAGGAGAAATACGTCACGCAGATCAAGGGCAGCTCGCCGACTGAACCGTTCAGCGGACCGGAAGCGGTGGTGGTCGATGAAGCCAACGGTGACGTGATCGTAAGCGCGGGCTCGGGGGCGATCGACATCTTCAAGCCGACGGTGCCCGACGAATATGAATTCGTGCGTCAGATCAAGGGCACCCCACGCGGCTCGTTTGAACGCGTCAACGATATAGCGGTCGGCGGCGGCGAAGGCGAAGGTGATATCTACGCCGTCGCGCACGTTCGCGGAGGTGAAGAAGGTTTCGTGGTCGACCAGTTCAACTCTGAAGGCGTATACCTCGGGGCGTTGACGGGGATTTCCCCGAGCGAACCGTTCATAGGCGCACAGAGCGTGGCGGTCGATCCGAAATCGCACGATGTCTATGTCGGCGTTCAAGGCGCTGTGGACGTCTTCGCGCCAAATATCGTGATCCCCGCCGTAACGACCAGCGCCGCCTCGGGCCTGACAGCGACGAGCGCCGTGCTGAACGGCGCCGTCAACCCGGTGGGAGCGGGCGAAGCGACCTGCCAGTTCCAGTACGGGACGAGCACGTCCTACGGGCAGTTCGCGCCGTGTGCGCCGGAAGAGGTCGCGAACGGCACCGTCGCGACCGCGGTCGAATCGAAGTCCGTCAAGGGCCTGCGGCCCGACACGACCTACCACTACCGGCTGGACGCGACCAACGCCGACGGCCACCAGAACACGGGTATATGCCCGGAAGACTGTGGTGAATTCATAACCCCCGGGGTGGGGGTTATGATCCAGTCGGTCGCCGAAGTCGCCTCGACCTCCGTGTCGGTGCAGGCGACCGTCGCTCCGAATGGGTCCGCCACCAGTTACTATTTCCAGCTCAGCGCGGCCTCCACGGAAGACTGCACACCCTCGACCTGCAGCGATATTCCCGACGAATCGGGAGTGCCGATCGGCCCGGGCCCGGGCGAAGTGTCCTTCGAACAGCACGTACAGGGACTCGCGCCAGGCACCGTCTACCACTACCGTGTCATCGCCCTGAGCGAAGTGCCGGTGGAAGTCGCGCCCGGCAAGCTCGAAACGGAGCTCCAGCCCTTCTACGGCCCCGACCAGACCTTTACGACGCAGGGCTCGGGCGCCTTCACACTGCCCGATGACAGGCAGTGGGAAATGGTCTCCCCGCCGCAAAAGAACGGCGCGACGATCGAACCCCTCAATAGTTCCGAGGTCACCAATGGGGTGATCGAGGCCGCTGCCAATGGCGATGCGTTCACCTATGTGACAGAAGGGGCAACCGAAACCGAAGGAGCGGCGGGGTACGATGGTGCGGGACAGGTTCTCGCCAGGCGAGTCGGGACGGGCGCCTCGACTTGGGCCTCGCAGGATCTGCAGATCCCTCAGAGTCACGGCGCTGGTCTACCCGTTGGCCAGGGGCAGGATTATCGCGTGTTCTCCGAAGACCTGTCGCTGGCTATCGTGCAGCCGATCGGTGCCTTCACCCCGTGTACGAACTCCGAAGGCTTCAAGCAGCCATGCCTGTCCGAAGCAGCCTCGGAACAGACCGCGTTCCTGCGCACGAACTTCTATAACGGCAACGTCGCCGAACCGTGTAACAGTTCCTGTTATCGCCCGCTTGTGACCGGCTGTCCGGGTGAAGGAAAGCCCTGTCCGCCCGCGGTGAAGGAAATCGCCGATGTGCCGGAAGGTACGATTTTTGGCGAGGAAGGGCAATGCCCCCTACACACCGAGTTCTGTGGCCCTCAGTTCACGGCCGCTACACCCAATCTGAGTACCATCCAGCTCGGTAATGCTATCGCCGGCGGGGTCGGCAAGGTAGAATGGTGCGCCGGTAAGCTGATGGCCTCCTGTCCCGGAGGGGTGCCACCTGTGCGCGTCAACGAAAGCGAGGACGGGTCCTGGAAATATTCTGTTTCCGGCAATGAACTGCAGGTCAGTCACGCGGGTACGACCAGGCTGGTGGCCGTCCTCTCTGGCGAGGACGTGACACATTGGGAAACCTCGGTCGGTCCTGGGGGTGTTTCAAAAGCTCCGGAAGTGGATGAGCGGGTGTCTCCCAATGGCAGGTGGCTGGCGTTTATGTCCCAGGAACCTCTTACTGGTTATGACAATCGCGATGAGATCACAGACAAACGTGACTACGAGGTCTTTCTCTATCACGCTGCAGAAAACCTGGCGACGGAATCGGGGAGCTTGATCTGCGCGTCATGCAACCCCACGGGGGCGCGACCGCTTGGCTTGGAAGATATCGGGCTCTATTCGAACGCGCCGCGCGTGACTGGTTTTGGTTCTGAGTTTCCAGAGCACACGGCAATTGCAGCGACAATTCCAGGATGGTCACAGTATCGGTTGGGCATCGCTTTTTATGAGTCGCGTTATCTGTCCAACAGCGGCAGATTGTTCTTCAATACGATCGATGGGCTGGTGCCAAAGGACGTGAACGGCCAGTGGGATGTGTATGAGTATGAGCCCGAAGGTGTGGGGCCGCGGGGCGCGACGTGTGGATCTTCCATAGCCAATGGGAGCGAGGTGTTCAAGCCAGCGCACAGCTTTGAAGTCCAAGGCAGGAGCATGGAAGAAAGCGCGGGCTGTGTCGCTCTGATTTCATCGGGGACCTCCGGCGGAGAATCCGCGTTTCTGGATGCGTCGGAAACGGGCGGGGACGTGTTCTTCATGACGACCTCCAAGCTCGCTCCGCAGGATTTCGACGACTCGTATGACGTGTACGACGCACATGAATGCTCGGCCGCGGCACCGTGCTCCACGGTGGCGGCGGTCCTGCCGCCCTGCATCACCGCGGAAGCGTGCAGGGTCGCGCCCGCGCCGCAGCCGGCGATCTTCGGCGCACCCTCGAGCTCGACATTCTCCGGCGCGGGCAACATCACCCCGGAATCGTCTGCCCCGATGGTCAAACCCAAGACGTTGAGTCGAGCGCAGAAGCTCGCTGCCGCGTTGCAAGTGTGCAAGAGGGACAAAGCGAAACGAAAGCGCGTTTCCTGCGAAGCGTCTGCTCACAGGAAGTACGGCGTCTCGAAGAAGTCCTCGAAGACGTCCACCGTGTCCAGGAAGGCGGGGAGGTAGAACATGTTCAAGAGGTACGCATTTTTTCTCCCCATGTTGGTTGTCGTGATGTTTGGCATTGGCGCAACGTCTGCGTGCGCAGCCTCGCCGTGGTGGCATCTGACCTCCGAGTCGCTCCCTTCCTACCTGCCGGCGGACGTGCACCCCGCGGAAGGCAAGAACGAGGTACAGGACGTAACGGTTACTGGTGCAGCAGGCGGACTGATCTTTCTAGCGAACATGTCAAATCAACAGGCTGGCGAATGCTTTCAGGGCGGACACGAAGCAAGTTGCGAAACCGCCGCACACGTGCCGTACTATGGCGTGTTCTTTGTCGGGGAAGAAGCGAGCGCCATTCAGGGGCACCTTGAACAAATCGCGGGCTACGGTCCGGGCAGCGTGGAAGTGACCGAAAATACCACCGCTCAACAAAAAGGCGAAAAAACCTACTCATACCTTGTGACGTTCAAGGGGGCAGCGTTAGGTGACCAACCGGTACGGCTTATCAACACGACACCGGACCTGCTCTTCGAACACGAACTCCATAACAGGGTAACCGTCACGCAGGTGACTCAGGGCGTGTCCAGCGGTCCAATCGGCCAACTCGTGGTGACGGCGAACAATCTCGGCGACGCCGACACGAGCGGAGAAGTGACGATCGTGGACAAAGTGCCCTCTGGTTTGAGGGTGCTCTCTGTCGAAGGCGGAGTCAGTGAAGGTACCGGTGAAATCAGCGGTCCTGTGGGGATGAATTGTGAATTGAGCTCGGTCGTTACGTGCAAGATTCTTCCGGGTACGTACGTGCACGAAGGGGCGACCCTGCCGAACAAAGTGCTTACGTATGGCATGATCCAGATGCGTATCAAGGTTGTCGTGGAATCGGGCGCCACAATGTGCGAGCCCAACGCCTCGACGTGTGAACAGAACGCGGTGAGCATCTCCGGTGGTGGAGCGCCGAGCCTATCGATCTCACGTCCGGTCACGATCAGCGCAAAGCCGCTCACGTACGGCGTATCGACCTATGAAGTGTCACCAGAAGAAGAAGGTGGGATACCGACGACGCAGGCGGGCAAGCATCCGTTTCAGGTGACAGGCACGCTCACGTTGAACCAGCGGCAGGAAAATCATGGCGAAAAAGAAGTCGCGGTCCCGGTTGAGCTCCCGAAGGATATCTCGGGCCTGCTCCCGCCGGGCTTGATCGGCAATCCAGCGCCGGTCGTCAGGTGCAATTTGGCCCAATTCTACGCAGGGTCGTGTCCGCAGGCGTCGGTGCTGGGAGTCGCTGGGATCACATTCGAATCCCCCTTGCAGGGAGGTGATCAATTCGCCAGTGTGCCGATCGTGAATCTTGAACCTTCGCATGGCGAGGCGGCACGGTTCGGGTTTCTGTTGCCGGGGACTCCGGTGTTTCTCGATGTGCACGTGCGCGCCGGCGAAGACTACGGTGTGACCCTGGGCAGCAGCGACATTACCGAGCTCGCGGGGTTCCTTGCCTACAGGCTGACGTTCTGGGGTGTGCCCGGTGAAGCAAGTCACGACACTACACGTGGCGGCGCCTGCTTGATCGAACGACAGGAAGGAGCGGAACTGGAACTCGATCTACGCAACTTGGGCCTCACTCGGTGTGTGCCCCTGGCGGAGAAGGATCCACCTCCGTTTCTGGCGATGCCGACATCATGCACGGGCCCTTTGCATACGAGCGTCGAAACGGACGCCTGGGAGGCGCCGCTGCCGCAGGGCAAGCGGCTGATCTTCCCCGAAACGGCGCCGATACCCGCGCTGGACGGCTGTAACCGTCTGCCGTTCGAACCGTCGATCAAGGTCGCCCCGGACGGGACCGAAACGAGCACCCCGACCGGGTTGAACGTCGACGTGCACGTACCCCAGGACTCGACTGTGAACGCTAAAAGCCTCGCGGAGTCCGACGTGAAGAACATCACGGTCGCGCTGCCCGAAGGCGTGGCGATCAACCCGGCGGGCGGCGGCGGTCTCGAAGCGTGCTCGGAGCAGCTGGTCGGCTATGAGGGCACCAGGGCGTTCGAAACCTCGCCGGGTGTGAGCGTCCCCGCGTTCACGTCGAAAGTGCCGGGTAGCTTTGGCTCAAGCGAACCTTTCGAGCCCGGCGTGAACTTCTGCGCGAACGCATCGAAGATCGGCACGGTAAAGATCACCACGCCGTTTCTGCCGAAAGCGCTCGAAGGCGCCGTCTATCTGGCGTCGCAGGAAGCGAACCCGTTCGGGAGCCTGGTCGGCATGTACGTCGTCGCCGAAGACCCGGAATCGGGTGTGCTCGTCAAGCTCGCTGGCCAGGTCGAATTAGCCGAAACGGGGCAGGTCGTCGCGAAATTCGACAACAGCCCGCAGGCGGCGTTCGAAGACGCCGAACTGCACTTCTTCGGCGGGGAACGCGCGCCACTCGCCTCGCCCGCGCGCTGCGGGTCCTACACCACCAACGCGGCGTTCGTGCCGTGGGCCGCGGAACCATCGGACGAAGCCGCGGTCTCGGTTGGGGCGGCCTCGACGTACGAAGTCACGTCGGGTCCGCGCGGAGCGGCGTGTCCGGGTGCGAGCCTGCCGTTCGGCCCGACGCTGACGGCTGGCACCACGAGCATCCAGGCCGGCGGGTTCAGTCCGTTCACAATGACGATGAGCCGCAAAGACGGCGAACAGCACCTGCAGGCGATCGAGTTGAAAATGCCGCCGGGCCTGCTGGGCACGCTGGCGGGTGTCGAACGGTGCCCCGAACCGCGGGCCGACGAAGGGACCTGCGGCCCCAACAGCCAGATCGGCGAAACTACCGTCTCGGTCGGCGTCGGCGGGGACCCGTTCACCGTCACCGGCGGGAAGGTCTACCTCACCGGACCCTACAACGGCGCGTCTTTCGGGTTGAGCATCGTCAACCCCGCGAAAGCCGGCCCGTTCGACCTGGAGAACACCAAGGTCCACCATCCGGCGTGCGACTGCTTGGTTGTGCGGGCGAAGATCGAAGTCAACCCCTACACCTCGGCGCTGACGATCACAAGCGACAACAGCGGTCCGTACAAGATCCCGACGTCCCTCGAAGGGATTCCGCTGCAGATCCAGCACGTGAACGTGAACATCAACCGGCCCGGGTTCACGTTCAACCCGACGAACTGCAGCAAACTGGAAATCAGCGGGAACCTGACGAGCACCGAAGGTGGAGATCAGGCGTTGACGGTGCCCTTCCAAGCCACCAACTGCGCGGTGCTGGCGTTCAAGCCGAAGCTGGAAGCATCCACTTCAGGGAAATCCTCGCGGCTCGACGGGACGAGCTTGAACGTGAAGCTGGGCTACCCCGTGGGCCCCTATGACGCAAATATCGCCCAGGTCAAAGTCGAACTGCCCGGGCAGCTGCCTTCGCGGCTGCCGACGCTTCAGAAAGCGTGCCTGGCGAGCGTGTTCGAAACGAACGCGGCGGCTTGCCCCGCAGCGTCGATCATCGGCCACGCGACCGCGACGAGCCCGATCGTACCGGTTCCGTTGAGTGGCCCCGCGTACTTCGTCAGCCATGGCGGGGAAGCGTTCCCGAGCCTGATCATCGTACTGCAGGGTTACGGGGTCACGGCCGACCTGGTTGGCACGACCTACATCAGCAAAGCCGGGGTCACGTCGAGCACGTTCAAGACGGTGCCGGATGTGCCGGTTGGCAGCTTCGAATTGAATCTGCCGGCGGGCCCCTACTCGGCGCTCACCGCGCTCGGGAACCTCTGCAAGGTGATGAGCCTGTCGATGCCCACCGAATTCGTCGGGCAGAACGGCGCTCTGATCAAGACCAACACGAAGATTGCCGTCACCGGCTGCGGCGAGGCCAAGCACGCCAAGCACAAGCGCAAGAAGCGGACGAAGAGCAGGAAGAAGAAGAAGAAGAAGTAATCGCGGCGGATTGAGGGCGGCTACTGGGCTGACGAGCGGATCGGTGCTCGCGCGGCCTCCCGGGTGGGACCGGCATGGGATAATGCGTTTGTGCTTGATGCGGCCGACGCATGGCGCCTGCGGGAGTGCCTGCTCGCCGGCGGTGTGGCCGTCTTCCCGGCGGACACGGTCTACGGCCTCGCCTGCGATCCTCTGAACCGCGAGGCGGTGCGGCGGCTGTACGAGCTGAAGGGCCGGCCGCCGGAGCGCCCGGCCGCGGTGATGTTCTTCTCGCTGCCCACCGCCTTCGAGTCGCTCCCGGAGCTGGGCGTGCGGGAGCGCGCGGCGCTGCAGGCGCTGCTGCCGGGGCCGCTGACGGTGCTGCTGCCCAACCGCGAGGATCGCTACCCACTCGCGTGCCGCCCGGCCTCCGCTCGGCCGGAGGCGGCGCAGGAGCCGGCCGGGAGGGAGGGGCCGCCGGCGGGTGAGGACGGCGCGCTCGGTCTGCGCGTGCCGCTGCTGCCGCCGCCCCTGGCGGCGCTGCGCGCGGTGGACCTCCCGGTGATGCAGTCAAGCGCCAACCTCTCCGGGGGCCCCGAGGCACGGCGCCTGTCGGAGATTCCTCCCGCGCTGCTGGACGGCGCCGACCTCGTGCTGGACGGCGGCGAGCTGCCCGGCCTCGCCTCCACGGTCCTGGACCTGCGGGACTACGAATCCCACCGGCGCTGGCGCGTCGTGCGCGCGGGGCCGACGGGGGAGGCCGAGTTGCGGCGGGCGCTCGGCTGAGGAGGTCTTGGGGAGGAGCGTCCGCATCTGGCCTTCGCTGTTTGGGTATTGACAAGCGTAAGCGTGTCGTGTACGGTTGCCATCGTCAAGGTCATCCCACTGGGGTGCCGTGATGACATAGGGGTCAGGTTTGGGTAGGCGCGCTCTGCGGTTGACATCAAGCGCTGGCAGGGTTGTTGTTCGAGAGGGATCGTCGTCTCGCGATATGAGGGAGTGAGTCAAGCGTGGTTTCGAGGGAGATAAACGTGATGGGGATGCCTGTCGCTCGAGTGGGGAGTGATGCTAGATGCGCCAGCTTGGCGCTGTCGCATCTCTCTCTCTCTCTCTCTCTCTTCGGCTTGGCGAGCGGGCGCTAGGGCTCGTCGCCGGCCGGTAGCGGCCGGCCGGAGGTTCGTTCCCGCACGGGAAGGGATCCCCGCGGCCGGGATGCTCGTCCCCGCGGCCGGGATGTTCGTCCCCGTGTCCTGGAGGGTCGCGTGATGTCCGCGCGTGCGGGTGAGCGTGTAGCGAGTCGTCGGGGCGCGGTCGGAGCGCGTGCGGGCGCGGTCGGAGCGCGTGCGGGGGCGGGTGAGGAGCGTTCGGGGGCTGTGGACGGGGACCGGGAGAGTCTGCAGCTGGTGGAGATTCAGCGCTCGCGGTTGATCGCGGGTGCGGTGTGCGCGATCGAGGAGCTTGGTTACGCGCAGACCACGGTTGGTCATATCACTCGTCGTGCGAGCGTGTCGCGGCGCACGTTCTATGAGCTGTTCGCTAACCGCGAGGAGTGTCTCGCCGCGGTGTTGGAGGATCAGGTGGGGGTGGTCGCCGGGGAGCTGGCCGGGGCGGGCCTGGAGGGTTTGTCGTGGCGTGAGCGGGTCCGTACGGGTTTGTGGAGGATCCTTGCGCTGTTTGACCGCGAGCCTGCGTTGGCGCATGTCTGTGTGATGCAGGCGCTGCTCGGCGGCCCACGGGTGCTGGAGCGCCGCGAGGAGATCCTCGTGAGTCTCGCCGCCGTCGTGGACGAGGGCAGTGGGGAGGGTGCGCGGGGCGGAGAGTGCACTCCGTTGACCGCGGAGGGCCTGGTCGGCGCGGGGTTTGGGATCGTCTACGCGCGGCTGCTGCGCGATGAGCATGAGCCGCTTGTGAGTCTGTTGGGCGAGCTGATGGCGATGATCGTGCTGCCTTATCTCGGCCCGGCGGCGGCGCGCCGTGAGCTCGCGCGGCCGGCTCCCGCGGCTTCGAAAGACCTGGCTACCGCGCACGGCGCGCTGAGGAGGTCACTGGAAGGCGACCCGCTGCAGGGCGTCCCGGTGCGTTTGACGTATCGCACCGCGCGGGTGCTGGAGAGCGTGGCCGAGCTCGGCGGGCAGGGGTCCCACCCCAACAACCGGATGATCGCGGAGCGCGCGGGTGTGAGCGATCCGGGGCAGATCTCCAAGCACCTGCGGCGCCTGCAGCGCGCGGGGCTGCTCGCGAACGCGGGTGAGGGGCACGCCAAGGGAGAGCCGAACGCATGGACGCTCACGCCCCGGGGCGAGCTCCTCGCGCGCAGCATCCGCCCGCCGTACAAGAGGCGGGCCGCATAGTGCGCCGCGAGGCACATCTTTCCCCCGCGCTCCCGCGCGGATTGTCATTCCACACACGACGCGAGGGGCACCTCCCCTCCGATTACGAGGAGGAGATGGTTCGATGAGTGCTCGCAGGTTCACCTCTACGGCCGTGGCGTTGCTGTGCGCGCTGGTGGGGCTGCTCGCGCTCGCGCCAGCGTCTGGCCAGGCGTTCGATAAGCATGAATACCTCTCGCAGTTCAGCGAAGTGCCGGCGGAAGGGCCGCACGGGGAACCGGTGGCGGTGCCGGGGCCGCTCGGTCTCAGCGGGAGCACTGCTGCGACGGTGGATTCCGGTGAAGTGTATGTCGCTGAAGGCGGACTCGAATCTCGGGTGGACAAGTTTGATGCGGCTTCAGGTGCGTTCATCGCGCAGTTCCCGCAGATCTCTTCTTCGTTTGTGTATCTCTCGCAGGGTGTCGCGGTCGGTCACGCGGCCGGTAAAGAGCAGGTGTACGTCGGCGCCGATGAAGAGGGCGCGGAAGGCACCCATGGAGCTGTGGTCGTCTTCGATGCGGCGGGCGAACTGCAGAAGGTCTGGACGGGGGCCGGTACCCCGAGCAAAGAACGCTTTGACTGTTTTGAATGCAGTGCCAGCGGCAGCGTCGCGGTCGACGACTCCGGTCTCGGTTGGGCCGCGGGAGATGTCTATGTTGCGGACCCGGAGCACCATGTCGTCGACGTGTTTGAACCTGAAACGGGAGGCGGGGAAAAACTGGTCGCGCAAATCGGAGGCGTCTCCCCGACCGAACCCTTTTTCGAACCGTACAAGGTCGCGGTCGACGAAGCCACGGGCGACGTGCTGGTCGCCGACAAGTCGAGGGGGGGAAATGGGTCGAGCAGCGTCTACATGTTCAAGCCGTCGGCGGTCGCGGGGCAATACGAATTCCTCGGGGTGCTGGCGCTACCAAGCGGCGTCTCGGTGTACGACTTGCATTCCTTAGCCGGCAACGATGGCGAAGGGGATATCTACGTGGTCGCAGGGATGCTGTTGGAAAATGGGCAGCGGCCAGAAGTGGGGGGTGAACAGTCCTCGGGGATCCTCGAGTTCAACTCCAGTGGCGCATTCGAGGGGCGAATCACGCCGGCGGGTGTGCCGGGCGGGACGTTTGGCGCCGCTGTGGAACACCCCGACGGAACTTATCCCGTCAGCGTGACGGGCGACCCTGAAACCCACAGGATCTACATCGGTACGGCAAATGACAGCGGTGAACGACCGGACCCGATGTTCGTGTTCGGGCCCAACGTGGTGCTCCCGGATGTGGTCACAGCCCCGGCCTCGAGTGTGCAGCCGACGAGCGCGACGCTGAACGGCACCGTCGATACGCTCAAAGCGGGCGCGGCGAGTTGCCGGTTCGAGTGGGGCACCAGCCCTGCTTTCGGCGAAGTCGCTTCCTGCCCGTCGCAAGTACAGGCGGAAGGCAAGGTGCCGGTAAGCGTCGCGTTGAGCAAACTCCAGCCCGACACCACCTACTACTACCGCCTGCAGGCGACCAACGCGAACGGCACTAACGAAGGCGAATCCGGACAGGACGCGCAATTCAGGACCACTGGTCCGTCCCTGCGTGAAGAATCGGCATCCGAAGTCGCCTCGACCTCGGTGACGCTGGAAGCCACGCTCAATCCCAACGAAGCACCGACGAGCTACTACTTCCAGTATGGCAAGAGCAGCGCGTATGAAGCAGCGCAGCCGCTCGCGCCCGGCGCCGCGCTCGGCTCCGGGAGCGAAGATGTCGAAGTCAGCCAGCACGTGCAGGGGTTGGCCGCGGGTACCGTCTACCACTACCGGGTCGTCGCGGTCAGCGAATTGGAAGTCGAACCGAAAGTCTTCGAGCCCGTCGCGTTCCCCGGGCCGGACCATGCGTTCGCCACGCAGGGCGCCGGCGGCGGGCTCGTGCTTCCCGATGGCCGTCAATGGGAATTGGTATCCCCTCGTGAAAAGCTTGGCGGTTTGATATCGGGGCCTCAACTCGCGAGCTTCCTCACTCAAGCCTCCACAGCTGGTGGCGCGATCACGTACCACACGACTGCGCCACCCGCGGGCGAAGCCAAGGGGAACTACACGTCGGTGCAGATCCTCTCCACTCGCGGCGCTGGCGGTTGGTCGTCGCAGAACATCTCGCTGCCGCATGCGACCGCGACCGGAATCTCGGTGGCGGCAGAGTACTTGCGCTTCTCCCAGGACCTTGGGCTTGGTCTGGTCATCCCGGCCGAAAATGAAAAAATGTTCTCATCGCTGTCTCCGGAAGTATCACCCCCGGATACTGAACTGACGCCCTATCTGCGCCATGATTCCACTTGTCAGACGATACCGGCAAGTTGTTTTGAACCGCTTGTGACTGGCGCGTCGGGTTATACCGATGCGCCCTCCGGCACATCCAAATTCGGGGAAAACGTAAGCATTGCGGGCGCTACGCCTGATCTTGCCCACGTGCTGCTTCGGGCGTATAGCTTGGAGGGTCCGCTCTATGAGTGGTCGGCCGGTGCGCCTGCGGCGGTGGCTGTGCAGCCGGTCACCGTCTTGCCGCCGGGGGAAGGCGGTACCTTGACAGGGGATCATGTCGATCTTGTGCAAGTGGCCAGGCACGCGATTTCCGAGGACGGGTCGCGCGTGGCTTGGGCTCCTCCCCCGAAGGGGGGCATTGCAGCATCCGAAGCTCTCTATCTGCGCGATATGCCGAAAGGGGAAACCATCAGATTGGATGCGGTGCAGGGTGGCTCAGGTCTCGGTCCGGCGCAGCCCGTGTTCCAGGCTGCGAGCAAGGATGGCTCGAGGGTGTTCTTCACCGACACCCAGCATCTGGCGGAAGATTCCGGCGCCAGTGCAGAAGATGATCTGTATGAGTGTGAAATCCTGGAAACCGCGGGTAAACTGAGCTGCGCCTTGGGCGATCTGACGCCCGGTGGCGCGGGGGTTCGGGGGAATGTTCTTGGTGTCAGTGAAGATGGCTCGTATGTGTACTTCGTTGCGTCGGGTGCGCTGTCGCATGGGGAAAACGGCCGGCACGAAAGGGCGGCGCTGGGCGCCCCCAATCTCTATTTGTTACACTACGACGATGGTGCGCATCAATGGGAAGCACCTCAGTTGATTGGGGTGCTCTCAAATATGGACGCGCCTGACTGGGCTCCATCACCAGGGTCGAGAGACCAGAGTGCACTACAGCCCACGAGCGCGTCTCCGGATGGCCGCTATCTGGCGTTCATGTCGAACCAGTCATTGACTCGTTATGACAATCGCGACGCACGCAGCCACATCCCTGACGAGGAGGTCTTCCTGTTCGACGCCGCCGACGGTCGCCTGGTGTGTGCGTCGTGCAACCCGACCGGCGCACGGCCCGCGGGAATTGAATACGGGGCAAAAACCGCCATCGGGGTTAATCGCCTTACCCAAGAAGCCGATTGGCCGCCCTCGGCGTGGGTAGCCGCGCAGACCCCGATGTGGAGGGATGAAGGCGTTTATCAGCCGCGGTACCTGTCCGACGAAGGACGCTTGTTTTTCGACAGCAGCGATGCGCTCGTGCCGCAGGACATCGACGGGACCCAGGATGTCTATGAGTATGAGCCGGATGGGGTCGGGAGCTGCGCGACGGCATCCTCGACGTTCGGCGCCGCCTCGGGTGGTTGTGTGGGGTTGATCACCGCCGGTACCGCACCCGGCGAATCGGCATTCTTGGATGCGAGCGAAACCGGCGACGACGTGTTCGTCGTTGCAGAAAAACTGGTGCAGGAAGACCCTGATACAGCACTCGATGTGTATGACGCGCACGTGTGTACGAGCCAGTCGCCGTGTATCAGCAGGTCGGTGCCCTCGCCGGAGTGTACGACGGCCGATGCGTGCCGGGCGGCGTCGCCGCCGCAGCCCGCGATCTTCGGCGCGCCGTCGAGTGCGACGTTCTCAGGTGCGGGGAACGTCACCCCGTCGGTACTGGCGGGTGCTACTCAACCCAAGCGGTTGACACGCGCGCAGAAGCTCGCACGCGCGCTGACGGCGTGTCATCGCAAGCCGGCGAGGAGGCGGGCTGCGTGTGAGCGGCAGGCGAGAAAACGGTACGGGGCGAGCCAGGCCCGTAATAAGGTAAAGGCGAGCAAGAGGGGCATGAGGTGATCGCGGTGGACTTGATCAAGAGGAGCGTCCTTGTCATCGCCGTCGCCGGCGTGCTCGCGGTCGTGGGCGTGGTGCCCGCTTATGCGCAGGAGCCGTGGTGGGGTCTGACAAATGGCACGCAGCCGACGAACCTGCGCGCGGGTGTTGCGGCCGACGAGGTGCAGCACCTCACGATCAGCGGCTCCAAAGGTGACGTAGCTCTGATTGAACCATTGCGGCTGGATGAAGTGGACCTCGAACAGCGTACGTTTGAAGAATTGACGTTTGCGATCGTGCCCTACAACGCCACGGCAGGCCAGATGCAGGCGGCGCTCGAAAGCATATACCCGGCGAAAATGGTGCGCGTGCCCGAAGTGCGTGTGGAAGGAGAAACCCGAACGTACGTGGTCACGTTTCCGGGCCAGCCCTACATCACGGGCTTCCCGGGGCCGCCCGGGGAACCGATCGTCGCAGACGGAGGATTCTTCCTGGCGTTCCTTGACCCAGAAGCGGAACCTCTTTCGTGTGAAGGCGCAACTGGTTCATGTACGGGCGAAGCGCACGCGACGGTCGTCTCCAGGGGTCGGGCTGACGGGCAGGTCGTCGTTACGGCGGGGAACCGCGGGGATGCGGACACGAGCGGAAAAGTGACGCTTGTGGACAAGCTGCCCAAAGGCTTGGAAGCGGTCGAGATCGAAGGCATCGCGGGAGAAGGCCCGGGTCGTTTCAACCGCGGTGCTGTGACCTGCACGTTGAAATCGCTGACCTGCACGTACGGAGAATTGCACTACAACGGCACGCTGCCGTCAAAGAGTGATCGTCCGGAGGATCTGCCGCCCTTTGAAGGGATCGAAATGCGCATCGGGGTACGTGTTCTGCCGGGTGCGGCGAGCGGTGAAGAAAACACTGTGAGCGTGTCCGGCGGCGGCGCGCCGCGGTTGGTCAGCTCCAGCCACAAGATAGAGGTGAATGGCCAGGAAAGATTTGGAGTTGAAGAACTTCAGATGATCCCGGAAAACGCGGATGGGTCGGTCGATACGCAGGCCGGCTCGCACCCCTTCCAGCTGACCGCGGTCACGATGCTCAACACGGGGACGGCCGAAAAAGAAGGCCCGAAACCTGTCGGGATGGCGAAGGACGTCGTTGCCGAATTGCCGGCGGGACTGGTCGGCAACCCGACGCCGTTTGCGCAGTGCACCGATTTGGAGTTCGGTAATCTGGTCGAGCCGCCGCAGGAACCGGATTTCTTCAATGAATGCCCGGATGATTCGATGATCGGAGTGGCCACCGTATGGGCCGTCGTGCCACCCCTGGGCTATTACCCGTTCAGGGATCCGATCTTCAACATGCAGCCGCTGCCGGGTGAGCCCGCGCGCTTCGGGTTCAAGGTGGGTGGCATCGTCCCGGTGATGCTCGACACGTCGGTTCGCACGGGCAAGGACTATGGCGTGAACGTCACCTCCAGCGACATCACCCAGCTGGCGTCGCTGGTAGGCGTTCAGCTGACGTTCTGGGGCGTCCCCGGCGACCGGCGGCACGACAACATACGCGGCTGGGACTGCCTACAGGAAACCGGGCCTTATGAAGCCGCGCCCTGTCCGACGTCCACCGCGCTTGCGCCCCCGCCGCTGCTCGGGTTGCCGACATCGTGCGAAAAACCTTTTGAAGTGACGGGGCGGGGAGACTCGTGGGAAGCGTCCGGGATCCCGGCGCAGCAGTCCGAACCGGTCGCCTTCCGTCTGCCGGAGGCGATCGATGGCTGCAACCATCTTCCCTTCGAACCATCGATCACGGTCGCGCCGGACATCGCGGAAGGCAGTAGCTCCACTGGGCTGACGGTCGGGGTGCACGTCCCACAGACGGCGACGCTGAACCCCAACGGGCTCGCGGAGTCGACGTTGAAGGACACGACCGTCGCGCTGCCCGAAGGCGTGGGGCTGAACCCGGCGGGAGCGAACGGGCTGGAAGCGTGCTCGGAGAGCCAGATCGGGTTCACCGGTGTGGAACCGGGCAGCGGACTGGATTTGTTCACCCCGGGTCTCCCAGAACCGTTTTGCCCGAGCGCGTCGAAGATCGGGACGGTCGCGATCCGCACACCGCTGCTCACCCACGCGCTTGAAGGCGCGGTGTATCTAGCGGCGCAGAACGCCAACCCATTCAACTCGCTTGTCGCGATGTACATCGTCGCGAAGGACCCCTTCTCGGGCGTCCTGGTCAAGCTCCCCGGCGTTGTCAAGCTCGACGAAAGCACCGGGCGGATCGTCGCGACGTTCGAAAATACCCCGGAGCTACCGTTTGAAGAACTCGAACTGCACTTCTTCGGTGGGGAACGCGCGCCGCTCGGGACCCCGGCTCTGTGCGGCAGCTATGAGACCGAAGCGGCGTTCACGCCGTGGTCGGGCAACGAAACGACGCACCCAACCTCGACATTTGAAATCGCCTCCGGTCCTAGCGGGAAGCCGTGCTCTGACCCGCTGCCGTTCAAACCGGAATTGACGGCGGGCACGACAAGCATCCAGGCGGGCGGGTTCACCCCGTTCACGATGACGATGTCGCGTGAAGACGGCAACCAGAACCTCAAGGCGATCCAGCTGAAGATGCCTTTGGGGATGTCCGGCACGCTCTCCAGCGTGAAGCTGTGCGGCGAAGAACAGGCGAACGCCGGTACTTGCGGCCCGGAAAGCGAAATCGGCGAAACGACCGTCAGCGTTGGCCTCGGCGGCGACCCCTTCAGCGTAAAGGGCGGCAAAGTCTATATAACCGGCCCCTACAAGGGCGCTCCGTTCGGCCTGTCGATCGTAAACCCCGCGAAGGCCGGCCCATTCGACCTCGGGAAAGTCATCGTCCGCGCGAAGATCGACGTGAACCCCGAAACCGCCGCGCTGACGATCACATCGGACACCGAAGGCCCGTACAAGATCCCCACGTTCATCGACGGGATACCGCTGCAGATCAAGCACATCAACGTCAACATCAACCGGGCGAACTTCACGTTCAACGCCACCAACTGCAGCCCCCTGGCGATCACCGGCAGCCTGACCAGCAGCGAAGGCGCCACCTCCGCGCTGTCGGTGCCCTACCAGATCACCAACTGCGCGGTGCTGGCGTTCAAACCGAAGCTTGAGGCGTCCACCTCAGGGAAATCCTCGAGGCTCGATGGGACCAGCCTGAACGTGAAGCTGGGCTACCCCGCTGGCCCCTACGACGCAAACATCAGCCGGGTCAAAGTCGAACTGCCGAAGGCACTGCCCTCACGGCTACCGACACTACAGAAGGCGTGCCTGGCGCAGGTGTTCGAAGCCAACCCGGCCAACTGCCCGCCGGCGTCGGTCATCGGCCACGCGACCGCGACCACCCCGGTGCTGCCGGTGCCGTTGTCTGGCCCGGCGTACTTCGTCAGCCACGGTGGGGAAGCGTTCCCGAGCCTGATCATCGTGCTCCAGGGGTACGGCGTGACGGTGCACCTGGTCGGCTCGACGTTCATCAGCAAAGCGGGGGTCACCAGCAGCACGTTCAAGACGGTGCCCGACGTGCCCGTCGGCAGCTTCGAACTGAACCTGCCCGCCGGCCCCTATTCCGCGCTGACCGCGCTGGGGAACCTCTGCAAGGACAAAACCCTGTCGATGCCAACCGAATTCGTCGGTCAGAACGGCGCGCTGATCAACACCAACACGAAGATCGCCGTCACCGGCTGCTCGAAGAGCAAGCACGTCAAGCACAAGAAGAAGGCGAAGGCGCAGCACAGGCGCGCGAAGGGCGCCAGGAAGAAGCGGTAGCCGGGCGTTCGGGCGCGGCGTTCGGGCGCGGCGTTCGGGCGCGGCGGCCGGTCGCGTGCGCCGGTCGCGGGGCATGGAGGCCCGCGCCCACGGCGATGGGATCTGCGCCCGGGCGCGCGGATGCGCACCAAATGACCACCGACGGTGCTCCGCCAACGCGCGCGTATGACGGCCGCGCCTGCGATGCTTTCCGCGAGCATGAGCGCACACGGGCTCGACGCGCTGTACGCCTTCCTCGCCGCCGCGGTTGCCACGGCGCTGCTGACGCCGCTCACGATGCGCCTCGCGGTCGCGGTCGGCGCTATCGACACGCCGCGCGAGCGGGGGCTCTCCGAGCGACCCACGCCGCTGCTCGGTGGGCTTGCGATCTTCGCCGGGACCCTCCTCGCCGGGCTGATCTGGCTGCCCGACGAACGGATCTGGCACGGGATGCTGATCGCCGCCGCGTTCATCACGCTGGTGGGGGCGCTCGACGACCGCTTCGAGCTGCCGCCCCTGGTCAAGCTCGCCGGGCAGGTGTTTGCCGCGCTGATCGTCGTGCACTACGGGATCGTCGTCGAACTGATCACGCTGCCGTTCGTCGGCGCCCTGCACTTCCCGCACGCCGGCGGCGCGATCACCGTCATCGGGCTGGTTGCGCTGATGAACGTCGTCAACTTCTCCGACGGCGTCGACGGTCTCGCCGCGGGGGTCTGCGCGATCATCGCCGCCGCGCTCGCGGTGATCTCCTTCGACCTCGAACGGTGGGCGCCCGGCGTGCTCGCGGCGCTGATCGCCGGCGCCTCGCTCGGCTTCCTGCTCTACAACTTTCCCCCCGCCTCCTCGTTCATGGGCGACTGCGGCGCCAACCTGCTCGGCCTCTTGATGGGCTGCCTGACGGTTGAGGGTGCCGTCAAGACCGAGGTGGTGCTGTCCTTCGTGCTTCCCCTGATTCTGCTTGCGGTGCCGTTTCTCGACACAACCTTCGTGGTTCTGAAGCGTTTGAAGTACCGACGCCCCATCTATGCCTCCGACTCCGAGCACTTCCACCACCGCATGGCCCGCATCGGCTTCTCCCGCCGGCGCACGATCGCGTATCTCTACGGGTGGACGCTGCTGCTCGCCGGCTTCGCGCTCGCACTGCGCTTCGTCCCCTATTCCGACCACAAAGGCCACCTCTACCTCGGTTGGACGCTCGTGATCGCCGCGCTCGCCCTGTTCGTTGCGGTCGCCTCCATCTACCTCGTGTACGTGCTGGAGATCCTCAAGTTCCGCCGCCTCGACGCGATTCGCCTGCGCCGGCTGCGACCCCAAGCCTCGCCCGCGCAGATCGAGCAGGACGTCACGCAGGACTTCGAGACGGGCGAGTTCCAGACGATCGCCTCGTGAAGCGCTTGCGGGCCGTCCTGGTCGCGTTTGCGCTCGTGGTCGTGCTGGCGCTGCCAGCGGGGGTGTTGGCTGCGCCGGCCGGCGCGGGTGCTTCGTTGGCTGGGGCGCACGCGCTGGTCGTCGGCATCGGCGAGCAGCACCCGGCGATGTTCGGCGACCCCCGCTTCAAAGCTCTCTCCATCCGCTACGCCCGCCTCTCGATCGGCTGGGACGCGCTCGAAAGCCGCTCCGAATCGCGGGCTCTCGCCACCTGGCTGCGCGACGCTCGCGCCGACGGCGTGCACCCGCTGATCTCCTTCGAACACTCCTGGATCGCCGGGCGCCACCGGCGGCTGCCGACGGTGCTCGCATTCGCCCGCCAGTTTCGGCTGCTGCACAAGCGCTACCCGTGGGTGACCGACTTCGCGGTCTGGAACGAGGCCAACTACTGCGGGCAGCCCACCTGCCACTCCCCCAGCCTGGTCGCCGCGTACTACCGGCAGGCACGGGCCGCCTGCCCCTCCTGCAACGTGCTCGCCTCCGAGCTGCTCGACGTGCCGGGGATGGTCACGTGGGTCGACGAGGTGCGCCACGCGCTCGGCTACGAACCGGGGATCTGGGGCCTGCACAACTACATCGGCGCCAACCGCCTCTCGGCGGCGTCGACCAAGGCGCTGCTGGGCGCCACGCACAGCCAGATCTGGTTCACCGAGACGGGCGGCGTGGTCGCCCGCCACAACCACTCCGCCCACGACTTCCCCGAATCCCCCGCCCACGCCGCGAAGGTGACCCGCTTCGTGTTCAACCGCCTCGTCCCGCTCTCGCCCCGCATCAAGCGTGTCTACCTCTACCAGTGGAATGCCGGCTCCAATCGCCGCGAACCATGGGATTCAGGCCTGATCGGCCCCCACGGGACCGCCCGCCAGGCATTTTGGGTGCTCGTACAGGAGCTGCACGGGTTGGGGCAGTTGCCCTCCACACCCGCCGCCGAAGCGCTGTTAGCGCGGGACGGCGGCTGAGAGGGGAAAGAGGAAGAGGGAGGAGGAGGGGGGCAGTGGTCGAATGGTCGGCGCGGCCGAGAGGAGGTGCGGCCCTGCCGGCGAAGATTGAGATTGTGTTTTTCTTGCGCTCCGCTGCCAGCGGGCCTGCGAGTGCTCCGTTTCTCCCTGTACGCTTTGCTGCGCGTAGTGCACCGGCAACTGGGAGCCGAGGCGACATGGGACATACAGAAGAGACACCCGACCACGGTGGGCCCCGCCGTGTCCTGATCCTCTCGGCCGAAGTCGGCGAGGGGCACGCCGCGGCTGCCCGCGCGTTGGCCCAGCAGATCGAAAGCTCCCCCGAGCCGGCCGAGGTCACGGTGATCGACGGCCTCGCCGCGATGGGGCGTGTGCTGCGCCAGGTCGTCCAGGACGGCTACCGCGTGCAGCTGCGCTTCCTGCCCTGGAGCTACTCGCTGGTCTACTGGCTGCTCGAGCACGTGCCCCCCGTCCGCTGGCTGACGCGCTGGCAGCTGCGCCTGTTTGGCGCCCGCCCGCTGGCGCGCCGCATCGCCGAGTACCAACCCGACGTGATCGTCTCCACCTATCCCGCCGTCACGGTTGTGCTCGCGCGGTTGCGCCGCACCGGCGCGGTGCGCTGCCCCACCGTGGCCACGATCACCGACCTCACCGGCCTGTTCTTCTGGGCGCAACCTGGGATTGACATGCACCTGGTCATGTACGGCGAGTCGATGCCCTCCGTCGAGCGCATCGCGGGACAGGGCTCTGCGCGGCTGGTGGCGCCGTTGATCTCGGCCGAGTTCCTAGAGCCCCGCTGTCCCCTGGAGTCGCGGCGTGCGTTGGGCCTACCCGAGGAGGGCCGCATGGTCGTCGTCTCTGGCGGCGGCTGGGGCGTGGGCGACGTCGAGGGCGCCGTGCGCGAGCTCTGCCGCGTGAGCGAGGTCTCGAGCATCGTCTGCCTCGCCGGGCGCAACGAGCAGCTGCACAAGCGACTCTCCACCACCTTCGCGCGCGAGTCCCGCGTGCACGTGTACGGCTTCACCGACGCGATGCCGCAGCTGCTGGCGGCCGCCGACGCGCTCGTGCACTCCACTGGAGGGGTCACCTGCCTGGAGGCGAAGGCCACCGGGACGCCGGTCGTCTCCTACGGGCTGCCCGTCGGCCACGCCCGCCTGAACACCCGCGCGATGGCCGACCTCGCGCTGCTGCGCCTCGCCAACGACACCGGCGAGCTGCGCGCGCACGTGCAGGCCAGCTTTGCGGAGGCGCCTGCTCCCGTCGCGGCGACGGGAGCCGTGTCGCCCGCCGAGCAACACCCGCACGCCGTCGAGGTCGTGCTCGAGGCCCCCCGCCGCGTGCGCCAGATCCCCCTGTGGCGGCTGCGGATGGCCGCGTTCTGCGCGCAGCTGGTGGTGGTGCTGGGCGTCGGTATGTGGACGATGTCCACTGACGAGGTCAGCGCGCTCGCGGACGCGATCCTGCACGTCCACCCGCTCGTGCACGTCGCGACCGACAAGCCCGACGTGAGCCTGATCGTGCGCACCCCCGCGGGCGACGTAACGCGCTTGGCGCGCCAGCTCGCCACGACGGGCATCCACGCTTCCTTCGCCGACGGCGGGGTGCACGCGCCCGCCACGATCGCCGCGCTGCGCGCGTTGGGAGACGAACTGCTGCCCGAACTGCCCCCTGGCACGAGCCTTCTGCGCTGGATGCACACCCGTGGCGCGCTGCACGCGCAAGCTCACGCGCTGGGCCTGCACCACCGCTTCTACTTCCTGCAGCCCGCGGGCGGCCTCACCGTTGGTCAGCTGCTGCTCGCACGCGTCACGGGAGCAAGCCCCGTCAAGGGCACGCGGCGGCTCAGCGCCACGCGGCCGCTGCCTCAGCGGCCCGCGCGCCCCGGGGATGTGTTGGTGCTTGGCGTCAACGGGTCGAGCGCCTCGGTGGCGGGCGCAGAGCGGCTCGTCTCACGCCTGCGCTCCGACGGACTCTCCGCCGAGTCGCTCGCCGCGCTCACCGGCTCGCGCTGATCCTCGCCGGCCATCAGCGCCAGCAACAGCGGCGAGCGTGCCAACACGGCCGCACCGGCGACCACCAGCGCCAGCGAGAACCCCAGCGGCACCCCGCCCCCCGGCGTCGCGGCGAAGCTCTCGTTGAAGAGGATCGGCGCCAGCGCCACGGGCACCGCCGTCTGGATCACAAACACCACGGGGGCGACCTGGATCGCCGGGCGCGACTGCAACGAGCTCATCTCGCTGAGCGTCGCGATCGCCGATGCGCCTCCCGTGGCCAAGCCCCACGCGATCGCCGCGCCGATGTAGGCGCTCGCGAGGTCGTCCGACGCCAGCTTGGTGGCCACGCCGCTCCAGCCGAACGCCAGCCCCGCGCCGAGCATCGTCACGAATGGCAGGGGACGGCCGAGGCGCAGCAGCAGATACGGCAGCAAACTCGCCAGCGCCAGCGCCCCCAGCACGATTGCGAGCACGCTCCAGTGCGCGTGTGTGATCGTGCGCGGCGGCGCGAACACGCCCGCGCCGATCACGCCCACCACGATCGCGCCGACCGCCAGGTACTCGCGCCGACCGGCGCTCTCGCCCAGCATCCGCTCGCCCATCACCATCAGCACCGGCAGCCCCAGCGCGAGCGCCGGCTGCACCACCACCAGCGGGGCCAGGCTGAGCGCCAGCAGCTGCAGCGGCCAGCCCAGCACCGAAAGGCCCGTGCCACCCAGCCAGCGCACGCGTTTGAGCAGGCGCAGCGCCAGCGCCGGGCGCAGCTGCTCGCTGCGCGGTGCCTCGCGGGCCTCCATCGCCTGGAAGGAAAACCCTAGGCTGTACAGGACCGCGGCCCCGACGGCCGCCAAGATGCCAAGGATCAGTTCAAGCATTCCCGCCCCCGATGATCGCAGTCTTCTCGGCCCGCTGGCTGGCGCCGCGGTCGGCGTCGCGGCGCTCGGCTACACGGCCGCCTATGCGTTGCCCGCGCTCGCCGGCGAGTATCGGATGCTGCGCGGGCCGCTCGGGATCGAGGACCGCACCGCCAGCGGCGCGGGGTACGCGTTGACCTTTGACGACGGCCCCCACCGCCAGGGCACGCCGGCAGTGCTCGAGATCCTCGCGCGCGAGCGCGTACGGGCGACTTTCTTCATGGTCGGCGAGCAGGTCCTGCGCAACCCCACCCTCGCCGCCGAGATCGTCGCGGCCGGCCACGGGATCGGTCTGCACTGTCATCGCCACCGCAACCTGCTGCGCCTGACGCCCCACCAGGTCCGCGAGGACATCCTGCGTGCGCTCGGGGTCATCGAGGAGACGACGGGCCGGTCACCTGCGCTCTACCGCCCGCCCTATGGCGTATCCAACGCCGCGGCGCTGGTGCTGGCCCGCAACCGTGGCTGGCGCACGCTGCTGTGGAGCCACTGGGGCCGCGACTGGGAGGCGCGCGCCACCCCGGAGTCGATCGCCGCGCTGCTCACCGACGACGCCGGCCCCGGCGCGGTCCTGCTGCTGCACGACGCCGACGACTACTCCGCCCCCAGCTCCTGGCGACGTACGGTCGCGGCGTTGCCGCGTGCGCTCGAGACGCTCGCCGCGCGGGGGCTTGAGCCCGTGGCGCCCTGAGCGCCGGTCGATCTTGCATCTCCGCTCCGAGGCGGTGGCTAAGATCGTTGGCTTGTCCAGCGCGGTCTCGATCGATGCCGACGGCTCCGTCGCGATCGACTCACCCATTGCCTCTGAGGGCTCTTACCCGCAGGCGAAACGCACCCGCCTGTGGGTCGAGGCGCTCGTGATCGCCTGGCTGTGCTGGGTCTACGACGCGGTCAACAACCTCGCGCCGCTGCGCGTGCACGCCGCGCTCGCACACGGCTGGGGGGTGCTGCACCTCGAGCGTTCGCTCGGCCTTGACCCCGAACTCACGCTCAACCGCTGGCTGGTCGGCCACCACACGCTGGCGCTGCTGCTCTCCGACTACTACGACAACGCCCACTTCATCGTCACGCTCGGGCTGCTCGGCTGGCTGTGGTACCGGCGCGCGGACATCTACCGGCCGCTGCGCAACACGCTGGTGATGATCAACGTGATCGGCCTGGCAGTCTTCTGGCTCTACCCGACCGCGCCGCCGCGGCTGCTCCCCGGCAGCGGCTTCGCCGACGTGGTTGCCTCGACGCACGCGCTCGGTGGCTGGCACACCGGCCCACTCGCCACGGTCGCCAACCAGTTCGCGGCGCTGCCCTCGCTGCACATGGCCTGGGCGGCGTGGTGCTCGCTGGCGCTGTGGTCGATGTCCAGGCAGCTATGGGTTCGCTCCCTCGCGATCGTCTACCCGTGCATCACTTGCCTGGCGGTGCTCGCCACGGGCAACCACTATCTGTTCGACGTGCTTGCGGGCGTCGCGACCACGGTGCTGGCCGTCGTGCTTGTGCGCGCCCTCGAAGCGGCGTGGCGTTCGCGGACGGCGCTGCGACCGGCGCGGGCGTCGGCATGAGTTGTGTTCTTTTTGGCACCCTAACCAAATAAGATTAGGTCTTGTTCTTATTTGGTTAGGGCTTTAAAAGAAAGAATTGCAACGCTGAGATCGGCCTCGCGTTGCGCGTCCCCACACCCGTACCGTATGTCACAAACTTGTTACTAAGTCCCAGATAGGGTAGACTCCGCGCGGCTGCCACAGACGGTCAGAGGAGGGTCGGGGGTGAGAGTTCGCCGCGGGCGGACGCGCTTGGCTCTTTCGTCTGTAGGGTGCCAGCCAACTTTCTATGCCCAATCACGAGCCAGAACCAATGGCCCCTGCCCTGAGCCATGCCGGCGCCAGCCCGGTTGTCACCCGATCCCCGCTGCAGCTGCTGCAGTACCTCGACGTCGTGCTCGTGGTGCTTGCCACGCCCGTGGCGCTGGCGCTCGGCGCGCCGGCCTTCGGTTTGTTGATCGCGGCGGGCGCATGGCTGGTGCAGCGCGTGCTCGCGCACACCGACCGGCGCTGGATCGCGCGAGCACGACCGTCGGGGTCCCGGCTCGGACTCGACATTGCCGAGTCGTTCGTGCGGATCTGGCTGCTGGTGGGCGCGATCGTCATCGCGGGCGCCGTCGGCGGGCGCGCCGACGGGCTGGCGGCGGCGTTGACCATCTTCGCGGCGTACTCGGTGGCTTTCGTCACGCGTATGTTCAGCGGACGGGAGGGCTTCGAGCGATGAGCGCCGTCGCAGAGGCTCCGCGGATGCCCGCCGGCATGGCCACCCCGCCCACCCCGCCGTCCGAGAAGCAGGGCATGACCCAGGGGCGGAAGGTCCTCTACGGGGTGCTCGGCCTGTGGATCGGCGGGATCATCCTGTTCGTGATCCTGTTCGGCGTCACGGCGCACAAGGCGCCGGACGTCGCCAGCGGCGTCTTCTCGCCGACCGACGAGTTCAAACTCGACACCTGGTTCCAGGTCGGGCCGATCGCTTTTAACAAGGCCGTTCTCTACCTGCTGCTGACAGTCGGGATCACGCTTGGGGTGATGTTCTACGTCGCCCGGCGCCTGCAGCAGCGCCCCGGGCGTCTGCAGGTGGCGGTGGAGATGTTCTACGACTTCATGCGCCGCATCTCCCAGGAAAACCTGAATCCGGAGATGGAGGCGAGGTACTTCCCGCTGATCGCCACGATCTTCGTGTTCATCCTCGTCTCCAACATGATCGGCTACATCCCGCTGCCGGTCGACTCGGGCGAGAGCTTCAACGTGTTCGGGGCGCACATCCCGTCGCTGCAGATCTACGCGGCCGACACCAACGTCGCCTTCCCGCTGATCCTCTCGCTGAGCGTGTTCATCCTGTTCACCTACGAGGGCGTCAGGCACCACGGGCCGATCGGCTATCTGAAAAGCCTGATGCCGGGTGGCGTCAAGGGCCTGCTCGTCCTGCTCATCTTCCCGATCGAGATCCTCTCCAACTTCCTGCGCCTGATCTCGCTGACGGTGCGACTGTGGGCGAATCTGCTCGCGGGCCACATGCTGATCGCATTCATGGGCGGGGAGCTCGGGGTGCTCGTCGGTCTGCAGGTCGTGTCGTGGGTCCTGCTGCCGTTCGGAATCGCGATCTTCCTGTTCGAGGCCGTGCTGATCGCCGGCCTGCAGGCCTTTATCTTTGCCATCCTGACTGCCATCTATCTCGGTGGCGCGGTCTCGAGTCACTAACACAAACCAAGAGGGAGCGATCGAGCAATATGGAGTTTCTCCACCTTTTCAGTGTGTTCCACCCGCTGATCCTGACCGTGGAACCGATCATCAAGCAGAGCCAGGACGCCGGTCGGGCGATCGCGCTTGGCGTCGGCGCCGGCGGCGGCGCGGCCGGCGCCGGGGCGGGCATCGGGGCGGTGTTCAACGCCTCGATCCAGGCCAAGACCCGCCAGCCCGAGCTGCGCGCCGAGGTCGAGCGCGATCAGTGGCTCGGCTTCGCGCTCACCGAGGCGTGCTTCTTCTACGGCCTCGTCGGCGGGTTCATCGCCTTCTTCCTGTAGGCCACAATGCCCCTCACCGCCAACCTACCCATCGCCAGCGGATCGTTCCTGATCACCCCCAACGTGGGGCTCATGATCTGGACGATCGTGGTGTTCGCGATCTCGCTGTACATCCTGCGCAAGGCGGTCTTCCCCCAGATAGCCAAAGCCCTCGATGCGCGCGCGCAGAAGATCGAAGGCGACATCGACACCGCTGAGCGCACGCGCACCGAGGCCGAGGATGTTCTGGCCGAATACCGCGAGCGGCTGAAGGAGGCGCGCGCCCAGTCCGAGGAGATCGTCCAGCGCGCGCGCCAGACGGCGGAGTCGCACGAGGCCGAGGGCAAGGCGCGCGGGCAGGAGTTGGTAGCCGAGGCCGCCAAGAAGGCCGAGCGCGAAATCGAGGCGGCCACCAAACGGGCGCTCGACGACATCCGCCGCGAGGTCGCCGACCTCACGATCATGGCCACCGAGAAGGTCACGCGCAAGTCGCTCACCGACGCCGACCAGAAGCGGCTGGTGGAGGAGGCGCTCGGCGAACTGGACTTCTCGAGCATCTCCGGGAGCCAGAACTAGACATGGAGGAGCTGGCCCAGGTATACGCCCGTTCGCTGTTCGAGGTCGCTCGCGAACAGGGCAAGCTGGATGTGCTGCGCGAGCAGCTCGCGCAGCTGGCCGATGCGCTGCGCGAGAACCGGGAACTGGAAGTGTTCTTCTTCTCCCCCTACTTCTCGACCAAGGAGAAGCAGGCGGCGCTCGGGAAGCTGCTAGACGGCGCCGATGAGGTGCTGCTGAACTTTCTTAACCTGCTGATCGAAAACCACCGGATGCCGGTGATCTTTCACATCCGCCGCCAGTACGAGCACCTGTGGGATGAGGAGAACAAGACCCTGCCGGTGGAGATCACCAGCGCGATCGAGCTTGACCCCGCCACCACCGAGAGCCTCGGCAAGACGATCGGTGAGCGTGCCGGGCGCAAGGTGCAGCTCACCGCGCGCGTGGACCCCGACATCCTCGGTGGCATCGTGATCAGGGTCGGCAATTCGATCCTCGATGCCTCGATCCGCAGCCGCCTGGAGCAGTTGCGCAGGCAGGTGGCCTCCGCCGCCTGACCCACTATCGCCCCTGCACGAAATTTATTGACAAGGAGCCATCGCGAACGCCATGCAGATCAATCCAGATGAGATAACCAGCATCCTCAAGAGCCGCATCGCCGGGCTCGACGCCGGCGCGGCGGAGCTGACCGAGGTCGGCACCGTACTGTCGGTGGCCGATGGCATCGCGCGCCTGCACGGCCTGGAGAACTGCATGTCCTTCGAGATGCTGGAGCTCCCGCACGGGGTCACCGGGCTGGCGCTCAACCTCGAGTCCGACAACGTCGGCGCGGTGCTGTTCGGGGAGTGGGAGCACATCTCCGAGGGCGACACCGTCAAGCGCACCGGCAAGCTGCTCGACATCCCCGTCGGTGACGCGCTGCTCGGGCGGATCGTCGACCCGCTGGGGCGCCCGCTGGACGGCAAGGGCGACATCGTCACGACAGAAACCCGCCCGGCCGAGTTCAAGGCGCCCGGCGTGGTGCAGCGCCAGCCGGTGAAGGAACCGATGCAGACCGGCCTCAAGGCGATCGACGCGATGATCCCGATCGGCCGCGGCCAGCGCGAGCTGATCATCGGCGACCGCCAGACCGGCAAGACCGCGATCGCGATCGACGCGATCATCAACAACAAGGACACCGGCATCGTCTCGGTGTACGTGGCGATCGGCCAGCGCATGTCTACCGTGGTGGCGCTCGCGCAGACGCTCGACGAAAACAACGCGCTGGAGAACACGATCATCGTCGCCGCCTCTGCCGACGAGGCGGCGCCGATCAAGTTCATGGCGCCCTACGCCGGCTGCGCGATGGCCGAGCACTTCCTCTACTCCGGCCGCCACGCGCTGTGCGTGTACGACGACCTGACCAAGCACGCTTACGCCTACCGGCAGATGTCGCTGCTGCTGCGCCGCCCGCCCGGCCGCGAGGCCTACCCGGGCGACGTCTTCTACCTGCACTCGCGCCTGCTTGAGCGCGCGGTGAAGCTCAACAACGACCTCGGCGGCGGCTCGCTGACGGCGCTGCCGATCATCGAGACCCAGGCGGGTGACGTCTCGGCGTACATCCCCACCAACGTGATCTCGATCACCGACGGGCAGATCTTCCTGGAGTCGAAACTCTTCAACTCGGGTGTGCGCCCCGCGATCAACGTGGGGATCTCCGTCTCGCGCGTTGGCGGCAACGCGCAGATCGGGCCGATGAAGAAGGTCGCCGGGAGGATCAAGCTCGAGCTCTCCCAGTTCCGCGACCTGGAGGCCTTTGCCCAGTTCGGTTCCGACCTCGACGCCGACACGCAGCGCACGCTGGCCCGCGGCGAGCGGCTGGTGATGACGCTCAACCAGCACGAGCGCGCGCCGCTGCCGGTCGAGGACCAGACGCTGCAGATCTACGCCGCCACCGCTGGCTTCCTCGACCGCCTGCTCGTCGAGCGGGTGAGCGAGTTCCTGGCCGAGCTGATCGAACGGATGCACTCCGAGCACGCCGACATCGGCGCCAAAATCGCCGGCGGCGACTGGTCGAAGGAGACGCAGGAGGCCGTCCACGATGCGGTCGAGGCGTTCGCGCGGGACTTCGGCTACGACCTCGACGAGGAGGGCCAGCCACTGGAGGAGGACGCGCCGATCCGGGCGCAGGATGCGCCGGCGACGGGCGCATCCGGGTCGGGAGGGCCGGATGCATCGGGGCCGGGGGGCGCATCCGGGCAGGGCGCCGCTGCACAGGAGGAGGCGAAGGCGGCGGCCTAGCGCCGACCGCTCGCAACCGCCATGGCCTCCCAGCGCGACGTCAAGAACCGGATCTCCTCGGTGAAGAACATCCAGAAGATCACGCGTGCGATGGAGATGGTCGCTGCCGCCCGTCTGCGCCGTGCCGAGCAGCGGATCGTGGCGCTGCGCCCCTACGCCGAGGCGCTTGCGCGGATGACTCGCCAGGCGGCGCGCGCCGCGGGCACCAGTGAGATCGCGCGCATACCGCTGATGCGCGAGCCCGGCGGCGCGCAGGGTGGCGGCGGCGTCGGGGGCGGTGCGGTGGGGGGCGCAGGCGCGGGCACGGAGAGCGGCGGGGCTGGGGCCGGTGGCAGCGGCACTGTGGGACTGCTGCTGATCACCGGCGATCGAGGGCTGGCGGGGGGCTTCAACTCCCAGGTGATCCGCGCCGGCGTGCGCCTGCACGGCGAGCTCTCAAGCGAAGGGCTGCGCAGCGCGTGGTATGCGACCGGGCGGCGTGGGGTCTCCTCGCTGGCGTTCCGCGGCTACGAGCTGAGCGGCAGCTACACCGGCTTCTCCGACCGCCCCGCCTTCGCCGATGCGAGCGCGGTCGCGGGCGACGTGATCGACGCGTATGTGGGCGGCCAACTCGATCGCGTCGAGCTGATCTTCAACTCCTACGTATCCCCGCTCACGCAGGTCGTCACGCGCGAGACGCTGCTGCCGCTCTCCCACGCGACGGCCGCGGGGGAGGGGGCCGCGGGGCGGGCCGCAGGAGGCGCCGAGCCAGCGCAGGAGAACGGCGGAGCGCGCGCGCTGGTCGAGTACGAGCCCGACCCCGAGCAGGTGCTCAAGCAGCTGCTGCCCGACTACATCGAGACCTCGATCTTCCGCGCTTTGGTGGAGTCGGCCGCCGGCTTCTTCGGCGCGCAGATGACTGCGATGCGCAGCGCCTCCGACAACGCCGGCGAGATCATCACCGACCTGACGCTGCAGATGAACCGCGCCCGCCAGGCCGAGATCACGCAGGAGATCATGGAGGTCGTCGCCGGCGCCGAGGGGTTGAGCTGAGGTGGCGGTGTGATGTCTTTAAAAAGTCCCTAGAACCCTTTACAAAATGAAGTGTTGTAGGGCCGAAGAAAGAACAACAACCACAGAGACTGCGATAGATACTGAGGAGAATTCAGAGACCATGGAGGCCAGCATCGCCACAGAGTCAACACCAGCCGCGCCCGGCGCCACCCACGGCAATGGCGCCAAGCGCAACGTCGGGCACATAGACGAGATCCAGGGCGTCGTGATCGAGGCCGTTTTCCCCGACAAACTGCCCGAGATCAACCACGCGATCACCGTCGCGCGCCCCTCCTCGGCGGCCGCCGAGGAGGCGCAGGACATCGCCGCGGCGCGCGAGAATGTGCTGGTGTGCGAGGTGCAGCAGCACCTCGGCGACGATCGCATCCGCGCGGTGGCGATGGACACGACCGACGGACTTGCGCGCGGCGTTGAGGTGGTGGACACCGGCGGCCCGATCACCGTCCCCGTGGGCGAGGCGACGCTGGGGCGCATCTTCAACCTGCTCGGCGACCCGATCGACCTCGGTGAGGAGCTGCCCAAGGACGTCGAGCGCCGCGGCATCCACCAGGACGCGCCGCGCGTCGAGGACCTCACGCCGACCACCGAGATGTTCGAGACCGGCATCAAGGTCGTCGACCTGCTCGCCCCCTACGCCAAGGGCGGCAAGGTGGGGCTGTTCGGGGGCGCGGGCGTGGGCAAGACGGTGCTGATCCAGGAGCTGATCCACAACCTCGCCAAGGAACACGGCGGGCTGTCGGCGTTCTGCGGCGTGGGCGAGCGCTCGCGCGAGGGCAACGACCTGTGGCTGGAGATGAAGGAGTCGGGCGTGCTCGACAAGACGATGCTGGTCTTCGGTCAGATGAACGAGCCGCCCGGCGCTCGCATGCGCGTCGCGCTCTCGGGGCTGACGATGGCCGAATACTTCCGCGACCAGGGCCAGGACGTGCTGCTGTTCATCGACAACATCTTCCGCTTCGTGCAGGCCGGCTCCGAGGTGAGCGCGCTGCTCGGGCGGATGCCCTCGCAGGTCGGCTACCAGCCGACGCTGGAGACCGAGATGGGGCAGCTGCAGGAGCGCATCACCTCCACGCGCGAGGGGTCGGTCACCTCGGTCCAGGCGATTTACGTCCCGGCCGACGACCTCACCGACCCGGCCCCCGCCTCCGTGTTCGCGCACCTCAACGCAACCACGGTGCTGTCGCGGGCGATCTCCGAGAAAGGCATCTACCCCGCGGTGGACCCGCTCGACTCGACCTCGACGATCCTCAAGGCCGACATCCTCGGCGAGGAGCACTTCCGCGTCGCCAACCGCGTCAAGGAGATCCTGCAACGCTACAAGGAGCTGCAGGACATCATCGCGATCCTCGGCATCGACGAGCTCTCCGACGAGGACAAGCTCACTGTCCAGCGCGCGCGCCGGATCGAGCGCTTCCTCTCGCAGCCGTTTTTTGTCGCCGAAGAGTTCACCGGCACCCCGGGCGCGTACGTGCCGATCGCCGAGACGATCAGGGGCTTCGAGGAGATCATCGAGGGCAAGCACGACGAGGTCCCCGAGTCGGCCTTCTTCCTGAAGGGCACCATCGACGAGGTCGTCGCGGCCGCGAAGAAATAATGGCCCACACGAAATTTCAAGCCGAAGTGCTCACCCCCGAGGGGCCGGTGTTCAGCGAGGAGGTCGAGATGCTCTCGACCGTCACCGGCACCGGCTCGATCGGGCTGTTCGCCAACCACCAGCCCGTGCTCGCGACGCTGAAGCCGACCGAGTTGCGGCTGTACCGCTCGGACACGGAGATCGTGCGCTTCAAGCAGTCCGCCGGCTACCTCCAGTTCGCCGAGAACCGCGCGCTCGTGCTGGTCGAGGAGGCCACCCCGGTCGATGGCGGCTGACGGTCCACGTCCGAGCATTCGGCGGGTCTGAGATGAGCGTCGAGCGCGAGCCGGTCGGCGTCATCGGGACCGGCTACGTGGGGCTCGTCAGCGCCGCCGGCTTCGCCGAGCTGGGCAACGAGGTGTGGTGCGTCGACATCGACGCCGCCAAGATCGAGCGTCTGCGCTGCGGCGAGGTGCCGATCTACGAGCCCGGCCTGGAGGAGTTGCTGCGCAAGCACGCCGGGCGGATGCACTTCACCACCGAGCTCGCGCCCGCGCTCGAGCACACACGCCTGCTGTTCGTCGCCGTCGGCACGCCGCCCACCTACTCCGGCGACGCCGACCTCTCATCGGTGCACGCCGTCGTCGAGGCGATCCCCGCCTCCGACCGTCACGCGCTGGTGATGAAGTCGACGGTGCCCTCCGGCACCGGCGCCTCGATTCAGCGCGTATTCGGCGAGCAGGGCAAGGCCGGGCTGCGCTACGTCTCTTGCCCGGAGTTCCTCAAGGAGGGCTCAGCGGTGGACGACTTCCTGCGCCCCGACCGGGTGGTCGTCGGCGACATCGGCGACTGGGCCGGCGACGCCGTGGTCGAGCTCTACCGGCCGCTGCTCACGGCCGCGCACGGGGGCACGGGCGACGGTGAGTTGGTGCGCACCGACATCGCCTCCGCAGAGATGGTGAAGCTCGCCTCCAACGCCTTCCTTGCGACCAAGATCTCGTTCATCAACGAGATCGCCAACGTCTGCGAGGAGACCGGCGCCGACGTCGTCGAGGTCGCGCACGGCATGGGCCTCGACGCGCGCATCGGGCCGAAGTTCCTGCAGGCGGGGATTGGCTACGGGGGCTCCTGCTTCCCCAAGGACGTGGAGGCGCTCAAACAGCTCGCCGGGAACTCCGGCTACCACTTCCAGCTGCTGACCGCCGTAATCGAGGTCAACGAGCTGCAGAAGCGCCGCGTGATCGGCAAGCTGCACAAGCACCTCGGCAGCCTCGTCGGCAGGCACATCGCGCTGCTGGGCCTTGCGTTCAAGCCCAACACCGACGACATGCGCGAGGCCTCCTCGCTGGTGCTCGCCGCGCGGCTGGCCGCCGACGGAGCCACGGTCACCGCGTTCGACCCGGTCGCCGAGCACGAGGCGCGCAGGCTGCTGGGGGGGCTGCAGCTGGCCGACTGCGCGATCGGCGCCCTGCAGGGGGCCGACGCGGCGGTGCTGGTCACCGAGTGGCCGCAGTGCACCGACCTCGATTGGCAGGAGGTCGCCGAGGCGATGCGGGGCGACGTCGTGATCGATGGCCGCAACGCGCTCGACGCCGATGCCGTGCGTGCCGCTGGTCTTCTCTACGAGGGGGTCGGCCGACCGTCCGACCCGCCGACCGGGCGCCGGCGTGAGGACCTCAGATGACCTTCGCCCCGCCGACCGGGTGCCGGCGTGAGGACCTCAGATGACCGTCGCCCCGCCGACCGGGCGCCGACGTGAGGGCCAGGTCTAGATGCAGGCCGTGATCCTCGTCGGCGGCGAGGGTACGCGCCTGCGCCCGCTCACCTCCACGATTCCCAAGCCGGTGGTGCCGCTGGTGGACCGGCCGTTCATTGCGTTCATGATCGAATGGCTGCGCTCCCACGGGATCGAAGACGTGATCATGTCCTGCGGCTTCCTCGCCACCTCCGTGCGCAACGTGCTGGGAGACGGCTCCGCGTTCGGGATCCGCCTGCGCTTCGTCGAGGAGCCCGACCCGCGCGGCACCGCGGGTGCCCTGAAGTTCGCCGAGTCGATGCTGGACGAGCGCTTCCTGATGCTCAACGGGGACGTGCTGACCGACATCGACCTCACGGCACAGATCGCCCAGCACAAGCGCACCGGGGCGCGCGCGACGCTGGCGCTGGTGGGGGTCGAGGATCCCACTGCTTATGGGCTCGTCCGGCTCACACCGGAGCACGCAGTGGAGGAATTCGTCGAGAAGCCTTCTTCCGACCAGCTGGACGGGGCGGGCGACGCGTGGACGGCGGGTCGGGCTGGAGGGAAGCGTCCGCTTCACACCTACACCAACCTGATCAGCGCGGGCGCCTATGTGCTGGAGCGCGAGGTGCTCGAGCTGGTGCCCAAGGGGCGCAACGTCTCGATCGAGCGCGAGGTGTGGCCGCGGCTGATCGGCAGCGGGCTCTACGGCTTCCCGTCGGAGAGCTACTGGCTGGACATCGGCACCCCCGAGCGCTACCTGAAGGGCACCTTCGACATCATCGAGGGCAACGTGCACACCGCCGTGCGGGAGCGTCTCGGCAGCGATTTCATGGCGCTCGCGCCGGACGTGTCGGTGGAGGGGCGTGCGATTCCGCCGGCGGTGTTGGAGCCCGGCGTGCGGGTGGCCGCGGGCGCCCACGTTGGCAGTCTTGTCGTACTCGGACAGGGCGTCACGGTTGGCGCCGGCTCGATCGTCGAGCGCGCGGTGATCATGAACGGCACGGAGATTGGCCCGGGCTGCACGCTGCGTGACTGCATCGTCGCCGCCGGCTGTCGTATCGGCGAGGGCAGCCAGATCACCGACGGCGCTGTGCTGGGCGAGGGGGCCACGATCGGGGCGCACAACATCGTGTCCCGCGGAGCGCGTATCTTCCCAGGCGTGACCCTGCCCGACGGAGCATTGAGATTCTCGTGAGCGAGAACGTTATGACCAGCCTCTCCCGCGAGACGATCGCTGAGGTCGACAGCACGGGACAGCTGAGCGATGTGCTCACGCTGCCGGAGCACCTGCGCGACGCGCTGTGGCGGGTGGAGTCGGCGATCATGAACGAGTGGGACACGCCCGGCGGGTTGGTGGTGGCCGGCATGGGTGGCTCAGCGATCGGCGGCGCACTGGCGGCCGCGGCGCTGGGCGATCACGCCTCGCGGCCGATCCTCGTCACGCGCGCCTACGGGCTGCCGCCGTGGACGACGCCCGACACCACGGTGCTGTGCGCCAGCTACTCCGGCGACACCGAGGAGACGCTCGCCTGCTACGAGTCGGCTGGCGCGCTCGGCGCCCAGCGCGTGGTAGTCACCACCGGCGGTCGCCTGGCGGAGCTGGCGCGCGCCGACAAGGTGCCAGTGATCCCGCTCCCCGGCGGCTTCCAGCCGCGTGCCGCGGTTGCCTACATGACGGTGGCCTCGCTGGAGGTTGCCGCGCTCTGCGGAGCCGGTCCCCGCCTCACCTCGGAGATCGACGTCGCCGCCTCCCACGCCGAGCAGCTCGTCGCCGAGTGGGGCCCCGACGCGCCGGAGGAGTCGCTGGCGAAGACGATCGCGCGCGGTCTCTCGGGCACCACACCGGTGATCGCCGGTGCCGGGCTGACCAACCCGATTGCATACCGCTGGAAGACGCAGATCAACGAGAACGCCAAGCAGCCGAGCTTCGCCAGCGAACTTCCCGAGCTCGACCACAACGAGATCGTCGGTTGGGGGGGCGCGCGTGAGCTCGGACGCTTCTCCGCTGTCTTCCTCGACGACTCCGACGCGCACCCGCGCGTGAAGGAGCGGATGGACCTCACCGAGCGCCTGATTGCCGACAACGCCGCGGCCAGCTTCCGGCTGGAGACACGCGGGCAGACCGCGATCGAGCGGGTCTTCTCGCTGGTGCTGCTCGGCGACCTCGTGTCGATCTATCTGGCCACGCTGCGCGGGGTCGATCCCGGGCCCGTCAAGATCCTGGACGAGCTGAAGTCCGCGCTGGCCGAGCGCTAGCGGCTCCTTTGCTTGGCCAGGAGCGGCTCGTAGCTGAGCTGCCTCTGAGCGGGCCAGGAGTGTGGGAGCGGGCCAGAAGTGTCTCAGCCGGCCAAGGAGTGTGTGATACCGTCCGAGTCGGCCGAGGAGCGCTGCGACGGGCTGTAATCCGCCACGCTCGGCTTTCTCTGCAGCAAGGGCGCTCATACCTGAGCCGGACAGGAGGACTCGTCATGTCAGCAGTGACCCCCACCGCCACCCAGCCCAATCCCACCGAGGCGCCGCCCTCTGAGGCTGCCCGTGTCCACGCCGACTTCAAGGTCGCCGACCTTTCCCTTGCGGAGCTGGGACGCAAGGAAATCAGGCTCGCCGAGCACGAGATGCCCGGATTGATGGCGACACGTGCCGAGTACATGGACGCGCAGCCGCTTCGCGGCGCGCGGATCACCGGCTCGCTGCACATGACCGTGCAGACGGCCGTGCTGATCGAGACACTGACGGCGCTCGGCGCCGAGGTGCGGTGGTGCTCGTGCAACATCTTCTCCACGCAGGACTCCGCCGCCGCCGCCGTGGCGCTCGGGCCCGAGGGCACCCCCGAGGAGCCCTGCGGAGTGCCCGTGTTTGCGTGGAAGGGAGAGACGCTCGAGGAGTATTGGTGGTGCACCGACCGGGCGCTGCGTTGGCCCGGCGAGGACGAGCGGGCGGGGTCCGATTCCGGTGGCCCCAACATGATCCTCGACGACGGCGGCGACGCGACGCTGCTCGTGCATAAGGGCACCGAGTACGAGGCCGCCGGCGCGGTACCGGATCCGGCGGGGGCAGACTCGGAGGAGTTCCACGTGATCCTCTCCCTCCTGCAGCGCTCGCTCGGCGAGGACCCGCAGCGCTGGACGCGGATCGGCGCGGGCATCAAAGGCGTCACCGAGGAGACGACCACCGGCGTGCACCGGCTGTATGAGATGACGCAGGACGGCACCCTGCTGTTCCCGGCGATCAATGTCAACGACTCGGTGACCAAGTCCAAGTTCGACAACCTCTACGGCTGCCGCCACTCGCTGGTGGACGGCATCAACCGCGCCACCGACGTGATGATCGCCGGCAAGCTCGCCGTGATCTGCGGCTTCGGAGACGTGGGCAAGGGCTGCGCGGAATCGCTGCGCGGTCAGGGCGCGCGCGTGGTCGTCACCGAGATCGACCCGATCTGCGCGCTGCAGGCGGCAATGCAGGGATACACGATCCGCACCCTGGAGGAAGTGGTGGGGGAGGGCGACATCTTCGTCACCTGCACCGGCAACCGCGACATCATCTGCGCCGAGCAGATGGCGCGCATGAAGCACCAGGCGATCGTCGGCAACATCGGGCACTTCGACAACGAGATCGACATCGCCGGCCTCACCAAGGTGCCGGGCATCGAGCGGATCAACATCAAGCCGCAGGTGGACGAGTGGCGCTTCCCCGACGGCCACGCGATCATTTTGCTCTCCGAGGGTCGCCTGTTGAACCTTGGCAACGCGACCGGCCACCCGAGCTTCGTGATGAGCAACTCCTTCACCAACCAAACGATCGCCCAGATCGAGCTGTTCACCAAGAACGACGAGTACGAGCGGCGCGTGTACGTGCTCCCTAAGCGCCTTGACGAGAAGGTCGCGCGCCTGCATCTCGACGCGCTTGGAGTCCGTCTGACGCGGCTCAGTGAGGCGCAGGCTGCCTACATCGGCGTGTCCCTTGAGGGGCCGTACAAGCCGGATCACTACCGGTACTGATTGTTCATTTTCGGACCCCAACCCTTTACTTTCTGAAGTGGGCGGGCGTGGTGAGATGTTTCGTTTTGGGACTCAAACCCTTCATTTTCTGAAGTGGTGGGGTGCGATTTCGATGCATTCGTCCCAGCCCGATCCCCCAGCGGCGATCCGATAGCCTGCCGCCCTGATGCGAGCCATGGTCCTCGCGGCGGGCCTCGGAACCCGCTTGCGCCCGCTTACGTACGAGATCAACAAGCCGATGGTGCCGGTGCTCGACCGGCCGGTGATGGCGCACATCGTCGATCTGCTCGACCGGCACGGGTTCGACGAGACGATCGCCAACCTGCACTACTTCCCCGAGTCGATCCGTGACTACTTCGGCGAGCGCCTGACCTACCGCACCGAGCCCGAGTTGCTGGGCACCGCCGGCGGGGTGCGGGGGTGCGCGGAGTTCTTCGGCGACGAGGCGTTCCTGGTGATCTCCGGGGACGCGCTCACCGACATCGACCTACGGGCGTTCGCCGCCCGCCACCGCGAGGCGGGGGGCGTGGCGACGCTCGCGGTGAAGAAGGTGGCCGACACGCGCGAGTACGGTGTGGTGCTGCACGACCGCGCGGGGCGGATCACCGGCTTTCAGGAGAAGCCCGAGCCCGAGGAGGCGCTGTCGGACCTCGGCAACTGCGGTATCTACATTTTCGAGCCGCGGATCTTCGACTACTTCCCCGACCGCCCGTTTGTGGACTGGGCACAGGACGTGTTTCCGGCGCTGCTGGCCAACGACGTGCCCTTCCACATCCACGAGGTGCGCGACTACTGGAACGACGTGGGCTCGCTGGCGGAGCTGCGCCAGGGCACCTTCGACGCACTGCGCGGCGAGCTGCGCCTGGAGATGGACGGCGAGGAGGTCGCCCCGGGGGTGATCCTCGCGGGCGGGGCCGAGGGATCGGGTGGCGCCGAGGGGGCCGGCGGCGCGGCGGGATCCGAGCGAGCCAACGGCACGGCGGGATCCGAGCGAGCCAACCGCGCGAGCAGGTCGCCGATCCCCGCCGATGCGCAGGTCGAAGGCCCGATCTGGATCGGGCGCGACGTGCAGATCGGTGCCGGGGTGCGGCTGACGGGCCCGCTCGTGCTGGGCGACGGCGCGCGCGTCGGCACCGGGGCGCAATTGCGCGAGAGCATCCTCTTCCCCGGTACCGAGGTCGCCCCGGGGGCGATCCTGATCGGCGCGATCGCCGGGCACTCCGGGATCCTGCAGAGCATGCGTCCACGGCGGTAGACAACCGCCGCCCCGAGGCGTAGCATCGAGTACGAGGGTGGCGCAACCGGCCGTAGACCGGTGAGCCGGGCCCATCGTCTTTCAGTCAAAGACAGTCTCCCAACCGCAAAGGAGGCACGACATGCAGATCGAGATCAAGGGCCGGGGTGTCCCGGTCCCCGACGATTTGCGCAAGCACGCTGAACGCCGTCTGACGAAGGTCTCGCGGCAGGTCTCAAAGCTTGCGCGCCTGGAGATCGAGCTGCTGCACGAGCGCAACCCGCGGGTCGCCGACAGTCAGGTGGCCGAGGCGACGCTCTACCTGAAGGGCACCACACTGCGTGCCCGGGACGCCTCGCCGCAGATGCTGCACTCGCTGAATCTCGTGGTCGACGAGCTCGCCCGCCAGGTCAAGCGCCACCGCGTAATGCGCCGTCGCCGGCGTAAGACCAGAGCGGCCCTCGCCGGGCTGGGGGAGCGCACATTCGGCGCAGGCGAGTCCCAGCCGGCAGCGGAATAGGCGCCCGCCCGCCATCGCTCGCCGCTCCGCGATCGCCCACGTTTCGTAACGATCCGCCTCCACCGGGCATGCCCCCAGGCGCTACCCTGGGGGCGTGTCCATCCTGGATCGCGCCCTCAACGTCGGCGAGGCCAAGAAGTTCAGGCAGTATGAGAAGCGCGTCGCTCTGATCGGCGCGTTCGAGCCCGAGCTCGAACACGACAGCGACGCGGAGCTGCGCGAGCGGATCGACGCGCTGCGCGAGCGCGCCGTCAATGGGGAGGATCTCGATGCGCTCCTCCCCGAGTGCTTTGCGATCGTGCGCGAGACCGGCAAGCGCACGATGGGGATGCGCCACTTCGACGTGCAGCTGATTGGGGCGATGGCGCTGCACGAGGGCTGCATCGCGGAGATGAAGACCGGCGAGGGCAAGACGCTCACGGCCACGCTTGCCGTGGCGCTCAACGCGCTTGCCGGCAAGGGCGTGCACCTGGTCACCGTCAACGACTACCTCGCCCGTCGCGACGCCGAATGGATGAGCCCGATCTACGAGGCTTTGGGACTCTCCGTGGGGGTGCTGCAGAACATGCAGCCCTATGAGGAGAAGCACCGCGCGTACGCTTGCGACGTGGTGTACGGCACCAACTCGGAGTTCGGCTTCGACTACCTGCGCGACAACATGGCGAAGGATCTCGCCGAAAAGGTGCAGCGTGGCCACTCCTTCGCGATCGTGGACGAGGTCGACAACATCCTGATCGACGAGGCGCGCACGCCGCTGATCATCTCCGGCGCCCCCGAACAGGCGGCCGACCTGTACGTCAAGTTCGCCCGCCTCGCGCCCCGCCTGACGCCGGGCAAAACCCCCGAAGGGATGGATCCGGGCTCCAAGAAGAAATACGTCGCCGACTTCGACTACGAATTCGACGAGAAGCACAAGACGGTGTCGGTCATGGAGCAGGGCGTCGCCAAGGCCGAGCGCTTCCTCGGCATCGACCACCTCTACCGCGCCGAGAACGGGCATCTCGTCAACCACCTCAACCAGTCGCTGCGCGCCGAGTCGCTGTACAAGCGGGATGTCGACTACGCGGTAATCGACGGCGAGGTGAAGATCGTCGACGAGTTCACCGGGCGTATCCTTGAGGGCCGGCGCTGGTCGGAGGGCCTGCACCAGGCGATCGAGGCGAAGGAGGGGGTGCGCATCCAGGAGGAGAACCAGACGCTCGCCACGATCACCTACCAGAACTTCTTCCGCCTCTACGACACGCTCTCCGGGATGACCGGCACCGCCTTGACGGAGGCGACGGAGTTCATGAAGATCTACGAGCTGCCCGTCGTGCAGATCCCGACCAACGTGCCGATGGTGCGCGACGATCGTAACGATCAGGTCTATAAGACCAAGGAGGGCAAGTGGAGCGCGGTCGTTCGGGAGATCGCGGCGCGCCACGAGAACGGCCAGCCGGTGCTCGTCGGCACGATCTCCGTCGAAGTCTCCGAGCTGCTGGGCGAGCGCCTGAAGCAGCGCGGGATCCCGCACACGGTGCTGAACGCCAAGCCCGAGCACGCCGCGCGCGAGGCCGACATCGTCGCCGAGGCCGGGCAGCCGGGCGGGGTGACGATCGCCACCAACATGGCCGGCCGCGGCGTGGACATCAAGCTGGGCGGCAACCCCGAGCACCTCTCGCATCAGCAGCTTGCCCGCGAAGGCGTGAAGGCGGAGGCGGACGAGGAGGATTACGAGCGGCGCATGGCCGAGGTGCTGCCGTCGCTCGAGCGCGAGGTTGAGGAAAACCGCGAGCGCGTGATGGCGGCAGGGGGTCTCTTCATCTGCGGCACCGAGCGCCACGAGTCGCGGCGCATCGACAACCAGCTGCGCGGGCGCGCCGGGCGCCAGGGCGACCCGGGTGAGACCCGCTTCTTCCTCTCTGCCGAGGACGACCTCGTGCGGCTGTTCGCTGGCGACCGCATCTACCGCATCCTCGACAAACTCGGCGGGGTCGATGCGGAGGGCAACGAGGAACCGATCGAGGCGGGGATGCTCTCCAAGCAGATCGAAAAAGCGCAGCGCAAGGTCGAGGAACAGAACTTCCTGATCCGCAAGCGCGTGCTCGAATACGACGACGTGATGAACGAGCAGCGGCGCGTGATCTACGCCTACCGCGACGACGTGCTCGAAGGGCGGCCGATGGGCGAGCAGGCGCGCACCGAAATCGCCGGCGTGATCGAGCGCACGATCGAGCAGTACACCGAGGGCGACTACCTCGAGGATTGGGACGTCGAAGGCATGTTCAGGGGGCTCTCTCAGTTCTTTCCCTTGGACATCGGTCCGCAGGAGATGACCCCCGAGGCGATCGACCGCGCCCATCTCGGCGAACGCCTGGTGGAGCAGGCGATGGAGCGCTACGACGCACGCGAGCAGGAGCTCGGTGAGGAGCTGATGGGCCAGCTCGAGCGCTATCTGCTGTTGCAGATCATCGACGAACGGTGGCGTGAGCACCTGTTCGACGTGGACTACCTGCGCGAGGGCATCCACCTGCGCGGCTTCGTCCAGATCGATCCGCTGGTAGCCTACAAGAACGAGGCGTTCACCCTCTTCGGCGACCTGATCAACAGCATCTGGACCGATTACACCCGCCTGATCTTCAACGTCCAAGTCCAGGTTCAGGGCGAAAACGGCGGCGCAGGCGGGATCGGTGGCCCACCCACCCCGGCGTTCGCGGCCACCGGCAACTCCACTCGCCCCGCGCGGGTCTCCTACTCGGGCGGCAGTACCGCGATGGGCGCCGGCGCGATCGCCGCCGCGGCTGCCAACGCAGGCGCGGCCGGCGCGCAGGCGTACGCGACCAATGGGGGCGGCGAAGAGCAGGAGCTCGTGCCGGTGGTCGAGCAGCGCGTGGTGGACTCCGAGCATGCGGTGGGGCGCAACGATCCCTGCTGGTGTGGGAGTGGGAGGAAGTTCAAGAAGTGCCACGGCACCTGAGGGTGTCCTGGACACGGCGCATAGCTGCGTCCTCAGTCGCTCGTGTGCAAAGCACACTTCGCTCCTTGCGTCCTTGCTCTGCTTGGTCCAGGACACCCTCAGGGCGTAGGGTGAGAGCCCGCTGCCACTGGCGCTGATAGCGTGAAGGAATGCCCACCACCGCTTCCACCGAGTCGGTCCCGCAGAGACTTGCCGCCATCCGCGACCAGCTGAAGCTGCTCGCGGATTATCTTTGACCCGGCTGGGCTGAGCGAGCGCACGAGCGCGCTCGAGGGGGAGATGGAAGCCGCGGGCTTCTGGGATGACTCCGAGCGCGCGGGGAAGGTGTCCGCCGAGCACGCGCGGGTATCCCGGCGGCTGGAGGGGTTCCGGGCGCTCGAGGGCGACGTTGAGGATCTCGAGGGTCTGGCGGAGCTTGCGCAGGAGGACGAGTCGCTGGGGGGCGAGGTTGAGGAGCACATCGCCTCCGCGGAGGCGCGTTTGGCGGCGCTCGAGGAGCAGCGTCTGTTCTCCGGCCCCTACGACTCCGGCGATGCACTGGTGAGCGTCAACGCGGGCGCCGGCGGCACCGACGCGCAAGATTGGGCGGAGATGGTGCTGCGCATGGAGATGCGCTGGGCGGAGTCGCGCGGCTTTCAGGTCGAGCTGCTGGAGGCCAGCGCCGGCGAGGAAGCGGGCATCAAGTCGGCCACCTTCCGCGCTGCGGGGGAGAACGCCTACGGGCTGTTCGGCGCCGAGCGGGGGGTGCACCGGCTGGTGCGTCTCTCCCCGTTTGATTCCGCGCACCGCCGCCAGACGAGCTTCGCGGGCGTCGAGGTGGCGCCCGTGGTGGAGGAGTCGGGGGAGATCGAGATCGTCGACGACGATCTGCAGGTGGACACCTACCGCGCCTCTGGCGCCGGCGGGCAGCACGTCAACAAGACCGACTCCGCGGTGCGCATCACCCACCGACCGACGGGGATCGTGGTGCAGTGCCAGAACGAGCGCTCGCAGTCATCCAACCGCGCCACGGCGATGGCGATGCTGCGCGCCAAGCTGCTCGAACGCCAGGAGCGCGAACGCCAGGCGGAGATCGCCCGCGAGAAGGGCGAGGCCCAGGACGTCAACTTCGGCTCGCAGATCCGCTCCTACGTGCTGCACCCCTACACGCTCGTCAAGGACCACCGCACCAATCACGAGATGGGCGATGTGCAGCGCGTGCTCGACGGGGACCTCGACGGGTTCGTGCGTGCGTACTTGCTGCACGCGGCCTCGTCACAGGGGTAACGTCAGAACGGCTTTCAGAGATCGGGACGCTTGGATGCGTCGCTGCACGCGGCGTCGCTGCACGGATAGCGCACACGGCGTCGCCGCACGGGCAGCGTCCAGCGACCCGTCAGCGACTTGCCTGGATCTGCTCGCGCTCGGCCAGCCGGTTGCGGCGGCGGAGTTGGGCCTCGCTCTCGCGCCGGCGCTCCTCGTCGGTGCCCGCCAGCAGTGGTGGCACCGGCATCGGGTGGCCCTGCTCATCGACGGCCACCAGCGTCAGATAGGCACTGTTGCTGTGCCGCCGCTCGCCGGTGCGCGGGTTCTCGGTGTCGACTCGCACTCCCACCTCCATCGAGGTGCGCCAGACGGCGTTGACGCTGGCCTGGAATGTGACGAGTTCGCCGACGTGGATCGGGACCCTGAACGTCATGCGATCCATGCTGGCGGTGACCACTCTGTTGCGACAGTGCTTGACGGCGGCCAGCCCGCCGGCCTCGTCGCACAGCTTCATGACCGTACCGCCGTGCACGAAGCCGGCGCCGTTGGCGTCCAGTGGGCCCATCCAGTGAGCGAGCGTGGCGTGCGAGTCTGGGGCGGGGCGCGCTTCCATGTCGCTGATCCTATGCCTCTGAGTCGGCGGCGGGGCGTGGGTCCATGTCGTCGATCCTATGCCTATGCTGAGGCAGTGAGCGCCACCTTGGACGTCGATATCGCAGCGCTCGTGCGCACGGCGCTCGACGAGGACGTCGGTGCGGGCGACGTGACGACGCTCGCGACGGTGAGCGCCGAGGCGCGGGCCGGCGCGCTGATCACGCAGAAGGCGCCCGGCACGATCTACGGCCTGGACGCGGCGGAGGCGACTTTCGCGTTGCTCGACCCCGACTCCGGCTTCGAGCGGCTGGTGGACGAGGGCGTGTGGCGCGAGCAGGGAGGGCCGGTGCTGTCGATCTCGGCGGGCGCGCAAGCGCTGCTCACGGGCGAGCGCACTGCCCTGAACTTTCTCGCGCATCTGTCCGGCATCGCCACGCTGTCGGCGCGCGCGGCGCGCGCGGTGGAAGGGACCGGCGCGCGGGTGCTCGACACGCGCAAGACCACCCCGGGGCTGCGAGCGCTGGAGAAGGCGGCGGTGGCGGCGGGCGGGGCTCACAACCACCGCGTGGGGCTGTACGACGCGATCCTGATCAAGGAGAACCACATCGCCGCCGCCGGCGGGATCGCGCAGGCGGTCGCGCTTGTGCGCGCCGCCGCCCCTGAGCTCGCGGCCACGCTGGAGGTGGAGGTGCGCAACCCCGAGGAGATCGAACAGGCGCTCGCGGTGGGGGCGCCGCGGCTGCTGCTCGACAACATGGATGTCGCGCAGTTGTGCGAAGCCGTGGCTCTGGTTGCCGGGCGCGCGCAGCTGGAGGCCAGCGGCGGGGTGACGCTGCAGACGCTCCGAGAACGAGCGGAGACCGGGGTAGAATGGGTCTCGATGGGCGCCGTCACCCACTCGGCGCCGGCGCTCGACCTCTCCATGACTCTACGGAGGCAGCTGCCATGAACCTGCCCCTGGCCCAGTCCCCGACCTTGCCGATGATCCCCACGCAGGCGCCCGCGCCGGTGCTCAGCCCCGAAGAGATCGCCGCGCTGCAGGATGAGGTGCGGGCGCTCGCCGCCGAGCGTGGAGCGGTGATCCTCGCCCACAACTACCAGGTGCCGGAGGTGCAGGATGTCGCCGACTACGTGGGCGACTCGCTCGGGCTCTCGCGCCGGGCGGCCGCCGCCGAGGGTGAGGCGATCGTCTTCTGCGGCGTGCACTTCATGGCCGAGACCGCCTCGATTCTCTGTCCCGAGAAGACCGTTTTGATCCCCGACCTCGACGCAGGCTGCTCGCTGGCGGCCTCCATCGACGCCGAGCAGCTGGCGCAGTGGCGCGCCGAGTACCCGCGGGGCGTCGTGGTGATGTACGTGAACACAACCGCCGAGGTGAAGGCGCTCACCGACTACTGCTGCACCTCCGCCAACGCCGTGCAGGTGGTGCGCCACATCTACGACACCCACGGTCCCGACACCGAGATCCTGTTCGGCCCCGACATGTGGCTGGGAGCGTACGTGGAGAAGGAGCTTGGCAAACGCATGCACGTGTGGGACGGCGAGTGCCACGTGCACGCCGGCATCCGCCCCACCGACATCGCCGCCACGCGCGCCGCCCACCCCGAGGCGGACTTCCTGATCCACCCCGAGTGCGGCTGCACCACCTCGGTGATGGAGTTCCTCGCCGCCGGCGACATCTCAGCGGAGGGCGTGCACATGCTCTCCACCGGCGGGATGCTGAAGTACGCTGAGCAGGCTGAGCACCGGGCGGCGCCCCGGGCAGTCGAGGGCGCGGGCGTGGAGCGGTGGGTCGACGGCGAGGGCGGCACCACGATGCTGGATAGCGACGGCACCGCGGGTGAGAGCGGCGTCGGCGAGCGGCGCGAGGTGGTGGTGGCCACCGAGACGGGGATGCTCTACCCCCTGCGGATGGCTGCGCCCGACATCGATTTCATCCCCGCCAACGCGGAGGCGAGCTGCGTGTACATGAAGATGATCACGCTCCCCAAGCTGCGCGATGCGCTGCGGGAGATGAAGTTCGAGGTGCGCGTCCCGCCGGAGATCGCCGAGCGCGCGCGGGTACCGATCGACCGCATGGTGGCGATCGGGTAACATAGCGAATACGCTAACAAATATTTATTGTCGTTAGCGCAAGTGCTATGCTATTGCTATGTCTGGCAGCAACGATCGCGTAGCGGGCCATCTGATCGCACAGGTTCAGCTCACCTCGGGCTTGACCCAAGCCGAGCTGGCGCGTCGCTCCGGGCTGCAGCCGTCGGTGTTGAGCGCGTATGCGCATGGTCGTCGCCAGCCATCCGTTGCAGCGTTGGCGCGAATCGCACATGCAGCCGGATTGGACCTCGCGATCTCGCCGCTTGCCGACGCCGACGCGCTCGAGCGGTCGGGCAGGATCTTGATCGACGTGCTCGAGCTCGCCGACTGCATGCCTTCAAAGCCACGCGGTGAGCTGACGTATCCGCCGCTGATCCGTCTCGCAGCATGATCGGTGTTGCGGACCGCATGCTCGCCGTCCACGACGCGCTGCGAGCGGCTGGCTTCCCACATGCCATCGGCGGCGCCATCGCCCTCGGGTACTGCACGCTGGAGGCGCGCGGCACGCAGGACGTCGACATCAATGTGTTCGTCCCGCCGAGCCGGACGCGAGACGTCTTCGCCGCCCTGCCCGAGGGAATCAGGATCACCGGAAAGGATCTCGAAGTCGCCGAACGCGACGGGCAGGTGCGGTTGATGTGGGACGCGACACCTATAGATCTCTTCTTCAGCGTGCTGCCGTTCCACGATGAGGTCGAGCGCAACATTCGCCACGTATCCTTCGGCGACCGCACGATCCCGGTGCTCGACTGCACCGGACTGGCGGTCTTCAAGGCGATGTTCGCCCGCCCGCGTGACTGGGTCGACATCGAAGCGATGGTCGAGGCACGCTCGTTCGACGTCGATGAGGCGATCCGATGGATCCGCGAGATGGTCGGTGACGATCCGCGGATCGAGACATTGACTGCGCTGAACGCCAGCCGTCGTTCCCAGGGTGAGCCTCCGCCGCTGCGTCCCAAGATCAGCGGCTCGACGAACGAGGCCGGCTAAAACTTCTCCGCCGCTTGCGGCCCCAACCAGGCGAGCGACCCGGCTAAAACTAAAACTCCTCCGCCGTGTGCGGGCCCACACAGGCGACCGCGAGGTTCTCGGTGATGCCCTCCGCGACCTCGCGCACCTGCTCGTAGGTGACCGCGTCCAGCGCGGCGATCACTGCGTCGGGGTCGATCTCCTCGCCGAACACGATCGACTGGCTGGCGGCGTAGCGGGCGACCGCGTTGGTGTTCTCGAAGGCCAGCACCAGCCGCCCGGCGGCGTAGGCCCGGGCGCGCGCGACCTCGTCCTCGGTGGGGCCCTCCGTGCGCAGCTCCTCCACGATCTCGCGCATGCGGGTGTAGGCCTCGATGCACTTGCTGGAGTCAAGGCCCGACCCCAGCTGCAGGATCGGCACGTCCGCGAAGGAGTGGTCGAGCGCGTACACCGAGTAGCACAGGCCCCGTTTCTCGCGGATCTCGTCGAACAGCCGCGAGCCCATCGAGCCCCCCAGCAGCGTCGAGTAGATCCCAAGCGCCGCGCGTCGCGCGCGATCCCCGACGTCCACGTTCGGGCGGTAGATCATGCGCAGGTGCGACTGGTTGGTGTCGCGCTGCTCAACCATCGTCTGCGGCGCGAACGCGGGCGCCGGCACGTAGGGCTCGGGCTCGCCGAGCGCCGGGAAGCGCGCGAAGCACTCGTGCAGCTGCGCATCGGGAGGTAGATGGTCGAGGTTGCCCACGAGGAACGCGCCCCCGCGCGCCCCCGCCCAGCGGCGCTCGCGGAAGGCGACGATCGCCGCGCGCGTGAAGCTGCGTAGGTTCTCCTCGGGTCCCAGCACCGTGCGCCCCAGCGGGTGCTCGCCGAAGGCGGCCTTGTCGATCAGGTACTCCGCGATGGTCGAGGGCTGGTCGTAGGCACGGTTGATCTCCTGGATCACCACGCCGCGCTCGCGGTCGAGCTCCTCGGGGTCGATCCGTGGGCGGCCCACGAAGTCGCTCAGCAGGTCGATCGCCGCCGGCGCCGACTCGGCGCGCACGGTGATGTGGAAGGCCACGAGGTCGTGGGAGGTGTAGGCGTTCAGCACGCCCCCCAGCCGCTCGGCGGTCTCGTTGACGTCGGTGTACGTCGGGTACTTCTCGCCGCCCTTGAACACGAGGTGCTCGAGGAAGTGCGCCATCCCGTTCTCCTCGGGACGCTCGGTGCGCGCGCCCGCGTCGAACGCCACCAGCGCGGTCAGCGCACGCGTGCCCGGCACCTCCACGCGGTGGACGGGCAGGCCGTTGGTGGGGACCGTGGTGGTGGTGATGCTCGCCATTGCCCTACCTTATTCGACTTGCTCCGCGCTCAGGGGGTGCAACCTCGTAGGCTGAGGGGCGATGAGCACCCGCCGAGGACCCCTGACATTCCTGGCAGCGCTCGCCGCGGTGGTGGTGTTGCTGCTGGCGCTGGTGGCGGCGGGCATCTGGTGGGGCGGGCACCCCGAAGACCTGCCCGGGTTCATGCAGCGCACGTTCGTCGCCAATCGCGGCACGCGCGTGGTGGACGAAGCGCTGGCGAGGATCCATCGCGAGTACTACCGCCCGATCGGTGAATCGCAGCTCTCCAACGCCTCGATCTCGGGCGCCGTGGCCAGCCTCGACGACCCCTTCTCGCACTACCTCACCGCCAAGGAACTGAACGAATTCGACCATCCCGGCAGCTTCAGCGGCATCGGCGTCGAGGTCAACCCCAACTCCAAGGGGCTGCAGATCGTGCAGGTCTTCAACTCTTCCCCCGCGGCGCGCGCTGGGCTGAAGCCGGAAGACTTGATCGTGGCGGTCAACGGTCGCAGCCTCGCGGGCTTGCCGGAGGATGAGGCGACCAGCCTCGTCAAAGGGGCCCCCGACACCGACGTGACGCTGCGCGTGGAAGAACCTGCCGCCACGGGACAGGCGGGCGGGCGAGGGGTGGGCGGGCGACCAAAGCTTCGCACCGTCACCCTCACGCGCGCCACGATCTCCGAGCCGGTGGTGGCCTCGATAACGCGCAAGGTCCACGGCATCCCTCTCGGCGTGGTGGCACTCGCTGAGTTCAGCGCCGGCGCGCACGCGGAAGTGCTGGAAGCGGTGGAGCACGAGCTGCAGCAGGAGCACGCGCGCGGGCTGGTGCTCGACCTGCGCTCCAACCCCGGCGGCCTGGTGGAAGAGGCGCAGCTGATCGCCTCCCTCTTTCTGCACCGCGGGGCGGTCGTCGTCACCACGCGCGGTCGCGTGCAGCCAACGCAGGTGCTGCGGGCGCAGGGGGGCGCGATCCCGGCGTCGATCCCGATGGTGGTGCTGGTGGACCGCAACACCGCCTCCGCGGCGGAGATCCTGACGGGTGCGTTGCAGGACCACCACCGCGCCACCGTGGTGGGCACGCACACGTTCGGCAAGGGCGTCTTCCAGGAGGAGCAGTCGCTCGCCAATGGCGGCGCGCTGGACATCACCGTCGGCGAGTACTTCACTCCCAACGGCCACAACCTCGGCGGTGGGGGGGTGCACGAGGGTGCCGGGATCGCCCCCGAAGTGAAGGTGGCGGCAAAGCTCATCGACACCCCCCATGGCCTCGCGGTCGCGCTCGAAACGCTCGCCGCCAAAGTGAAGTGAAGCCGCACCAACCCCGGGACGGTCGGGGCGGCAAGCGGGGTCGGGACGGCAAGGCCGGCGGTGACGGCCGAAGCGGAAAGGGCACTCGGCATGGCGGGTCGGGCGGGGCTCGCGTGGTGTGGCCACCGCAGCAGCGCGAGAGCGCAAAGGAGGCAATCGAGCAGCTGATGCGCGACCGCGGCCTCGCGCGCCGTTTCGAGGACGGGGTGGAGCGCGCGGCGCGAGCGGCACGCGAGCGCCCGAGAATCGCGGTGGGCGGCGTGGCGCGACGCGACCTGCGGGAGCTGGCGACGTTCACGATCGACCCCGTCACCGCGCGCGACTTCGACGACGCGATCTCCGCGCAGCGGGGGGACGACGGGACGATCACCGTGTGGGTGCACATCGCCGACGTGAGTGCCTTCGTGCGCGAGGGCTCGCCGGTGGACGTGGAGGCACGGGAGCGCGCCACCAGCGTGTACGTGCCGGGCGCCGTGGAGCCGATGCTCCCCGAGGCGCTCTCCAGCGACGCCTGTTCGCTGCTGCCCGGCAAGGATCGAGCGGTGGTGACCGTGGAGCTCGAGCTGCGCGGCGCCGAGGTGCGGCGCACGGCCTTCTACCGCTCGCGCATCCGCTCCGACGAGCGCCTCGACTACGACCGCGTGGACGCGATCTTCGCGGGGCGCGAGGAGGCACGCGAGCCGTGGGCCCAACCTTTGGCGGCGGCGAGAGAGGCGTCGGCGGCGCTCGCGCTGGAGCGTCTGCGCCACGGTGGGGCGCTCACGCTGGAATCGGAGGAGCCGGAGTTCGACTTCGACGAGCACGGCGAAGTGAGCGACGTCAAAGGGCGCGTGCAAACCGAGTCGCACCGCCTGATCGAGCACCTGATGATCGCCGCCAACGAGGCCGTCGCGCGGGAGCTGCAGCGCAAGGAAGCGCCGTGTCTGTACCGCGTGCACGAGCGCCCACGGGCCGCGAGCGTGGAGCGCCTCGTCGAGCAGCTGGCGTCGCTGGGTGTGGCGACCCCGGCCGTGGGAGTGCAGATGTCCCCCGCGCAGGCGGCAGAACTGGTGGGGGAGGCCTCGCGCTTCGTCGAGGCTCACATCCAGCGCACGATCGCCCGCGCTCGCAGCGGCGACGCCACGGCGACGCCCACGGGCGGCAGGCAGGCGCTGACCGGGCTGGTGCTGCGCGCGCTGCAGCAGGCGTACTACTCCCCTCGCAACCTCGGCCACGCCGGGTTGGGGTCGGCGTGCTACTGCCACTTCACCTCGCCGATCCGCCGCTACCCCGACCTCGTGTGCCACCGGGCGCTGCTCGCGACGCTGGGCGGGCCCGAGCGCGCTCCACGCGCGGAGACCCTGGTGGAGCTGGGCGAGTGGACCTCGCAGCGCGAGCGCGAAGCGATGCAGCTGGAGCGCGACGGCGACGACGTGGTGCGCTGCTTCGCGCTGGAGCGCCAACTGTTGGAGCAGGGTCTGGAGCAGACCTTCCAAGGGGAGGTTGTCGGCCTGATCGGAGCGGGCGCGTTCGTCGCGTTCGGGCGCGCCGAGGGTGAGGGGCCGCCGGCCGAAACGGCAGGCGGCTACCGCTACGAGGGGATGCTGCCGGTGAGACGCCTCGCGAAGGCGATGGCAAACGCAAGCGCTCGCGAGTGGTGGGAGCTCAACGAGCAGGGCACCGTGCTGCGGGGCGAGCGCTCGGGCATGACGCTGCGCCTCGGCGACCCGATCGCGGTGCGGGTCGGGCGTGTGGATCCGCGGCGCGGCCGGGTGGATCTCGACCTGGCACCGACCGGCGAGGAGGAGGCAGGCGCCGGCGGCAAACCAGAGCGGGCATCGCGCGGGCCGACATCGCGCGGGCCGATATCGCGCGGGTCAGCAAAGCGGGCATCGCGCGGGCGGTAGGCTCGGAGGACGATGGCGAAGACGCGAGGCGGCAAGCGCAAGGTGGGGGCGGGGGATGTGGCGAGCAACCGCTACGCCTCCCACCGCTACCACCTGCTGGAGCGGTTGGAGTGCGGGATGGAGTTGCGTGGCACCGAGGTGAAGGCGCTGCGCGAGTCGGGGGCGCAGCTGAAAGAGGGGTATGTGGCGATCCACGACGGGCAGCTGTGGCTGCACGGCGTGCACATCCCCCCCTACGCTCCCGCCTCACGCGAGAACCACGAGCCCGAGCGCGATCGCCGGCTGCTGGCACACCGGAGCGAGATCGAACGGCTGGCGGCGAAGGTGAGCGAGCGCGGCTTGACGCTGGTGCCGACCAGGATCTACTTCAAGGACGGCCGCGCCAAGGTCGAGATCGCGCTGGCGAAGGGCAAGGACCTGTACGACAAGCGCGAGGCGATCAAGGAGCGGGAGATGAAGCGGGATATGGAAAGGGTTACTCGCGCAAGACGCTGAGTGCGTCTACAGCGGCGTGCCTACAGCCGGCCGAAGTTGTGGCCGGAGCTGGTGAGGATGTGCGTCTCGGCCATCCCGAAGGCGAGGCCCGCGGCGAGGCCGATGTAGACGATGCCGACCAGCAGGCGGTGGTGGGGGGCGACGCGGTAATACGCTTCCTGGGCCGGGGAGCGGGTTTTGCGCAGCTTCCAGCGGCGGTAGAGTTCGAAGCCGCCAAACAGCACGATGATCAGCAGGACGGGGTTGGAGGGCAGCGAGAACAGCAGCACGAGCAGCGCGCCGAAGCCCACGAACCACATCCATGGCGCCATCGCCGCCATCGCGCGGCCGCCGTCGAGCGGCACGATCGGCAGCAGGTTGAAGAGGTTGATCAGGAAGCCCACGTAGGCGAGAGCGATCAGCATGTCGCTGTGGAGCAACTCCCCCGCGACGGCGACGGCCGCGGCGGCGAGACTGCCGAGGATTGGGCCGGCCAGCCCGACGCGCGCCTCGGCGAGCGCGTTGTCGCCGAGCGACTTGGAGGTGATGAGGGCGCCCATGAAGGGGACGAACATCGGTGCGCTCGACTTGATCCCCTCGCGGCGCAGCGCGATCACGTGGCCCATCTCGTGGATGAACAGGAGCACCACGAAGCCGGCGGCGAACTCCCACCCCCAGAAGAGCGAGTAGGCGGCGACGGAGATCAGCGCGGTGCCCGCGGTGAGGAAGATCTTCGCGTTGGGCAGCGCCACCAGCAGTCCCTTCAGCACGACGCCGAACTTCGCGATCAGCGCCGCCAGTCCCGCGAAGGCGCTGCCGATCCGCTTGCGCAGTCCGCCTCGTTGCTGCCCAAACGGCTGGCCGCTCCGATCAACGGGGCTCGCGGGGGCGGCGGCGGGCGTCAAGGGGACGCCGTTCAGCGTGGTGGTGCTGTGCGACGGGTAGGTCGCGGACACGACCGGGATCTCATCCATAGCATCTACATTGTCGCAGGCGCGCTAAGGGCCGGGTAAGAGCCGTGCTCGTGGCAGTCCAAACCGAGGTCTGTGGGGGTCTGGACGTCGTCATGGGGCCCCGGCCGCGTCGTCATGGGGCCCCCGCGGCCGCGCATCGTCAGGGGGCTCCTGCGGCCGCGGCTGACGGCCTTTCCAGCCGTGCCAGCGGGTCCTCCCGCGGCGCTCACGAGGGGCAGTCCGTTTTTTTCGGAGAATGCGAGAAGAGTTATGGAAAGCTCTTGCATTCTTCGCGGGGTGGGCGTATCTTGGATCTAGACGCGGAACCGAGCCGCCAAAGAGCGAGGCCAACGAGGTGTGAGGCCGCGCCACCCAAGCCGGAGGGCCGCAAGGTCAGCCGAAGCGGGTTCCTCGAAAGGTGGCCCGGAACCGCGTCGTCTTGTTGAAGTTCCAGAACTCCAACCAGAGGTCGCTGTCCGGTGTGGCGTTCTTTCTTTGGGCCCTACCAGACCGCCGCCCTGGCGCTACACTGGGCAGGCAAGAGCATCCCCGGGGACGACAGGCTTCGACGCGGTCGGTTCGTGGGGGTGGTGGCGAGCCGAGGTTCCGGGAGGCCTCGTAAATCACCCGGAAAACCATAAGTGCGGACTCACACGAGTACGCCCTCGCGGCCTGATTAAAAACCAGGCCTGAGGTCTCGGCCCCCGTTAGCCTGCGGCGGGGATAACTGGGATCAGATAGCAGGCTCACCCGGCAAGGCCCGCTCTCGCCGAACCGGGAACACCTTCAGGGAGCTGGTCCCCCACAACCCCGCCGGCGAGGCGAGCAGGGGATGAGATCAGAGCGCCGGCTACGCTCGTAGAAGCCGCCTTTTCACGCGACTGCGGACGCGGGTTCGATTCCCGCCGTCTCCATAAAGGGCTTGAATAGCTGGCTCATCCGGGCTATTCTAGCTTCTATGGTCGTGGCAACGATCACGGAAGCAAAGAACCGCCTCAGCGCACTGATCGACCAGGTGCGTGGCGGCGAGTCGGTGCTGATCGTCGATCGAGGAACCCCGGTCGCGCGCCTGGAGTCCGCCGTGAGCGCCGCCCCCGATGCCGAGGGAAGGGTCGCCCGACTGGAACGTGCCGGCAGCGTCCGGGCTGCGCGCAAGCCGCCCGCTATCGACCTGCTGTCGAAGGAGGCTCCGCGCCTGCAACCCGGCGCCAGTGCCGTGGCTGCGATCCTCGACGAGAGGCGCGACGGCAGGTGAGGTTCTGGGACAGCTCGGCGATCATCCCGCTGACCGTCACAGAGGCGAGCTCGGACGGGATGCGGGTGATCGCCGAGGACGACCCGGTCATGTGTGTCTGGTGGGCGACCGAGGTCGAGTGTGTGTCCGCGCTCGCCAGGCTGGAACGCGAGGGGGCGTTGACGGACACGGGGACGACCGGCGCCCTTGAGCGCTTGGACCTGTTGGCAGAAAGCTGGAATGAGGTGCAGCCCGTCATGGCGGTGCGGAGCGCCGCTCGCCGCCTTCTCCGTGTGCACGCGCTGCGCGCGGCTGACGCGCTTCAGCTGGCCGCTGCCGTCGTCGCTGCCGAGGGCCAGCCGGCGTCGCTGGAGATCGTCACCCTCGATGAGCGGCTGGCGGCCGCCGCGCGGCGTGAGGGCTTTGCGGTCACGGCCGTCGACAACGCCACGTGAGTTCGTACGGATTGGCTGGTTTCCGGGTCACGTCCGCAGCCAGCCCCTAGGCACGGGCGAACCGCCCGCGTGAAGTCAGCGGCGTCTGACGCATCACCTCGGGCAGATACTCGTCCAAGAAGACCCGAGCGACGAGCTCCTGTCGCGAGGCGACGCCGAGCTTCTCGTAGAGGTTCTTGACGTGGTCCTCGACGGTGTACGGGGAGACGACGAGAGTCTCCGCTATTTCGGCACGGGACAGGCCACGGGCCAGCAGGGTCGCGACCTCGCGCTCGCGGGCAGTTGCGCCGAACGCCTCGAGGCGCACGGTTGCCGAACGCGCGCCCGTCGACCGCTCGAGGACGACCGCGACGCGCCCATCTCCGGTCGGTCCGGGAAGCGAGGCGTGAAGCGTCACCCAACCTTCGTTGCCGGGCACGATGACGACGTTGCTGCCGCTCTGAGCGACGTCCGCCGCGGAGCGGACGAACGACGCGAGCGCGAGGACCGGTGTCGCGATCGTCTCGTCGGTGTATCCCGACTCGCCGGGATGCAGCGACGCGAGCAGCTCGCGAGCCGGAGGGGTGATCAGCTCGACCTCGTCGTGCGGGCCGAGAACGACCATTCCCGGTGCCTCGATGCCGGTGAGGCGGCGGGCAGCGTCGAAGCGCAGCGACGCGCGGATGCCACGGCCGATCACTCCCGTGAGGGCAGCGAGTGCGTCGGCGTCTCGCTGCCGGAAGGCGCCGCTGCTCGCGCGCCGGGCAATGTGCACCGCCCCCCAGACCCGACCGCGGACGACGAAGGCGGCGCGCAGCTCGTGGGGGATGTCGGCCGGCAGGAGCAGGTCGCGATAGCGCGCGCTGCGCTGGGGATCACCGCGGGTGACATCGTCGAGGATGCCGACGGGCACCCGCCGTGTGGCGAGGCCGGCGAAGGTGTTGACGTCGTCGAGCATGTACTCGCTGCGAACGATCAGCTCTCCGGCCGCAGGCGTCTCCTCGAGCGTGAACACGCCTCGCTCGACGAGCTCCCTCGGGCGCGTCGCTGGTGAGGAGCCGCGTACTGGGGTCGAGCGTGTGCCAGCAGCTGGCGTCGTTGTCGATGACCTTGCGCAGTCGTGGTGAGAGCTCGGCGAAGAACTCCTCGCGTGGCAAGCCCACGCGAGCCGAGCACATCGATCTCCTCGACTAGCCGCTCGACCTTCGACCCCACGCGGGCCAGTCTCGCACGACCCGCGCAAGAAAGATCCCCCGGCGCGGGGGGTGGTTGATGCCGCTCGTGGAGATCAGAGTGTGCCCATGAACACAATCAACGCAGTGGACACCGCAATGCCCGTGCCAGACGGCGCTCCCGCACCGATCGCTCTTGGCCCCGGCGAGGGAGACCACTTCTGGTTCTTCGGCGGGCTGACGACAATCAAGGCCGACGGAGCCAACACCGGCGGTCGCATGCTGCTGACTGAGCAGACCGCGCCGCGCGGCAGCGGCTCGCCGCTTCACGTCCACCACAATGAGGACGAGTGGTTCTACGTCCTGGAGGGGGAGCTCACGATCTGGGTCGCCGGACAGACAGTCCTCGCATCGGCTGGCTCCTTCGTGTTCGGGCCGCGCGACGTGCCACATACGTTTGTTGTCAGCTCCGAGGACGCTCGCTTCTTGCTGGTCACGCAGGCGGCCGGGTTCGAGGGTTTCATCCGCACGCTGGGGACCCCGGCTCCCGTTGCTGAGATCCCGCCGGTGCCGCCCGGTCCGCCCGACATGGCGCCCGTGCTGCAGGCCGCCGCCGAGCACGGGATCGAGATCCTCGGGCCTCCCGGCATCCCGGCCTGAGGGCCGAGCATGGGCACTGAGACGACGAACAGTCACGCGCCGGCCGAGCACAACAGGACTGTTGCGCTCGGATGGATCGACGCGTTCAACGCCCGCGACGACGTCGCGGAGGCCGCGGCTCGGACCGCCGCCTACGTGGCACATGCTCCCGAAAGCATCGAGGCCGCCGCGCTCGACAGCGACGCCTGGGTCGGGTTTCTCGGCGCCTTCGTCGAAGGCTTCCCGGACCTCCAGCTCGAGGTGCTTGAACTCGTCTGCCGACGAGCGGATGGTCGCCCAGCGCATCCTGTTCACCGGCACGCACACGGGCCCCTTCCGCGGTCTCCCGCCGACTGGCCGCAAGGTCCAGTTCTCCGGGCTGGAGATCAACCGGATGGTCGACGGCCGGGTCGCCGAGCACTGGTTCCAGCTGGACTCGGTCACGCTGTTCGGGCAGCTCGGCCTGCACGTCGTCCCCGGTCCGCGCGTGCTCACGCGGCTGATCGCGTCGCGGCTCACGAGCCTGCTCGGAAAGACACGTCGCACGCAATTCTCCAAGGGGGTGTGATCCGATGCTCCAGGGGACGCGATCACTGTGCGTCGACGTACGCAGAACGGTCGCGATGGCGCCGGAATGAGCTGCCGGAATGGGCTCTGCGATGGCGTTTCGGCGTGTGGGTTCGCCCCCGTCGAACCCACCGTCTCCATATTTTGGCTGCAAACGGGCACGTTTTAGTAGCCGTTCAGTCCTCTTGGTTTTGGGGTCAGAGGAGGGCTGGGAGCGCGCCGCCGGTTTGGTGGGCGGCGTGGAGGTCGCGGAGGTAGGCGAGGAGGCTGCGGTGTTGTAGTCGGCAGGTGACGGAGGCGGAGAGGGATCGCTCGGTGAATCGTTCGCCGGCGTTGGACTGGTTTCCGTGGCTGAGCTTGCGGTGGATGACTGGTCCGCGGAGTGCACGCTCGGCGGCGTTGTTGGTTGGTGTGAGGGCGGGGATGGTCAGGAACGTCCAGAGCGCGGGCCAGATCTTTAGGAGGTTGTTAGCGAAGCGGCGGTGCAGACGGTGGCGCTTGCTTTTCTTGCCGGCGTGCTGGAGCAGCGCGAGGAACTCGTCCTGGATGGGTTTCATCTCCAGGATCAGACGCTCACGGTCTTGGTGCTCGCCGAATGCGTGCCAGGCATTGAACATTCGGTCGGTCAACTCGAGGCCGGCCTGCCCGAACTCTTTTTGGAGGGCCAGTCCTTCGCTGTGGAAGCGAAAGTCGCGCTGTAGATGTGACCAGCATGCCTGTCGTTGCTCGGGGTCCAGGTGGTCATACGCCCACCAGCGATCGGAGGTCACGATCCCCTGGAAGTCGGGGCCGAGCAGCTCGATCAGCCGGTCACGATGACGATCGGCCACGATCCGGAAGATCGCCGCGTTCGCGGTAGCGGCGGCCCACATCGACCGGTTCTCCCCGGCCAGGTACCACCCCGTCTCATCGACGTTGATCGCCCCAGACCCCAGCACCCCAGCCACAAGCCGCTCATGAGGGCCGGTCAATAGTGCGCAGGCGCGCTGGCAGATCTCATCGATCGCGCCGACGGAGACCCTGACCCCGAAGAGCTCGCCCGCGAGCTCGCTCAGATCGCGGCGGGAGACCCGGTTACGTACGGTCAGCGCTACCAGCGCCGCCTGAAGGTTCGGCCCGAACGCGGACTCCCCGAGGACGCCCAGGGTGCCACGGGTCCGCGTCTTGCACCCCGGGCAGCGCAGCACCTGCGTGCGATGCTCGACGTACTCGACGGTGACCGGGGGCAGCTCGGCGACTTGATGGCGCCCGGCACCCCACCGCGGGACCTTCTCCACATCGGTGAACTCGCGCCCACAGCCCGAGCAGTCGCTCGGATAGTGATCGACGATCTCGCTCATCTGATCCTCACCCAACAATCCGCGCCCCGAGCCACGATGACCGGGCTGACCGCCCGCCTTACGTCGCTCCCCATCCTTCTTGAGCAGCTCCTTCGTCTTCGCTCTAGCCAGCGCACGACGCTCCTGACGCGAGATCGATGTGTCCGCGGACGGCGCGACCGAGCTATTGCGCGAGCTCGCGGCGCCCTTGGCCTCGAGCACCCGCACGCGCTCCTCCAACCGCCCCTGCGCCGCCACCAGCCCCATCAAAAACTCCACGCACGCATCACGACCGGAGTCATAAACCGCCTCAGCCTCCGCCCGCTCCACACCCCAAAAGTTCGCCGCCCCCCGCCACGCTCCTCGTTATGGAAACCAAGACAACTGAACGGCTACACGTTTTAGACTTCTGAGCCCGATCGCAGGGGTGGGCGATCGTAACGGCACTGCGCCGACCACGCCCGGTCAGGGTGTGCTCAGGAGCGGGCGAGGATCCGGGCGAGCAGATGACGCAGTTGCTTGCTCTCTTCAGGACTGAGCGGAACAAGTAGCTGAGCCTCGGCCGCGTCGCTCGCAGCGGTCGCGTGACGGAGGATCTCCTGGCCGGCTGGCGTCAACTCGACCACGTTGCGGCGGCGATCTTCGGCGTCGGGGTGGCGGGCGATGATGCCCTTCACCTCGAGAGCGTCGATGATGGCAACCATCGTCGTGCGGTCAACGCCCAGGCGTTGGGCCACTTGCTGCTGCGAAGCCGGCTCGAACCTGTCGATCACAAACAGCACCCCGAGATCGCGCGCGTGGATATCGAACGGCGCGAGCGCCTTGACGTGCAGTTCAGACATCAGTCTCTCCACGTGCTTGAACAGATACGCCAGCCGCCGGGTCGTCGCTGAACTGTTTTCACCCCTCGTCTCCATCGCCCTAAGCGTATCGCCAAGCTGATCGTCAGCTATACTGATGATCAGCCATACCGACGATGAGAGAGGCAATGATGATCTTGATTACCGGAGGACTCGGCCACATCGGTAGCGCCACCGTCCAGGCGCTGCTCGACACAGGCGAGGAGTGCGTTCTCGTCCAGCGCCGCAGTCCCGAGATCCGGGACGGGCGTTTCAGCTCACCGGTGGATGCCGTGCAGGCCGATGTCAAGAACCTAGATGCCCTGCGCGCGATCGGCCGCGACCACGCGATCACCGGAATCGTCCACATGGCCGGCTCGATGCCCTGGCCACCCAACCCGGACGAGGCGCCGGTGGCGGCCGCGCGCGAAGCACTCGATGGACTCTTCAATATCGTTGAGGTCGCCCAAGAGTGGGGGGTCAAGCGTGTGAGCCTGGCCAGCACGATCGGCGTCTACGCCGGTCTGTCTAACACCGGCGCCCTGAGCGAGGATCTGCCGGTGCCGCTGACCGCGCCGCGTAATCCCGACCTTCAAGAGAGTCAGCGAGCTGCTGGGCCACCACGTGGCCGGGGCCACCGGGCTGGAGATCATTCACCTGCGCATCAGCGGGGCGTGGGGACCGCTCGGGCACCTCCCGAACTTCGCCTTCCCGGCGCCGCAGTTTGTCCACGCCGCGGCCACCGGCACGCCCGTTGACCTCTCAGGCGTGGCCGCGCGGCTCAAGGCCGACGACGGCTTGGACCTCTGCTACGTCTACGATCTCGGCCGAGCCACCGCTCTACTGCAGACAGCCGACACGCTCACGCACGCCACCTACAACGTCGCCGCTGGCAGGATGACCACCAACGCCGAGGTGATCGCCGCGATCAAGGGCGTCGTGCCCGATTTCGAGCTCGAGCTGGATCCCGGTTCCAGCGTGCCGCCAAGCTACCTCGACATCACCAGGCTGCACGAGGACACCGGCTACCTGCCGGAGTGGGACCTAGAACGCTCGGTCGCTGACTACATCGCGTATTTCCGCGCCGGCAACAGCCGGTAGAGCGAGGCCGCGGCGGCCGCCGAGCGAAAGCCGGCTAAGGGACGGTCGCTCGAACGGATCGGGTCCCGGGGCTCGCGGCTCGGTGGGGCCTCGAGCGTTCGACAGTACGCTACGAGCTGCTGCATCTGAGTCGGGCGACCAGTTCGAGCATTGCGTCGAGCGCGGCCTCTAGCGGCTGGGTGTCGCGTTTGATCTGAGTGAGGAGCTGGCCGCCCTGCAGGGCGGCCAGCAGCGCGAGGGCGAGGGTGTCGGGGTCGGAGTCGGGCGTGAGCTCGCCTCGGGCGCGCATCTCTCGGAGGCCGCTCTGGATTGTGGCTTCCCATTTTTTGAAGCCCTCGGCGACGTGGGCTCTCGCGTCGGGATCGGTCTCGGCTAGCTGACCTCCGAGAGAGCCGATTGGGCAGCCGCCGCTGCAGTGGTGCTCGCGCTGGGCCGCGATCACGAAGTCGCGCCAGGCTCGGAGGCCCTCCAGGGTGCTGAAATCGAACATCTCCTGGCCGCCGACCATCGTGTCAGCCTGGTGGTCAACCACCGCCCAGACCAAGGCCGTCTTGTCCTCGAAGTAGTGGTAGAGCTGAGAGCTTGAGACGTCCGCCGCCGCGCGTACGTCCTCGATCGTCGTGTGGGCGACGCCTTGCCTGAAGATCAACCCGGCCGCAGCGTCGACGATGCGCTGACGGGTTTCCTGGCCCTTGCGCGTCAGTCCCCGAGCGGAGGGGCTCGTCATGTTCATATCGCGGATTCTAACAACGGAATGGATCGTCCTATCCATTCCGTGTTAGAGTGGAACGCGCGATCCATTTCGAGGGTCGCGACAGCCGACAACCACTTAGAGGGAGAACGCGACACATGTCACTTCAAGGCAAGACCGCCCTTATCACCGGTGGCACCTCCGGGATGGGTATCGCCGTCGCACTGTCGATGGCCGAGAAGGGCGCGTCCGTGATCATCACCGGCCGCGACGAGACCCGAGGCGCGAGCACCGTGGAGGAGATCCGGGCGGGTGAGCACGATGCGCAGTTCATCGCCGCTGATTTCTCGGAGATGTCCGAGGTGGCCCGCGTTGCCGAGGCAGCAGGCGAGATCGATGTCCTTGTCAACTGTGCAGGCGTTGCGGCGATGGGGCCGACGGTTGACACCGACGAGGCGGCGTTCGACGGGCTGTTCCAGATCAACGTCAAGGCGCCGTTCTTCCTCGTCGCCGCGCTCGCCCCGAAGATCGCCGCCCGCGGCGGGGGGTCGATCATCAACGTCTCAACAATGGCCGCGAGCTACGGCCAGCCAGGCTTAGGTGCCTACGGCGCGTCGCGTGCGGCGATCGAGCTGCTCACCAAGGCTTGGGCTGCCGAATTCGGGCCGCAGAACGTCCGCGTCAACGCGGTCGCTCCCGGTCCGACGTTGACCCCTTCCTTGGAGCCGAGGTTGGCGATGGCCCAAGAGTTCGCCAAGGCGATTCCGCTCGGCCGGATCGCTGACGTGCACGAGCTGTCCGAGGTCATCACGTTCCTAGCCACCCCGTCGGCCGGCTACATCAACGGGGCGATCATCCCCGTCGACGGCGGCCGCCTCGCGATCTGAGAGACGCGGATCGCGGCATGTCCGTCGAACGTCGAAGCGACGCAGAAGTCTGAACAGCCGCACACCGGATCACCAATCGCCATGTCTGTATCCAAGGAGCCAAGCACTCAAATGCAAACCACCGCAGAAAAGACCGTGTTGATAACCGGCGCCAACGTCGGTCTCGGCAAAGAGATCGCCCGGCAACTGGCAACGCGCCCCGAGACGGCCCGCATCTACCTAGCGTGCCGGAATCAAGACCGGGCGGCGACGGCAAAGGCCGAGCTCGAGGCGGAGACTGGCCGGGGCATCTTCGACATCGTTCTCATGGACGTATCCGACCCCGGTTCGGTCCGCGCCGGCGTGGCGGGCATTGATGGCTCGCTCGACGCGCTGGTCATGAACGCCGGTGGAATGGGCGGCAAGACGCCCATGCACTTGACCGCCGACGGGGCCACTTACATGTTCGCGCAGAACGTTCTTGGTCACGTCGTGCTCCTCGAGGCGCTACTGGCCGAGGATCGGCTTGGCGAGGTTGCGGTCTTCGCCGGAAGCGAGGCAGCCAGGGGAATCCCGAAAATGGGGTTCAAGCGGCCGTCGTTTGACTCACAATCCGCTGACGAGCTCGCCACCGTCATCGACGGTAGCTACTTCGCCGGTGGCAAGCCTGACGTCAATTTGGCCTATGGGCAGGCCAAGTTGATCGGCATCCTGTGGATGGCCTACCTGGCCCGCCTATACCCCGACCGGCGATTCATTAGCGTGAGCCCCGGCAACACCACCGGCACTCAAGCACCCGATGACTTGGCGTTGCCGCTGCGGATAGCGGCCAAGTACGTCATGCCCCGCCTTCCTGGTCTCGCCCACAAGCTTGACGTGGGCGCGAAGCGACTGGTCGACGGCGTCACCGACCCGACCCTGCCCAGCGGCGTGTTCTACGCCAGCGCGGCCAACACGCTTAAGGGTCCCGCGATCGACCAAACGGACATCTTCCCTGACCTGGCCAACCCGTCGTTTCAGGACCACGCCAACGAGGCCATCCACCGCTTCATCACCTAAAAGAGCGTAAGCAAAACGTACGCAAGCCCAACCCATCCAGAAGCCCGAAAACCTAATCCGCAAGCCAGATCCGGCGAGAATTTCGCATCCGTCGAACCCACCGTCTCCACTTTTTCGGACGTTGCACAAACCCCTGGCGTGATGCGGTAGGTCGGCTGGATGTTGGTCTTGCTGTTGACGCTCAAAGCTCAAAGAGGGAGATCGCAGTCGCCGAAGGAGACCCGTCGCTCATGGCGCGGCGGGGGCCGCTTCAGCTCGGCGACTACGAGTAAGGCGGAGTTGATGCTTCGGAGGCGTGCGGGGTTCCAGGTCGCAAGGTCACGCGCAGGTCGGTTGGGGGCGGGCCGTTGCGGTACCCTGACGCTGTGGCTACATCGCTCGACAGGGACAAGCTGCATGACGTTCTCGACCAGGCAGTGGTCGTGATCGACGAGCAGGATCTGGAGCGCTCCCGTCGCGATCCTCGCGTGCACGCGTTTCACGACGGCGCCGACAAGCTGTTGGCTGAACTGGAAGCCGAAGGCGCCGACTACTGCTGAAGGCTGAGCCACTGGCGACGTAGCCGGCGGTTGCCGGGCACCGGTTGCTCGGAGTCCTGAAAGCCAAAGCGCTCACGCCACATCTCGGCGGTGTCCTGGTCGAATGGATCGGCCACCAGCACCGTGGCGCCAACGTAGCGCAGCGCGCGACGTGCGCTGTTGTCAGCGTGCCGAAGCATCTCCTCGCCGATACCCGGCGTCTCGGCTGCTCGCGCGAACTGCGCGAGTAGGATCGCCGGCTGCGTGCGGTAATGCACGCCGCCGAGTTGGGCGCGCTCCTCGCTGCTGAGCGCGATCTGTGCGGCACAGAGCGCGTAGACGCCTGTGACCTTGCCGTGGCTGAGGCGTAGACGCACGGTGGCCTCCTGCGGCTGGCGCAACGCTCGCTCAGTCAGCCATTCGGCGGCGCTTTGGCCTGCGGGGTTCGGAACCGGCTGAAATGCACGGACCGCCTCGCCGAGCTCTGGCAGCCCGACGAAGGTCTGCTGATCGACCCGTACGTACGCGCGTGCATGGCCGAGGACGTCGCGGGGTAGGGGCTCCGGAGCGCTCATGGCGGCACGGAAGCGTATCCGCCGCCCCCGTCATGATCGTCGCGCTACAAGCTCAGGGCTCCGCCCGCATGATGAGGTTTGCGCAACGTACGGTCATCTTTCACTGAGTGCAAGTCCTCGGAACGCTAGTCGTTAGCGTCCGTCCTTCGGCGGCTTCGGCGCTTGGCCGAGCTGCCGCAGGAAGGCCGCAACTGTCTCTGGGGAGAGCCCGCTGACACGCGCGATCGGCTCCGGGGGCATCCCGGCCGTTGCGGCTTCACTGATAGCGACTTCAGCCTTCCGGTGTGCCTCGATGAAGTCTCGGCCAGCCTCCCGCAGGCGGCGCTCGATGTCGATGTCAGCCATCCTTGTGACCGAGCTTCGCCAGCTCGACGACCTTGCGTTCGTTGCGCCAGCGGTCGAGCGTCACGGTGTACGCCTCGTCTGGGCGATATGGCGGAAATCCGAGCGCGCGGCCCAACGGTCCCGCGACAAGCGCCATCAGGACATAGACGATCACGAGGCCTGCAACGGCGACCGCCGGCACGGAGGCGGACGCCCACCCAACGATGGCACCGACCAACCCTAGAACACTGCTCAGCACGCGGCCGTAGGTCCACCACCGACGCCTCACGGGGGGAGCGTAGCCGATGCTGGCTCATTGTTGGGCTGGCTCTACGCCAGGCTCAACAGAGACGCCCGCACGACCGCGGGGTTTGCGCAACGTACGGTCCTCTCCACTATCTTGACGAAGGTCGAACCAAGACCCTGGTTCGACTGTTGTCCGGTCCCGCCCACTGAAGCGAAGGGGCGAAGTGATGCGAACTTGGTACCCGTTCAGTCGGTCTGGGGGATATAATCCCGGCGTGTCGAATTTCTATGGGTGGAGTGTGCTGAGGCGGAGGCGATCTATGACGCTGGACGGGAGGTCGTCGTCGAGGTCTTGCTGCGGATGGATCGTCGCATCCAGCGGCTCGAAGCGCGGGTGGAGAAGCTCGAGCGCGAGCTGAAGAAGGGCTCGCGTAACTCCTCGCGCTCGCCGAGTTCGGATCCGCCAAGCACGCCCAGGCGCAGCAAGGACCCCTCGGGTCGCAAACAAGGCGCCCAGGACGGGCACGAGGGACACGGTCGTCCGTTGTTGGGGGCGTGGGCGGTGGACGAGGTGATCGAGCATTGGCCCGAGCGCTGCCTCTGTGGCCATGTGTTCTCGGGTGATGAGCGCAGCCCCGTGGGCGAGCCGGCACGCCACCAGGTCGAAGAGCTGCCGCCGATCACCGTTCGCGTGATCGAGTACTGCGCCCAGCGGCTGCGTTGCCCCGACTGCGCTAGGCGCACACGCGCTGAGCTGCCCGAGGAGGTGGCCAGAAGCTCCTTCGGCTCGCGCCTTGAAGCCTCGGTGAGCACGCTGTCGGTCAGAAACCGCGTCTCGCGTGAGGATGCGGTGGAGCTCACAGAAGAGCTGTTCGGCGCCCGGATCAGTTCGGGCACGGTCGATGCGATCGTCGGCCGTACGGCGACCGCGCTATGCGATCCGCACACGGATCTGCTGGAGTGCCTGCGCTGCTCGCCAGCGCTGAACATGGACGAGACCGGCTGGAGAACGGCCGGTGAGCGCCGCGCGTTGTGGGGCCTGTTCGATACCAGCCATGCCTACTTTCAGATTGAGCGCGACCGCCACGAGGATCACGCCAAGCGGCTCCTGGCTGACACCAAAGCGATCGTCACCTCCGAGGGCTGGTGGGCCTATGCGCACCTGCCGCTCGCACGCCGCCAGCTCTGCTGGGCGCACCTGCGACGGGACTTCACCGCGCACGCTGAAGGGCTCGCCGCAGAGAAGGAGTTCGGCGAGACGGGCCTTGCGCTGTGCGAGCGCGTCTTCTGGGCCTGGGAGGTCTTCCAGCACACCGGCGAGCGCCGCGAGCTGAAGCGCACAGTTCGCTCGCTACGGCGACAGTATGAGCCGATCATCCACTCCTACGCGACCAAACAGGCGCGCAACAAGCGCTGCCGCGGCATGGCCAGAAACCTCCTGAAGGCCTGGCCGGCGCTGTGGACCTTCGCAAAGCACGCCGGGGTTGAGCCGACCAACAACCACGCTGAGCGCGCGCTGCGCTCTGCGGTCATCTACCGCAAGCTCTGCCTCGGCAGCCAGTCCGAAGACGGCGAGCAGCGCGTCGCGAGGCTGCTCTCCGCGCACACCACCTGCCGGCTGCAAGGACGCTCCCTGTTCGCCTACCTCGCCGACGCGATCAGCGCCCACGCACGCGGCGATCCAGCGCCGCTACTCAACTGAGCGGCGACCAACTGAACGGGTACGGAACTTGGCCCCTTTGCAGGGGTTTCGCGGCCCTCGACGGTGCGAAACGCTGAGAAGAAAAACCGTCGATTTGCGGGCCGGATCGAGCGCAGCGTACGCACAACGTGCGCAGGCTTGCGTACGTTGCGTACGTCGGCAGCGTATGTTCGGCGAAGCGCCTGTTCGGGGGCGGTGCGCCCGGCGTGGCGCCTCGCTCCGCGCGGCGCCTCGGCCCCCCCATCTGCCAAGCTCGAGATCCACGCTGAGAAGCGGAGACTGTTATCCGCGACGCTATGGAAGCCAACCCGTCGACGCTCCCGGCGAGACACCGCACCACCGCCAGACGCAAACCGACTGAACCGACATGGGCGAGTGGTTTCAGCCCTTTGCCTGGTCTCCCGACTGCGGCTGTACGATCGACGGGATGGGGGTGACCTACTACCTGCGCGACTGCGAGGAGCAGGGATGAGTTCTGCGCGGCGCTGCGCCGGGCGCTTCCCGACGACGTGCGCGCTCTAAGGCAGCCGCGCGAACCAGGCCGCGATGTGGCGTCGCTCTATCTGGAGGGAGAGGGCGATCTGTACCACCTCGCCACAGACGCCTTCGGCGTCGATATGCCGTGGGAGCTCTGGAGAGCGGTGAGGACCCTCCGGCTCGACCGGCACACCGCCGAGGCGATTTTGGACCGCTCGCTGCTCAGGCGCGCCGGAGCCTTCTAACCTCATCCGTCCCGACGCGACGACGGCACATCGCGCCGGTTCGCCCTTGCCCTGCGGTGATGCGCCTGCGCCTGGGCGCGCACATCACGCACCAGTCCGCGGCGCCGCCAGCGCCGTGGCGAGCAGCGAGCCGTGAATCCCCTCCCAATCGATGTCTGGCATCAGATCCGAGATGAGATAGCCGAATGGGGTCGCCAGCAATCTGCGGTCCTCGTGTTCGTACTCGCGCGGTTCTTTCCCCGGCACGATGTGTTTGTCGTCGCTGACGAGGTAGTCCGCCTCCGCCAGCAGCGCGCCGTAGACGATCGGGTCATCGTCCGGGTCGCTGGTGAACGCGGGAATCTGATCGGGCGGGAACGGGGGCGCCGCGGCCACGCAGATCGCCTCCATCTGTCGACGCAGACGTTGCGCGTCCTCGGCGTCGAGGTTCGGGTCAAATCGCGTTCCGATCTCTCGCACCTTCCGCTCGTACTCATCGAACAGTGGGCGCGACCCAACTGCCACCCAGTCCTCGGGGGTGCCGTAGGGCAGCAGCTCCGCGAGCGCCGCCTGACGCTCCTGGGCATCGGCGATCAACGCCTCGGCGGCGTCGAGGCCGCCGAGCGTCCCGCCGACAGCCTCGCTTTCCTCTCGGAGCGCGTCCAGATCGAGCCGTCGATGCTCGGCCTCGTAGGCGAGGCCTCCGTAGGCGAGCAGCACCCACAGCTTGCGCGGCACGCTGGCCGCCCTCAGGCTGGCGGGAAGCGCGACGCTCGTATCAACGGCCACCAGTGGCAAGCGGCGAAATTTACGCGCTGCTCTGGACGAGCGCCAGGCTGGCTAGGCGTCGGCGTCGAGCGCCGCGGCAATCTGCTCCTCAGAGAGATGGCCGTGCTTCGCTTCGAGTTGCTCTAGCTCGCCTGCGAGGTCATAGGTGCCGCGCAGCGATGCCAGTAGCGCACCCTGCGGGATCCGATACTCCCCACTCGGGAGCCTGAGGAATGGAATCTGCTCCGCTTTGATCCACCGGCGAATGGTTCGGTCGCTGACGCGGAGCAGTGATGCCGCCTGCGAGACGGTCAGCAGCAGCGGGCGTACGGCAACAGCAGGCATCTCAAAGGCTCCTTCATCAAACAATCAACACGACAAGCATCGGACAGCCACGACCCAACCTTTACCAATAGCGACATGATAGGACATCCGTGGACATATTTGCGCATATTCGTACATATATGAGCACTTATGGGACATACCTAGGACATCCCGAGCCGCGATCGGGAATCGCGCGAATCGTCTGTACCACCACGAGTGCATGCCGTAGATGCCCATCGGCTTTGTCGGGTTGCTGGTCGTCTTCGCCCCGTTGCCCTTCATGCGGGGCATCAGGTAGTGATCCGGCTTGGCCTCGACTTCGAGGATGTGTCGTTCGAGGTCCAGCCAGAACGGCGGATGGGGGATGGGCAGTTCGCGGACCTTCTGGCCCTTCGTAAAGATCGTCAGGCGGCGGCGCTGATGGTCGAAGTGCTTGAACCGAACGGCTTGGAGCGCGCCCTTGCGCAGCCCGTAGTCGAGCAGCAGGCGCAGCGCCATCCGGTCGCATAGCTCGGACTGCTCGGCGATGATCGCGCGGCGCTGCTCGACATTCGGCTTTAGTAGCGTCGCGCGTCACGCTCATGACGGACCTTACGAAGGTCGATACTGCGTCAGTAAGATGCTATCTTACGCACATGCGCACCACTATCTCCACGAAGGGCCAGATCGTTCTCCCCGCGGAGCTTCGTGCTGCGGATGGCATCAAGGCGGGGGAGGAGTTCGAGGTCGACCGAGTTGCCCCTGATGAGTACCGGCTCACCCGGCTGACGCCGCCGCCGAACCGTGGTTTGGTCGAGTGGCTGCGGTCGTGTCCGGATGACGGCTGGTTCGTAGAGATCGAGTCGGAGTCAACGGACTCGCTTTAGCTGATTGCATTGGCGCGCTTTCTGGTTGACGCGAATGTCCTCTCGGAGGCGACCAAGCCCGCCCCGGACGAGTGTGTTGTCGAGTGGCTTGGGCAGAACGAGCCCGAGGTCGCTGTCGACCCGATCATCCTGGGTGAGATCCGTTTCGGCATCCTGCTGCTTCCGCACGGTCGTCGCCGAAGCCGGCTGGAGCGCTGGTTCGAGGAGGGTGTACAGAGGTTGCAGTGCATCCCGTGGGAGACCTCGACAGGTATGCGTTGGGCCGAGCTGCTTACCACGCTTCGCGCGGAAGGGCGGGCAATGCCGATCAAGGACAGCCTCATTGCTGCGACTGCGCTGGCGCACGATTTGGCGGTCGTGACCCTCAACCGACGCGACTTTGCTGCCTCAGGTGTGGTTATCGTCGATCCGGCGGCAGAGCCGGGCCACTGATACCTGCGTCAGGCCCGGCGTTGCTCCCGCGACTCACTCACGGCGAGAACGTTGCGTGGGTTCGCGCCCACGACTCGAAACCGGAGGATGGTGACGCTGCCCGACCGCGTGGCGCTGACCGGTTCCAGGTCGATCTGGGGGAGGCTCGGCGGGGAGAATCGGATGCCGTCGCCGAGCAGTACCGGCAGTACGTACACCAGGATCTCGTCGACCAGGCCCCGCTGCAGGCACTGGGCGGCTACATCGGCGCCGAGGATCTCCAGGTTCTTGCCGCCCGCGGCGCTGCGCGCCGTGGCGACCGCGTCCCCGATGTCACCGGTGAGGTACGTGATGCCCGGATTCGGTGGCTTGGGTGGCCGATGGGTGAGTACGAATACGGGTCCGGAAAAGGGGTAGTCGACACTGCCCGGCTTCTCGGCCTCCATCCTGTCTCCGACGTCGGAGGTCTGCCGGCCGACGAGCATGGCGCCGGTGGCCGCGGCGATCTCGCGGAACTCGTCCGGCCCGACGAAGTCACCGAGCTGGCGACCAGCACCCCAGTCCATCAGATGGCCGGCAGCGGCGATGAAGCCGTCAAGCGACATACACCTGTTCACCACGACCTTGCCGCACCCGGTGCTCGTATCGCTCAACCCGTTCCTCCGAAGGCCTTGGGGATGTTGCCCGTCGGTCGTGGCAATCGCCGTCCTGGGAAGATAGCGCCATGCAACGTGTGCTTGGAATCGGTGGGTACTTTGTCAGGGCCGCCGACCCGGCGGCTCTGAGCGCGTGGTACCGCGATTGTCTCGGTTTGGACGCCGACGACAACGGTCTGTGGCGTCAGAGAGCAGGGCCGACGGTGTTTGCGGCGTTCGAGTCCGAGACCGACTACTTCGGTTCCCGCGCCCAGCAAACCATGCTCAACTTCCGGGTCCGCGACCTGGATGCGATGCTCGCGCAATTGCGGGCCAAGGGAGCGAAGGTAGCCGAAGAGACGCAGGACATGGAGGGTGTCGGTCGATTCCGCTGGGTCGCCGATCCTGAGGGCAATCGGGTCGAGCTGTGGCAGCCCGCATGACCGCGTAGTCACGCAGTGCCTGCCGCAAAGCTTCAACCCGGGTGCGAGGGTTTGATCTTCTTTCCCTAAGTCTCCATAGAAGCTTGAATAGCTATGGCAACAACGCTACTCTAGCTCTGATGGTTGTTGCGACAATTACCGAAGCAAAGAACGGGTTCAGTGCGCTTATCGATCAGGTGCGCGCTGGTGAGTCTGTGCTGATCATGGACCGGGGAACTCCAGTCGCGCGGCTGGAGTCTGCGATCCGTGCCTCTCCCGACGCTGATGGAAGGATCGCGCGGCTTGAGCGCGTCGGAGCAGTCCGCGCGGCTCTTAAGCCACCCGTGGCTGAGCTGCTGGCTACGAGCCCGCCGAGCCCGAAGGCTTCAGCTGGCGCTGTTGCGGCGCTGATCGAAGAGAGGCGCGAGGGCCGTTGAGGTTCTGGGACAGCTCGGCGATCGTCCCGCTGATCGTTGCCGAGGCGAGTACCGATGGTTTGTTGGCGAGCGCCGCACAGGATCCGGTGATGTGCGTTTGGTGGGCGACTGACGTCGAGTGCACTTCTGCGCTCTCCAAGCTGGAGCGGGAAGGAGCGTTGACGGACACAGCGATCACCACCGCGTTTGAGCGCCTGGATCGGCTCGCTGAGAGCTGGAACGAGGTGCAGCCAACTGCTGCCCTACGAGGCGCCGCACGCCGGCTTCTTCGGGTACACCCACTTCGTGGCGCAGACTCGCTGCAACTCGCAGCGGCCGTCATTGCCTCAGAGGGTCTACCTGCATCGCTGAATATTGTGACGCTTGACGAGCGGCTCGCTAGTGCTGCGCGACGCGAGGGCTTCGTCGTGCAGACAGCCGATTCCCTGAGCTGAGCTGAGCCCTGGTGGTTGCCGCAAAGTACCGGCCGGCACCTGCTCCTTGATCGGGGGGCCGGGGCGGCAAATCGACAAGTTTGACGGGTTGGCGGACTCGTTCTTATCTGACGCCGCCGTGCGTCTGTGTCAGCCAGTTGCGCAGCGCGCCATGCATCGCTTCCACGCCCACGATTGGCGCGGCCGGCTCGCTCCAGGTCGTCGGCACCACCGCAAAGGGTCTGGTCTGCGGCCCGCCGAGGCCGCCGTGGGAGCCCATGAACTCCTCGAACGGGGCCACCTCGTCGGCGTCCGGATCGTACATGCTGTTGACGAGTATGTCGGGGCAGTGAGGAAAGCTGTCATGGCGGCGCAGATGGTCGGCGGCCGTACGGTCAAAGCACGCCAGCGGGTCCTCGCCCTCGACGGCGTCGTCCTGAAGGCGCCGGCGCCCGGCCCCGCCGATCACGATGGCGCCCTCTGCGCGCGTTCGCACCATCACGAAGCCGATTCCGGGATGGGCGGCGAGGGTGTCCAGCAAGCGCGGGTGGCTCTCCGCAATCTGCTCGGCTGTCAGCCGCTCTTTGCTGAGCGGTAGGTAGACGAGCCCGAGGCAACCGGAGGCCAGCACAACGGCCTGCTCCTCCCGCGCCGCCCGATCGGGCGTGCTGTGCTGCGCCAGGGCCTCGCGGTTGGGTCCCAGCGCGACGGTGCCCTCGACCGACCTGCCGCGCGTGGCGCGCGCCAGCGCGCGCCCCCCGACGTTGGGCTCTTGGCGTGCGTCGGCCAGCACGGCGCCGAGGTCACCCCAGGCCTCGTCGATCGCTGCCGGGGCGTACACGTCGCCTTGCTCGAGCGCCCCGCGCACGAGCTCCTGCAGCGTCTCCCCATAGCGCTGCGCAAACGGCGCGCCCTGAGTCTGGCCGTGGTCTGAGAGGACGACGAGGTGATACGGGCGAGGCGACTGTTCCGTTGCGCGCTCTAGGCGCGCGAGCTGGCGATCGTGGCGCTGGAGCACCGCCAGCGCGTCGGGCTCGCGAATCCCCGAGTGGTGCGCGACCTCGTCATAGCCGACGAACGTGGCGTAGCTGACGGGCACGCCCTCGACGATGTCCGCAATCAGCAGAGCCGTGACGAGATCGCGCATCACCACCGTGATCGCCGCCCGGATGAGTGGGTACGTGCCACCTCGCGCGACCCGCTCCGCTCCGCTGCGGCGCTGGCGGGCAGCGGCGCGTCGCTCGTACGCGATGTCGGCGAGCGACAGCGCGATCGTACGCAGGAATCCGTAGGGATCGGAGAAGTACGCGAACAGATCCCCAGCCTTCGAGCGGGAGCGGTCGCGGATGACGCTCATCGTCGCCGTGCACCGCGGAGCGCCGCCCGAGAACATGTTCCCGCGACTTGTCCCCGCGGCGGCCAGCAGGCCGTCGTCCGTCGCACGGCGACGCTCGATCTCGGCTGCGTCGGCGGGATGATTGGAGACGAGCGTTCGGCCGGACTCCTTCTCATACCAGCGGAAGGCGGGCATGTCCCAGTTGCTCCCGAGCAGCAGCCCCGCCTGGCTTGCGCCCGTCTGGGAGGAGAGGTCGCACTCCCAGCCCTGCATGCGGTGTGAGCCATCTGACAGCCAGCGCGCGATCGTCGGCGCGTATCCATCGCGTATTGCCTCCAGCAGTACTCCCTCTCCCAGACCGTCGATCTCGAACAGGATCACGCCCGGGACATCGCTGCGCTCGCGGCGGCGTCTGCCTCGCACGCGTCGCCTCACCACGCGCAGGTGCAGGGCGTCCCCATCGACGTCGAGCAGCGGCGCCACGAGCATCGACACAACAGCCAGCGCGAACGCGATCACCAGGTCCACCCAGAACAGCGGCGTCCTTCCGTCGACCCAGTAAAAGGCGAGCGCCACCGTTCCGGCACTGATGGCGAGCGAGCCCAGCCCGAAAGTGACGATCGTCAGGGGCAATGTCAGGCGTATGACGATCGGCCACAAGACCGCGTTGATGAGCGCCATCGCGGCGGCGACGAGCATCGCCGCGCCGAGGGAAAGCGCGTCGGTCGCGGACAGCAGCGCTGTGATCGCCACGAGCGCCAGGGCTTGGACCGCGAGCATGATCACGACCCGGATCGCAAACCCGAGGAGCCGACGCAACTTGCTCGCGCGTTGCCGGGAGTCGCGTCGATCGGTTGCCGAGCTCATCTCGTTGCTACCTTCTCGCCTATGGCCGACGGCGCGGTTATGGGCGCTCGCGTAGACACGGCCGGGGACCGTATCGTTTTCCTGGGGCACGCCACCGTCCTGATCGAGTTGGACGGAGCTCGTCTGCTGACCGATCCGCTGCTGCGTTCGCGTGTCGCGCACCTGCGTCGCCAGACCCCACCGGTCGACAGGACGCTGATCGCCGGCCTGGATGCCGTGTTGATCTCACACCTGCATCACGATCACCTCGACCTGGCCTCGCTGCAGCTGCTGGGCCGCGATCTGCCGCTGCTGGTGCCGGCCGGCGCCGGTGCGTGGCTGCGCCGTCAGGGCTTTACAGCGGTGAGCGAGCTGGCTGTGGGCGAGGCGGCGAAGGTGGGTACGCTCGCGATCACCGCGGTGGAAGCACGTCACGACGGGCGCCGCGTGGGCGGCCCGCACGCCGAGACGGTGGGCTTCCTCGTACACGGCCAGCGCGCGATCTACTTCGCGGGAGACACCGAGCGCTTCTCGGAGATGTCAAGCCTGTCACCGCGACTGGACGTCGCGCTGCTACCCGTCGGGGGATGGGGGCCGACGCTTGGCCCGGGACACATGGACCCGCTCGAGGCCGCGGAGGCGGCCTGTTTGCTGCAGCCTCGGCTGGCCATCCCGATCCACTGGGGGACCCTGCTGCCGATTGGTTTCGTGCGTCGCCGCGGGACACGGCTCGACGACCCGCCGCGCCGGTTTGCCGAGCACCTCGCACGATTAGCCCCACACGTCGAGGTCCGAATCCTGGCGCCGGGGCAGGAAACGACCTTGTGAAAGGTGCCTCTCGCCACCCGGTCGGCTGCGGTACGCGCGATCACCCGTAAGATCCACCGGTGGCGACGGCGAGCCAGCAGGCACTTGCCCCCGTGCGCGGGCGGGTTCACTTCAAGCCAATCCTGATCGGCGGGCTGGTCATCGTGGTCATCGCCGCCGCCGCCACGCTGTTCGGCTGGGACATCAGCACGTGGCTGAAACACATCTGGAGCGCCATCACGACTATCTCCATCGGCTACCTGCTGGCGGCGATCGCGCTGATCACGATTCAGACCACCATGACGGCATACGCCTGGTACTCGATCCTTCGCTTCGCCTATCCCGACTCGGGCGTCAGGTGGATGCAGGTACTCGCCTGCTACGCCGCCGCCGTGGCCCTCAACTGCGTTCTGCCCGCCAACCTCGGAACGCTCGTGATGCTGCTGATGTTCACCACGATAATCGCCGCGGCCAGCTTCGCCGGTGTGCTGGCCGGCTACGTGGTCCAGAAAATCTTCTACAGCCTGATCGGAGCCGCCGGATATTTGTATCTGTTCCTCAGCGTTGGCGGTTCCTTCGACCTCCAGCTCGGCTTCGTGGACTCGCATCCGTGGGCCGCCATCATCCTCCTCGCAGGAGTCGCGGCGCTCCTGTTCCTGGTTGCACAGGTGCTTAGCAAGCGGATCAAGCGCTGGTGGGAGCAGGCACAGGTCGGAGGTCAGATCCTCGTACACCCGCGGCATTACCTCACAGGCGTTCTGCTCCCGGAGACGCTCAGTTGGCTCGCGATGCTTGGCATCATCGCGGTGTTCTTGGCGGCCTACAACATCCCCGTGAGCTTCCACATCCTGATGCGTGTGGTGGCGGGCAACTCGATGGCCAACATGACCTCGGTGACCCCGGGCGGCGCGGGTGTCGTCCAGGGATTCAACGTCCTCTCGCTGAAGGGCATCACCAGCTCGACCAACGCGACTGCCTACTCCGTCGCACAGCAGCTGGTGATCACGGCCTGGAGCATCTTCTTGGCGATCGTGCTGCTCGTCCGCGCCTTCGGCTGGTCCGGGGGCAAGACGCTCGTCAAGCAGTCCTACACCGAGGCACGCGAGAAGAGCTCTGAGCAGTCGGCCGCCCGTAAGGCCAAGCGGCAGGCCAAACACCACCGTGGCGCTACCGGCGACGCCGAGGTTTGACCCAGGGTCTCGTGACCGCGCCCATGGGCGCCATCAGTCGATCAGGTGTGCCTATCCCATAACGGCAAGCGATGGCTCCGCCGGCGGGTGGAGTTGAGCAACCGAGTCCGCCTACGCCGCGCGCGCGTCAATTGCCACGTCGCACTCGCGCGCCTCGGCGAACGTAACCAGGCGTTCGCGGTCCTCGTCCCACAGCTTGAGCGCGACGGCGCGCACGGCGTCCCAGAGGTGGAGCGTTGGCACCGCCTGGAAGATCGCGTTCTCATCGTGCGCCCGACGCAAGTTGTAATTGGGGATGCGCGCATTCAGGTGATGGACGTGGTGGTAGCCGATGCTCCCGGTGCAGAAGCGCAGCGGTGCCGAGAGCTTCAGATATGAGCTGCCCCGCAGTGCGGCATCCCGATAGTCCCAGTCCTCGCCGCTCTCCCAGTAGGCGTCCTCGAACTGGTGCTGGACGTAGAACAGCCAGATGCCGATCGAACCGGCGAGCAGAGCCGGTGGGCCGGCCACGAGCAGGTAGTCGCGCCAGCCGATCGTCGCGCAGAGCAGGCCCACAATCGCGGCGAGCGCCAGGTCGGTGGCGAGCACGCTGCGGCGCATGCGCGGGCGGGCGTTGCGAGCGACGATGCGCGGCCCGACGATCATCGCGACGATCGGTCCGAAACCGAACATGATGAGTGGGTTGCGCAGCAGGCGGTAGCCCAGCCGGCCGCGCCACGGCAAGGCGCGGTATTCCGCGACCGTCAGCGTGCGGACGTCGCCGGTACCGCGGCGATCGAGATCGCCGGAGCTCGCATGGTGGACCGCATGGTCGTGGCGCCAGCGGACGAAGGGCGAGTACAGCAATAGGCCCGTGGCGATGCCCAGCCACGCGTTGGCGCGCCTTGACTGCAGGAAGGACCCGTGCGTGCAGTCATGGAAGACGATGAACGTGCGCACCAGGAAGATCGCGGTGGGGACGATGAGGACCAGTGTCAGCAGGTAGGACACTCCGAGCAGCAGGTACATCGCGACCGACAGACCGAGATACGGCGCGACCGATGTGGCGAGGCACAACAGCGCCCGTGGGCGGTTGGCCTTGGCATAGGGGACGAGCTGCTCGCGCCATACGCGCGGGTCGTCCTGGGGCCCCCCGCCCGCGGCGTGATCCGCCAACGTCGCCGGTTGGGCCAGGGCAGTCACCGCGCCAACGGTACTGCATACGGACAGGGGAAAACTACTGGTCTGATCTCGCGATGAGGGCAGTGGTCGCCTCACGCTCGTGCCCCCGTCTGCGGGTCGAGGCGCGACATACTCACCGCGACATTCAGCTGCGAGGTCGCGCCACCGAGGTAGAGGCCCTTCACGGGTGGTACGTCGGCGTAGAAACGACCGTGCCCGATCTTCACGTGGGTCTCGCCCGCGAGGCGGCGGTTGGTGGGATCGGCCCCGACCCACGCTGGCTCGCCGTGGGCCGGTGGACTCGAATCTCCGGGCAGCAGCACCTCCAGCCAGGCGTGGGTGTCCACCTCTACCGAGTCCCCGCTCCCGTCCGCCGGCGCCACCCACAGGTAGCCTGACACGTAGCGCGCGGCGATCCCACGCCGGCGCAGCAGCACCAGCGAGAGGTGCACGAAGTCCTGGCACACCCCCGCGCCGGCCTCCAGCAGGTCGGTGACGCTCGAGCCGACGTAGGTGACTCCCGGCCGGTACTCGAAGCGGTCGGGCACCAGTTGGCACAGCTGCTGCACTGCCTGCAGCGGGCTGGCGGCGTCGAGCTGCTCGTCCAATTCCCGCAGGCCCTCGATCGCGGGATGGTCCTGCCACGGCAGCGCGAACTCGCCCGCGGCGGCCTGATAGGAGTCGCTCTGCAGGCTCGCCCACGAGCCCTCCGGAGGAGTTGAGGGCTCAGAGGTCACGACCCGCGCGCGCATATCGATCGTCAGACGGTCGTGGTCGGTGGGGACGCCGAACTCCAATACCTCGGTGCCGAAGTAGTCGAGGTGGCGGCTGACGCGTGCCTCGGGGTCGATGCGCGTGTGGAACTCATCGCAGCGCTGCGATGAGGTCGTCGCCGGGCGCACTCGCAGCGCGTTGAGGTTGTCCGTCACGGGGGCGCCGTAGCGGTACTCGGTCAGGTAGCGAATGGCGAAGTGCATGATGCGGTCATGCGTCGGGGGAGTGGGGTGGGGGGGAAGATGTCATTTCAAAACGACCCCAACCCTTCACAAAATGAAGGATTGGGGTCCAAAACATATACATCTCCCCGAGCCCACCACTTCACAAAATGAAGGGTTGGGGACCGAAAAATAAACATCACACCTCGCCCATCCTCTGACCGCGCGCGCAGTCCCTGGTCATCGTCTCTCTCCCGCTGGGGTCGCCCCCGCGAAGTAACGCTCCGCCACGTCCTGGTCGAGGCGGGCGAGCTCTTGTTGGGTGCGCTCGCAGATCCCGGTTAGCTCCGCCCCTTCGGGCAGTGTGCGGCGCTGGAAGTCCAGGTCGGCCGCCAGGCGGCTGACGCGCAGTACCGGCTTGGAGTTGCGCGGCCCCGCGTCGGCGGCGGTGAACACCTCGTGCAGCGTGTCCACACACGCCGCCACGCTGTCGGGGTAGGCGCGCTCGAACAGCAGAAAGCGGGCCACCGGCTGGGCGTTGGGCGGCGCGGTCACCGCCCGCAGGTAAGCGTGGAAGCCGCCCACCGCCTGCAGCAAGATCAGCGCGTGCCCGTCGCCGGGGGTGGTCTCGCCCGGCGGCAATGCGATGCGCAGCATCCGCAGCACCATGTCCGCTACCTCGATCATGCCCCCGGCATCGAGGAAGCACTTCGCTTCATCGCGCAACATCGAGCGGTCGGCCACGCCCCAGATCAGCGCCGTGCGCTGCTTGACGTACTGCGAGGCGAGGTAGGGGCCGGCCGGGGCCGCGGTCTCGAATCCCGCCCGGGTGGGCGGGCCCCAATCCATCCCGCCGCGCAGCCCGAGCGCGGTCGTGTTGATCGCCTCCCACATCTCCGCACTGATCACGTCGCGCACCGTACGTGCCCCCTCGCGCGCTCGCTCAACGCTCGCCAGCATCGAGCCCGGCCGCCGCGCGTCGAGCGTCAGGCCGCCCAGCGCCTGGCCGCCCACCCCGCCTTCGAGCTCCGTGTCGCCGAGCATCGCCAGCAGCCCGTGCGAGCCGAAGCTGACGCCCGGCACGCGGTCGGAGGTGCCCTGCAGCTCGGCCTGGAACACCGCCTCGACCGCGCGCGCGGTGAACTCGGCGCGCGCCAGGTTGCGTCCCAGCCAGTAAAGCTCGTGGGCGATCCTGGCGAGCATCAGCTTGGGGACTCCTGATCCTGCTCCTCCTGCTCCTCCTCCTCCTGCTGCTGCTGCTGCTGCTGGCCGGTCCACGCGCCGTAGCGCAGGTCCGGCAGCGCCGGTGGCTGCGTGTCGGCGATCGTCGGCCCTGCCTGGTCGGCGTCGTCGCCGTCCTGCAGCACCCACGTGTCCTTCGAGCCGCCACCCCGCGAGGAGTTGACGATCATCGACCCCTCCTCCAGCGCCACCCGCGTGAGGCCGCCGGGGACGATGTCGATGTGCTCGCCGAACACGGCGAACGGCCGCAGATCCACATGACAGGGCCGCAGTCCGCCCTCCCCGTCCACGGTGGGGACGGTCGAGAGGCGCACCAGGTCCTGTGCGATCCACCGTTCGGGGTGCGCGCGGATCACCTCCTTCATCCGCTCCAGCTCCTGCTCCTCGGCGTGCGGGCCGATCAGCACGCCGCGCCCCCCCGACTCGCCCGTCGGCTTCACCACCAGCTGCTCGATGCGCCCGAGCACGTGCTCCAGCACATCCGGGTCTGACAGCAGGTAGGTGCGCACGTTCTCGAGGATCGGCTCCTCCGCCAGATAGAAGCGGATCATCTCCGGGACGAAGCGGTAGATCGCCTTGTCGTCCGCGACTCCGGTACCGAACGCGTTGGCGATCGCCACGCTGCCGGCGCGGTAGGCCCGCACCAGACCGGGCACCCCCAGCAGCGAGTCGGGGCGGAACTCCAGCGGGTCGACGAAGTCGTCGTCCAGGCGCCGGTACACCGCGTGTACGCGCTCCAGGCCGCGGGTGGTGCGCATGTACAGGACGTCGTCGCGCACCACCAGATCGGAGGCCTCCACCAGCTCGACGCCCATCTGCCGGGCGAGGAAGGCGTGCTCGAAGTAGGCGGGGTTGGCCGGCCCCGGCGTCCACACGACGACCGTCGCCTCGCTCTCCGCCGACGGCGCCACCGAGCGCAGCGCGCTCAGCAGCAGCTGGGGGTAGTGGTCGACCGGGCGCACGCGGTAGGAGGCGAACAGCTCGGGCACCAGCTGCGCCATCGCGGCGCGGTTCTCCAACACGTAGGAGATGCCCGAGGGGATTCGCACGTTGTCCTCGATCACCTTCCACGCGCCGTCGCTGTGGCGCACCAGATCGCAGCCCGCCACGTGCGTATACACGCCGCCCGGGGGCCTGATGCCGTGCACCGCGCGCGCGAAGTGCGGGCAGCCAGCGACCAGCCGCCACGGCACGAGGCCCTCGCGCACGATCTCGCGGGCGTGGTAGACGTCGTCGACGAAGTGGTTGAGCGCGCGGATGCGCTGCGCGAGGCCGCGCTTGATCTCGCGCCATTCCTCGCCGCTCAACACGCGCGGCACGAGATCCAGCGGAAACGGTCGTTCCTTGCCGGGGTGGGCGGGGTCGTATCCGTCGCCCTCGCCGCCAGTCTCGAATGTGATCCCCTGCTGCATAAACACCGCGTCGCGGCGCCTGCCCGCCTCCAGCAGGCCCTCGGGCCCGAGGCGCTCGAGCTCGCGCACCAGCGCGGCCGCCGCTGGACGCGGCGTCCCGTCGACTTCGAACAGCTCGTCGAGGAACGGCGCACGCGGGCGATAGCCGGTGGCAGCGGGCGTGCTCAGCGCTGAGCTCACCACGGGATTTTCCCGCTCGGGCGGGCCCACCACCTTCGACGGATGGAGCAATCGCCGACTCTATGACTGGACAGTCACAGAGATCTCCTCAAGCACAGAAGAAATGCGGCCGATGCGTCCGCAAATGCCCGAGCTCTCCGTACCATCCGCGGAGCGGCGATCCTCTGGCCCCGCCGGCACGCGCGAGCGCGAGCGCCGCGCCGAGGCGCTGCGCCGCCAACGCGCTGATGAGCGTGTGCAGAAGCTCGCCGGCGCCGGCGAGCTCGCCTACCTGCGCGCGCAGCTACGGGTAGCCTCGCAGCTCACCGCGCGTCTGGCCGCTGTGCAGGAGGTCGAGGAGATGGCGCGCCTGGTGGTGGACGAGCTGCACTGCACGTTCTCCTTCTACCTCGCCGCGATCCAGCGCCTCGATCGCGACGGGATGCTGCGGCTGATCGCCAGCGCCGGGCCGCTCGCTGAGGTGATGACCGAGTTTCTGCTCGTCGAGCAACCGGTACACGAGGGCGTCAACGGGCGCGTCGCCCGCTCCGGCACCACGTCGCTCGTGCATGACACCGGCATGGATCCCGACTACATTGCGCGCGATCCCTCCACCGACCCGCGCTCGGAGCTGAGCGCACCGATCTTCGTCGATGGCACCGTGTGGGGAGTGCTCAACATCGAGGCGGTCGCCCCCTCCGCCTTCGGCCAGGCCCACGCGGTGCTCGTGGAGGCGGTCGCCGCCGCCCTCGGTGCTGCCGTCCACCGTGCCGGCTTGGTCGCCGACCTCGAGCGCACTTTCACCACCACCCTGGCGGCGCTCACCTCCACCGTGGAAGCGAAGGACGACTACACCGCCTGCCACGGCGAGGACGTCGCCGATCTCTCCGAGCGCGTGGCGCTGCGCATTGGGCTCACCCGTGCGCAGGCGCGCGACGTTCGCTACGCGGCGATGCTGCACGACATCGGCAAGATCGCCGTGCCCTCCGAGATCCTGCTGAAGCCCGGCTCGCTCACCGAGGAGGAGTGGGTGGTGATGCGCAGCCACGCCGCCGTCGGTGGCGAACTGGTCGGGCGCATCCCGGCCTTCGCGCACCTCGCCCCCGCCGTGCGCGCCTCCCACGAGCGCTGGGACGGGGGCGGCTACCCCGACGGCCTCTCCGGCGAGGCGATCCCGCTCGCGGCGCGCATCATCTCCGCGTGCGACACCTACGACGCGATTGTGACGACGCGCCCCTACCGCCCGGCGCGCACGCCTGAGGAGGCAGGCGAGGAGCTGCGCCGGGTCGCGGGCGCCCAGCTGGACGAGCGCGCGGTCGGTGCGCTGCTGGCCGAGCTCAGTAGCCGTGCCTGACGACGTTTGCCAGCGGCGCTCCGTGTAGGTAGCGGCGCACCTGCTCGCCGACCAGCGCCCACGCGCGCCGCTCCGCGGCTGGCGTGTCGCCGGCGAGGTGGGGGGTGATCAGCACTCCTGGAGCGTCCCACAGGGGGTCGCCGGGCGGCAGTGGCTCGGGGTCGGTCACGTCCAGCGCGGCTCTGATCCGTTCGGCCTGCAGCAGCTGCCGCAGCGCCTGCGTGTCGAGGATCGGCCCGCGCGCGGCGTTGACCAGTAGCGCGCCGGGGCGCAGGCGTGCGAGCAGGTCGGCATTCAGCAGTCCGGTGGTCTCGGGGGTGAGCGGCAGCAGCACAACCACCACGTCGGCGCGCGCCAGCAACCCGCCGAGGTCCTCCACCGCGTGCACCCCCGCACGTGCGCGCCGCGCCACGCGAATCAGCTCGACGTCGAACGGGACGAGCCGCCGCTCGGTGGCCGCGCCGATCGCTCCATACCCAAGGATCATCACGGTGGCGCCCGCAAGCTCGTGGGATCCCTGGCGCTCCCAGCGGTGCTCGCGCTGGCTGTCGCGCAGCTCCGGCAGCCGCTTCCCCGAGGCGAGGATTGCCGCCACCACCCACTCCGCGACGGCCGTGTCGCGCGTTCCCGCGGCGTCGCACAAGGTCACGCCGGCAGGGACGATCGGCAGCAGCTGGTCCACGCCGGCCGACAGCGTCTGGATCACACGCAGCGCACGCATCCGGGGCAGCAGCTCGGCGATCCGCGAGTCGCTCCCACCGGGCACCAGGAACTCCGCGTCGCTTGCTGCGGGTGGCAACTCACCCTCGCGGGGGATGCGGTTGAGCATCACGCCCTCGGGCAGCTCGCCGATGGCCTCGTGCCCCGGACGATCCGGTACCCACAGATTCACGTGTTTGGGAGTGTATGGGTCGCAGCGGCCGCTCACCCCCGTATGGCACTGCCCCGATGCCCGCCGAAACCGTGCCTCGCTCTCGCGGCTGGTGTGTGTGGCGCGGCGGCCGGTACGCGACCGGGGTCGCTACGGTGTCGCTATGTGTGCGAGCAACGCTGACGGCGAGCGGGCCCTGCGCCAGATCGCGCTGCTGCGTGGCGTGAATGTGGGGGGCCACAACAGGGTGCCGATGGCTCACCTGCGCGAGCTGATGCAGGAGCTTGGCTACGGTGACGTACGCACTCACCTGCAGAGCGGCAACGCCGTGTTCAGCGCCGCCGGCACGCCCCCCGAGCAGGCGGCGCGTGAGATCGAAGGCCAGCTTGCGCGATCGCTTGGCCTGGGTGTGCGCGTGCTGGTGCGCACCGCCGAGGAGCTTGAGCGGGTGGTCAGCGCCAACCCGCTGCCTGAGGCGGTCGCCGAGCCATCGCGGCTGCTCGTCACCTTCCTCTCCGCTTCACCCGACCCCGAGCGGTTGCGGGAGCTCGACCCGGTTGACTTCGAGCCCGACCTCTTCGGTTTCGGGGAGCGCGAGATCTACGTGTGGTGTCCCGAAGGGGTGCGCACGATCAAGCTCTCCCATGCCTTCTTCGAGAAACGCTTCGGGGTGGTCGCCACCGCGCGCAACTGGAACACGGTCACCAAGCTGCTCGCGCTCGCGCGGGAGTAGTGGCATGGGCTGGGTCGCGAGGGCAGGAGGCCCTACGCCAGCGTGCGCCTGTGGAAGACTGCGGCGCATGCAAGCACACGCGCCGCGGGTGGCGGTGGTGGGACACGTCGAGTGGGTGCGCTTCGCACGTGTGCCCCACATACCCTGCGCCGGCGATGTGGTGCACGCCCGCGATCCCTTCGAGGAGCCTGCCGGCGGCGGGGCGGTCGCGGCGGTGCAGCTGGCGCGGCTGACGGGCGAGGCGACGCTCTTCACCGCCCTCGGCGAGGATGAGCACGGCCGCCGCTCGGCGGCGCGTCTGAGCGAGCTCGGCGTGCACGTGATGGCCGCACCGCGCGAGGAGCCCACCAGGAGCGCCGTGACGCTGGTGGATGACTCCCGGGAGCGCACGATCACCACCTTCGGAGCACGCCTGGAGCCGGTGGGGGAGGACGCGCAGGTTCTTCCGTGGAGCACGCTCGCGGAGATGGACGCTGTGTACTTCACCGCCGGCGACGTGGGCGCGTTACGTGCGGCGCGTGCGGCGCGTGTGCTGGTCGCCAGCCCGCGCGCGCTTCACGCCCTCGGTCACGGCGTCCCGCTCGATGTGTTGGTGCTCAGCGGCGAGGATGCGATCGAGCGCGAGGAGGCCATTCGCGCGCAGGCGGATGCCGAGCTGGTTGTGCTCACCGACGCTGCGCGGGGTGGCTCCTACAGGAAGCGTTCCGGTGGGTCGGGCACGTGGAACGCCGTCCCGCCGCCTGGCGCGCCGGTGGACTCCTACGGCTGCGGCGACTCCTTTGCCGCGGGGCTCACCTACGGCCTTGGTGCGGGTCTTGCGGTGCCCGATGCACTCGCTTTGGCGGCGCGCTGTGGGGCGGTGTGCCTCACCGGCCGGGGGCCCTACGAGCGGCAGCTGACCCTGCCCGAGCTGACGCCTACGTGACAGGCGGCCATTCGATCCGCTCGGCGAGCTCACGGGTCTAAGATCGATCAGCCCGCTGTGCTCCACTGGCGCGAACGGGCTAATCGTCCCGGCCGCGTAGGTGCAGCTGACGCCGGGCTGGCGGAGTTTCGCCGTCCCGTCCAGCGGAGATTCACCGTCCCGGCCGGTGCGAGATCCACACGTACACCGTGTTCATCTTCGCCCCTTCGCGGAAGCTGACATCGAACGCCAGCGGCACGTGCTTCACCGGCGAGCGGGGGACGTCGCTGAGGTAGATCGCTTCGCGGTAGGGGCGTTTGTAGAGCTCATACCAGCTGCCCAATCGCAGATACGACCCTGGGGCCAGCACGCGGGTGCCGCGCGCGACGAGGAAGTAGCGCAGCGACGGTTTGATCGGTTCGGTGGCTCCGTCCAGCACGCCCTCCAGCACGACGCTGCCGCCGCGGGGCACCAGCCGCGCGAGGCGCGCGTCGATCGCTTTGATCGGCTTGTAGAGGGTGGCGTGTTCGTCGGGTGTGGCCTGTGCCGCGACCGCGTTGCCCACGGCCGCGGCTCCGCCGATCCCCGCGAGCGTGAGGAGCATCGAGCCGAGCGCGACGCTGAGGCCTGCGGGATGGGGCATACGGCGCACCGCTTTGCGCAACGCCCACGCCAGCACCAGCGCCAGCACCCACGCGAGCGCAAGCCACACCACCATGCCTGCCTGCGAGCCCCACCACATCGTGTAGCCGAGCGTCGCCGACAGCCGCCGCGGGGTGGGAGTGGAGGCCGCGACCGATGCCAAGGCGGGGCACAGCACGAGCGCGCTCAGCGCCAGCGTCGCCACGTCGCGGCGGCGTCTCGCCAACGCGATGAGCGCCACCAGCGCAAGCGCGGCGAGCATCGCGATCGTCGAATTGGTCGCGAGCGTGGAGGGCTTGGAGCGGACTTCGTACTTGCGCTGCCAGCGGCTCTTTGGGGTTTGCAACCACCAGGGGACGATTCCCACCGCGTGCACCACGGCGTGCCACCCCACTTCGTCGCCGAGCGTGGCCTTCTGCGCGGTCGCGCTTTCGAGCACCAGTGTGAGGTTGCCGGGATGTTCGGTGAGCTGCCCGTCGATCGTTGCGCTCCAGCACAACGCAGCCACCAGCACGGTCGCGAAGCCCCACCCGAGCAAAGTGCGACGCCGTGGGCTGGGCGCTCCGCGACGCCGCCTCCCGATCCCCCCCGCCGCGAGGCCGCCGAGCCCGACGGCGAGCAGCGCGAGGGTGGGGGGGAGGTAGGTGAGATGCGTCTGCACCGTGAAGCTAGCAACGAGCACCGTGAGCGGTAGCAATCGGTGGTCCCCGCAGGCGAGCGACCAGCAGAGGAAGATCAGCAGTGTGAAGGGGAACAGCCCGGCGGAGGGGTTCCACACGTCGTGGAAGGTCTCCGCCGCCAGCGACTGGCACATCAGCGCGATCGCCACAGCGGTCATCACCATCAGCACGCGGCCCCCGCGCCGGCGGGCGAGCGCGACGGTGCCGAGGATGCAGAGCGTGTTGAACGCGCCCATCGTCACGGTCATGCCGACATCGGCGCCGTTGTAGGCCGTGGGGGCAAGCAGCCAGAAGAGCATCGGCCCGAGCGAGTGGGTTACGCGGCCAGTCACTTCGCCAGCCAATGAGTACTGGCCGACCAGCGGGGCGTGCGAGGTGAAGACGTCGTGGGCGCGGGTGGCGATGATCCCGCGGTCGGCCACGGGCACCCAGCCTGCCTGCACCGCCTTGACGGTCGCGCTGATCACGGGGATCGCGGCGGCCAGCCCGGCGGCGAGCGTCAGCAGGCCGTTCCCCAGCTTCACGGCGGCACCTGGTATCGAGGCGCGTAGCCGGGCCGCTAGACGTCTTGCCGCGGCGCCCACCCACCGCGCCGCGGGGTGGTGGCGCGCCGGCCGATGGGCTGGTGGGGGTGGGGGAATGTCTTTCTTTTCGGCCCCCACCACTTCATTTTGTAAAGGGTTTGGGGCCGAAAAATATCTATACACACCGACTGTGTCCATCGCATCCGCCCGCGGCCGGTTCCTTACATGGCATCGTCCCACTCCGTCCACCACCCGCCCGCCCGAGTGCCGCGGGGGCGCTCACCCCTGCGGCAGGTGGGAGGCGAGCTCGTGGCGGGCGATCGAGCGCTTGTGGACCTCGTCGGGGCCGTCGGCGAGGCGCAGCGTACGCAGATGGGCGTACATCCACGCGAGCGGGAAGTCGTCGCTGACGCCGCCGCCGCCGTGCACCTGGATCGCGCGGTCGATCACCTTCAGCGCGATGTTGGGCGCGGCGACCTTGATCGCGGCGATCTCGGTGCGCGCCTGGCGGTTGCCGACGGTGTCCATCAGCCAGGCCGCCTTGAGCGTGAGCAGGCGCGCCATCTCGATCTCGATCCGTGACTCGGCGATCCAATCCTGGATGTTGGCGCGCGCCGCGAGCGGCTCCCCGAAGGTGACGCGCGCCACCGCGCGGGCGCACATCGCCTCCAGGGCTCGCTCGGCGGCGCCGAGCGAGCGCATGCAGTGGTGGATGCGCCCTGGCCCGAGGCGCGCCTGGGCGATCATGAAGCCCTCGCCCTCGCCGGCGATCAGGTTGGCGGCGGGGACTCGCACCTCCTCGAAGAGGATTTCGGCGTGGCCCTCGTGGTCTTGGTAGCCGAACACCGGCAGCCCGCGCACCACGCGCACGCCAGGGGTGTCGAGCGGCACGAGCACCATGCTCTGCTGGGCGTGCCGCGGGCCGTCGACCCGCGTCTTGCCCATCACGATCATCACCCTGCAGTGAGGGTGCAACACACCGGAGATCCACCACTTGCGCCCGTTGAGCACGTACTGATCGCCGTCGCGCTCGATCCGCAGCGCGATGTTGGTCGCGTCCGAGGAGGCCACGTCGGGCTCGGTCATCGCGAACGCCGAGCGGATCTCCCCGGCCAGCAGCGGCTCCAGCCACCGTTCGCGCTGCTCCTCGGTCGCGAACAGGTGCAGCACCTCCATGTTGCCGGTGTCGGGCGCCGAGCAGTTGCACGCCTCCGAGGCGATGTGGCTGTGCCCGAGGATCTCGGCGAGCGGGGCGTAGTCGCTGTTGGAGAGCCCGGCGCCGTGCTCGGGGTCGGGCAGGAACATGTTCCACAGCCCCCGCTCGCGTGCCCCGGCCTTGAGCTCCTCCATGATCGGCGGTTGGATTGGGGTCCCGCCCGCCCCGCCGGTCCCGCCCCCGCTGGTCCTGCCCGCCCCGCCCGCCCCGCCCGCCCCTCCGGACTCGCGCAGTTGGCGCTCGTACACGGGCTCGGCTGGGAGGACGTGCTCGTCCACGAAGGCTGTGAGGCGCGCTTTGAAGTCGAGGCAGCGGGCGCTGGGTTGGAAGTCCATCGGTCTCCTCCTGAAGGGAATGGAACCTGTATGAAACCACCCGCCGGTCACGAGGCGTGTAGCGGGCCAATTCTAACCCTCTACTTTAGGTTGAGCATTGTCGCCAGTGCGACAAGAGTTCGGACTGTGGGGATATGCGTCGCTTGGGATCGGATTTTCAACTGTGACCAAAAAGCGGGGCGACAACGGTATCCGTTCGCTCGAACTTGAAGCCATCGGCCGCGACGGGTAGAGTTGTAGTAAGAATCGCCACGTTCTCCGAGTCGCGAGGCTCCGGGGATCTCGATGTCGCCGAGCCAGCAACGGCTCGGAGCTACCCGGATCGAGGCGACCTGTCTACATAAACGTACAGAGGAGAGAGAAGCTGATGATGCGCATGGCATCCACCCGCAGGGCGCTGCTCGGCCTTGCCGTCGCAGGCGCCGGAGTACTGGCCATCTCGCCAGCCGTCGCTTCCGCGGCGCCCGAAGTGACGCTCAAAGCCGTGCCGGTCCCGCTCAAGGGTGTTCCGGGCAGTGGCGACATCCTTGGCGCGCCCGCGGCGGTCGAATTCGAATTCACGATCCGCGGCAAAGAAGTGACCGGAGACGCGCCCTCGCAGCTGCGAGGCGTCAACGTGTTCGCGCCGGCGGGCGTGAAGCTGCACAGCGCCGGGTTCGTCACGTGCACGCTGAGCACGCTCGAAGTGAAGGGCCCGGAAGCCTGCCCGAAGAAGTCGCAGGCCAGCTCCCTCGGGTCGGTCGAAGCGTCGGACACGATCGCCGGCGAAGCGATCAAAGAGAAAGGCACCGTGCAGGCCTTCTTCGCGCCCAACGGCGAACTGATCTTCTACGCCAACGCCCCCTCGCCGATCTCGGCGCAGGTCTACGTCGGCGGGACGATTCACCCCGCCAGTGGGCTGTACGCCTATGAGTTCGAGTCGGAAATCCCGCTTGTCGAATCGGTGCCGGGCGCGGCGGCCGTCTCGACCGAAGCGGTGGACCTCAAGGTCGGCTCGACGTACAAGAAGAACGGCAAGACCGTCTCCTACATCACGCTGCCCAACAAGTGCCCCAAGGGCGGGTTCCCGCTGAAGGCCGAAGTCAAATTCGAGAGCGGCGAAACCGTTGAAAAGACATACAAGGCCCCCTGCCCGAAAAAGAAAAGGAAGTAGCGGTAGGTCTACCGGGAAAAGGTGGCGAACAGGTAGACCGCAAGCGATGAGCGCCCGCCCGGGGAGGCGGGCGCTCAACTGGAGCGAGCGGGTCCCCTATCGGGTGGGGCGCCTGCTCGCTGTTTGGACAAGGAGATTGGGGCAGCTGTGAGGAAGCGGGCCTTCGGGGCGAGCAGGAGCGGAGCGGCAGCGGCGATCGCCGGCGGCCTGTGCGTCGCCGCGGCGATCGTCGCGACGTTGCTCGCCACCGCGGCCGGAGGCTCCAACGGCGGCTACACGGTGCGCGCGATCTTCGACGACGCCGGCAACCTCGTCAACAGCGAGAACGTCAAGATCGACGGCGTCAAGGTCGGCACGGTGGGCACCGTCACGCCGACCCCCAACGGCAAGGCGGCCGTCACGCTGAACATCGAAAACCCGGGCTTCCAGAATTTCCGCACCGACGCCACCTGCACGATCGAACCGCAGGCGCTGATCGGCGAGAAGTACATCGACTGCCTGCCCACCCAGGCGCGCGCGGAAGGGGCGCCGCTGCCGCCGCCGCTGCACCGGATTCCGTCTGGGCGGGAAGGCGCGGGCCAGTATCTCCTGCCGGTCACCAACACCTCCAGCCCGGTCGGCGTCGACCTGCTCAGCGACATCGGCCACCTGCCCGAGAACCAACGCCTGACGATCATCCTCAACGAACTCGGCACCGGCCTCGCCGGTCGCGGCAGCGACCTCAGCGCGATCCTGCACCGCTCCAACCCGGCGCTGCGGGAACTGGAAAAGGTGTTCGGGATCCTCGCGTCGGAGAACAAGGTGCTGGGCAACCTCGCCGTAGAAGGCAACCGGGCGCTGGTGCCGCTCGTGCGCGAACGCAAGCAGTTCTCCGAATTCTTCGCGCAGAGCAGCACCGTCGCCGAAGCGACCGCTCGCCACGGCGCCGCGCTGGCCACCAACCTGCACGAATTCCCGACCTTCCTGCGCGAGCTCCGCCCCTATCTCAAGCACCTCGAAGCGTTCGCCGAACAGTCGATCCCGACCTTCACCGACTTCGGCGTCGCGGCGCCGGGCATCAACCGCACGTTCCACAACATCGGGCCGTTCGCGGCGAGCGCGACCCAGTTCTTCAAGAGCCTCGGCGCCTCCTCGGGGAAGATCGGCAAAGCGCTCGTCGGCACCCAGCCGCTGCTGACCCACATCGAGTCGCTCGGCAGCGCGGCGAAGCCGTTCGCCAAGAGCTTCTCCGAACTCTTCTCCAACCTGCGCTCGACCGGCGGCATCGAGCGCCTGCTCGACTTCATCTTCATGGGCTCGGGTGACGTCAACGGCTACGACTCGCTCGGCCACTTCGCCCGCGCGGTCGCGGTCGCAAAGACATGCAGCGGCTACAAAACCGCGCCCTTCGCCGAATGCAACGCGAACTTCAACGTCGGCACCGGCGCGGGGAGCACGAGCGCACAGGCGGCAAGCGCGCAGGCGAGCGACACGACGCTGGCGATGGCGAGGGTGGAGGCGATGCTCAAGGGCGCCACGCTGTCGCAGGCGACGTCCGAGTATCCCGGCTCCGAAGCGGCCGGGAGCCCCGCGGCCGGTGGCGGTGCGAGCCTCCCGTCCGCCGTCGCGCAGCCCGTCGGAGGAGCGAGCGCCGGCACCACCTACTACACGCCGCCAAGCGAAAGCACCGAAGCCGGCGGACTGCTGCTCAACTACCTGCTCGGCAACTGATCGATGACCCCGCCACGCGACAGCCACCGTCTCCCACCCCGTTCGCGGTTGGTGCGTGGACAGCTCGCACGGGGGAGCGCTCTCGCGGGAGTGCTCGCGCTGGTGTTGCTCGCACTGAGTGGCGCGGCCGCGCAGGGAGAAACGTCGAGTGGATCCTCCTCATCGGGCGAAGTCTCGACATCGGCTCCCAGCACCGCGACGACGACCACGACCGTGCCGGCCCCCGAAGCGCCGGTGGGCGTTCACGGTCAGGTGGACGAACCAGCCGCGGAAACCGAAACCGCTCCAGCGCCGGAAGGGCAGGTGCCCGGCGCCGCGGAAACGACCCCCACGACCATCGTGCCCCAAGTGCGCAGCCAGAGCCCCCAGACGCAGAGCGCGCCAAGCGGGGCAGGAGGGCATTCCGAACACGCGCGCGGCCACGCCCACCGGACGAGCGGAGCGGCCGGCAAAACCAAGACCACCGGCAAGAGCTCCGCCGCGAAGCCCGCGAATGCACCCGCGCCGCCGCCCTCGACGCTCACCCCGCCGCTGCCCGGGGCGCTCGGCGAGGCGATCGGGGGAATCCCCGACTTTTTCATCGAAAGCTTCCGCGTCCCCCCGTTCCTGCTGCCGATCTACCAGGCGGCCGGCACCGCGTACGACATCCCCTGGCAGGTGCTGGCGGCTGTCAATGAGGTCGAGACCGACTACGGCCGCGACCTCAACGTCTCAAGCGCTGGCGCCGAGGGCTGGATGCAGTTCCTGCCCTCCTCCTGGGCACAGTACGGGGTGGACGCCACCGGCGCCGGCTACGAGGACCCCTACAACCCCGCCGACGCGATCTTCGCCGCCGCGCGCTACCTCGCGGCCGCCGGCGGTGCGCAGCACATTCGCGCGGCCGTGTACTCCTACAACCACTCCGCCGCGTACGTCGAAGCGGTGATGCTGCGCGCGCAGCTGCTCGGTGGCACGCCCCCGGAACTGCTCGGCGCGATCACCGGCCTCACCGAATCGCGCTTCCCCGTGCACGCCGAAGCGCACTTCAGCGACGGCTTCCCCGCCGCTCCGCGAGAGCTTGGCAAGACGCTCGCGGGGACGGTGATCTACGCGCAGGCCGGCGCGCCCGTGATCGCCGTGCAGGACGGCGAAGTGACCGCCGTCGGCGAATCGCCGGCGCTGGGGCGCTACGTCTCGCTGCGCGACGCCTACGGCAACACCTACACCTACGCGCAGCTGGGCAGCATCGCGCCGCTCTACCCGGTGCTGGAACCGCGCGTGGACACGGCCGTCAGCACGCGGATTGCCCATCCCGACGCCGCTGCCAACGGCGCCGGGCCTCAGCCCGGCGCTCCCGCGAGCGCCGGCGTGCAGCCCCATTCACCCCTCTCGCAGGCGGCGGTCACCACCGGCCTGGCGATGGGGGCGGCGAGCGCTCTGGAAACGCCCCCCGCCCCCAAGCCGGTCTCGCCACCTCCGGTGCTCCCAACGCCGGCCGGGGCAGGCGGGGTTGCCTCGGCGCCGCACGCCTTCCGCTCCGGTCCCAACGAGGTCTACCTCAACCCGCTGCACCCCGGTGTGCAGGTGCTGGCGGGCACCGTGCTCGGGCACATCGGCGCGGCCGGCGAAGGGGAAGAAGCGACGCCGTCCCCCGCGGCGATGCCATCTTCGGGCGCGACGCCATCCACCGTCGCGGGGCAGACCACGGCGGCGCTGACGGAGGGGCACATGCTCTTCCAGATCCGCCCCGCGGGTGCGGGGGCACCCCTGATCGATCCCAAGCCGATCCTCGACGGCTGGGTGCGCCTGGAAGAGACTTCGGTGTTCAGGGCCAAGGGCGAGAACCCCTTCCTCGCGACCTCGCCCACCGTCGGGCAGGTGCTGCTGGCGTCCAAGCCGCAGCTCGAGCAGCTGCTGCTGCGCGACCCCGGCGTCCATCTGCCGGCGTGTGAGCGCGGCGCGGTGCGCGCCGGCGAGGTCGACCGTCGCGTGCTGGCGGCGCTCGAGTTCCTCTCGGTCTCCGGTCTGCGCCCGACGGTCTCCACGGCCGGCTGTGGACACGTCACTCGCATGCCCGGCGCGGGCAACGCGATCGGCGCCGCCGCGGGCGATGCCGTCGACATCTCCGCGATCGACGGCACCCCGATCGCCGGGCACGAAGGGCAGGGCTCGGTCACCGACATCGCGGTGCGCCGGCTGCTGCGACTACAGGGCACGATGAAGCCGGCGCAGATCGTCAGCGCAATCAGCTATCCGGGGACCGACAACACACTGACGCTGCCCGGCGACCGTGGTCTGATCCACCTCACGTTCGCCTCGCCGGGCTCGGCGCGCACTTCGCGCGGCGCCCGCGTCGCCGCTGTGTCGGGCTCGCCGCTCACCCCCAGCCAGTGGCTGCAGTTGATCTCCCAGCTCGGCGAGATTCCCGAGCCGAACGTCTCCAGCAAGCCCTCCGCGGCCGCGATCCCGGACCCCAAGGGCGGTGAATGAGAGTGGCTACGACCACGCCGCCGCCGCGGGAGGGTGGGCTCCGATCGGGGCCGCTGCCGCCTCCGGGCGGGGCTGGTGGGACTCCGCCGCCACGGCCGGTCTCCCCGCCGCCGCGGAGCATGGGTCGCTGGCTGGCGGCCGGCGCGCTTGTGGTGGTGGTTGCGGCCGTCGCCTACATCGTGTTTGCCGGCGGCAGTGGGGCCACCTACAAGTTCGAACTGGAAAACGACAGCCAGCTCGTGCTCGGCGATCAGGTGCAGGTTGGTGGCGTGCCGGTGGGGAACGTCACCGCTATCGCGCTCACCCACAACTACCGCTCCGCGCTGGTCACGATCCACATCGAAGGGTCGCTGGTGCCGTTGCATCGGGGCACCACCGCGCAGGTGAGGGTGCCGTCGCTGACGACCGTCGCGGGGCGCTACGTGTCGCTTGCCCCGGGCCCCAACAGCGCGCCGGCGCTGCCCCCTGGCTCGACACTGCCCGCCGGCTCCGGCAAAGGCACCACCGACCTCGACCAGCTGTTCGACACGCTCAACCCGCGCACGCGCAAAGGCCTGCAGGAGTACTTCGTGGGCGAAGGCGAAGCGTACGCCGGCGCCAGCCAGGCCTTCGGCACGGACGTCGAATACTTTGGTCCCTTCCTCGCCTCGGCCAATCACATCTTCGTCGAGCTCAGCAAAGACCAGCGGACCTTCACCAACTTCCTCGTGTACTCCGCCAAGGCGCTCACCACGCTCGCCGCCCACCGTGAAGAACTGACCAATCTGGTGAGCAACGGCGATCGCGGCCTGGAAGCGCTCGGCGCCGAACAAACCAGCCTGCAGCGCGGTGTGGCGCAACTGCCGGCCACGCTGGCGCAGGGCAACCGCGCGTTCGAGCAACTGCCCTCGACGTTCGCCGCGCTGCGCAAGCTGGTGACGGTTGCCGGGCCCGACACCAAGACGCTCGCGCCGCTGTTTGCGAAGCTGACGCCGCTCGTAGAGGAAGCGGGGCCGGTGCTGCACAACCTCAGCCTTGCGCTCAGCAAGCCCGGGCCGAGCAACGACCTCACCGACACCGCGCTCGCGCTGCCCACACTCGCGCAGCAGCTCGTCAGCGGATCGCCCAGCGACGTCAAAGCGCTGCAGGAATCGGTGCCGGTGACCGCGTTCTTCGGGCCCTACTCACCCGACTTGCAGGGCTTCGTGCGCACCTTCGGCACGACCGCCGGCTACTACGACGCCAACGGCCAGTACGCGCGCCTGAGCCCCGTGTTCAACAACTTCAAGGTCGGCCCCAACAACACGCTGACACCGACCACCGGGCAGGAAGGCCTGCAGGGCCTGCACACCCACGAACTGCGACGCTGTCCCGGGGCCGCCGCGACGCCCTCGCCGTCCGACGGCTCGGCGCCCTTCACCGACAACGGCCAGCTCGGCTGCGACCCCTCGCAGGTGCCGTGATGAACCCGCGCCGACGCAACTCCCTTGCCGCGAGCCCGCTGCTGATCGGGGCGCTCACCGTGCTGATCGGGGTCGTCGCGGTGTACATCTCCTACGGCGCCAATAACGGACTGCCGTTCACACCGACCTACGACATCAAGGCCGAACTTCCAGAAACTTCGGGCCTCGAAAAAGGCAACCAGGTGCGGCTGTTTGGCCGGCGCATCGGGATCGTGAGCGGCATCGTTCCCTACCAGAACCCCACCACCGGAAAGATCACCGCGATCGTCAGCCTGAAGCTCGAAAAGCACGCGGGCCCGCTGCCGACCGACACCACGATGGAGGTCGAATCGGTGTCCGCGATCGGCCTGAAGTACCTGGAATTGAAGCGCGGGCACTCGCCAAGGAAAATCCCGTCGGGCGCGACGATTCCCGTCTCGCACGCCCGCGAACCGGTGGAGATCCAGGACTTCTTCAACATGTTCGACAAGAAGACGCGGATCGCGATCCAGCAGAACACCAACGCCTTCGGCAACGGCTTCGCCGGACGCGGCGTCGGTCTGAACGAAACCATCCATACGCTCCGCCCGCTCGCCGAAAACGCGGTGCCGGTGCTGCACAACCTCGCCTCGCCGCAAACCGGCTTTGGCCAGCTGTTCATCGCGCTCGACAAAATCTCCAGACAGATCGCGCCGGTGGCCGAGACGCAGGCGTCGCTGTTCCGCGAGCTCGACACCTTCTTCACCGCCTTCGCGGGCGCCTCGCCCTCGCTGGAACGGACGATCGAAGGGGGCCCGGCGGCGCTGCACCAAGCGATCCACTCGCTGCCCTTCGAGCAGCCGTTCATCGACAAAGTGACCGAATTCGTGAGCCTGCTGAGGCCGAGCGCGAAGATCCTGACGAAGGTCGCGGCGCCGATCGGCCACGCCTTCGAAGTCGGCGCCGTCAACGTGCGCGTCGCCGCCTCCCTGAACGCGCAGCTGGCCAGCTCGTTGCAGGCGCTCGAACTCTTCTCCAAAAACCCGCTGGTGCTGCTCGGCTTCGAAGAACTCACCCGCACGGCCGAACTCGGCACGCCGCTGTTCGCGGGCCTGGCGCCCGCGCAGACCAACTGCAACTACATCACGCTGGCGTTCCGCAACCTCGCCAACCTGCTCTCCGAGAGCATCGGCAACGGCACGCTCGCGCGCGTCGTGCCGATCCTCAGCCCCTCCGGGGTAAACAACGAGGGGCTGCCGGCCTCCGAACCCGCCAACGGGTCCTCAGAAGACGTGAACGTCACCACGGGCCAAAAGATCGAAGACAACCACCTGCACTACAACCCCTACCCGTACGTCGGCGGGCCCGGTCAGCCGCAGGAGTGCGAAGCCGGCAACATCCAGTACGCCGTCGGCAAGACGGTGATCGGCAACACCTCGACCACGCTGGGCACAACTCACGAAGCCACCAAGCGCAGCGAAAGTCTGTTTGGGGAACGCTATTCGGCCTCCCAACAGAAGAGCTTCCCCAAGGAAGCCTCCAGCACGGGCAACGGGCAGACCAAGGGCAGCTCGAGCAAGAGCAAGGGGAAGCAGTCATGAGCGGCACACGCTGGTGGCGCCGGCGTCAGGAGACCGCGGTCTCCGAGCTGCAGAAGCGTTCCAATCCGGTGCGCACCGGAATCGTCTTCCTGGTCGTCCTGGTTGTCGGCGTGTACTTCGGCTTCACCAAACACATCCCGTTCAAACACGGCTATCGCCTCCACGCGGTGTTCAGCTCGTCGGTCAACGTGCGTCCCAAGTCGCCGGTGCGGATCGCGGGCGTCACCGTCGGCACCGTCACCTCGACGAGCCTGGAGAGCAGTCACGCGGCGCTCGTGACGATGGAAATCGAAGGCAAGGGGCTGCCGATCCACTCCGACGCGACGCTCAAGATCCGCCCGAAGATCTTCCTCGAAGGCAACTGGTTCGTCGAACTGCAGCCCGGCAGCCCCTCCGCGCCGGATCTCTCCTCGGGCGCCACGATCCCGGTCACGCAGACGTCCGAGCCGGTGCAGCTCGACCAGCTGCTCGACGCGCTCAACACCGACACGCGCGCCAACCTGCAGACCTTCCTGGTCGAATACGGAGCGGCGCTCACCGCCAAGCCGACCCCAGCTGAGAACGCCGAACAGTCCCCGGAAGTAGGCGGCCTGAACATGGCACAGGCGCTCAACAAGGCCTACCGGCTAGGGCCGGAGGCGTTGCGCGACGGCACGATCGTCAACCAGGCCTTCGCCGGCACCGAAACCCACGATCTCTCCAAGCTGTTTGCGAGCATCGAAAAAGTCAGCGCCGAACTTGACGTGCACGAGCAGGCGCTCGGCGAATTCGTCGGCCACTTCAACACCTTCCTGCACATCCTTGCGGCGCAGGGGCCGAGCCTGCGCACGGCGGTCGCCGAACTGCCGCGGGCGCTGCACGGTACCGAACAGGCTTTCGCCGCACTGCGGGGTGCCGCGCCCTCGATCAGGACCTTCGCGCTCGACCTGATCCCCGGCGTGGAACAGATCCCCGCCACGGACGCCGCCGCCTTCCCCTGGATCGAACAGGTGCGGGCATCGCTGAAACCGAACGAGCTCGGTGGCGTCGCCGCGGCGCTGCACACCGCTGCGCCGGAGATCGCCTCCGTCACCGCCGGGCAGGTCGCCTTCCAGCCGCAGCTCACCAACTTCAGCAAGTGCCTGAGCAAGGTGCTGTACCCAGCCGGCTCCACCAAGCTCCAGGATGGCGCCAACACCACCGGGTCCACCGCCGAACGGGAATTCTGGTACGCGTTGGCGGGCGTGGCCGGCCTCAGCCAGAACTTCGACGCCAACGGTGCGGCTCCGCGCTTCATCGCGGGCGGCGCCGTCGGCAACACGCTGCTCTCGCCCCCCGCGACCATCGCGAAGCCGGGCGCGCCCACGACCGGTAGTACGCTGATCGCCCAGACGCGCCTGACCCCCGAAGGCACCAGCCCGCGCTTCACCGGCAACGAGCCGCCGTACAAGCCGCTCGTGCCCTGCTACACGCAGAAGCTGCCCGAATTCAATGGCCCGCTGTCGCACGGGCCAGCGGATGGGGGTGGATGATGGCCCCGGATGAGGCACGCGAGGGCGGGCGCGGGGTCCGCGACCAGATCGAGCGCTACCGCACAGCGTTCATCGCCGTCGTGACGATGATCGTGATCGCGGCGGGAAGTGCCGGCTACATCCTTGCCCACGAGCGCCTCTCGGTGCCCGCATGGGTGCCGATCCTCGGCCACGAATCGTTCGTGCTGAGGGGGGAATTCTCGACCGCGCAGGCGGTCACGCCCGGCCAGGGCCAGTCGGTCACGATCGCCGGCGCGAAAGTCGGCGAAATCTCAAGCGTGGAACTACGGGATGGCAGGGCGTTGGTAAGCATGATCCTGACGCCCAAGTACGCCAAGTACATCTACCGCGACGCCACGGCGCTGCTACGTCCCAAGACCGGGCTGAAGGATGAGACGGTCGAGATCTCGCCCGGCAGTCCCTCCTCCGGGCGGGTGTCCGGCGGGTACACGATCCCGGTCACGCAGACCTCTCCCGACGGCAACCTCGACGAATTCCTCGCCTCGTTCGACACCGAAACGCGTGCGCTCCTGCAGGCGCTGCTCGCAGGCGTCGGCGAAGGCCTGAACGGCAACTCGGCCAACCTCTCGGCGACGTTCAAGCGCTTCGCGCCGCTCGCCCACGAGTTCACCGAAATCGGCCGCGAAGTCGCCAAACGCCAGTACTACGTCGAACACGGAATCCACAACTTCCGCCTGCTGATGGAAGCGCTCGGCAGCAAAGACACCAAGCTCGCCCAGTCGGTCGAGTACGGCAACGCCGTGTTCGCGACCTTCTCGAAGGAGGACCGCCAGGTGCAGGAAACCCTGCACGAGTTGCCCGGCGTGCTCAAACAGGCCAACCATGGTTTTGGCAAGCTCGCGACCGCCGCCCGCGTTACCGGCAACACACTGCACGCGCTCGAGCCCTTCGCCGCCGGGCTAGCGCCAGAGCAGAAGTCGGTGCGAGTCTCCCTCAATACGACCACGCCGATCCTCAAGAACGAGGTCAGGCCGCTGTTCCGTCAGATCCTGCCAGTGCTCCAACAGCTGGAGCCCTCGCTGAAGGATTTCACACAGTCCTCCCCGCAGCTGACCACCGCCTTCACGGTGATCAACGAATTCTTCAACGAGCTCGCCTACAACCCCGGGCCCAACCAGGGCGGCTTCCTCTTCTACCTCGACTGGGCCAACCACGACCTCAACAGCGTCGTCGCGCAGGGCGATGCGCATGGGGCCGAGGGCCAGGCGCTGCTGTACTTCAACTGCGCGCAGCTATACCCGGTCAACATCCTGAAAGCCGCGGCGGGAGCCGACCGGACCGCGAATCTGATCATCGGCCTGCTCAACCCGCCCACTACGGCAGAGTGCAAGGCGGCACTGGCGCCCAGTTCGGCGGCGGCCAAAGCAGCAAGTCTGCGCACCGGGGTCAGCTCGGCCGCACTGATGGCCGATCGCGTCTTCGGCCAAGGCCCAGATGCGACCGCACTAACGCCGAGCGCGGCGTTGGGAGGGAACCACTGATGCAGAAGCGTGCGCCAACACTCGCCAACATCCTCGTGATCGTGCTGTTCGCCCTGAGCTGCTTCGGTCTGCTGCTGTTCCTGTGGGACTCCTTCGGCGGCCCGGTACCGCTGAAGCCGAAGGGCTACCGCTTCACCGTCCAGCTCTCGCGTACGCTGGCGCTGGCCGAACAATCCGACGTGCGCATCAGGGGCGTCGACGTCGGCCATGTGGTCGGCCTCGGGACACACGCCAACGGGACGACCGACGTGACCATCGAAATGGATCATCAGTACGCGCCGATCTCCCCAGCGGACCGTCTTGTTCTGCGCCAGAAGACACTGCTGGGGGAGACCTACGTCGAACTGCTCCCGCCGGGCACCCCCGGGCCGGGTGGCACCGAAGAAGGGCAGGGTCAGCCCCGGGGGGCCGGGCTCCAGAACGCAGATGTGGTGAGCGGTCATCCAATCCCCGACGGCGGGCGGCTGTCGTCCACCCAGGTCGATCCGGCGGTGACGCTCGATGACATCCTCTACGCACTCAACCCCAAGACACGCGCCGCGTTCAAAGTCTGGCAGCAGGCGCAGGCCGCCGCGATCAACGGGCGCGGAGAACAGATCAACGCGAACATCGCCGAGCTCGAACCGTTCGTGGAAAATGCCAACAAGCTGGTCGCGATCCTCGCCTCACAAGAAGGCGCGGTGACAGCGGTCGTGCACAACACCGGCGTGCTGTTCGACGCGCTCACCGAACGCGGCAACCAGTTGCGCGGGTTCATCGTCAACGGCGAGCGCACCTTCCACGCGCTCGGTGCGAGCAGCGCCCAGTGGGCCAACGCCTTCCGCCTGTTGCCGACCTTCGAGCGCAGTGGGTCGGCGACGCTGCGCGAATTCGACGACCTCGCCACCGCGGCGAGCCCCGTGCTCGAAGAGTCGAAGGCGTGGGAGCGCGAGCTGACGCCGCTGCTGGAAGGGGTGCAGGCGTTCACGCCCGACTTCAACAACCTGCTCACCAACCTCGGCCCGTTCAACAGCGCCTCCAAGAAGGGCCTGCCGGCGTTCGAACGCGTGTTGAGCCAGCTTACGCCGCTGCTCGGCAACGTCACGCCGCCGCTGCGCAACTTCGAGCCCTTCCTGAAGTTCACTGGCGAGTACGTCCCCGAGCTGCAGGCGCTGTTCGCCAACGCCACCGCCGCCACCGAGGCGCACGACAAAAACGCGGACACCACCAACGGCCAGATTCAGCACTATCTGCGTGCCCTGCAGACGATCAATCCCGAAGGTCTCGCGGTGTACAACCAGCGGATCGGGACCAACCGCGCCAACCCCTACTTCCAGCCCGAAGGCTTCCGGCTGCTGGGCAAGGGCGGACTTCAGGTCTTCAGCACAGCGGCCTGCGCGGACTCGGCGCCGTCGGTCAATCCCGAAACCGCCAACGAAACGGTGCCGAAGAGCATCATCCAACAGATGATCGAAGACCACCTTGTCAACGGTCCCGAAAGCGCGACCAACAAGGTCGGGGCGCCCGCCTGCACGCAGCAGCCGCCCTTCACGTGGGAAGGCGCCACCAGCCAGTTCCCGCAGGTTACGAGAGCGAAATAGACTAGGCGCTACGAACCGGCTCCTTGGCATACGCCGCCACGATCGCGCGGTGGTGGCCAAGGTAGGGGAGCATCGCGAAGTAAGCGAGGTCGCCGCGCAGGCGGGGCAACTCGCCGGTACGGTCCTCCAGGGCCCGGCGGTGCAGGATCGAGGCGATCCCGCCGACCATCGCCTCCGACGTGTAGGGGGGCAGCAGGTCGGGGTTGGCGCAATGGAAGCGACCCTCCTCCAGCAGCGGCGGGAAGAGTCTCAGCAGCGCATGGTGGCGCTCGCCCGCGGCGGGACAGGCGCAGAGGCTCTCAACCAGCACCACGCGTGCTCCGTCGGGGTCCTCGGCGAGCGCCCTCAGTAGGGCGTCCAGGCCTCCGCGGACGCGCTCGGGCCAGGGCAAGGTGCGCTCCACACGCTCGCGTATCCTGCCCTCGATTCGTGCGATCAGCGCATCGAGCGCCTGCAGGAAGCACTCTTCCTTGTCCGCGAAATGCTCGTCGAAAACGGCCGGCGCGACCTTTGCTGTCTGTAGCACCCGCTCCATCGTGGTGCGGTCGTAGCCGCGGTAGGAGACGGTGGCAATCATCGCGTCGAGCATGCGCACGCGCGGGTCACGAGCCTGGTGGGTGGGGCAGACAGGGGAGCCGGCAGGTTGTTGCCGGGCGCCGGAGTGGCTGCTGTGCAACATCTTTCCTCCCTCCCTGCCCGGCGAAGGAGCGGGTGGAGGAGCGCGACAAACGCGCCGCGTTTCCAGGCGCTGAATCCCCGGACTGTGGGTTTCCCTCTCCTACTCTCCTCTAGAGAGTAGACCCGTGGAGATGGCGTTGTCAAGGGCCAGTTGCACTTGCCAAGGGACGGGCCGTCGAGCCGCCGGGGCCTACCTTGGTTGAGCCCCGAGTGCGGTCTGCCCTATCTTGGTTGGACCCCGAGAGGCGTCGGCGTGTCCGAGTGCGATGTCGGCGTGTCCGAGCGCGATCGGCGATCAGAGGACGATCGGGCGATCCCGGTGATCGTCGAGCGTCGGGCGATCGGCTCGCCTTCGCCGGCCGGCGCTTGATCGATGTGCTCTCCGGGCACGTTGAGGAAGCGCAGCCGGTAGCGTCCCACCACGATCTCGTCGCCGTCCTTGAGCATCCCCCACTCGATCCGCTCACCGTTGACAAACACGCCGTTGAGGCTGCGATCGTCGAGCACCCGCACTCCGTCGGGCTGGCGCACCAGCAGGGCGTGCCGGCGGGAGACGGTGGGATCGTCGAAGCGCACGTCTGCCGCCAGGCTGCGTCCTACCCGCGTCCACTCCTGGGTCAGCGCCACGAGCACGGTCTCGCCGTCCTCCTCGTAGGCGAGGTACTCGCCGGGATGCTCGATCTGCTCCTTCGCCTGCGCCAGCCACTCCAGCTCGTCCTCGACGGTGCCTTCGGGCGAGTAGGCTGCCGTGCCGGCGAGGTCCGGCGCACTGCTTTGGGCTAGGCGCCCCACGCTGAACAGCGATGCGCGCACAAAGCTCGCGCCCCCGCAGCCAGGGCAGTCGCGCAGGGTGTCGGAGGCGGCCAGCGTCAGTACATAGCCGCAGCGCTGACAACGAAAGGATCCCGCTCCCGCCATCGTGCCCGAGGTTAGTGACTCCACCATCTCACAGCTCCTCTTCTCCTGTTGGGATACGTCCCGGCGCCCATCTGCCGGCAGACCCTGGGTGAATCATAACCGCACTTTCCCGCGGGGGTCTAAAAGGCTTGTAATTTTCTGGAGACTCGTAGTAGAGCCTGAGGTCTGCTTGCCTGAGAGCGGGTTGGGACTGGGGTAGCGAGGTCTTTCTACCCTGTCGTCGCAGCCTCCAAACAGGCGCCGAGGCTCGGGAGCGGGCGGGCCGCTGGGTGGCGAGCGCCTAGAGCCGAAGGCCGGGAGGCCCAATGGTCTACGGGCGCTGAAACCGGGAGGAGATGGCCGCCCGGCGGCGAAATCCCGTGGCATGTCTCCCGCGACAGTCACAGACATCGAGCAGTTCGAGCGCATGCTCCTGCGCCGCGGCGTGGGCGTGTTGACGTCCGATCGCAATCGCTGCGTCGACTGCGGGCGTACTCCGTTGGTGGGCGAGCGTGTGCACGTCTACGAAGAGCACGGCGGGGGAGTCGTCTGCGAGCTCTGCCGACCCCTGCGCCGCGGGCGTCCGGCGACCACCGAGACGGTGCGCCACTCGCCGCACGGCAACGGCGTGCGCCTGATGGCGCTAGCCGATCTTCGATCGGTGGCGTAGCTTTCGTCCGCAGTGGCCCGATAAACTGCCGAGCGCGATGGACCCCCTGACCGTCTCGATCCTGATCGACGCTCCCCGCGAGCGGGTGTTCGACTATCTGCAGGACATCGCCAACCATTCCGAGTTCACCGACCACTATCTGCGCGACTGGCACCTGACGCGCGAGAACTCCGTCGGCCGGGGCGCGGGGGCGCGTTTCCGCGTGGCTGCTCCGGGCAATCGCTTCAGTTGGGGGGACGTGACCTTCGCCGAGGTGGAGGCTCCGCACCGCATTGTCGAGGTCGGCCGCGGTGGCAAGACAAACCGCATCCGCACCCTTGGGGTCTACGAGCTTGCTCCCGGCGCCGGCAACACCACGCGCGTGCGGTACACGCTGGAGACCCAGCCCTCCACGCTGTCCGACCGCCTGATGGAGTCCCTCGGGGCGCGCGGGTGGCTGCGGCGCAAGAACGTCAAGGCGATGCGTCGCCTGCGCTCGATCATCGAGAGTGGCGAGGGGCGCGGCCAGCGCGTCACGGTCGCCGGCGGGTAGACTGCCGCGTCGCATGCATCGCCACCCGCGCAAGACACTGCTGAGGGCTCCCGCCAGAAGAGACGGTGGCTCTGGGGTCGTGTGGAGCCTGGCCCTATTCGCCGTGCTCGCGGCGCTCGCGCTTGGGGCCTGCGGGGAATCGCACACCCGGGTCACGACCGGCACCTATGCGGGCGGCGGCGGAAAGAACGCGCCCTACCTCAACGTCGGGTCGCTGGTCTACCAGGTGCAGATCTCGCGCGAGCTCAACCCCTACAACACCGAAGACTCCTCCTACCTGCTCGGGCTCACGCCCGCGCAGAGCAAGCTGAACCCCGGCGAAGAGTGGTTTGGAGTGTTCATGCAGGTCTACAACGAAAGCACCGTGCCGCATCCCGCCGCCACCGACTTCACGGTCGCCGACACCCAAGGCAACGTCTACCACCCGATCATCCCCGGCCCCGCCAACCTGTTTGCCTACCGCGGTGGGATCGTGCCCGCCAACAACCAGATCCCCGCCCCCAGTACCGTCGCCGCAGAGGGGCCCACGCAGGGTGAGTTGCTGCTGTACAGGATCAAAGTCGAATCGCTCGACAACCGGCCGTTTACGCTGAAGATCGTCGACCCGCGCGACCCCACGCAGACCGCCTCCGCGGAACTCGACGTCTAGAGGGTGGCGCAGGCGGCCCGAAGGCCGCCGAGCCGAGCCCCTCTTATGCCAGTCAAGCGCCCGCCTGCAGCGCCGCTTCGATCACCTGCCGTGCGACCGGCGCCGCGCTTTCGCCGCCCGCGCCGTCGCGCACCATCAACACCCCCACCGCGATCTTCGGATGCAGCGCCGGGGCGAACGCAGCAAACCACGCGTCGGTGTTCTTCGGGCTGTTCTGTTCGGCCGCGCAACTGCTGGATTCGGAGGTGTGTTCGGAGGATGAGTGTTCTTCGCCTTCGGCGGGCTTCTGTTCGGAGCTTGCATCGCATTGGGCGGGCGTGCTCAGTTCCGCGGTGCCCGTCTTGCCGGCCACTTCCACCCCGGGGATCGCCGCCGCGGTACCGGTACCGAAGCGCACCACGTCGAGCATCATGCCCCGCACCGTGCGCGCCGTGGCGGCGCTGATCACGCGCGTGTCGGGGGCGTCCGTCGCACCCGCGCCGCCACCCGCCTCCGATGTGCCCCCCACGATCTCCTGCCCGCTCGTGCCCGACGCGCTGACGAGGCTGGGCGTCGGGTGGCGCCCGCCGTCGGCGATCGTCGCCGCGACCGTCGCCATCTCCAGCGGGCTCGCCAGCACCTGGTCCTGGCCGATCGCCGTCGAGCCGACCGCCAGTTCGCCCTGAATTTGACCGGCCGGTGGGATCATGCTTTCTGCGGCTCCTTCGATCCCGGGGGGGTGGTTGAAGCCATACCTTTCCGCCATCGCCACCAGCCGCGCCGCCCCCAGCTTCACGCCCAGCGGGGAGAACACGGAGTTGCACGACACCGCGAACGCCTGCACCAGCGAGCCACCGCATTCCTCGCCGTTGGCGTTGTGCAGCAGCACCCCGTCCAGCTTTGCGGCGGTTGCGTAAGGGAAGGTGCTGGTGGGGCGCGCGATCCCCGCTTCTAGCACGCCGCTCACGGTGATCATCTTGAACGTCGACCCGGGCGGCTGCAGCGCGTCCAGCCCGATGCCCGCCACCCCGAGCACCTGTCCGCTGGCCGGTTCCATGGCGATCACCCCGCCATATTGGCTGCCCAGTGCCGTCACCGCCGCGGTCTGCAGCGCCGGGGAGATCGTGGTGCGCACCGCGCTCCCCGCGTGGGCGCTCGCGTGCGCCAGCACCCGGCCGCCGCTCGTGGCCGCCGCGCTGCGCACCGCGAGCAGTTCGCCACCCGGGGTGCCGCGCAGGCGCTCGTCCGCCGCCAACTCCAGCCCGCTCACGCCCACGATCGCGTTGGCCGGTACTCCCTCCGCCTCCAGCGCCTGCAGGCGGCTGGAGGGGATCGATCCCACTTCGCCCACAATCGCGCTCGCCGCGGCTCCCAGCGGCGAGGAGCGCGTCCCGGCGGCGGTGGCGGGGCCCTGCGCCAGCACCGAGCCGTCGCGCGCCAGCAGCGCGGCGCGCGGGGGCAGCGCCGTGCGCCTGCTCAACAGCTCCCCTTCGCGCAGGCCGGGGAAGGCGAGCGAGCGCGACCATCGCACGCGTGCTTCCCCTTCACGTGGCCCTGGCACGATCGGCAGCCGGAAACGCTCCGCGAGCGTGCCGAACAGGCGCGTGCGCACCCGTGTAGCCACCACCTCCACGCCGTTGGCGGCGCCCTGCGGGGCTCCCATCACCCGCTCGCGCTCGGCGGTCGCCGTCATCAGGGCTTCCCTGTACGCCTGCGTGAATTCACTCGGCGACACCGCCCGCTGTGAGGCGGGGGTGAGCTCGCTGTACATGCTCGCGTAGTCGCCCCTTGCCCACGCCGCCGCGAAGCTTTGCGCCACGCCCGGAGCGGGCGGCGGGGAGGAGTGCCCGGCCCCCGCGATCGCCCCCGCCACGAACGCCACGGACGCCAGCATGATCAGAACCCACCCGCCCCGCGCTCGCCGCACGCGGTTGGAGACCGATGTGGCAGTCAATGCCGGTCTCCGGTGCGGATTCTCACGACGCAGAACGGTATAGAACATGGGCATGACGACGCTCGATTGGCTGATCCTGCTGTTCGTGCTGACCCTTGGCTTGTTCGGTTTGCGCCAGGGCTTCATCGTGGGCGCGCTCTCCTTCGGGGGGTTTGCGATCGGCGCGTTCATCGGCACCCGCGTCGGCCCGCTGCTGCTGCCCCAGGGCTCCGCGTCGCCCTATGCCCCCGCCTTTGGGCTCGTGGGAGCGCTGCTGGCCGGGGCGATCCTCGCCGCCGGCCTGGAGGGGGTGGGCTGGCGGCTGCGACGCACCACCCTGCTGGTGCCCGGCGCCGGGCTGTTGGATCGGACGCTCGGCGCGCTGCTCAGCGCCGCGGTTGGCCTCGGGGTGGTGTGGATCGTCGCCGCGGTGGCCGCCCAGATCCCCACCGCCACGCAGCTGCGCGCCGACATCCAGCGCTCGGCGATCCTCAGCGAGCTCAACGCGCTGCTGCCGCCCTCGGGCCCGATCCTCAACGCGCTCGCGCGCCTGGACCCGATCCCCTCGCTGCCCGGCCCGCTGCCGGCGCTCACCGCGCCCCCACCCCGGGTCGCCCACGACCCCGCGGTGCTCGCCGCCTCGCGCAGCGTGGTGCGCGTGCTGGGAACCGCCTGCGGGTTGGCGATCGAGGGCTCGGGGTGGGTGGCGCGGCCCGAAGAGGTGCTCACCAACGCGCACGTGGTTGCGGGGGAGAGCGACACCACGGTCGAGGTCGAAGGCCAGCCGCCCGGGCTGCCCGCGCAGGCGATCGCGTTCGACCCGACCTACGACCTTGCGGTGCTGCGCGTGCCCGGCCTCGCCCTGCCCACGCTGAGCCTCGCGCTCAGCCCTGCCTCTGGCACCGCCGGGGCGATCCTCGGATATCCCGAAAACGGGCCGTTCGACGTGCAGGCGGGGCGCATCGGGGCCACCGAGCAGGTGCTCACCCAGAACGCCTACGGCCAGGGGTCGGTGTCACGCCTGCTCACGCCGTTGCGCGGGCTGGTGCGCCCCGGCAACTCCGGGGGGCCGGTGGTGGACGGCCAGGGGACGGTGCTCACCACGGTCTTCGCGGGCACCACGGGGGGCGGGCCGCCCGGTGGGTACGGCGTCGCCAACGCCACGGTCGCGCGCGAGCTCGAACACGCCGGCGCGTCGGTCGGCACCGGGCCGTGCGACCCCGATTGAACCACCCGCTACTCTGAGCCACCATGCCGAAGACCCTCGTGATCGCCGAGAAGCCCTCCGTCGGGCGCGACCTTGCGCGCGTGCTGCCCGGCACCTTCAAGAAGGAGGAGGGTTGGTTGGAGGCCGAGGAGTACATCGTGACGTGGGCCGTGGGTCACCTCGTGCAGCTCGCCGAACCTGACGAGTACGACGCCAAATACAAGCGCTGGCGGATCGAGGACCTGCCGATTGTGCCCGACAAGTTCAAGCTCGTGGTGCGCGACGAGCGCTCCAAAAAGCAGATGTCGGTGGTCACCCGCCAGCTCTCGCGGGAGGACGTCGGCGAGGTGATCAACGCCTGCGACGCCGGCCGCGAGGGCGAGCTGATCTTCGCCTACATCTACGAGAAGGCCGGTTCGACGCTGCCCGTGCGGCGGCTGTGGCTGAACTCGATGACCAACTCGGCGATGAAAACGGCGTTCGCCTCGCTGCGCCCGGCCTCCGAGGTTGCGCTGCTCGAGCAGGCCGCCCGCTCGCGCTCGGAGTCCGACTGGATCGTGGGCATGAACGCCACGCGGGCCGCGACGATCCGCCTGCGCACCTCCTTCGACGGGGCCGTCTCGCTGGGGCGCGTGCAAACCCCGACGCTGGCGATCGTCACCCGCCGTGAGGAGGAGATCAAAGCGTTCGTGCCCGAGCCCTACTGGCTGGTCGACGCGATCTTCGCCGCCCCCCCGCTGGAGGGGGAGGGGGAGGAGGGGGGAGCTGGGTCAGTTGGTGGCGGTTCCGCGGTGGATGGTGGATCGGATGCCGGTGGTGTGGCAGAGGGGGGGTCGGCTGGCGACGCGGCTGCCGAGAATGGGTCTGGAGCTGGTGGCGCGGCCACCAAGAATGGGTCTGGGGACGGCGAGGTGGGTGTTCCCGGTGAGCGTGTCTACACCGGCCGCTTCCACGCCGGCGCCAAACCACGGCTGGCGACCGAGGAGGAAGCCGTCGCGATCGTCGAGGCGTGCGAGGGCAAACAGGCGACGATCACCAAGATCGACGTCAAAGAGCAGCGCGAGCGCGCGCCGATGCTGTACGACCTCACCTCGCTGCAGCGCGAGGCCAACACCCGCTTCGGCTTCTCCGCGCGGCGCACGCTCGGCGCCGCCCAGCGGCTGTACGAGGAGCACAAGGCGCTGACCTACCCGCGCACCAACTCGCGCTACCTCACCAAAGACATGATCCCTGAGATCAAGCCCACCGCCGAGCTGGTTGGGGCCAACAAGGATTACGCGGCCGCTGCCGCCTACGTCACCTCGCTCGACGTGCTGCCGCTGGGGCGCGTGGTCGATGACGCCAAGGTGACCGACCACCACGCGATCATTCCCACCCGCACCGAGCACAAAGTCGATCGCATGTCCGACGACGACCGCCGCGTGTACGACCTCGCGGTGCGCCGTTTCCTCGCCGTCTTCCACCCCGAGGCGGTGTTTGAGAACACCCGTGTGGAGACGACGATTCCCGCCGCCGGGGGCGCGCGCGCCGGCAAGTACGTGTTCCGCACCCGCGGCAAGCTGCTGCTTGTGCCCGGCTGGCGTGGCGTCTACGGCCAGGGCGTCGTCGGCGGCGAGCAGCGCACGGGCGACGAGGACGAGGGCACCGACCAGATGCTCCCCCGCCTGATCGAGAGCGAGCATGTGCAGACGCGCGAGATCAAGAGCCTCGCCAAGGAAACCAAGCCCCCGCGCCGCTACTCCGACGCCTCGCTGCTCGGTGCGATGGAGACCGCCGGCAAGCTCGTCGACGACGACGAGTTGCGCGAGGCGATGAAGGAGTCCGGGATCGGTACTCCCGCCACGCGCGCCGCGATCATCGAGCGTCTGATCACCGTCGGCTACATCGAGCGCGACGGGCGCTCGTTGGTGGCGACCGAGAAGGGCCTCAACGTCGTGCGCCTGCTCGGCCGCCACCCCCTCACCTCCCCGGAACTGACGGGGCGGTGGGAGCACCGTCTGGACGCGATCGAGCGGGGGGAGGACTCGCGCGAGCACTTCATGAAGGACATTGCGGGCTTCGCCGAGGAGACCGTGAAGATGCTGGACCACGCGCTCAAAGACGTCCGCATACCCAAAGCGACCCTTGGGCCCTGCCCGATTTGCGGGCACCCGATCGTCGAAAACCGCAAGGGCTACTCCTGCTGGGCGCGCAACGATCCCGGCTGCGGCTTCGTGATCTGGAAGTCCAAAGCGGGCAAGCAGCTGCCGCTCGCCGTCGCCCGCGAGCTGATCCACACCGGCTACACCGCCCGTCCCGTAAGCGGCTTCAAGGGCCGCTCCGGACGCTCCTTCCGCTCCCATCTCGCGCTCCAGCAGATGCCCGACGGCAAATGGCGCGTGGAGTTCAACGAGGCCTGGGCCAAGGCCGGGGCCAAGCCGCCCGACCAGGAGACGGTCGCCGGGGAGGCTGGCGCGGAGACGCCCGAGCAGGTGGCGCCCGAGCAGGTGGCGGCCGAGGCCGTGGCCGAGGCGGTTGCCGCGGTCGCCGAGAGCTGATCGGCCATCCGCTGGCTCCCGTGGGCCGCTGCAATACCCCCGCGGACCATCGGCGGTTGAAGACAATCAATCTTTTTGAGGCCCCTACCAGAATCAATTGTCCGCCGGTCACGCCAAATTGGTTAGGGGCGTAAAAGAAGAACACTATGTTCCCGGTGTGGTGGTCGATGGTTTGTGGTGTCGGACGGGTGCGCCACCATAGGCGGCCATGCCGATCACGCTGATCACCGGACCCGCCAACGCCGGGAAGGCCGGAGTGGTGATGGATACCCTCGCTGCCCACCGCGCACGCGGAGAGCGGCCGTTGCTGGTCGTGCCCACCCACGCCGACGTGGAGCGCTATCGGCGGGAGCTGGGCGAGCGCGAGCTGACCTCCGAGGGGGTGGCGATGCGGGTTGGCGCAAGAGCTGGCGTGGAGGCCACCCTGGGCCCGCGAGCTCGCGTGGTGCGCTTTCAAGGCCTGCTCGCCGAGACGCTCCGTCGCGCCGGCTCTGCCGAGCGCCCCCTCGGCCGGTTGGCTCGCGAACGGGCGCTCGCTGTGGTGCTGCGCAACGCAGGCGAAGAGCGCGCCGGAGGGGGTGGGCGTCCTAACGGCGAGCGCCTGGCGTGGCAGGCGCCCCCCACCGCGGGCGTGGTGCGCTCGCTGGCGACGCTGGTGGGGGAGCTGGAGGTGGAGCGGGTGACGCCCGCACGCCTGCGCGGGGCGCTTGACGCATGGGCGGCCGTGGACCCCGGGCACGCCCCCCACGCACGCCAGGTGGGGGCGCTGTTCGAGGGGTACCGCCGTGGCTTGGAGCGGCTGCGACCCGCCCGTGTCAGTCCCGAGCGCCAGGCGGCACTGGCGCTTGACGAGCTGCGGCGCACCCCTGCGATGTGGGGCTCCACGCCGGTGTTGCTGTACGGATTCGACGACTTCACGCGGCTGCAGCTGGACACGATCGAGACGCTGGGTGGCGTGGTTGGGACGCCGGTGACCGTGTCGCTCACCTACGAGCCCGGCCGCGTGGCGTTTGCCAGTCGTGGCGACACCTTCCAGCGCCTGCTGCCGCTCGCCGCCGAGCATCTCACCCTGCCGCCGCGCGCCGAGCACTACACGCCCGGCGCCGCGACGGCGCTGCACCACCTGGAGCGCCACATCTTCGAGCTCGACGCTCCCGCGCCCGTGCCCGCGGGAGCGGCGCTGGCGCTGCTGGAGGGCGGCGGGGAACGCGCCGAGCTGGAGCTGGTGGCGGAGGAGATCCGCGGGCTCCTGAAGCGTGGGGTGCAGCCGGGGGAGATCGCCGTCGCGCACCGCTCCCCGGAGACGATCGCGGAGCTGTTGGGGGAGGTTTTCCGTGCCCAAAGCATCCCCTTCGCCTTGCGGCGGCGGCTCTCCTTCGTGCGTACCGCCACCGGCCGCGCGCTGCTGGGCCTGCTGAAAGCTACCTTCCCCGATGCGGCCGACGATGGCAGTGGCTTGGGCGATCTGCTGGCATGGCTGCGCGCCCCCGGAGTGCTGCGCAGCCAGGAGCTCGTGGACGAGCTGGAGTGGCGCGCGCGGCGTGCCGGAGTAACCGAAGCCGGGGGACACGGGCCTTTGGCCCGAATCCCCGTTTCGGCCAGCGCAGCGCGGGCACGCGCGCTATGGGAGGTCAAGCACGGGCCACTGGAGACGCTCGAGGAGCTACGAGCGGCGGCGCAGCGCGGCCCCGCGGCGCTGATCGAGCGCACGGTCGCGGAGCTCGAACGGCTGGGCTTCGCTCCGCAAGCGCCCACCGAGGCGCGCGCGCTGGCAGTTGGGCAAGAGGCCCTGGAGGAGCTGCGCGAGCTGGCCCGCTCGGCGCCCCAGCTGGCGCCGGACGCGCACGAGCTGATCGGGCTGTTGCGCGGGCTGGAGGTGGTCGTAGGGGAGGAGCCCTCCGGGATCCCGGGCGCGGTGGCGGTGCTCGACCCGCTCGCTTTGCGCGCGCGCCGGGTGCGTGCGCTGTTCCTGTGTGGCCTGCAGGAGGGCGTCTTCCCCGCGCCCGCGCGGCCCGAGCCCTACCTCTCCGCGGAGGAGCGTCGGGGGCTCGCGGAAGCCTCGGGGTTGCGCCTGGGGCGGCCTGGGGATGCGCTCGCGGCGGAGCGCTACCTGCTGTACGCGGCGATCTCGCGTCCGCGCGAGCTGCTGGTGCTGAGCTGGCACACCGCCGACGACGATGGCCGGCCGGCGGCTCGCTCGCTGTTCGTGGACGACGTCTGCGACCTCTTCACGGGCGATCTGCACGAGACGCGTGTGCGGCGGGCACTCGGCGAAGTCTCTTCGTACGTCCCCACCGAACCCGGTGCCCGGCCGGAGGAGGGGATCGGACCGCTGCGCGATCCGCGCGTGCTGGCCGACCTGGGCGAGCGCCGGCTGTGGTCGGCGTCCGGCTTGCAATCGTGGGCCGGCTGCCCGGTGCAGTGGTTTGTGGAGCGCATGCTGGGCGCGCGCGACCTCGAGCCCGAGGCCGAGCCGCTCGCGCGCGGAGGCCTCGCGCATGCGGCACTGCGTCAGACGCTCGACCGTCTGCGGGAGGACACCGGCTCGGCCCGTCTCACTACCGAGCGGCTGCCCCGCGCGCGAGCGCTGCTGCACGCGGCACTGACCGAGCACGAGCGTAAGCATCCGCTGTCCACGATCCCCGAGCGCATCCCCGGGGTGCGCCGGCGTCTGGAGGCCGACCTGGAGCGCTACCTCGAGCATGCCGCTGAGTGCGGTGATCGCGTGGAGGGCATTCAACAGCTTGATCTGGCGCAGCAAGACTCTCCGAGCCGGCTGGAGCCGACCTATCTCGAGCTGCCTTTCGGCTTCCCGGAGCAGTCGCATGGGATGCCCCCGCTGGACCTCGGCGACGGTGTGTTGGTGCGGGGCTTCATCGACCGCGTGGACCTCGCGCCGGGCGGCGAGGCGGTGGTGTACGACTACAAGAGCGGCTCCCCCACTCCACCCGACAGGTGGCTCAGCGAGCGCAGCTTCCAGATCGCGGTGTACATGCGCGCGGTGGAGCAGTTGTTGGGTGCGCGCGTGGCGGGCGGCTTCTACCAGCCGCTCTCCGGCCGCGACCTGCGCGCGCGGGGTGTGCTGGCGGCGCAAGAGGGCGTGACGCTCGAGTGCGTGCGGGGCGACGCTCGCCCGGCCGCGGAGGTGCGGGAGCTGGTTGGGGCGATTGTCGCCGCGGCCCGCACCGCCGCCGCCGAGGCGCGCGCGGGGCAGTTGGAGTCGCGGCCCGCCACCTGCGGGTTCGGTGGCAGCGGATGCATGTACCCGTCGATCTGCCGGTGCGACCGTTGAGGGCCCACCTACCCACCACCCCAGATCCGCCATCTATTGGGACGCGAGCCCCGAGCGTCGAGATCCCCGCCGCCCCGACCTTTACGCCCGAGCAGGAGCAGGCGGTGGCGCGCCGTCGCGGTCCGCTGCTGCTCGCGGCGGGGGCCGGCAGCGGCAAGACCTCGGTGCTGGTCGAGCGCTTCGTGCGGGCGGTGCGCGACGACGGCATCGCCCCGGGGCGGATCCTGGCGATCACCTTCACCGAGCGCGCCGCCGCGGAGCTGCGCGAGCGGGTGCGCGCGCGCCTGCTGGGGCTGGGCGAGCGCGAGGCCGCACGGGACACCGAGGGCGCCCCGATCGGCACCTTCCACGGCTTCTGCGCACGACTGCTGCGCGTCCATGCCCTCTCCGCGGGGCTCGACCCCGAGTTCGCGATCCTCGAGGAGGCCGGCGCCGGGCGACTGCGCCAGCTGGCCTTTCGCCGCGCGCTTGCCACGCTGCTGGCTGAAACGGGAACGCCCGCCGAACCGGGGATGCTGGTCGATTCGGGGATGCGAGCGCAGCGAGTGTCTCCCGAATCGGTGGAAGGCGGGTGTCTACCGGCTTCGGCCGGGGAGCGCCGAGAGGCCGCCATCGACCTGCTTGCAGCCTATGGCGCAGACCGAGTCCAGCGGATGGTGCTGGGCGTATACGCCCAGCAGCGCAGCCGTGGGGTGAGCCGGCCGGCGCTGCCCGCCTCACTGATGTCGGAGCTCTTGCAGCCCACTCCATCTCCCATGCAGCCTTCGCTGTTCGAAGTCGAGCCGTTGCCCCATGGGGAGCCGGTGGCCAAGGACCCGCTGGAGCTAGAGGCGATCCGCGCGTATGTGCTGCTGGGGGAGATCTTGGAGGAGTTTGGATGTGGCTACGACGCGCTCAAGCAAGCGCGCTCGGTGCTCGACTTCGACGACCTCGAGCTGCGCGCGCGCGATCTGCTGGAGCGCCACGAGGGGGTGCGCCGCGGGTGGTCGGAGCGCATCGAGCTGTTGATGGTGGACGAGTTCCAGGACACCAACCGCCGCCAGCTCGCGCTGCTGGAGCTGCTGGAGCGCGAGAACCTCTTCACGGTCGGCGACGAGCTGCAATCGATCTACGGCTTCCGCCACGCCGAGGTCGAGATCTTCCGCGAACGCCGCCGCCGTCTACACGCCGAGGGTGCCGCGATCACGTTGGCTCACAACTTTCGCAGTCGCCTCCCGCTGATCTCTGCAATCAACGGCGTCTTCGGCGAGCGTTTCGGCGATGCCTACACGCCGTTGATTGCCACCCGCGACGAAGCTCACGAAGACGCGCCGTTGATCGAGCTGATGCTCACTGACAAGAACGGCTGGTCGGAGTCCCCTCATGCGCAGCGCATTGCCGGGAGGCTGCCGCCGGCGACCCTGTGGCGTCAGGCCGAAGCGCGCCTGCTGGCGCAGCGGGTTGCCGAGCTCGTCGCCGGCGGGCAGGCGGCGGCCGGGGATGTGGCGGTGCTGCTGCGCGCCGCAACCGATCTACCGGTGTACGAGCGGGCGCTCGAGGAGCGCGGCCTGCGCACGCTCGCGGCGGTCGGCAGCTTCTGGGGCCACCAGCAGGTCGGCGACCTGCTCGCGTGGCTGCGCGCGCTCGCCAACCCCCTGGACGAGCTCGCGCTGTACTCCGTGCTCGCCTCCCCGCTGGTGGGGATCTCCAGCGACGGCCTCGCACTGGTGGCGCTGCAGGCCCGGGCGGAAGAGGCCGGCGCGTGGGCGACGATCGCGCGGGCGGCGAGCCAAGCCGTTGGTGGGGAGGGCGTTTGCGTGGGGGAGACGGGCGAGGCAGTTGCCGAGGGCGACCATTCCCTCAGCCTGTCCGCCACCGACCACGAGCGTCTGAAACGCTTCGCCGAGCGCTTCACCACCGAGCGCGGTGCGGCACCAACGCTCAGCGCCGCCGAGCTGCTGCTGCGCGTGATCGCTCATAGCGGCTACGAACGGCACGTGCTCTCGCTCCCATGGGGCGAGCGACGGCTGGCGAACATCCACAAGCTGTTGCGCCTCGCACGCCGCTTCGAGGCCGCGGAGGGACACGACCTGCGGGGTTTTCTCGACCACGTTGCGCAGCGCCGTGCCCACGCCGAGAGCTCCGAGCCCCACGCCCCCACCGGCTCCGAGCCCGACGCGGTGCGCCTGATGACGATCCACGCCGCCAAGGGCCTCGAGTTCCCGGTTGTGTGCCTCGCCGACCTCGGCCGTGTCGGCAATGGCACGCCTCCCGACCTGCTGGTGGACGGTGAGCGCGTCGGTCTTCGCTTGGCGCGCCTCGACGGGTCCGCGGCGGTGGCCTGCCTGCGCTACGGGGAGCTGTGCGAGGAGCGCCGGTGTGCCGAGTCGGCCGAGGAGGAGCGGATCCTCTACGTCGCGATGACCCGCGCCCGCGAGCGCCTGTTGCTGAGCGGATCGTGCGATTTCGAGCGCTGGTCCGGTGGTGCGCCGATCACTTGGCTGGCCCCCGCGGTGGTGCCCGAGCTGCCGGCGCTCGCCGGCACGCTCGAGCGTCCTGTGGCCGATCTCCCTTTCGCCGGGGGGGACGGCGCGAGAGCTCGCTGCTGGCTGAACAGCCCCACCACCATCGGAAGCGTGCTGCGGGACCCCGGTTCAACCGCTGCAATGGACCTGGACTCGCGGCGACGGGTGCCCTTGGGGTGAGCCCACAGGCTGGCCCTGCGTGGGGTGGCCGGCCCCGGAGCGTGGCTATCCTCGTTGGCATGAGGCCGACGCCCTTTGTGAGCGGTCAAGGATTGGCGGCCGACACCTCGGGCCCGCTCACAACCGCCGAGGGCACGCATGCGAACGCCTCTGACGCTGAGCTGTTCGCACGCGCGCGTCAGCACAGCGATGAGCACGCCCGTGAGCTGCTGATCGAACGCTACCTACCGCTCGTCCGTCGCCTCGCCCGCCGCTATCAGCACGGTGAGGAGCCGCTGGAGGACCTCGTACAAGTGGGGTCGCTGGGCCTCATCAAGGCGGTCGACCGCTTCGACCTGGAGCGCGAGGTGGTCTTCTCCAGCTATGCCGTCCCCACCATCCTCGGAGAGCTCAAGCGCCACTTTCGCGACCGCACCTGGTCGGTGCGTGTCCCCCGCGACCTGCAGGAGCTCGCGCTGCGTGTCGACCGCGCGATCACACGCCTCTCACTGGGTCAGCGCCGCTCGCCCTCGGTGAGCGAGATCGCGCGTGCCGTCGACGCCTCCGAGGAGCAGGTGCTCGATGCGCTGGAGGCCGCCGCCGCCTACCGTGCGACTTCGCTCGACGCGCCGCGCGCGGCGCTCGGAGGGGAGGAGGCGGGGGAAAGCATCGCCGACACGCTCGGCGTGGAGGACGGCGGCTTCCAGCACGCTGAGGAGCACGCCATCCTCCAGCCGCTGCTGGCGCGCATCACGCCCCGCGAGCGCCTCGTGTTGCAGCTGCGCTTTGCCGAGGATCTCACGCAGGCCGAGATCGGGGAACGTATAGGTGTCTCGCAGATGCAGGTCTCCCGCCTGATTCGCCAAGCGCTCGGGCGCATGCGCGCCGGGGCCGGTGGCGAGTAGGGCGAGGCGTGTGATCAAGTGCTTGCGCTCGTGCAGGCCGAGACGCAGGATCGCCTACACCGCTTGACATCGATCGCATAACGGGCACACTGTGGGGATGGCCCGTTCGATGTGGAAAGGGACGCTCACTTTCGGCTTGGTGAGCGTGCCGGTCAAGCTCTACACCGCCGTGAGCGAGCGCAGCGTGCGTTTCCATCAGCTGCATGCGACCGATCACGCGCGCATCGTCCAAAAGCGCTTCTGCGCCGCCGAGGAGGAGGAGGTCCCCTTCAGCGAGGTCGTCAAAGGCTACAAGATTGCCCCGGGGCGTCACGTGGTGATCGAGGCCGAGGAGTTTGCCTCGCTCGAACCGGCGTTCACGCGCACCATTGAGATCGAGGATTTCGTGCAGATGGAGGAGATCGACCCGATCCTCTTCGATCGCCCCTACTACCTCGTACCCAACCGCGGCGGCGCCCGCTCCTACCGGCTGCTGCTGCAGGCGATGCGCGACACCGACAAGGTCGCGATCGGGCGCGTCGTGCTGCGCTCGCGTCAGCAGCTCGTCGCGATCCATCCGCGCGATGACGCCTTGGTGATGACCACGATGAACTTCGGCGACGAAGTGGTACCGACCTCCGAACTGCACGAGCTGTACGAAGACAAGGTTGAGCTCAGCGACAACGAGCTCGAGATCGCCCACCGGCTCGTCGACTCGATCGCCCGACCCTTCGATGCGACCAACTACCGCGACACCTACCGCGAGGCGCTGCTCGACCTGATCGATCGCAAGGCCAACGGCGAGCAGGTGGTGCTCGAACCGCCTGCACGGGATCAGCCGCTCGAAGCCCCCGACCTGATGAGCGCGCTCGAGGCGAGCATCGAACAGGTGCGCGCCCGCCATGCGCGGGACGAGGAGGTGCTTTCCGTGGACGGCGCGCCTCCTGCCAAACGCGCCAAAGCCCCGGCGAAAAGCAAGACGAAGCAGCCCCCGCGCGGCACGAAGCAGCCTCAGCGCAGCACCAAGTAGCCCCCGCGCGGCACGAAGCAGCCTCAGCGCAGCACCAAGTAGCCCCCGCGCGGCACGAGCAGTCTCAGCGCGGCACGAAGCAGCCAAAGCGCGGCACGAAGCAGCCTCAGCGCAGCACTAAAAGAACAGCCCCAGAACCAGCTCCTCGCCGGTGCCGTCTGGGGCGGGCTCGATGCGCAGCTCGTCGGTCATACGCTCGAGCACGCTGCCCACGCCGGGCAGGACGGCATCTCCTACCAATTTGCTTGCGGCCTGCTCGTCGAGCTCGCCGACGCGCAGCTCGAACTGCCTTCCCCGTGCGCTGACCGCGAAGGCGAGGTGACCGTCCGCTGCGTGTGTGGGGGCGTGGGCGCTGAGCGCATCGCAGATCAGCATGACGTCATCCATGCGATCCATCGGGCAGTTCGCCCGCGCGAGCACGATCGACACCACCCTGCACAGCACCGGTCTCACCAGCGGGCCCTTGGCCAAACGCAGCGACGCCGAGCTCTCGTACGCAGGCTCCTCGCGCTCCAGCTGCGCGCTGTCGCGTGCGCCGTGGTCGGGGCTGTGCAGATCCTCGCTCACGGGGCCCCCGAGGGGTCGGCCGCGCCGAAGATGGCCTCGGAGGATGGGTCGTCGTAGTGGCGGGGGGTGCCGGAGAGGGAGAACGTCATGCGCACCTCGGTGCGCTCCTCCTCGTCACGTCCCAACTGCACGCTCTCGGTGAGCGAGGCGATCAACGGCAGGCCGAGTCCCAGGCCGGGGCTGTCCGGCCGCGGGCCGATGCCCGTGCCTTCGTCTCTAACCACCACCGTTAGCTCGTCCCCGAGCAGCGTGGCGAACACCTCCATCGGTCCCTCGCTGCCGTCGGGGTAGGCGTGGACGACAACGTTCGTGCACGCCTCCGTCACGGCCAGGCGGATGTCCGACAGGGTTTGGGCGTCGAGCGCGTAGGCATCCTCCAGCGCTCCAAAGGCGTGGCGCACGATCGCGATGTTCTCCGCACGCGCCGGGAGTGCGATCTGCATATCGGGGGTCATCATCTGTGGGCGTCTCCCAGTGTGGCGCGTGCGCGGATCCTCGTCTTGGGTGATGGTGCCCTGCCAGCGCGGTTTTCACACATCGACCACCTCTCGGCCACGGCCCAAGCCGCGCTTGCAATCACTGATGGACGCTGCCGCTGGTGAGGATACGCGAGCCGTCGGGCGGACGCACGGAGGGCTGGACGCACGAGCATTCGAGGCCCACTCGCCCCCCAATCCACTGCTACGCTTCAGCCTCCGCCTCAGGTGCCCTCACCGCCTGCACGGGCAGACCCGTCTGTGCGGGAGGCACGGCCCTCCCAGGAGCACTGCCATGACCTCGCACACCAAGCAGCCGCCCAAGGCCGTTGGCCTTTACGACCCCCGCTTCGAGCACGATGCGTGCGGCGTGGGAATGGTTGCGCGCCTGGACAACACGCCCTCCCACGAGGTGATCGCGCAGGCGATCGAGGCGCTTGAGAACCTCGAGCACCGCGGCGCCTCCGGCGCCGACCCCACGACGGGCGATGGCGCGGGGATCCTCATGCAGATGCCCGACGAGCTGCTGCGCGCCGTCGTAGGCTTCGACCTGCCGCCGACCGGTCGCTACGGAGTGCTGATGTGCTTCCTGCCGCTCGAGGATGACGAGGTCGCGCGCCTGCGCGAGCTGCTCGAGCGCACCACCCGCGCCGAGGGTCAGCGGGTGCTGGGCTGGCGCGAGGTGCCGGTGGACACCGCCTGCACGGGACGCACCGCGGGCGCCTGCCGCCCCGCCATCTGGCAGCTGTTCGTGGGGGCAGGCGAGGAGGTCGAGGGCGCCGCCGACTTCGACCAGGACGCCTTCGAGCGCAAGCTCTACGTGATCCGCCGCATTTGCGAGCTCGACCCCGACGGGGAGGGGCTGTACGTCACCTCGAGCTCCTCGCGCACGATCAACTACAAGGGCATGCTGGTCTCCAACCAGCTCGCCGGCTTCTATCCCGACCTGCGGGACCCGCGTGCCAGGAGTGCGATGGCGCTCGTGCATTCGCGCTTCTCGACCAACACATTCCCTTCCTGGGAGCTCGCCCACCCCTACCGCGTGATCTGCCACAACGGCGAGATCAACACCGTGATGGGCAACGTCAGCTGGATGCGCGCCCGCGAGTCGGAGCTGCAGAGCGAGCTGTTCGGCGAGGACCTGCACAAGATCCTGCCCGTCGTCAAGGCGGGCGACTCGGACTCCGCGACCTTCGACCGCGTGCTCGAGCTGCTGCTGCTCGCCGGCCGCTCGCTGCCACACGCGGTGATGATGATGATCCCGGAGGCCTACCGCGAACGCGAGGACCTGCCGCAAGAGCTGAAGGGCTTCTACGCCTTCCACTCCTGCTTGATGGAGCCGTGGGACGGGCCGGCGTCGGTGGCGTTCACCGATGGGCGCGTGATCGGCGCCACGCTCGACCGCAACGGCCTGCGGCCGGGGCGCTGGGTGGAGACCGTCGACGGCCTCGTCGTGCTCGGCTCGGAGATCGGCCTGCTCGACATTCCGCCGGAACGTGTCAGGCGCTTGGGGCGTCTGCAGCCGGGCAAGCTGTTCCTGGTGGACCTCGAGCGGGGCTGCCTCGTCGAGGACGGGGAGGTCAAGCGCGCGGTCTCCACCCGCCGGCCCTACGGAGAGTGGTTTGTGCGCAACTCTGTGCACTTCGACGACCTCCCCCCGTCGGAGGCGGTGACGATCTCCGATCAGCCGCTGCACGCCCGCCAGCGCGCCTTCGGCTACACCCAGGAGGATCTGCGGGTGCTGCTCACCCCCATGGCACGCGACGGGGCTGAGCCGGTCGGCTCGATGGGCAACGACCTTGCCCTCGCCGTGCTCTCCGACCAGGCCCCACCGCTGTTCTCCTACTTCAAGCAGCTGTTCGCACAGGTCACCAACCCGCCGATCGACCCGATCCGCGAGGAGATCGTGATGAGCCTCGCGACCTCACTCGGCACCGAGCGCAACCTGTTCGACGAGACGCCCGAGCACGCCCACAAGCTGATCCTGCGTCAACCGATCCTGCTCAACCGCGAGCTCGAGACGCTGCGCCACGTCGCCCACGACGAGTTTTCCGCGCGCACGCTCGACATCACCTGGCCGATCGCGGAGGGCGCCGCGGGCATGGGGCGGGCGCTCGATCGTCTGTGCGATCGGGCACAGGAGGCGATCACCGAGGGCGTCAACATCCTGATCCTCTCCGACCGCTCGCTCGGACCGTTGCGCGCGCCGATTCCCTCGCTGCTGGCGGTGTCCACCGTGCACCATCATCTCGTTCGCGAGGGCACCCGCCTGCGCGCCGGGATCGTGCTGGAGTCGGGCGAGCCCCGCGAGGTGCACCACTTCGCCACCCTGATTGGGTATGGGGTGAGCGCGATCAACCCCTACCTGATGCTCGAGACGCTCGACGAGCTTGCCTACCGCGGGTTGATCGAGCGTCCGGCCAACGGATCGGCCGCGACCACGCTCACCTCCGAGGAAGCGTCACAGAACGTCGTCAAGGCGATCGGCAAAGGGCTGCTCAAGACGATCTCCAAGATGGGCATCTCCACGATCCAGTCCTACCGCAGCGCACAGATCTTCGAGGCTGTCGGCCTCTCGCGCCAGCTGATCGACCGCCACTTCACCGGCACCGCCTCGCGGATCGGCGGCGTCGGCCTGCCCGAGCTGGCCCGCGAGGCCATGCTGCGCCACGCCCGCGGATGGATGGATCTGGGACCCACCCACCCACCCACCCACCCACCCACCCACCCGGAGGCCTCGAGGTGGGAGGACTTTGTGCCCACCGACCCCACCCACCCGGCGGACTCCGAGCTCTCCGGCGACCTGCTTCCGGTAGGTGGGGTGTACGCGTGGCGGCGCGGCGGGGAGCACCACATCTGGAACCCCGAGACGATCGCGCTCGTCCAGCACGCCGTGCGCGCCACCGACGACGCGCAGGTGAGCGCCGCGCTCGCGGGTGACGCGCAGGCGCACGAGTCGGTGCGCGAGAGCCCCGCGTTTGCCCGGTACCGCGAGTATGCGCGCGCGGTCAACGAGGACGCGGCACGGCGGGCGACGCTGCGCGGCTTGCTGGAGCTGCGCGGCGCATCCGCGTCTGCCGGCGAGGGCTCCCAAAGCGGCCGAGGGCCGGAAGGGGAAGGGGAGGGAGGGGGTGGGATTCGGCTGGAGGAGGTCGAGCCGGCGAAGGAGATCGTCCGGCGCTTCTGCACTGGCGCGATGTCTCTTGGCTCGATCTCGCGCGAGGCCCACGAGACGCTCGCGATCGCGATGAACCGCCTCGGCGGTCGCTCCAACACCGGCGAGGGCGGCGAGGACCCCGCGCGCTTTGCGCCCGACCCCAACGGCGACCGGCGGCGCTCGGCGATCAAGCAGGTTGCCTCCGGGCGCTTCGGGGTGACGATCCACTACCTCGTCAACGCCGACGAGCTGCAGATCAAGATGGCCCAGGGCGCCAAGCCCGGCGAGGGCGGCCAGCTGCCGGGCCACAAGGTCGACAAGTACATCGGCTCGATCCGCCACACCACTCCCGGCGTCGGCCTCATCTCGCCGCCGCCCCACCACGACATCTACTCGATCGAGGACCTCAAGCAGCTGATCTACGACCTGCGCTGCGCCAACCCCCAGGCGCAGGTCTCGGTCAAGCTCGTCTCCGAGGTCGGGGTCGGCACGGTCGCCGCGGGCGTCTCCAAGGCCAACGCCGACCGCGTGCTGATCGCCGGGCACGACGGCGGTACTGGCGCCTCCCCGCTCTCCTCGATCCAATCCGCGGGCGTGCCGTGGGAGATCGGTCTCGCGGAGACCCAGCAGACGCTGCTGCTCAACGAGCTGCGCTCGCGCATCGTCGTGCAGACCGATGGCCAGTTGAAGACCGGCCGCGACGTCATGATCGCCGCGCTCTTGGGAGCCGACGAGATGGGCTTCTCGACAGGCCCCCTGATCGCGACCGGCTGCATCATGATGCGCGCCTGCCACCTCAACACCTGCCCGGTGGGGATTGCCACCCAGGACCCCGAGCTGCGCAAGCGTTTCCAGGGGACCCCCGAGCACGTGGTCAACTTCTTCTTCTTCGTCGCCGAGGAAGTCCGCGAGCTGCTGGCAACGCTGGGGCTGCGCTCGCTCGACGAGGCGATCGGCCGCGTGGACCTACTGGAAGCCGGCCCCGCGATCGACCACTGGAAGGCCCGTGGCGTGGACCTCACACACATTCTCACCCACGTCGAGCTGCGTGACGAGAACCCCGAGGGGGATGGCGGCGAGTCCAAGCCCCGCCGCCGCGTGCAGCCGCCTCCGCCGGTGCTCGAGGACGCGCTGGACTGGCAGCTGGTGGAGCGCGCTGGGCCAGCGATCGAACGCGGCGAGCGAGTGTCGATGCAGCTTCCGATCCGCAACGTCAACCGCTGCGTGGGCGGGATCCTCTCCAGCCACATTGCGCGTGCGCATGGCGCCGAGGGGCTGTCGGCGGACTCGATCATGGTCGACTTCGAGGGCTCTGCGGGCCAGAGCTTTGGCGGCTGGCTGGCGCCGGGGGTGGCGTTCACACTGCACGGTGACGCCAACGACTACGCCGGCAAGGGTCTCTCCGGCGGGGTGATCGCCGTGCGTCCCCGCGATGGTATGAGTGGGGATTTCCTTGCCGAGCGCAACGTGATCGTGGGCAACACGGTGCTCTACGGGGCGACCGCCGGCAAGGCCTTCTTCCGTGGTCTCGCCGGGGAGCGCTTCGCGGTGCGCAACTCCGGCGCGTGGGCGGTGGTGGAGGGCGTGGGCGACCACGGATGCGAGTACATGACCGGCGGTCGCGTGGTGGTGCTGGGCCCCACGGGGCGCAACTTCGCCGCCGGCATGAGCGGCGGGATCGCCTACGTGCTCGACGAGGAGCGCGCCTTCGCGAAGCGCTGCAACATGGGGATGGTCGACTTCGAAGCGCCCACCCCCGCGGATGCTGTGGAGCTGCGCGCGATGGTCGCCGAGCACGAGCAGCGCACCGACTCCCCGGTAGCCAGGCGCGTGCTCGCCGAGTGGGAGGAGCTGCTTGCGCGGGGAGCGTTCGTGAAGGTGATGCCCCGCGACTACAAGCGGGTGCTGGCGGAGCTCGCCGAGGAAGAAGAGCAAGCCGAGGGAGTAGCAGCGGCCTGATGGGCAAGCTCGGCGGCTTCCTGCAGATCGAACGTTGCGGCGTGCCCTACCGCGACGCGCACGAGCGCGCGCGCGACTACCGCGAGTTCATGGTGGTGCGCCCCGAGCTGGAGCTGCGCGAGCAGGGCGCCCGCTGCATGGACTGCGGGGTGCCCTTCTGCCACAACGGTTGCCCGCTGGGCAACCTGATCCCCGACTGGAACGACCTCGTCTACCACGACCGCTGGCGCGAGGCGATCGCGCAGCTGCACGCAACCAACAACTTCCCCGACTTCACCGGGCGCCTCTGTCCTGCTCCGTGCGAGGCGGCGTGCGTGTTGGAGATCCGCGAGGGCGACGCGGTGACGATCAAACAGATCGAGCACGCGATCGTCGAGCGGGCGTTCGCGGAGGGTTGGATCAAAGCCGAGCCGCCATCCCCGCGGCGACTCACCGGCCAGCGCGTCGCCGTCGTCGGCTCGGGCCCGGCGGGGATGGCCGCCGCCCAGCAACTGCGCCGCGCGGGGCACGACGTGACGCTGTTCGAGCGCGACGAGGCCGCCGGCGGTCTGGTGCGCTTCGGGGTGCCGGACTTCAAGATCGAGAAGCGCATTGTGGAGCGTCGCGTGCGGCAGCTGGTGGAAGAGGGCGTGGAGCTGTGCTGCGGGGTGGACGTTGGGCGCGACCTCACCGTGCGGGAGCTGCGCGAGCGCTTCGATGCGGTGGTGCTCGCCACAGGCTCGCGCGTGCCGCGCGACCTGCCCGTCCCGGGTCGCCAGCTGCCGGGGATTCACTTCGCGATGGACTACCTCTATCAGCGCAACCGCTGGGTGGCGCGGGAAGAGACTCCCGAGATCACCGCCGCCGGCAAGCATGTGGTGGTGATCGGCGGCGGCGATACCGGCGCGGACTGCGTCGGTAATGCGCTGCGCGAGGGCGCTGCCTCGATTGTGCAGCTGGAGCTGCTGCCCGAGCCCCCGGCGCACCGGCCTGACGATCGCACCCCGTGGCCGGAGTGGCCGCTGAAGTACCGCCTCAGCTATGCGATGGAGGAGGCGCGCGAGGAGGGGGTGGGGGAGCAGGACTACGCGGTGACGACCACACGCTTCGGCGGCAGCGCGGACGGCGGCGTGGCCGCTCTGCACATCGCCCGCGCCGAACCCGCGCCGCCGTTCGCGCCGGTGGAGGGCACCGAGCGCGAGCTGCCCGCTCAGCTGGTGCTGCTCGCAATGGGCTTTCTGCACCCCGAACAGGGGCTGCTCGATCAGCTCGGGGTGGAGAAGGACCCGCGTGGCAACGTGAAGGCCATCGCGCCCTACACCACCTCGGTCGAAGGGGTCTTCGCCGCCGGCGACGCGCGCCGCGGGCAGTCGCTGATCGTGTGGGCGATCAACGAGGGCCGCCAGTGCGCGCGGATGGTGGATCGCTTCTTGGCGGGCAAGCGCAACGGCCGAGCCGACGCGACAGGTGTGCTCCCCGAAGACGGCGCCCTGCCGGGCCACGCCGACGCCGACGAAGGGCCCGAGGGTCCGCCGTCACACGTCAGCGGTGGGGTCAGCGTCGAATGACCATTCCCCGCGCCTGCGTCATCGGTGCGGGCTCCTCGGGGATCACCGCGGTGAAGGCATTGGCCGATCGGGGCATCCCCTTCGACTGCTTTGAGTGCTCAGACAAGGTGGGCGGCAACTGGGTGTTTGGCAACCGCAACGGGATGTCGTCGTCGTACTCGACGCTGCACATCAACACCTCGCGGGAGCGGATGGAGTACGCCGACTACCCGATGCCCACCTCGTATCCCGACTTTCCGCGCCACGACCAGATTGCGCGCTACTTCGACGACTACGTCGAGCACTTCGGGCTGCGCGAGCGGATCACCTTCAACACCGGTGTCGAGCATGCCCGTCCGCTGGAGGGCGGCGGGTGGGAGGTGACGATCTCCGGCGCCGCTGCCGCGGGCGGCGAGGAGGTTCGCCGCTACGACGTGCTGCTTGTGGCCAACGGCCACCACTGGAACCCGCGTTTGCCGGAACCGCCGATCCCCGGGAGCTTCGACGGGGAGCAGATCCACGCCCACGACTACAAGGAACCGAGCCAACTCGCCGGCCGGCGGGTGGTCGTGGTGGGGATGGGCAACTCCGCGATGGACATCGCCGTGGATGCCTCCTACCACGCGCTCTCGACCACCCTGGTCGCCCGCCGGGGCGTGCACGTGGTGCCCAAGTACATCCTTGGGCGGCCCCTAGACGCGGGGGTGCGGCCTAGCCGCGTGCCGTTCACGTGGCTGCTGCGCGGAATGCAGGTTGTGACACGCCTGACGGTGGGGCCGATGGATCGTTACGGGCTGCCGCGGCCCGACCACCGGCTTGGACAGGCGCACCCGACCGTCTCCTCGCGCATCCTCGACCGCCTCGCCCACGGCGCTATCGCGGTGAAGCCGGAGATCACCGAGCTGGCCGGCGAGCGCGTGCGCTACGCCGATGGCAGTGAGGAGCAGGCCGACTTGATCGTGTACTGCACTGGTTACAAGATCACCTTCCCGTTCCTTGACGAGCAGCTGATCATCGCGCCCGAGAACCGCCTCGTGCTGTACAAGCGGGTCTTCCTGCCCGAGCGCCCGGGGCTGTACTTCATCGGCTTCGTCCAGCCGTGGGGGGCGATCATGCCGATCGCCGAGCTGCAGAGTCGGCTGGTGGCGGAACACCTGATGGGCGACTACGCGCTGCCCGCACCTCAGCAGATGCGGCGGGACATGGCGGCGATGATGCGCCGCCAGAGCCGCCGCTACCAGGCCTCCAGGCGACACACGATCCAGGTGGACTTCTCAAACTACGTGGTCGAGCTCGACCACGAGCGCCGCGCGGGCGCCGAGCGAGCACGCGCGCAGGGCTTCGCGCCGCCACTGCCCGCGCGGGCCGCCATGGCTTGATCTTGGCTGGACAGTCCTAAACTGCCTGGTATGCCGAGGTTTTGCCGTCACAACCGTTTCGTCGAGCGCTGCCCGATCTGTCGCGAGACGGTCTCCAACCCCGCCCACCTGGCGCCGACCGAGGGGCAGGGGCGCCGCTCGCGCACGAAGGAGGGCCGTGGGCGCGCCGGCGCGCGCCGCACCTCGCCGCAGGGCCGCCGCCGCGCGGGGCTGCACGTGATCCAAGAACAGCGCGCCGAGGACGACGGCTACCGCTTGCCGCTGGCGACCGGCCTGCGCGCCTCAGCGGACGCGGAGCGTCTGGCGCAGGAGATTGGGTTTGCGGAGGGGAGGCTGCTGGCGCTCAGAACCGCGCCGCCCGACCTGTACGGGGAGATGCGCGAACAGGAGGACCCCGAGCAGGCGATGTGGATGTGCTTCCTAAGCGCCTACCTCTCGCCGCTGGAGGGGTCCGACCCGTTCCACGGGATCCGGCGGGCGCTGGAGGCCGACTGGCGCGCCGGTGAGCTGCCGGCGCTCGATGAGATTCCGCTCGGTCCCCGCACCTCCCACGACCCCGCCAGAGGCGACGCCACGCTGCGGACCTACCTGCAGTGGGCCGAGCACGCCGGCTCACAGGCGGCGGGGTTCACAGGCGACCCCGCTTGGAACCCGGCAAGGCGCTTCGAGCGGATCTTCGAACGGCTCACGCTGCCGGGCCTGGGGAGGATGGGCCGCTACGAGCTGCTGGTCACACTGGGCCGCATCGGGCTGGCCGAGCTGCGCGCCGAGACGCTGTGCTTCACCAACGCCCCCGGCGCTGCCCACGACGACCTCGCCACGCTGGCCGCCAAGCGCGTGTTTGGGATCGGCGATCAGATACACCTGGAGCACCGTGCGCACGAGCTGGCGAAAGCGATGACGGTGCCGATGGAAGCGTTCGACCTGGCGCTGGCCAACTGGGGGGTGGGGGAGCGCGCGACATTGGGCGTGGCGCCGGAGGTGCTCGACCAGCATTCGTTGGAGCGTGCGCGCGAGGCGTTGGATCTCTGAAAAAGTGCCGTCCACACCGGTGCTTACAGTCTGCGTCGATGCCGCTCTGTTTCATCGAGCCTCAAGACGCGATCCGGGTGATCGCCGAGTCGATCGGCCGCGAGGCGCGCCGGCAGCTCGTCGGCGAGGTGGTGAGAGCGTGGGTCGACGACATCCCCGACCAGGAGCTCTCGGTGCACTACGCCAAAACGATCGCCGACCTCGACGATGAGGACCTGCAGCTGCTGGCGGCGTGGCACGCCTCGCTGGAGGTGGGGCAGCCGATCGCGAACACCGCATTCCTGCAAGGGGTCTTCCACAGCCTCGGCGAGAACCGCCGTGAGGCGCTAAAGATCGCGGCGGGCTTCCGCGGGGAGGAGGCCCTCCAGGAGGGCGTAGCCGAGGATCAGGCGCTGGACGCCGTGCTCCCTCGCCTATCCCGGGGGCGCGCCGAAGAGCTCGCCAGCGAGTGCATCCAGCTGTACATGTGGGACCGCTTAGGCTGCGATAACTAGCTCGCCGGGCGTCGTCTTGCGATGCTGTGTGGCATGCGAGCTCCCGTAGACACGATCACTGCCCCCGCGTTCCTCGCGCACCTGCGCTGGGTGAACGTGAAGTCGCTGCGCATGGACCGCCAGCAGGGAAAACCGGTGTTGATCGAGTTCTGGGACTTCTGCCGTCCCAACTCCTTGCGGACTCGTCCCTACGTGAATGCCTGGCACGAGCGCTACGAGCCCGACGGGTTGGTCGTGGTGGGGATCCACTCCCCGGGCTTTGAGCCCGCGCGCGAGCGCCGCGCCGTCGAAGCGGCTGTGAAGCGTCTCGGGATCGCTCACCCGGTGCTGCTCGACCCCGACCTGGAGATGTGGCGGGAGTACGAGAACGAAGGGTGGCCGGCGCGCTACCTGTTCGACGGTAGGGGGCTGCTGTTCGACTACCACTACGGCGAGGGCGCGTACGAAGAGACCGAGCTCGCGATCCAGGAGCTGCTGGGGATCGAGCGCGAGCCGCTCGCGCCGCTGCGCCCCGAGGACGCGCCGGACGCGTGCCTGCAGCCGCAGAGCGAGGATCGGGAGGGTGCTTACAGCGGCCCCTACCAGGCTGGCGGCGTGTGGGCGGTGCTCGACGGGGAGGGCACCGTGCGTGTCAACGGCGCCGAGCTTGCCGTCACGCACCCCGGGGCGTACACGTTGATCGAGCACGAGCGCCACACCGCGGGGGTGCTGGAGCTCGAGGCGGAGCCCGGCGTGGAGTGCCTGGCAACCTGCTTCACGCCGGGCTTGGCGTGAGCGCGGCTCTCGGCGTGTTCGATGGAGCGCCGCCTGGCGGCGTGGTTATGCCGGGCTTGACGTAAGTTCTGCGTGCGCGTGGCGCTCCAGCAGCCGTCGCAGCACGGGTGGGCTGTCGTCTTCGACCAGCACGCAACCGCCCGGCCAGTAGGGGCTCTCGCCCGGGGTGGCGGTGAGGAAGTAGGCGTCGTAGGTCCAGCAGCCGGTGTTGATCAGTCGCGCTCCGCTGGGGCCGCGCCACTCGGCTGGGTTGTCGCCTGGCAGCGGTCCCGCACGGTGGGTGTGGCCGAACACCACGTGCGCGTCACCCACACCAAGGCGCGCAGCCACCTCACCCATCGCGCGCAGGCCGGCGCGGCGCAGCTCGCCGCTGGAGAGGTCGGAGTTGAAGGGGCCGAGGCCGGCGCGGTTGAGCGCAGCCACCCCGAGCGGGAAGGCTCCGGCGAGCGCGCGGTTGCGCAGCGTGCGGGCCAGCGCCCGGCTGCGTGCGCGGGTCGGCTCCCGGATGCCGCCGCGCTCGCCATCGCGACGCGCCCACCCAGCGTGGTCATCGGATGCGCGCCCGTTGGTGGCCGGTGGACTGGAGGCGGGCTGCTGAGCGCCCCCCAGCGCCCGCCACGCGCGCACCGTCATGCCGCCGTTCAGCGCCTCCCCGGTGGGCGCTTGGCGGGCGACCGCGTCGATCCAGGCGAACACCGGCACCGTCACCGCCTCGTAATCGTCGGGCCCGATGAAGGCGCCGGCGGGGCGGCGCATGAGGCGGCCCATTGCACCGATCCCCAGGCGCTCCAGAGTGGGAATCGTGAGGTGGCAGTCGAGATAGTGGCCGTGGGTGGCGTACACGTCGGGTCGCACCCACAGCCCTGGGTAGGCCACCGTGAATCGAGCGGGGGCCGACCACTCGGCTAGCAGTGCCATCATCGAGGAGGCGGCGCCCGCCTCGAGCCGCTGCTCGACGCCGAGTGCAGCCGGCGCCGGCAGTTCGCTGCGATGCTCCAACCACGGCTCGATCAAGGCGTGGTCGTGGTTGCCTGCGACAGCCACGATCTCGCGCCCGGCAAACGCGCGGCCGAGCTCCTCGAAGAACGGGCGCGCAGCGGCCAGCGCCTCGCGGCGGGGGCCGTGGCGCAGCTCCAGCAGGTCGCCGAGCAACACCAGGCGATCGACGTCCGCCAGGGCGTCCAGCAGCTGCGCGCGCAGCTCGGGACGCCGCAACAGGTCCACGTCCGCCGCGCCGCCGAGGTGGAGGTCCGAGACGATCAGCGTGCGCATGACACCGTCGGGCACCCGTGGGCGGGCTGGATGCGAAGCGGCCGCTGCGCGAGGTTCGCGCGGGGGAGGGGCAACGCCCTACGAGGCTTTGCCCGCCGCGACGGCGTCGCGGATCGGCTTGGGGAGCATGAAGCGGACATCCTCGCGCACCACGCGGAATTCGGAGATGTCCTTGTCGCGCACCCCCCGGGCGCGGAACAGGTCGAGCAGGTCCTGCACGAGCTCGTCGGGAGCGCTGGCGCCCGAGGAGACCCCCACCACGCGCCGGCCTCGCAGCCACTCCTCGCACACCTCGCCACTGTTGTCGATCAGGTGGGCGTCGGTGCCGCAGTCGCGCGCCACCTCCACGAGGCGCACCGAGTTGGAGGAGTTGCGCGAGCCGATCACCAACACCAGGTCGCACTCGCCCGCCATCTGCTTGACGGCGGCCTGGCGGTTGGTGGTCGCGTAGCAGATGTCATCGGTGCGGGGCCCGGCGATGCTGGGGAAGCGCTCGCGTAGGCGCGCCACGATCGTCGCGGTCTCGTCGATCGAGAGCGTGGTTTGGGTGATGTAGGCGACCCGCTCGGGGTCCTTCACCTCGAGCTCGTCAACGTCGTGCTCGTTCTCCACCAGCACGATCCGCTCGGGAGCCTCGCCCATCGTGCCTTCGACCTCCTCGTGGTCGGCGTGGCCGACCAGCACGATCGTGTAGCCCTGTTCGGCGAAGCGTCGCGCCTCGACGTGCACCTTCGTCACCAGCGGGCAGGTGGCATCGATCGTCTGCAGGTGCCGAGCCAGCGCGTTGGCGCGCACGCTGGGCGCCACGCCGTGTGCGGAGAACACCGTGACGGCTCCTTCCGGCACCTCGGTCTCCTCCTCGACGAAGATCGCCCCCCGCGCGCGCAGCTGGGACACGACGTGCTTGTTGTGCACGATCTCCTTGCGCACATACACCGGGGGCCCGTGCAGCTCCAGCGCGCGTTCGACGGTCTGCACGGCGCGATCCACGCCCGCGCAGTAGCCGCGCGGCGCCGCCAGCAGAATCTTCTCCACGGTATTTGCCACCAGACTTATTGTAAGGGCGCGTGCGAAGTACCCTAAGCAGTCATGCCCCAGCGTCATCTCGACAGGCTCACGGCGGTGGACGCCTCCTTCCTGCACCAGGAGGGGCCGAGCTCGCACATGCACGTGGGCGGGCTCACGCTGCTGGAGGGCCCGCCGCCGCCGCTGGAGGAGTTTCTCGAACAGATCCGCAAGCGCCTGCACCTGGTGCCGCGCTACCGCCACAAGCTGGCTCATACGCATACGGCGCTCGACTCCGGGCGACCCGTGTGGGTGGACGACCCGAGCTTCAACCTCGAGTACCACGTGCGCCACACGGCGCTGCCGGCGCCGGGGGATTGGGAGCAGCTGTGCGGCCTCACCGCGCGCATCTTCTCCCAGCAGCTCGACCGCTCCAAGCCGCTGTGGGAGATGTGGCTGATCGAGGGCTTGAAGGACGATCGTTGCGCGCTGATCTCCAAGACCCACCACTCGCTGATCGACGGGATCGCCGGGATCGACCTGGCGACCGTGCTGTTCGACCTCTCGCCCGAGCCGCCGCCGGTGCGCCACTCCGGCAAAGCGTGGCGGCCCCACCGCGAGCCGGGCGCCATGGAGCTGTTGGCGGCGGGTGCGAAGGGGGCGCTGCGCGCGGGGGTGGAGCTGGCGGCGGGCGCGGCCGATGCGCTGGCGCACCCCGACCGTGCACTCGCCGCGGCGCGCGAGGCGGTGGAGGGCGTGGGGGAGATCGTGTGGGCTGTGCTCAACCCCGCGCCGGCGACGCCGCTGAACGTGGACATCGGGCCCCACCGACGCTTCGCCGGGGTGGGATGTTCCCTGGAGGACTTCAAGGTTGTCAAGAACGCGTTTGGGTGCACCGTCAACGACGTCGTGCTGGCGGTGGTGGCGGGCGCGTTGCGCGAGTTCCTGGTCGCCCGCGGGGTGCGCACCGAGGGCATGGAGATGCGGGCGCTGGTGCCGGTGTCGGTGCGTGCCGAAGACGAGCACCAGCAGCTGGGCAACCGCATCGTGGCGATGCGCGGGCCGCTGCCGGTCTACATCCCCGACCCGGTGCAGCGGCTGCTGTTCGTCAAACGCGAGATGGACGGTTTGAAGGAGTCAAAGCAGGCGCTCGGCGCGGAGGTGATCGCGGGCGTGCAGAACTTCGCGCCGCCCACGATCCTCGCGCAGGCCTCGCGCCTGAACTTCTCCACGCGCCTGTTCAACCTGATCGTGACCAACGTCCCCGGCCCGCAGTTCCCGCTGTACGTGCTGGGCCGCAAGATGCTGGAGGCCTACCCGGTGGCGTTCCTGCCCCAGCACCACGCGCTGGCGATCGCGATCATGTCCTACAACGGCCAGATGAACTTCGGCCTGCTGGGCGATCTCGACGCGATGGATGACCTCGACCAGTTCGGGGAGAGCATCGCCGCGGAGCTCGCCACTTTGGTGGCGCTCGCGCGCAAGGTCACCGCGCTGCAGGCGGTGTGAGTGCGGGCTCCACAGTAGGGACTTGACATCACGTTACCGATGTGGTTATATATGTGCCGTCAGGGCTCCGCAGAGGGTGGAGTCGGGCATACATAGAGTCTGGTCGGGTTCCACTCTGGTGTTGGCTTCAAAGCGCTTGCGGGGTGGTTTTGTTGTCGGGGAGAGGGACTGGGGTCGGATCGTAATGAGGGAGATTGTCAGCGTGGTTTCGAGAGGGAATAACGTGGTGGATATGCGTGGGGCTCCGCATGGGGCTGTAGCTAGATGCATCAGCGGCCTGATGCATCTCTCTCTCTCTCTCTCTCTCTTCAGCTTCTCGGCTAGCCGCTAGAAGCTTCCGCCGGCCGGTCCCCGCGAGTCTGCGCGCGGGGGAGGTGGCGTGATGCCCGCGGGCCCGCTGTTGCGTCGGGGCGCTCGCGGGGGTGAGCGATCGGGGGTCGGCCAGCACTCGCGGATCTCCGAAATCCAACGCTCGCGGCTGCTGGCGGCGGCGATCGCGACGGTTGACGAACTCGGCTACGCGGATACCACGGTCTCGGATGTGACCAACCGCGCACGCGTGTCGCGTCGCACCTTCTACGAGCTTTTCTGCAACCGCGAGGAGTGCTTGATCGCGGTGCTGGAGGACGTCGTGGCGATGATCGTCGCCGAGGTTTCACAGGCGGGCATGGGGAGTGTTTCACAGGCAGACTTGGAAAGAGTTTCACAGGCCGGTTTGGAGAATCTCTCCTGGCGTGAGCGGGTCCGTGGGGGACTGTGGGCGATCCTCTCGTTCCTGGATCGCGAGCCGGCCCTGGCGCGTGTGTGCGTGGTGCAGGCGCTGCGCGGCGGCCCGCAGGTGTTGGAGCGCCGCGATCAGATCCTCGCGGGCCTGGCGGCGGCCGTAGACGAAGGCCGCCTGGAGGGCGCGCGCGGCGAGCGGTGCACGCCATTGACGGCGGAGGGTGTGGTCGGCGCGGCGTTCGCGATCGTCTACGCGCGGCTGCTGCGGCGCGAGCAGGGTCCGCTCACCGGTCTGTTCGGCGAGTTGATGGGGATGATCGTGCTGCCCTACCTGGGCGCGGCTGCCGCACGTCGGGAGCAGGCGCGGCCGGCTCCGGCACAGCACCTACGTGCTTGCGCCGAGCCGTCTGTGAGCGCGCGGGTGGCGGATGACCCGCTGCGGGGTGTCTCGATGCGCCTGACCTACCGGACCGCGCGGGTGCTCGAGGGCGTCGCCGAGCTTCCCGGTGCCAGTAACCGTGAAATCGCGGAGCGCGCGGGCATCCAGGATCCGGGACAGGTCTCCAAGCTGCTCGCGCGTCTGCGGCGCCTCGGGTTGCTCGCCAACGGCTGCGAAGGGCACGCCAAAGGCGAGCCGAACGCGTGGACGCTCACGCTCGAGGGCGAGCGCGTCATCCGGGGCATTCGGATGCACACCGCCGGCGATCGGCAGGCCGCGTGATGCGCCGTTCGCGTTCTCCGATCTTCAGATCTGCAACTCAACTCGCGTGCGTAGCGCTGAGCGCCGGCACGCTCGACTCCCCTAGGAGGAGAGACAACCAATGAGGTTCTCGGCAATACGCAACCGGATGACGTATGCAAACGTCGTCGCCACGCTCGCGCTGGTGTTCGCGATGACCGGCGGCGCCTACGCGGCCGGCCGGTACCTGATCACATCCACCAAACAGATCAACCCGAAGGTACTCAAACAACTCCACGGGCAGGCCGGCGCGGCCGGCAAGGAAGGCGCCGCGGGCGCGCCTGGCAAAGAAGGCACCACCGGCAAGGAAGGCGCCGCGGGGAAAGAAGGCACGGCGGGAAGCGACGGCGCCAGCGGCACCAGCGCGACGACCGAATCGTTCACCGGCAAAGCGCACGGGTGCGAAGAAGGCGGCGTGATCGTCAAGTCCGCGAGCCCCGAAGCGGTGGTGTGCGACGGGAAGGCGGGGAAGAACGGGACCACCGGATTCACCGAAACACTGCCGCCCGGCAAGACCGAGACGGGAGCCTGGGCGTTTGGGCCCTACAACGAAAGCGCACTACCCGGGGGTAGCGCGGCAAACATCGACGTTCCAATCTCATTCGCGATACCGCTTGCGTCGAGTCTGACGATAAGGCAAGGAGGGTGCACTGCGGTCGGGGGAGTGATGCCGGAAGAATGCCGTGTGCATTACATCAACGCGCAAGACAAAGAAGTCGCCCGTGGCGAAGAATTTGAACTTCTAGAACTAGCCCCGACACAGTGCCCAGGCAGCGCCGCCGAACCGCAAGCCACTCGAGGAAATTTGTGCGTCTACGCACGAGCCGAAGGATTCATCAAGGGCACCGGAAGCAACGACATCTTCAGCTTCGCCAACAGCGTGGGAGCCAGCACCGCCGGCGCGATCCTGGTGGTACACGTCAAAGGAGAAGGCGCCGGAGTAGAGCCCGAAGGATATGGGAGCTGGGCGGTGACCGCCGAATAGCGAGTCTCCGCAACGCAACGGCAGAGTCCCGAGGGCTGGCGACGTCGCCGGCCCTCGGGAAATGTCTCGACGCAGTGGAATCGATCTGGGCACCATCTATGAAGGAGAGGGTGACAAGTGAAGTGCGGTGAAATAACAGCGATGCAAGCAAGGCGAATCGGCAGGACCCCGTCACCGACTGCCGCTTGGCGAGCAACCGTCGCGCGGCTCTGCTGCGCCTTCGCGGCTGTCGCGTTCGCGTCGTTGCTGGCGGCCGCGTCGTCGTCGGCCGCGATCTTCTCCGAAACGCTGTGCTCGGAAGGTACCTCCGCCGGTCAGTGCCGCTCGCCACGAGGGGTGGCCGTCGATCAGTCCGGTGGCCCGGGTGGCACGAGCGGCACCGTCTACGTGGTAGATAGGAACAACCGCCGCGTCGATGTCTTCAATACGTCCGGACGTTTCCTGATGGCCTTCGGCACCGGCGTTGTCAACGGCGCTCCCGAACTGCAGACATGCACCGCCGTCTGCGGTCAGGGGCCGGAACTGGGTGGCTTCCAGGCCCAGGCCGTCGCTGTGGACCAGACGACGCACGAAATCTACGTCTCGGAAGACAGTGAAAACAAAAGGTACGTTCAAAAGTTTGCGTTCAACGCTCTCTCCGAAAAATTCGAAACCCTTGCGACGTTCGGCGGCCCCGGCTCGGGTCCCGGCCAGTTCAACGGGAACCTGCCCATCGCCGTCGAAGCCTCCGGTGACGTCTGGGTTGGCGACATCGACCGCATCCAGCGCTTCAGCGGCAGCGGAGCGCTGCTCGCGGAAGCAAGCCTCCCCGCCCGTGGGATCGTCCAAGCGCTCGCGGTGAGCCCGGCCGGGGCCCTCTTCGCCATCACCAGCCTCAATGGCCTACAGCAGCTAGCGCCCCCGGCCAGCGGCACCTACACGCTCACCTTCGGTAGACACACAACCGGGCCACTCGTCGGCGGCGCCGCCGCCAAGGCCGGCGAAATCGAAGCGGCGCTCACGGCCGCCTATGGTTCCCCCTTCCCGCTCTTCACGGTCGAAGGGCCGGAAGGCGGTCCGTTCACGCTCGAGCTGACGGGCCAGATCAACGACGAACTCACGCTGGAAGCGTCGGCCGGTTCGGTGATGGTCACCCAAGAAGGCGGCGCAGCTCGCCAGATCGACAAGCTCAGCCCATCCGGAACGTTGCTGGAAGCGCTCGATGTGAACGGCCATCCCCAGGCCCTCGGAATCGACCCCGCCACCGGCGATCTGCTTGCGGGGGGATGTGTGGGAGACGGTGCGGGGTGCGCCACGCCCTACACCGTTTCGAGCTACGCTCCCTCGGGCGATCAGCTCGCGGCATTCGGTGCGCACGAAGTGATCGGGCGGCCCTCGGGCGACGCGATCGCCTTTAGTGATATCGCCCAACGGCTGTACCTCGCCAGCTCTGTGGCGGAAGGGAGCAGCGCGGTGCAGGTCGGCGCGCTGCCGCCACTGGGACCGTTGCTGGAACATGGCTCCGCGGCGGCGAGCGCGGTTGCAAAGACGGCCGCCACGCTGAAAGCGGCGATCGATCCCGAGGGCAAGGAAGCCAGGTATCGCTTTCAGTACGTCACGGAGGCGCAGTTCGAAAAGAACGAAAAAGAAGGCCACGAAGGCTTCGCCGGCGCGGCAGCGACACCGCTCTCATCTCCGATCGGGAGCGACTTCGCGGCTCATGAGGTGTCGGCGGCGCTGACCGGGCTCGCGTACGCCACCAGCTACCGCTTTCGCGTCGTCGCCTACAACTCCGACAACGAACAGGGCGTGGCTGGTGAAGCCGCGTCGTTTGAAACGCTGCCGCCGGCCTCGGTGCAAGCGTCGGTGAGCGACGTGACCGCCAGCTCGGCGACGTTCACCGCCGCGATCAACCCGCTCGGCGAAGCGGTCGGCTACCGCTTCCAGTACATCGCGCGCGAAGCGATGCGACGCAACGAAGAAGCGGGCGAACCGCCGTTCGCCGGGGCCGCGCAGGCGCCGGCCGGGGAAGTGGCGCTCGGCTCCGGTGAAGAACCGGTCTCGGTCAGCGCGCACGTGCAGGGTCTTGCCGTACACGCCGAATACCGGGTCCGCGTGGTGGTCGTCGATGCGGTGGCGCCGCAAGGGTTCGGCAGCGCGCCGCTGACGTTCACGACACAGGTGCAGGCGACCGCCGTGACGCTGCCCGACGGCCGCCAGTGGGAATTGGTGTCGCCACCAGACAAGAACGGGGCGCTGCTCTCTGGCATAGAAGGGGAAGGCGTGGTGCAGGCGGCGGCGACGGGCGGGGCGATCACCTACCTGGCGTCCGAGCCGACCGAAGGCGAACCGCAGGGGAACGGCGGGTCCACACAGGTGCTGTCGGCGCGCGGCGCCGGGGGCTGGTCCTCGCGCGACTTGAACCCGTCGCATCCCCGGACCGTGGGAGCGCCGCTCGACGGGGGAACCGAATACCGGTTCTTCTCCTCAGATCTGTCGCTCGGGGTGCTGCAGCCGTTTGGCGCCTTCGAACCGCTGCTTTCGGCGGAAGCGAGCGAACAGACCCCGTATCTGCGCAGCGGCTTCGGCGGCTCGGGGTTCTGCTCGGATGCGTGCTACCATCCGCTGCTGACGAGCGGGGACGTCACCTCGCAACGCCCGTTCGGCGGAAAATGTCCTCTCAATGAAATCGAGTGCGGGGCGCATTTCGAAGGCGCCACGCCGGATCTTGCACACGTGGTGCTCAGCTCCGGCGTCGGTCTCACATCGACCCCGGGCGATGACGGCGGGTTGTACGAGTATTCCGAAGGGCAGCTCACGCCCGTGAGTGTGTCGCCCGGCGGCGTTGCGCCTGAGCCGGGCGAACTCGGGCTTCAGGGTCAGGTCGCCAGGGGCGCGGTGTCGGCGAACGGCTCGCGCGTAGTGTGGTCGGCGAACGGGCACCTGTACCTGCGCGATCTCACGAAGGGCGAAACGCTCGAGCTCGATGCGGTGCAGGGAGGCGCCGGCGGCGGGCAGCCGGAAGCGCTCTTCCAGGCGGGCTCCGAAGCGGGCTCGGTGGTGTACTTCAGCGACGAGCAGCCGCTCACGGCGAACTCCGGTGGCAGCCAGAGCGGAGCCGGAGCGAATCTGTACGAATGCAGGATCGATGAAGAAGCCGGGCATCTGCACTGCGCGCTGACCGATCTCACGCCGCTCGTCGTTGGCGAAAGCGATGACGTGGAGCACGGGCTGATACCCGGCGCATCGGTTGACGGCTCGTACGTGTACTTCGTCGCAACGGGCGACCTCACGGGTGGGCAGGTCAACGACCACGGCGCACGCGCGGTGGCCGGCGCGCCCAACCTGTACGTTCACCACGAAGGCGCGACGACGTTCGTCGCCACGCTCGCGAACGAGGATTCGCCGGACTGGGCGAGCGGTGAGGCGAACCTTTCCGCACTGACCGACCGAGTGTCGCCGAACGGCCTGTGGTTGGCGTTCATGTCCGCTCGGCCGCTGACCGGCTATGACAATCGCGACGCGATCTCGGGTGAACCCGACGAGGAGGTCTTTCTCTATCACGCGGCCGTCGGTGGTGCGGCGGGTCATCTGATCTGCGCGTCGTGCAACCCGACGGGGGCACGCCCGCACGGCGTCATATACGGCCACCCCGTTCCGGGGTCGGTGGAAGCCGAACCCACCATGCCGCTCGCCGCCGGCTCCAGAATCTGGCAGCAATCGGATTGGCTCGCGGCCAACATTCCCGGTTGGACCGCCTACAGGCAAGGGGCCAGCTTGTACCAATCGCGCTACCTGTCGAACAGCGGACGGCTGTTCTTCGACGCGATCGACGCGCTCGTGCCGCAGGATACGAACGGTGCGGTCGACGTGTACGAGTACGAGCCGCCGCAGGGCGAAGGCGCGCCCGTGGACGACGGCTGCGGCGAAGGCGACTCGACGTATGTCACAGCGGCTGGTGGCTGCGTGTCGTTGATCTCCTCGGGTGCCTCTCGCGAAGAATCGGCGTTTATCGACGCCTCGGAATCCGGAAGCGACGTCTTCTTTCTCACACACGCTCGTTTGAGCCCGCTCGACTACGACAGTGCGCTCGACGTGTACGACGCGCACGTCTGCACAGCCGAATCGCCGTGTCCGCCGTCGCCCCCGCCGCCGCCGCCGGCCTGTGCGGGCGACGCGTGCCAGTCGCCCGCGGTCGGTCCGGAAGCGCTCACGCCCGCCTCGCTGACGTTCTCCGGCGCGGGGAACGCGACTGTCGAACCGCCACCGGCGCTGGCGCCCAAGGCGAAGCCGAGCGCGCACACCAAAACGAAGCCCGGTACGCAGAAAAAACGCACGCGGTCGACGGGGAAGCACTCGCGGGCACCCCGGGGATGCGCGAAGAAGAAGGCGGCACGCAGGCGAGCCGCATGTAAAAGCACGACAGGGCGGCTGCATGTCAAGTCCCGCCGGGCACGGCGGTCGAGTGCGTTGTCTGAGCGAGTAAAGGGGTTGGGACGATGAGGTTCGGTGAGTTGCGGGGCAGGACACGGCTGGGTGGTGTGCTCGGGGCGGTGGTTGTCGCCTGCGTGCTGTCGGTGGGCGTCGGGCAGGCGCAGGCGGCCTACCCGTGGTGGGGGCTGAACTCGATTGTGCGCCCGACTTTGCTCGCCCCCGGTTCCGAGGGCGTGGTGGATGCCACCGCGGCGGACTTGGGCGATGGGGAAGCGAGCGGTCCGGTGACGCTCACCGACCGTCTGCCCAGCGGTGTCACCGTCACGAACGCGACCGCGGTCAAGTTCTTCGCGACGGCGTTTTCCTCCGGCAAAGTCAATGCCGGCCCCGGTGGCCAATGGGGTTCGTTGCATCTCTGTACGGTGACGGGGCAGGAAGTGAGCTGCACCTACCGCGACGCCGAAGAACTGGAAGCCCGCGGCGCGTCGCCCTCGCTGGTGGCCGAATTCGAACGGTTGAGGCCGTTCAAGGGCCACCTCGCTCTGGAGATCAAAGTCGAAGCGTCCCCCGAAACGCCGGTCGGCACGCTCGAGAACGAAGTCGCCGCCTCCGGAGGCGGCGGGCCCGCCAACCTCATTCGCCGGCCGCTCGCGGTCTCCGAAGAAGAACAACGGTTCGGCATCGAAGATTACGAGCTGCGTCCCGAAGCCGAAGGGGGAGCGCCCGACACGCAGGCGGGCTCTCATCCATTCCAGCTGACGAGCGTCACCAACTTGAACGAGGGGCCGGAAACCAAGGAAGGCGCGGAACCCGTGCAGCTGGTGCGCGACTTGCACTTCAAGCTGCCCACCGGCCAGCTCGGCAACGCAACCGCCGTTCCCGAGTGCACGGCGGCGCAGTTCGCGACCTACGACAACAACCTCAACGCCCCGGGAGCGATCTCCTGCCCACCGGAAACGCAGATCGGCGTGGCGACCGACACATACGTCACGTATGGGGGGGTCAATGGGGTGGTGACCGAAACGGTGCCGATGTTCATCCTCGTTCCCGAAGCGGGCGAACCGGCGCGTTTCGGTTGGCACGCGGGACCGGTGCCGGTTGTGCTGAACACCGCGGTCCGCAGTGGCGACGGCGAAGACTACGGCGTCACGGTGAACGTCTCGAACATCACCCAACTCGCCGGTCTAATGGCCAACGAAGTGACGTTCTGGGGCACGCCCGGGGATCGGCGGCACGACAACTCGCGCGGCTATCCATGCTTGGACGATTTGCCTGGCTGCGTCGCGGCGAACGAGCCGCATCCGGACGCGTTTCTGCTGATGCCGACGTCGTGCCCGGCGAACCCGGCGGCGGAACCGTATTCCTCGACGTTGACGGCGCGCTCGTGGCTTGAACCGGCGGCGGGCCCGCACCCGGAAGCGACGTTCGATCTGGCGAACCCGTTGGGTGAACCGCTGGGCTTGGACGGCTGCAACCAACTGCCGTTCGCACCGCGGGTGGAAGCGGAACCGACGTCGGATCAGGCGATGACGTCGTCGGGGTTGTCGTTTGACTTGTATGTCGACGATGAAGGTCTGACGAGCCCTGAAGGGTTGGCGCAGTCGCAGCTGTCCAAGGCGGTTGTGAGCCTGCCGGTGGGGGTGACGGCAAACCCGTCGGTTGCCGCCGGGCTGACGGCGTGCACGCTGCCGGAGTATGAATCGGAGACGTTGGATTCCGCGCCGGGCACGGGGTGCCCGAACGAATCGGACATCGGCTCGGTGGAAATCGAAAGTCCGCTGGTGACGCAGAAGATCGTGGGGTCGGTGTATCTGGCCAAGCAGGACGAAAACCCGTTCGGGACGCTGCTGGGGTTGTATGTGGTGGCGAAGAACCCGGAACTCGGCGTGATGATCCGGGTGGCGGGCAAGGTTGTGCCCGACCCGGTGACCGGGCAGCTGGTGACGACCTTCGAAGGGATTCCGCAGCTACCGTTCAGCCATTTCCACTTCGCGTTTCGTCAGGGGCAGCGGGCGCCGTTGGCGACCCCGCCGGCGTGCGGGACGTACACGACCGGGGCGGAACTGTTCCCGTACTCCGCGCCGGACGCCCCGGCGCACGACACTGCGACGTTCTCGATCACGAGCGGTCCGGAAGGCGCCCCGTGCCCGAGCGGCGGCACGCCGCCGTTCAACCCGGTCGTCACGGCGGGGACGGTCAACAACGCCGCCGGCGCGTACAGCCCGATGTACATCCAGATCACGCGCAAAGACACCGAACAGGAGATCACGCGCTTCTCGGCGCAGCTGCCGTCGGGGTTGACGGCCAACCTGTCGGGGGTCCCGTTCTGCCCCGACGCCGACATCGAAGCGGCGAAGACGGTGAGCGGCGCGCAGGAGGAAGCCGAACCGTCGTGTCCGGAAGCCAGCCGGATCGGGCACACCGATGTCGGCGTCGGCGTCGGCGGCACGCTCGCCTGGTCGGCGGGCAAGCTGTATCTCGCGGGCCCATACAACGGTGTGCCGTTCTCGGTGGTGGCGATCAACAGCGCCAAGGTCGGGCCGTTCGATCTCGGCACGGTCGTCGTCAGGGAGGCGCTGTCGATCGACCCGGAAACGGGGACCGTGAGAGTCGACGCGAAAGCGTCGGACCCGATCCCGCACATCATCGATGGCATCGTGGTCCACGCGCGGGACGTGCGTGTATATGTCGATCGCCCCGGCTTCACGATCAACCCGACCAGCTGCGATCGGACCACGTTCTCGGCGACGGTCGATGGGGCGGGCGCCGACCCGGCCAATCCGGCCGACCAGGTGCCGGTGACCGTCAACGACCCGTTCCAGGCGGCCGACTGCGCGAACCTGAAGTTCCAGCCCTCATTCAAGGCGTCGTCGTCAGGTAAAACCTCCAGGCTGGACGGCGCGAGCCTCACGGTGAGCCTGAGCTTCCCGGGCGGGTCGCTCGGCACCGACGCGAACATCAAATCGGTCAAAGTGGAACTTCCCAAACAGCTGCCGTCGCGTCTGACGACGCTGCAGAAGGCGTGCACCGAACAGCAGTTCGCGGCCAACCCCGCCGGGTGTCCCGTGGCGTCGAGGATCGGTGTGGCGAAGGCGGTCACGCCGATCCTGCCGGTCCCGCTGGAAGGCCCCGCGTACTTCGTCAGCCACGGCGCCGCAAAGTTCCCCGAACTGATCATCGTGCTGCAGGGTTACGGCGTGACGATCGACCTGCACGGCGAAACGTACATCAGCAAAGAAGGGATCACCAGCTCGACGTTCCGCACCGTGCCCGACCAGCCGGTCACGAGCTTCGAACTGACGCTTCCGGAGGGTCCGAACTCGGCGTTGACGACCGGCGGAAGCCTCTGCTCGCTGACGCGGACGGTCACCGTCAAGCGCAAGGTCACCGTCCGCATCAAGGGACGCCGCCGGACGGTCACCCGCAAGATCAAGACCAAGCAGCCCGCCTCGATGGTCATGCCGACCGCGTTCACCGCGCAGAACGGGACTGTTTTCAACCAGGACACGCCGGTCAGCGTCACGGGGTGCGGAAAGCAGAAGGCGAAGAAGGCGTCCTAGAAGCCCAGCGCGAACTTGGCGTCCTCGGTCATCCGCTCGGGCGACCACGGCGGGACGAACACCATCTCGCACTCGACCGACTTGACGCCTTCCAGCTCACCCACGAACTCCTCCATCTGTTCGGTCACCTGCGGGCCGATCGGGCAGGCGGGGGTGGTGAGCGTGAACGTGATGTGCACGTCCCCTGCATTTACCTCGACTCCGTAGACCAAACCAAGCTCGACGAAGTCGAGGCCGAGCTCGGGGTCGATCACGTTGGAGAGCGCGTCCATCACGTCCTCCATCTCGACTGTGACGGTCTCAGCCAATGCTACCGACCATCTCAAGCTGAATCAGGCGGTTGAGCTCCACCGCGTACTCCATCGGCAGCTCCTTGGTGACCGGCTCGATGAAGCCGTTGACGATCATCGCCGCGGCCTCGTCCTCGGTGAAGCCGCGCGAGCCCATGTAGAAGAGCTGGTCGTCGGAGATCCGCCCGACGGTGGCCTCGTGGGCGACGGCGACGTTGGGGTTCTGGATCTGGATGTCCGGCCAGGTGTCGGAGCGCGAGATCCCGTCCATCATCAGCCCGTCGCACTGCACGCGCGCTTTGGAGCCTGCCGAGTGGGGGCCCATGCGCACGAGGCCGCGGTAGCCCATGATGCCGCCGTCCTTGGAGATCGACTTGGCGAGGATGTTGGAGGTCGTGTTGGGCGCGAGGTGGACGACCTTCGCGCCGGTGTCCTTGTGCACGCCGCCGGAGGCCACGCCGACGTTGAGATGGTCGGCGCGCGCGCCCTCGCCCATCAGGTAGGAGCCGGGGTAGAGCATCACGTACTTGGCGCCCATCGAGCCGCCGACCCACTCGACCGTCCCGCCGGCGTCGACGACGGCGCGCTTGGTGTTGAGGTTGTAGACGTCCTTGCTCCAGTTCTGTACGGTGGTGTAGCGGGCCTTGGCGCCTTCGTGCACGAAGATCTCGACGACGGCGGAGTGCATCGAGTTGACGCTGTACGTCTGCGCGGTGCAGCCCTCGATGTAGTTGACCTCAGACCCCTCGTCGGCGACGATCAAGGTGTGCTCGAAGGTGCCCTCGCCGGCCCCCTCCATGCGGAAGTAAGACTGCAGCGGCAGGTCGCACTTGACGCCCTTGGGGATGTAGCAGAAGGCCCCGCCGGACCACACTGCCCCGTGGAGCGCTGAGAACTTGTTGTCCTGGGCGGGGACGCATTTGTTCATGAAGTACTTCTGCACCAGCTCGGGGTACTCGGTGATCGCGGTGTCCATCGAGCAGAACAGGATGCCCTGCTTGGAGTACTCCTCCTTGAGCCCCTCGTACACCGGCTCCTGGCGCCACACCCCGACGACGCCGGCGAGATGCTCGCGCTCGGCCTGGGGGATGCCGAGGTCCTCGTAGGTCTGCTTCATCTCCGCGGGGACGTCGTCCCAGGAGTTGAAGCGCCCGGCGGTGGGGGGCGAGTAGAGCACGAGGTCGTCGAGATTCAGGCCCGAGAGATCGATGCTCCACGTGGGCATCGGCTTGCGTTCGAAGATCTCCAGCGCCTTGATCCGTTTGTCGGCCATCCAATCGGGCTCGCCCTTGATCTTCGAGAGCTCGGTGACGACCTCGCGAGAGATCCCCTGGCGCGCGCGCAACTGCCCCTGCTCGTCCTCGACGATCGGGGAGGGCTTGGCGATCCTGACTGTGTCGGTTGCGGCCATGAGGGTGCTCCTTCGCTTGAATCCCGTGCTCTGTGGTAGGGATTCTATCGCGTCTGTTTCGGGATCGGAGGTTCCCTTCAACCGCCTGGCCCACGACCGCTATCAAGCCCGAGCGCGATTGAGAGGGCTCGATCGAGGGCGACGAGCTGCAAAGGGGAGAGATGGCCGCGATAGCGTGTGAGCAGGCGCTTGGGGAGCGTTGCGAGGTCGTCGCAGTTGAGGACCGAGTGCTCGTGCAGATCCAGGTGCGTCCCATCGAGCGGCACCTCTGCCGGGTGGCCGCGCACGGTGGAGGTGACCAGGACGACCGTAACGGCGCTCAGCACGGGAATCGCCTGCTCGCGAGTGACCACGACCGCGGGGTGCGTGCCCGCGAGTGGGAAGTCGGCGTCGTAGACGTCGCCGCGGTAGATCACGCCGATGGGGAGCGCTCTGCCAGCCGTTCGCCGGCGATCTGGGCGCTGGCCTCGGCGAACCAGGGCTCCTGCGGGTGCTCGCTGTACGCGCGACGGTATTCCTCGGCGATCTCACGGTCGCGCTGCTCGCGCAGCAGCTCGCCGATACCGGCGCGCACCGCCGCGGCGCGGCTGGGGTAGCGCCCAGCTGCTACTGCGGCGTCCAACGCCATCAGATCATCGTCATCGAGGCGGATCGCAATCTGCTGAGACATCCCATTGAGAATACCATCTGTAATCCCAGCATCCGGCCCGGGGCTCACACCGGCCAGTCGTGATCGCCGCTGACCGCCCCGCGCACCACCTTGAGGTTGAGCAGCGCGCACTTGCGGCGGGTGGCGGAGACAGGGATGCCGAGCAGGTCGAGCATCCAGTCGGCGCCGAGCTTGCCCACCTCCTCCAGCTCCATGCCCTTCAGCTCCTCGGAGGCAATCGAGGCGGATGCTTGGGAGATCGCGCAACCGTGGCCGTCGAAGCGCAGGTCCTCGATGCGTCCGTCCTTGACGCGGATCTGCACGCTGAGCTCGTCCCCGCACAGCGGGTTGTGCTCTTCGGCCTCCAGGTCGTGGGGCTCGAGCGCGCCGAAGTTGCGTGGGCGCTTGTAGTGGTCGAGGATGTAGTCGCGGTAGAGGTCGTCCATCAGCTTCGCCTCACAGGCCGAACACCTCGCGTCCGGCCAGCAGCGTGTCCAGCAGCGCGTCGATCTCCGCGGGGGTGTTGTAGATCCCCACGCTCGCCCTGGCCGTCGCCGCCACGTGCAGGCAGCGCATCAGCGGCTGCGCGCAGTGGTGGCCGGCGCGGATGCACACGCCGCCGCGGTTGGCGATCTCGGCGACGTCGTGGGGGTGCATCCCCTCGATCGTGAACGACGCGATGCCGCCCCGTTCCTGCGCGCGCGGGGGGCCGGCGACTCGCAGGCCGTGTACTTCCGCCAGGCGTGTGAGCAGGTGCGCGGTCAGCGCTTCCTCGTGCTCGCGCACGCGCTCCATCCCCAGGTTGCGCAGGTACTCCACCGCCACGCCCAACCCGACGGCCTCGGCGATCGGCGGGGTGCCGGCCTCGAACTTGTAAGGCAGCTCGTTCCACGTCGCCCCGTCGAAGTCCACCGAGGCGATCATGTCGCCGCCGGTGAGGAACGGGGGCATCTCCTCCAGCAGCTCGGCGCGGCCGTGCAGCACGCCGATCCCGGTCGGCCCCATCGCCTTGTGGCCGGTCCACGCGTAGAAGTCGGCTCCAACCGCCTGCACGTCCACCGGCATGTGCGGCACGGCCTGCGCGCCGTCCACCAGCGACACTGCGCCGGCGGCACGCACCCGCGCGGTCATCTGCGCCACGGGGTTGATCGTGCCGAGCACGTTGGACACGTGGGTGAACGCCACCAGCTTCACGTCGCCCCGTTCGAGCTCTCTGTTGAGCTGCGCGGGGTCGAGCTGTCCGCTCTCGTCCACCTCCAGGTAGCGCAGCTGCGCGCCGCGCTCTTTGCACAGCTGCTGCCACGGCACGATGTTGGCGTGGTGCTCCATCTGGGTGATCAGGACCGCGTTGCCCTCGCCCACGTTCGTGCGGCCCCACGCGTACGCGACGAGGTTTATCGCCTCGGTCACGTTCTTCGTGAAGATCGTTGTCTTCGCCTCGGCGCCCGTGAACGAGGCGACCCGCACGCGCGCCTGCTCGTAGGCGGCGTCGGCCTCTTGCGCGAGCGCGTACACGCCGCGGTGCACGTTCGCGTTGTGCTCGCGCAGGTGCTCGGCGAGCGCGTCGATCACCACCTGCGGCTTCTGCGCGGTCGAGGCCGAGTCGAGGTACACCAGCGGGTTGCCGTCGAACTGGCGCGTCAAGATCGGGAAGTCCCCGCGCACGTCCAGCTCGGCCATTTCGCCGCCGGGCGCGCCCTGCGAGCGCGCGTCGATTGTCGCTCGCGCCGAGATGCTCACCTGCGGCTCGCCTCCCGCCACGCCGGCCGACCTTCGATCGCGGTTCCCGCGTATTTCATCGCGCTCACCTGCTCGCCGCGTACGCCTCGATGTCATCGCGCGCTGCCGCCAGCTTCGCGGCGATCTTCGCGCGCACGACCCCTTCCAGTGGCTCGTCTCCCAGCTGGCTGATGAGCGGCTCGAAGAAGCCCTCGACGATCACCCTCACGGCGCTCGCGCGGTCCAGGCCGCGGGTTTGCATGTAGAAGATCGCGTCCTCGTCCAGCTCTCCCACCGTCCCACCGTGCGAGGCCGACACGTCGTCGGCGCTCACCAGCACCGAAGGGATCGCGTCCAGCCGTGCCTTGTGCGAGAGCATCATCGTGTGGATCTGCAGGTAGGTGTGGGTCTGCTGCGCGCCAGGGTCGATCTGGATCAGGCCCTCGAAGCTCGCGCGGCTCTCGCCCGTGGCGGCCCCGCGCCAGTGCACGTCCCCGCCGGAGGGGCCGGTCTCGTGCAGGTCCACCGCGAACACGTCCAGCAGCTCTTTCTCCTGTGCGAAGAACACGCCGCGGAACGCCATGTCCCCGCCGGGCTCGCTCACCGCCAGCTCGAGGTGGTGGCGCACGAGGTGGCCGCCCAGCAGCGCCGGCAGCCAGTGGCAGTAGGCGTCCCTGCCGACGCCCACGAAGCGCGTGGAGGCGTCGAACACTTCGCCGCTGCCCCAGTCCTGGAGTTGCGCCAGGTGGCAGCGCGCGCCGTCGTTCAGGTACAGCTCGAACGCCCCCGCGTGCAGCGCCTGGCCCTCGAAGTCGCCCGCAAGGTCGTACTCGTGCACGCGGAACTCCGCGCCGCGCTCGCCCACGATCAGCGTGCGCCCGTACTGCGCCGTGCCCGGCCCGTCGATCGCGTACACGATCTCGAACGGCTGCTCCACGTGCAGGCCCGCGGGGATGTGCAGGAAGGCGCCGCCCGTCCACAGCGCGGCGTTCGCTGCCTCCAGCTTGTGGCGGTCGTACGTCAGACGCTTGGAGTACCACTGGGTGAACAGCTCCGTGTGCTCGCGTGCGGCCTGCTCCAGCGAGCAGAGGATCACGCCGCGCTGGGCGAGCTCGGGGTCGAGCTCGACGTGCACCACCGTTCCGTCGCGCTGCACGATCCGCCCGGCGCGGTCGCGCTCGGGGATCGTTTCGCGCACGATTGCGGGGATGGGGTCGGCGGTTGTGTTGTCGTTGTTTGAAGCGACCCTACGTGCGCGCGCGCGTGGGGCGTCGTCATCGTTGTCTGTTGCGGAGGTGCCCTCGGGTGCGTGCGGGGTGTGGTGTCGCACCTGCAGCCTGTCGAGGTCCAGCCCTTCGAAGCTCGTCGTCCAGAAGCCCGAGCGCCGCCACACCGGCAGCTCCTGCGACTCGTACACCTTCAGCGCCGCCTCGCGCAGCTGCTCCAGCGTGCGGCCATCGCCCGCGCCGTCGCCGTGCAGCGCGTGGTAGAGCGTCGACTCGCGATGGCGTCCCGGCTTGACGGCGATCTCAGACATGCGCGCCGAACTCCTGGCGGATCTGGTCGTACCCCTCGCGCTCCAGGCGCTCCACCAGCTCCACGCCGCCCTCCAGCACAATCCTGCCGTCGAGCATGATGTGCACATACTGGGGCTTGATGTAGTGCAGGATGCGCTGGTAGTGGGTGATGATCAGCGCCCCCAGCCCCTGCTCTGAGTGCAGCTTCTCGACGCCCTCCGCCACCGTGCGCAGCGCGTCGATGTCGAGGCCCGAGTCGGTCTCGTCGAGGATCGCCACGTCAGGTTTGAGCATCGCCATCTGCAATATCTCCGCGCGCTTCTTCTCGCCGCCGGAGAAGCCGTCGTTGAGGTGGCGGGAGGTGAACGAGCGGTCCACGTCCAGCAGCTCGATCGCGTGCTGCAGCTCGGTGCGGAACTCTTTGACGTTGATCGGCTCCTCGCGCTTGGCGTTGATCGCCATGCGCAGGAAGTTCGCCACCGACACCCCCGGGATCGCCACCGGGTACTGGAAGGCGAGGAACAGCCCCGCCTTCGCGCGCTCGTGCGGCTCGGCCTCGCTCAGCTCCTCGCCCTTGAAGCGGATCGAGCCCTCCGTCACCTCGTACGCCGGGTGACCCAACAGGGTGTTCGCGAGCGTCGACTTGCCCGACCCGTTCGGGCCCATCAGCGCGTGCACCTCGCCGCGGTCGATGCTCAGATCGACGCCTCTGAGGATCTCGCGCTCCTCGATGCGCACGTGCAGGTTGCGTATCTCCAGGTCAGCCATATTCTCCTTCGGGTCAGGCGATTGTCGGTAGCGGCAGTGACTGCTCGTCCGTGCGGACGACGCCCGCGCGGACGAGCTTCGCGGTGGGGGCAAGCGGCAGCTCTCTCGTGGGCGCGGGCCCTGCCGGCAGCAGATCGGCGAGCGTGGTGTCCATCAGCGTGCTCACGATCGAGAAGCGCACGCGCGTCCACAGCAGCTTGGTGGGGCACACGTGGCTTGGGTCCTGCTCGCGCGAGCACACGATGCTCCCGTCGGCGTCCTGGGAGATGCACTCGATCGGGGCGATCGCGCCCTCCAGCGCCTCCACCACCTCCGCCATCGTGATCTCCTGTGGCGCCCGCGCAAGCATGTACCCGCCGCGCGAGCCCCGGCGGCTCTCGATCAGCCCCGCCTTGCGCAGCCTCGCCACGAGGTGCTCCAGGTACGCCAGCGGCAGTCCGTCGTGCTCGGCGATCTCCGCCAGGGGCATCACCTGCTCCTCCCCGTTGGGGCTCGCCTGCGCGCGCTGCGCGAGTGCAACCATCACGCGCACGCCGTACTCCGCCTTGGTTGAGAACATCATTGCTTGATTGGGGGGTGGCCGGGAGGGGGGCCTGCCCTCCTCCCGTACAGATCGTCATCGCTCAAATACCTACCTGGGCGGTAGGATATCAGCCGTCCAGCTTACGCACGTCGTGCGCGAGCGCTTCCGGGGTCAGTTCTTCGACCGGGAACTCCACGCGCGGGGCGCCCTGCTTGTCGAGCAGCAGCACGAACGCGTCGCGTTCGTATGCGGTCGCGCCCGCGCTTGCCGGCACGGCCGAGTAGGCGCGCCACACCGGGCGCAGCTGTGCGGTGCTGCCGGTCAGGTATTCCATGCGCCCTGTCAGCGATGCGGCGTGCAGGAACGCCCGCACGCGCGCCGGCGTGTCGGCAGCCGGGTCGAGGCTGATCGCGAGCGCGGGAGTGCCCCGGGGAAGTTCTTCAAGCGCCCCGCGGATCTGCTGGGCGATCAGCGGCGCGGTGGTTTTGGAGGTGGTGTAAAGGAACGTGAGGATCGCCACCCTCCCCTTGAAGTCGCTCAGCGAGACGCGCCTGCCGTACTGGTCGGTCAGCGTGAGCGCGCGTGGGCGAAGGTTCCCCGGCAGCAGCGCCCCGTCGTAGCCGGTCGCCGACGGTGCTTGCGCCACCGCGGCCGCTTCGGTGGGTGCCGTCCCTGCGCCCCCGCTCGACCCACCGGAGCAACCGGGGAGCGCCGCCAGCGCGAGCGCGATGGCGATCGCAGGCATGATGGGGAGGCGGCGGCGCATGGGCAACATGGAATGTAAGAGCAATGTATGAGACGGCGCGTCACCCCTCGCGGGGAGGTTGTGTAATCCATTGTGCGGTATCTTTTGAGCCCCTGGCAGACCGGACTCACGGAAGAGGTGCTCCACCAATGTGCGTCGCAAGCTGCCCAGGCTTCGCTGCGCTTGCGCGGGGGGTGCTGGGCAACCTCACTCTCCCCGCATTTGCACCGACGGTAGCTTCCCCGGGCAGTGTGCGGCAGGAGGATCCCGAGCCCGAGCGCGCAACAATTCTGCGAGGCGGGCCGATCCTCACGATGGACGATCTCCATCCGGTCGGGGAGGCGCTCGCGATTCGCGGGTCCACGATCCTCGGCGTCGGCTCCCTGACGGAGGTCAAACGTCACTACACCCCCGGCACCGAAATCATCGACCTCGCCGGCCACGCCGTGCTGCCGGGCTTCGTCGAGCCGCACGTGAATGTGCTGGCGAGCGCGCTCGCCACCGCCGGGATTGCCGCGGACGCGGCGGCCGGGTTGTGCGAGCAGGAGCCCGAGCGTGTCGCGGAGCTCGGAGCGTGCGTGTTGCGCGAGCTCGCGATGCGGGGCTGCACCACGGTGTACGACGTCGGCATCGGTCAGCTCGCGGGCGTGGCCGAACATCGACTGCTGGGTGCGCTCGCCCGCGCGCCCGGCGCGCCGGTACGGGTGCGCGGAGCCTTCACGCCCGAGCTTGCCACTGCGCTCGGCGTGGCGCCCGGCACCGGCGATGAGCACTACGACGTGGTCGGGATCTCCTACGCGGCTGACGGCTCGATCGACGACTTCACCGCCGCGCTGGGCGAGCCCTACTTGAACGGTCATTCTGGCGGCACGCTCGCGCACGAGGATGCCAAACTGCGCGAGGCGCTGCGGGCCTGGCGCGACGCGGGGTGGCAACTGGTCGTGCACTCTGAGGGCGACCGCGCCACCGAGCAGGTGCTGCGCTGCTTCGAAGCGCTGCTCGACGAGGAGGGGCCGGTCGTTCTCGGAGGGCCCCATCGCATCGATCGCTTCACCGTCGTCCGCGACGAGCAGCTCGCCAGAACCGCGGCGCTCGGGCTGTCGGTCAGCCACCCGATCAACCAGATCTACTACATGGGGGAAAGCTTTCGCGACCAGGTGCTCGGGCGCGAGTGCGCCGCGCGTATCCACTCACTGCGGCGCGACCTCGAGCACGGTCTCCTCAGCTCCTGCCACAGCGGCGGGTTCCCCGCCGCGAGTGGCGAGGAACCCAGAGCGCTGGTCGATCCCTGCCTGGCGCTGCGCACCGCCACCACCCGCCTGATGCGCGACAGCGACGATGTGCTCGGGCCCTTCCAGCAGCTGACGCTCGACGAGGCGCTGCGCACGCTCACCGTCAACCCCGCGCGCCAAGTCCTGCTCGGCGACCGCGTCGGCGTGCTGCGGCCCGGAATGCTCGCCGACCTCGTCGTACTCGATCGCGACCCCCGCGACGTGGCGCCCGAACGGCTGCACGAACTGCGGGTGATCGAGACCTGGCTGGGGGGGCGCCGACAGCGGTGGGGGTAGGCTCCAAGAGGCGCTATACTTTCTGAAGTCCATGAAATCCGACCGCCGTTCGGGAGTTTCAAGATGAGCGTTTCCTCGGCGGAGCTGCTCCGCCAGATCAAGAGTCGCATCGATGAGGTCGATCCCTCTGAGGTCAAGGAGCTGATCGGCGAGGGTGTGGCGATCGTCGACGTGCGTGGCAGCGAAGAGTTCGCCACCGGTCACCTCCCCGGCGCGAAGAGCATTCCCCGCGGCCACCTGGAGTCACGGATCGAGAGCGCCGTGCCGGATCGCTCGGCCGAGGTGATCCTCTACTGCGCCTCCGGCATCCGCTCGGCGTACGCCGCGCGCACGATGATCGAGGACATGGGCTACGAGCACGTGCGCTCGATGACCGGCGGGATCACGCTGTGGAAGGACCGCGGCTACGAGGTTGAGATCCCGCGCGCGCTCACCGCCGAGCAGCGCGATCGCTACTCGCGCCACCTGCTGATCCCGGAGATCGGCGCGGAGGGCCAGCAGCGGCTGCTCGACGCCAAGGTGCTGCTGCTCGGCGCCGGCGGCCTCGGTTCTCCGACCGCGCTCTACCTGGCGGCCGCCGGTGTCGGCACGCTGGGGATCGTCGACGACGATGTAGTGGACCTCTCCAACCTCCAGCGCCAGGTGATCCACTCCACCCAGCGCGTGGGCATTCCCAAGGTGGACTCCGCCGAGGAGTCGATCCACGCGCTCAACCCCGACGTGAACGTCGTCAAGTACCAGACGCGCATCGACGCCTCCAACATCATGGAGATCATCGACGGCTACGACGTGATCGTCGACGGGGTCGACAACTTCCCCACCCGCTACCTGCTCAACGACGCCACCGTGCGCCTGCGGATCCCCGTCGTCTCGGCCTCGATCCTCGGCTTCGACGGGCAGCTGTCGGTGTTCAAGCCCTACGACGGGCCCTGCTACCGCTGCCTCTTCCGCGAGCCCCCGCCGGCGGAGCTCGCGCCCTCCTGCGGCGCCAACGGCGTGCTCGGCGTGCTGCCCGGGACGATGGGCCTGCTGCAGGCCACCGAGGTGGTGAAGCTGATCCTCGACATCGGCGACCCCGCGATCGGGCGCCTGTTGCTCTACGACGCGCTCGGCGCCACGCTCACCGAGGTCAAAGTCCACCGCGACCCCGAGTGCCCGATCTGCTCGCGCGACCCCGACGAGATCCGCGATGAGGAGATGGGCGTGTTCCCCGACTACGAGGCGTTCTGCGCCGCGGCCGGGTAGTCGGTAGTCTGCGCCGCGATGGCCACGATCAAGATTCCCCCGGTCCTGCGCGCTTCGGTAGGCGGCGAGAAGCAGGTCTCCGCCTCCGGTGAGAACGTCGGCGACGTTTTGCGCGACCTCGCCGCCACGCACCCCGCCACGCAGAGCCAGCTTTTCTCCGCCGACGGCGAGCTCAACCGCTACGTCAACGTCTACCTCAACGACGAGGACGTGCGCGTGCTGGATGGGTTGGACACGGCGGTGGGCGGCACCGACACGCTTGTGATCCTGCCGGCGATGGCCGGCGGCCGGTAGGGCGCGCAGGTTTTTCCGCCGCACCCGCCTCTACGCTCAGCGTCCAAGATTTCTTTCAAGACTCAATGGTCTTCGGTCGCCGAACGATTCCTTCCCTGCCTGTGAAAACCAGCGGCGTTCCCATCTCTGGAGTCAGTGTCTGCAAGCGGACGCTTATGCGTGCTTCGTGCGCGGGGTTGCTGGTGCTCGGCTTGGGTGCAGCCCTGCCAGGCATTGCCGAGGCGTGGAGCGAACCTAAAGCCCCCGAATACTCGATCTCGGTTGTCGAGGGGGAGACCACGGACCCCGCACACTCGATCCTCTCCACCAGCGGCTCTGTTTACATACCGCACGCCAAGGAAGTGCAGGTCAAGCTGCGCATCACCGAACCCAGCGGCGTGACGATCGCGGAAAACACGCATGAAGGCGGGGGCCCGGAAGTGGGTGTCTGGCTTGGCAATCAGGTGCCACAGGTGGGCGACCCCGTCTACCTCGAATCTCCAATCGGCCACATCGTCGGCTCGGAGGTCTACGACGGCCTGCCTTCGATGGACCCGACGGTCTGTGCGGGCTCGACGAACTTCTCCGGCCAGCGCTCATCTCCAGAAGACGTGATCAAAGGCAGCTACGAAACGTTGGTTGTGCATCCCAGCTACGTTGCAAATCGCTTCGGTGGGGCTGCGCAGGTTCCCACGCAGTCCGGGACGGCCTTCGCGGGCAGCTTCTTGACTGCGCTGGCGATTGGGGAGACCGTGAAAGCGGTCGAGAGCGTGGAAAAGCCGCTGGAAGGTGGAGCGTTGTTCACCTACACGAGCGAGAACGACCGCCCTGTGGGTGCCTGCCCGTTGCCACCGCCTCCTCCACCACCGCCACCACCGCCCCCGGCACTGCAGGGCTCGATCTTCAAGCTCGTGAGCACCACCATCGTCAAGCTGTTGAAGTCGGGATGGACCGACAAGGTGACGATCAACCAGCCGGGCACGGTAACCCAAGACCTCTACCAGGTGGGCGGCGCGGTGCCCGCATCCGCATCGGCACACAAGCAGGGGCACGGCCACAAGCGCAAGCCGCCGGCGCTGCTGCTGGCGCACGGCTCGACGTCGGCTGCCGCCGCGGGCACCGTGAGCGTGCTGCTGCGCGTCACCGCGAAGGGGCGACATGTCCTGCGCTACAGCCACAAGGTGCGGGCCGAGCTGGTCACGACGCTGAAGACTGGCTCCGGCGCCAAGCTCAACCTCCAGACGCGCACGGTCACGCTCGATCGTTAGATCGGCGCTCGCACTCGCCCTGACCGCGGCCGCCTGGCTGCAACCCCCGGCGGTCCTACCGATCCCGTCGGCCAGCGGCCCGGAAGGACCGCCACGGCCGTACGGAGCCGAACCGTCGCCCGGGGGCTCCCCACCGCCCACGAACGCGAGTATCGCGCGCGCTCAAAACCACGCGCTGCTCTACGGCCCCTTCCCGAGCGGTGGACTCACCAGGGGCATCTCCGACCCGAGGCTGATCATGAGCCCCGAAGCGGTCGTCCGCGAACAGGCCTTGGCGCGCATCCGTGCGACCGGCGCGAGCGTGGTGCGGATCCCGGTCGAATGGCGCTACATCGTCAGCGCCGACCCGCCCGCCGGGTTCGACGCGAGCGATCCGGCCAGCCCCGTCTATGACTTCACCGCGGTGGACGCGGCGGTGCGCGACACAGCAGCGGCCGGTCTAACGCCGCTGCTGGTGGTTCTTCGCGCTCCGGCCTTTGCGGAAGCACCCCACCGCTGGCCCTACGCCTATCCGGGCAGCTGGGCGCCCAACCCGGCCGCGCTCGGGGAATTCGCCACGGCCGTGGCGCGCCGTTACGACGGCTCCTTCCCCGACCCGCTCGCGCCCGGCAACGCGCTCCCGCGCGTGCGGTTGCTCGAAGCGTGGAACGAGCCCAACCTCGCCCGCTACCTCGAGCCGCAATGGATCGCTGAGGGGAGGCGCTGGCGTGCCTTCGCGCCGCTGCTCTACCGCCAGCTGCTGAACGCGTTCTACACCGCCGTCAAGTCGGTCGAGCCCACCGACACAGTGATCGCGGCCGGGTTGGCTCCCAATGGTGAACCGGCGGGAGTCGGGCGGATGACCCCGGTGCGGTTTCTGCGCGGGATGCTGTGCCTGGAAGGGGGGTGTCCCGACCCCCCGCACTTCGACGTCCTGTCGTTCCATCCGCTTTCCTTCGAATCCCCCGATCTCCCCGCGCGCTCCTCACAGGACGTGGCGATCGCGGACATCGCCAAGGTCACCGACCTACTCGCACGGGCGCAGCGAATGCGCACCGCGCTGCCGCGGGGCTCCAAGCCGCTGTGGGTGACAGAGCTCAACTGGGAAAGCGACCCTCCGGCCGCCCACGGCGTGCCCGGGCGCCTGCAGGCGCGTTGGATCTCGCGTGCACTGCACCGGCTGTGGGTCGCGGGCGTCGGGTTGGCCGACTGGCAGTTCCTGCTCGACCCCTACCCCGATCTGAGCCTGGCGACTGCGACCGGTGGCACGGTCACGGTGTCGCGGCCCGCCGGCCTCTACAGCCCGGGTCCCGGCGGAGGCCTCGCCGGCTCACAGCCCAAGCCGTTCCTGCGTGGCTTCACCGTCCCTTTCGACCCCCTTCGCGTGGACCGCACGCACGTGCGCGTGTGGGCGTTGCTGAGGAGCGCCGGTCAGCCGGTCCTGCTGCAGCACCAGGCTCGGGGCGGGGTGTGGCGGACGATCGCCCACCTGCGCGCGGGTCCCAACGCCGTGCTGAACGCGCTCATCGCACTGCGCGGGGCGATGAACCTGCGTGTGGTCAGTGGGACGCTGGCCACAACGGGGACCGATTCGGGGGACACTCCCTCCGCCTCGGCGTGGCTGCCCCGAGGCCGCAGCCCGCTGTGAGCGTGTGCTCGGTGACGGCGTGCTCGCGATGGGCACCTCATCGCAAAGTTGTGGTGTACTTCAGCAGACGCGATCGCCCGGGCGCAAGCGTGATGATGTCGCTGTCGAGCTTCGCTGCGTACGCAGAGTGGAACGTGCCCGCGGCGCTCATGCTGACGGGCAGGTTGAAGCTGTAGGTTTGACCGGTGCCGTCCGGCTCGCGCACGCTCAGGCGCTCGCGGGTCGTGGTTATCTGCGCGCCCGGCAGATGCCATATCTGGAACCGATAAGTACATCTCGCCAGCGTGCGGAGTGAGAGCGTGACACCATTCCCGTTCGGTGTGGGCAGGTAACTCCAGACGGCGCCGGCGCGCAACTTATGTGACCCGTTCGCCGTCCCCCACTCACCATGGATGGTGATATGTCCGCCGGCGTCCGCGCTGATGCTCTCGCCAATCGGGTAAAACTGCCTTCCTCCGTCACGGACTGCCAATTCGCCCACTTGTGCGGTCGAGGTCAGCGGGCGAAATGGGAGCACCGACCACCAACCGTCGGCGGTGTGCAGCTCTGCGGCGACCAAGCCAAAGCCATAGCGAGCATCGCCAGGGTTGTTGTCGGTGGCATGAATCGCAAGCCAAAGCCTGCCATCGGTGACGGTGGCGAAGCGGGCGTGGGATGGGTCTATGAAAACGCCATCGGTGTCGCCCGGCACAGCCTCGGCGGGAGCGGCGGGGATGTGGGCGAGCAGGGCAGCCGCATTCTTCAAAGCCCACAACGTAAGGCCGTTGTACTCGACCGTGTTCGCGTAGCCATCGATCCCGAGGTAGTTGGGCTGTGCGTCGTTGGCGAGTCGTGGCACCAATGGGAAGCCCCAACCGCCGCGTGGGTAGGCGGTTGCGAGGTGCTTGAGCGCCAGGGTGACGCCGGCGAGATAACGACCGCGCCAAGCTGGGTTGGGGGACAGCTTGGCGGCAATCGCAAGGGCATCGATGGTGGCGCCAACCGTCCACACCTGACCCTGCCCGCGCCCGATGTAGGTCACGTTACCGTCCGGAGCCATGAGTCCGAGCAGGGCACGAGCGGCACGAGAGAACGCGGAGCGAACCGCCGTCGGCGTCGATCTTCCGAGCACGAGCACCACATGCCCGAGCATCATCGTGGAGAGCGCGTGGTAGGCGAGTGGATTTTGGCTGGGGTCGCTGAGGATGCCCGCGCCGGCGAAGCTGGAGGCGCCGAGACGGTGGGCATCCCCGCCCGTGTTTCGAGTTGCCGCCGCCAGCCATGCGAACGCTTGCGCGCGCAGCTTTCCTCGGTCGCTCAATAGGACTCCGGGCGTCGAGTTGGTCAGGCCAGTCCTCAGCAAAGCCAGGTCACCGACGGCCGCAACGAGCTTCAAGTTGTCATAACAGGCCGCAGCCGTGAAGCAGGAACTGGCGCCCGAGACGAGCGAGCCATGTTCGCCGAGGAACGCGGCGATTGTGGGCTGTACCGCCAGCCACGCTGGAGCTTGGGCCAGATGAGCCTGGTTCCAATCGTACGCTTCGGCGAGAGCCAGCAGCTCGAAGCTGCCGCCCTCGGGATGTTCGATCTCGGCGACCTCTGCACGAAGACCTTCCGTGATCACCGCTTCGTTGCCGCTCGCACTCCCTGTTTCGACCATCGCCTGCCCGATCATGCCGACGCCGTAGGTGCCGGCGAGCGGGCCGAGCACGGGGTCTTCCAGCCAGCCGTCCGGCTGCTCGTGTGCCTGCCATTCGCTGAGCGCTCCGCGTACGAGCGCCGATGTGCGCTGACCGAGCGACAGCGCGGAGAGAGAGCCGGCGGCGCTCGCGCCAGCGGGAGTCGGGAGCAGGGCTCCGACGCTTGCGAGGAGCGCTATAAAGGCAGACGCTATGAAGCGTGTATCGCGGATGCCGGTGTCCGGGAGCTCTCGCCAGCGGCGGGCACATAACTGATCGCGCGCTCGGCCAGCGCGGTGATCGTGAGCGACGGGTTGACACCGACGTTGGCGGGGATCGCGGAGCCGTCGCAGACGAGCAGGTTCTCGTAGCCGAACACGCGCTGGCGGGCGTCGATCACGCCACGCTCGGGGTCGGGGGCGATCACCGCGCCGCCGAGGATGTGGGCGGTGGTGGGGACGTTGAACAGCGCCTCCATCACCGAGCTCTGCGCGATCCCGCCGGTGCGCTTGGCGATCCATTCTGCCGCCTCGTTGGCGACGGGGATGAAGGTCGGGTTGGGGCGCTCGGGGTCCTGTTCGGTGCGCAGCCACAGCGTGCCGAACGGTCCTTTGCGGGGGCGCAGCGCGATCGCGTTGTCGAGCGTCTGCATCACCAGCAGGATGATCGTGCGTCGCGACCAGCGCTTGGCGAGCAGCACCTTGGCGAAGCGCCGCGGATGGAGCAGGATCTGCCCGAGCAGCTTCAGGGGGCGCGTCAGGCGTGTGCCGTCGCCGACGAGCAGCGTGTAGAACATCCGCATCGAGTCTCCGTCCTCGCCGTAGCTGACGGTCTCGATGTGGGTGTGGGGGTCGGGGTAGATGCTGGAGGTGATCGCAACGCGCTTGGTGAAGTTGGCGGCCTGCTCCTCGGGGACGGTGACCGTGAGGATCGCCTCGCTGTTGGTGCGCACCAGCTCGCCCAGCCGGCGGGAGATGCGGGGCAGCGAGCCGCCCGTGCGGCAGCGCTGCAACAGCGTGTTGGTGCCGAGCGGGCCGGCGGCGATCACCACGCCGCGGGCGCGCTGCACGCGGCGTTCCTTGCGCACCCAGGCGCCGGAGCGCACGCTTTCGACCTCATACCCCTCGCTGCCGTCGCCGGGGCCGAGCGGGCGGATGTCGATCACGGTTCGTTCGGGCAGCACCTGCGCACCGCGGCGTTCGGCGAGGTAGAGGTAGTTCTTGACGAGCGTGTTCTTGGCGCCGTGGGGGCAGCCGACCATGCAGCGCCCGCATAGCTGGCAGGCTGTCCGCTCGGGTCCCTCGCCGCCGAAGAAGGGGTCGGGCACGGTCTTGCCGGCCTGGCCCTCCTCGCCGAAGAAGATCCCGACCGGTGTCTTTTTGTAGGTGTCGGAGACGCCGAGGTGCTCGCCCAGCTCGCGCAGCAGCTGGTCGGCGGGGTCGTCGTGGGGGTTCTGCACGACCCCCAGCATCCGCTGCGCCTCGGCGTAGTGGGGGGCCAGCTCGTGCTCCCAGTCGGCCATCTCGGCCCACTGGCGGTCCTCGAAGAACTGCGTGGGGGGGACGTACAGGGTGTTGGCGTAGCCGAGGCTGCCGCCGCCCACGCCGCAGCCGGAGACGACCGCCACGTCGCGGAAGAGCGTCAGGCGGAAGATCCCCTTCATCCCCAGGTGCGGGCGCCACGAGTAGCGGCGCATATCGGCGGTGTTCTTGGGGAACTCATGGTCGGCGAAGCGCCGCCCGCACTCCAGCACGCCCACGCGGTGGCCTTTCTCTGAGAGGCGCAGCGCGCTGACGCTGCCCCCGAAGCCCGAGCCGATCACCAGCCAGTCGTAGTCGTAGTTGCGAGCCATCTGTGGCATCTTATTGGCCGTTCGGCCAAGCGACGGACCGGCACCGGCCAACGGATAGGCGAGCCTCGCTATATTCCGTGAAGTAATGGCTGCTGAGGGTCTGCGCAATAAGCCTTGTGGGGGTCGCTACGGCGACATCGTGCAGTCGATCGGCAATACGCCGCTGATCGAGTTGCCCCGCCTCTCCCCGAAGCCGGGAGTGCGGATCTGGGCGAAGCTCGAGTCGCGCAACCCCACCGGCTCGGTGAAGGACCGCGTGGCGCGGGCGCTGATCGAGGACGCCGAGAGCCGGGGGGCGCTGTCGGCCGGCCAGACGATCCTCGAGCCGACCTCCGGCAACACGGGGATCTCGCTGGCGATGATCTGCGCGCGCAAGGGCTACCGCCTGAAGGTCGTGATGCCCGAGAACGTGACCCCCGAGCGTACGCAGCTGCTGAAGATGTACGGCGCGCAGATCGTCTACTCGGAGGGCTCCAAGGGCTCCAACGGGGCGGTCGAGAAGGCGCTCGAGATGGCGCAGGCGGACGCTTCGTATTACATGCCCTACCAGTACGGCAACCCCGCCAACCCGAACGCTCACTACAACGGCACGGCCCTGGAGATCCTGGAGGAGCTCGACGAGGTCGCGGCGTTCGTGGCGGGGCTCGGCACGGGCGGCACGCTGATGGGCAACGGCAGGCGCCTGAAGGAGACCTTCGGGGACGCCGTGAAGATCGTGGCGGCCGAGCCGATGCAGGGCGAGCCGGTGCAGGGTTTGCGCTCGCTGGACGACGGCTTCATCCCGCCGATCATCGACCTCTCGCTGCTGGACCGCAAGATCTTCGTCACCAATCGCGACGCGATCGTGTGGACGCGCAAGCTGCTCGACGAGGAGAGCGTGTTCGCGGGGGTCTCCTCCGGCGCGATCGCTCGCGTGGCGGTGCGGATCGCGGGCGAGCTGGACGAGGGCAACGTCGTGTTCATCGTCGCCGACGACGGCTGGAAGTACCTCTCCAGCGGCATCTACACGCTGCCCGTGGACGAGATCGAGAACCTCGACTCCACCGTATGGTGGTAGCCCGATCCACCGCCTGCAGCGATGGTCATAGCCCCCGCTCTGCTTGACGACGTGATCGCGCACGCGCGCGAGGAGTACGACGCGGAGTGCTGCGGGATGATCGCCTACGCGCAGAGCGAGCCGGCGGGCTCGCCGCGGGCGGTCAGTGTCCAGCGGGCGAAGAACATGCACGCAAGCCCGAAGCGCTTCGAGATCGACGGCAAGGATGTGCTGCGGGCGATCAACGAGTTTGACGACGCTGGCTGGGAGCTGGGCGCGATCTACCATTCGCACACTCACACCGCCCCCTACCCTTCGCAGACCGACATCAACTTCGCCCGCAACTGGCCGGGCGTCGAGTGGTTGATCGTAGGGCTCGCAGGGGGGGAGCCGGAGGTCCGCTCCTATCTGATCGAGGGGGGCGAGGTCACGGAGGTACCGATCGAGGTGGGGTGATGGCCGTCGGGGATCTGCTCAATGCGGCGCCGACGGTGGGCGAGGATCCGAGCAAGATGCGGTGATGGCCGAAGATGCGCTCGTCTGTCCGTCGTGCGGCGACTCCCATCCGCCGAGTGAGCGCTTCTGCCCGCGCTGCGGGATGCCGCTGGTGTACCCCGCCGGCGCGGAGGGCGCCACGGGCGCCGGGCGTCAGCCGCTTGGAGAGCTGTGGGAGCGGGCGCGGAGGATCAAGCCGCAGTACTCGGAGGGCGACCTGACGAGAGTGGTGGGTGCCCGCAATCAGGTCGAGGCGGACTTCATCCAGAACCTGCTGCTGGAGGAGGGCATCCCCTCGATGCAGCGTCGCGCCCCTGGCTTCGACGTGCCCGACTTCCTGGCGGCTGGCCCGCGCGAGATCCTGGTCCCCGCCTCGGGCGTCCCGGCGGCGCGCGACGTGCTGCTGCAGAGCGAACTGCTGCCCACGGGGCAGGTGGGGCTGCCGTGGGGCCCCACCGCATGGCGGGTGCTGGCGTTCTTGCTGGTGGGCCTGGCGTTGCTGGCGATCCTCGCGTACCTGCACCCCTGAAACCCCGGGGCGGCGAGACTAGGCCAACACTGGCTGCGGGGCGCCGACCTCGCGGGTGATCGTCTCGATCTGCTCCGAGGCGCGCTCGAACTCGTCATCGGAGAGCACAGGGGTGCCCTCGAAGGGCAGTTCGCGCTGGAGCTCCAGCCACGAGTGGCAGCCGAGGTACTCCTCGCGGACCTTCACCGTGACCGGCCTGGGGATGCGGTAGGTGCGCAACAGCAGCACGTGCAGCGGGTGACGCGGCTTCCAGGCGAGGCGCTTGGCGGCATAGTCGCTGCGCCATACGTAGAACGGTGAAAGTGCGTCCACGCAGCGCGGGTCGGTGATCGTGAAGTGCCCGGCGACTTCGGCCCATGCGCGGATGCGCACGCGGTCGGGCTGCTGCACGCCGCCGTCGACGGCGAGCGCCTGCAGAGAAGGCTCGCCCTCGCTCCACACACCCTCCTCGAGCGCGCGGCGCAGCTCGGGTTGGTGGGACTCGCGTACGAGGTCGTTGCGCTGGTGGTCGAAGGTGGGGTAGAGGAAGAAACGCTCGTGCTCTAGCTGGAAGTGCCGGTCGGCCTCTCGGATACCGCCCTTACGCAGCGTGACAAGCTGCTCGCCTTCGGCGAGCGCGCGGACGGTGACCGCCCATTCCTTCAAAGCAATTGGCATGGCAAATGTGAGGGGACGAGGTTTCTCTGGAGAATGCTTCCGGCTTCGTGCTGCGCGCAACGGCGCTCCGGGGGGCGGGTAGCCGTCGTGCAACTGCACTTCTTAACATACGAAATCCTAGCGGAAATCCCAAATCGCCTGGAAATCTTCGCCTTTTTTGCGGGATTTTTCGGAGCGGAGGGTTATGCGGGGGCCGTTTTGGGAGGCCCGTAGCCGCCTCCGCCGGGCGTTTCGATGCGCAGGCGCTGCCCGGGTCCAAGCACGCCGGTGACCTTGCCGGGCAGCTCGCGGAGTTCTGGTTGAAGAGGGGCCCGACCGAAGCCGGGAGACACTGGCCTTCGGCCAGCATCCCCGTTTCGGCCAGCCGGCCTGTGGCCGGCTGCGCCACCCTCTAGGAGCAGATTACGCCCGCGCGCGCCCGGCTGCCCACCATGCGCGCCGCGGGGAGCGTAGCGGCGGCGGTCGGTGATCAGCGAGAAGGTCATCTCACGCAGCGCCTCCAACTCGCGCACCACCCCGTCGCCCCCGCGGTGGGCGCCCGCCCCGCCGGAGCCACGGCGCAGGGCGTAGCTCGTGACCCGCAGGGGCAGCTCGCGCTCGAGCGCCTCGACGGGGGTGTTGAGCGTGTTGCTCATCGCCACGTGCACCCCGGAGGGCCCGTCGGTGTCGGGGCAGGCACCCTGGCCGCCGCCCAGTGTCTCGTAGTAGCTGAAGCGCTCGTCACCGAGCGTGAGGTTGTTCATCGTGCCCTGCCCCAGCGCCCTGCCGAAGGCGCCCAGCACGAGGTCGGCGACGCGCGAAGAGGTCTCGACGTTGCCGGCGGCGACCGCGGGGGCCTCCCCGGCAGCGGAGCCGTCGCCTTCCCCGCTACCGTGGGCGCCGATCGGCAGCGCGTTTAGCAAACACCCCTCCGGAACACGGATCTCCACCGGCCGGTAGGCACCGGCGGAGGGCGGGATGTCGGGGTCGGTGAGCACGCGCACGGCGAAGTAACACGCCGAGTGCGTCACCGCGAGCGGGCAGTTGAGATTGCCGACGTGCTGGGGGGCGGAGCCGGTGAAGTCGAGCAGCAGCCGCTGACCCTCCACCGTGGCACGCAGGCGCAGCACGAGGTCGCCCTCGATCGCCTCCAGCACATCCTCCGCCAGATGCACTCCGTCGGGGAGCGCCGCCAGGCAGGCGCGGGTGCGCCGCTCGGCGTAGTCGAGAACGGCGTCGAACGCCTCGCGCAAGCGGCCCGCTCCGACACGCTGGGCGAGCTCGCGCAGGCGCTGGGCGCCGATCCGGTTGGCGGCGAGCTGGGCGCGGAGGTCGGCGCGGCGCTCCGCGGGCTGGCGCATCCGCGCGACCAGCTCCTCGATCGCCTTGGGCGTTGCCGGGCGGGGGGAGATCACGATGCCCTCCTCCGCCAACGTGCGCGAATCCGCGGGCATCGATCCTGGCACGCGCCCGCCCACGTCGGCGTGGTGGGCGCGCGAAACAGCGAATCCGAGCAGCGGCCGGTCGCCCGCGCGCTCGCCGAGCACGGGGGTGATCAGCGTGATGTCGGGCAGGTGGGTGCCGCCGGCGAAGGGATCGTTGAGAATCCACGAGTCCCCCCGCGAATGATCCTCGCCGAGCACGGCGGCGACGGCGGCGGGCATCGAGCCGAGGTGCACGGGGATGTGCTCGGCCTGCATCACCATCTGCCCACGCGCGTCGAACAGCGCGGTGGAGCAGTCGCGGCGCTCCTTGATGTTGGGCGAGTGCGCGGAGCGGATCAGTGCGGCGCCCATCTCCTCGCAGGCGGCGCGCAACGCGCCCGTGAGCACCTGCAGTTCGATCGGGTCGAGCGTCATGAGTCGGCTCTCTCGTCGTGCAGATGCACCGTGCCATAGGTGTCCACCTCGCCCACCCACCCGCCGGGCACGTACAGCGTCGACCCGGGTAGTGCGCAAATGGTCGGCCCCTCGATCCTGGTGCCCGGCGTTGGCTCGCCGGTGACCCCAGCAAGCCGCAAGCGCGGGGCGTCACCCCACGCGGAAACGCGGATCGTCACCAGCTCGACCTCGACGCCGTCGTCGCGATAGCCGTAGCGCTGCTCGTGTGCTCGGGCGAACGCCTCGCGCAGCGCATCGGGGCCGGGCGGGGTGTCGTCGTCGGCCTCCACCGCCAGCTCGAACGACTGCCCGCGATAGCGCAGCTCGTAGCGGACGGCGACGCGCGTGGCTGCTTCGCCGAGCTCCGCGCACGCCCGTGCCACGAGCGCCGCGCGCTCTGCGGCAAGGCGGTGGGCGACGAGGGACTCCTCGGTCAGCATCACCGTACGCGCCGCGTCGCGCCGGGGGGCCGCGGCGGCGAGGCCGAGCGCGCACAGCACTCCCGAGGCGCGGGGGACGAGGATCCGCCGGATCCCCAGCTCGCGCGCGAGCGCCGCGGCGTGCAGCGGGCCGGCGCCGCCGAACGGCATCAGCGCGAAGCCGCGGGGGTCGATCCCGCGCTCGACGGTGATCGCGCGCAGCGCGCCGAGCATCTGCGCCTCCGCCACCCGCACGATTCCCTCCGCGCAGCGCTGCGTCGCACGAGCATCGCGCGCGCGGTCGTCGATCGGCCAGCCGACATCGGCGAGATCGACGTCCTCGGTGAAACCGAGCTGTGCCGCGAGCTTGCCCACCGCGTGCGCGGCGGCGTCCCGATCGAGCTGGAGGCCGCCGGCGAGCGGGGCGTCCGCGGGCAGGCGCCCCAGCAGCAGGTTGGCGTCGGTCACGGTCGGCTGCAGGCCGCCGCGGCCGTAACAGGCTGGACCGGGGTTGGCGCCCGCGGATTGCGGCCCCACCCGCAGCGCTCCGCCCGCGTCGCGCCACGCGATCGAGCCGCCGCCAGCGCCGACGGTGTGGATGTCGAGCATCGCCAGCGCCAGCGGCCTGCCCGCCACCTCGCCGTGGGCGGTCTCCGCCACGCGGCCGTCGGCGATCAGGCACACGTCGCAGGAGGTGCCGCCCATGTCGAAGCACAAAACGTTTTGCTCGCCCGCCAGCCGCGCCAGCTCGAGCGCACCGCGCACGCCGCCGGCCGGACCGGAAAGTGCGGTGCGCGACGCGTGCGCGGCCGCCCCCTCGGCGTCTGTCAAGCCGCCCGAGGACTGCATCACCGCGGGCCGCGTCAGTCCCACCGCATCCGCCTCCGCGCCGAGCCGGCGCAGATAGGCGCCCAGCAGGGGAGAGAGCGCGGCATCGACCTCGGTGGTGGCGGCGCGCTCGTACTCGCGGAACGTGCCCACCAACTCGTGCGAGAGCGAAACGTGTACATCCGGCAGCCGCTTGGCGAGCAGTTCCCCGAGCAGGCGCTCGTGCTCGGGGTGGGCGTAGGCGTGCAGCAGCACCACCGCCACCGATTCGATGCCCGCCTGTCCGGCAGGTGCTGCCCGCTCCACTGGCATTGTCTGCTGTTCCTGCCCCACTTGCGCGAGCCGCTCCAGCAGTTGCTCCGCCTGCACGGGATCGAGCGTCCGCAAAGGCCCGTCGGGCGTCATCCGCTCAGGCGCCGCGAAACGCAGCTGCGGTGGCACGAGCGGAGCGGGGCCCGACTCGCACAGGCGGTAGAGGTGTGCCCGCGCCTGGCGACCCAGCTCGACGACGTCGGTGAAGCCCTCGGTGGCGATCAGCGCCGTGCGCGCCGCTTTGCCCTCCAGCAGGGCGTTGGTGGCGACCGTCATGCCGTGCGCGAAGCGTTCCACCTGGCCGGGCTGCACGCCGGCGCTCGCCAGCACCGCATGCACCGCCGCCAGCACCCCGCGCGATTGTTCCTCGGGTGTGGTGGGCACCTTCGCGGTGTATACCTTCGAGCTCTCGGGGGCGATGAGAACGGCGTCGGTGAAGGTCCCGCCAACATCCACCCCGAGCAGCATCCCTCCAGCCTACGACCACCCCGTCCCACACGGTGTTTCGCGCCACCGGCTTGATCGCCGATTCAGGCTGCCAGCTGCTCGCTGTTCTCGGTGTCAGCGAGGTGTTGATGCGAGGGGCAGTACCCGTTGTGCGGCAGCGGCGTCCGTTGGCACGCGGCGCCCTTGCGGGTCGTCGCTCGGCACTGCAGTGGCTCGTCGCTCACCGACGCGTGCGCAGCGCGCGGGTTCTCCTCCAGGTAGCGCTGCGCGAGGCCCATGTAGCGGACGACCACGCTGTGCACACGCGCCTGCTGGCTCATCGGGAAGTGCATCCGGATGTCCCAGAACAGGGTCCTTTCCGGGCGTGCGAAGTAGTGGCGGTCGGTGGCCAGCCGCTCGATCGCCGACTCGCATGCGCGCAGCACATGCTCGTGGTTGCTCTCACCTGCCGCCGCGGCGGTGCTGCCGGGGCTGGGAGCGGCGATATATGGGGCCAGCTCCCTGTAGATAGCTCGACTGAACTGATACATGGCGACCCCCTCGCCTCCTTCTCTCTCCGTATCGACCGGGCTCTTCTGCGCGACCTCGCCGCGCATCCACCGATCTCCAGGACTCCCATAGCTCCTGAGACCTTTCACCCTGATTCAACACGTCTCTTACCCCAAAGGATCGAAGATCTTCATAAATCTTCGCGTCTCTTTAGGAAGGCGCGGAGTATTCAGCCCTCACATAAAGCTGAGTAGAAGAGAGGGTTAAGGGCTGGTTAATAAGTCACTCCCATGTCTCCCACGTGAGCTCCCCCTCGGGGTCGACCGCGATGTGACGGTGCTCCAGCGTCGGGTTGGCCTCAGGGTACTCCACGCGACGGTGCGCCCCCCGGCTCTCGCGGCGCTCGCTGGCGCATGCCGCGATCGTGCGCGCCAGCGGGTGCGGGTCTGCTGCCAGGCGCGCCAATCCCTCGGTGGAGCGCTCGATGCCGGCATCCTGCCATAGCGCCTCGCGCGTGGCGGCGCTCACGGGCGGAGCTGCCTGCGTGTGCGCCAGCCCCTGCAACGCCTCCAGGCGCGCGTGTCCGGGAGCTCCAGCCGCCGGCTCATCCAGGGCGCTGTGGGCGGCACGGCGGCCGAACACGAAGCACTCGCTGAGCGAGTTCGACGCCAGTCGGTTGGCGCCGTGCAGGCCTGTGCACGAGGTCTCTCCGATGGCGTATAACCCGGTGACCGTGGAGCGCGCGTGCAGATCGGTCACGATCCCGCCCATCGTGTAGTGCGCCGCCGGCGCCACGGGAACCAGTTCGTGCGCCGGGTCCACGCCCGCCTCGCGCAGTGCCCCCACAACGTTGGGGAACAGCGCGGGGTCGATCGCGCGCATGTCAAGCCCCACCGACTCCGTGCCGGTTTCCCGCATCCGCGCCCATATCGCGCGCGCCACCTCGTCGCGCGGGGCAAGCTCGTCCACGAAGCGTTCTCCTGTGGCGTCGTGCAGCGTCGCTCCCTCGCCCCTGATCGCCTCTGTGATCAGGAATGCCTCGCGTCCCCCCACGCCCTTCACCGCGGTGGGGTGGAACTGCACGAACTCCAGGTCTGCCAACTTTGCGCCGAGCGCCTGCGCCAGCAGGAGCCCCACCCCCTGCGACCCCGGAGGGTTGGTCGTGCGTGCCCACAGCGCCGCCGCGCCGCCGGTGCTCAGCACGACCGCGCGCGCGGCGATCGTGCGTCCGTCCTCGCACACCAGCCCACCGCAGCGGCTCCCCGCTGGGTCACTCGTGTCGTGTGTCCCATCGGCGTTCTCTGTGCGGGGGGCAGTGTCGGGAGGGAGGTCGTCGCCCCGCGGCCACAGTGCCCGCGCACGCACGTTCTCCAGCACCGCGATTCGCGGCTCCTCCACGGCCAGCGCCGCCAGCGCGCGCAGCAGTCGTCTACCGGTCGCGCTGCCGCCAGCGTGCACCACCCGACGCACCGAGTGCCCGCCCTCAAGTCCCAACGCCAGGCGTCCGAAGCGGTCCGCATCGAAGTGCACCCCCAGCGCCTGCAGGTCGGCCACGCACTCCGGCGCTTCTTTGACGAGCACCTCCGCCGCCGCTGTACGCATCGCGCCCCGTCCCGCTCGCTCGGTATCCCGCAGGTGCAGCTCTTGGCTGTCGTCCTCCGCGAGCGCCGCCGCAAGCCCGCCCTGTGCCCAGTAGCTGGCGGTCTGCGCCAGTGGGGCGGCCGACACCAGCGCCACCCGCGCGCCCTCCCGCGCTGCGCACAGCGCCGCGTACAACCCCGCCGCGCCGGCGCCCACCACCGCGACGTCCACTTCCAGATCCACCCCCCCCCGCGTTGCCTGCACGCTAGCTCACGGTCGTCACTTCGCCCCGGGCACGCCGGGCGCGGTTCCCACGCCCCCCGCGGCCGCGCCGGGCGTTGTGGTTGTATCCGGCGTTGTGGCTGCGCCTGGCGTGGTGGTTGTCCCTGCGGCCGTGCCCGGCGTGGTGGTTGCTCCTGCTGCCGCGCCCGGTGTCGTGGCTGCTCCTGTGGCCGCGCCCGGTGTCGTGGTTGTCCCTGTTGCCGCGCCCGGCGTGGTGGCTGAGCCTGTTGCCGCGCCCGGTGTCGTGGTTGCCCCCGCGGTTGCGCCCGGTGTCGTGGCTGTTCCCGCTGCCGGCGTTGTCACCGTCCGCGTCACCGCGACCGTGCCTCCCGTCCCGCTCGAGCCCGCCAGCGACACCAGCGCCGCGGTCAGCGCTCCCAGCGAGAGCACGATCACTGTCGTCAGCGCGATCACCGGTGGGCGCCACCGCGGCGTCGTCGCCAGGCGCGTGCGCGCCGCGGCGCCACACCGCAGGCACCACTCCTGCTCGGCTCCCAGCGGTCCACCGCATACTGGGCAACGCTCTTCCACCGGTTCCTGCGGGGGGGATCCAGGTGGTGGAGGCGTTGCGACGCTCACCCCGACTCGTCCCGCGGGCGGATGATCTCCGTGGGGCGGTCCTCTTGTTGGGGTTGCGGTGGGCTCACGGGGTGGAACGATGCCGGCGGGCTCGCGGGGGGTGTCGATGCCGGTGGGCTGGCGGGCGCCTGGCCCGTAGCCGGCGGAGCCTGCTCGGCGGCGGCGCTCAGCGGCAGCTGGCCGGGGGTGACGCTGGACGCGGCGGCCACCGAGGCCGCGGCAAGTGGCGTGGGAGTGCCGGCGGCGACCATCGGAGCTCCCGCGATCGGACTCTCCGCTGGGCGGCCCATCGGCATCCCGCACATCGGGCAGAAGCGGTCCTCGCTGCCGTGGATCGCGGCGCACCGCGGGCACGCCCCAATGCCCGCCTCACGCAACACCGTCACCGGGCGGCGCTCACCGAGGGCTCTCTCCAGCGCGTGCAGCTCCGTGTCGAAGGTTGCCAGCACGCCCAGCTTTGCTGCCACCAGCTCATCGTTGCGCTGACCCAGGCGCTGCATCTCGAACACCAACCCCCCGAGGTCGCGGTAGGCGAGCTCCCGCGCCTTGCGCACAAACCGCACCCGCCTGCGCATGCGTCCGCGCTCGCGAAAACCCGGGGAGCGAGGCTGCGGGGGAGGAATCTCCACCCCCGCGGGCGCCTCCGCGCCGTCAGCGGCCACTCCGCCCGGGGACGTCTGCGCCCCGCTTGGCTCAGCGGGCTTGGCGAGCTCCTCGGTCTGCGTCCGGAGCTCAGGGTCGACCGCAGGCTGGTTGGACGGACTCGTGGTCTGAGCGTTCATCGACCACCCCATCCTACCCCTCGGGTTGCTCGTCTCACGCGGAGCCTCGCTGGAGCGACTGCTCATCGGCGCCCGTCTCGCCCGGGGCCTCGCTCGAGCAACTCTCTCCACGCATCCGCGAGGCGTGCCGCCATTCGCGTCGCGGAGTACTGCTCGGCGTTGGCCCGGCCCGCGATCCGGGGATCCGGATCGTCGAGGTGGGGGGCCAACGCCGCCCTCCAACGCTCCACGTCGAACGGCGCGCAAAGCACTCCCGTGACGCCCTCCATCGCCTGCCGGTGTACTCCCACCGGAGTCGCAAGGACCGGCACATCGCACGCCAGCGCCTCCAGCGCCGCCAGCCCGAAGCCCTCCGCCTCCGAAGGCACCACCACGGCGTTGGCCGCGTTCACCCACAACGGCACCTCCTCGGGGGCGACGCCGCCGAGGGTGTGCAGGGGCACCTCACGGGCGAGGGCGACCGCGCGGTCGTATCGCTTGCCGTGGCGCGCGGGGTCTGCGGGGAACAGCAGGCAGGGTGTGTGTGGCTCCAGGGTCAGCTCGGCGCGGGCGCTTGTGCGCGGGATCGGGTGGAAGCGCTCCATGTCCACGCCGCACGGCAGCACCCGCGTGCGCCGCGCCGCGCTCCCCGGCAGCTCGTGCGCGAGCTCCGGGGTGGGGGCGGCGATCAGGTCCATCAGTGGGAGCGCCGCGCGCGTGGCCAGGCGCGTGCGGGGGTGGCGCACGTCGGTTCCGTGCATGGTCAGTCCCCTGACTCGTGCGCGCGCCGCGAGCGCCGGCCAAGCTGTGAGGCCAAAGTGGGCGTGTACCACGTCGAGGTCTGTCCCACGCCGCCATCGCCCGCCGTAATGGCGACGCAACCGACGGCCGGCCTCGATCAGCGCGGCGCCTCCGGGAGGAAACTCGTACAGCTCGACCTCCACGTCGGGCAGCCGACGCAGCGCATCCACCTGGTCGCGCACGAAGCGACCCCGCTCGGGGTGGCGGGCGTCGGGAAGCATGTTTGACACGACCACGACTCGCACGACCCGCGACGGTAGCGCTCTGAGATGATGAGTCGCATGGCCAACCTCTCGGCGGGCAACCGCGCGTGCCCCATCGGGGTGTTCGACTCCGGCATCGGCGGCCTCACCGTTCTGCACGAGTTGCTGGTGGGGTTGCCGCGGGAGGACTTCCTCTACCTCGGCGACACCGCGCGCTTCCCCTACGGCGAGCGCTCCCGCGAGGAGCTAGAGCGCTTCTCGGTGGAGATCGCCGAGGAGCTCTTGAGTCGTCGGGTGAAGCTGCTCGTTGTGGCGTGCAACTCGGCGACCTCCGCGGCTCTGGAGGCGCTCCAGCAGCGGATGATGGACACGACCCTGGGCGTTGACGTACTTGGGGTGGTGCGCCCCGAGGCCGTGCAGGCGGTGGCGGCGACTCGCACCGGGCGGATCGGCCTGCTGGCGACGCCCACCACGGTCTCCAGCCGCGCATACGAGCACGCGGTGCACGCGGTGGACCCGCACGTCACGCTCACAGCCGTGCCGTGCCCGACGCTTGCCCCGATCATCCAGGCTGGCGCCCAGTTCGACGAGCACGTCGTGCGGAGCGTGCGCGAGGCGTGCGCCCCATTGAAGGCTGCCGAGGTGGACACCGTGATCCTCGGCTGCACCCACTACCCGCTGATCGCACCGATGCTGCAGCGGATGCTCGGTCCGGCGGTGACGCTGATCACCTCTGGGGGGGCGCTCGCGCGCCAGGTCGAGCACGCGCTCTCCACGCGCGACCTGCTCAATACCCGCGGCGCTGGCGATGAGGGCGACTACAGCTTTCTCTGCACCGGCGACGTGGCGACGTTCAGGGAGCAGAGCACGCGGTTCTTGCAGATGCCGCTCGGTCCGGTCGAGCAGGTGCGCGTGGCGGCGGCGGAGGCGATCGCTTGAGCGCTTTCCGCAGTCACGACCGTGCGCCCGACGGCCTGCGCCCGGTGACGATCGCATGAGCCGCGCGCGCAGCTACGACCGCGCCCCCGACGGCCTGCGCCCGGTGACGATCGAGCCGGGCTTCATGCGCACCGCCACCGGCTCGGCGCTGATCTCCGTCGGGGAGACGCGCGTAATCTGCACCGCATCGGCGCAGGAAAGCGTGCCGCGCTGGATGGCAGGCAAGGGCCGCGGGTGGGTGACGGCGGAGTACGGGATGCTGCCCGCCTCCACCGGCGAGCGCAAGCAGCGCGACGCGACGCGCGGGCGCCTGGACGGGCGCTCGGTCGAGATCCAGCGGCTGATCGGGCGCGCGCTGCGCGGCGTGATCGACTTCAAGGCGCTGGGGGAACGCACGATCTATCTCGACTGCGACGTGCTGCAGGCCGATGGGGGCACGCGCTGCGCCTCGATCACCGGCGCCTACGTGGCGCTCTCGCTGGCCTGCTCCCGTCTGGCGGCCAAGGAGGCGTTCGAGCGCCCTCCGCTCACCGGCTCGGTGGCGGCGGTCTCTTGCGGGATGGTCGATGGGGTCGCGTTGCTCGACCTCGACTACTCCGAGGACTCGAACGCGGAGGTCGACGCCAACGTGGTGATGACCGGTGAGGGCGACCTCCTGGAGGTGCAGGCAACTGCCGAGCGCACCCCGCTCTCACGTGCCTCCCTCGACGAGCTGCTGGCTCTGGCGGCGGGCGGAATCGAGCAGCTGCGCGCTGCCCAGGATCGGGCGATTGCCTCCCAGGTGGGTCCGATCGCCTCCCCGTCGGGTTGATGAGGCTGCTGCTGGCGACCCACAACGAGCACAAGCGCCGAGAGCTCGGGCGCCTGCTGCCCGACCACGAGATTGTGCTGATCCCCGAGGCCGTGAAGCTCCCGCCGGAGGATGGAGAGACGTTTGCGGAGAATGCCTTCGGCAAGGCGCGCGCCGCGGCGGCGGCCACCGGCGAGGTGGCGTTCGCAGACGACTCGGGGATCGAAGCGGCGGCGCTCGGCGGGGCACCTGGCGTGCGCTCGGCGCGCTACGCCGGCGAGCATGCCACCGACACGGAGAACCTCGACAAGCTGCTGCGCGAGGCACCCGCGGGCAGTGCGCTGGTGTATGTGTGCGCGCTCGCCTACGTCGACCCCACGCGTGGTGTGGAGCGACTGTTCGAGGAGCGCTGCAGCGGCCGCCTCGCCGCCGAATCGCGGGGGGAGGGGGGCTTTGGCTACGACCCCGCCTTTCTGCCCGACGACGGTCCCCTCGGTATGACGATGGCGGAATTGACCGACGGGCAGAAGGACGCGATCAGCCACCGTGGCCGTGCTGTGCGAGCACTCCAGCAGTGGCTGTCTGGCCGAGATGGGGAGGGGTAGTTCAGTGGCTGTCTGGCCGAGATGGGGAGGTAGATGTCATACAAATCGGACCCCAACCACTTCACAAAATGAAGGGTTGGGGTCTCAAAAGTACATCCACAACCCCGTATCCTCTGGAAGTACGCGCGCCTTCCGATGCGGGCTGCCCGGGGAGCCGCTCGCTCAGAAGAGATTGATCGCCGCGGAGGCGCCCACCGCGACCGACAGCACGGCGTAGCCCGTGTAGCCGGCGAGCAGCAGCAACGCCGCCGTCAGCAGAGCGATCAGCACGGTCACGATCCAGGCGACGTGGGGGAGGTCCATCGGCGAGGGTATTCTCGCACGGAGATGGGCACCGGCTTCGGCGACATTCTGGCGGCGCGCGTGGCGGAGCGCGAATCGCAGATCGTGCTCGGCCTCGACCCCGACCCCGAGGCGCTGTGGCCGGGAGCGCACGACGCCGCGGTCACTCCGCCCGCGGAGCATCTGCAGAGCCCGCGCGCAGAGCAAGGGCCGACGACGCAGGCTGACCGCTCGCCGACTCTGCGCACCGAGCGCTCGCCGACGTGGCGCATCGCGGTGGCGACCCGCGTGCACTGCTGCGCCTTGATCGACGCGACGGGGCCGGCGTGCGTGGCGGTGAAGCCCCAGCTTGCCTGCTTCGAGCGGTTGGGGGCGCCCGGGTGGGAGGCGCTGGAAGCCGTAATCGAGCACGCGCGTCAGCGCGGCCTGCTGGTGATCGCCGACGGCAAGCGCGGCGACATTGCCCTCAGCGCGCGCGCCTACGCGCAGGCGCTGTACGAACGCCTGCGGGTCGACCTGGCGACGGTCAACCCGCTGCTGGGCGGAGATGCGATCGAGCCGTTCGTGACGGAAGCTCGTGCGGCTGGGGCCGGCGTACTGTTGCTGGTGCGCACCTCCAACCCGGGTGCCGCCGACGTGCAGGATCTGGAGCTTGCGGCTGGGGGGCCGGTGTGGGAGCGTCTGGCGGCGTTCGTGGCCGAGCAGGGAGCGGCGGGAGTGGGGGAGTCGGGTCTCAGCGACGTCGGCGCGGTCGTTGGCGCGACCCAGCCGCGGCACCTCGAGCGGGCGCGCGAGCTGATGCCCCATGCGGTGCTGCTGCTGCCGGGCGTGGGCGCCCAGGGGGGCCGCGTCGAGGATCTGGCCGCGGCCTTCGCCCCGGGCAGGGCCGGCGGCCTGATCACCGCCTCGCGCAGCATCGTCGGCGCGCACCTCGCGACCGGCGGCGACCCTGCCGAAGCGGCTCGCGCGGAGGCGGAGCGCCTGCGCGAAACCGCTTGGGCGCTGGGGGATTAACCGATCGGACGAATTTTTAAGCCACGTGGTGGTGAGGTCGGCTACGCTAGGCGGGCGCGCAGCGGAGCCACCCGGCGCCGCGTGGCGCAGACGTGGATGAGGCACTCGGGATGATCATCACGGTCACGCTCAACGCGGCTATCGACAAGTCGCTATCGGTGCCCAACTTCCGCTTGGGGCGGCGACACCGCACCGTCGAACAGCGCACGATGGCGGGCGGCAAGGGTGTCAACATCGCCCGTGCTCTGAAGGCGCTGGGCCAGCCGGTGATCGCGACGGGCCTGGTGGGCGGCCCCACAGGGACGCACATCGTCGAGCAGCTCACCGAGGAGGCGATCCTCAACGACTTCGTGCGCATCCGCGAGGAGTCGCGCACCAACACCTCCGTGCTCGACCCAACCAGCGGCGAGCAGACCGAGATCAACGAGCGCGGGCCGAAGGTGAGCGAGAGCGAGGTGGAGTTGTTTCGCGACAAGCTCCTGTACCTCGCGCGCGGCGCGGCGATCGTGGTGTTCGCGGGCTCGATCCCGCGTGGGGTGGAGAGCGACGTGTACGCGGGGCTGATCCGCGAACTCCAGCGCACCGGGGTCACGACCGTGATCGACACTGACGGCGACCCCCTGCGCCATGCGGTGCGCGCCGAGCCGGACGTGGTGTCGCCCAACGTGCTGGAGGCCGAGGAGCTGGTCGGCCATGAGTTCGCCGACGAGGACGAGCTCTCACTAGCGGTGGGCGAGCTCGTTGCGCTGGGGGCGCGTGAAGCGATCATGACGCTGCCCGACGGCTGCTTCGCGCAGGTGCAGATCGACGGCCAGCCCACGCTGCTGCGGGCGCGCATAGAGTTGCGCGAGCCGGTCGCCAAACGGGGCTCCGGCGACGCCTTCCTCGCTGGTTATGTGGCGGCGCGCTACGAAGACAAGTCACCCGCCGAGTGCCTGCGCTTCGGCGTCGCCTGTGGCGCCGAGTCCACCGGACGCCTCGGAGCCGGCCTGATCGAGCGCCGCGAGGTGCATCGGCTGGAGCACGAGGTGGAGCTGGAGCCGGTAGAGCTGCCGGCCCCGGCGCAGGGCTGACTCAACCCCCGGCGACATCCCGGCGCAGAAACACGAGGTAGGCGGCGAACAGCGCGGGGACGGCATAGAGCGCGCACACCCAGGCGGAGTGGCCGATCGGCGCCCAGTCGGTGGGGGTGCGTAGCAGGCCGTGCCAGTTCTCGTACTGTTCGGTGAGCAGGTAGGGCTTGAGTCCTTCCAGGCCGGGGATCCCAGAGACGATGAACAGCAGGATCGTGAAGCCGACGGTGCCGACGACGGCTGCGGCGCTGTTGCGGGTGGCGGTCGAAAGCAGCACGCCGATGCACACCACGGTCAGTAGCGGGATCAGGTAGACGGCGTTGGCGCCAAACACGAGCAGCAGCCCTTCCGGCGCCGACACGACCGAGCCCGAGAATGTGATCACGTGGTTGAAGCCCCACGAGGCCACGCCGGCGACGGTCGCCACGGCGGCCGATAGGAAGACCGCGATGGCGCCATAAGTCATCGCCGCGAGCGCCTTGGCGGCGAACACCTGCCCGCGATCGACCGAGCGCGTGAGGATCGTCTTCAGCGTGCCGTTGCCGTCCTCGGCGGCGACGATGTCACCGGCGACCAAAGCGGCGATCAGCGGCAGCATGAACACCGACAGGAACAACAGGATCAGCACGGGCGTCGCGAGGCCGGACTGGGTGATGTGCGAGATGAAGATGTTGCCCTGGTCATGGCCGTGGACGTTGCGTAGGTTCTGCGTGATCACGAAGATGATTGGCAGGATCGCCGCGAGCCCGAGGCCGAGGTAGGTGCGCTTCTGCGAGACCAGCTTGCGCAGCTCCCAGCGGTAGGCGGTCGCGGTGGACGGACGCCGCACCTGGACGGCGTCGGTCGGGGCACCGGCGGGAGCGAGCGCAGGGGGGGCCTCAAGCGTGCTCATGCACCTGCTCCTGTGTGACGTGGCCATTTCCCGCCGCGTGCACCCCGTTACCCTCGGTCAACCGGAAGAAGAGGTCCTCGAGCGTCGCCAGCTCGGGGGTCAGCGCGAGGATGCCCACGCCGGCCGCCCCAAGCGCGATCGAGAGAGCGCCCACGTCGGGCTCCTGCGCCTGGAAGGAGAGGCCACCATGCTCGGGCGGGTGGGCGCCGGTCACGTGCTCGATGCCGGGCTGTGCACGCAGCACCGCAAGCGCGCGGGCGTCGTCGGTGGAGCGCAGCCGGTAGCCGGCCCCGCCCTGGCGGCGCAGGTCGGCGAGCGCGCCCTCATAGACGACGCGCCCGGAGTCGACGATCGCCACGCGATCGCACAGTTCCTGCACCTCCGGCAGCTGGTGGCTGGAGAGTAGGACGGTGATCTCCTGGTCGGCCAGCCGGCGGATCAGCGCGCGCATGTCGCGCATCCCCGCCGGGTCGAGGCCGGTGGCGGGCTCGTCGAGGATCAGCAGGCGCGGACGGCGCAGCAGCGCGGCGGCGATGCCCAAGCGCTGGCGCATGCCGTGGGAGTAGCCGCCGACGCGGTGCTCGGCGCGCGGGCTCAGCTCGACGGTCTCCAGCACCTCGCCGATCCGCTCGCGCGCGCCGCTGCCGTCGAGCGCGGCGAGCAGTTCAAGGTTCTTGCGCGCGCTCAGGTAGGGGTAGAACTTCGGCGCCTCGACAAACCCCGCTACGCCCTCCAGCGCCCGCGCGCCCTCACGGATGGGGTCGTGGCCGAACAACTCGACGGTGCCCTCCGTGGGCATGATCAGGCCGAGTGCCATTCGCAGCGTGGTGGTCTTGCCGGCGCCATTCGGCCCCAGGAACCCGTACACGTCGCCGGCGTGGACGTCGAGATCGATGTGGTCGACCGCCAGGACCTCCTTGTAGCGCTTGACCAGCCCCCTGGCACGGACCGGCGGCGCCTTGCCATTTCCGGCGACCTCCTCAGTCGCCCCTACCCTGCTGCCGGGAGTCGTCATGGCGCTCCTTGCGTCCGTGCAGGGAACGGTGGGGTCACGGGGCTACAGGCCCTTGGCCACCGCTTCGACGGCGGCGGGGGCGACCGCACCGGCGATCAGGTAGCGCACGCCGGAGCGCTCGAAGCTGAGCAGCGTGCCGAGCTCGGTCGGCAGCTCGCTGGCTGTGACACCGTTGATTTTGACCTGCTGCAGCCCTTCGGGCCGCGAGGAGGTCTGCGAGGAGGAGCCGGCCTTGGCCTTGCCTTCGAGCACGGCGATCGTCCCCGGTCCGCTGCCGTGCGTGGTGACCGCGGGGTGTTCGTGTTCGTCGTCGCCCGGTGTGGAGCCCTGATGTTCGCCGGGCTTGGGCAGCACGACTTCTTCGACCTTGGCGTTGGCTGGCGGCGTGAATTCGAACACGGACGGTTCGACGGGCCCGTAGGAGATCGAGGTGGCGGCCAGTTCGAGCACGGGCGCGGCGCTCTCGGTGGAGTAGACGGCGGCGCGCAGGGGGACGCCGTGGACGGCATCCCACGAGAGCTCGGCGCCGGCCAGCAGGCTGCCGCCTTCCTTGGGGGACACGCGTACGGTGTAGGCGGCCTGACCGGCGACGTCGGTGGGCGTTGCGCCGGAGATGTCGGCGTGGTTGCTCAGATGCGCGATCGCTTCTTCGATCTTGGCCACGCTGGGGACTTCGTGGTGGGCGCCGCTGTCCGCTCCGCCACTTGAGGAGCCCGATCCGCCTTCCCTGCCCGGTGAGCCCGACCCGCCGCCTTCGCCCGGCGTGTCCCACCAGCCTTCGTCGCCGGCCCCGCCGCTTCCCGCTTCCTCCTTCGGCGGCGTGTAGCGGTAGAGCGTGTTGGAAGAGGCTTCGTACATCGACAGGGTGTGCCCGTCGAAGTAGACCTGGGTGTCGCCCTGTTCGGACTGCAGCTCAAGGCGCACGCGGCCTTCCTTTGAGATCCACAGCCGCCCGGAGGCGCCGGAGAGGAGCGGGCTGGAGGTGAGCTGGCTGGCTTCGCCTCCGCCGCTGGCGAGGTTGGCGCCTTCCAGCAGGTGGTCGGTGAGCTGGATCTGAGCGCTCACACCTTCGACGGGTGCCGCGGTGAGCGCATCGTGGACCGCGTCGGGCAGCGCCTTGGGCGGGGGCGTGGGCCCCACGCCGAGCGCGGTGGCGAGCGCCGTCGCGCCGACGCCGACCCCGATCAGCACGGCACACGACAACAGCAGGCGGGAGAGCGATAGGCGGCGCAGGAAGTAGCTCATGGCTGGTGCCTCGGGTCGAGCGATGAAGGTCGCGAAGGACGCGACCGACGTATCAGGAAAGGCTAGCGCGATAGATCAAGAGATCCTGAAGGAGTTGATGGGGAAGCTCTCATCTTTCGCCGTCGCTCGTGGGCGCGCACTCCGACGCCGCCAACGTATATCGTGCCGCCCGATATGGGACTGGTACTCCTTGTTGTCGTCCTGCTAGTGGCCATCGGCGTAGGCGTGGTCCTACTCGCGCTGCGCCGACCCCGCGGGGCTGCCGAAGGCCCGGCGCGGGGGGACCGATCGGAGATCGGCCAGCATGCCGCCCAGCGGGGGCTCACCGCGGGCCTCGTGTTGGTGTGCGCGTTCGGCCTGGTCGTGCCTGTCCTGGTGCTTGCCTCCAACAGCGCGCACAAGGCCAGCGTGGGGGTCGGAGGGGTGCACCTGGACGCCCAGCAGCAGAAGGGCAGGGAATTGTTCTCGCACTCCTGCAACCTCTGCCACACGCTCGCCGGCGCCGCCGCGGTGGGCCGTACCGGGCCCGACCTCGACGTGCTGATTCCGACCGTCGGTGCGACGCTGCCGGAAAAGGCGCAGTACGCCGCTCGCAAGGCTTTCATCCTGAGCGCGGTCCTCGAAGGCCGCGCGCGCGGCAAAGGCCAGATGCCGAGGCTGCTGTTCCAGGGCGCCGAAGCCGAAGACGTGGCCTCCTTCGTGGCGGCGATCGCCGGTCATTGATACGTCCGAACGCGCTGCAACCATCACGGCATGGTCGAACGGACCGTGCGTCACCGGCGCAGGCCGCGCCGCACATTGGCGGAGTGGGTGGGTCCCCACCCCGACAGGATCGCCTCATGGGCGGTGGTGATGGGGTTCGCGCTCGTGCTCGCGGCGCTGCTCAGCGCGCACGGGTAGGCAGCACCCGACGGCACTGCGCAATGGCGGCCCCCCGACGGGTGGCTGCAAGCTTGCGTTGACGACATTATGGTTGACGCAAAACGCTTTGGCCATCCGTCGATACCCCCCATGCGAGCCATCGACTAAGGTCCGGCGGGGATGGCAGAGCAGCCCGACATGCCGAAGGTCGCAGCGGCCAAGAACCCGATGCCGAAGACCGCCGCGGACGTGAGCGCATTCGTGGAGGAGCGGGAGATCCGCTTCATCCGCTTCTGGTTCACCGACATCCTCGGTCAGCTGAAGTCGTTCTCGATCAACGCCGCCGAGCTGCAGGACGCGTTCGAGGCGGGGATGGGCTTCGACGGCAGCTCGATCACCGGCTTCAACGCGATCGAGGAGTCGGACATGATCGCGCTGCCCGACCCCTCCACGTTCGCGGTGCTGCCGTGGCGCCCGGAGGAGCAGGGGGTGGGGAGGATGTTCTGCGACATCATCACGCCCGAGCGCACCCCCTACGAGGGCGACCCCCGCCACGTGCTGCGCCGCGCGGTGGAGCGCGCGAAGGGGATGGGCTTCGACACCTTCAACGTGGGGCCGGAGCTCGAGTACTTCCTGTTCCGCGACCACCATTCCACCGAGCCGCTGGACCGCGGTGGCTACTTCGACCTGACGACGCTCGACGCCGGCAGCGACGTGCGCCGTGAGACGGTGCTGGCGCTGGAGCAGCTGGGGATCCACGTCGAGTACACCCACCACGAGGTCGGCCCCTCCCAGCACGAGATCGACATGCGCTACGCCGACGCGCTGAAGATGGCCGACGACTGCATGACGTACCGCATCACGGTGAAGGAGTACGCGATGAAGTACGGCTGGCACGCCACGTTCATGCCGAAGCCGCTGTTCGGCGAGAACGGGTCGGGGATGCACACCCACCAGTCGCTGTTCCGGGAGGGCCGCAACGCGTTCTTCGATGCCGAGGACCCCTACTACCTCTCTGACGTGGGCAAGGCGTTCATCGCCGGCCAGCTGCGCCACGCCCGGGAGATCTGCTCGATTTTCGCGCAGTGGGTCAACTCCTACAAGCGCCTCGTGCCGGGCTTCGAGGCGCCGACGTACGTGGCGTGGTCGCGGCGCAACCGCTCGGCGCTGGTGCGCGTGCCGCTGTACCACCCCGGCAGCGAGCGCGCCACGCGGATGGAGCTGCGCTGCCCCGACCCGGCGTGCAATCCCTACCTGACGTTCGCGGTGCTGTTGCAGGCGGGGTTGGAGGGGATCGAGAAGGGGTATGAGCTGCCCGAGCCGATGGAGCAGAACCTCTACCACCTCTCGGGCGCGGAGCGCGCGCGCCTGGGCGTGGAGCAGCTGCCGGAGACGCTCGGCGACGCGATCGAGCTGACGGCGGAGTCTGAGCTCGTGTTGCGCACGCTGGGCGAGCACATGTTCAACCGCTACGTGGAGATCAAGCGCCAGGAGTGGGACGACTACCGCGTTCAGGTCACCCAGTGGGAGCTCGACCGCTACCTGTCGATTTTGTAGGGCGGCACGGCGCACGCGAGCGCCGCGGCCGGCGAGAGATGCAGCTCCAGCGCCTGCAGTAGGTGCCCGAACGAGGAGGGGTGCTGCGGGGCGATCTCGTGCAGCAACCTCAGCACGCCGAGCGCGTGGTGTTCATAAGACTCCTCGCCGGTGATCTGGGCGAGCCGCAACAGTCCGAGCGCGGCGGAGGAGGCGCCGGAGGGGATCGGGGAGTCGTCGAGCTCCTTGCGCCGCGCGATCAGCTCCTCGCCGTCGGTGGGGGTCGAGAAGAAGCCGCCGCGCGCGGGGTCGGCGAAGCGCTCGATCGTCTGCTCGGCCAGCGTGCGCGCCTCGGCCAGCCAGCGCTCCTCGCAGGTCGCTTCGAAGAGGACGATGAGCGCCTCCAGCAGGAAGGCGTGGTCCTCCAGATAGCCGCCGATGTGTGCGCGACCGTCGGAGTAGGTGCGCAGCAGACGACCCTCGCCGTCACGGAGCGCGCGCAGGACGAATTCGGCGCAGCTCGTCGCGGCGTCGAGGTAGCGCGGCTCGTCCAACACCGACCCCGCGTCGGCAAGCGCGGCGATCATCAAGGCGTTCCAGCTGGTCAGGCGCTTGTCGTCGAGGCCCGGTCGGGCGCGAGTTTCGCGGGCCTGGAGCAGTTGTGCGCGGATGCGTTCGCGGGCTCCCTGATCGGGGCGGTCCATCCCGTCGGGTTGCGTGCTGGCGTCGGGCTGGTCCATCTTGTGGGGTCGCGGTTGCGCGCGGTCGGTGAGCACGTTGAGCCCGGGCTCGGGGTGGTGGGGCTCCACGAAGTTGCCCTCCTCGGTGACGCCCAACCAGCCGATCGCGACGTCGGCGTCCTCGCCGAGGATGTGTTGCAGCTCCTGGATGCGCCACACGTAGAAGCGGCCCTCCACGCCTTCGGAGTCGGCATCCAGCGCGGAGTAGAAGCCGCCCTCGGGGCCGCGCATCTCGCGCAGCGCCCAGTCGAGCGTCGCGCGGCATACGCGGGCAAACTCCTGGTCGGTGGTTGGGCCGCTGCTGCTCCCGCTTGCGCCGCTCCCGCCCGAGCCGCTCTCACCCGCACCCGGGCCGTCGCCGCCAACCACAGCCCCCTCCCCATCCTCCTCCTCGAGCCGGTGCCCGTGCAGGTAGGCGCGCGCGAGCAGGGCGTTGTCGTAGAGCATCTTCTCGAAGTGCGGCACCGTCCAGGAGGCGTCGACCGAGTAGCGGTGAAATCCCCCGCCGAGCTGGTCGTGGATGCCCCCGGCTGCCATCGCGCGCAGCGTTGCGAGCGACATGTTGCGCTCGCCGTGGCGCAGCAGGAACTCCACCACGGGGGTCTGCGGGAACTTTGGTGCGCCGCCAAACCCACCGTTTGCCGCGTCGAACGAGCCCCGCAGCGTCGCCACCGCGGTGTCGAGCGCCGCTGTGTCGAAGGGCTCGGTCGAGGGCTCCATCCGTGCCGCGCGGGAGAGCTGCTCGCGGATCCGCTCCCCGCCGGCGCGGATCTCGGCGGCGTTCTCGCGCCACGTCTCGGCGATCGCCTGCAGCACCTGGGCCCACGAGGGCATCCCGTGGCGAGGCTCGGGCGGGAAGTAGGTGCCGCCGTAGAAGGGTGTCTGCTCGGGTGTGAGGAACACGTTCAGCGGCCACCCCCCGTGGCCGGTCATCCCCTGGACGGCCTCCATGTAGAGCGCGTCGACGTCGGGCCGCTCCTCCCGATCGACCTTCACGCACACGAACTCCTCGTTCATCAGCGCCGCCACGGCGGCGTCTTCGAAGGACTCGTGCTCCATCACGTGGCACCAGTGGCAGGAGGAGTAGCCGATCGACACCACCAGCGGCACGTCGCGCTCGCGCGCCGCCGCCAGCGCCTCGGGACCCCACGGCAGCCAGTCCACGGGGTTCTCGGCGTGCTGGCGCAGGTAGGGCGAGGTCTGACTCGCGAGCGCGTTGGGCATGGGCGTCAGGGTAGTTGCCTTGGGCGGGCCGTCAGGCGGGTGAGGTGGTGGGGCGGGGTGTTGTATTAACTATTCAGACCCCAACCCTTCATTTTGTGAAGCAAGCTGGGGGGTTGGTTGCTTTGTTTTAGGCCCCCAACCCTTCATTTTGTGAAGCGAGTTGTGGGGTGGTTGGTTGCTTTGTTTTGGGACCCCAACCCTTCATTTTGTAAAGTGGTATGCGTGCGTTTGGGTTACTTATGCACCAGCGACGGCAACGGGAAGTGGCGCGAGAGCGCCGAGCCGATCGCTCCCCATTCGTGGGATACCGCGCCCGCCCGTGAGAGCTGGGCCTTGGCGGTGCTCACGTTGAAATGCTCTCCGGCGAGGGTGCCGCTGGCGCGCCCGCCGGACGCGAGCGTGATCGTGCCATGCGTGGCGGCCACGCCGCTGACGTGGATCGTGATGCTCTGCAGCTTGCCTTCCTTGGCGGGGAGCGTGCCGCTGATCGCAACCCCGGGCACGAACGTGAAGTTGTGCAGGCTCACCGCGGAGGCGCTCAGCTTGGCGTAGCCGCCGTGCAGCCCCCCGAAGCTCGACCCGTTCGGTAGGTTCTGCTCGACCTGCAGCGTGGCGCCGATCACCTGGCGATCGAGGTCCACGATCGTGTCGAGCACCGCGGTGAGGGTGCGCCCGCGGTTGCCGCGCAGGCCGGGGACGGGCTGCACGTGGGCGAGCTTGGTGGGGGTGATCGGGGTGGGGGTGAACGGGTCGGGTTCGGGCTTGCACGGCTGAATGGTTTGCCCGCCCGCCCCGTCCCCGAAGAACGCTTCCACAGCCAGCGCGGCGCAGTCGCCGAAGTCGCTGCCGATCACGGAGTGGCCGGTGTAGGGCACCACGAGCAGCTGCGCGTCGGGGATCTCCGCGGCGATCCGCCGGGCGTTGGAGGTCGGGGTGCGCAGGTCCTGCTCGCCCGAGAGGATCAGTGTCGGCACGTTCGGCAGCGGGCCGGCGGCGGGCGGGGCCGGGGAGGCGTTGGGCCAGTCGAGGCACACGGGGATGAGGCTGTCCGACCATAGGGTGGCGGCGTCGAACGGATAGAGGTCGCCGCTCGGCAGCTCGTGCAGCGCGGCGCGCGCTTCGGTTTCACGGGTGGCGGGTGCCGCGCCGCGCTGCCAGGGGAAGGGCTTCTCTTCGCAGGAGGTGGCGAGGAACAGCGCGTTGTCTTCTTCTTCGTTGGCTTCCCGTTCGGCCTGCGAGCCCTTCGGCTGCAGCGGCACGTTGGGGATCAGCCCTTCGGAGAGCTCCTTGATGCGCAGCAGCGGGTTGGGGTCGCCGTGCAGCGCCGACTGCACGGCGGAGGGCAGCAGCGCGCGCAGCGCGGGGTTGAGGTCGCCGGCGAGCAGGATGTTGAAGATGTCGGCCTCCCCGATCGTGGCGGAGTGACGGCGCCCGGCGCCGTCGTACACCGACCCGCTGAGCGGGTGCCTGCGCAGCCGTGCGGCCAGCGTGGCGATGTCGCCGAGTGGGTTGGCGGTGATGTGCGCGCACGCCTCTTCCGAGCAGAGCTCTTCGAACATCGGCTTCAGCGCCTGAATCGAAGAGAGCGAGAACGGTTCGGGGCCTTCGGGGAGCACCACCGAGTCGAGCACCAGCGCTTCGACGTGTTCGGGGTAGCGTTCGGCGTACTCGAGCGCCACCTTGGTGCCGTAGGAGGTGCCGTACAGCACGAGCTTTTCGTAGCCCAGCGCTTCGCGGATCGCCTCGATGTCCGCCACCGATTCCTCGCTGGTGAACGCCCCGCGGGCTGCCCCGAGTTGCAGGGCGCACTGTTCGGCCTCCTGCGCTTCGCTGCGCGCGCGTTCCAGGGCGGGCGAGTTGTGGCAGTTCAGTGGATCCGAGCGTCCGGTGCCGCGCTGGTCGTAGACGATCAGGTCACGGTCGCGCAACGCGGGCGCGATCGCCTTTGCGACGAAGCCGGCGAGCGGGCCGGCGGCTTGGCCGGGCCCGCCGGCGAGCGCGAGCACGGCGCTCGAGCTGGGGGTGAAGCCGACCGATCGGGGACCGGCCTGCAGGCGCTCCACATTGAGGCCGATCGTGCCAGGCACGGTGCCCGCGCGGTCGAGCGGCACGGTGACGGTCGTGCAGGCGAAGCTGGCTTCGTGGGCGCAGGGGGTGAAGCTGAGGCTAGTTCCAGGGGAGCCAGCCGAGGAGGCCGGCAAGCCTGTGAGCAGCAGCGCGGACAGCAACGCCACGAAGAGCGAAGAGGGTGCTTGTCTGCGCATCAGAACCGACAATAGCGGCAGTGGCGGTGGGGCTTGCGGAGGTACTGACCCGTTCGCCCCCGAGCTCTCCCACCAGCCCCCCGTGGCGACTAAGGCGCAGTGTGCCGTGGGCATCGGCGGCGCCGCCGATCCGCAGCGTGACCTTTTCGGCCTTCACCGTGCCCGATACGGTCACGCCCGGCACGTAGGAGTAGCCGTGGAAGCTCAGCCCGCCCTTGGAGAGCGTCGCCCAGCCGGCACGCAGGCCGCCGCTGCTCAGCGAGGCGAGGTTGGTGGAGTTGCCCGCCGACAGCAGTTGGATCGTGAGCTGACGCTCGAAGTCGGCGATCGTGAGCGCCACCGCTTGCAGTGTCCGCCCGGCGCGGCCGTGGTCGCCGTGTGCCGGCGCCACGTCGGCGAGTCGAGCCGGCGCGAGGGGGGTGGGAATCAGCAGCGGCGAGGTGGGCGGCCCGGCCGGGCAGGTCGCGATCGGATGCACGCCCACGCCGCCGCTGAACATCGCCTGCAGCGCCTTGCGCGCGCACGAGGTTGGCTCGTCCTCGAGCACGGCGTGCCCGGTGTTGGGTACGACCAGCAGGTGCGCGTCGGGGATCTGCGCGGCGACCTTGCGGGCGTTGGCGGTGGGGGTGCGCAGGTCGTCGGCGCCGCTGAGGATCAGTGTGGGGACGTTGGGCATCGCTTCGCTCACGGCCGGCGGCGCCTGCGTCGCGGAGGGCCAGTAGGCGCATGCGCCGAGCTCGTCGAAGTCGAACACGTTGGTGGCGGTGAACGGTGCGAACGCGCTCGTCGGGAGCGCGCCTATCTGCGCCTTCGCCTGCGCCATCCGTTCGCGGGGGCTGGCGCCGCGACTCCACGGGAAGTCCTCCTCTTCGCAGGTGGTTGTGTAGAAGAGCGGCGTGTCGATCCCTTCGCCTTCTTCGCTTTCGCCGCCGAAGGCGTGCACCAGCAGCCGCGCCAGCGGGGCGTTGTCGCCGCCGGCGGCGGCCCGCACGGCGGCCGGGAATTCGGCCCGCAGGATCGGGTCGAAGTCGCCAGCCAGCAGGATGTCGAGCAGCTCGTTGGCGGAGACGCCCACCGGCTGGGGGTGGCCGTGCGGGTTGACATAGCGCCCGCTTATCTCCCCGCCGCCCATGCGCGCCACCAGCCGCGCGAGGTCGGCCACCGGGTTGGGGGTGATCTGGGCGCACGCGCGATAGGCGCACAGCTGGCGCAGGATCCGCGGGATCGCTTCGAACGTTGTGCGGTCGAGCGGGTCGGGGCCGGTCGGCGGCACCACCGAGTCGAGCACCAGCGCTTCCACGTGCTGGGGGTACTCCTGGGCGTACTCCTCCGCCACCTTGGTGCCGTAGGAGGTACCCCACAACACGAGCTTTTCGTAGCCCAGCGCCTTGCGCAGCGCCTCGATGTCGGCGACGGAGTCGAGGCTGGTGTAGAAGGCGCGTTCGGGACCGATCTGTTCGGCGCACGATTTGATCAGCTGCCCGCCGCTGCGGTAGGCGCCGGGTGCTTCGAAGCCGTGGCAGGCGAGCGGGTGCGAGTAACCGGTGCCGCGCTGGTCGAATGCAATCAAATCGCGCGTGTCGAGGATCGGCCCAAGCAGTTCGGTGAACGTTTCGGTGAACGGGATCGCCGACTGCCCCGGCCCGCCAGCAAGTGCGATCACCGCGGAGCGGGCTTCGCCGACCGGCGCCAGGCGGCGGCGGATCGCCAGCGTGATCGTCCCGGGCACCGCCCCGCTGGGGTCAAGCGGCACGGTGAGGTGCGCGCAGGCCAGCTCGGTGCTTTCCTTGCACGGCGCGAAGGGGATCTGTGCGCCCACTGAGGCCGGTAGTACGCCAGCCGCAATGCACGCGGCAGCAAGCGGGGCCGCCAGGAACGCGACGGTGGGCTTCCAGACGGTCAGTCGCACCAGTTGGAATCTACCCGATCGGACAGGGCGGTGCGCCGGTCGCAGTGGCGCCTGCGCCCGATGGGATTTGTAGATGGGATCTGTGGATGTAAGGTCTGCGAGGTATGGACCGCGCTCGCCAAACCGTGACGGCCCCCGGCGCGCCGGCCGCGATCGGCCCCTACAGCCACGCGGTGAGGACGACCGGCGAGCTGCTGTTCTGTTCCGGGCAGATCCCCCTCGACCCGGCAAGCGGCGAGCTGGTGGGAGTGAGCGCGGGTGAACAGGCGCGTCGCTGCCTGGAGAACCTGCGCGCGGTGTGCGCCGCGGCCGGCACTGCGCTGGAGCAGGCGGTCAGGGTCACGATCTACATGACCAACCTCGGGCAGTTCTCCGAAGTCAACGAGGTGTGCGCCGAGTTCTTCCCGGAGGACCCCCCGGCGCGGGTGACGATCGGCGTGGCGGGGCTGCCGCGCGGGGCGCAGGTTGAGATTGATGCGGTGGTGGCGCTCGGATCGAGCCCGTCTGGAGGTCCGGAGCGGGAGAGTGTGCCGAGCGAGGTCGGCCCGCCGTCCGACCCTGCGCACGTCTACCACGTGGAGCTGCGGCACTTTCCGCGCAACCTCTGCCACTTCAACATGAGCGGCGAGGAGCTCCAGCGCGCAATCCTCGAGCCGTGGGCGGCCGACCGCATGTTCGACCTGGGGGACCTTCGCTGGGACCCGCGTCAGGCGCGCCTGACGATCCTCGAGGGTCCACGGATCCCGCCGGATCAGCTGACGATGGGCCGCGGCTGGAGTACCGCCAAGCGTCAGGGCGCCGACGTGACGGCACAGCTGCTGGTCGAGGCCGGGGCGCCTCGCGGGGAGTGAGGGTTCGAGGCGCCAAGGTCAACCGGGTCGCCGCCCTCAGGCCGGTGCAGGCCCACCGCTACACTTCGTCCCCGGCTTGGTGGGCGTAGCTCAGCTGGTAGAGCTCCGGGTTGTGGTCCCGGCGGCCGCGGGTTCGAATCCCGTCGCTCACCCTCACGGAACCCCTGGTGGATGCAGGGGTTCCGGCGTCAAGGGGTCACTGCTGGGGGCGGGATCGGCCGGGGGTGGCAATGGAAGTGGCAATAACCGGTATGCCGTCGATGCTGTGGGGCTATTCATCGTGTCCGGCGTAGCGTGTCGAGCAGGTCACCCGTTGTGAAGACCTCGATGCCGGCGTCATCGTGGTCCTTGTCTTGTGACCAGATGGGCAGCCCCAGCTTGAGCGCGAGGGCGATTGTCGGCCAGTCGTCGGGGTCGCGGGCCGCGATGCGTTTCTCGGCCTCCGCTCGCTGATCCTCGTATTCTGCCGAGGGCTTCCAGTCGATGGGCATGACCTGGAGCGCCGCGAACAACAGTGGTGGGTCGAGATGGCGCTTGGCGGCCAGTCGGGGGAGGTGTCGAGCTATCTCGTCCGCGACGGCCTCCGCGGCAACGCACCTTGGGCCGTGCTCTGAGGCAATCACGAGGCGCGCACGGCCACCGATCAGTGCCGACAAGACGACATTCGCGTCAGCGACGACTGCGGGAGGCAGCGAAATCGCCGAGCACCTCTCGCTCGCTTACGCCCAAGGCACCGAGTGCTCCGCCGATCTGCTCGGACAGGCGCAGGAACACCTCACGGCGAACCTCCACGGGTAGCTCGGGCGTATCCCACGGCAGGAAGAACCCCGCAGGGGTTCCTTCGCGTGTTACGAGGATCACGTCGTCGGAGCGGAACATCTCCGTCGCATGGTCGCGGAAGTCTCGTACCGTCACGACCTTCATGTGGGCACCTCGGTGGTCACAAGTGCAGCATAGCGATCTCCGGCCCAGCGCAAGGGGTTTCATCGCTTCGCTGCTGTGGGCCGGTCCCGCGCGCTTATGGCTCACCAGCAACACGGAATGACCGCAGTGTCTCGACAGCGACCGTTCGCAGACGATCGCTCTGCTCCCAGTGCACGATGGCGTCCTGTAGACGGCAGGTATCAGCCACCGACTGCACCTCCTTGATATAGCCGAGACGATCTGAAGCATCCACGACATACCTCCAAGTGCTGACGCCATGCTCGGCTAGGTCGAGCCACCAGAGCTCCGACCAAAGCTGTCGGCCGTGACTCGGCAAGAGTAGGGTCGCCTCTGGCGTGGGATGGCCACCTCGCTCGCAGTGCCCGCGATAGTCGGATGCCCGAAAGCGATCACCAGAGCGTTCACGCAAATCCTGTGGTCGCCACAATTTGCGTCGCTCGCGCGGCGTCGAACGCAGCCACATCATGGCCTCTTGCTGGTCCTCCGCAAACGCCCACGCCAGGTACTCGATCTCCACTGAGCGACTCGTGCCAAGGAGCCCTTCTGAAGCTTGGTACCCCATTGGTACCCGGAGGCGCTTGTATCAGACCGTCACAATCTCAAAAGGTGGCATTTTGCGGGGATTTTATAGGGGTGAGCGACGGGATTCGAACCCGCGGCCGCCGGGACCACAACACTTTCCGGTGGTCCGGTGGGGCGTGGTCTGTGCGGGGATCGCCTGTATCTATGCGGCTTCTACCAGGCTGGACTCCGGTGGAGTCGAGTCGCTTCCTGTAGGGTCTGTTGCCACTTTGTTGCCACCCTCGGACGGGTCCTCGGCGAAGTCCAGCGGCTTGCCGAGGTCCCCATCGAGCAGATGGACGTAGGTGGCGAGTGTAAAGGCTGCCGAGTGGTGTCCGAGCCAGCGCTGCACCTGGACAGCGTTGCGGCCCTCTGCGAACAGCAGAGACGCACAGGTGTGCCGGAACGTGTGGAACCCGACCCACTCGACACCTGCCCCTTCTCTGGCCGGCTTGAGCACGCGACGACGGAGGTTCCCGACGTGCAGGTAAGCGCCGTTGCCCGCGGGAAACACCAGATCATCGTCTCCGGGCCGCTCCGTCTCCTTCTAGCGCTCCCGTAGCGCGAGCACAAGCCCGGACGGCAGCGGCACGTCCCGGCGAGCGTGGCGGCTCTTGGGGTGGCCCCAACTTGCCCCGCACGACGCCCCGGCGAACCTTGACGTGCGGTGTGGAGCCGTCGAGCTGTAGGTGCCGCCACTGGACGGCGATGGCCTCGCTGATGCGCAGGCCAGTAGCCGCCAGGAACCAGAAGAACAGCCGCCACTGCTCCGGGAACTGCTTGAGCAGCGCCCGCAGTTCCTCCTCGTTCATCACCCGGACCTCCTCGTCCTCGGTGTCGAGGGCGATTCAACTCGTCGTTGCGCCATGCCTCTGGCACGTATTGGCTGCCGGCGGTGGGGCGCTGCGCGATCAAGGAGTGGATGGTCAAGCTGATGCGAAGACAGCCGAGATCTACCAGCACTGCGTCCCCGACTCGACGTACGAGCGGCGTTTCGTCGACGGGGCGTTGGGGGACGGCGAGGATGACAAATTCTCGATAGGTTTCCGCTATGGCAACTGTCAGCGAGGGTGGACGAAACGGATCGGGGACCGAGAGTTGGCTGCATGCTCGCTTGATCCCGACTTATGGCATACGTAGCCAAGAGGAGCAGGAGAAGCGCGCGACTTCGTGTCTTCTTGCCGTGATGCACGGTGTCCCCGAGTTCGGGCATTCGCTCCTGCGAGAGTTGGGTGCGCCGAAGTCGCCAAGCATCGACACGTTTGCCGAGGTTCGTTTCAAGAACGCGGATGGCAAGGTGGACATCCCTGATGGAGCGATCGTGTGTGAGCGTGGTGGCAAACGCTGGACCTGTCTCGTCGAGGTTAAGACTGGTACCGTCGCCCTGAAGGATGATCAGGTCGAGAGATACGTCGTTATCGCACGCGAACAGGGCTTCGACGGAGTCCTCACGATCTCGAACCAGATCACCCACAGTGCATCGGAGTCGCCTGTATCTGTTAACGGCCAGAAGCTCCGTAAAACAAAGCTCTGGCACCTGTCATGGTGGCGAATCCTGACTGAGGCGGTCGTACAGAGCCGCTATCGAGGGGTGTCCGATCCCGACCAAGCCTGGGTCCTCCGCGAGTTGATCCACTATCTCAGCGGCGAAGCCTCCGGAGTCGCGGGCTTCGAGGACATGGGGAAGGATTGGGTCTCAGTGCGTACCGCCGCGCACGATGGGACTCTGCGTCAAGGGGATGTCCGTGCTCGCCAGGTCGCGGAGCGGTGGGAGCAATTCACCGAGTATCTGTGTCTCAGCTTGTCTCAAGAATTGGGGCGCAACGTCGTCTCGCTTCGACCACGCAAACAGACGACCAGCGCGCAGCTCGACGAGTTGGAGAAGTCGCTGACAACCGGTGGCACCCTCCAGTCGACGATCCACGTCCCGGACGCCATCGGCGACTTGCAGATACGCGCCGACCTCAAGTCGCGCCAGACATCTCTCAGCGTGGACATCATGGCACCCACGGAAGGCCGGCCCAAGTCCCGTGTTAGCTGGTTGCTGCGCCAGCTCTCCGAGTCGTGGCCGGACCTGCGTATCGAGGTTTGGTACCCCTACGTCCGGGAGAGTACTGCCGCGACACTGGAGCAGGCACGCGTGCGGCCAGAGGGCCTGTTCTGCCAAGCAGACGTCAAGCGTGATCCACGCTCCTTCACGGTGACGCTCAGCCGACCGATGGGACAGAAGCGAGGCCGGGCCGAGGGCTCATTCGTACGCGAGACACGCCAACAGACGGTTACGTTCTACCGCGATCTCGTCCAGAACCTCAAGGCATGGCAGGCGCGCCCTCCGCAAATCCGCGCAGAGGCGACTAATGCCGATAGCGGCGAGCCTCCGTCACCGCCGGACCTGTTGCCTCTCACGCCCGCCGACAGGATGTTGCCTCGTCTCACCAGTGGCAGCACATCGGACGGCGACCTGGCTGATCGGTTTGTGCCCACCCCGCCGGAAGCAAGCTTGCCCCAAGGGTTCGTTCAACGTCCTGTTTTGAGCGAATCCGACCTCGACGAACCCGATCCAACCCCATCAACCCCGGCCCAAACCGACCCCCCCTGGGCAAACTCATAACCCTGCGCACGATGATTGCGCCCAGCGCCCGCGCTGCTCTCGTCGCTCGCTAAAGGGGGCCTTCACGGGCGCTCGGAGCCCTCGCTGGCGTGTCGTTCTGCCCGTCGCAGGGGTGTCGCGCCAAACGGCGGGTTGTGCGGCAGGTCCCCCACTGCGGTTTATGGCTCTATCACTAGAGTTGCGTGGTGCCGGATCCCTCGCCTTCGCTGCGCTTGGCGTCCTTGACCACCCGCCCACAACTTCGAGTTCGGGTGGTCAAGGACCGGGATCCTGAACGTGAGATGGAAGACAGGGTGATGGTGTGGTGGCGGTGGGGGACCAGAGTGATTGGGTGACCAAGGATGAGGGACCAGAGAGATGGAGAGAAGATGGAGATGGATGGATGGGAAGCAGGGTGGCGTGGGTGGCACTCCGGCAGGCTGGAGCCTGCCGGAGCCAGGCCAACACCAATTCTTGAAAGGCGGCCCCGGTATGAGAGCACCTCACACTCTGGACGGGGCGCACACGGCGCCCCACGACCGACGAACGGAGGTTCCAATGCACACTCTCCCCACTGGCGCAGCACGGCAGCGCCACATGCGTAGACAAGCCACGCCCCTGATTCCTCGGTGCTGCCCCCGCGGCGTCCACGAGACCGCCTCGCCTTCGCGCCGCTCATCGACGCCAAGGCGGCCGGGCGACTGCTGGGAGTTCCCCACACGTGGCTGCTCGCTCAGGCCCGCGCCGGATGCATCCCTCACCACCGCCTCGGCCACTATGTGCGCTTCAGCGCGGATGACCTGAAGTTGTGGCTGCAGGAGAACCGCTCCGACGACTGGGTCGCTTGGCGTCTATGACGACGCCTCGAAAGGTTCGGAACGCCAGGCTGCGCTACGCGCTCACCGCTGGGCGGGACGCCATGTGCCGGCGGGCCTCTGCGTAGAGCGGCTCGGGCGCCATGTCGAGGCCGTCGTCGGGCCAGGCGATCGTGCCGGCTTCGACGGAGACTCGCGCGAAGTGCTGCGGGTCTCGCAGCGGCTCGAACACGCCTGTCCACTCACGACCGTCGAAGCTGACGTCGCCCACGGTGCCGTCCTCGAAGGTCAGACGGAGATCGTACGTACCGATGACCTCGACGTCGGTGACGTGAACGAGTGGGGGTAGATCGACCATCGAACCAATGTTAGGGGAGTGGGTCGATCTTCTCCAGCGGTCGATGGTCGCGGGCGTGCTCCCAGTTGGCCAGCAGTTCCTCCTGGTGCAGAGCAGCCCAATCTTGGATAAGGCGAAGTGCCCTCGCGGGGAGCGATCCGGCGAGCATGGTGCCGTCAAAGGCGATCGACGCGTATTTGCCGGCGTACTCGGCGTGGAAGTGCGCAACGGGATGGTCGCGCTCATTCCAGTACATCCGAATGACGATCCCGTAGAAGGAGCTGATTCTCGGCACTATCTTCCGCCTGTCTGTGGGGTCGCGGCGGCGTCGAGGCCGTCGCTCGCCGAACGGAACGCCGCCTCGATCCACTCCGCCTCGCGGGCGCTGGGGGCATAGTCGGCGTAGATCAGTGTGGTCTTGAAGTCGCGGTGGCCCATCATCTCCTGCAGGGCACGCATGGGAACGCCCTGGGCGGCCATGCGGGTGCCGAAGGTGTGGCGCAGATCATGGAAGCGAACGGCGCGGACACCTCCGCGCTCAAGCGCGGCCCTGAAGCGCTTGAGCAGCTTTGATCGGTCGATCGGCTTGCCAGTGTGGGGATGCGCGAAGACGAGGTCCTCGTCATGCCGAGGTCGTCGTCGGGCACGCTGCGCAGCAGCGCCTCCACCTCCTCCTGATCGAGGAAGCGGATGTCTGGATGACAACAGGTAGCGGCGACTTGGCGGTCGGGACTACTTTGACCGTGGACGCCAGCTATATATTCAGACTGCAATCGACGCGTTCCTCGCCTTGGCGATTAATCTGATCTTCGCTGCTTGATTCGACCTGGCCGACGACCCCAAGCGAGCGGCGACAAACATGCTGTTTTCCGCACAACGGCTTGCCAAGCTGGGGCGGTGGAGTGTGGTAAGCAGTCAGTGCTCGGTTGCGGCGAAGCTGAAGGGGCCTGAAGACGTCCTCCTGCACTTCAGTGGTACTTGGCTGGCTTGCAGGGAAGAAGCTGGACGGCGTAGCGTCAATCAAGAACGAGGTGTGTGCGTGGGATGTCTCAGTCCTGTCCAAGACTTGGCAACTCGCGCGTCTATGCCTCCTCGACGACTTGCAAGATGCGGCGGAGATGGCAAGTCACCTGGTGGATAGTGGCGAAGTATCGGCGATAAGCATGCTGATCGATCCCTATATGACGAGATCCGAACCGAGCCAGCGGTGACTGGCGCAATCGAGAAGCGGGGCATCATCGGTGGGAAAGTGCCATCCACCGCAAACGATCCTTAGCGGCTTATGGCTTGCGGAAGATTCCGTGTGTGCCGACTGCGGACGGCGTACAGCGCCGCCTTGAAGGCGTCGGCGTCCTCGTAGACCTCGCCGGGGTCGGTCTTTCCCTCGCGGTCTGCTTCCAGCTCGCCAGCGAGCCAGTCGGGGGTCCAGAACCATGTCTGGTCGGGATCGATCCTGCCGTTCGAGAGGCTGCGCAGCAGCACGGCGGCGCCGTCGAGCGTGTTCTCGGGCAGGCCCTCTACCAGCTCGTGCGGCTCCGTCTTGGTCATGCCGTCATTCTCGCACGAGTCGCGGACCATCGAGAGGCAATGGCTTTGCGCGGCTCAGGATGCGCCGCGCAGCTCGCTGACGAGCCCGATTAGATGTCGCTTGGCTGCGGGGCTCAGGCGCGGTTCCCGCGGATCGCTCCGGTTATGTCGGCGGGCGCGGTGTCTTGCCCGGGTGAGAAGATAGTCAGTGCTGACGCCGAGCCTGTGGCTGAGCTTGACGAGCAGATCGAGGGAGGGGGCTGCTTGCGCTCGGCGCACTGGAGCTGATCGCCAAATGAGCGCCGCCACCATCACCAACTCCGGCGAGCTGATGGATGAGCTGCGCCGGTTCGCGGCCGTCCCGGCGCTTGACGCGGGGACGGGGGCGAGGCGTGATGGCTGAGCATGACGTCGCGCAGACCAGACACGACCATGCTGCGGTCGCTCAGGCCGCCCTGCAGGCGAGCGAGCAGCGTCCTGAACTGCCGCTCCTGCTCCTCGCGGCCTGTCAGCGCGGACGACGGGTTGCCCACGCCATCGAGTACGGGTTCACTGAGTTCAGACTATCAGACTTACCCGATGTTATACGCTGATATCCGCTGGTGATCGGATAAGTCCGTAGAAGTTCGTAGACGCCGGAGCGATGACGCGAATCGCTGGTGTCGGGCCAACCCACCTGGTAGTCGTAGCCGAAAAAAGGGGGCGCCGAGATCAGCAGCGCCTCATGCTGCGAGGTCGGCTAGCAGTTCCTCGAGCACGAGCTCCTCCTCGATACGCCGTCCAACACGGCGCATGGTCTCCCCGAGGCGGGGATCCCAGCTCGTGGGCGCTGGGGCGCCGCCGAGCTGTTGAGGTGATGTGACGATGTTCGCTGCGCGTAGATATGCCTCGGTGTCGAACCGCCACGGGACCAGCGGCAAGCGGGCGTGCAGCACGTTGGCGATGCGCACACCGCCCCAGTCGAAGTCCCCGTGGTGGGTCAGACGCGCCCCGGCTGCCGCGAGCGCGCGCAGCAGCAGCATGGTGGCAGCGCCCGGTTGACCGCTGGTGCACACGAGCGGCGGGCACTCCGCTCCGAGACGGTCGGCGGCGAGCGCCACGATGACAGGGTTCTCGCAGATATGCACTGTCTGCCCCGAGAGGCTGCCACTGGATGCTGGCAGCTCCGAGGGGCTGCCGCTGTATGGCGACCGTTCTGAGAGGCTGCCGCTGTATGGCGACCGCTCCGCGGGGACTACCCTGACAGCCATCCACCCCGGCGGATCGCGCACGAGCTGACGCAGCGTCAGCCACACAGGCTGCCCGGTGTCCCGCGCGACCTGCAGGATTCGGCCCGATCCCGTCTCCTCATCGCCGGGCAGCCCGAGCGTGAGCACAATGCTGGAGAGCTCGTCGCACAGCAGCCCGGCGGCAGCCCACGCCTCGCGACGCGACTCCGCCGGTGATTCGTCGGGACCCGGATCCTGCAGACCACCGAGCGCCCGGGCGGCTCCAAGGGCGAGCGTGGCGAGTGGCTTGCCGTCGTCGAGCGCGTGGGCGCCCCCCGCGAGGCGCGCGGCGAAACCGCCCAGCGGCTCGCCGCCGGCGGGTAGCGCAGCGAGGACCGTGGTGAGTCGTTCGAGCAGCGTTCGCGCCCCCGCGGGGTCGGGCTCCAGGCGCTTGACCACGCCCGAGCGGCGCAGCCGCGCGAGCCAGCTCGCCAACTCCTCACATCTGTCGCTCTGCGCCTGCACACGCCGGTCAACCAGATCTGCCAGCGGCGCAAACGCGCGCTCCCACGCGAGCCGCTCGGCCACACTCGCCTCGGCCTGCACCACCACCGGTCCCGTGAGCGCAACGACCGCGGCCGCCAGTCCGTCCGGACTGGCCCCGGAGCGGCGCACCAATTCGTCCACCGCTCCCAGTGACACGCTGAGCGCTCGTCCCGCACGCGGTCGCCGCCCGAGCAGCCGCTGCACCGCCCGGCGCTGGGCGGCAGAGGCATCTGCGAGCGTGACAGTTACTTCGAGCGGCCGGTCGAGCTCGAGCCGCCGGCGCACCCGCGCGAGCAGCCATTCGAGCTCAGGATCGCCGAGCAGCCGGCGGAGTCGCTCGACATCGGCCACGGGGCGGAGTCGCTCGACGTCGGCCACGGGGCGGCTCACATGCCATCTCCATCAAGGGTCTGGGCCTCGTCCAACCCGGCCGCCACCGACGCGAGGGCCGCCACGGGGCGCTCGACGCGCGTACGTGTCGCCCCGTCCCACTCCCAATGGCTGACGAGCACCGCGGGAACGTCGTCGACCCGCGTCAGCTGCGCGATCGCCAACCCGGGGACCTCGCGGTAGCAGCCCCACTCGCGCTCGCTGGTCATGATGATGTCGAGATCGAACGCCGTGAGCAGGCCGAGGCACTTGGCGCGCGCGTCGTCGTCGACGCCGGCGAACGCCTCGTCGAGCATCATCAGGCGCGGCGCGTGGGCATTGGCCGCCGAGGCGTAGTAGGAGGATGCGGCGGCGAACAGCGGCACGCTCGCCGTCAGCACCCGCTCGCCCCCCGAGGCGGGGCCGGTCGCGGTGCGCCAGCGGCCGCCCTGGTGGCGCTCGATCGCGAAACGGTGCCAGGCGCGATAGTCGAGCGCCTCGGTGAGATGCTCGATCCAGGTTCCCGCCGCGTCGCGCGAGCGCACCTCCTGGATCTGCGCCTGCAGGAACGCTCCGACCGCCGCGCGGTCCTCCTCCGACCACGCGTCCGCGGCCTGGCGCAGGAGGCGCTCGCGCGCCTCGGGGAGTCCCTGCGGCCCGTCCTCAACGACGCGCCAGCGCAGCCGCAGCTGCATGCCGGTGCTCGTCGGGCGCTCGGCCAGCTCGGTGTTGGTGGCGGCGACGTGATGCTCGGCATCGGAGATCAGTTCCTGCAGTGTGCTGGCGACCTCGTTGACCAGGTGGTTCTCGAGGATCTCGCGCTCGCGCTCGTCGAGCAGCCGCCGGCGATCGGCGACCTCCTCGGTGAGCGCGCTCTGGAGCTCCGGCACCGTCGTCGCGCGACCACGGAAGACGACCTCGACGGTGATCCCCTCCTCTTGCATGGTCGCCGAGGCGTTGTTGCCGTGGCGGCGCAGCGCGTCGCCCAACGTCCCGAGCTCGTCCGTCACCCGCCGCTGCGCGCGCTGCCAGGCGGGCTCGTCCTCGGCGGCATCGACGAGCGCCTGCTCGATCTGGCGCGCGAGGCGCAGCGCGGCCGTCACTCCCCACTCCTCCTCGCCCTCGGGGAGCTCCACCTCGCCGAGCGCGACCGTGATCAGACCGGTGCCCGCAAAGCGTCGCAGGGTGTCCACGTCGGCCCGGCGCCGCTCGGTCGCCTGCTCGAGCTCCACCGCGAGCTGCTGGCGGCGTCCATCCTCCTTGCCCTCCTCGCGCTGGGCCTGCGAGCGGCGGGTGTCGGCCTCACGCTGCCCGTGCCCGTTCTCGCGCAGCGCGCGCGCCACGTCGGCCAGCCGTCGCTGCAGCTCCGCGACAGCCGCGCCCACCGTCTGAGCGAGCGTCTCGTGATGCTCGGAGCGCTCGGCCGCCTCACGAGTGGCCGTCTTGAGGCGCTCGGCCTGGTCGGCGAGCTCTCGCACCGCGGTTTCGACATCCCTGCCGAGCACTGCGGCCGCATCCCGCGCACGATCGAGCGCAATGCAGGCCGGCCACAGCGCGGCGAGCGCGACACGGAACGCCTGCAGGCCGGCGCGCATCGCCTCGAGCTCCGTGTCCTCGTACGGCAGGCACAGCTCCTCGGCGCTCGCACGTGCGGCGTCCTCGGCTTGCGTCCGCTCCGACTCGGCCTGTGCCAGCCGCGCCGCCGCGGTCGCGACGCGCTCGGCGAGCCGCGTCCGCTCGGTGTCCAAGCCGGCGAGGGTGTGGTAGGAGCCGCGCAGGGCCTCGTCGGTGGGCATGCTCTGCAGTTGCTCCTCCAGTTCCGCGCGGCGCTCGCCGAGACGCGCGTGGGCTTCCGCCAGCTCCTGGAGCCGTCGCTGCGCCTGCTCACGGCGCTCGTGCAGCTCGGCCAGCCGCGCGCGGCACGCCACCTCGCGGGCGCCGCGACCGATGAACGCCGCCGCCGGCTTGCGCCAGGCGCCGCGCAACACGCCGTTGCGAAACTCGCCTGCCGGCGTGACCCAAACCGTGCCCTGATCCTGTGTCAGGGCGACCGCGGCGAGCACGCGGCGCACCGCCTCCGCCTGCACCCGACCCGCGCGTGGGTCGTCACGGTCGATCGCGGGCTCGAGCACGTCGTGCAGGCGCGCGCCGCCCGCTGGATCTTGCGCGTCGGGCGTGAGCAGCACGTCATGGGTGCCGGGCGCGAGCAGCTCGCCGGCGGGGCTCACCCACGCGTCGAGGATCCCGGACGCCTCCAGGGCGGCCTCGATCCCGGCCCGCTGGGTCTCCGGCACGCCGGAGCGGAAGTCGACCAGCAGCCACAACGGCGCTCCGGCGCGCTCCTCGCGGGCTGAGTGCTCGCGGGTGTGTGGGATGGGCGGCGTCTCGTGCTCGCCGGCCTGCAGCCGCTCGATCGAGGCGTCGAGCTCGCCGGCGAGCTGGCGGACCTCGCGCTCCTGCACGTCGAATCCAGTCTCCTCGCGCCCAAGTGCGGCGCTCGCGGCGCGGCCGGCGGCGGCGAGCGCAGTGTCGAGCGGATTGGGGCCGTCGAAGGTCTCGACCCATAGCTCCAGGGCGGCAAGCACCTCCGGGGGATCGGCGAGCGTCAGCGCACTGGCCGCCTCCACGTACGCGCGGGCCGCGCGAACCAGCTCGCGGCCCGTCTCGCCCAGCAGCTTCGCCGCCTGCTCACGCTGCTCGGCGAGCGTCGCGGCCTCGCTCGCGAGCTCCTCGTGGCGCTCCCGCGCGAGGATCAGCGCACGCCGGTGCTCGGCGGCCACCGCGAGCAGCGCCGCCAGATGGTCGATCGCGCGCTCCTGGCGGCCGGCGAGCTCCTCGGCGCGACGGCGCAGCTCCATCACGTCCGTGCTCGGCTCAGACGCAGCTGCGGGTGCGTCGTCGCCGGCCTCGGCATTCACGGCCTCGATCACGCGATCCACGCGCTCGGCAAACGAGTCGGCGATGCCCGCCGCCTGCGCCTGCTCGACGGCCACACCCCGGGCCTGCACCAGCTCCTCGGCCGTCCCTGCTCTGCGGGCGTCCGCGTCGGCCAGCCGCCGCCGCTGCTGATCGAGGCGCTCGGCGCCACGGTCGTGGGCCGATTGGGCCTGGTTGGCGTGCTCGGCGGCCCCCCGAGCCTCCTCGGCGGCGCGCTCGAGCTCGCGAGCGCTGCGGGCCTCGGGACTTTCGCGTAGCGCTCGTTCGCGTGCGCGCAGGCGCTCCTCCGCGGAGCGCAGCTCGACCAGCGCCGCCTCAGCGTGTTGCAGCTCGGCCTGTGCCTTCTGATGGGCGTCCTGCGCGTCGGCGAGATCGCGGCTGACGCGGTCGAAGTGGGTCTGTGCCTGGCGTGGCAGCGCAGCGCGACGGCGACAGGCGATCCGCGCGTAGTGGCGGTAGGTGTCGAGGTATCTGCCGGCGGCATCGCGCGCCTCGACCATCGCGGTAAGCGCGTTGCGGTCCTCCTCCAGCCCCCGGAAGGCCTCCGCGACATCGGCGATCAGCGCCTGGTCGAGCGGCGCCAGCGCCCCGGTGAGCGCATCGGAGAGCGCGCGCTCGTTCGGGCGCTTGGAGAGCTGCGGCGCGCGAACCTTGATCAGCAGGTCGAGCAGCGCGCCGTAGCGCTGCTCGCCGAGGCCGAACAGCGTCTCGTCGACCGCGCGCCGGTAGGTGCGGGCGGTGCGGTGCACCACGCCGCGGGTGCCAAGGGCCTCCTCCAGCCGCTCGCGGGTCAGCGCGATGCGGGCCCCGTCGACGAGCGCCAGCTCCTCGCCGACGCGCTGGTCGGTGAGGAAGAACCAGTGCGAGGCGATGCCGCGGCCGCTGACCGCCTTCAGGCCGCATCCGAGCGTGCAGAACAGCGCGTTCCCGTCCGCGTCGCGACGGCCGAGCTCCAGCCACGTGTAGCCGAGGCGCTCGGGGTTGGGGTGCTCGCCGCCGAGCAGCAGGTTCCACTCCATGCGCTTCTTCGGGTCGGCGTCCGGCTCGACGCGGTGCGGGGAGAGCTCGCCGTCGAGCAGGAATGGGAGCGTGAGGGCGAGCACCTTGGACTTGCCGGTGCCGTTGTTGCCGCGCAGCAGCAGCCGGCCGTCGCGGAAGCGAAACTCCTCCTGGTCGTAGTAGAAGACGTCCACCAGCCCCGCGCGCAGCGGTTGCCAGCGCTCGCGCTCGGGCTGCGGGAGCGCAGGGGCGCTCACCGGGCATCCTTTGGTTGCCTCGACCGCCACTGGGAGAGAGCCCTCACGCCTGGAGCTCCAGCTGCGCGAGCTCCCCGGCGATCGTCGGGGCGGCGAGCGCGTAGCGGGCGAGTGCAGGCAGCGGCCTGACGCCGTCCGGCCCACGCCGTATGAGCGCCAGCGCCGCGAGCCGCTCGAGCGCCGTGTCGACGAGCGCGACCTCGGCGCCGGGCTCGTGTGCGCTGCGACGCCAATACGCCCGGTGCTCCTTCGCGAGACGTCGTACGAGCTCGTGCAGATCGGCCTCTGGGATCGAAGGCGAGGACCCCCGCGCAAGGTGTTCGGCCAGCAGCAGCGTGAGGTGGCCGTCGGTGCCCGTGTCTGGCATTCTCACATCCGTCAGATCATCGTCTGGATCGACCATCGCGATCCCCTCGGCGCGCACCTCGGCCACGAGCCCCGTCAGCTCAGAGATGCGCCGCGTGAGCGCGGCCCGCTGACCGGTCAGGTAGGCGGCCTGCGCGGGGTCGAGCGCGTCGTTGTAGAGAACGGGATCGTCGAGCAGGCGCCGCGTGAGGTGATGGCGCAGCGCGCGGTTGCGCAGCTCCTCGGTTTCTGGCAGCGGGTCGGCGGCAAGCTGGGCGAGCCGCTCGGCAAAGTCCTGAGCGGTGATCGTCGAGGGCCCACGTGGCGCGGCGAGTACCACCGCGAGCACGCGTCGCTGCACGTCGTAGAGCGCGTCGCCGGTGTCGCGCACGAACGCCTCCTCCTCGCCGGCCACGCGGGCAAGGACTCCGAGCTCGAGCAGCAGCCGCACGACCGCCACGAGATCCGCGCGCTCCTCGCGTCCCTCGAGGCTGAACGCGACACCCGCCTGTGCGAGGCGCTCGTCGGTGGCTGCCAGGATCACGCCTTCGGCAAGGCGCCCGAGAGTGATCTGCGCATCGGAGCGCTCCAGCACCGACAGGGCGAGGCATGTGAGCGCGTAGCGCCGGCGGCTGAATGGCAAGTGCGAGCGTGCCTCGCGCGCAGGGTGGGTCGGATCGTCGATCGTGGGGGCGAGCTTGACCAGTCTCGCGACCTCGCTGTCGACGATCAGCCGCCAGCCCGTGTTCGCGTCGAACCACGAGCGCAGCTCGCCGGCGTGACGCCGGACGAGGCGGAAGTCCTCCGCCTCGGCACCGCCGGCGCGCAGCAGCGGCCGGCGCAGCAGCGCGCGGGCTGCCCGTCGCAGCTCCGCCGACCGAGCATGCTCGAGTGCGCTCTCGAGCGCGTGGCTCACGCCAGGACCGTCACTGCGCCGTTCAGACGGGGAGCGAGGTCGGCGATCTCGACCACGTGATCGGGCCCGCGGAAGACGCCGGCGGGCGTGTGGATCTCGACCAGTGCGGCGTCTGCAAGCGCGTGCAACCGGATGTGGAGGGTGCCGTCGGTGGTCGTGGTGGCGACCTCGAGCTGGCCGGGGCGCCGCGCGGCGAGGGCGTCGCCCAGCAGCGCGAGGAACAGGCCGAAGGCATCGCGGTCGAGCTCGCCCAGCTCGCCGAGATTGGTAGGCCGGCCCGTGGCGAGGCGGGCTCGCGCGGCGGCTGTCTGCTCGGCCTGTCGGGCGGCGAGCTCCGCCAGCAGACGGCGGGCGTCCGCGCGATCGGCGATGCGGTTGGGGTGGCCGCGGCGCTCGTAGCTGCCGGTGCGCCGCAGCCGTGGGCTGATGTGCAGGGGCGGCGCCTGCCCCCAGGACGTGGACGCCGGCACGGGCTGCTGCTCGCGCGCGCGGAGCGTCTCGTCGTCGAGGACGAGGTGCCGCGACCCGTACACGCCGAACGCGCTGCGCCACAGCCGGTGCAGGGCGGCCTCGTCGGGTGCCTCGGCGAACCACAGCGCGAGCGCACGGAAGTCGGCCGAGCGGTCGGAGCGTCCGGAGCGACGCTCGTTGAGCGTCGCCACCACCGCCAGCAGATCGGGGATCGCCTGGCGCGCGCGGCTGCGTAGTAGCTTGGCCTGGCTCGGGTGGCCAGATTCCGAGACGAACCACTGCCGCAGACCCCGCCAGCGCTCCTCCCAGGCCGCCAGGCTGGCGAGATAGGCGGCCTCGCGGGGGTCCTCGCCGTCGATCTCGTGCTCGGAGCCGCCCGGTGCGGCGTCCTCGGCGTCGCGGCGTGCGGCGATGCCCAGCAGACGCGACACCTCGGCGTCCTCGAGCTCGCCGAGCAGCCCGGAGATCTCCCCGCCCACGGTGACGAGGTCCTTGATGAAGCGCTCGAGGTAGTCGACGAGGTGGTCCTTGTAGGCGCGAAAGGCGTTCACGTCGGCGTCGTAGAGGTCGATCGTGCGCTGCAGCGATCCCATGAACGCCTGGGCGTTGTCGGCGAGGTCGGTGAAGCGGGCGACGAGGTCGCGCAGCAGCAGCCCCACACGCCCGGGGTCGGGTTGAGCTTGGATGGCGAGCTCGCACAGCGCCCGCAGTTGGGTCGCGATGTCCGCCAGCGCGACGGCCTGCAGCGCGCCGCGCCGCCCGAGCTGCTCGTCGTAGACGGTGAGTGCCCGCTCCGCGGCCTCGCCCGGACGGGTCAGTTGATAGAGAAAGCGGGCGCGATGGAAGTCCTCGACGGTCGTGACCCGGCTCGTGTCGGGGTCGGCGCGCAGGTTGCCCCACTCCACCAGCTGCCCGAGCGTGTCGGCGAGGGCCTCCACAGGTACCTGCCCATCCGGCTCGGAACGGGCGAGGGCCTCGTGGAGGTCTTCGGCACGCAGATGCACCACGAAGCGGCGCTTCGCGGCGACGAACTCTCCCATCACCCGCCTGTACAGCACCACGTTTGGTGCTGCGAGATGGGCGAACGGTTTAAATCCGGGCGGTTCCACGCTCGGGCACGTTAGTCCCCGCAGGGGACCGATGAGCTTGTGGCGGATCGAGCGGTTGCGGGTGACGGCTGACGTACTTGGAGAAGGGGTGATATGTCCTGAGTTTCGTGGTGTCGGTGGTCTGGAAGGGACTGGTCAGCGGGGTCTACCCAGCCTGATACCGTAGTGGTATGAATGGTGGAGATTTGATTCTGATGGCTCGCCGCCGAGCGCAGTTGACTCAGCGCGAGTTGGCCGGGCGACTCGGGTGCCGTCAGGCGACGATTGCGCGCTGGGAGCGCGGTGATCGCCTGCCCTCGTACGAGGATGCGCAGAGCGCGGTCGCGGCGTGCGAGCTGCAACTCGACGTCCACCTTGTGACGGAAGATCGCTCCTGGTGGCCGCAGGTCGCAATTCAGCTCGGTGATGATCCGGTGGCGCGAGTACGCCGGCTGACAGCAGGGGGTCCAGACGCGGTAGCGGTCCTCGAGGCGCTCGCCGACACCGCAGCGTCTGCGATCGTGATCGGTGAGCTTGCGGGTGCGCTTCATGGCTGGCCGCTTGTGCTGGGCGGTACGGTCGAGGTGTGCGCGAGGATGCACACGATGGATGCCACGCTCGAGCGTCTGGGGGCTCGAGAGGGCACCAGGGACGCCTATGAGCTGTCAACCGGCGGGCAGCTGATCGTGACCGATGTTCCGCCGGGCACGGCGGGCTTCGGCGATCTGGCACGCGGAGCCGAGGAGGTTGTCATCGACGCTGGCTCTGTGCAGGTCGCTGGGCTGCTCGATCTTCTGCGGATCGCCGACGCCTCTGGTGATCTGGATGCGGCTCGTCGCGCACTGGCCTACCGCGCTGTGCTCGACGTGCAGCGCATACGGCGCCAGAAGCGAGCGGCCGACGCTCGCAGTGATGAGGAGAGGATCGCCGCGTGGCTGAGTCGCCAGACGCCGGTGCGATAGATCCCGAGCGTGAGGCGCTGCTCGGGATGCTCGCGCGTCATCGCGTGGCGTTCGTGCTGATCGGCGGCGCGGCGATCCAGTCTCACGGCCACCGCTACGACACCTTGGATATCGACCTGGCCCCGGACGCCGAGCCGGACAATCTGGCCAGGCTTGCCGCTGCGCTCAACCAACTCGACTGCCGCCTGGTCACCGATCCGGCCGATGTTGAGAGCTGGGTGACGCTTCCGTCCGACTACTTCAACGCACGCAGTCTACTCGCCGCCAGCGTATGGAACCTCGCCACACGCCACGGGCAACTCGACCTGACGTTCGCACCCAGCGGTTTCCCGGGTGGTTACCGCGAGCTCGCACCGCGCGCACGCCGGCGACGGGTGACGGGGACGACGATCGTTGTATCCGTCGCGGCGCTCGATGACGTCCACGAGTCCAAGCGCCAAGCCGATCGGCCAAAGGATCGCGAGTATCTTCGGCAGGCCACGTCACACCAGTCCACGTGAGGATGGCGTTATCAGGCCACTGGCGGCGGAACAATCCGCGGAACCATTGAGCGAACTCAGCCGCAATCAGCACCAACAGACCACAGCAAACACCAGCTCTGTGGCCTGAGCGGCACCCAGCCCCTGCTGTGGTCCACTGTCGCCTGAGTCGGTCATGTTCGCTGTACCGGGACGTGGGACGCGGTCGCGTAACATCGAGGGTCTTCCCGGCCACTTCCCCCATGACAGCGACCAGGGAGTGAAGATGGCCAAATGCAATGAGCAGCGGTTTGAGGGGCTGTACAAGGAGCATTTCGACCGCATCGCCGCCTACCTGCTGTCCCGGGCAGACCGGGCGCAGGCGGAGGATGCGCTCGCGCGGACCTTCGAGATCGCCTGGCGCCGCATCGCCGATGTGCCTGACGATCCGCTGCCGTGGCTCATTGGTGTCGCACGTAGAGTGCTCGCCGATCTGCGGCGAGGACAGGGCCGCCAGAGCGCGCTGATCGAGCGTATCGCGGCGACGATTGGGGAAGCGGAAGATGACCGTGCCGAGACTTTGGCCGGCCGCCACCGCGTCCTTGCCGCGCTCGATCGTCTCACCGACCCCCAGCGGGAGGTTCTACTGCTCATCGTGTGGGACGAGCTGAGTCAGCGAGAGGCCGCGGCTGTATTGGGCTGCTCCCGAGGAGCCGTGGCACTGCGGCTCCATCGAGCCCGAACGCGCCTGCGGGCAGCGTTGGCCGAAGCGACTTCTGAAGGCGAGGCGGCTATCCGATTGCCCACCGACCCCTCCCAATCCAAATCCCATAGCCCGTCCAGCCCCCCCTTGATCGAGGAGCCAACATGAACAGTCACACCGTCAAACTCTTGCGTGAGCTGCGACCCGGCGATGCCGAGCGAGTCGATGAGCTGTTTCCGGCCGGGCGGCGGATCGAGTTGCTCGAAGCGATCATGAGTGGCAGCCCCGGGGCGCAGGCGGAAGGTCGGCGAGGAGGCAGCCGTTGGCGACTCGTGGGCATCGGCAGCGCTCGCCTACGGCGTCCTGTAGTGCTCTCCGTCCTTGGAGCTGCCGTTGCGGGGACCATTGCCGCGGCGGTTCTGAGTACAACCTCCGCCGTGAGTCCAGTGCCCGCGGAGGCCGTGGCTTTCCGCACTGCCGCGAGTGGCGACATCATCGCTACTGTGACCAATCCCTTTGCGGCTCAGGCGCAGCTCGACGCGGCCTTCGCCGAGCAGGGTCTCGAGATCACGGTGAACCTCATTCCTGTGTCGCCGAGCATCGTCGGCACCGTGCTCTACGTCGGGGAATCCGGGGTTGGCGATCAGATCAAACCCCTTCAGGGCGGACACTGCCTGATGGGCGGCGGAGGGTGTCCGATCGGCATCGAGGTCCCCAGGGGCTTCACCGGGGAAGGGAGCATCACCCTGGGGCGCTCGGCCAAGCTCGGGGAACACTACGAAAGCTCCGCGAGCATTTTCGCCCCCGGTGAACCGCTGCATTGCAGTGGGCTGCTCGGCGCGAGGGTAGACACGGCACTGCCAGTGCTGGCGGCGGACAACCTCACGGTGGTCCAGTGGCGCGAAGACGTACCGGACCCGTCGGGCCTCAGCAGTCACTCGGTGACAGACACCCAGGCGCCTGTTCAGAACTACATACAGGACGCCGAACTGATTGAACCGGGAAAGGTGAGGGTCACAACCGCAAGCACTCCCTGGTCTGACGACCCCGGTGCTGGGTCCGGGTTCAACAAGGGCTGCTGAGAACGTAGATGCCGGCGGGGTCGGAGAGCCGGGACCCGGTCTCATCGCATACGCTCTGTCCCATGAGACGCTCTGCCCTCCTCGCGGCCCTTGCGCTGGCAGCACTGCCGGCGACCGCCAGGGCTTCCTCGCATGCGGTCAACTTCCAGACGAAGGCCGCGGATGTGGGGTGCGGCATCGCCGCCTCGGTTCCCGGGACGGAGCTCGACCCCGGCACGGGCGCTCCGCTCAATGGCGACTACCCGGGCCTGCAGTGCTCGGCGGTCGGCATTCCCAAACCCAAGCACGGCATCGGCGACCCGTTCGTGCAGCTCGGGCGGGGGCACGCCGGTCGCGCCCGGCTCGTGGACGAGAGTCAGGACGACCTGATCTCAGCCGCAAGCCCGGTGACGCTCGCCCCGGGCTCGACCTGGAAGCGCTACGGCATCACGTGCACTCTGAGCGCGTCCTCGGTTCGCTGCACGAACGGAACGGGCCACGGTTTCAAGATCTCCACCGGCCACCTCACGTTGTTCTGATGAGGAGCGTGCTGATCGCGCTCCTGGCCACCGGTGCGCTGCTTGTCGCTTCGCCCGCAACCGCCTCGGCGGCCACTGCTTGCGGGAGCGTGAGCTACACGTTCCCGGGCACCCGCGGTCAGGGCCACGCAGCGCTGAACAACCTCACCGCCTCCGGCGTTTCGTGCTCGACCGCCCGCGCTGTAGCCAAGGCGTTCCTCGCCGGCCACAAGTCCCCCAAGGGCTGGCATGCGATGTCGAAGACGGTCGTGAGCCATGGCAACACGCTTGGTGAGGAGATCTTCACACGCGGCTCCGCACGCATCGTCGGCGACGTCGCCAATTGACGCTCAGGCGACGGGCGGTGGCGTCCCGTCAACGCTGGCGGGGAGCGCCGGGTCCCACTCGCATACCAAACACGCATGGCGAAACGCCGAGCGCGCGAAGTCAAGCGCCTCGGCGTGCGGGTTGGGGCTGGAGCGCAGCGCGTCGCAGTCGAGGATGTACTCGCCGAGCGTCTCCTCCCAGCGTGCGGTCGCGGGCGAGAGCACCGCGGAGGCGAATCCCTCCGGTGCCGGGTGCGCGTAGGCGTAGAAGGCCGCTTTGGCGTAACGCGCATCGCCCGGCCACCAGCCGACGGCGACCTCCTGGGCGTTCATCGCGTTGCGCATGATGAAATCCTCCGACGGGGGGTCGGCGGGCAGGCCGGAGAAGAGGTTGACCGCGAGGTCGAAGGACCCCCACCATGCGTTGACCGGCGTCGAGCGTCCGCGGTAGGGCGCGCGGAACGCGGCGAGCACCAGCGCGGCGTGGGTGGCGGCGGCGAAGTAGGAGGCGACCTGCGCGGGGTCATAGCTGCGGTGTTCGTCGTCCTCGTCGAGCGGCACACTCCACGCCACCTCCTGTGGGGTGGGCTCGATCCTGACGTCACCCCCCAGCTCGCCTACTGCCTGCAGCACCTCGCGTGTGACCTCGCCCACCGGCCGGTGCGGGGTGAGCGGGACGCGTCGCACACCACCTCCGGTGTGCTCGACGAGCGCCTCGTGCGTTCGCAGGTCGAGCACCACCACCAGCGCCCCCGAGCCGTCGGACGCCGGCAGCGGAGCGGTCTCCCAGCCGCGTGCGCTCAAACGCAGAGCCGCGTGCTGGAGCTGTGGCTCGGGTGGGGCGAGCGCCACCGCCAGCTTGCCCAGAACCTGGGTGTGCGCATGCAGCGTGTCGCAGGTCGCGCTCCACTCCTCGTAGGAAACCGTCGACCATCCGTACGACATCGCCGTACGGTATCAACCGGCCGAGCGCCGGAGGGCCGAGCGCCGGAGGGCCGAGCGCCGGAGCTGATCGCGGCGGGCGCCCGCGAGAGCACCCGCTCAGCGGTCGGGTCGCCGCGGCCGGCGTGTCACCCAGCGCCCGCGGCGGGCGCTCAGCAGCCGCAGCGCTCGGCCGCGACGGCGCTCCTCGTCGCGCGCGAGCTCGCGATCTTCGCTGAGGCCGACTTCGAGGAACACGAGCAGCACGGCTCCGGCTACGCCGGCGGCGATCAGCACGATCGTGAGCACCTGACCGGTCACTCCGCCGAGCAGGACGGCGCACGCGCCGCCGGCGAGTACGAGCGCTAGAGCGAGCCCAAACGCGAAGAGGCGTTCGCGGGGAGTCACGATCCAAAGGTAGCTGAAGACGGCGCCCCCGAGCGTGAGGACGGCGCCCCCGGAGCGCCTCCCGTCCCAAGCGCCGAGTACCTTCCTGCCGATCCAAAAATCAAGTGGCCCCAGCAGCCGGCAGGTCGCGGGCGACGTGGCAGACGAGGAGGTGAGGCCCATGCCGGGACCGACAGACCAACGGCGGCGCAGCGATCCGTGGATGGTCGAGCGAGCGATCGTCCTGCAGATTCTCCGGGACGACCACGCGGAGTGCTGGGCGCGCGCGGAGTTGGTGCGGGAGATCTCCGACTTCGAGCCGGCGGCGCTCGATGAGGCGCTCGCGCGCCTGGAGTACAACGGCGTTCTGCACCGTGAGGAAAGCTTGGTATGGGCATCCCTCGCCGCGCGGCGGCTGGACGAGCTCGAACTGATCAGCATCTGAACCGGAGTGGGCTACCCCTTGCCGCCGTGGCGGTGCTCGATGCCGTCGTCGCCTGCGATCAGGATGTCGCTCACGAGGCTGGGTGCGAACAGCCCGTGCTCGACGACACCGGGGGTGGCGGACAGCCGGGCAGCGAGCCGCGCCGGGTCGTCGATCGCTCCGAGGTAGTCGGCGATCAGGTTGCCGTCCGGGCTGAGGGGCACTTTGCGCAGCCTCGCCGGGGCGATCGCCGCGAGCGTGGTGTGCGGGGCGAAATGCAGGATCTCGACGGGCACCGGCGAGCGGAGTTCGGCGACGGCCTTCTCGGCGGAGGCGATCACCACGAAGCGCCGTGCCGCGGCGGCGACGATCTTCTCGCGCGTGTGCGCCGCGCCTCCGCCCTTGATCAGCCAGCCTCGCGGATCGATCTGGTCGGCGCCATCGATCGCGATGTCGAGCTGGCCCAGCTCGTCGAGCTCCACGATCTCCAGGCCGAGCGCGCGGGCGGCCCGCGCCGTGGCGGGGGAGGTGGCGACGCAGCGCAGCCCCACCATCCCGCTCGCGGCGAGTGCCGGCAGCAGGTGGGCGACGGTCGATCCTGTCCCCAGCCCGACGCGCGAATCGGGAAGCACCAGCTTTGCGGCGGCTTCGGCGACGGCGTGCTTGTGGCGCCGGGTGGCGCTTTGCTCAATCGCGCCTTTTGCGAAGGGCTCGGTTGGCGGGTGGCGCGTCGGTGTCATGGTGGGGCGACCTTACAACGCCCGCCGAACGCACCCGCGATCGGCTGGCAAATGCGAGTCCTCCCACCGCTGGCGTGCAAGCGCCTCAACGCCGGCGCGGGTGGGCGGAGCGCCGCAGGTCTAAGAGCCCGCGGCGAGCGCCCCGGCGTCGGGCTCTGCGGCCGCGGCCGAGGTGGCGCTCGTGGGAGGCGTTTCCCCGCGCAGGAAACGCCACACCGACAGGCAGGCCAGCACCGTCATGATGGCCGCGCTCGACAGGCACCACTCGCAGTACTCGTGCAGCGAGAACGCCTCCCGCGAGGTGAGGTAGGCGGAGAAGCCGAAGCCGACCAGCACAAACGCCATCGTGACGAAGCGCGTCTCTTCGCGCTGTGGCACCAGCAGTGAGCCGAGGATCGTCACGTAGCCGATCAGGCCGATCAGCGCGACCGGCACGCCGGCGAGCTCCGCGTAGATCGAGGTCTGCACTTTCAGGCAGGTGTTGTGCGTGGTGCTGCACAGCGGCGGGATGCCGGAGTAGTGGACGTAGGTCAGATAGCTTGCGACCCCCAGCCCGATCGTGGCGAGCACGATCATCGTGATGCGGAGGGCGCGGTCGCTCACGGTCGGTCGCGGCTGCGGGGAGAGAGGGGGGAGGAGGAGGGGAGGGGTTGTTGCGTCATTGCCATCGCCGCGTGCGTCTCCCTATGAAAGCAGTTTGTTGATCGTCGCTTCGAAGCTGGAGGGTTCTTCGAGGTTGGGGTTTTCGAGCTTTTCCATGTGCTGGCCGCTCTTGCCGATCAGGAAGGACGGCGTGCCGGTGAAGCCCTCGGCGTTGGCAATCTGCGCGTCATGCGTGACCTGTTCGGCGTAGGTCGGATCGTTGCGTGCGGCGCTCCAGTTGGGGAGATTCAGCCCCGGCACCTGCTGAGCGAGGCCCTGCAGGTATTTTTCGTTGACGTAGCCCGTTTTCTCCTGGCCCTGCTCGTGGTAGAAGAGCTCGATGAAGTACCACGCGAGGTTCTGCTTGCCGGCGGCGTAGGCGGCCACCTGCTGCGTGCGGAATGTTTCCTGTTCGTCCGTGGCGGTCTCAAGCGAGTTGTATTCGATCTTGACCTTGCCGGTGCGCACGTACTTCTGGATGACCTTGGGCAGCGCGCCGAGCGTGAACTGCCTGCAGATCGGGCACTCCAGGTCGCCGAAGTACTGCAGTGTCACGGGCGCGTTGGGGTTGCCGAGGACGTTGCCCGACTGGGGGATGCCGCCGATGGTCGACTTGACCGTGGCGACGGTCGAGTTCTTCTTGCTGCCGGTGGCCAGTCCGCTCCCGCCGCTGCCCCCGCCGCTGGTGGCGAGCACGATCACGAGGATGATCACGACGACGACGCCGATCACGCCGCCGAGCTGGATCATGCGTTTGCGCTGCGCCGACTGGGCGGCGGCCGCCTCCATCGCTTTGCGTTCGGTGCGCGCCTGCTCGCGGCGCTCCTTGCGGGTGAGGTCGGGATCGTTGCCCGAGGCGGGAGTCATGGGCTCAATTTCTACCGGTTCTGGATCAAGTTTGCTTAAGGCGTTGCCCTGGCCTGCCTAAAGCTATGCGTGTGCGCGGCTCGGCCCGAGGTCGCGCTCGGCTCGGTCGGAGAGCGCGGGCGGCTGTCAACAGCCATCGTTGCTCCCGCGGGCGGCGGTGTTCTCCCCGGGCGGCGGCACCGGGGGATCGGGCGGGCTCTGCCGCAAGGTCCGACCCCGGCCGGCGCGTCGCGGCGCGGATCGCCACACTATGGAGTCGGAAACATCGCGCCTCCGTAGCTCAGCTGGATAGAGCATCGGACTTCTAATCCGAGGGTCGCAGGTTCGAGTCCTGCCGGGGGCTTACTACGAATCCCGTTTGTTTAGGCGGGGTTCGTGCTGTAGGGGGAGTGCCGCGAACCCCCGAAAGTGCCCGCGGGGCCCGCATGGGGACCCCTTCTGCAAAACGGGCTGCCCGCGGCGGGTTGCGGCGGAGTGGGGTGGAGTGGACCCCTTTGGTGGGCACCTGATCCGCGAAACCGGGTCCACTCCAAGGCGGCGCTGGTTGCCGGAGGGGCGCAGATGGAGAACCCGTTCGCTTGTCGCGGTGACGGTGGTGCCTGCCATGTCGTGGTCGCGAATCAGCACCCGAACCTCGATGTGTCTGCGCGGGGCAAGCCTGGCGAGCGCGGAGCGAGCGAGACGGATCTTCACGCGCGCGGACTTGCCCCCCCGGATGCGGAAGTGGGCGCTGCCCAGCCGCAGTGGCTGGCGTGATTGGCGCCGTCGAGCTTGAGAGGCGCGTGCGAAGGCGGTGGCGGTCGTGATGGTGACCGTGCCTGCGCAGTAGCTCACGCTGTGCGAGCAGGTCAGGCGCAAAGTGACGGTGCCGTGCTGGTCGAAGAGTGGGCCGCCCGCGAGTTGAACGGTGGGTCGTCTGAGGATGCAGCGACAGTAGAGAGAGTGTGGAACGGCCAGCGTGTTGCTGGTAGCGCTCGTCGAGCCGCCTGCGGTGGCGGTGACGGCGCATTCCGTTTCTGGGCCGTGGAGTTGGTTGGAGAAGGCTTCGCTGAAGGGGCCGACGTGTTCGGCGCAGACCGTCACTCCGGCGATCCCGGAGCCGCCGGTGTTCGTGACCCGTCCGGTGATCTGCCCGCCGGTGAGCAGCTGCGCGTCGATCCCGCCGGTGAGACCTCCGGGCATGATCGGGACCAGCGCGGCTGCGCTGGATGTGACCTGGCCGGCGTAGAGTTGCGAGAGGTAGTTGGGGCCTTCCGAGTAGCGGGTGAATTCGACGCGCGCGGAGCTGCCCGGCAGGCCCGGGATCGTGTAGTCGCCGGCGGCGTCGGTGTGCGTACAGCTCTCGGGCAGCCGGTCGCTGTTCTCGGCGCACACAAGGATGCCGCCGATTCCGGCGCCGGTCGCAGCGGCGGTTACGGTGCCGGCGATCTGCCCGCCCGTCTGCAGTTCGCCGTTGATTCCAGTGGTGACGCTCCCCGCGGTCACCGTCACGGGCGTCGCTTCTCCACCGGTGGCCTTGCCATCGAAGTAGCTTCCGAGGTAGTCGGAGCTGGGGTTTTCCCGCCCAGTGCTGAACGAGATGGCGTAGGAGCCGGTGGCCAACCCCGAGACCGTGTATTCGCCGGCGGCATTGGTGGACGTGCATTCGCCCGTTCCTACGCCGGTGGTGGTGGGCGAAGCGCAGACGCTGACGGTTTCCAGCGGCGCGTGTGTGGTTGCGCTGGTGACCCTGCCCGCGATCTGGCCGCCGTTGAGCAACTGCGCATCGATTCCAGTGGTGGTGGCGCCCGAGGCGACGTCGACTTCGGCGGCCTTCTCCTCGGTGGCGGCCCCCGAGTAGTACTGGCTGAGATAGTTGTCGCCGGCGATGCGGGCGGCGGAGAACTGGACCTGGTAGGCCCCTGGCCGCAGCCGTGAGATGGTGTAGTTGCCGCCGCTGTCTGTGAGCACACATCCCCTGGTGGGTGACTCTTCCATAGGCAATGCGCCTACGCTCCATGCGCACACTTCGATTCCCGCGAGCGGCGCGTAGCCCGCGGCGCTGGTCACCGTGCCGACGATCTGGCCGGTGTGCAGTTCGACGTCGATCCCGGAGGTGACGCCGCTGGCGCTCACCGCTACGTGGGTGGCTTCGTTGCGCGTGGTCTTGCCGTCATACCATTCGGTCCAGCTCCAGCCGCCGCGCAGTTCATCGGAGCTGGTGTTGAACCAGACTGTGTAGGAGCCGCTGGGCAGCCCCGAGAGCGTGTATTCGCCCGCGGCGTTGGTGGCGGAACAGGCTTCCTCGCTGCCTTCGAGTTCAGCGCACTCCCGCACCCCCGGGACGCCCGAGTGCGTGGCGGCGTCGGTGACCGTCCCGGTGATCTCACCGCCCGCGGGCATGGTTGCGTCGATACCCGGCGTGACCGCGCCGGCGTTGACGGACACGCGATTGGCTTCGCTGGAGGAGAACTCCTGGTGGTAGTAGGTGGTGAGGTAGTTGCCGACTTCTTCGGCGCCGCCGAACGAGCCGGCGCGAAACACAAGTTTGTAGGCGCCAGAGGGCAGCCCGATGATCGTGTACTGCCCCGCGCCCACGGTCGCATCCACCTGACACGACAGCGCGTGACCGCGATCGGCGGCCTGCACGACATAGGTGCTGCCCGTCTGGCCGGCGATCGGCCGGCCGTCGCGCAGCCAGACGTAGCCGAACCCGGTCGGTTCGCCGGCCCAGGCGCCGGTGGAACAGGTGAGCGTCTTGCCCACCGACGGCGTTCCGCTGAGCACGGGCGCCGCCGTGTCGACCGGCGAACCACCCGCCGGAACCGCCGCGCTCGCGAGCGCCGCGGCGAGCCACCCGATACAGGCCGCGGCCAGGACTGCGCCAGCAAGCGGGAAGGTAGCTAGCCTGAAGCTCACGCTGGCGATACTACAGACAGCGTGAGATTCTGCCCTTCAAAAACTTCGAGCAGCGCGTTTCTGGGTGTGGTCAGTCGGTTCGCGGATCGCCGCACACGCATGAAGTCCCCTATATCAGTAGGCTCCCGGCTTGTGGACGAGAAGCGGGGGCTGTGGGTGTTGGGCTGTTGGGTCGTGGTGGGGCTGCTGGCGTTGGCGGTGGCTGCGCCTACGGGTGCGTCGGCGGCGGTGGGCGCGAGGGGCCGAGCTACGGTCGTTGTGGCCAGCGCATCGGGCGATCGCGCTGCCACGCGCGCGCTGCTGAACGCCGAATATGGGCTTTTGGAGGCGACGCTGGCCCGCTTGCGGCGTACAGACGCCGCGGAGGCCCACTCCGCGAAAATGCTCGGCGAGGAATGCGAGGGTGTGCTTCGTGGGGTTCCAGAGGAAGGGGCGATCGAAGAAGAAGAAGGGCCGTTCGCACCGCAACCCAAGCTTTCCGGGCGCGTTCAGGGCGAACGTGCGCGCAGCGAACGGGAGGGCCGCACGATCGAGGAGGAGATCGACGAAACGATCTTCGCCGCCGCCGATCGCGTTCTCCGGGGTCCTTATGGCGACTACGTCGCCGCGGTCGATGGGCTCAGCTGGAGCAACCCTACGATCGACGCGCTCGTCCACCAGAGGGTCGCGCAGCTCCAGGAAGAGATCATAGGCCCGCCGGTGGCGATCTGCGCTGAAATGAGAGCTTGGGCGGCGAGCGGGTTTCACCGGCTGCCAACTGGGAGCAGGCTCCTGGAAGAAGCTGGGGAAGCCCGCGACAAGCGGGCAGTGCGGGGCAACCTCGACACGCTGTTGCGAAAATACGAGGATCGCGGCGCGCGGGCGCTTGCGAGGCGCATCGCAGCGTCGAGGGAACGGTTGGCAGAACAGCAGCGCGATGACGAAGTCAGCATGAACGCCTGGTACCGTTTGGAGCTGGCGCTGGGCGAGAAGCCGTCCCGTTTTGCCGAGCAACAGGTCGCGCCCGTAATCGCCAAGGGACGGACGCATGCAGGCACAACGTTCGTAATCCGTGTGGGCGTGCGCGAGCCCCGGCCAAGCTCATGCCGGCGTGAACTGGAGGTCGAAGTCCGCGAGCGCCGCGGTGGGAGCGGCAGCGGTATGTGTCTCAGCGAACGCGCCCACCCGCACGCGTCGAGCAGCTGTTCGGGGTCTGTGGAGACCGTGCAGCTCGCCACCCCGCCGGATGTACGTGGTGCACGAGTGCGGCTCAGCGACGGGCGCACCGTATCGGATGAGATCGTGCAGGTCCCAGTTCGAGACGGGGGGCCGGCGGGAGTGTTCATCGACGCCTTCCGCGGCTACCACCCGTACCCCGTATCGGTGCAGGAGCTAAGCCGCGATGGCAGGGTGCTGCGGACGGTCGGCCTGAGAGACGTGCACTGCACGCCGAGGCCCGCGGGCGGAGCCCCGGGGCCGCCTCAGGTCGTCAAACTCGCGGCGGTGACGACCCCTTCAGGCGAACCCCTGACAATCTCAGGAACTTTGCTTCATTTCGGCAACGGCCACACGGAGTTCTCTCTTGGCCCCGAAATCGCGATGCGAAACTCGGAACTCAGCGAGGAAGATGAAGACGCAAAGTCGAAGCAGTTTCAGTGGAACCTTTCGACTGAATGCGCGCCGCACCCATATTCGCTGCTTGACGGGATCCTCGCGGCGCCGGGAGCATCTGTCCTTGTGCGCACCCCAGCCGGGCTCACACCGCTGACGAAGGTCGAACTGGCCGCCTCAATGGACGCCGGCGGACCGCTGTTCTACGGCGTTTACACCACACCGCCGACCGAAATCGTCGTCGAGAACGCTGAAGGCGCAACCCTCTACACCGAAAACCTCGCCGCAAAGGCAACCGAAGAAACGGAATTCTGCGAAGGCTACGCCGAACAATGAGAGAGGGGTGAGCGAGAGTGCACGAGATCGGTGTGGCGGTCACGGCCGTCAAGGTGGTGGTTGCCGTCATCGCGATGGTCGCTTTCATCGCCGCAGGGATGTGGCTTGGCGTGTGGCAGGCGCACAAGCGCGGCGTGATCCCCGAGGAGGGCTCGGCGATCGGCCAGTTGCGAGTCGGCGTGCGTCGGAGTCGGAAGGTCCGGCGTGAGCTGCTCACGCTCGGGGAGCGCGTGTTTGCGTGGACGATGACGCTCTTTGGGGTGATCGCTGTCCCGGCTGGCATCATCATCCTGCTCTCGGGCGACTCCGGCCTGCGCGCTATGGGGATCGGCCTGCTGATCGTGGCGCTGGTGGTGACGGCGGTTCCTGTCTCCCCGATCCTGCAGGCGCGTGTCCGTCGCCGTCAACAGGCGACCGGCGACCAAGAACGGCTCCGCTGATGGCCGCGTGCCCCTGGGCGATCCCGGCGCAGGCGTCATGCCGATGATCGACCTGCACCGCGGCCGCTCGATTAGAGAGATCGTACGCGCCACGCTGGGCCTATATGGCGAGTATCCGTGGCTGTTCTTGATTCTGGCGTTGGTGGTGATGGCGCCGTGGGATCTGGCGAAGCTGGCGGCGACCGGGATCGCCCCGCTCGGCCAGACCGGCCGGTCGGGCCATGTGGGTTTCCTGGAGCGGGAGTCGATCGAGCTGTTCGAGCTGCTGCTGGTGGGCCCGCTGATCTCGGCGATGCACGTGCACGCCGTGGTCGCGGTCGGCAATGCTCAGCGCCCGCGGCTGGCCGCGGTGGCGTTGACGGGCCTGCGAGTGCTGCCGGTCGTGGGCGTGTCCGCGTTGATCGCCGGTGTCACTGTGGAGGTCGGCCTCTTCGCTCTGCTGATCCCCGGCATCGTGCTCGGGATTCGTTTGGCCGTGGTCGCGCAGGCTGCGGCGATTGAGCGGGACGGTGTGCGAGATGCGTTGGGAAGCAGCTGGCGATTGACGCGCGAGCACGGCTCGCACATCTTCGGCTTGTACGTCGTGTTGGCGATCCCGGCCTTGGCGGTGGTGCTCGGCGCGCGCACTCTCGATACGGGGAGCGTCACGAGCGCCGGCAGCGTGGCGCTCGGGATCGCCGTGAACACGGTGGTCGCCTCGTTCACCGCGTTGGTGAGCGCGCTCCTCTACTTCGACCTACGCGCCCGCCAGGAGCAAGTCCAGGCGGTGGGCGCAACCGTGGACGCATCGACGTTCGCTGCTGTGGGGTCGGAAGAGTAGGATTTGCGGCGCATATGCTTGGTTCGGTTGCACATCGCATACGAAGCCTTTCGCGACGAGCCCCGGCGCCGGTGGTAGCGTTTGCGGCAATGAGGAGCCCGCGGTCGCTAACTGCGGCGCTTTTGGCCGTGCTCGTTGGGACCGTGGGTCTTATGCTCGCCGGTTGCGGGACAGGCGGCGCGAGCGACGATTCGCCCGCAGTGGCCCAGGTCACCCGGGCCGCATATGTCACCTCTCAGCGACCGGGTTTCAAGATGGCCATGACATTCGGCGGGGATCTCGGGGGCGAATCCTTTGCGCTGGGCGTGACCGGAGCGTTTGATGAACATGGTCGGCGCGGCGTCATGTCAGAGACAGTAGACGGCAAGACCGTAACCACAATTATGGATTCCCCCTACGTCTACGTCCAGGCAAAAGGCAAGCCGATCAACGGCAAGCCGTGGGCGAGGGTCAACGTTGAAGCATTTACCCAGTCGCTGGGCGCCGGCGACTCGTTGAACACCAGCGCCGATCCGGCGCAGTGGATTGACTTTCTCAAAGCGGCTGGCCGGGCCACCACGGTCGGCAGCGAAACGCTACGCGGAGTGCCCACTACCCACTATCACGTGTCGGTCGACTTCGCTCGCTTCGCAGCCGTAGTGCCAGCGCCCCTTCGCGCTGGAGCGCAACAGGAGGCCACACTGCTGAAGCGCATCAGCGGACAGAGCACGCTGCCCATCGACGTGTGGATCGACCGGCTCAAGCACGTCCGCCGGTATCAGGTACAAGTACCGCTCTGCTACCAAGGGGAACGGACGAGCGAGTCCGTGAATGTGGAAATGTATGATTACAACACGCAAACCATTCCAACGCCGCCACCCCTTTCCGAAGTGACCGACCTCACGAGCAAGGTGAAGTCAAACACGGCCCGCAGCCTGCAGCAGTTGCACTGCTGAGCGATAGAGTATAGCGGGCAGCGCCGACTACATCGCCGCTGTTTTAAGTGAGTACCGGACGCCTGTACGGTCAGTACTGGGAAGGCGTGGCACCACTAGACCATGGCGTAAGACGGTTCGAGTGCCTTGAGGACAAGCTCCGGCACGACTTCCACCGCAGCGTCCATCAGGCGCACGAGGTGGGACGAGAGTTCCCCTCGGTCGAGGTCGAGCATCGCATTCCACCCTGCGGGCTCGTAGCGAGCGAGCATCGAGAGGCCGAAGGTCAGTGCCCACCACAGACATCAGATCGTTCATCGCGGCGCCGCCGACAAGCGGGCCTAGCCAGCGCTCGCCACCAGGCGCGGAAGGCACGACACTGTCGAGCGTGTTCTGACGTCCTGCGACATCCGCTGTCTCGGTGGGCCAGAAGGTGGTCAAGCCGAGGCACTCGGCGACCCGTGTTACGGGGATGCCGATTCCCGGGATATCTTCATACCCGCGTCGTGTCGAGGCTTCGAGGTCTCGTTTCTCGCTGCCAATTCCCTACGGGGCATCTGTTTCATTACGCGTCGCATCAAGCCGCCCTTGTTGGTGACTGTACGGACGCCGCGCAGCGGTATTGATCTGGGAACAAGGGCAGGACGCGCCCTATCACCAGCTTTGGTCGACCAGGTGGCCACGCCTGCCTGGGCATGGGGGCTCGGCCAGCGCACGCGGCTTGGAGGTGGCGATGACCAGCGGCAGGTGCTCCGCGAGCTTGTTGAGGATCTCGCGGATGCCGGGGAAGACGGTGATCGCATCCCCCGCCGCAGCCGACGCCAACGGCAACACCACACCCGCAACGCTCACCGTCAAAGGCAGCACCATCACGCTTGCCGTCAAAACCCGCAGAGAACGCAACCTACCCGCTGCTCACAGACACGACGATCGCCGCACCCACCAACAAACAGAGCACCGAACGAGACCCAGTCCGCTACGGAATCGCCGACCCCACACCACAACAACCCGGACACATCGACGAACACTTCGAAGAAAACGGCACCCCTACTCCTGGGGCCGATCCCAACCTCTTCAACGGACCTTCACACACTCCACGTCACATACGCACTGCCCGACTGATCGTACCCTACGACATCCTCCTCAAACTACACGGCGAAACACCAGAAGAAACAGCACACCTCGAAGGCTACCGTAACGCCGAAAAGCACCGCCTGGAAGCATGGCTTGAAAAGCTCAAGGGCGCAGCAGCAACCGCTCGCGAAGAAATCGAACCGTACATCACCATCGGGCAGGATTATGTGACAGATCCGTGCAAACTCAAATCCACCGAAGGTCCGGAAAAAAAATGCCCCCAGCCAACACGCAGCAACTACGAAGACGGTGTAACGCGACTCATGGAAGCGGTCATCCACGGGCACGCCACTAACGGTTGGCCCCTCGTCAAACTATGGGGTGCCTGGAACGAGCCCGACTTCCCCGAAGACCCATTGCACAAAGACGCTCCCCGAGCAGCCCAGTTCTGGGAGATTGCCAACGCTGCCCTCAGCGGACTCGGAGCCGTCCATGCTTTTCGGTGTCTAGGCTGTGAAATAGTTGCTGGCGAATTCTCCATATACGAGAGCGGCTACACACCGTGCTATCGTAACGTGATTCTGTATAGCTACTGCCGGAAAACGAGCGATACCCACTACTACAAGCGCTACTGGTCCGGGCAACCCCGCGATCCAGTCGACTGGGGCTTCCACGACTACGGAGACCTTCTCAACCAGAGCAAAAGCACCGCGGCCGATTTCGCCCAGTTCGCTCGTAAACGCCTCCACAAGCCGAGACTCTTTATGAGCGAGGCGGGAGTTGAGTTGCAGGATGGCAACACCGAAACAGAACTTGGTGAACTCAAAACCAAAACCGAAGGGGAAAAGAACGAAAAGCGGGAACTTCAGCAGAAGGCCGCCGAAACATATCTGCACCTATCGGAAGGCCTGCCCTACCCGATCGATCGTATGTACTACTACCAGTACACGGCCCCAACATTGAAGGAACAGGAAAAACGCGATTTTGATAGTGCACTGCTCGAAGTAGAAGGTGGGCACCGCCGGGGAACGCCCTGCATACTGTGTTCTCGCCTACGAAAAACACGTCTGTCCACCCACATCCGAAGTGGAACCAGAGAAATATGTCGATGGGGCCGAAGGGCTCTGTGTTGCACCGCCAGCGTCTGTCGAGCTCAAGGGAACGGTGGATCCACAGGGCGCTAAGACTGGCTCTTACTACTTCGAATATGGCCTGTCACCGAGCTACGGCCAGTCAACCGCCATCCAGACTCTGCATGATGAGGCAGGCAGCTGGGTGGCCAACGAAGTACGCGCCACCGTCCCAACGACGCGCGGAGGAGGCGGCTGCGCAGACCCGATATACTTCCGACTTGTCAGCGCCAACCCGCAGGCGACTAAAAAGAGTATCGGACAGATAGTCGAATTCTATACTCAAAGGGGGAATTGATCTTGGGGGCAAGCATATTGGGCCACTCATATAGACGTCCAGCCACGCACAACTCCCGTGATTCCAGATGGTTCTATAGCTTATGTCACGAATAGTCCCAATCATGCTTGCCACGGTGACTCTGCTCAGCGCAACTGCGGCCAACGCCTCAAGCCATCATAAGAGATCTCCACGGTGCGTCCCCCACCGCGCGCGTGCACATGTGCTAAAGGCAGATCGACTGGCCGAGTTGTATACTGCTCCCGAAGATCCTGAATACCCCGAATTCCTGGGTGTTTATGGCTGCACCTACAAGCACAAGCGCTCCTATCTCCTCGGATCGGTGCCGCCCAAGGTGGCAACTCCCAGTGGTACGGGCGGAGTAGAAAAGGCAACGATGGCTGGTTCATTCGTGGCGTACGAAGAAAGCTCGGGCGGGCCAACAGGGGCTTCCTGGGTAATCACGGTACGCAACCTTGAAAACGGCAAGGTGAAGCACAGTGTGCCTACTGGTACACCTGAGCATCCTGAAGCGCCGAGTGTAGAAAAAGGACTTGTCAAACATTATGTGGGAATCGGCCCGGCGACTGCCGTCGTCGTTAACAGGGATGGATCGGTAGCATGGATCGTAAACGCGGACAAAGAAGAAGGCAGTTATCAGGTGCACGTCTTTGATCAAGCGGGTAATCGGGTGCTTGCTTCCGGCTTGGGCATTGAACCACACTCACTCAGGCTTGCTGGTAGAGTGCTCCACTGGACCGAATACGGCCAACTCAAGTCGGCACCGATAGATTGAGGACGTGGCACGTCACTGAGGCCCGGCGGCACACAGGCCGATAACAGCCAGGTTGACGTGGTGCCGAAATGAAGCGCGAGGTGTGCTTGCCTTCCAGTCTCCTACGCGGTGCGTCGTTGTTTGGTCGCGAGCGTCGCCTTCAGTATGGGGGGTTGTGGCAACATCGTGGCAAAAGGGGCTGCCTCGAAGCGGGCGGGGGGTTGCGCGAGGAGTACCGGCTTTTCGTGTCGGGACAGTATTACGTGCCCGACGAGCCGGCGCGATACGACGCGCTGGGCTTGGAGTGTCGTCGTCACGACCTTGTGCGATGCTGAGATACGCGCGAGCACTACGAGCGCGAGTGAGGCAGCGGCGTGTCTCATAGCCCGGCCGGGTGCCGAACGACGTAGTTGGTGCCATCGTTGAGGTTGGCAAGTGGTTCCGCCCGCCAGCGCGGCCCCGTCCCGGCGGGGACGGGTGGCCCGCCGTAGTCGGCGGTGTCGAGTGCGATGCCGGCGATGACGATCCAGGCATGGGTGCTGTTGGCGTAGATGGTGATCCAGCGCCCGCCCCCGGGTTGCCCGTAGCTCTCGAGTTCGGTTGAGTCAAGGGCAGTGGGTCCGAGCAGCCCAGCGGCGTAAAGGACGAGTGAGGTGGCGCCGGAGCTACCTACGCTCGCAACACGGCGGGGGAAGCAACGGGGATTGAATACGTAAAGAACACCGACTGCGCCGCAAAATGTCCCGAAACATGGTTCTCTGACACCATCACGCCCTCGATCCACGGCCAGGCGCTCGAACAGGTGAGCAGTCTGGGCAAAGAGAGTTACACATATGACGAAGCGGGACGGCTCACGCAGGTTCAGGAAACACCGACCGGCGAAGGCTGCACGACCCGTATCTACGGCTACGAAGCAGAAACCAACCTATCTGAATTCGAGCACTTCGCAACCGGACAGCTAGGAACGCCACGAATCTGGGTCAGCGAGGCCGGGGTCGAGCTGCACGATAATGTGAAAGAAGGTCCGCCCACACGACTGGTAAAACCGAAAAACGAAGCTTTGGAATTTGAACTTCAGAGAGAAGCAGCTACTGCCTTTACCGCTCTTCGTCACGCCAACGCCCCGCACGGGATTTCCCGCATAGAACGAGTCTACTATTCTGAGTACGAAGGACCTAGCGAAGCCCATGTGATAGAAAACCCGAATTATTTCGATAGCGGGCTGGTCGAAGTAAAACCAGAACCCAATGGCGAAGGAAAAAGCCATGGCGAACCCCGGACAGCGTACTGCTACCTTGCGTATGAATCGCACCGGTGTCCTCCAAACGTCGTGACACAGGCCGATAAGTCAGCCCAGGTAAACTCCCACGGCGTTGGAGCTAAAGTCTCGTTTGAATGGGAATATTTGGGCAGCGGCGAAGTGAATACCGCCGATGCCGGGGAAATCGGTGCAGGCGTTATTCATCCGCAGCTCATCTCGGTCCAGTTCATTGCCTGCCTCCCCTATCGTTACCGCGCCGTAGCGAAGAACAGCTTTGGCGAAGAAACTAAGGGTCAATACGTTGAAGTAAATTCGTACTGCACGTGATGTTGATCGAGACCGCAACTTCTGTACACTAGTGGTTCGTCTGTGAAGTTTGTGGGTTATGCCTCGAGGACCTTCCCGGTGTAGGTCCACTTGAATGGTTTGGCGGTCTGGTTGTAGGTCTCGATAAACGCGAGCATTTGCTCGGCGAGGTCTTCCTCGCTGAAGAAGATGCCGTGCTTGAGCAGTCGGCGGTAGAGGATCGAGAAGAAGATCTCGACCTGATTCAGCCACGAGGCGTGGGTGGGGGTGAATTGGAAGCTCCAGCGAGGGTGAGCGGCGAGCCATTCCTGTACCTCTTCGGTGCCGCGGGTGGAGAGGTTGTCGCTGACCGCGATGATCTGCTGGCCCTCGACGACGGGGATCTCGCTGTCGAGCTGGTCGAGGAAGCGGATCAGATCGAAGCGGTTGCGGGTCTTCGAGGTCATCGCGAGCACGTCACCCTCGTGGACCTTCAGACACGCGAACAGGCACTGCGTGCCGTTGCGGATGTATTCGTGCTCGCGACGTGTCGTTCGCCCAGGAGCAGGAAGGATGTCTGGCTTGGTTGGTGCCTTGGCCTGGATCCCGGTCTTTTCGTCGATCGAGACGACCAGCACGTTCTCTGGCGGATTCACGTACAGACCGCAGACACCTTTCAGGCGCTCCTCGAACTCGGGGTCGGAGAAGTCGCTCATCACCCAGTAGTCGGTCAGGTGCGGCTTGATGTCGGCGCGCGCGAGAATCGTGTGTGCCTGGGCACGCGACATCCCCACCGCCTGCCCGAGTTGCTCATAGGTCCAGCGTTCCCGCTGAGCCCCCTCTGGTGTCTCCGGTGGACGCGTGCACGCCTTGGCGATCAGCCTCGCCCGATCCGCCTGCGAATAGATCAGAGGTTTACCCGAGCGCGGCAAGTCACGGAGCCCGGCGATCCCATCCTGCTCATAGCGCGCCCGCCACTTCTGCGCCGTGTTCGTCGAACACCCCACCAGCCGGCCGATCTCCGCAGCCGAACGACCTTCCGCGGCACAAAGCACGATCTGGGCGCGCTCGACCATCCGCACCTCAGCGGTGCTCGAGCGCACAATCCGATCAAGCTCCGCTTGATCGTCCGCTGCGATCTCAACACTCTTCGCCAACGCAGGCATACCGAACCTCCATCATCGCTGGACCCAACCAGCGACGAGTTCGGCAAAGACCACGACACCCCTTCAACCACCAACGCACTTCACAGACGAACCACTAGGGGGGTTGGAGGACCATGAGCAGAGCCCCGGATCACAAGTCGTTTAAGGACGGTATGCGTAGGTTTGCTCCCATGCTCGCGACCGCGGCGTTGATGAGCGCTTTGGCTGGCGCCACCGCTACAGCAGCGCACGTCAAACACAAGACTCCCTCGAAGTGTCCTCCGGCGCACGAACGGGTGTTTACCGCCGATGCGCAGGCGATAATATATGAAGCCGCAGCGTATCCAGAAGGCCCCCCTGGTGTATTCGGCTGCGCCCGTGGCTCGAAGCGGCCCTACTACCTTGGCTTAGCGTCGTATGGAGGCCCGTCGGGCTCTGGAGGTGTCGATCCAATGGCACTCGTTGGCCCTGTGATTGCGTACGATGTGGGTAGCGCTTTCGGAACTCTTTCAGAGCATAGCGTCGAAGAAATATGGGTCCGTAACCTTGCGACCGGGAAGCTGCTCCACAGAATGCCGAATGGATCACCAGCCAAACCCGGCGACGTTGGTATTGGAGACACCACAGCAATTGTTGTAAAGCCAGACGGATCGGTGGCATGGATTGCTAGAGCGAGTAAAGAACTTGGCAACATCCAGGTTCGTTCGGTCGATAAGACTGGCAGCCATCTGCTTGCCGCCTCGCCGGAAATCGAACCCGATTCTCTTGCGCTCGCGGGTAGCACCTTGTACTGGACAGAGGGCGGCAAGCCATTCTCAGCGTCGTTGAATTGAATGACTTTGTGGGCCTCGACGCGAAAATGCCTGATCTTTCCGGGAGTAGTAGTTTGAGAGCGAAGCGTGGATTCTTCTTCAGACTGACGACTGCCGTTGGGGTGGTGGTCGCTCTAAGTACGGCGAATGCTACAGCGGCGCACGTCAAACACAAGGCCCCCGCGAAGTGCTCGTTGGCGCACGAACGAGTGTTTGCCGCCGATGCACAGGCGGTGATCTATGAAGCTGCAGCGTACCCAGAAGGGCCCCCTGGCGTATTCGGCTGCGCCCGTGGCTCGAAGCGGTCGTACTACCTTGGCCTGGCATCCTATGGAGGCCCGTCGGGCTCGGGAGGTGTGGACCCGATGGCACTCGTTGGTCCCGTCGTTGCTTACGGTGTAGGTCGCGCTTTCGAAGTTGACCTTTCAGGGCGCATCTTCGAAGAAGTGTGGGTCCGTAACCTCGCGACCGGGAAGCTGCTCCACAGAATGCCGAATGGATCACCCGCCGAACCCGGCGATGTTGGCATTGGAGACACCACGGCGATTGTCGTGAAGCCGGACGGGTCGGTGGCATGGATTGCGAGAGCGAGTACAGAACTTGGTGGTATCCAGGTTCGTTCGGTTGATAAGACCGGCAGCCATCTGCTCGCTGCTTCGCCGGAAATCGAACCGGATTCCCTCGCGCTCGCGGGTAGCACCTTGTACTGGACAGAGAGCGGCAAGCCGATGTCAGCATCGCTGAACTAGGGACGGTCGCCTGTGATGTTACGCATGGGCTTGTCGTGGGCCGCGGGCTGGACCTTGACCTTGATCGCGATTGTGGCTATTGGCGTGGGAGGCTGCGGGGGTGGTCAGGTTGTGAATACAAGGGGCTCGCGGCAGGCTCGAGCCTCGCGAGTAGTGCCCGCCTATCGTATTGGTCAGTATTGCCGCCCTGGCAAGACTCAGGGGTACAGTGCCGTTGACGTGGAGTGCCGTCATCATCATCTCGCAAGACGCTGAGGGCGCCTTGGTGCGGCGCAAACGGCGGACGGAGCCCAGCTTTTTGGCGTCCACTCGCTGATAGCCCAGCCGCGACCGCCTGTGCAACTCGGGCCTGAGCCACGTGCGGCGCTGCCGGAAGCCCGGCGTATGTCCCGCTGCTGGTGGTCTACTCGCAAGTGATGACGACCCAGTGTCGGTGTGCAGACCCCCCTGCGGTGATTGCGAGCACGACGCAGGTGTGAGCCGTGGCCAGGTCGGCGGTCTCGCTGTGTGAGGCGGAGAGTTGTTCGTCTCCTAGTCGTGCGGGGGCCGATGGCGAGGGCGGCAAGCAGGTGCTCCTGGGCGGCGAGGTCGGCGGCGGTCCAGTTGGTGTAGACGAGTGCGTAGCGGCGCCGCGCGGCCTGCGACATTGGCGCGAGCGCCCGGTTGCGCGTTCTCGTGGGAGGTTCGCTGGGATTGTGCCGTGGCGCCCGGGGGCCGAGCCGGACCACGGGACATCCTCACTGACGGCTGAGGAGACCCAGGGCCCGCTCCATTGACCCGCAGCTTGAGCCGGCGACCAACCCCCAGCATATCGGATGCCGATATGTCAAGCCGGGTGGCTGTTTTGTCAGTGCCGGAGCAGCGGAGTCGCTATTCGCGGCACTGCGGATTGGGTTGGGACGCAGGCGCGCCGCCCGCACGTGAGCTCGTTTCGGACGAGTACGAGTGTGATCGTCACGATCACCAGCAGGATCCCGTACAGCACGATGCGCCCGAGATGACCGGTCGAGTGGCTCGGTCGGGGCGTCGGGGCGCTCGTTGTTGGTGTGCGCTGCGGTTGCGGGTCGAAGGCGTGATGGCAGTAGCAGAGCTGGGCGGCCCTTCGGATCTCCGCCCCGCAGTTGGGGCAGATCTTCGTCGGCTCATGGCCCACGGACGCCGTGGGCCCGCTTCCGGCGAGCTTGAGCCTTGGCGCGCGTGCGTCAAAAGCCTGCTGCAGGGCGAGACCGGCGAAGATATACATAGCATCGACGGGTATCGCCCGCGCTGCGAGGAGTGCTCCAACGACCAGGCTGAGGACCACCCCGATGGTCTGCGACCAACCGACGGGGGCTTTGAGCCAGTGCACCGTCGCCGTCACGGGCGGAGGCGGAAGTGGCCGCCGGCGTATCAGGCAGAGCGCCTGGAGCCCGTCGGAAGGGACGCCATTGCGTAGCGGACCCCAAACGCCCCAGCTGGGAATCAGATTGAGGATCTGCAACGCGCTGATCGCGGCAAGAGTGAACAACACCGCGCGCAAGCTCCCGGTTGCGGCGACGCCAACGAGCCATGCGACTAACGCAAGTGCCGCATTTACGCCCGGCCCTGCAAGCACTCTGGCCAGTACCTGCTCTCTCGACATGCCACGCCCAGATGATCGGCACAGACCTCCAGCGCCGATCGGGGAGAGCGACATACGCAGCCGTCCAGCGCGAAGTCTTAGCGCGCAATCGGTGCGACCGACGTAGACCTCCACCGGCCGGCTGGTGAACGACATCGCAACACCGGCGTGGCCAAGCTCGTGCGCCAGCGTGACGAGCGGTAGGCCGAAGAACGCAGCTATGACGAACAGGTCCGGACTGGCCATCTGAGAACCTCTCGGCCAATCTCGCCGTGCGCTTGAGCGGCCAGGGGAGCCTCGCGTGTGGGCCACGCGATGGGTGCTGCCGAGATGGCCGTGGCCATGTGGCCTGACCCCTGCTGAGTGGTCCCGGCTGGCGCCCAGGACAGCGACAGGCTGCCTGTTGGGTCAAGCCGTCTGGGCGGGGGTGCGTATGCCGTCGAGGATCAGTTTGAGATGGCGGCGCCAGTTCGCGCTGCCCGGTTGGTAGTACATCGTGGATGTGATGCCGCACATCAGCATCGAGAAGTCCTCGAAGGTGAAGTCCTCGCGCACGACGCCGGCGGCGATCCCACGGTCGATGACGCGGGTGACGATCTCCGCGACGGCGGCCTTCTCCTGCTCGATGCCCTCCCATTCGAGCTGGTTGGAGCCCATCATCGCGAGCTGGAAGCCACTGTCGCCCTCGACTGCCTCGGCGGAGCCGCGCATGGTGCTCGCGAGCGCTTCGAAGGGGTCGGTGAGGTCCTCGGCGAGGCGGGCGATCTCCGCGAAACCCTGGAAGCGGTCGCGGACCATCGCGGTCAGCAGCGCCTCCTTGGTGGGGAAGTGGCGGTAGATGGTTCCGATGCCGACGCCTGCGTGCGCGGCGATCTCGTCCATCTGCGCCTGGGGGCCATCCCGCGCGAACAGCTCGCGCCCGCAGGCCATGATCCGCTCGCGGTTGCGGCGGGCGTCGGCGCGGAGTGTTCGCTGATCTGTGGACATTTTGAGCGCTGGCTTGACAAACGGAATCTTAGCTCCGTATGATGTGTATGGCAAGAGGAACCATACTTCCGGTTCCGCTCTTTGCTCTGGAGAACACAGAGCGAAAATCGCGAGGAAGCATGAGCGTCACAACACCCCCCACTGGTTCCGCTCGTTCGGCGCCCGACCTCACCTCGGCTCGCGGGAAGAACCTGGCCCTGATGCTGCTCGCGATGACGCAGTTCGTGATCGTGATCGACGCCTCGATCGTGAACGTCGCGCTCCCGTCGATCGGTGCCCACCTGCACTTCTCACGCGACAACCTCTCATGGGTCGTGAACGCCTACACGCTCACGTTCGGGGGCTTCCTGCTGCTCGGCGGGCGCCTCGCCGACCTGCTCGGCCGCAGGCGCATGTTCATGATCGGTCTCGTCGTGTTCTCGCTGGCGTCGCTGGCAGGCGGACTGGCGCAATCGGAGGCATGGCTGATCATCGCGCGCGCGATCCAGGGGCTCGGCGCGGCGATCGTTTCGCCGGCGGCGCTCTCGATCATCACGACCACGTTCGCCGAAGGCGCCGAGCGCAACCGCGCGCTCGGCATCTGGGGCGCCGTCGCGGGCGCCGGTGGCGCGGCGGGTGTACTGCTCGGCGGCATTCTCACGAGCGGGCTGAGCTGGCGGTGGGTGCTGTTCGTCAACGTCCCGATTGGGCTCGCCGCCGCGGCACTGGCCCCGCGGCTGCTGCTCGAGAGTCACGCCGAAGACGGCACCGAGGGCTTCGACATCCCCGGCGCCGTAACGGTAACCGCGGGTCTCGCGCTGCTCGTCTATGCGGTTGTGGACGCCGTCAACGTCGGCTGGGGATCGACCGACACCCTTTTGCGGCTCGCCGGCTCAGCCGTCCTGCTGGTCGCGTTCGTCGTGATCGAGCGCCGCCAGCGCCACCCGCTGCTGCCCTTCTCGATCTTCCGCCTGCGCACCCTTCGCGGAGCGGACATCATCGGTCTTTTGATCGGCATGTCGCTGTTCTCGATGTTCTTCTTCATCTCGCTCTACCTCCAAAACGTCCTTCACTTCTCGCCGATCAAAACGGGGATCTCATATTTGCCGCTTGCCGTGGGGATCATCATCTCCGCTGGAGCCGCCTCGCAGCTCGTGACGCGGGTCGGTTTCAAGCCCGTCCTGACGGGAGGCATGCTGCTCGTCGCGGCCGCGCTGGTGTGGTTCTCGCGCGTGCCCGCCACCGGAGGTTCGTTCAGCGCGAACGTGCTCGGGCCGTCGTTGCTTGCCGCCTTCGGCCTCGGGTTCTCGTTCGTGCCCGTGACGATCGCCGCAGTGACGGGGACCAGACCGCACGAGGCGGGTCTCGCGTCGGGGCTGATCAACACCTCTCAGCAGGTCGGCGGCGCTCTCGGCCTCGCGATCCTCGCCACCGTCGCCAACAGCCGCACGCAGAGCCTGCTCCACGCCGGTGTGCACAATACGTCGATCGCTCTTACAAAGGGATTCGACCGCGCCTTCCTGGTCGGCGCCGGCTTCGCGATCGCTGGGGCGATCCTCACCACGATCCTGATCTCCTCGCGCGACAGTCGCGAGCAGGCCGCAGCAGCGCGCCGCGGCGACGCGGCAGCGGCGCCCGCCGCGGGGTGAGCTGGCGAGCGCGTTTGGGCGAATGGTTGGTGCGCCCGCTTTTCGCGCGTAACGCGAGGGTCACCACGACCGCGAGCATGGCGAGCAGCCCACCACCAGCTACGTGCAGCCGGACACGTCCTCGCTGAGCCTTGCCTGATACGTCTCACGCAACTTCGGCGAGTTGCCGATGTCTTAGCTGCGATGCGACAGGCTCGCAACGAGGCAGCCAGACGTCGCGGCTTCGGCCTCAGGTCGGTCTGCCTGCGTGCGGGTTTTGGGACGCACCGGTTGATCGTGGTCGCCGTCTGCGCTGCCTTTGCGACGGTGTTTCTGGCCGGGACCCCCGGCTGGTTTGGCGAGCCGAAAGCCTCCGCGGAAGGGGCGGCACCGACGCAAGAGTTCGTCGATGGCCGTGTGACTAATTATCTGTACTTCACGAACTTCGAAATGGTGGACCCGGCGCTCACTAACGAGCCGTTCGGCTGTACGGGGAAGTACTACAGCGAATGGGAGGGCATCTACCCCTGCGCCAGCATCGTCTTCCATAGCGGTGACCAGATAGAAGGCCCGTACCACACCAACGACGCGGCGAGGGTCGAAGGGAGCGCGGAATTCGGGCGAGCGGGCGCTGACCCTCCCGACATCGTTGAAATCTACGGCGGCACCTATCCCGAAGACCGCGACGGGCAATGTACGGGGATGCCGATCTTTCATACCGCCACGCACTGCTATGTCCGGGGCGAACGGATTCCCCTGCCCGAAGGCACCACCGGCCTCGGCGAGTTCGTCGAAGGCGAAGACGCGTTCACGGGCGAGACGCGACTAGAACTCGACGGAACCGCCAACACGATTCATGTGGTCAATTTCAACGCCAGCGGCAGGGAGTACGCCAAGACGATCGAGTGGCCGAAAAACGGCCTCATCTACGTGCGCTCCAAACGGTGCGGCTGGCCCACGGCGACCTCGAACGAGGCGTTCAACGCCGACGGACCCGAAGAGGCCCGCACCGAAAAGGGCTGCGGCAACGTTTACGTGCGCGGCACCTACAGCCAGCCGCTGACGATCGCCGCTCAAGACGATCTGATCATCGACGGCAGCATCTACCCCACGTCCGTGGCGGGTCAGCTCGGCGCAGCGCCCGCCGGTACAGCGACGCTTGGTTTGATCGCCGCCAACTACGTGCGGATCTACCATCCCTCGCGCACCGGCGCCGTCAACGACGCGAGTCAATGCGACGCGGAAAACCTGCTCGCCACCGAAGACCCAAACGGCTGGGGCGCCCAGCCCGAAATCTGGATCTACGCGGCGATCCTGGCGGCCGAGCACTCGTTCATCGTCGACAACTTCATTTGTGGCTCCCAACTCGGCAACCTCAACATCTACGGTTCAATCGCACAGAACTACCGCGGAGTCGTCGGCACCCACGGCAACGATGCAACGGGGTCCGGCTATTCCAAGGCATACCGGTACGACAGCCGCCTCCTCACCAACAAGCCGCCGTACTTCACGCGTGCAGCATCGACACCTATCCCTGGCGGCGGCGTGATTACTGCGCCGCCGAACACCGCATGCGCAAGCCGGCGTCACTTTATCGTCCACGTCGTCCAGATCCCCGGCCTTGTGTACCGGCACGTCCGAGTCGAGTTGGGCGGTCACCGCATCGCGACGAGAACCACAAAAGGGGCCATCGCCGCTACGGTCGACCTACGGGGCCTGCCAAAGGGCACCTACGTCCTGCGCATCACGGTCGAAACAACCCACGGGCGGAAGATCACCGGAACCCGTACATACCACACCTGCGCAGTCACGCCGATCCATCCTAAACGCCCCCCAACGCTCTGACCCAAGGCCCGCGGCCAGCCGTTGACCGCCCTCGACCAGGAGACGGGATCGAGGGGGTCGGCGCACTGCGTGGCGGCCGGCAAGCTGTTGCTCGTGCACCTTCCCGAGCACGAGCAACGGAGCGTCGTGGCCGAGACGCCTCAATCGGGACGCCGATCGGGCTTTGCGTTAGGTGACTGGACAAGGCTGGCCTGATCTGTAAACTACTCTGACAAACTTGGTTAGCCCGACCACGAAGGAGGCACGCTCCATGGCCGCTGTACCGGCGCCGCTGAACAAAGGTCCCACCACAACGAAGGATCCGGCCGGTGTGGGGACGAGCGCTGGTGTCGGCGCGGGTGGAGGCCCCGCCACTGCGGAGACCGGGACAGGGACGGAGACCCTGGCCCCCGCAAGGTGGCACGACCCCAAGCGCTATGCGTGGCTGCTGGGCCTGATTGTGCCGACTCTGCCGTTCCTCGCCTACGGCCTGGTGCAGGCCACGGGACTGGGCGTCTTCTGGTTCTATGGCCCGTTTTTGGTGTTCGCGATCTTCCCCGTGCTCGACCTGCTGATCGGGGTGGACCCCACCAACCCGCCCGACAGTGTGATCAAGTGGCTGGAACAGGATCGCTACTACCGCTGGTGCACGTACGCATTCCTGCCGATCCAGTACGCCGGCCTGGTGTTCGCGTGCTGGCTGTGGTCGAGCGGCAAACTCTCGACGTTTGACGACGTCGGGCTGATGTTGACCGTGGGGGTGGTGAGCGGGATCGCGATCAACACCGCGCACGAGCTCGGCCACAAGCGCGCGAGCATGGAGCGGTGGCTGAGCAAGGTGGCGCTCGCGCAGAGTGCTTACGGGCACTTCTTCATCGAGCACAACCGTGGCCATCACGTGCGCGTGGCCACCCCCGAGGATCCGGCCAGCGCGCGGTTGGGGGAGAGCTTCTACGCGTTCCTGCCCCGCACCGTGGCCGGCAGCCTGCGCTCCGCCTGGGAGCTGGAGCGCACGCGTCTGGGGCGCATGGACAGCTCGCCGTGGACGCCGCGCAACGACATCCTCGGCGCGTGGGGGATGACCGTTGTGCTGTTCGCCGCGCTCACGGCGATCTTCGGCGTGGCTGTGCTGCCCTACCTGGTCGGGCAGGCCGTGCTCGGCTTCTGCCTGCTGGAGGTGGTCAACTATCTCGAGCACTACGGCCTGCGCCGTCAGCGGCGCGAGGATGGTCGCTACGAGCGCACCCGCCCCGAGCACAGCTGGAATAGCAACAGCGTGGCCTCCAACGTGCTGCTCTACCACCTGCAGCGCCACTCCGACCATCACGCCAACCCGATCCGCCGCTACCAGGCGCTGCGCCACGTCGAGGAGGCGCCGCAGCTGCCGAGCGGGTACGCGGGGATGATCGTGCTTGCCGCCTTCCCCCCGCTGTGGCGGCGGGTGATGGATCGGCGACTGCTCGCTCACTACGGGGGCGACGTCTCGCTCGCCAACATCGCTCCGCGCAAGCGCCCGCGCATCCTCGCGCGCTACGGGGCAACGCCATGAGCCGCTGGCGCTGCCCAAGCTGCGGGTACAGCTACGACGAGCAGCGCGGCCACCCGCGCGAGGGCTTTCCGCCAGGCACGCCGTGGAGCGAGGTGCCCGACGAGTGGGCCTGTCCGGACTGCGGCGTGCGCGACAAGGTGGACTTCGAGGAGGACACCGAGGAGGTGGGGGGGTGAGCGCACGCACGCCCTACGCGGTCGCCGCCCGCGAGCTGCTGCGCGACACGCTCTTCGACGCGGCCCGCGCCGAGCTCGAGCAGCGCGCCTGGAGCGAAGTGACGATGGCGGACGTGGCGGCCGCCGCGGGCGTCAGCCGGCAGACGCTGTACAAGGAGTTTGGCTCGCGCGACGAGTTCGCGCAGGCGTTCGTGCTGCGCGAGGCCGCCGGCTTCATCGGCGCGGTGGAGGGCGCGCTGGACGCGCATCTGGAGGACCCGCGGGCGGCGCTCACGGCGGCGTTCGGGCTGTTTCTCACGGCCGCCGCCGAGGATCCGCTGATCCGCGCCGCGATCCGCGGCGGCGGGGAGATGCTGCCGTTCGTCACCACCCACGGCCAGACCCTTGTTGAGGGCGCCGCCGAGCGTCTGCGCTGGGCGATCGCCACACGCTGGCCGCAGGCGGAAGAACACGACGTGGCGCTGCTGGCGGAGTGCGTGGTGCGTCTGGCGATCAGCTACGCCACGCTGCCCGTTGCCCCGGCGGGGATGACCGCCTCCTCGATCGGCGAGCTCTTGGGGCCGTTCATCGACCGCGCGCTACAGCTGCACGAGCTGGACGTCAGCCCCGCAGCTGCGCGCGCTTGACCTTACCGCTGGTGGTCTTCGGCAGCTCCGCCGCGAAGTCGACGATGCGGGGGTACTTGTAGGGGGCGGTGAGGTGCTTGACGTGCTCCTGCAGCTCCCGCGCCAGCTCCGGCGATGGGTTGTGGCCGTCGCGCAGCACCACCACCGCGCGCACCACCGCGCCGCGCTCCTCGTCGGGGGCCGACACCGCCGCGGCCTCCGCGACCGCGTGGTGGGCGACAAGCGCCGACTCCACCTCGAAGGGCCCGATGCGATAGCCGGCGGAGACGATCACATCGTCGGTGCGGCCCTCGAAGTAGAGGTAGCCATCCTCGTCTCGGTGCACCCGGTCGCCGGTGTGCCACGGTTCACCCGCGCCACGGTCGACGATGCTCCAGCCGCGCGCCCGCACCGCCGCGCCCGGCTCGTATGGGGCGCTCCTCGGATCGCCCGTGCGCTCGACCTCCTCGCCCATATAGCCAAGGAAGAACGTCGGCACGCTCGCCGGGTCGGCCACCAGCTCGCCGTCCACCACGTCCAGCCGCACTCCGGGCAGCGCACGTCCCATCGATCCAGGGCGCGGCTGCTGCGTCAGCGGCATCCCGGTGAGCTGCCCCGTCTCGGTCTGCCCATACCCGTCGCGGATGTAGAGGCCGGTTGTCTCGTGCCAGGCGTGCAGTACCGCTGGGTTGAGTGCCTCCCCGGCGGCGACCATCCCGCGCAGGTCGGGCAGCGGCGCGAGCGTGGCGCGCTTGGCGATCACGCGGTACTCGGTCGGCGCCATGCACAGCACGTTGACCCGCTCCCGCGCCAGCAGCTCAAGGCGCTCAGCGGGATCGAAGCGCGCGTCGTGCAGCAGCGCGGCGGCACCGGAGAGCCAGGGAGCGATGAACACGTTGCGCGCCGACTTCGACCAGCCCGAGGCGGCGGTGCACCACACCAGCTCGCCGGCGTGCGCGCCCAGCCAGTGGGCGGCCTGCAGGCGCTGGCCGAGCAGGTAGCGCTGCCCGTGCAGCACCGCCTTGGGCTCGCCGGCGGTGCCGCTGGTGAAGGTGATCAGGCAGGGATCCTCGGGCGCCAGCTCGGCGGCCGGCGCTGGTTGGGCGTCGAAAAGGGAGTCGTCGGGCACGAGCACCACCTTGATGTCCGCGGCGCTCCAACCACTGCTTTCGGCGCCACCCGGCGTGGTGGTCGGTGCGATCGGCTCGGATGGTTCCCCCTCCAGCGCGGCCTCCAGCTCACCCCGGTTGCGCTCGTCTGCGACGACCAGCCGTGGCCGGGCGACGGCGAGTCGCAGACGCAGGTCCTTGGCGCGCAGCTGCTCGGTGCAGGGCAGCACCACGGCGCCGAGACGAAAGCAGGCGAGCATCGTGAGCACCCACTCGGGGCGGTTGCCGATCAGCGTCATCACGACATCCCCGCGCCCCACACCGCGGCGGGCGAGCGCGCCGGCGAGACGGGCGCTGCGCTCGGCCACCTCACCGAAGTTCCACTCGCGGCGTGTGCCGTCGCGGGCGAGCTCCACCAGCGCGAGCTCCCGCGGCGGCAGCGAGTCCAACACGTCGCGGGCGAAGTTCACGCCGGTATTCTCCCTGTACACGCCGACCCCCGACTACCTGGAGCGCCCGAGACATGGCTGTAGCCCCTTCGCCGTACACGGAGAAGACCGACGAGCAGAAGGCGATCACCGAGATGGTGCGCCAGTTCGCCGACGAGCAGATCATCCCCAACGCCGAGCACTACGACCACGAGGACTCCTTCCCGGAGCCGATCGTGGAGCAGATGAAGGAGCTGGGGCTGTTCGGGGTGACGATCCCCGAGGAGTACGGGGGAATGGGACTGGATTTGACGACGTACGCGATGATCGTGGAGGAGCTCTCGCGCGGGTGGATCTCGATCTCGGGGGTTGTCAACACGCACTTCATCGGCTCCTACCTGCTGATGAAGTTCGGCAGCGAGGAGCAGCGCCAGAAGTACCTGCCGCGGATGGCGACGGGCGAGATCCGGGCGGCGTTCTCGCTCTCCGAGCCGGAGCTCGGCAGCGACGTGCAGGCGATCAAGACCTCCGCCAAGAAGGGCGAGGACGGGAAGTACGAGATCAACGGCCAGAAGATGTGGGTCACCAACGGGCTGCTCTCCGCGCTGGTGTTCGTGCTCGTCAAGACCGACCCCGAGGCGCAGCCGCGCCACAAGGGCTTCACGTGCTTCATTGCCGAAAAAGAGCCCGGCGCCGGCGAGAACTCGGGCGAGTACGCGGGTCTGACGGTGCCGCCGAAGATCAAGAAGATGGGCTACAAGGGCGTGGAGTCCACCGAGCTGGTGTTCGACGGATATCGCTGTCCGGCCGAGAACGTGCTCGGCGGTGAGGAGGCGGGCCTGAACAAGGGCTTCTCGCAGATGATGGACGCGCTGGAGGTCGGCCGCGTGAACGTGGCGGCGCGCGGGGTGGGGATCGCCCAGCGGGCGATGGAGCTGGCGCTGAAATACTCCCAGGAGCGCAAGACGTTCGGCAAGCCGATCGCCGAGCACCAGGCGATCCAGTTCAAGCTGGCAGACATGGCGACGCAGGTGGACGCGGCGCGCCTGCTGACGTTGCGCGCGGCGCGGTTGAAGGATGCGGGCGAGCGCTCGGACCTGGAGGCGGGGATGGCGAAGCTGTTCGCCTCCGAGGCGGGGCGCTTCTGCGTGGAGGAGTCCCTGCGGATCCACGGCGGGTACGGGTACTCCAAGGAGTACGAGATCGAGCGCCTCTACCGCGATGCCCCGCTGCTGCTGATCGGCGAGGGCACCTCGGAGATCCAGCGGATGGTGATCGGCCGCAAGCTGCTGCAGCGCCACAAGCTGTAGCCGTCAATGTCTGCGTGCGCCCCTCCAGGTAAGGAGGAGTGCAATCGTGAAGATATTTGGTAGGGGCGTGTAGGCTATGCGCAGCGGGAGCGGCGGACAGGAGGAGACATGGCAGAAGACGCCAAGGGGTTGATCGAGCTCGCGGTGCGCAGGTTCGTCCGAGAGGTGCCGGCGCTTGAGCCGATCAAGCTGGTGGTGGGGGTGGAACTGCGAGGGCGCGGCGACGTGCAGCACTTCCGGCTGGAGATGCCCGAGGTCAAGGTGACGAAGGGCCCGGCCGGCGACGCGCGCGTGCGTGTGGACATGCGCCGCGAGTTCTTCAACGTGATGGCACGCGAAGCGAAGGTTGCGGACTGGATCGAGGCGTTTACTTACGGCCAGGCGAAGGCGTCTGGCCCGGAGCAGTTCCTGAAGCTGATCGTCAACGTCGTGGAGCGTCAGCAGGAGCGTCTACGCACCCGTCGCGCCCGTCAGTGATATGACAGGATCTGGTCGGCCAAGAACAGGATCGTGGCGATCAGGAAGAAGGACATCAGGATCAAAGAGAAGTTCTCGTTCATGGCGCTCTCCCTACGATAGTGGATCCGCAGTTGGGGGTCTACCCCTAGGGGGGGTCATACCCTAGGCGAGCAGCGCGCCGTCGTCGTACAGCTTGAACACCTTGACCGGGTGGGTGGGATCCGAGTCGACGGCATCGAGACAGAGACGGCAGAGCACGCACTCGTCGAGGTTCCGCTCGACGATCTCGACCCCTCCGTCGGCGGCCGCGAAGATGTCCACCGGGCAGACCTCCGCGAGCTTGGCCGCCAGCGCCGCGTCGGAGGCGACTGAGTCGTCGACCTCGACGGCGATGAAGATCCCGTCCCTCCTCATGCCGCGCTACTCCGCGCCGCGATCTGAGCCTTGATCATGCCTGGGATCTCCTCGATTCGCTCGGCGACCGTGATGCCGGCCTGCGCCAGGCGCGCGATCTTCTCCGAGGCGGTGTCCTCCTTGCCTTCGACGATCGTGCCGGCGTGGCCGAAGCTCATGCCGGGCATCTCGTCCATGAAGCGTCCCGCCATGAACGCGACGATCGGCAGGCGCGAGTTGTGCTCGGTCACCCACCGCGCCAGCTCGGCCTCCATTCGCCCGCCCGGCTCGGTGTAGATGACGATGCCCCGCGTCTGCTCGTCGGCCTCGAACAGCGGCATCAACTCGGCGTAGCTGGAGCCGATGATCGCGTCGCCGCCGATCGACACCGCGGTCGATTGCCCGAGGCCGGCGGCCGACAGCGTCGAGGACATCTCGGTGGTCATGCCCCCGGAGCGCGAGATCACGCCGATCGGGCCCGGGGTGTAGGCCTGCGCGGCGTTCTTCGCGGGGCCGCCGATGCCGCCCATCTTGATCACGTCGGGCACGATGATCCCGAGGCAGTTGGGGCCGATGATGCGGGCGCCGCGCAGGGTGGCGAGCTCGACCATCTCGGCGACGTCGCGGCGGGGGATGCGCTCGGTGACGATCACCACCAGCTTGATGCCGTTCTCCACCGCCTCGAACACCGCATCCTTCGTAAACGCCGGTGGCACGGTCACCACCGAGCCGTAGATCGGCGCGCCATGGTGGGCTACCGCCTGCGCCACGGTGTCAAACACCGGCACCCCGTGCACCTCGCGCCCGAGTCGCCCGGGCGTCACGCCGCCCACGACCTTCGCGCCCGCGCCGTAGTCCAGGCACTCGCGCGTGAGGTTGACGGCCTCTCGGCCGGTGATGCCCTGCACGATGAACGTGGTATCGGCGTTGATCAGAATGCTCACGCGGCTACCTCGGGTGGGTCGGCTTGAATCCTCTCGACCGCGCGTCGCGCTGCCTCGTTGAGCGAGACGGAGCGGTCGGCGTAGTCGACCCCGTACTTCCGGAGGATCTTGAAGCCCTCTTCCTCCCATGCGCCGGGGATGCGGAAGATCGCGATCTTCTCGGCGGGGTTGTGGCCGAGCTCCAGGCACGCTTTGATCACCCCGCGCGCGACGATGTCCACGCGCGTGTTGGAGACGATCGACATCATCACCGCGATCTTGTCCACGCCGGGCTTCTGCAGTACGAGCTTGGCCAGCCCGCACGCCTTCGATACTGAGGGGTTGCCGCCGATCTCGCAGTAGTTGGCGGGGTGGCCACCGTGTGCACGAACGGCGTCGAACAGCGTCAGTGAGCCGCCGCCGGCGCCGATTACGAGGCCGAGGTTGCCGTCGAACTCGGTCACGTTGCCGGCCACGCCGCGGTGATCCTGGGAGTCGACGGCCTCGCCGGCGAGCTCGAAGGGGGTGGCCTCGCGCGCCTGGCGGGTCTCCTCCTCGCCGACGCCGAGGTCGGCGAGCAGCTTCTTGTGGCGCCCGCGGGCCTCGTTCTCGATGTCCATGTGCGCGTCCAGCGCGACGAACGAGCCATCCGCCAGCCGGCCCAGCGGGTTGATCTCGGCGAGCACCATGTCGTTCTCGACGAACAGCTTCGCCAGGCGGGTGAGGATCGGGACGAGCTTGTTCAGCGCCGAGCCGGTGACGCCGGTGGCGGCGATCACCTCCTTGGCCTGGAAGTCGCTGAACGGCAGGATGTTGGAGAAGTGCCGGCGCCCCACCTTGTCGGGCTGCTCCTCGGCGACCTGCTCGATGTCGATGCCGCCCACGGGCGAGAAGATCATCACGGGCTGCTTGCGGATCCCATCCCACACGACCCCGGCGTAGTACTCCTGCTCGACCTCCGCCTTGGGATCGACCAGCACCCCCCGCGGTATATGCCCGTTGATCTCCAGGGCGAGGATGTCGCGCGCATAGTCTTCGGCCTCCGCGGGCGTGTCGGCGAACTTGACTCCACCGGCCTTCATCCGCCCGCCGCTGAGCACCTGCGACTTGATCACAACCGACCCCCCGATCCGCTCGGCGATCTGGCGCGCCTGCGCAGGGTCGGTTGTGAAGCCGTAGTCGGTGACGGGGATGCCGGCGCGCTTGACGACCTCGCGCGCCTCGAACTCGAAGAACCTCATGCGGCGCGGAAGCCTATACGGTCGCGGGCACGGCGCGCTAGCCGGCAGCGATCACGGGCACGTCGTACGCGGCGAACCAGGGGTCGGCTGTCACGATCGTCAAGCCCTCGTGGCGCGCTTGTGAGATGAGGAGTCGGTCGAATGGGTCGCGGTGATGGAGCGGCAGCTCGCTGATTGCCAGGCCATGCTCGGGGGTGAGGCCGAGGATCCGCATTCCCCCTTCGATGACGAGCTCTCGCAGCCGGGGGCAATCGGCAAGCTTGCCGGTGGCGACCTTAATCCCCACCTCGGCGAACGACACCACGCTGAAGAACAGCTCGGCCGCCGCCGCGATGGCGTCGTCGGCCGCCTTCGGCAATGTCCGATCGTCGATCTGCCAGAGAACGATGTGGGTGTCGAGAAGCAATCTCATGACAAGAGCTTGTCCTCTTCATCCCATTCGGCGTACATCCGATCGAGCTCCTCCTCGCCGAACTCGCAGTCCTCGGAGAGAAAGATCTGACCGGCAAGGGCGCCTTTGATCGCGCGGAACTTCTCTCCGGGCTTCGTCTCTGGCTCGATGCGAACCAGCCGCACCACCGGCACTCCACCGCGAGCGATCTCAACGTCCTCGCCAGCCTCCACCCGCGCCAGCAGGCGCGAAAGGTCTGTCTTTGCTTGGCCGACATTCACTCGCATGGCCGGATTGTAGCGTGCTTGGCCAAGGGTGGCCAAGGGTGAGTGCTATCTTGCCTACTACTGCTTCGGCAATGAGGGCGTGGTCTCCGAGCGGGTATGCGGAGCGCTTGGAGAGCTGGGCTGGGCTCCGGTGCCGGGGCTGGCTCGAGACCCCGACTCAGCAGTCGGCGAGTGCTCGCAGCGTCTCGCAGATCTCGTGACGCCTGGGGCCGAGCGCGCCGGCTCGTTCGGTGAGCGCGGATCGCACGATGGGCTCGAGGTTGTCGAAAGACGCGGCACATTCGACATGCAGCCCCTCGCGTGGTCCGAGCGCTATCTCGGTTGGGATTCCGCGCACCGTGCGGCTGACCGGAGCGGCCACGACGCTGTTCAAGACCGGCACCGCCTCCGAGCGCGTGACAATCAGGTATGGCCGACGCTTGTCTTCGGCCTCCGCCCACCAGATCTCCCCCTGCTGGGGGATGTTCACCAGGGTTCCTCCGCTATCGACGCGCGCGTCGCCCGCTCTGCCCCGGCAATCTCCTCATCGGTCTGTGGCTGACGCTTGTATCCCTCCACAATTTCTTCGCCGATTCCGTTGGCTGCCGCTACCGGGTCGCTCGCAAACCCATACGCCTCCGCCAGCTCGGGGTCCTTCTTCGCCAGCATTTCCGCGAGGTGGACCATCACCTGGCATTGCTTCCAGGTGGCGTCGTCCTGCATCTTGCCGTCGATCATGTGCACGCCGCGGCCGTCGGGGATCGCCTCGATCACCTTTTTGGCGAACGCGACCTCGGCGGGGTCGGGCGAGTAGACCTTCTTGGCGATGGCGATCTGCACCGGATGCAGCGACCAGGCGCCGACGCAACCGAGCAGGAATGAGGCGCGGAACTGGGTTTCGCAGCCCTCGATGTCCTTGATGTCGCCGTAGGGGCCGTAGAAAGGCAGCGCGCCGACGGCGGTGCAGGCGTCGACCATGCGGGCGATCGAGTAGTGCCACGGGTCCTGCTGGTAGGAGGGCCGCGGGGCGTCGGGATTCTCGGGGTCGGGGTCGGCGATCGTGCGGTAGCCGGGGTGCCCGCCGCCGACGCGGGTGGTCTTCATGCGCCGCGAGGCCGCGAGGTCGGCGGGGCCGAAGCTCATCCCCTGGATGCGCGGCGAGGCGGCCGCGATCTCCTCCAGGTTGGCGACGCCGAGGTGGGTCTCCAGCACGCAGTGCACGAGGATCGGGCGCGTGAGGCCCGCTTTCGCCTCCAATTGGGCGAGCAGGCGGTCGATGTAGTGGATGTCCCACGGGCCCTCGACCTTCGGGATCATCACCACCTCGATCTTCTCGCCGATCTCGCCGACGATCTGCGTGATGTCGTCGAGGAAGTAGGGGGAGGCCAGTTCGTTGACACGCGTCCACAGTGCGGTGTCGCCGAGGTCCATTTCCCTACCGACCTTGATCAGCCCGGCGCGAGCGGCCTCCTTGCGATCCAGCGGCACGGCGTCCTCGAGGTTGCCGAGCAGGATGTCCACGGTGGGGGCGATGTCGGGCACCTTCGCCACCATCTTCTCGTTCGAGAAGTCCAGGAAGTGGATCATCCGGGAGGGCTTGAAGGGAATCTCTCGCGCCGGCGTGGGCGCGTCGATCGCGAGGGGCTTGAAGAAGTCGCGGGGGTTGCGCAAGTGGGTTCTCCTGTTGTTCGTTCTCTCGGTGCCCTGATGGGATATCAGGGTCGTGGTGCTTATGCTTCGAAAATGCCCCAGAACCCTTTACAAAATGAAGTAGTTCTGGCAGGGGGAAAGTACATGAACGGCCGGGGATGTCCCGCCGAGATCACGCGTTTGGTTGCGATATGGACCGGCATGTACAACCGCATGAACCACCTGCCCACCGCCGCGGGGTAGAGTTGGCGGCTGTACATCAGAGAGAGCAAGGAGACCACCGACACCCATGAGCGAGACCGCCACCGCACCCAGCGAGACCTCCACCTTCGAGACCGACCAGGCCGCTCGCGAGGCGAGCGGCGCCCACCCCTACGGCCGCTACCTGGAGGAGTTTGAGGTTGGCGCCGTCTACAAGCACTGGCCGGCGAAGACCGTGACCGAGGCCGACGACCACCTGTTCTGCCTGATCACGATGAACCACCACCCGCTGCACATCAACGACGTGTACGCGCACAAATCCCAGCAGGGGCGCAACGTGGTGGTCGGCCCGCTGGTGTACTCGCTGGCTCTGGGAATGTCGGTCAGCGACGTGAGCGGCAAGGCGATCGCCAACCTCGCCACCGAAGAGCTCAAGCACCCCGCGCCGGTGTTCCACGGCGACACGCTGTACTGCGAGTCGGAGGTGCTCGAGAAGCGCGAGTCGCAGTCCAAGCCCGATCGCGGCACGGTCCGGGTCCACACTCGCGTGCTCAATCAGGACGGGGTGCTGGTGGCCGAGTTCAAGCGTCTGGTGCTCGTGCCGCGCCAGCCCGAGGCACGCTAGGCTGCCGTGATGGAAACCACAGCCATCCCAGACGCCCCCACCGAAAACAAGCGCCTGTTGGAGTGGGTTGAGGAGGTCGCCTCGCTCACCGAACCGCAGGCGATCCACTGGTGCGACGGATCCGCCGAGGAGTACAACGCCCTCTGCGCCCAGCTCGTGCAGGCTGGCACGTTCCGCCGCCTCTCCGATGCCAAGCGCCCGAGCTCCTATCTGGCCTTCTCCGACCCCGGCGACGTGGCGCGCGTGGAGGATCGCACGTTCATCTGCTCCGCCACCGAGCAGGAGGCCGGTCCCACCAACAACTGGCGCGACCCGGATGAGATGCGCGAAGAGCTCGCCGAGCTGTTCGCGGGCTCGATGCGCGGGCGCACGATGTACGTGGTGCCCTTCTCGATGGGGCCGCTGGGCTCGGATAAGAGCCACATCGGCGTGCAGCTCACCGACTCCGCCTACGTGGCGGTGAGCATGCGGATCATGACGCGCATGGGCCAGCGGGCGCTCGACGTGCTCGGCGACGACGGGCGCTTCGTGCCCTGCCTGCACTCAGTCGGGATGCCGCTTGGCGAAGGCGACGTGGATGTGCCATGGCCGTGCAACGCCGAGAACAAGTACATCGTGCACTACCCCGAGACGCGCGAAATCTGGTCCTACGGCTCCGGCTACGGCGGCAACGCGCTGCTCGGCAAGAAGTGCTTCGCGCTGCGGATCGCCTCGGTGATGGCGCGCGATGAGGGCTGGATGGCCGAGCACATGCTGATCCTCAAGCTGACCTCGCCCGAGGGCGAGGTCAAGTACATCGCCGCCGCGTTCCCCTCGGCCTGCGGCAAGACCAACCTCGCGATGTTGATCCCAACGCTCGAGGGTTGGAAGGTGCAGACAATCGGCGACGACATCGCGTGGATGAAGTTCGGCGAGGACGGCCGCCTGTACGCGATCAACCCGGAGGCCGGCTTCTTCGGCGTGGCGCCCGGTACGGGCGAGCACACCAACCCCAACGCGATCCGGATGGTTGCCCACGACACGGTCTTCACCAACTGCGCGCTGACCGACGACGGCGACGTGTGGTGGGAGGGGATGACGCCCGATCCGCCGGCGCACCTCACCGACTGGCACGGCAACGAGTGGACGCCCGCCAGCGAGACGCCCGCGGCGCACCCCAACGCACGCTTCACCGTCAAGGCCGATCAGACCCCGGCGATCGCGCCCGAGTGGGAGAACCCCGCCGGCGTGCCGATCGACGCGATGCTGTTCGGCGGGCGGCGCTCGACGGTGGTGCCGCTGGTGACCGAGGCGCTGGGCTGGGAGCACGGCGTGTTCCTCGGCGCCACGATGAGCTCGGAGAAGACGGCCGCGGCCGCCGGCACGGTTGGCGAACTGCGCTTCGACCCGTTCGCGATGCTGCCGTTCTGCGGCTACAACATGGCCGACTACTTCGCGCACTGGCTCCAGATCGGCCGCACCCCGGGGGCTAAGCTGCCGAAGATCTTCTACGTCAACTGGTTCCGCAAGGACGAGTCGGGCCGCTTCCTGTGGCCGGGCTTCGGCGAGAACTCGCGCGTGCTCTCCTGGGTGTTCGCACGCTGCGCCGGCCACGGCGCCGCCACGGAGACCCCGATCGGCCTGGTGCCGCCGGTGGGCGTGGAGGGCATCGACACGCGCGGCGTGGAGGTCTCCGAAGCGGACATCGCCGAGCTACTGCGCGTGGACGTCGCGGAGTGGCGGGCACAGCTACCTCACTTCCACGAGCACTTCGGCAAGTTCGAGCGGCTCCCGGCGGAGCTGCGCGAGCAGCTGAAGGCGCTCGAAGCGCGGCTGGCCTGAGCCGGTCCGGCACTTCGTCTCAATCGGATTCGCTCGCTGGCCGATACCCCATGAGTGAGCTATCTGAGGCAGGTGCTGCCGCGCCCTGACACGCCGGCTTGGATCAGGCTCGCCCTTGCCCTGCTCGCCTGCATGGTGCTCGCGCATCTCGCGCACAGTGTGCTCGTGCTCGGCTGGGGAGCGAGCGACCGGCTGTTCGACGATTGGCTGTACGACGCGGTGATGGTGGGCTGCGCGGCGGTCTGCCTGGCGCGCGGATTGACGGTCGCCACGGCGAAGGTCGCTTGGTTGGCGCTTGGTCTCAGCCTCGCCTGCGACGCCGCCGGGGAAGTGATGTCCTCGATCAGCGAAACGCTGGAGCCGAACGTTCAGCGCGGGCTCTATCTCGGCTTCTATGTGGGCGCGTACGTGACGATCGTGCTGCTTGGGCGCCGGCGCCTCAACCATCTGCGGGCCAGCCTGTGGCTCGACGGACTCGGCGGCGTGCTGGCGGTGGGCGCGCTCGGCTGCAGCGCACTGTTTGCCCCGGTGCTGGCGGCGACACATGGCGGTTCGGTGGAGGCGGCGTTCAACCTCGCCTACCCGCTCGCGGATGTGCTGCTGGTCGCGGTGGTTGTGGGGATTCTGACCGTCGCCGGCTGGCAGGTGGACCGCCCGTTCGCGCTGATCGCCCTGGGGTTCTCGGTGACGGCGGTCGCTGACGGCTTCTACCTCTACCTTGAAGCTCACGGAGGCTACACGGCGGGCACCCCCCTGGACACGCTGTGGCTGATGGGGGCCCTGATCCTGGCATGTGCCGCGTGGCAGCCGGACGGCGGGCGGGTGCGCGATCGGTACACCCTGGTGGCAGTCATGGCCGCACCGGTGGTGGCCGGGGCGGTCGCGATCGGGGTGCTGGTGGAGGGGGGCGTGGAAGGGGCGGCGGGCGTCTCGATCTGGCTGGCGGTGGCGGCGCTCGTGGCCGTCCTGCTGCGGCTGCTGGTCACCTCAGCCGAGAACATCCGTCTGATCGCCTCCAGCAGCGAGCTGGCCAACCGCGACGCGCTCACCGGCCTCGGCAACCGCCGGGCGCTGTTCGAGGATCTCCGGCTGGCGATCACGGAGGCGACGGCGGCGAGCCCGAGGCTGTTCCTGCTGTTCGATCTCAACGGCTTCAAGCACTACAACGACACGTTCGGGCACCCGGCCGGGGATGCTCTGCTGCAGCGCCTCAGCTGCAGGCTCGATCAGCGGGCAGGTCCCGGCGGGCTCACCTACCGGCTCGGCGGGGACGAGTTCTGTGCGCTGCTGCATGTCGCGGGCGATCCGGCGGAGCTGGCCGGCGACCTCGCCGGCGCGCTGCTGGAGAGCGGCGAACACTTCACGATCGGGGCGTGCTACGGCGAGGTGCTGCTTGGACGGGAGGCGCACAGCGCGCAGGAGGCGCTGCGCATCGCCGACCAGCGTCTGTACGCGCAGAAGCTGCTCTGCGCCCGTCCGCCTGCCAGCCGCGAGTGGCGCGACGTGCTGCTCGGGCTGCTGCGGGAACGCGACCCCGAGCTCGACACCCACGTGCACGAGGTGGCCGCGCTTGCCCGTGGCGTCGGCGAGCGGCTCGGCTTGGCGGCCGAGGACCTCGCGGACCTGGTGGCCGCGGCGGAGCTGCATGACATCGGCAAGGCGGCGATCCCCGACGCGATCCTCGACAAGCCGAAGGCGCTCGATCGCGACGAGCGGGCGTTCATCGAGCGCCACACGATCATCGGCGAGCGGATCATCGCGTCGGCCCCCTCGCTGCGAGGAATTGCCACGCTCGTGCGCGCCACGCACGAGCGCTACGACGGGCGCGGCTACCCCGACGGGCTGGCGGGCGAGCAGATCCCCTTCGCGGCGCGAATCATCGCGATCTGCGACGCCTACCAGGCGATGACGAGCAACCGCGGCTACTGGGATGCGATAACCGAGCAGCAGGCCTGTGCGGAGCTGCGGCGGTGTGCCGGCGGTCAGTTCGACCCGCGGATCACGCGCGTGTTTCTGGACTTCGTACAGTCCGAGCGGGTCGCGGCGAGGGCGGACGGCCCCTAGTCGTGCGAGTGAGCCTCGCCGTCGGTCGACGCCGGCGGGCGGGACTCCTCGGCCAGCGAGGTGATCGTCAACGCGCCGCGGGCAGCTTGCTCGAGCACTTCGGTGGCCTCCTCCAGCGAGCGCGCGTACAGCTCGACGAGCAGGTGCACGATGATGCGGGCGTCGTCTTCGTGCTTGTGGAAGCGCACGTGCGTGAAGAACTCCCTGACCCCGTGGTCGCCGAAGGCGGCGTAGGAGAGAGCATCGCCCGCCTCCGGCCCGGAGCAGGTCTCGACGTCTTCGGCGTCCACTGTCACGGTGCACGAGGCGACCCAGGGGGTGCCCGCGATCATCCGTTCCCAGCGGTCCTCGATCGGCTCCACGCGGCCGTTGTTGAAGCCGAGGTGGGGCTGGTCGTGCATGCAGTCCAGGCACTGCACCACGGCCTCCTGCAACTCGTCCACGACTTCCGAGCGCTCGCCGGTGTCGGGGTCGATCTTGTGGATCCCCTCGTAGTGGACCTGCACCTCCAGCTCCTGCGACCAACAGCGGTAGCAGCGCAGCCAGCTGCGCGCGGTCGTCTCCGAGGCAGAACTCTCCATGGGACCCATTGTATGCATGGGATGGATTGGAGAACGAGGGGCCCGTCCGATCGGCCTCTAGCCGAACGTGAATGCGTACCCCGTGACCCCCGGTTCGAAGCGCAGCGTCAGGTGGTGGTGTTCGTCGTGTGGCAGCGAGACGAGCGTGTAGAGGCGTTCGCCGCGCACCGTCACGAGGCCGTTGTGGACGTCCGCGCCGGCGTCGGCGGCGGGGATGCGGTGGCCTTCGAGGAGCACTTCGACGTGGCGCGGCACTTTGCCGGCGGAGCTCAGCACGAGGTAGACGTGCCTGCCCTCCACGTTCGCCTCGATGCCCGCGCCCGCGCTTGCGACGGCGGGCTGTTCGGAGATGTTCCAGGTGCCGCTGTAGGCGAAGGCGTCCAGTTCGAGGTTGGGGTGCGCGCCCGAGCCGTAGTCGTGAACCCCTGCGACCGGGCCGTTCACCCACCCCTGCGCGCGAGCGGTACCGAGGTAGGTCTCGGGTGTCGCTTCGTCGCTTGGCACGATCACGCCGGCCGGATGGCCCTTGCCGCCCACGTGGTAGCCCGCTTCGGCGAGCAGCGCGCGGATCGCCGATTCGGTCTTGTCGTAGTCGCCCTCGCCGAAGGCCACGTAGCGCACATGGCCGTGCGCGTCGATCAGGTAGTCGGCGGGCCAGTACTCGTTGTTGTAGGCGTCCCACGTGCCGTATTCGTTGTCCTGCGCCACCGGGTACTTGAGCCCGAAGGTGGAGATCGCGCTCGCCACGTTGGCGGCGTCGTGCTCGAAGGAGAACTCGGGCGTCTCGACGCCGACGATCGTCAGGCCCTCGTTGTGGTAGGCGGCGTTCCACGCCTTCAGGTAGGGGAGCGTGCGGATGCAATTGATGCAGGTGTAGGTCCAGAAGTCGACCAGCACCACTCGCCCGCGCAGCCCCGCGAGCGTCAGCGGCCGATCGCCGGGCGTGTTGAACCAATCCTCGGTTTCTTTGAATTCCGGCGCGGTGGCCACCACGGGCAGCTGCCGCGCGTCCGCCAGCAGCGTCGCCTGGCTGGCGCCGTGCACGGCGACGGGGGTGCCCACGCTGGCGGTGAAGTGCGACTTGCGCCCGGTGACCTCGTGCAGGCGGCTTTCGACGGCGTGCGATTTCTCGAGCGACGCGGTGAGGTTGACTTCGGGGATGTGCTGGGCGATGTACTGGTCGAAGCGCACGTCCTCGCCGGTGATGATCACGAGCGCCGTCACCACCATGATCGCCCCGAGTGTGCGCTGCAAGGCGGGTCCGCGGCCGGCGGCGCGCACTCGCTCGAACAGCGTGCGCCCGCCGAGCGTCAGCGCGAGCAGCACCGCGGCCGAGCCGAGCGTGTAGGCGATCCCCACGGCGACGCTGCGCCCAGTGGCGGCGCCGACCGAGATCACCGCCGCAAGGATCGGCCCGGCGCAAGGGGTGTAGACGAACCCGAGCGCGGCCCCCACCAGCAGGCCTGAGCGAAAGCCGTCCCCGCGCGAGCGCGGCCCGAACGCCGCCAGGCGCGACATGCGCGCCTCCAGGCGCTCGCCGAGGCGCGGCACCAGCAGCACCGCACCGGCGCCGAGCAGCACCACCACGGCGACCGCCCGCAGCGGGTCCGAGCCGAGGCCGACGCCGTTGGCGACCTTCGCGATCCCGACGATCGTGATCGCGAAGGTCAGGCTCAGCCCCAGCACCACGCCCAGCGGCCGGCGCCGCCCGCCCGCGCCTCCGGAGGCGAGCAGCGCGGGCAACACCGGCAGCACGCAGGGGGAGAGCGCGGTGCCGGCGCCCGCGAGCAGCGCGAAGCCAAGCAGGATGACCATTACTCTCCAGTCTGCCGAACTCGAATTGCGTTACGCGGCGCTTGCCCTCTACATGCGGACGGGGCGCCCATGGGCGCCCCGTCCGACGATTACCGCGCTACTTGTGGTGGTGGTGCGACCGCTTGCCTTTGATCGGGATGGTGTAGGTGCTCACGGTGGGCGTTCCACCGAGCGATGAGGTGTAGGTCAGGGTCGCGACGAGATGGACCGTCTTGCCCTTCTTCAGCAACGCCTTGATCTTGCTCGACAGAGTGACCGTCAGTTTCAACGGAACCCCCGCCGTCCCGGCGGCGGTGGTCGTCCCCGCCACGGTTGTGGAGGGACGGCACTTGCCTTTGATCTTGACCTGGCCCTTCGTGCACTTCTTCGGCTTCTTCGCCTTGGCAGCCACCGCCGAGGTGCTGGCGATCGACGCCGTGGGCACCGTTACCACAAGCGTCCCCGTGCCCGGCTGAACCGGGACGAACGTGATCGTGACCGTCCCGTTCGAGTTCGCGACGATGCTCTGGATCGTGAAGCCGCTGTTGGGCACCGGCGGCGGTGGTGGTGGCGGCGGGACAACCGTGACCGGCTTCTTTTTGCAGGGCGTTGTCGGCGTGCGTTCGGTGCCGGGAGGGCAGGGCGGGATGCCTTCCGAGCTTTCTTTGATGATCTCGGTCAGCTTCGCGTCGAGCGTTTTGGTGCCTTCTTCGGCCACAATCGCCTGCCCGCCAGTGTCGGCCGCCCAATATTCCCAGTAGTGGATGTAGTTTTCGCTTTCCGACTCGCCATCGGTGGTGTGGTAGTAGTCGACCATCGCCAGCGGCTTTTCTTCGGCGGCTAGTTTTTCAAGGGTTTTATGGAACTCCAGTGATTCGCCTGCTTTCCACTGCGTGTCCGGAATGCCAAATTTTCCGGGCGATTCTTCACCTGTGTCGAACGGGTTCGCAAGCCAGAATTCTGACGGTATGTTTTCATTGACGTTAGGTGTGTGCGGCACTTGGTCGGCAATCAAAATGATCTCGTGCCTGGCGCCAGGGCGCCATTTGACCTGCGGGTTGGTCGCGGTCTCATACAGGGCACGACCGTAGGCTTCCGGCCCATCGCCGCCACCATGCGCCACCTCGTCAGTGGACAGGTTGTTGATGGCTTCTTCAACCTTCGGCTCTTCAGTGGTCAGCGATTGCTCCAGGCGCCACGGTTTTTCGAGGTTTTCTTCATATTCTTTTTCTTCCAAAAGAGACGTAAGCGGTTCGCCGAAGTACCCGGGAATGTCTTCGACGTTCGCGACGCCGAACTCGACGCTCGGGAGGCTTTCCTCGGTTTTGGCGATGAGGGTCTTGACTTCTTCTTTTGCTTCGTCGAGTACCCCTTCCATCGACCCGCTCGTGTCGAAGATGATCATGATGTCGGTTTCTTTGGGCACCGTCGCGCTCGCGCGCGCGACCGACGCCACCAGCGAAATCGCCAGTGCCAGAACCGACACCCCGATCAGGGCGAGGGTCCTTCCCCGCCAGCCGATCCCCCAAACCTGCTCGCCTGCACTCATCATCGATGCCTCCAATCGACGTCTGCGGAGTCCGGGATGGTACGGCATCCGGTTGACAAAGCACGTTTGCCACCCCGCGAGCGCGCCCCGCGCTCCCCTGATTCCGTCCCGCGAGCTCAGCCCGCGTTCGTATGCGCCCCTACTCAATCCCGGCCCGCAGCGTGGCCTCGAACTCGCTGCCGGGGATCGGTCCCACGCACGGTGTGGTGGCGCCCGCGTCGCGGTAGCGGCTCAGGCCCGCGCTCACCGCTGAGGAGTCGCCGACCGCGGTGAGCTGCATCAGGAAGCGCTCGGAGATTGCCGCCTGCATCTGCTCAACGTCGCCACTCGAGGAGTCGAACGCCTCGATCTCCTCGCCGAAGCCGGAGCGCTCGAGCATCGCGCGGTAGAAGGGCAGACCGAAGTAGGGGAGCAGGTCACGGCGCATCGCCGCGTAGGGGGCGGCGGTGTCCTCCACGGCCGCGGTCGGCACCGCCGGCACGATGTCGAAGCCCTGCAGCGTCTTGCCGGCCCGTTCGCGGCCCGCGGTCACCTCGGGGATCACCACGTCGCGGATGTAGTCGGGGCAGCACAGCCACAGCAGCACGCCGTTGGCCACCTCGCCGGCGAGCCGCAGCATCGCGGGGGAGAGGGCGGCTACGTAGATCGGCAGCCGCGGGCGTGTGTCGAGGCCGAAGAGGTGGAAGCCGGTCTGCCACTTCTCACCCGCCGGAGGGTCCTCGCCGCACAGGATCGCCCGCACGATCGCCACGTATTCGCGCATCTCGCGCACGGGGCGATCGATGCTCTGGCCGTGCCAGCCCTCCACCACGGGGCGGTGGGAGACGCCGAGGCCGAGCGTCAGGCGTCCGCCGGAGATCTCGTCGATCGTGGCCGCCGTCTGCGCCATCGTGGCGGGCGTGCGCGTGTAGATCGGCACCACGCCGGTGCCCACGCGGATCTTGCTGGTCGCCATCGCGTATGCGGTCAGCACCGTCAGCGACTCCCAGCCGGCGATATGCGTCACGTACACCGACTCGTAGCCCAGCGACTCGGCGAGCTTCACCCGCTCGATCGCGCCCTCGATTGTCTTGCCCGGCGAGATGAAGCAGCCCGTACCCACGCGGGGAGCATAACCGCCCCCGCTCGGATTGAGCGTCCAGGTCAGCGCTTCAGCAAGACATACACGAGGGCGATCGCAAACCCGATCTGCCCGAACGCCAGCGCGGTGCCGAGGTTGACGGCGCCGAGTGCCCCCGCCAGCGCACTGGCGGCCACAAACGCTCCAAGCATTGTTGCGAGATCGCGCGTCATCAGCCTGACATCTTGCCTTCGCGTGCCATCAGCCCGATATCTTGCCTTCCAGCGCCGCTGCGAGCGCCGCCTCGTCCAGCGCGGGGTCCTGCTCGGCCAGCCACCGCTCCGCCGCGCGCCGTCCGCCGAGCTCGCGCAGGCCGCGCTGGCCATGCTCCACGGCGAAGTCGGTGAGGGCGCCGGCTCGCCGCGCGCGCAGGCGCCGGGCCGCCAGCTCGCTGCCGCCGTCGGCGGTGAGGAGCGACCAGCGCTCGTCGAGGAGGCCGCGCAGCTCGTCGATCCCGGCGGGCGGGGAAAGCGAGGAGACCGCCGCCACCGCGGTGGAGCGCCTGCCGAGCGAGCGCAGCGCGGCGGACAGGTCGCGCCGGGCCCTGATCGCCACCTGGCCGAGGTCGGCCTTGGTTACGACCAGCACGTCTGGGATCTCCATGATCCCCGACTTGAGGAACTGCAGCACGTCGCCACTGCCCGGTTGCACGATCACGGCGACGGTGTCGGCGATCTCCGCGACCTCGGTCTCCGCCTGGCCCACGCCCACCGTCTCGACGACCACCACGTCGAAGGCGGTGGCCAGCGCCTGCGCCGCCGCGCGGGTGCCCCACGCGAGGCCGCCCAGCCGCTCGCCGGCGGCGGTCGAGCGGATGAACACGCCGCGGTCGGCAGGGTCGAACTCGATCCGCGCGCGGTCGCCCAGCAGTGCGCCGCCGGAGCGGCGCGAGGAGGGGTCCACCGCCAGCATCGCCACCGTGCGGCCCCGCGCGCCGCCCTGATTGGGTGCCGTCGGGGAGGGGACTGGGGCGTTGGGTGCCGTCGGGGAGGGGACAGGGGGGGTGCCCCGCCACTCGTGCAGCAAGGCCGACAGCAGCGTCGACTTCCCAGCGCCCGGGGGGCCCGTGACACCGATTATGTGCCCTTGCGCGTCGCCCCCGAGCGCCGCCGGGGAGACCTCACACAGCAGCGCCCGGGCCTGCTCGCGGTCGGTGGCGGTGGTGCTCTCCAGGAGGTTGAGCGTCGCCGGCGCCGCGCTCAGGTCGCGCTCGCGCAGTCGCGCCCCGAGTTGCGCCCCGTCGGTCATTGCGCCAGCCCGTCGCCTCGATCGAGACGCGTTTGGGGATGGGCGGACCGGCGAGGAGGGCGGATCACGGCTTGGGCAAGGTCGCCTAAACCGTGGCGACGACGCCGTTGCGCTCGCCGACCAGCTCAACGATGTCGCCGACGATGCGCGTGAGATCGAAGTCCTTCGGCGTGTAGACCGCCGCGACGCCGGCCTGCTTCAGCGCGGCGACGTCCTGCTCGGGGATGATCCCGCCGACGATCACCGGCGCGCTGACGCCGGCCTCGCGCAGTGCGTCGAGCACGGCGGGGATCAGCTCGCGGTGGGAGCCCGAAAGGATTGAAAGGCCGATCACGTGCACGCCCTCCTGTAGTGCCGAGGTGGCGATCTGCGCGGGGGTCAGGCGGATCCCTTCGTACACCACGTCCATGCCGGCGTCGCGCGCGCGCACCGCGAGCTGCTCGGCGCCGTTGGAGTGCCCGTCGAGGCCGGGCTTGCCGACGAGGATCTTCGGCCGGCGGCCGAGCCGCTCGGCGAGCGTGGCGACCTGCTCGCGCAGCTGGGCGAGCTCGCGCGCCGCCTCGCCGCCGTCGGCGCTCTGCGCGTCGGGCTCCTCCGCGGGGGCGCTACTCGCCTCGCCGACGCCGGTGGGGGCGCGGTAGCTGCCAAACACCTCGCGCAGCGTTTGTGACCACTCGCCGGTGGTGGCGCCCGCGCGTGCGGCGGCGATCGTCGGCTCCATCAGGTTCTCGTCGGGATCCGCTGCCGCGCGTGCCAGCTCGGCGAGTGCGGCGTCAACCGCGGCCTGGTCGCGCTCGGCGCGCCAGCGGCGCACCGCTTCGATCTGTTCGGCCTCCACGGCGGGGTCCACGACGAGGATGCCGCCCTCGGCGTCGGCAGTCAGCGGCGACTCCTCGGTCCCGGTGAAGCGGTTCTGGCCGACCACGGTCTGCTTCCCCTCCTCGATCCGGCGCAGCCGCTCGCGGTGGGAGTCGACCAGCGCGGCCTTCATGTAGGGGACGGCCTCCACCGCGCCGCCGTGCTCGGCGACGACGGCCATCTCCGCACGGGCGCCCTCCAGCAGCTCCTCCACGAGGCCTTCCATCACCTTCGAGCCCTCGAAGATGTCGGGGTACTCGAGGATGTCGGTCTCGTATGCCAGCACCTGCTGGATGCGCAGCGACCACTGCTGATCCCACGGGCGCGGCAGCCCCAGCGCCTCGTTCCACGCCGGCAGCTGGATCGCCCGCGCACGGGCATCGCGGCCGATCGTCACCGCCAGCGCCTCCAGCACGATCCGCTGCACGTTGTTCTCCGGCTGCGCCTCCGTCAACCCCAGCGAGTTGACCTGCACGCCGTAGCGCAGCCGCAGCAGGCGCGGGTCGCTGACGCCGTAGCGCTCGCGCCCCAGCTCCTCCCACAGGATTCCCATCGCGCGCAGCTTCGCGTGCTCCTCGACGAAGCGCACGCCCGCGTTGACGAAAAACGAGATCCTGCCGAACACTTGTGAGATGTGGGCGGGGTCCGTGCCGATTCTCTCCTTGACCGCATCCAACACCGCGATAGCGTTGCTCATCGCGTAGGCGATCTCCTGTACGGGCGTGGCACCGGCCTCCTGCAGGTGGTAGGAGCAGATGTTGATCGGGTTCCACTTCGGCACGTGCTCGACGGTGTAGGCGATTGTGTCGGCGATCAGCCGCATCGAGGGCGCCGGCGGGAAGGCGTAGGTGCCGCGCGCCAGGAACTCCTTGATGATGTCGTTCTGGGTGGTGCCCTGCAGCTGCTCCTGCGGGGTGGGTGGGTTCTGATTTTCGGCGGCGACTATGTACAGCCCCAGTAGCCAAGCGGCGGTGGCGTTGATCGTCATCGAGGTGTTCATCTCGGCGAGCGGGATGCCCTCCATCAGCGCTTCCATGTCGCCGCGGTGGGCGATCGGCACCCCCACCTTGCCCACCTCGCCCCGCGCCAGCTCGTCGTCGGGGTCATAGCCGGTCTGCGTCGGCAGGTCGAACGCCACCGACAGCCCCGTCTGGCCCTTCTCGAGGTTGCGCCGGTACAGCTCGTTGGATGCCTTCGCGGTCGAGTGCCCCGCGTAGGTGCGCATCAGCCACGGGCGCTCGCGCTCGGGCAGGCGATGGGCCTGGTCGCCGCTCATGGCGTCAATTGTAGGGTTTGGAGGATAGGAGGGAGGGGTTGGGTGCCTGAATCGGCGGCTATGCGCGCACGTGGTCGCGGAAATGCTCCAGTAGGGTGCGGGCGTGTTCCGGGGGGTGGTGAGAGGCAGGATCCTGCTGCGCGTCGTGGCGCTGCTGGCGGCGATCGTGGTCGTCCTCAACTGGACCTACGGCCGGCTGCCCGCCACGCCGCGGGCGACCGGGAGCTTCGTGCGGCTCGCTGGCGGCCTACGTGTTCGCTACCTGGAACGGCTCGGCACCGGGCCGGCGGTGCTGCTGATCCACGGGCTGCCTGGCACCGCCGAAGACTGGAACGAGGTCACACCGCTGCTGTCCGGTCGCCGCACGATCGCGATCGACCGGCCGGGATACGGCTTCTCCAGCGGCGGCTACTTCTCCTTCGATCGTCAACTGCAGGCGGTGCAGGAACTGATCGGCCGCCTGCACCTCGGGCACCCGATCCTCGTCGGGCACTCCTACGGCGGCGCGATCTCGCTCGCCTTCGCCGAGCGCCACCCCGGCGAGGTGCGAGGGTTGGTGCTGGTGGACGCCGCCGCCACATGCACGCGTCTTGGCGGCTTCGAGCGTGCGCAGACGCATCTGCTGAAAGCGCTGGAGCTGCCGGTTGTGCGCCAGATCGCCAACCTCACATTCTCGCAGTTGCTACTCACGGTTGCCGCCGAACAGGGCGATGAAGAAGCGTTCGACCCGGTGCCCGTCGCCCCCGCTCACCTTCACAGGGTGCTGGCGATCAACATGAAGCACGGCAACCTCGAAGCGATCGCGGGCGAGCGGCTGGCCGCCAACGGCGTGATCGAGGGGGTCAACCGCGGCCTGCGCGGGATCAACGTGCCGGCGATCGTTATCCAAGGCGCCTCCGACCAGCTCGTCAAGCCGCAGTGCGGCAGACGCCTCGCCGCAACGTTGCCCAACGCGCGCCTGGAGATGGTGAGCGGCGGGCACATGGCGCCCTACACCCACCCTCACGTCATAGCTGCCGCCGTCCAGGCGCTCGCGGGGAGCGGGGCTTGGCACCCGCGTGCGATTCCCGCCGCCACCGGGGCCCTCGCGGGTGGCGGGTATTCTTCGCATCCATGACCGAGACCATTGAGCTACCGAAGACGGGCGGCCCGCAAACGGGGATGGACGGATCGTGGCGGGTGATCGTGCGCAACGACGCCCACAACACCTTCGACCACGTCGCCCGCACGCTGGCGCGCTTCATCCCCGGCGTGACGCTGGAGCAGGGCCATCAATACGCCAACCAAATCCACAACTCGGGCCAGGCCGTCGTCTACAACGGCCACCGCGAGCCGGCCGAGCACTACTGGGAGCAGCTGAAGGGCGCGGGTTTGACGATGGCGCCGCTGGAGAAGTGCTGAGTATCAGATGCGGATGCGGATGCCGGTGCCCGGGGTTGTGTGTTTACTTTTCGGGCCCCAACCCTTCATTTTGTGAAGTGGTAGGGGTCGTTTGAAAGCCATTTGCATCCTCGTGCGGCTGGTGGCGGCTCCGCTCAGCCTCAGACGTGCTGAACGCGGGGGGCGCCGGAGCGGGCGGGCAACCCATTTCCCCCGTTGCCCTCGGGCTCGGGCGGCTCGGGCGTGATCCACTCCGTCTCCTCGGAGACTTTCCCGGCGGCGGTGAGGTCCCACCAGCCATACAGCACCGGCACCTGGTACCAGGACGAGTGGCTGGCCCGAAAGTCGATCATCTCGGGGCCTTCCCAGTAGCGCTCCCAGTCGCTGTAGCGCTCGAAGTGCGCCAGCTGCTGGTAGCGGTAGCGATCGTCGCGCGAGCGGTACACCGCGTAGGAGTCGGCGCGGTAGCGCAGCGCGATCGCCGCTACCTCCTCCAGCGCCCCGCCGAAGCCCTCGGAGCGAAAGCCCGTGGCGTACCAGGGGACGATTACGGTGCCGTTGCCCTGACCGGCCATCTCAGCCTCCCACCTCGGCGTGGATCGCCCCGGGGCCATCCGCCGTCCTGCCGAGGCCCTCGGCGTTGGCGCCGACGAGGATCGAGATCTTCCCGAGGTGCTTGTTTTCGAGCATCAGCTGGTGCGCTTCGGCGACGCCGTCGAAGCCGAGTGTGCGCCACAGCACGGGGCGGATCTGGCCGGAGTCGATCAACTCGTTGGCCTTCGTGCACTCGTAGGCGTTGGCGAAGTGGCTGCCGATGATCTCCTTCTGCTTCATCCACAGGTAGCGCACGTCGAAGTCGAGGTTGAAGCCGGTGGTGCCGGCACAGATCACGACCTTGCCGAACGTCTTGACGGTGAACACCGAGGTCGGGAACGTCGCCTGACCCACGTGCTCGAAGACGATGTCGGGGGCGTCGCCGAGGATCCCCTTGACGCGCTTGGCGAATTCGCGCGACACGCCGAAGCGTGCCTTCTCCTCCTCGGGGGACTCCCCGCCTTTGCGCATCATCCCCGTGAACTCCGCGCGGTCGATGAAGTCCGCGGCGCCGAGGCGCTTGACGAGCGCGCCCTTCTCCGCGGATGAGACGACGCCCACGCAGTGCGCGCCGGCGGCGGCGCACAGCTGGGTGGCGAACACGCCGAGGCCCCCGGCGGCGCCCCAGATCAGCACCTTCTGGCCGGCCTGCAGGTTGCAGCGGGTGATCAGCATGCGGTAGGCGGTGAAGTACACAAGACCGTAGGAGGCGGCCTCCTCCCAGTTGAGCGCAGCCGGCTTGGGCAGCAGCTGCTGGGCCTGCACTTTGGTGAACTGCGCGAACGAGCCCCAGGTCGTCTCGTAGCCCCAGATCTTCTGCGAGGGAGCGGCCATCGGGTCGAGGCCGTGCACCTCGGGGTCCTCGTAGGAGGCCTGGTTGCAGTGCACGACGACCTCGTCGCCGGGCTTCCAGCGGGTCACGCCGGGGCCGACCTTCCAGACGACGCCCGACGCGTCGCTGCCGCCGATGTGGTGGCCGAACTCGGGGTGGTCGCCGTAGCGCCACACGCCCACCGGCTTGCCGAGGGCGGCCCACACGTTGTTGTAGTTGACGCCCGCGGCCATCACGCGCACGATCACCTCGAACGCGCCCGGCTCGGGCACCTCGATCTCCTCGAGCTGGAAGGCGTCCTTCGGTTCGCCCTCGCGCTCCTGGCGGATCACCCACGCGGCCATCGTCTTGGGCAGCTCGCCCGGCTCGGTGTCCACCTCGGAGATTTGCTGCAAGTCGATTGCCACGGGATGCGACCTCGCATGTCGGGAACGGGAGGCAACGAATCCTACATCCGCACGCCCCTCCCGCGCTACGCTGCGTCGGTGGACGAGCAGAATCCGCCGGAGGAGTCACAGCAGGGCCCCAACATCATCATGCCCCCGGAGGAGTTCGCGGGCAAATGGGCCAATGCCGCGTCGATCGCGCGCACGCCGCACGAGTTCACGCTGGACTTCCTGCGCATCGGGCCCCAGGGGCAGCAGGGGATCGTCGTCTCGCGCGTCTCCTTCTCGCCGCTGCTGGCCAGCCAGCTCGTGGACCTTCTGAATGAGCAGTGGCAGGCGTACACTCAGGAATCGGGAGTTCCGACCGAAGACAATGGCGATGACTGAACGCAATCCCTTCGAGGATCCGCGCAGGCGGCTGGAGCGCACGAAAGTGAACCTGCGGGGACCCAACGTCACCAACACTTTCGACACCCCTCCGCGCCCCGACGCGCTGAAGGTGTTGAGGGCGGCGATCCGCAAGCATCTGCACGAGCGCCGGCCGGGCGACGGGCAGTCAAGCTCCTCTTAGAACCCCCAACCAAATGAGATCAAGTCTCATTCGCGTTTGGTTGGGGCCTCTCAAAAGGGCAGCTCGACCAGCTCCGCGGTGGCGCCGTGCTCGCCGACAGCGAGCGTGTCGCCCGGGGAGGCCTCGCGGCGGACCAGTGCCAGCGCGATCGTGCCAAGTCGTGGGGACTCAACGACGCTGCTCAGGCGCCCCACGGGGCGGTTCCCCAGCCGCAGCTCTTCGCCGGGTACCGGGGGGGCCGGATCGAGAGGCTCCAAAAACCGCAGCCCGCGTAGGTGCCGGTTGGGCTTGCCCCGGTAGTACAGCCGCGCCACCGTCTCCTGGCCGACGTAGCAGCCCTTCGTGAAGCTCACCGCGCGCTCGTTGAGGCCCGCCTCCTGGGGGATCGTGCCCTCATCCATGTCCACGCCGTAGCGGGGCCTGCCACGCTCCACGCGCACGATCTCCGCAGCCGCTTCGCTGACAGGGGTCGCGCCGGCATCGAGGAGGGCCCCTCGCACAGTCTCGAAGTCGGTGGCCTCGCACAGCACGTCGATGCCTTCGGCGGTTGCGATCAGGCGTACGGCCGCCCCGCAGATCTCCGCGGGCGAGTGCGTGTGCTCGAGCTGTGGGAGTTGGTGGGGAGGGTGCGGAAGGGAGTCGGAACCGGGCGCGCCGGAGGGGGGACCATCGGTGTCGAATGTATTGTTTTCGGCTCCAACCAGACGCTCGGCGCACGCTCGCGCGTCGGGGCCGATCAGCGAGAGCAGGTCGCGCTCCAGCGTGCGCTTGTGCAATTCGACCTCATACCCGATCTTGTAGCGGCGGATCATGTCGAACAGCGCTTGCAGTGCCCCGCGCTCGGTGTCGAGCAGCAGTTCGGCCGGTGGGTCGCTCGAGTCGGCGTCCGCGCTCGAGTCGGCGTCCATGTTCGAATCGGCTCCCGCTGCGCCCAGGGCAGCCGCCAAGCCAGGCCCCACCGCGAGGATCCGCAGGTCGCCCAGCATCTTGCCCTTGTTGGTGAGGAACACTGCATAGCGACCCTCGCCGGAGCGCAGGTCGGTCAGCTCATTGGTCACCTGGCCGTTGAGGAACTCCACGGCGCCGGCGCCGGTGAGGGCGAGCTTGCCACGCTCGGAGCGGTCCACCAGCCCGCAGCGCTCGGTCAGCGACTCGTATTCGGCGTGCAGGGTGTCGGTGGCGGCCGTGGGTCGAGGATCCATGAGTCGAGGATACGAGCCCGGAAGCTCTTCCCAGCGGTTTGCGCCGAGTGCGCCCCGGCTGCGTGGCCCGGTAGGCTTCCATGGCGATGGGACTGATTGGAAAGAGCGAGGGGCCCGGCTCGCCGGCCTCCGGCCGGCTGCGCCACCCTCTTGCCGACAGCTTCCAGCGGATCGTCGATTCGCTCCCCGACGACTGGACCGACCTGGAGCTCGACCTGCGGCTCACAGACGAGTCGCGCTACGTCGAAGCGGCGGTCTATCTCGTGACGTGCAACGCCAGCCCCTACTCCAAACACGACTGGCACTGGCGCCTGCTGGTTGCCCACCGCTTCGGTCACGCCGCCGCGGCGCCGGCGGTGCATTGTGCGCTGGGCCTGCTCGACGACGCCGGCATCGAAGGGGAGCTGGCGGTGTGCGAGGTGCGGGAGGGCCGCGCGGAGGTCACCCAGATGTGGGGCCGTCCGTACTCGGCGCGCGAAGAGTTCCGTCGCTTGCGCTCGCTGTAGGCACGCTCGTCCCGGCGAATGAGCGGCACGGCCTCGCCGATGGGGCGGCGCCGCGCAGCGGCTCAGATCGGGGCGCCGACCTCGTCGCCGCGATGCAGGCGCCGCGATCCGCGCGGGTCGAGTGGGACGATCTGGGCGTTGGGGACGCGGTCGCCCAGCGACTCCGGGTCTTTGGTGCGCTGGAACAGCGCGATCCGAATCACTCCGCCGTGGCATACGACAAGCGCGGGCACCTCGGCGCGCTTGATGTCGTGGAAGGCCCCCGCCACGCGCACGCCCTGCTGGGCGAACGACTCGCCGCCAGGGAACCCGAACGTCGGGTCGCCGCCGGCGAAGCGCGCGAACCCCTCGGGGTCTTCGGCCTGCACCTCGGCGAACGAGCGGTTGGTCCAATCCCCGGAGTCGGTCTCCATCAGGCGGGGATCCTCCCGCGGGTCGAGGCCGATGCGCCGGGCGACGATGTCTGCGGTTTCGCGGGCGCGCAGCAGCGGGCTGCACCACAGCACCGCGAACTCGTACGTGGCGGCCTGCTCCGCCAGCGCCTGCGCCTGGCCGCGGCCGGTCGCGTCGAGCGGCACCCCGCCCTGGCCCTGGAAGCGGCCCTCCGCGTTGTAAGCGGTCTGACCGTGGCGGGCAAGGTATATGCGGGGCGGCTGAGCCACTCGGCCGAGGATAGCTGTAGGCGTCACGAGCCCGGCCGCGACCGCCGGGTGGACTCTCGGGTCGTGCCGCGTAGATCCGGCAGCCGGCGCACGGCTGCAGACGAGGCTCCGCTCTCAGGCGGCCTCTGGCTCGAGCTCGGCCGGCGGCGGTGCGGACGGATCCGGCACTTTGCGCAGGTACAAGAACGTGTACAGGCCGGCGGCGACCGTGGCGCCGAGCACTGGCCCCGCGTACCACACCCAGCCGTTGGACCAGTGGTCGCCGACCAGCTGTGGCCCAAACGCGCGCGAGGGGTTCATCGCGGCCCCGGTGAACGGGCCTCCGAAGAGCACGTCGATCGAGATCGTCAGGCCGATCGCCAGCCCGGCGACGGCGTTGAAAGGCCCGCGCGTGTCCACCGCGGCGCCGAACACGACGAACACGAGGAAGAAGGTGAAGATCGCCTCAAGCAGGAAGCCGGAGCTCGCATCCACGCCATGGCCCAGCGCCGGCACGCCGAGCTTCACCGCTTCGGTGGTTGCCCGGGGCAGCAGCTGCTTGACGAACAGCGCCGCCAGCGCCGCGCCGCCAAACTGCGCGACCCAGTAGACGCCGGCGAGCGCGGGCTTGATTTTGCGCGTGATCAGGAAACCGAACGTGATCGCCGGGTTGAAGTGCCCGCCGGAGATGTGCCCGAGCGCGCACACCATCACGCCGATCGCGAGGCCGTTGGCGATCGCCACGCCGATCAGCGTTGGATCGCCGACGACTCCAGCGGCCGACGCGGCGCCGGCGCCGATGAAGGTGAGGGTGAAGGCGCCGATCATCTCGGCTACGGCGCGACGGAGGGTATCTTCGGACATGGCGCAAAAGCTACGAGCCGGGTCGGACGGACTTGGTGTAGACCCACGTCGCATGCGACGTGGGCGCCAGGGCCGCACGCGGCCCTGGCTGGAGACCGCACATGTGCGGTCTCCCCGATAGGTGCATGCACCTATCGGCCGGCTGACGCATGCGTCAGCCGGAACAGCATCGGCGCCTACCGGAACAGCTCTGCCGGGTCATAGACTCAAGGCATGCGCCGCCGCGTCACTTTCTCGCGCAACCTGACGCTGTCGCTTTCGCGCACGTGCCGGTGCTACTGCAAGTACTGCGCGTTCGCGACGCACACGGCGCACCTGTACGAGCCCGATGAGGTGCTCGCGATCGTCGACGGCGCCGCGCGGCGGGGGGTCAAGGAGCTGCTGGTGCTGACCGGCGAGCGTCCCGAGGTCAATCCCGAGGTGGCACGGCGCCTGGAGGAGTACGGGCACGCCGACTTCACCGCCTACGTCGTGTGGGCGTGCGAGCGGGCGCTGGAGCGGGGAATCCTGCCGCACACCAACCTCGGCGTCCTCTCGCGCGAGGACCTGATGCGGCTGCGCGAGGTGACCGCCTCGCAGGGGCTGATGCTGGAGTCGATCTCCGAGCGGCTGATGGACACCGTGCACGCCGGCTCGCCCACAAAGCACCCGGCGCGGCGCTTGGAGACGATCCGCGCGGCCGGCGAGCTGCGGATTCCGTTCACCTCGGGGATCCTGGTGGGGATCGGCGAGCGCGAGGAGGAGCGCGTCGCCTCACTGGAGGCGCTCGCGGCGGCGCACGCCGAGTACGGACACATCCAGGAGGTGATCCTGCAGAACTTCGTCCCCCACCAGCGCTACTACGGCCAGGAGCCGGCGCAGATCGCCGAGGAGTCGGCGCGGCTGTACTGGCGCACGGGGGTAGACGAGGGCCTCGGCACAGCGGGGGAGGGCTCCCGGGCCGAAGAGGGCGAGAGAGGGCCCGACCGCGCGCGCGAGGGCACGGACCTCGGCGCCGATGAGTCCAATCGCGTGCCGGCTCCCGGAGACTTGCACCCCCGGCTGCCGTTGCCCGAGTGGGCTTGTCCGGTGAGCATTGACGACATGAAGCGGCTGATCGCGGAGGCACGGAGGCTGATGCCGGACGTCGGCATCCAGGTTCCCCCGAACCTCGCGGACTGGTGGCCGGAGCTGGTCGCCGCGGGCGCGACCGACCTTGGGGGGCTGTCGGCCAATGGCGACCACATCTCGCCCGAGCACCCCTTTCCCTCGCCCCACCAGGTGCGCAAGCAGCTGCAGAAAGATGGCGTGGCGCTGACCGAGCGGCTGTGCGTGTACTCGCGCTACATCGACCCCGAGTGGATCTCCCGGGGCGTGATGGACACGATCAAGGTCAAGTACTGGAGCTTCATCCCGCGGCGGGGGTCCGGCCGTACCGACCCCGCGGCAAGCGGCGCCCCGCCGATCCGCCCCGATCTGGTCGCTGGGGCGACCGAACGCGCGCGCGAAGGCCTTGCGCTACATGCCGAGGAGCTGACGGCGATGTTCGCCGAGACGCGGCCGGAGGCGATCGAGGGCATGCGCGAAGCCGCGGACGAGCTGCGCGCGGAGCTCGCGGGGGAGACCGTCACGTTCGTGGTCAACCGCAACATCAACGTCTCCAACATCTGCACCGTGGGGTGCGCCTTCTGCGGCTTCGGCCAGGGCAAGCGCTCGCCGGACGCCTACGAGCACGACGAGCGGGACTTCGCGCGCCGGGTGCGCGAGGCGGTGGAGTTCGGCGCCACCGAGCTGTGCATCCAGTCGGGTATCCACCCCGACTGGAGCCTCGAGGACTATCTGGGGTGGCTGCGCTTCGCCAAGCGCACCGCGGCGGCGGAGGGGTGCGACATCCACCTGCACGCCTACTCGCCGATGGAGATAGCGCACATGTGCGACATCTCCGGCCTGCCGCCCGCCGAGGTGTTCGCGCGCCTGCGCGACGCCGGTCTCGGCTCGACGCCGGGCACCGCCGCGGAGGTGCTGCACGACGGCGTGCGCGAACGGATCTCCCCCAACAAGCTGCCCGTGGCGCGCTGGGTGCAGATCATCGAAGCCTCGCACGCCGCGGGGCTGCGCTCCACGGCGACCGTGATGTTCGGTCACATCGAGGAGCCGTGGGAGCTGGCCGAGCACATGCGCGTGGTGCGCGAGCTGCAGGAGCGCACCGGCGGGATCACCGAGTTCGTGCCGCTCTCGTTTATCCCCTTCCAGACGCTGCTGGGCCGTACGCACGGGGTGGAGGAGATCTCGCGCGAGGAGAACCTCAAGCACACCGCGGTCTTCCGCCTAGCGCTGGGTCGCAGCGTGCGCAGCGTGCAGGCCTCGTGGGTGAAGATGGGGCTGGAGGCGGCGACGGAGTCGCTGCGCTGGGGCGTCAACGACCTGGGGGGGACGCTGATGGAGGAGTCGATCTCGCGCCTCGCCGGCTCCTACCACGGCACGCGCCTGGAGCCCGAGCAGCTGATCGCCGCCGCGCACGCCGCGGGGCGGCCGGCGGCGGAGCGCACGACGCTGTACGACATCCGGCGGCGCTATGAGCTGCCGGTGGCGGCATAGGCGTTAGGCTCGCTCCACTACGGCGCGCCTACGGCCACCCGCGTCGGCACCCGAGCTTGCAGGCACCAGCCGCCCGCAGCGGTCGGTCCGGCGTCGAGCTGTCCTCCGATGGAATCGAGTTGTTCACGCAGTCCGCGCAGGCCGTTGCCGGTGCCGTGGCCGGCGAGCGCCGCGGCGCGAGGTGCGCGATCGTTGGCGACCTCGACGATCATCGCGCGGGGCTCTCCCCGGAGCAGCACTCGTACGGGAGCTCCCGTCGCATAACGCAGCGCGTTGGTCAGGCCCTCGCGAACGATCCGGGTGGACATCTGAGCGACGGTCGCCGGCAGTCCCTCACGCGTACCCTCCAGACGCAGGATGACGTCAAGGCCGGTGCCTGCCGCGCGGGCGACGAGCTCCTCCACCAGCTCGAGGTCGGGCGCCTGACCGATCGCGTTCTCGTCGGCCAGCAACGCGACCAGCCGGCCCATGTCGGCCTCGGCCTGGCGTGCGGCGCCGGAGATCGCGTCGAACGTGTCGGCCCGCAGCTGTGGGCTTGCCGCGGCCAGTCGCTGCCCGGCGCTGGCCTGCACGACCATCACGCTGATCGCGTGCGCGACGATGTCGTGCAGCTCGGAGGCGATTCGCGCGCGCTCGTAGCGAACCGAGAGCTCGGCGTATGCGTCCTGCTCCTGGGCGAGCTCCCGGGCGCGTTCGGCGAGCCTGTCGGCGACGAGCTGGCGCTCGCGGATCGCCTGGCCGACGATCCAGCCGAGACCCGAGGCCAGCACATACGGCACCCACGATTCCCCGCCTGCGACGGCGGCGGCGAGCGGAACGGCGATGAGCACGAGCCCGCCGGCGATCGCCGAGGTGCGCTCGGCCCAGCGTCCGGCTCCGAACGCGCTGAACGTGATCAGCGGGAACGGCAACAGCTGCAAGCCACCGATTGGCGCCGCGACAGCGGTGGCGGCGGCGGCGATGATCCAGGCGGTCGTCGGGCGCGAGCGGCAGAGACCGAGCGAGCCGGCGCACACCACCGCCGCGCATGCCGCCAACGCACCTGTGCCGAGAGCGACGCTGCCGATCGCGGCGAGACTCGCCCCGACGAGCCCCACCACGAGATCGAGGCGACGCTCGGACATCTCAGGCCACTCGGGCATCACAGGCCGCCCCGGCATCTCAGGCCACGGCAAGCGGAAGCTCGGCCACCGCGCGCGCTCGTCCGCCATCGACCGTTGCCTCCAGCGTGCCCCGGTGCAGCTGTGCCCGCTCGCGCGCGCGGTCGATCGCGGCACCGATGTCGCGCCGTCGAGTCGCCGGGCCGGCGACGGCGACCTCGAGCGCGCTGTCGCCGAAACGCACGCGGACGTCCACCCCGGGAGCGTCGTCGAGCGCGCCCAACAGGTGTTCGACGATCCGATAGGCCGACAGCTCGATGCCCGCCGGCAGGGCACGCGGGCTGCCCTCGACCACCAGCTGCGCGTCGCCGCCCTTGGCCTGGACGATCATCGCGTCCAGCGCGGTGAGCGTCGGCTGCGGAGCGAGCGGACCACCGTCCTCGCCGCTGCTTCGCAGCACCCCGACCAGCGCCCGCATCTGCTGCAGCGTCTGGCGGCTCTCCTCCTCGATGCTGACGAGCGTCGCCGTCGCCACCGCGGGATCGGTTGTGCCGGCGCCGGCGTCCGCGAGCCGCGCGAGCTCTCCGAGGCGTCGCTGCAGCAGCTCGTCGAGCTCGCCCGAGAGCCGTCCCCTGTCGGTCGCGACCTCCAGCCGCGCGCGCTCGTCGCGAAGCACGCGGAGCTGCTCGGTGCGTGCCCGCAGCTCGGCGGCGATACGACCGCGGGAGCGCGCCACCCTGCCCGCGCCCCATACGAGCAGCGTCAGCACGAGGAACGGCGGGATGTCGTCGAACGGTATCTGGCTGTCGGAGCTGGCCATCACGGCGATGCAGCCGATGCCGAGGGCCAAAGCGGCAAGGCTAGGGCGAAGCTCCAAGCGCGCTGCCGCCGCGAACACCAGCAGCCAGCTGAGGGGAAACACGATCCCGCAACGCGTCATTTCGCCGAACACGAGGACATGTGCAGCGAGCGCGATCAGCGCCGCGCCCAGTGCGAGCAGCGGCGCGGAGCGGCGCCACACGAGCGGCAGGGTCACCGCGAGGAAGGCCGGTATCGCGAGATAGCTGGCGTCGACCTTTGGTTCGATCACGTCGCTATACACAAGCACCAGCCCGAGCAGGCTGAACAGGGCGGCGATTGCGATGTCGCGCCTGCCGACCGGCTCTCCGGTTTGGATCATCGAACGCATCATGGTTGCTGCCTCCTTCTCGTACAGCTTTTCAGAGTCACCGCGATCATCGCCTGCGCGTTCGCCGTTGTCGTCATCCAGCCGAGTGATTACCGTTCGCGTCAATCATCCTCCGCGGTGACCGACGATCGGGGATGATCCGTGTAAGAACGTCTGATGCAAACCTCCTTCGTCACGATCCTGTTCACCGATCTGGTCGGCTCCGCGGCCCTGTTCGACCGGCGCGGCGACGAGGCCGCGGACGCGCTGCGCCAGGCGCACTTCGCGAGCCTGCGCACAGCTGTCCTCACGCACGGTGGCCGCGAGGTCAAGTCGGCCGGCGACGGGCTGATGGTGGCCTTCACGAGCGCGGCCGACGCGGTGCGGTGCGCGATCGACATGCAGCGTGCGAGCACCGGGGCGGTTGGCGGTCTTGCGGTGCGGATCGGGCTCGACGCCGGTGAGCCGCTTGCCGAGGGTGAGGATTTCTACGGTACGCCGGTGATCGTCGCGAGCCGCCTGTGCGATGCCGCGGCCGCGGGTGAGGTGCTCGCGAGCGAGGTGGTTCGCCGCGTCGCCGGGGCACGGGTCACCGCGCTGATGCGCCCGGCCGGCGCGATGCGCTTCAAGGGGCTCTCCGAGCCCGTGTCCGTGGCGAGCGTTCACTGGCGCGAGGATGAGGACAAGCAGGCCGTTCTCGACGAGGCCGACGCGCCGGCACGACCGATCACAGTGGTGATCGCCGACGACCAGCGTCTGCTGCGCACGGGCTTTCGCGTGATCCTCGAAGCCGAGCCGGACATCGAAGTCGTCGGCGAGGCCGAGGACGGGCGCGCCGCCGTGGACGTGATCACGCGTCGCCGACCGGATGTCGCGTTGATGGACATCCGCATGCCCGAGCTCGACGGCCTCGCCGCGGCCCGCAGGGTTCTCTCCGACGCCACCCTCGCGACAGCCGTGGTAATGCTCACCACGTTCGATGTCAGCGAGTACATCTACGAGGCGCTCAGGATCGGCGCGAGCGGTTTCCTACTCAAGGACACACCCTCCGATCGACTGCTCGACGCGGTGCGCGTCGCCGCCGCCGGCGAGGCGCTGATCGCGCCCTCGATCACGCGACGGCTGATCGCGCAGTTCGCCCGCGCCGCGCGACCCCCCGGCAGCGGCACACCCCCCGCGCTCGCCGATCTGTCCACTCGCGAGCTGGACGTCCTGCGGCTGATCGCCCGCGGGCGCTCCAACGCCGAGATCGCCACGGATCTGATTCTCAGCGAGAACACGATCAAGACCCACGTCGGCAGCATCTTCTCCAAGCTCGGCCTGCGCGATCGCGTGCAGGCGGTGGTGCTCGCGTACGAGACCGGTCTGGTCGAGCCGGAGCTCACGCCTCCCAGTCACGAGCAAGTCTGAAGCAGTCCGCCCGCGCCCTTCGTCTTCTCTCTCTTGGAGTGAGGCGACGCGGTGTGCACAGACCGGCTCTAGTCCCCGAGGGGGACAGCGATCGCGGCGAATCGCTCTGGAGGGGGACGACAGGCGGCTTGGGGCGCTTTAGGTTCATGCCAGTTGGATCATCGCGAGCTGTCGGCGCGAACCCCCGAGCGCAATCAAGGAGCAGGCATGACTGGAATGGTGGCTGGGCATCGAGCCTCTTGGTGGGGCGTTGCAATGGCATCACTCGCGCTCGCGGTGGTCTTCGCCGCGGCGATGCCACTCGGGGCGCACGCAGCCTCGCTCGGATCGCAGGACGCCTCGTACGGCAACGTCCAGCCCACTCCGTATGCAGCGCTCTACGGGCCGGGCGAGGCGGCCTACAACCCCGGCAACCTCGTGGCGCTCCCGAACGGCGAAAGCCTCGTCGCCGATGGAAGCGTGCTGGGCGTCACGAAGCTGACCGAAGAAGGCGGGCCCAATTCGACCTTCGGCAACTTCGGCACGAGCGGCGTCAAACTCGGGACGGCGGTTGTCGGCAACCCGGACGAGGCGAATGGGGAATCCAGTGCAAGCGCCGTGGCGGTGGCTCCGAACGGCGACTACGTGGTCGCCGGCGCGTCGTGGCCCACAGTTGGAGGCAAAACGAACACGCGTCCCGGCACGAGCCCAACTGCTGGCGACCGCACCGTGGGCGCTGGCAGCACGCTGGCGGTCGCCGAGTTCACCAGCGCAGGCAAGCTCGACACCTCGTTCGCGTCGGCTGGCGAAACTCCGGGGGTGCTTCAGTACCAGACCCCGGTTGGGGAACCACCTCCGACCTCCACCGCGGCCACCGATGTCGCCGTCCAGTCCGGCGGCATCATCCTCGTCGTCGGGACGGAGCACATCGGCAGTCCGAGCGAGCCGGCAGTGCTCGTGGATCGGATCCCCAGCGAAGGCGGTGGGCAGGAACTCTTCTCCCTGCAGGTGGAAGGGCAGCCCACCGAAGGCGACGCGATCACCGAAGGCCCGGACGGCACGATCTATGTCGCCGCCACAGAGAACCCCGGCACGACGCACGCCAAGGTCGTGGTCGCGCGACTGGTCGAGACCGCTGTGCGGTTTGGGCCGAGCCTGGAAGCGGACGCGACGAGGCGTGAGCTCGAGCCGAGCTTCGCCAAAAGCACCATTCACCTGGAACTGGACCCGAGCTTCGACGCTGGCGCCGCGACGCCGGGTGAGCTCACGAGCACGCTTGGCGGCCCGGACGCGGACGTGGACGCACTCGCGGTTACCCCCAGCGGTGACGTGCTGATCGGCGGGCAGGTCGGCACCGGCACGAGCTCCGTCGCGGTCGTGGCGAGCATCACACCTTCCGGCAGCCTCAACAACGAGTTCGGATTGGGTGGCGTGGCGACTTTGAATGGAAGGGAAGGATTTCAGATGTCGCTCGTCAGCGCGATCGTGGCCCAGCCGAGCGGAGCGTCGGTGATCGCGGGCGATGACTTCGCGACGGGCACCGGGTGCGGCATCTGCGAGGCGCGCCTGGGCGTTCCCGGTGCGGTCCACCGTCCCGACGCGCTGGCCAGCGAAGGCCGGAACGGCCACCTGGCATTCGTCGCCGAGCTGACGGCGAACGGCGTGCTCGACACAGGTTTCGATGCCACTGGCACGGTGCCCGGCGTCACCTTCACGGACGCGCGCCACGGCGCTCAAAGGCCCGGTCAGTTCCTCCCCTCGGGCTATGAAACGCTAGCCGTGACGGGGCTCGGGATCGACCAACAGGGCAGGGTGCTGCTGGCGGCCGAAGAAGAAGACGCTCCTCAGCCGTCGGTGCCGAACGACGGCTCGGTCGAGCGGTTCTTCGGATACGTGCAACCAACCGCCGAATTCACCTTCCCCGCGGCGATCCATCCGGATCAGCGGATCGCGCTGGACGGCTCGGCCTCGAGCGATCCAACCGGCAGCATCTCCGACTACCTGTGGACCTTCGAACCCCCCGACGCGGTGAGCTCGATTGAGTCACTCACGAGGAGCGCGACCTCGGCGAGCAGGGACGGGGGCAGCACGCCGCGGCTGGACGCGGAATTCGGGAGCCCCGGCAATGTCCACGTAACCCTGCAGGTCACCAATCCCGCCGGCCAGACGAGCACCGTCAGCCATTCGGTGCCGGTGCTGCCGGCGCCGGCGTCCGGTCTGCCCGCGGCGTCCGTGAGCCCGGAGTCGCTGTCGTTTCACGAGACACTCGAGGAATACGACTGGCTCGGGTACTCCTACAGCGAAGCCGAACCGCAAAAGGTGTTCGTGACAAACGTCGGCGGGGCTCCGTTGAGCATCTCGGCGGTCAAGGTCGTGAACTCGGCCGGGGCATTCGCGAAGGAGCCAGATGATGCGGTCGAGGTCGGCGAAGGCTCCGGCGCCAAAGGCCTGAGTGAGCATCTGAACGAAACCTGCGCCGGCGCCACGCTGGCGCCCGGGGGGAAGTGCTACGTGACGGTCGTGTACGGGAACGCCGGGGTGTACCCGAAAGCGACCGGAGAGCTCGAGATCGAAAGCAACTCGCCGACCAGCCCCGACTTCGTTTCGCTCACCGGCAGCGCGCAGAGTCCGCCCCCGAACCCCGGCCGGCCGGGGTGCCCCACGGAAATCGGGAGCAACGGCTTCTCGATATCGCCGCCCGGATTGTCCGCTCTCGGGGAACCGTTGGGCCCGGGACTGCAGGCATGCTGGAACGATCTGGCCGCCGGCTCACCGAATCCGGTGGGCGATACCTTCGGCACCCCCGGCCCCGTCCTGATCGACAAGGGTGTCGCTTTGTGGCCCACGAGCCCCAACGACCTCCTGACCGTCTCACCCGCCGGTCCCCACGACGCCACCGATACGATCTCGGCCAGTCCCCTCAAAGCGCGCTACTTGCTGCAGACCACCACGGTCAGCGGCGGGCTTCCCGATCAGCCGCTCGGCATCGTCGAACCAGGCGAGCACCCATTCGTATGCCAGGCCACCTCACGCGCCAGCACCCACTCCTCGATCAACGCCAAGACGCCTTTCCAGGCGCAATCTCCCTACGGCGGATGCGGCGAAGCGCTGCTGGACTTCACCAGCGACACGCCCGCCGACACCGTCCACGGCCTGGCGGTCAAGGGAGGGTCGGTGAAGCTCACCGTATGCGGCGCCGACACCACCGCATATGCCGAACTGCCCGGCGGGGAACCGGCCCGAGGCAAAGTCGGCTTCAGGGTCAGCGGCGCTCGCGGCGCATCGCCGGCGACCGCGACGTTGCACTACGGTCCGTTCCAGGAATTCCTGCAGGGCGGATGCGGACAGAGCACGTACCCCGGAGAGGGAGTGGAACTGGGCGCCGGCGAAGGCAGCGCGCCGGAATTCTCGTGCCCCGGCACGGCCAAGGTAACACCGAACTGCAGCGGCAAGGAATTCAACCCGGCACACATTCCGCCCGGCAGCGGCTCCGGAGAACAGGGCCAATCGCCGGGGAACCAGAACAGCAATGGAGAACCGCACAAGCGCGGGCTTCGGGCGCCAGGGCCGGCGAGCGTCGCAGGTGCGCGTGAGGGCGAGGCCGGCGCTTCAAGGGCGCATAAGAGTGACGTGGCCGACACCCCGCGGGCGCACGAGAGTGACGCGAGTTCCTCTGAAAGTGGCGTCTGCCCGGCCGGTGACGAAGACTACAGTGAATCGGTTCCGCAGTCGTTCGTCGGCGCGATGAAGTTCAGCGATGCCTACCTCTGCTACGACCCGAGCGCGGGCGTGTGGACGACGGGCGGCAAGGCCGACCTCGCGGAACTCACGGGCGGCATCATCAACGGCAGTATCAAGACCGGGCCGGCGCCGGAATACGGGTTCAGCTTCCGCAGCAACGGTGAATTCGTGCGGGGCGGAATCGAAGAAGTCGGCTTCAACCCCGGCATCCCGATCGGCGGCGTCGTCGAACTCGACTCGTTCGGGGGACGCTTCGCGACGGACCCCACCTTCGTGCAGGCTCACGCGACGATCGGCGTCGCCCACCTGCTGTCGATCAAGGGCAGCGCCTTCGCCGTCTGGGCCAACCCGTCATATCCGTACACCTACCACCCCGAAGACATCGTCGGTGTCGAAGAACTGCAGACCAATACCCACGAACACCCCTTTGAAGACTTCGCGGCCGGAGCCGGCGGTGAAGTCTCACTGACGCCGCCGGGAATCGGCTCGATCACACTCGGCCAGGCCTATGGTCTGTACGCGGCGCCGAGCTATTTCGAGTTCGGCGGCTGCTTGGGGACCTGCAAGGACGGGCTCTCGCTGCTCGGCATCGCGACGGTCAAGGCCTACGTCAAAGGAGCCCTCGACACCGGCGACGGCGAATACGACATCGAAGGCGGGATCGAAGCCTGCGCGCATTTCCCATGGCCGTTCGAAAGCATCTGTGGCAAAGGCAACGGCGTCGCGTCGAATAAGGGAATGGGCGGCTGTGTCGACCTGGAAATCGCCACCGCCAAGGCGGGAGGTGGCGTAAGCTGGGTCTACGGCCACGGGCCGCGAGTGTTTCTGGGTTGCCACCTCGGAGAAGTCGAAGTCTCCGTCCAGCGCAGCGGGGCTCGCGCCAGTGCCAGCGACGCCGGGGCGCACAGCGCACAGGCGGGCGGCGCGGTGAGCTTGAGCGTGACCGGTCACCATCCGGCGACCGATATCTGGGTCAAGGGCGCGGGCGGCTCCCCGCTGCTGGCGCTCTCCGGGCCGCACGGGGCGCAGCTGAGCGAGACGAGCGCCGGCGACGCGGTCCACGCGGTCCTCGGCAAGAGCGTGCTGACGATCACCCCCGAGCCGAGCGTCGATGAAACCTTGGTCGCGATCACCGATCCGGCGCCGGGGACCTGGACGCTCACACCGCTGCCCGGCTCGCCGGCGGTCTCGAAGGTCGAACATGCCAACGCGCTCGCGCCCGCGAAGATCTCGGCCTCGGTGTCCGGCAGGGGTGGAAGCCGCATGCTCTCCTACCGGGTCCCGCCGCGGGCCGGCGAGAAGGTGACCTTCGTCGAACACGGACCCGAGGTGTTCCACGTGCTCGGCAAAGCGAGCGCCAAGCACGGACGGATCCGGTTCAGCCCGGCGTCCGGCCCCGGCGGCGAGCGCAAGATCGAGGCGCTCCTCACGCTCGCCGGAGTCCCGCAACCCGCGATCGTGCTCGGCTCCTACACCGCGCCGGCGCCGGCGCAGGCCGCCAGGCCGCCCCACCTGCGTCTGTCGCGGCGCGGGGATCAGCTGAAGATCAGCTGGGGCCGTGCGCGTAATGCCGCGCACTACCTCGCCGTCGTGACGCTTTCCAACGGTCAGGTCGCCTCCTACGAAGAGCCGGCGCGCACGCGGGTCACGACCGTCCCGCTGGTCGGGTCGGCCGTCAGCGGCCACGTCCAGGTGAGCGGCGTCAGCCTCACGGGCGCCACCGGGCCGCCGGCCTCAGCCACGCTTCAGCCCGTCAGCGCCCCGCGGGGCCTGAGGGGGTTGAAGCTCACCCGTGCACGGGGTGAGGTCGTGGTGACCTGGAAGCGCTCGCGCGGGGCCAAGGTGTACGCCGTGCGCCTGCAGGCCTCCGGCGGGCCGGCGTATACGACCGCGTACCTGACAACCCCGCGCTTCATGGTGAGCAAGGTGCTTCCAGGTGTGCCCGCAGGCAGGCTGGCCACCGTCAGCGTCACGGCAATCAACGCGGGCGGCGCGGGACCCGCGGGGCATGTGAGCTACCACGCTGGCTAGATTGGGTGTGTCCGGTCTGCCCTGGACGGTCAACCCAACGGGCGACCTACGACATAAGGTCTAGCGCCACCACGGAACCGGCGCAGCGCCGCCGGTTCCGTCCTCAACGGGCCAAAGGGGTGAAGACCAGGAGCCCGGACTATGAGGCGACCGCAACGTCCGTACGCGCGAAGTCCTCGCCCTTGAAGAGCAGGGGCTCTTCGGCGGCCGCCGACAGCGCGTAGGCAAAGCAGTCCCCAAAGTTGAGCGCGGCGGGGTGGCGACCCTTGCCAAAGTGCCGCCACGCCGACCGTGCCAGCTCGACCTGGTTGGCGTCCACGGGGATCGTCTGCACGTCCGCGCGGTGGAGCAGAAGGTCGAGCTCTCGACCTGCCGACTCGCCCCGCCGAGCCTCGGCGAGCAGTGCGCACTCGAGCAGATTGCCAGCCGATATCAGTCGGCGCGGGTCGCGCTCGATCGCGAGCGTGAACGTGCGGCGCTCGGGCTCGTCGAAGAGGATGGCGATGACAGCGGAGCTGTCGATGACCATCAGCGCGGCAGGCCCTGCTCGTCGTAGCCGAGGATTTCATCGTCGGATCGCGTGTCCAGCACCGGGAGGGCGGCGCATCGCAGGGCGATCCGATCGAGCTCGTCGGCGAGATGCCGCGGGGGGCGCGTCGCTTGCAGGCGATCCAGGCGTTCCTTCGTTGCCACTTCCACGGCTTGAGTGATCGACTCGCCGGTGCACTCGGCGAGCTCGCGCACCAGGCTGTCGGTGCGTGGGTCCTTGATGTTGAGCGACATAGGAAGAAGGAAGATAGCAGTAAAGATTCTTTATCGCATAGGGATGGGCATCGCTCAGCGGAAGAGATCCTCCCCCAGCGGTCGCAGCAGCGCGGCGGCGCCGGGGCCGTCGTCGTCTGTGACGAAGCGCTGCAGGCCATCGAGGATCACGACTGGCTCGCGCGAGTCCTTGGCGCGGGCGAGATCCGCCGTGGCGGCGATCGCGTCGGCGACGGCGAGCCAGGTGGCGCGCAGCTCGAGACCGACGCTGTCGGTGCGCCCGCGCCAGTCGTCGAGTGGTGCGAGGCCGGCGCAGCCGATCGCGACGTCGCACTGGCCGTGGCGCCAGGCGCGTCCGAAACTGTCGGTGATCAGCACGGCGACGTGAGCCCCGGTGAGCGCTCGCAGTCGCGCACGCAAACCACGCGCCGAGGCGTCGGGGTCGGTGGGCAGCACGATCACGGTGCCGTTCACCGCATTGGAGGCGTCCACTCCGGCGTTGGCGCACACGAAGCCGTGGTGGGTGCGGCAGACCAGCACTCCACGCGCGGCGCGCAGCACCTCGTGGGACTGGTCGAGCACGACCTGCACCGCCCGGGCATCCTTGGCCTGTCCATTCCCGGCCTGCCCACCGGCCGCATCGGCTTCGGCCGCCAGCTCCAGCGCCCGCGGGGATGGCACAACCTCCGCGAGCGCCACCACCGCACCCTCGGACTTCGAGACGATCTTGTGCGCGATCGCCACGATCTCGCCGTCGCGCAGGGGCTGGGCGGGCTGCTCGGCATCGAGCGCGCCCACCACCAGCACCGCCAGGTCGTCCCCGGCGTGCACCTCGGGCAGGCCGCTCAGCGCGCGAGCGGAAAGCGATGCCACGGCACCTCCACGACAGCAGCGCGAACTTGCGGCGAGGTGGGCGCTGCCCGCGGCGCCAACGGCGGTCCTACCGCGAGGCTCACCACTGCAACAGCATCAGCCCGACGGTCACGCCGGGGCCGATCGTCACTGCCAGGCCGCGCTCGCCCGGCTGGGGCCTGCAGCGCTCGATGGTGTCCTTGAGCACGTAGAAGATCGAGGGGGTGCCGACGTTGCCGTGGTTGGCGAGCGCCTCCCAGCTGGTTGCGGTCTGCTCGTCGGAGAGCTCCAGCGCGCTCTGGATGTTCTCGATGATTCGTCGGCCGCCCGGGTGCACCATCCAGTGGTCGATCTCCGCGTGCTCGGTGTGGTGCTCGCGCAGGAATTTCTCCGCCACCCCGGGCAGCCCCGCGCCGGCGAGGTCGGGCAGCTCGCGCACGAGATGCAGGTAGGTGTCCCGCTCGGATAACGCGAGGCTCACCGCGTCGAGCGTGCCGCCGATCTGGTGGACCTGGGTGGCAAGGATCATTGGCCCGTCGGCGCCGGGATCGGTGGACAGCAGGGCCGCGGCGCAGCCGTCTCCGAAGATTGCGGAGCCGACCGTCTTGGACCGCGGGTCGTCGGGGGTGGCGCGCGTGAGGATGCTGCTCATGCTCTCCGCCCCCACCACTAGGCAGTCGCGCCCGGGGTGCTGGCGCAGCATCCCGGCGGCCATCCGCATCAGCGGCACCGCGCTCGCGCAGGCCACGCCGGTGACGTGGTACTTGTCGGTGGTGGGCTCCATCTCGTAGTGGTCCACCAGCCGGTGGGCGATCGTTGGCAGGCCAAGCGAGTAGAGGCTGGAGCTGAGGACGGTGCCGATCTTTGCCGGGTCGATTCCAAGCGCGTCCACGGCGCGGATCGAGTGGCGCATCAGCCCGGTCTCGACCGCTGCCGCGCGTCCCTGCAGGTCGCGCCCCAGGAAGTCGTCGTCCAGCTCGAGGTGGCGCCGCTTGACGCCGCAGCGGGCGAAGATGCCCTCGGCGAACGCGTCGCCGCGCAGGCCCAGCCGGTCGAGGACCTGATCCTGGGAAAGGACGTGCTCGCCGTCGGAGACCGCCAGCCCGGCGATTCGCGGACCGGTCTTGACCGGGAGCTCGCTCGCCCTGCCGGCCTCGCCCGTGGCGGCAGGCCCGGCCGCGGGATGCGCGACCGCCGCCGGGCGTAGGGTGCTGATGTCGATAGCGCTCAAGTAAGTGCCTGCCGTAGGGTTTTGGGAGTCGACGTTAGTGTTGTGTTAGGCCACGTTGGGAATCACAACACGACAACAGAATATCGTGATAACCGGCGTGCCATGCGGCAGTTGCGCTGTGCACGCCCTGCCGCAGCGTCATCGACACCCCACATAAGGAGCGGATGAGTATATGAAGCTGATCGGAGCCGGCCTGCCCCGCACGGGCACCCTCACGCAGAAACTGGCGTTCGAGAAGCTCGGCCTGGCGCCCTGCTACCACTGGGTGAATGTGCTCGCCGACCTCGATCAGGTCGAGCTGTGGAACCGTGCGATGGACGGCGAGGGCCCGTGGGAGGAGGTGTTCGGCGGTTTCGAGGCGACCGCCGACTGGCCGGGCGGCTACTTCTACAAGGAGCTGATCGACGTCTATCCCGACGCCAAGGTGCTGCTGAGCACGCGCAAGCCAGAGTCGTGGGAGCCCAGCTTCCGCGAAACGATCGTCGGGCTCAGCTACGGCGAGGAGCTGATGCGCCTGCTCGCCAGCGCCCGGGGCGAGATCGACCCTCGCTGGCGGCGCTACCTCGACCTCGTCGAGCGGATGTTCTGGGGGCCCGAAGGCACGTTCGCGGACGGCTGGGAAGAGCCGGCGCAGCTGATCGAGCAGTTCGAGCGCCACAACGAGGAGGTCAAGCGCACGGTGCCGCCGGAGCGGCTGCTCGTGTGGCACGTGGGCGAAGGGTGGGAGCCGCTGTGCGAGTTCCTCGAAGTCGACGTCCCCGCCGAGCCGCTGCCGCACGAGAATGACCGCGAGACCTTCTTCGACCGTGTGATCGGCGGCGCGATCGGGGCGCTGCACGAGTGGTATGAGAGCAAGGCCGCTGTAACGGGTTGAGGCTGGCGCTGCCCGCGGAGCGTTCCGGGCCGAGGATCGCCCCGAGGGCCCGCACTGTGGGCGGGCTCAAGCCGCGCGCGAGGGCCGCATTGGCACGCCCAGCACGATGCGGGTGCGACGCGCCCCGGCCCGCGGCTCGCCGGCCAGCCGCTCGCGCAGCGCGGCGAGGTCCTCGCCGGTGTCGATGTCGAGCAGCAGCGAGGGCACCCGCTCCACGCGGCATGCCACCCTGGCCTCGCGCGCGAGCCGGCGGTGGCGCTCGCAGCTGTCCGGCCCGAAGCTCGGTCCGATCGCCCCTGGCGGGGTGAGCAGCAGCCCGTTGGTGCCGGTGCCGTGGCGGTCGGGGACGATCACGACCCCGGCCCGGACCTCGACCCCGCCGGTGCTCCCCGCACCGTGAGCGTCGCTTCCGGCCGCGCTCTCCGCGCCGCTCGGTTCGAGCAGCGCCGCGATCTCGCTCGGGTCGAGCGCGGGGCAGTCGCCGGGGATGCACAGCGCGCGCTCGAAGCCCTCGGCCACAGCCCGCTCGATGCCGAGGGTCACCGCGGCGCTCTGGCCCGCCTCGGCGGCGTCCGGGACGACGATCGCCCCGAGGTAGCGGGCCGCGGCGGCGACCGACTCCTCGCAGGTCACCACGATTGTGCGCTCGATCGCGGCGCAGTCGCGCAGCGCGCTGAGCACGTCCCCGACCATGGCGCGCGCGAGGTCCCGCCGCAGCGGGTCGGTCACGCTCTGGCTCAGGCGCTGCTTGGCGAGCGAGAAGCGCTTGACGGGCAGGATCGCGGCGGTGCGCAACCGACCCCGGGAACCTCGGTCATGGCGCCATGTCTGCTCCCGCGGTGTGAGGTCGGCGCGGGCGAGCGAATCGAGACGTTCTTTTGTCTCAGTCGCGCACACGCATCCACCGTACTGCTACTCCCAGAGCCCGTCGGGCAGCTCCGTGAGCCGGATCCCCGCGTGCGCCTTGTAGCGGACGTTGACGGCGATCAGCAGCGCGGTGAGCGACTCGGTGACGCGCGCCATCTCCAGGCGCCCGCAATCCACGCAGCGCAGGCCGTCGATTCGCTCGATCAGCGCGGCGGCCTCGCGCTTGTCGGCGCGGGCGTCGCCGCAGATCAGCACGTCCTCGCAGAGCACGTGGTCGAGGTCGGCCAGCGAAGCCGCGCTGACGGTGTGCAGCGCGGAGACGACGCGCACGCCCTCGGGCGCCATCTCCTTGGCCTGCTGGGCGGCGGAGCCCTGCCACACGCCGAGCATGCGCGTGGCCTTGCCGCTGTGGGCGGCGGCAAGCGGCACGGTGGCGTCGATCAGCAGCTGGCCGGAGCGCAGCGCCCCCTTGAGGTTGGTGAGCATCTCCGACTGGTTGCGGAACGGCACGCTCAGGATCACGGTCTCCGCGCGGGACACCGCGTCGGTGTTCTCATAGCCGGCGAACGATCCTTCGGGGGCCGCGGCCCGCGCGCGCTCCACGGTCTCGGCGGCGCGCTCGGTGCTGCGCGAGCCGATCGCGATCGGCACGCCCGCGCGCCCCAGCCGCAGGGCGAGCCCGAAGCCGAGCGCGCCGGAGGCGCCGATGATGCACACGGGAGCTGGGTCGGACACGCCGGGCGAGTATATGGGCGGTCACCCCGCGAGCGACCCGGCGAACGCGAGCGTCTGCTCGGCCACGCGCGCACGCGAGGCGGCGTCGGTCATGCGCGTGTCGATCTGCAGCGTGGCGAATCCCGGGACGGGCTCGTCGGCGACGATCCCGTCGAGCAGCTCGCCGTAGAAGGCGGCCACGCCGGCGGCCGAGCACTCGAGCGCGGCGAACGCCATGAACGAGGCCGTCGGTCCCTTCAGCACAGTGCCGCCGACGATCGGGCTGACAGCGACCACCGGCGCGTCGGTGGCGAGCAGCGCCTCGCGCACGCCGGGGGTGGCGAGGATCGGGCCGATCGAGGCGAGCGGGTTGGAGGGGCCGATCACGATCGCCTGCGCGCGCTGGATCGCGTCAAGCACCTGCGCGGTGGGTGCAGCTTGCTCGGCACCGCGGAACTCCAAGCCCTCCACGATGCCCGCGGCGCGCATGCGGATCATGTAATCCTGGAACGAGCGCCACCCTGCGGTGGTGCGCACCCACGTACGCACCGGGTCGTCGCTCGCGGGCAGCACCCGTGCACGCACGCCGATCGCTTCGTTGAGCCGCGCCAGCGCCGCCGTGGGGGTGTGACCCTCGGCGAGCAGCCGGCTGCGCTCGGCGCACCAGGCGAGGTCACGGTCGCCGAGGTTGAACCACACATCGACCCTAAGCGCGCGCAGGCCGTCCATTACGTTGAAGGTGTCACCCTCGAGCCCCCATCCGCGCGCGTCGATCAGGTCGGCCAGCCAGAAGGAGATCAGGTCGGGGTCGGGCGAGACGTGGGCGCCGTAGATCTCGATGTCGTCGCCCGGGTTGGCGATCACCGTCAGCCGCTCGGCTCCCACCACGTGCTGCATCCCGCGGGCGAGCTTCGCGCCGCCGGTGCCGCCGGCGAAGACGACGACCTCTACCTGCTCAGGCATTCTCTAGCGATGTCGGCACTGCGGCCGAGTATATGAGCGCCCGCTCGTCAAGTTGGCAAGGGCGTCTGCTCCCAAAGTCGGGGTGGGCCGGTGCGTCGAGTTGCGTGGGAGCGCTGAGGGTCCTGATCTGTGTAGATCACCGGCCGACCGTCCCCTTGACCTCGGGTGCAGCTCGGGTTTGCGGAGGGGCTTGACAGTTCGGCGGTGGGCGAGTACAGTGGTCTGGTCTTGGTGGCCCTGTGGGGTTGCCGGCATACATAGGATCGGGTTTGGGCCGGGCGCCTTGTGGCCGGCCTGACTGGAGTTACTGACAGGGTCTGCTTGGGAGAGGGGCCGGGTCATTTTCGGTGAGGGAGCTGGTTTTCGCGTGAGTTCGAGAGAGATCAACGTGTCGAGGGTCGTTGCACCTCGTTGTGAGGGCGATGCTAGATGCGCCAGCTTGGCGCTGTCGCATCTCTCTCTCTCTCTCTCTCTCTTCAGCTTGCCGGCTAACCGGTAAGGCTTCTCGCCGGGCGCTTGCGCGCAGTTTCGCCTTCGCCCCCGCGCGGAGTGGGATCGTCGCGCCTGCGCCCGTCTCCCCCGCGTGTCTGACAAAGCGGTCGAAGCTGACAAAGCGGTCGAAGCTGCCGTCGCCGAAGTCGTTCTCCGGCCGGCGCCATCCCGGTGCCCGGTCATCGCCCCCGGCCGGGGGCGCGCCATCACGCAATACGCGAGGGGCGTGCCCCTCAACACCCGAGGAGGGGATGCTCAGATGAACGTTCGCACGTCGATTACGGTGATGGTGGCGCTGTGCGCGCTGGCCGCCGGCCTGCTGCTCGCCGTGCCCGCCGCGCTGGCGGCGGGACCGCCAGTGGTGGAGGAAACCTTGGTGCTCGAAGTGGCGGGGACGAGCGCGACGTTCAAGGCGACGATCAACCCCGAGGAAAACGAAACCACGTACCGCTTCGAATACGGTACAAGCGAAGCGTACGGGTCCGCTCTTCCCGTGCCCGACGGCGCCGTCGGCTCCGGCTCCTCCGGTGTGACGGTCAGCGTGCACCCGCAGGATCTCCTGCCCGACACGACCTACCACTACAGGGTCCTCGCGCTCGTCGCGGGGAGCGGCGAAGCGGTGGACGGCGGCGACGGGACGTTCACGACCCAGCCCACCGGGAGCGAGTTCGAGCTGCCCGACGGCCGGATGTGGGAACTGGTCTCGCCGCCGAACAAGCACGGCGCCAAGATTGGCTCGCTGGCGAACATCGGGCTGACTCAAGCCGCCGAAGACGGCAGCGGGATCACATATTTCACGAACGTGCCGACCGAACTCGAACCGCAGGGGTACGTGGAGAGCTCCCAGGATCTCTCCCGGCGGGGGCCGGGGGGCTGGTTCTCGCACGATATCGCGCCGATGCACCCGGCACCGACGTTCTCGCCTGCCACGGCGCGCCCTGAATACAAGCTCTTCTCCAGCGACTTGTCATCCGGCCTCATCATGTTCGAAGAGCAGGACGGCGTGAACGGTGAAAACGGCGAGCCACTGCTGTCTAGCGAGGCGTCCGAAAACACGCCATATGTGCGGTCGGAAAGCTCGTGCGATACGCCGTCTGGCGCGAGCGAATGCTATCTGCCGGTACTGACGCGCAAGCAGGGCTTCGCCGACGTCCCACCGGGCGTGGAATTTGGTGATGTCCCGGGCAATCAACCCGTCGCGTTCGAAACGGCCACGCCCGATCTGCGCCATGTGCTGTTGAACTCCTCCGTGGAGCTGTCCACCAGCCCTGCTCCCAGCCAAACCGGGGGACTCTACGAGTGGTCGGCCGGTGCTGCTGCCGCCGACGCGGTGCAGCTGGTGAGCATCTTGCCCGCTGACGAAGGCGGCGGTTCGGCGCCCCAGGCCGAACTTGCACGACTGTATGAGCCGGCGCTGTCGGCCGGCGAACACGTCTTCTCGAACGACGGATCGCGAATCTTCTGGGTCAGTAAAAGCTCAGCCGACCTTCACGATCATCTCTATCTGCGCGACACCGCCAAGGGCGAAACGCTGCGGCTCGACGTCGTGCAGCCGGGTGTGACAAACCCCGGAGAAGCCAAAGCGTACTTCCGGGGCGCGACCGGATCCGGCTCGACGGTGCTCTTCACCGACGAACAGCGACTGACGGCCAACTCGGATGCGCGGGAACAGGAAGAAGATCTCTACGAGTGTGAAATCGTCGAAGAAGCGGGCAGGCTGAAGTGCGACCTCACCGATCTCACGCCCGAAAGCGGGGGTCAGTCGGGCGACGCGATCAACGTGTTCGGTCTCAGTGAAGACGGGTCGTACGTGTATTTCGTGGCCGATGCGGTGCTTGGCGACGGCGCCGAACGCGGCGCGACGCGAGGCACTTGCCTCAATAGCGCCATTATCGAGAACGAAACGGTCAAATGCAATCTGTACGAGTATCACGACGGTGTGACCACGTTCATCGGGACGCTGGCCGGCACCGACGAAAACGACTGGTATTTCGACCCCGGCGCAAAGACCTCGCGGGTCTCCGCGAGCGGGCGCTACGTCGCCTTCATGTCGAGTGTGCCGCTCACGGGCTATGACAACCGCGACGTCGTAAGCGGCAGGCCAGACATGGAGGTGTATCTGTATGACGCGGCGACCGGGCGCCTGGCGTGCGTATCGTGCAACCCGAGCGGCAGCCGGCCCACAGGAGTGGAAGTCCAACAGTTCGACTCGGTTTTCGGCACTCGCCCGAATATCGCCGGTGTCGGAGGAGCAAGTTTGGGGCGGGGGTATACCGCTGAAACCTGGGTGGCGGCGAACCTACCGCACGGCGATGAGCTCACCGATAGCTACGGTGGCATGTACCAGCCGCGAGCGCTTGACGACAGCGGGAGGGTGTTCTTCAACAGCAGCGACGCGCTCGTGCCGCAGGACGTCAACGGCCAGGAGGATCTGTACGAGTTCGAGCCGGAAGGGGTTGGCGGCTGCACGGCGTCGAGCGTGGCGTTCCACGCGACGACGGGCGGCTGCGTGTCCCTGATCTCGCCGGGGACATCCCCGGAAGAATCTGGGTTCCTCGATGCCAGCTCGACCGGCGCCGACGTGTTCTTCCTGACCGCGGCGAAGCTGACCGGGCAGGACGAAGACACGGCGTTTGACATCTACGACGCGCATGAATGCTCGGTGGCGGTGCCGTGCTCGCCGCCGCCGGTGCCGCCGCCGCTGTGCGACTCGGGCGACTCCTGCAAGGCGGCTCCCGCGGCACAGCCGTCCGTCTTTGGGGCCCCGGCGAGCGCGACGTTCTCAGGCGCCGGCAACGCCGTGCCTGCCGCACTCGCGCCGTCCGTGGCGAGCAGGTCGCTGACGCGGGCGCAGAAGCTGGCGAGCGCGCTGCGGGCCTGTAGGAGGAAGTCGAGGAAAGAGCGGCGCCGGTGCGAAAGGCAGGCGAAAAGCAGGTATTCGCCCGCAAAAACGCACAGTAGTGCCGCCAAGGCTACGAGAAAGGCTCGGGGGTGACCGCGATGGGATCGGTGAGAATGGCGTTTGTCGCTTTTGTTGCGGCGTGCATGGCGCTGGTGTGTATGACTGATGTGGCGGCCGCCGGCGCGACGGTGCCGTGGTGGCAGCTCGATTCGCTGTCGGTCCCGGGGAACCTGCCGCCGGGCGGAAGCGGAAAGCTGGTGGTGAGCGCGTGGAACCTCGGCGACGGGGAAGTCGAGGGCGCGAGCGCGAAGGTGACGCTGCGCGACACGCTGCCGGCCGGCCTCGTGGCGAAGACGGTGTCCGGCCGCGTGGCGGGTGTCGCCGGGTTCATCGCATTGCGGGGTGAAGTGAACTGCGCGGTGAGCTCCGGTTCGCTCGTGGAATGCACATTCGCGGGGAACCTGCCGCCCTACGAAGGAATCGAAGCGGAAATCGGCGTGGAAGTGCTGGGCGGCGCAAAGGCGTCAGGTGAAGTCAACGAAGTGACGATCTCGGGCGGCGGCGCGCCCGGCGTCTCGCTGAAACGCGCGATCGTTGTGAGCGGTGCGCCTACGCCGTACGGCGTCTCAGGCTTCGAACAGGTTGCGTTCAACGAAGACGGCTCTCCCGATACGCAGGCCGGCTCGCATCCGTACGGCCTCACGACGACGTTCGACCTGAATCGGACCGCCAGCGCGCCGTATCAACCCGCGATGCCAAAGGACCTTCGCTTCGACCTGCCGCCGGGCCTGGTCGGCAACCCCACACCTTTCCCGCAGTGCTCCGACATACAGTTCGAGAGCCAGCATGGGTTCACCAACGTCTGCCCGGCCGACACGGCCGTCGGTGTCGCGGTAATCACGGTCTACGAACCCAAGACGTTCCGGGGGGTGATCACCGTCACGACCCCCGTGTTCAACTTGAAACCGACCGCGGGAGAGCCCGCGAGGTTCGGCTTTCAGACGCTGATCTCGCACGTGATCCTGGACACGTCGGTCCGCACGGGCGGCGATTACGGCGTGACGGTGAGCGTCGACAACATCACGCAGGTCGCAGCCTTCCTCTCCTCGCAGGTGACGTTCTGGGGTGTGCCGGGCGATCCGATCCACGACCAGTCGCGGGGCTGGGCATGTATTGACGGAGGCGTGTGGGGGGAAATCCTCGGAGAATTGGGCGCGTGCACGGCGCTTGACCAGGCGAGCCCTCCGCCGCTGCTGTCTCTGCCGACGTCGTGCACGGGTCCGCTGCAGGGGACGATGAGCATCGATTCGTGGGCGGACGAGGGTGCGTTCACGGCCCCGGCAGAGTCGCTTGTGCGACCGAGCATGGATGGTTGCAACCGGCTGCCGTTCCAGCCGTCGATCACCGTGGCGCCGGATGGGCAGGCGGGGAGCAGCCCGACCGGGTTGTCGGTTGGGATCCACGTGCCGCAGGACGCGCTGCTCAACCCGACCGGGCTGGCGGAGGCCAACGTGAAGGACACGACGGTGACGCTGCCGGCCGGCGTGGTGCTCAACCCATCGGCGGCGGACGGGCTGGAAGCGTGCTCGGAAGCGCAGATCGCGCTCGCCGTGGACGTGTTCCCGTCGTGCCCGGAAGCGTCGAAGGTGGGGACGGTGGAAATCAGGACGCCGCTGCTGCCGAACCCGTTGACCGGGGCGGCGTATCTGGCGACGCAGGATACAAACCCGTTCGGGTCGCTGGTGGCGCTGTATGTGGTGGCGCAGGACCCGGTGTCGGGGACGCTGGTGAAGGTCGCCGGAGAAGTGACGCCGGACCCGGTCACCGGCCAGCTGGTCTCGACGTTCGACAATACGCCGCAACTGCCGTTCGAAGACTTGACGCTGCACTTCTTCGGTGGGTCGCGGGCGCCGTTGGCGACCCCGGCGTTGTGCGGCTCGTATACGACGAAGGCGTCGATCGCGCCGTGGTCGGGCAACGCGCCGGCGGAACCCTCTTCGACGTTCCAGATCACGTCCGGTCCGAACGGGTCGCCGTGTGCGGATCCGCGGCCTTTCACGCCGGGGTTCCAGGCGGGCTCGACGAATCTGCAGGCCGGTGCGTTCTCCCCGTTCACGTTGACGATGACCCGCCCGGATGCGGATCAGACGCTGGCTGGCCTGTCGGTGCAGTTCCCACCCGGGCTGGTCGGGTCGCTCTCGAAGGTGACTTTGTGCCCGGAACCGCAGGCCTCCGAAGGCGCCTGCCCAGCGGCGAGCTTGATCGGGCACACGGTCGTCAGCGCGGGTTTGGGGAACGCGCCGCTCACGGTGGAAGGCGGCCAGGTGTTCATCACCGGCCCGTACAAGGGCGCGCCGTTCGGGCTGTCGATCCTGAACCCCGCCAAAGCGGGCCCGTTCGACCTCGGAGATGTCGTGGTCCGCGCAAAGATCGAAGTCGACTCGACGACCGCGGCTCTGCACATCGTCAGCGATCCGCTGCCGACGATCAAGGACGGTATCCCGCTGCAGATCCAGCATGTGAATGTGACGGTGGATAAGCCGGAATTCACGTTCAACCCAACGAACTGCAGCCCGATGAAGTTGACGGGCACGATGACCAGCACCGAAGGCGCGAGCGCGAGCGTGCAGACACCGTTCCAGGTCACCAACTGCGCGTCGCTTGGGTTCAAGCCGGGGTTCACGGTCTCCACCTCGGGGAAGACCTCCAGGTTGGATGGGGCGAGTCTCGATGTGAAGCTGACCTACCCGAACGGCCCCGCGGGGACGCAGGCGAACATCGCGAAGGTCAAAGTGGAACTCCCCAAGGCGCTGCCGTCGCGGTTGACGACGTTGCAGAAGGCCTGCACCGAAGCGGTGTTCGACGCGAACCCGGAAGGCTGTCCGGCGGCGTCGAGGGTCGGGGAAGCGGTCGCGAGTACGCCGATTCTGGCGGGTGGCCTGTCGGGTCCGGCGTACTTCGTGTCGCATGGTGGCGCGAAGTTCCCGGAACTGATCGTGGTGTTGAAGGGCGAGGACGGTGTGACTGTCGATCTGCATGGGGAAACGTTCATCAGTAAGCAGGGGATCACGAGCAGCACGTTCGCGACGGTGCCTGACGTCCCAGTAGGGAGCTTCGAATTGAAGCTGCCGGAGGGCCCCGAGTCGGCGCTGGCAGCGCTTGGGAACCTGTGTAAGCAGAAGCTGGCGATGCCGACCGAATTCGTCGCGCAGAACGGTGCGGTGATCAAGCAGAGCACGAAGATCGCGGTCACCGGGTGCGGTAAAGCAGTGCGGACGAAGCACAAGAAGAGGGCGCGGCACAAGCAGCGGTCGCAGAAGGCGAAGAAAGGACGGTAAGAGGCGGTGTCGTCGGTGGCGCGGACGATCGCGAGCGGGGCGGGTACGGCCCGGAGCAGGCGGGGGCGTCCGGTGGCGAGGGCGCCTGAGAGGAACGCGGGCGGTGAGGAAGGTTGTGTTGATGTGGGGGCGTTGCAGCGTGCGAGGGTGATCGCGGCGATGGTCGAAGTGGTCGGAGAACTGGGTGTGGCGCGTTGCACGGTCGCGCACGTGGTGGCGCGCTCGGGCGTGTCGCGCAGGACGTTCTACGAGCTTTTCAGCGACCGGGAGGATTGCTTTTTGGCGGCGTTCGAGGTGGCGGTGGAGCGTGCGGCCGCGCGTGTGGTCCCGGCGTTCGAGGCGAATGGTGGCTGGGTTGATGGGGTACGAGCAGGGTTGCGCGCGCTGTTGGAGTTCCTGGAGGATGAGCCCGGTCTGGGGCGGCTCGCGGTGGTTGACACGCTCGGCGCGGGGCCGGTCGCACTTGTGCGCCGGCGACGGGTGGTGGGTGTCCTGATCGATGTGGTGGATCGCGGGCGGCTGGAGCCGAGGGCTGCGGAGGGATTGACGCGGTTGACGGCGGAGGGGGTGGTTGGTGCGGTGCTGGCGGTGCTGCACGCGCGGCTGAGCGATCCCGGGCCTGCGGCGATGGTTGGGTTGCTGGGCCCGTTGATGGGCATGATCGTGCTGCCCTACCGGGGGCGGGCGTTAGCGGAGCGTGAGATGCGCCGGCCGGTAGCGAGGCGTCGCCGTACGCCTGCCCCGTTGGCCGATCCGTTGCGGGGGCTGGATATGCGGTTGACGTACCGCACGGTGCGGGTGCTGGCGGCGGTCGCGGGGGTGCCGGGGGCGAGCAACCGCGAGGTCGCGCAAGCAGCCGGTGTCAGCGACCAGGGGCAGATCTCAAAGCTCCTGGTCCGCCTCGAGCACCTCGGGCTCCTCGCCAACGCGGGTGGAGGCCACGCCAGGGGAGAGCCCAACGCCTGGCGGCTCACCCCCCGAGGCGAGGAGGTCCAGCGCACCATCAACCACCAAACCCAACCCACCACCAACTGAGCACCGAAACGCCGCTCGGCTCCCACGCTGCTGTGGGAGGGGCGGACGATCACTACTCTCGCCATTGCTATCATGCTTTCACTATGATGCAGAGGCTGATGATTCAGGCTGAGCCGGAGCTGATCGAACGTGCCAAGCGCCGGGCGAGCGAGCGTGGGGTGTCGGTGGCGCAGGTCGTGCGCGAGGCGATCGAGCACGAGTTGGGAGACGTGCCCCAGCAGCCTCCGTTCTCGTTGATCGGCGCATTCCGTTCGGGTCGCAGCGATCTATCGCGCCTGGCCAGCGAGGACATTTTCGAGCCCGAGCCTTGGCGCTCGTCTTAGACACGGGCCCGATCGTCGCTGCGCTCGATGCCGGCGACCAGGATCACACGGCCTGCGCAGGGCTCTTTGGACTGCCGCGCGAGCGACGTGTGACGATCGCCCCGGTTCTGGTCGAGCTGGACCACCTCCTGACGCGGCAGGTTGGACCCGATGCGTTCCCGGCACTGCTGGAGACGGTTCGTCGTGGGGAGCTCGACGTGATCGACCTGGGCGAGAAGGACTACGTTCGTGTGCAGGAGCTGATGCGCGTTTACGCCGACCTGCGCGTCGGCTTCGTCGACGCCGCCGTCCTCGCCGTGGTCGAGCGCTTGGGTGAGCCGAAGCTGGCGACGCTCGACCATCGCCACTTCTCGGTGATGCGCCCTCGGCACGTCGACGCGTTGGAGCTGCTGCCCGCGTAGCCATCCTGTCCGCCCGCTCGGGCCTTGACCTTGCGCGCGGCTTGGGTGGTCGCGGATGAGCCCGCTCCCAGTGGGGCGCGAGCTCGCCGCGGCCATCAGCCAGCAGACCGAGCTCCACACGCACTGAGCGCCCGAGACCACTACCCTTAGTCCCGGTTACATAATGAGGCTTGAGGGAAAGATCGCACTCATAACCGGCGGCGCGTCGGGGATCGGCGCCGCCACCGCGCGGCGGCTGGCGGCCGAGGGCGCGCGCGTGGCTGTGGGCGACCTCAACGAGGAGGGCGCGCGCGCGGTCGCCGGCGAGCTGGATGGCGTGGGCCTCGCGATGGACGTCACCGACCTCGACTCGATCGCCGCGGCGGTGAAGGCCACCGAGGAGCAACTCGGGCTGATCGACGTGCTGGTCAACAACGCCGGCACCGACCTGTTCTCGTTCTTCGTCAAAACCGACCCCGGGCTGTGGGACTTCGTGCTGGGCGTCAACCTGCGCGGGGTGATCGCGGTCACCCACGCGGTGCTGCCTGGCATGCAGGAGCGCAAGCGGGGGGCGATCGTCAACGTCTCCTCGGAGGCCGGCCGCGTGGGCTCGCAGGGCTCGGCGATCTACAGCGCCGCCAAGGCTGGCGTGATCGGCTTCACCAAGGCGATCGCGCGCGAGGCGGCGCGCTACCAGGTGCGTGTCAACGCGGTCGCCCCCGGCCCGATCGAGACGCCGCTGCTGAACGCCGCGCCGCTGGTGTACGGCGAGATCGGCGAGCGGCTGAAGCAGGGGATGGTCGACACCACGCAGCTCAAACGCTCCGGCGAGCCGGAGGAGGTTGCCGCGGCGATCGCGTTCCTGGCCTGTGAGGACGCCTCGTACGTGACCGGCCAGACGCTCGGCGTGAGCGGCGGCCTGTCGATGTGGTGATGTTCCAGCCGGCGCATGCGCCGGCTGGCCGAACCGTGCATGCACGGTTCGGAACGAGTCCGCGCATGCGCGGACTCGCTGGCCGAAACGGGGATGCTGGTCGATTCGGGGATGCGAGCGCAGCGAGTGTCTCCCGAATCGGTCGGAGGCGAGTGTCTCCCGGCTTCGGTCGCCGCATGCGGCGATCGGTAGCTCAAAATAAGCATGGGCCAATCGGTAGGGGGCCTATGCGATCGGCGGATATGGATTAGAGATGGCAGACGCCATCCGCATCCGCGAGGTGGGCCCGCGCGACGGCTTTCAGAACGAGCCTGAGGCGATCCCGACCGCGCGCAAGGTCGAGCTGATCGACGCGCTCGCGCGCACTGGCCTTGAGCGGCTGGAGGTGACGAGCTTCGTGCGTCCCGACGTGATTCCGCAGCTGGCCGACGCCGAGCAGGTGCTCGCGCGCGTGAGCATCCCCGCGGAGGTTTCGGTGAGCGTGCTGATCCCCAACGAGCGGGGTTTGGAGCGGGCGCTGGAGCTACGGGAACGCCTCGGCCGCGCCGACGATCCCGCGTTGCTGGCGGGCGGCCAGCACGTTGCGCGGACACGCCCGGCGTTCGACGAGATCAACGTCTTCCTCTCCGCCTCCGAGACGCACAACCGCAAGAACGTCAACCGCTCGATCGCGGAGTCACTGTCGGGGGTGGAGGCGGTGCTGGGACGCGCCCGCGAGGAGGGCCTGCGCTGCGAGGGTGTGATCTCGACCTCGTTCGGCTGCCCCTACGAGGGTCATGTCCCGGCGGAGAGAGTGCTCGGCATAGCGGCCCGCCTGCGCGACGCTGGCGCGCAGGAGATCGGCTTCGGCGACACCACGGGGATGGCAAATCCCCGGCAGGTGGGCGAGTTCTTCGCGCTCGCGTTCGAGCGTCTCGGGGGGGCACAGGTGGAGGCGGCAAGCGCCGGCGGCGCGGACGCAGAGGGGGCCACTTCGAAGGCGCGCGGCACGGCGATGCCGGCTGGCGCGGACGCGATCGAGCTGACCGCGCACTTCCACAACACGCGCGGCGCCGGTCTCGCCAACGCGTACGCTGCGTTGCAGGCCGGGATCACGAGCTTCGAGACCTCCTTCGGCGAGCTCGGCGGCTGCCCCGTCCCGGCCGGCGCGACCGGCAACATCGCCACCGAGGACCTCGTCTCGATGTTGCACGAGATGGGCTATGCGACCGGCATCGATCTCCCGGCGCTGATCGCCTGTGCCCGCCGCGCGCGGGAGATTCTCGGCCGGCCGCTGGGCAGCCACACGCTGGTGGCGGGGCCCGTCGACTGGCGGCCCGCTGGGTGTGTCAGCTCAGGTGCGCGACGATGACCGGCGCGCTGGTCGGCCGCGAGGTGCCCCCGTCGGGCTCCTGCGTGACCATCACCACGCTGGCGCCGGCGCCGCCCGGCACATCGACCGTCGAGGTGCCGGAGGTTGTGGGGGTGAATAGGCTGTCGGTCGGCTGGGGCGGCGTGTGCCCGGGGTATTTCACCCACACCTCATAGACATGTCCGGAGGATGGTGCGGGCATATCGGACAAGGTCAGCCACGTGTGCCCGCCGCTCTGGTGCAGCTTGGCGCTGGTGCCCGCAAGCGTGACGTCGGCGCTCACCACTCGCCCCGCGCTCTCGCCGGCCGGTGTGCCGCCGCCCCCGAAGGGTGTGGACAGCCCGCCGACCGCGACGCCCGCCGCGACCAGCCCCGCGCCGGCGAGCGCCAGCGCCGGACGGCTCACGGCGAACCGCCCGCGCGCTCTGCGCGGGCGGGGAGTGACGTTTCGCGCCGCGCTGGTCTCGCCCCGCACGACTGTCATCACCTGCTGCTTGACGTGGCCCGGGGCGGCGACGTGGGGGACCGTCGCGGGGAGTCGGTCGACCGCCGGTGCGAGCGCCTCGAGCTCGTCGCTGCACACCGAGCAGCGCCGCGCGTGCTCCATAAAGGCGGCGCTGTGGCGCTCGTCGAGCAGGCCGAGCAGGTACACCGCGGCGTCGCCGCAGCACCCTTCGACAGGACTCTGCGGATCCTGCTGTTCGCTCACCGCGCCACCTCCTCCTCGTCCAGCGTCAGCCGCAGCTTGGCGAGCCCCAGCCGCATGCGACCCTTCACGGTACCGACCGGCATCTGCAGCATCGAGGCGATCTCGGTGTGCGTGAACCCGCCGAAGTACGCCAATTCCACCACCCGGCTCTGCTCTCGCGGTAGCGCGCGCAGTGCGCCCTGAACCTCCTGAGCCTGCTCTGAGTGGAGCACCTGGGTCTCGGTGTGCTCGGAGCTGGGGACCCGTTCGAGCAGACCCTCATCGTAGGAGAGGCGACCCTCGCGCACCACGCCGCGGCGCAGCGCGTCGACCGCGCGGTTGTGCGCGATGCGCAGGATCCAGTTGCGCACGCTTCCGCGCGTGTAGTCGTAGCGCGCGCCGGTACGCCACAGCGCCAAAAACGCTTCCTGCAGGACGTCCTCGGCGCTCGCGCGCCGACCGCACATGCGGTACGCCAGCGAGAAGGCGGCGTCGCAATGGCGGTCGTAGATAGTCTCGAACGCGTCGGCGTTGCCGGCCTGGACGAGCGCCATGAGCTCCTCGTCCGCCAGCTTGTGCAGCCGCGCCGGCGCCCCTCGCCGCCGGGCGAGACCGGTGGAGATGGAAGCCGGTGCCCTCATCGTCTTTTTGACCTCTCGATCGCGCGCTTTCGGGTTCCGCGACCCCGCGCTTTTTGGGTTCCCGAGCCGAGCGACTCAGGCGAGGTAGCTTCCTACGCTCTGCGCGCGCGCACGGATCAATATCTCACCGATACCGTCGGGCAATGGTCGTAGCATGAACGAATGTCGACGCCACCCGCCGTGTGGACTGTGGGGCACTCCAACCACGACCTCGAGGCGTTCGTCGCTCTGGTGCAGAGCCACCAGGTCGCCTATCTCGTGGATGTGCGCTCCCATCCCTATTCGCGCTTTGCGCCGCACTTCAACCGCGAGGAGCTGCAAGCCACGATGGAGGGGCGCGGCGTCCGCTACGTGTTCCTCGGCCTGGAGCTCGGCGGGCGTCCGCAACGCGACGACCAGCTGGACGCCAAAGGCCACGCCCTCTACGGCATGATGGCCCAGGAGCCAGCCTTCACCGATGCGATCGACCGGCTTCTCCGCGGCGCGTCCGAGCACCGTCTCGCGCTGCTGTGCAGCTGTGGCCAGCCGCGGGAATGTCATCGCAGGCTCCTGGTCGGCAAAGTCCTGTGCGAGAAAGGGGCCGAACTGCGCCACATCCTCCCGGACGGGGACGTATTGGTCGAGCGGTCGGTCGAGTTGGGAGATACGAATGCGCAGGACACGCTGTTCGGGCATGATGAGCTGTCATGGAGATCTACACGATCGGTTTCACGCAGACGACCGCTGAGCGCTTCTTCGCACGGCTAGCCGACGCCCGTGTCGAGCGTCTGCTCGATGTGCGGCTCAACAACACCTCACAGCTCGCCGGCTTCGCCAAGGCGCAGGATCTTCCCTACTTCGCCCGCGAGCTCGTGGGCGCCACCTACGATCACCAGCCGCTGCTCGCTCCCACCCAGGAGATCCTCGACGCCTACAAGAAGCGTAAAGGCGACTGGGCCGCGTACGAGACCGAGTTCATGGCGCTGATGGAGCGCCGCCGCATCGATGAGGCGCTGTCGCCGGCCTCCTTCGAGCAGCGCACGGCGCTGCTGTGCAGCGAGGCTACTGCAGAACACTGCCACCGGCGACTGGTGTGCGAGTACCTCGCCACTCGTTGGCCCGACGTTCGCGCCGTGCATCTCTGAAGCGATGAAGATCGTCGTCAACCACGTCACGCGGATGGAAGCTCCGCGCGTTTGCGTCGCCGGGTTCGATCCGTTGACGCTCGAGCACATTCGCCCGACGACGCCGCCGAGCGATCCGCTCACTCGTGAGCTGTTGCGCGAAGCGGGCGGCCCATTCGGAATGGGAGCTTTGGTGGACATCGGCGCGATCACGCCGAACCCCTCGCCGCCGGAGACCGAGGATCACCTCTTCAAGTCCCACCACGCCCACCACCAGGAGGATCTGGACGGCGACCTCTTTCTGGAACAGCTGACAGTGCTGCACACGCCCGATCTGGGCCGCGCATTCGGCTCTGAACTCGAGCGGGTCGGCCGGACGTACGCGATAGAGCCCGGCCACGGCGGGAAGTCACTGGCCGTACTGCGCGCCGCGAGCCGCCCAGTCTTCGAGATCAATAGGTACGGCAAGCTTCAGCTCCGTTACGAGGACACCGAACCGCCCACCTACCTCTCGGTCAAAGACGTCCGTTTCTTCGAGGACGACCACCAAACGATCAAGACGGGCGTGGTCGACGATGTCAGCCGACGCCTGCGCCGAGGCGTCGACGCATTCCTGATGGTCGGCCTCACGCGCCCCTGGTCAAAGCCCGGTGAGACTCACGAGCGACACTGGCTGCAGCTCAACGGCCTCTGTCTTGCCGATCGTCCGGTGGGCGACGTGCCGTAGGTCCAGGCGAGCGAAACCGATCATGGCCAGGAGCGGAACGGGGGCCTCCAGGAGATTCGCGACTAACCTGCGCACGGCTTTCCAACTCGGCGCCGACGGCTTGCGCACGACCGCTTTCAACCAACCTTCTCGGCGTGGGCCGGGACGCCATTAGCCTGCTCAGCTCGCGCGAGCTCGCGCATCGCCGCCACGCAGTACTCCTGCACCGCGACCTCCATCTCCAGGGTCGCGGCGAGCGCCGGGCGTGCTGAGGCGTCGATCACGCGCTTGGCGCGGCCGACCGCTACGTGCGAGTTGGCGAGCAGCTCGTCGACGAGCGCCTGCGTCGCCTGTTCGAGCTCCGCTGGTGCCACCACGCGGTTGACGAGGCCGATGCGCTCGGCCTCGGCGGCGTCGATCGTGCGCGCGGTCATGATCAGCTCCTTGGCACGGCCGAGACCGACGACCGCCGGCAGTCGGCTGGAGCCGCCGACGTCGGGGATGATCCCGAACTTTACCTCGGGCAGGCTGAACTGAGAGTCGTCGGAGGCGATCCGCAGATCGCAGCCGAGCGCGACCTCCAGGGCCCCGCCGACACAGGTGTGGTGGATCTGGCAAATCACCGGCTTGGCCATCTCTTCGCAGAGGTTGGCGCACTCCAGGAAGGTTTCGCGGAAGGGGCGCAGCCTGCCCGGGGTCCCCGAGGAGGCGGCCAGCTCGACGAGGTCGACGCCGGCCGAGAACACCTTGCCCTCGCCTCGCAGCACCACACAGTGGACCTCGTCGGCGGCTGCTGCCTCGCGCAGCGCGTGCGCGAGCGCGCGCAGCAGCTCCTGGCTCATGGCGTTGCGCTTCTCGGGGCGGTTGAGCACGACGTGGCGGACGACGCCGCGGTCTTCGGTGGTGACGATGCTCATAGTGGCTCCGTTTCAGTTTCCTTTTTCGGCCCATAACCACTTCATTTTGTAAAGGGTTTGGGTCCGTTTTTAAGATGTAAAGCGCTGCGCCGAGTGACCCTCAGCTCAGGTCCAGCACCGGGGTGGGTGGCTCGATTGCCTCATCGTGGCCCTCGCGCGGCACGATCGCGGTGCCGAGCGCGAAGAACTCGATTGTGTGGCTGCCCCACCCGTGGCTGGTCTCGTTGAGTTTCACGCCGACGATCCCCTCGGCGGTGAGCGTTTGCGCCTCGCTCTGCATCCGCTCCATCGCCAGCTCTCGCGCGTCGTACAGCGCCTGGGTGAAGTTGGGCAGCTCGACGTTGCGCCCGGTCTGGGCCATCGACTGGAGCATCCCGCGGTGGGCGACGTGGTAGACGCAGCTACCCATCACCATCCCCACCGGGCGGTGCCCGGTGCGCAGCAGCGTCCAGAAATCCTGCCCCGACAAATCGCTGGTGAAGGGGCGGCCGTTGGGGGCGCGGTGCATCTCGCCCTCGCGGTGCTTGACGGCCGTGCCGATCGCGATGAACTCGGCCATGTCCTGGCCCCACTCGTAGCGGCCGATGTCCAGGCGCACGCCGACGACGCCGTCGGCGCCGAGCTGGTCGGCCTCCTCCTCCATCCGGGTCATCGCCAGCTGCCGCGCTCCATACATCGCCTCGGAGAGCACTTTCAGCTCCTGGCTTTTCTTCCAACCCGCCATCTGGATGCCGATGTGGTAGATCGAGCTGCCGACCACGAGGCCGACGGGGTCGAAGCCGGCCTGCTTGATCAGCAGGAACTCGTTGACGCTGAGGTCGGAGGTGAACAAACCCGCGCGGTTCTGCTGCAGGCGGGCGCGGCCGGCCTCGGGGACGCCCTCCAGGGAGGAGGGATCGTAGGTCTCTGTCTGCTGCTCGCTGTCACTCATACGTTTTTTGGGCTCCCGGGCTCGTGTTCAGGATGTCAGATCGATCGTTGTCTCGGGGGGATACAGGGTTGCCTCGCCGGTCTGGAGGATCGCGGTGCCGATCGCGTTGAACGTCACCATCAAGCCGCTGCGCTCGCGTGTGTTCATCCCGCCCTGCAGTGTGTGGGGCACCGCGCGATGACCGATCCGCACGCCGACGATGCCGGAGGCGCCGATCGAGGATGCCTGCGCGTTCAGCTCGCCCATCACGCTCTCGCGCGCGTTGTAGAAAGCCTGCGTGAACTCGCGCAGCTCGAAGTTCTGCGTTGCTCCGACCGACATCATGCCCCCGCCGACCCCCATCCCCGAGCCGTAGCTGTAGCTGGCGAAGAACACCGAGCTCCAGGCGACGATTCCGAGCGGCTCGAAGCCGCCCCGCACAAGCTTTGAGAAGTCGGCCACCGACAGCTCGGTGAGCACCGGCCGCCCGCCTCCATGTCTCCCGCTTGCATGCTGCTTACTTCCATGCTCCCTGCCGCCATGCGCCCCGCCGTCGCCCCTGCGCGTGTCGGCGTTGGACGGCTCGCCCTCGCGGCTGACGGCGGTGCCGAAGACGGTGTGTTCGAGCGAGACCGTCCCTGTTTCCAGGCTGCTTTCGCCGGCGCGCGTGTTCACTTCCACGACCGCGTCGGCGCCGACATGCTTGGCCTCCTCGGCCAGCCGCCCGAGCGCGCGCGTACGCACCTCGTTGAGTGCCTGCGAGAGCGTTGTGAGCTCGATCATGTAGGTCTGGGCGAGGCCCATACCGCCGACACCGCCCCATTCGCCGCCCCAGGCGCCCTGGTAGCCCATCTGGTAGATCGAGCTGCCCATCACCTGCGAGAGCGGGCGCAACCCCAGCTGGTGAGCGAGCGCCCACCCGTTGACGGAGAGGTCGGAGGTGAACAGGCCGCCCTTCTCGCGCAGCTCGCTCAGGCGCCGCTCGGCCGCAACCGTGATCCCCCCCCGTTCGATTCGCTGCAGCGACTCCTGTTGCTCGGCGGCCGTGGCCCCGGGGTCCGCCATTTCGGCGCCGGCGGCTCCGTCCGCTTCGTCGCCTTCGGCTCCTTCCGCCCCCTTGTTGTCCCGCCGCCGCGCCATCAGCCCAGCAGCCTCTGCAGCGCCGCGCGCGCCTCGGCGCTGCGCTCGGCCTCCGCCCGCAGGTCGGCGGTCAGGGCGGCCACCCACTCGTCGGGTGTGAGCGTCTCGCGCTTGATTGAGATGCCGCCCACCTGGCGCTCACGGGAGCCCTCGACGCGGTCGTCGGCGACCGTCAGCTGGTAGTCGTTGCCGCCCAGCTCGACCCGCACCTCGCGCACGCGCTTGGGGCCGCGCCCCAACAGACCGCCGCCGCGCCGCTCCACGCGGGCACGGCCGGGCAGCGACTCTTCGAGCTTGCTCGCCAGCACCTCGACGGAGATCCGAAGGTCGGTACCGTCCGCGCGCAGGCCGGCGGCGGAGAGGTCGAAGTCCTGGTCGGTGGGCATGCCTGGAAGCGTACTCCGAGCCGGTGGGGCGCGCGGCAAGCATCGGTCGAGCTGGACGGGCCGAAGCAATGGCCCGCCCAGCCGCGTGGACCCCTCCGCTCAGTGCAGCAGTTCGAGCGTGTTATTGGTGTCGTTGACGAACAGCACGCCCTGGTTATGGGGTGCGATCGTGAGTCCGAACAGCCCGCCTCCGCCCGCGCCGGTGTCAAAGGGCTGGAACTCGGCCCCCACCGGGGTGGTCTCGACGAGGTTGCCATCTCCGCCGTTGGCGGTGAGGATGTCGTCGTTGGGAGTGATCGTGAGGCCCAGCGGGCTGTTCAGGTAGCCGCCGGTGGCCACCGTGATCCCGCCTTCGCCCTGCGGCGTCTGGCGGTAGAGCGCGCCGGGGACGGCGGCGATCCGGCTGTCCTGGGTGTCGGCGACGTACAGCGTGCCTTCCTCGCCCAGCCCCACGCCGGTGGGGCCAACCACGAGCGCCGCGGGGTCGGTGCGCTCGGGGAAGCCTTCGGCGATCACTTCCTCACTCATAACTCGCAACCGGCGATAGCGGGGCTGCACGCGGATGCGCACCACGGTGCCTCCGTTGGTGGGGGTTTCACCCGAGGCGACGGTGCCGTTGAGCACGTTGGTGACGAACAGCGTGGCGCCAAAGCCCTGGTTGACCGAGGTCATGTCCCAGGGGCCGTTGATCGGAGGGCCGGAGATCGTCTGCACCACGTGACCCCATTCGTCGAGCACGATCAGACATCCCGCCTGTGCGGTGGCCGCCTGGCCGTTGCTCGTGGGCAGGCTGCCGACCACCACAAACCCGCCGGGCAGGATCGCGAGTGCGGTCGTCAGGCCCACGCCGCCGGGGCAGGGGCCGGGGAGCGCCGAGGGCTTGATCTTGGCGAAGACGGAGAGCGCCCCCGCCGGGGTGATCTGCACGATCGTCGTGCCGGTTCCCTGGAGGTTTTCTTCGTTGTTGAAGTTGCTGACGAGCGTGTTCCCACGCACCAGCGCGCCGGTGCTGCTGGGAACAGTGGCGATTCCATAGGGATTCACGTCCCCATTGGCCGGTACGGTGCTGGCGATCGAGGTGATCGACTGGAACTGTCCGATGAAGGGGTGGTCAAACGCTGAGGCCGCCCCCGGAGCAATCGCCACGCAGGCAAGCGCCGCGGCGATCGTGGTCGAGAAGTGCCTTCGGTTGGGCATAACAATGCCTCCTCTGGTCGGGGCTTTATTCGCAGGAGACTCCAAAGCTGGACAAACCTTCCCAACGTTTGGCAAAAGATGTTGACCCTCGCCGCGGGCCGTGTTGCCGAGGACACAAACCCGACGGGCGGGCGCCGGACGGGATCGCGAGCGCGCGAGCCAGGTCGCCGGGTGTTCCCCTCGCACCCGACCCTTCCCGGTAGGCTCCCGCTCCTTCAAGTGGAGCAACAGCGAGCGGAGGTCACGATGGCGCAGATCGAGAAGGTGGGCGTGCTCGGAGCGGGACTGATGGGCCACGGCATCGCCCAGGTGGCCGCGCAGGCCGGCTACGCGGTGGTGCTGCGCGAGGTCGATGAGGCGACGCTCGCCAAGGGCACCGGCAAGATCGAGAAGCAGCTGGCACGCGCGGTCGAGAAGGGCAAGAGCTCCCAGGAGGATGCTGACGCTGTGAGGGCGCGCATCGCGGGCACGGTGGACTACCGCGACCTCGCCGACTGCGACCTCGTGATCGAGGCGATCACCGAGAGCCTGCCGCTGAAGCTCGAGATGTGGCGGGAGGTCGATGCAATCGTCAAGCCGCAGGCGATCTTCGCGACCAACACCTCCTCGCTGGCGGTGATCGACCAGGCGGCGGCGACCTCGCGCGCGGAGCGGTTCGTCGGGCTGCACTACTTCAATCCGGCGCAGGTGATGCAGCTGGTCGAGGTGGTGCGCTGCGTAACGACCTCTCAGGAGACGCTCAACACGGCGCTCGAGTTCATCGGCTCGGAGGGCAAGCTGGCGATCCCCACGCGCGACAAAGCCGGGTTCATCGTCAACCGCCTGCTGGTGCCCTACATGCTGGACGCGATGCGCGCCCTGGAAGAGCAGGTCGGCTCGGTGGTCGAGATCGACGCGGCGATGAAGGCAGGCGCCGGCCACCCGATGGGGCCGCTGCTGCTCGCGGACTTCGTCGGCCTGGACACGCTGGGGGCGATCTGCGACGTGCTGCTGGAGGAGTTCAGCGAACGGCGCTTCGCCTGTCCGCCCACGTTGCGCAAGATGCTCTCGGCAGGATGGTTGGGGCGCAAGTCGGGAACAGGCTTCTATACCTATGCCGGCGCGGAGCCCGAGCCCAACCCGGCGTTGTAGGTTACATTCAAGGTATGAGCGACCTGTCGAAGTTGCGCGTCGCGGACGACGAGCGTGAGCAGGTGATCGATGAGCTGCGCGAGCACGCCGGCGCGGGACGGCTGACTTCCGAGGAGCTGGAGGATCGCGTCGGCGAGGCGTACAGAGCCTCCACGCGCGCCGATCTCGACGAGCTGCGCGCCGACCTGCCGGTCAGCTCGACCTCGGTGAAGCGCGCGCTGGTCAAGCGCAAGTCGCATCTGCGCCGCCGCCTCGCGCAGGAGGCGGGCGGCTCGCTGGGCGTGTCGGCGCTGAGCGTCGGCATCTGGGTGGCGAGCGGCCCGCCGGCCGAGTTCTGGCCGGGGTGGGTGATCGGCGTGACGCTGCTGCCAGTGGTGCGCGACGCCTGGCGGCTGTTCGGGCCCGCCTCCGACCTCGAACTGGTCGAAGCCCGGCAACAGGCGCGTCACGAACGCAACCTCGCGCGCGGGCGCCGTCGCCACCGGAAGAATTGGTGGCCCACCCACCCGCCGCGTCCGTGAGCGCCCTGGGCGGCGCCACCGAGCGCGCCCTGAGGGGCGGTCCGACCCGCCACCACGATAAGGCGAAGGAGCAGGGCAAGCTGCCGGTCCGCGAGCGCGTAGCGCGGCTGCTCGACCCCGGCACGTTCGCCGAGGAGGCGCTGCTGGCCAACTGGCAGGAGGATGGGTTGGGGGCGGATGGCGTGGTGAGCGGCCTCGGTCGGATCGGTGGCCGCCCCGTCGCGCTGATGGCCAACGACCCCACCGTGAAGGCCGGTTCGTGGGGCCCGAAGACGGTCGAGAAGATCCTGCGCGTGCAGGAACGCGCCCTGGAGCTGCGCGCGCCGATGGTGTACCTGGTGGACTCCGCCGGGGCGCGAATCACCGAGCAGGTGCAGATGTTCCCGGGGCGCCGCGGGGCGGGGCGGATCTTCCACAATCAGGTGAAGCTTTCCGGCCTCGTGCCGCAGGTGTGCGTGCTGTTCGGCCCCTCCGCCGCCGGCGGCGCCTACATCCCCGCGTTCTGCGACATCGTGATCATGCGCGACGGCAACGCCTCGATGTACCTCGGCTCGCCGCGGATGGCGCAGATGGTGATTGGCGAGGACGTGACGCTCGAGGAGATGGGCGGCGCGCGGATGCACACGGGCGTGAGCGGCTGCGGGCACGTGCTGGTGGCAAGCGACGAGGAGGGAATCGACGCCGCGGCGCGCTACCTCTCCTATCTGCCGGGCAACTTTGAACAGGCCCCACCCTCGCTCGTTCCTTGCGAGCAGGCCCCACTCTCGCTCATCCCCGCCGGCTCTGCCACAAACTGCCCCCCCTCCTCCTCCATCCCCAACACCGATAGCGCCACCGGGTTCGCCGCCGAATCCCTCGCCCCTCGCTCCCACACCCCGATCGGCGAGCTGATCCCCGCCGACGAGAACAAGCCGTTCGACATGAAGCTGCTGCTCGACGCGCTGCTCGACGCCGACTCCTTCATGGAGATCCACGCGCGCTGGGCGAAGGAGCTGATCGTCGGCTTCGCGCGCCTGGAGGGCCAGCCCGTCGGGATCGTCGCCAACCAGCCGAAGGTGAAGGGCGGCGTGCTGTTCGTCGATTCCGCCGACAAGGCCGCCCGCTTCATCTGGACCTGCAACGCCTTCAACGTGCCGCTGCTGTTCCTCGCCGACGTGCCTGGCTTCATGATCGGCACGCAGGTCGAGCGCCAAGGGATCATCCGCCACGGCGCGAAGATGATCAGCGCCGTCAGCGAAGCGACCGTGCCGAAGATCTCGGTTATCGTGCGCAAGGCGTACGGGGCCGGGCTGTACGCGATGGCGGGGCCGGCCTTCGACCCCGACTGCTGCATCGCGCTGCCGAGCGCCTCGATCGCGGTGATGGGCCCGCAGGCGGCGATCAACGCCGTCTACTACAACCAGCTGCAGGCGATCGCCGACGAGGCCGAGCGCGCCGCCGAGACCGAGCGGTTGCGCGCCGAGTACGCCGCCGACATCGACATCCTGCATCTCGCCTCCGAGTTGGTCGTCGACGCGGTGATCGAGCCCGATGAGCTGCGCACGGAGCTGATCCGCCGCTTCGCTCTGGCGGCCGGCCGCCGCCGCGAGTGGCCGGCGCGGCACAACCCGATCACGCCGGTTTAGCTGGCGAGCCGGGGCATCTCTGCTTCTGTCAGGATGCGCGGATGGACGCCGCCGACCTCGCCTTCGCCGGGATCGCCCGACAGGCGGAGCTGATCGCCGCGGGGGAGGTCTCTTCGCGCGAGCTCGTCGAGCTCTACCTCGGCCGGATCGAGCGTTATGACAAGCAGCTGAACGCCTACAAGACCGTCTTCGCCGAACGCGCGCTGCTCGAAGCCGACCAGGCCGATGCCCGGCGCGGGGCCGGGGGGGAACGCCCGCTGCTCGGGGTGCCGATCGCGATCAAGGACGACACCGACGTCGCCGGCGACGTCACCTCCTACGGCACGCGCGCCGCCGAGCGGGTCGCGAGTGCCGATCAGGAGGTCGTGCGCCGCCTGCGCGAGGCTGGCGCGATCGTGCTCGGCAAGACCAACGTGCCCGAGCTGACTCTGTGGCCGTTCACCGAGACCCCCACCTTCGGCATCACGCGCAACCCCTGGAACCTCGAGCACACCTCGGGCGGCTCCTCGGGCGGTTCGGGCGCGGCGGTCGCCGCCGGTCTGATCGGCGCCGCGCTCGGCTCCGACGGTCTCGGCTCGATCCGTATTCCCTCGAGCTTCTGCGGGCTGTTCGGGATCAAGCCCTCGCGCCACCGCATCTCGCTCGCCCCCCACACCGAGCAGCTGTACGGGTGGCACGGTCTTGCCGTGTACGGGCCGATCGCGCGCAACGTCCGCGATGCCGCGCTGTTCCTCGACCTCACGGCGCAAACGCCGCCCGCGCAGGGCAGCTTCGGCGAGGCCGCCGCGCGGGGTGGGGGAGCGGGGGGGCGTGCACCGAATCCCTTGCGGATCGCCTTCTCGACCAAGCCAATCCTGCCGCAGCCGATCGACGCGCGGGTGCTGCGCGCTCACGAGCAGGCCGTCGAGTTGCTGCGCTCGCTTGGCCACGAGCTCGTCGAGCGCGACCCCGACTACCCCCCGTGGCTGGGCCCCCATCTGATCGCGCGCTATCTGCGCGGCGCCTACGAGTCGGCGACGGACATCGGCCACGTCGAGCGGATGGAGCGCCGCAGCCGCCACATCGTGCGCGCCGGCGAATTGGTGGGTGAGAAAGGTGTCGCGCGTGCGCTTGCCTCCGAAGCGACGCTGAACGCGCGCGTGGGACGGGTACTCGCCGACTGCGACGCGCTGCTGCTGCCCTGCACCGCCCGCCCGGCCCTGCGCATCGGTGAGTACGAGGGACGCGGGATGCTTTGGACGATGAACGGCGGCACCCGCCTGATCCCCTTCCTCGGCACCTGGAACGCCACGGGTCAGCCGGCCGTCTCGATCCCGGTGGGCTTCACCGACGACGCCGACCATCTCCCGCTCGCCGTGCAGCTGGTCGGCCGGCCCGACGACGAGGCGACGCTGCTCTCGCTTGCCGGCCAGGTCGAGGCCGAGCACCCGTGGGAGCAGCACCGCCCGCCCGGATTCTCGTGAGCGACGCTCCCGCTCGTGCCACCGAGCCGCCGGTCGTCGAGGAGCTGCTGGAGGTCGCGGTCGAGGCGGCGAGGTGCGCGGGAGCGCTGCTCACCGAGCGCGTGCGCCGCGGCGCCGAGCGGCAGGTGAGCAGCAAGAGCACCCCGACTGACCTGGTGAGCGAGGCCGACCTCGCCTCCGAGCGGGCGATCCGCGAGCTGCTCGCGGCGCGGCGCCCGCACGATGGCTTCGTGGGGGAGGAGGGCGACCACGTGGGGGGCACCAGTGGCCTCAGCTGGGTGGTGGACCCGCTCGACGGCACCGTCAACTTCCTGTTCGGGCTTCCGCAGTGGTGCGTGAGCGTGGCGGTGCGCGACGCGGGGGGGACGATCCTCGCCGGCGCGATCTGCGACCCCAGCCGCGAACAGCTGTTCAGCGCGATGCGAGGCGCTCGCGCGACGCTCACGACGGGACCGGTGGATACGACCGGTTTGGGGGATGCCCGTCGGACGCTCACCGGCTCGGAGGGGACGATCGAGCTGGGAGGCGACCACGCGCTGCGCCTGCGTGCGAGGGATCTGGCGAGCGCGATGGTCGCGACCGGCTTTGCCTACGACGCGCGCGTGCGCGCCGCGCAGGCGCTGGTGCTCGAGCGGGTGCTACCGCGCGTGCGCGACATCCGCCGCTTCGGCAGCGCGGCGCTCGACCTCGCTTGGACCGCGGCGGGTCGCTACGACGCTTACTTCGAGCGCACTGTGAAGCCGTGGGACATCGCCGTGGGGACCCTGCTGTGCGAAGCGGTCGGGCTCGAGGTGGTCGAGCTGCCCGAGCACGAGGACCTGCCCTGGGGCATCCTCGTCGCCCCACCGGCGCTGTGCAAACCGCTGCTGGAGCTGGTGGGGTAGTTAACTTTTCGGCCCCAAACCCTTCATTTTGTGAAGTGCTATGGGTGAGGAAGTTGATCCTTTTTGGCCCCTACTACTTCATTTTGTGAAGGGTTGGGGGGTGAGGAGTTGATTCTTTCCGGCCCCTACCACTTTATTTTGTAAAGGGTTGGGGGCGATTTTTTTACATTGCCACCAGCCAAATCAGTCGACTCGAGCGGGTCGGCTTGTCTGCCAAGATGTCGGAGATGGACCAGGCCGCGCGCGTCTCCCAGCCCAGCCTGCCACCAGGCACGCGACTGCCGCGCCTCGCGCAGTCGGCTCTGTGGGCGGTCTACCCGGGGGCCCTCTCGCGTTACTGCAAGCGGCGCTACGGCCCCACCTTCACGCTGCGCCCGCTGGGCATCGGCGACGTCGTGGTGCTTACACAGCCAGAGGCGATCCGGGAGGTGTTCACCGGCGATCGCGAGGTGCTCCGCGCAGGCGAGGCCAACGCGGTGATGGGCCCGATCGTGGGCAAGCACTCGCTGCTGACGCTCGACGGCGAGCGCCACATCCGCCACCGGCGGCTGGTGAGTGCCCCGTTCCACGGCGAGGCGGTGCGCACTTACGGCGAGCGGGTCGCGGAGATCACGGCGGCCGAGGTCGATCGCTGGCCGGTGGGCAAGGAGTTCCCGATCCGCCCGCGCATGCAGGCGATCACGTTGGAGGTGATCTTGCGCACCGTGGTCGGCGTCAGCGACGAGCGGCGCTTGGAGCGCCTACGGACGCTGCTGCGCAAGATCACACAGGTGGGCGTCGTGGAGATGTGGATCGTGTGGGCCTACCCTCACCTGATCGACCACCCGGTGGTGAAACGCTTCTCCACCCTGCGGCTGCTGCCCGAGGTGGACAGGCTGCTGTATGAGGAGATCGCCGCCCACCGCGTTGCTCCCGAGGGCCGTGAAGACGTGCTGACGCTACTGCTGGCGGCGCGCGACGAGCAGGGGGAGGGCCTCAGCGACGAAGAGCTGCGCGACCACCTGATCACGCTGCTGGTCGCCGGCCACGAGACGACGACGACCGCCCTGGCGTGGTGCTTCGAGCGGCTGCTGCGCCACCCGGCCGCCCACCTGCGCCTGCAGCGCGAGCTGGACGAGGGCTCCGAGGAGCGCTACTTGGACGCGGTGCTCAACGAGACTCTGCGCGTGCGCCCGGTGATCGACGCGGTGTGGCGCAAGCTTTCCGCGCCTGTGGAGGTCGCCGGCTGGCTGCTGCCGGCGGGGGCGACGGTGATGCCCTCGATCGACATCGTGCAGCACTCCGACGCGTTCGCGGACGCCGCTGCGTTCCGGCCCGAGCGCTTCCTGGAGGGGAGTCCGCCGCAGTACACGTTCATCCCCTTCGGCGGCGGCGCGCGCCGCTGCGTAGGCGCCAGCTTCGCGATGATGGAGATGCGCGCGATCATGCGCACGGTGCTGGAGCGTGTATCGCTGCGGGCCCCGAGTGCCCGCAGCGAGCGGGTGAAGGTCCACCACATCACGCTGGTGCCCGCGCGGGGCGGGCGCGTGGTCGTCACTGGCCGGCGCGCGGCTCAGCGGCGCACTGTGGCCGAGGTCGCGAGCGTCTGGCCGGCCACGTTGAGCGCAGCGACGGCGAAGTAGGGCTGTGCGCTGTTCACCTCGATGGCCGTCTCAAACCCCGAGCTGGGCGCTGTCGCGACCGCTGAGAGCTGGGTCGGGCTGGGCCCGGAGAGCAGCTGCCAGGCGCTCACGCCGGTGGCGCCGTTCCAGCTGGCGTAGGCGGTGAGCGCTTCCGCGCCGGTGCTCCGCAGCGCGAGCGCCGGGGGAGCGGCTGGGGTGCCGGTCCACGGGTAGGTGTACGCGCGGTAGGACGCGCCCGGGGCGGCGATCAGGGCGTCGAACACCAGCTTGCCGGCGGGGTTGAATTCGCTCATGTAGGGCTGGGCGCCCCAGCCGACGAACGAGTCCCCGTCCGGCAGCAGTTGCTCGTCGCCCTGGCTGTTGGCCAGCAGTGCCGGCGTGTGCACCGCCTCGGAGATCAGCTGCACCGTGCGGTCGCTCCAGTCGATCCGCTCGTGGACGATGCGCGTCTGTTGATGCTCCTGCGGGGAGTCGCCGTTGTCGAACAGCGTCAGGGTGTGGTCGGGCTGCCAGCTGATGTCATGCTGCCATGCGGTCGTCGTGCCGGGCGCCATCTTGAAGCTCGAATAGCGCCCGCCGAGCCGCCACAGTACCTGGCCGGTACTGTGGTCGATCTCGTACCCCGCCCACGTGTTGCGCGCCGAGATCAGGAAGTTGCCGTCGCCCCACGGGTCGAGCGAGATCGAGTTGACGTGGAAGTAGTCCCACGGGGTCCCGGGGGAGGCGGGGCGCGGCCAGTAGGAGTCCTGGAACGCGACGTGCCCGTAGGCGTGCCACTCGAACATCACCAGCCCGGTCTTGATGTCGACCTCCTGCACGATTGCGTCCTGCAGCGCGCCCCGCGTGGCGCCTCCGACGGAGGAGAGGTTGGCCTCGACGATCGAGTAGGCGGTGATGAAGGCGGCGCCCGACGGTGTGATCTGGATGTCGTGGAGGTCGGCCTGGTAGCCGTTTCCGGCATTCACCGCGGCGATCGGCCGGTAGTTCTCGCCGTAGATCTCGTCGGTGCCGAAGCCGACGCCGAGCCCGATGTAGCCCTGCCACCACACCAGCGCCGGTGCGCCGCCGTAGCGCTCGACCTGGAGGTCCATCGCTGCTTTGCCGGCGGGGATCGGCTTGAACCACACCAGCTGCCCGGTGCGGTTGAAGATCATCGGGCCACTCTGCGGATAGCTGCCGTTGGCGGCGATGAACACATCGTCCGGGGAGGCGGATGGGGTGTCGGTGATGACAGACACCGTCGGCGGCTTCAGATTGGGTTGGGAGACGAAGCTCTGCACCATCCCCGGCTTCGCCGGCGGTGCCGTGGTGGACATCGGCGTGAAGTGGTAATGCGCGAGCCGCGCGATCGTGAAGCTGCTGCCGACGCGCTGTTGGTGTCCGGCGGGGCCGACCAGCGCACTCACGCGGACGCTCTCGCCTTCGCTGAACCCCCGGTCGAGGATGAAGCTCGCTCCGGGCGCGCTGTCGTAGTCGCGCAGCTGCCCGCGGTGGAAGCCGGTGCGCGAGCCCACCACCGAGATCTGGTGGATCTGGCCGGGGGGAGCTCCGAGGAAGCTGATCTGGGTGTGCGGGGATGCGTCCGGAGTCCCGGGAAGGGGCGAGATCGTCACTGCGTGGGCGCTCGGCGCGATCACGCAGCCGGCCAGCAGCGCGCCGAGCGCGCCGCTCCACTTGCGCAAGCGTCGACTGGGCGCCCGCGTGGATGCCCGACCCGATGGACCCGTTCCCACAGCTGCCAACGATACGCTGTGCGACCCCGGAAGCGAACGAGTAGGAGGAGCGCCATGGAGTTCGAGACCATCGGCTACGAGGTGGTAGAGGGCGTGCTGACGATCACGCTCAACCGGCCCGATCGCCTGAACGCGTTCACCGAAGCGATGGGCGCCGAGCTGATCGAGGCGTTCGAGCGCGCCGACCGCGACGATGAGGTCCGCGTCGTCATCGTCACCGGGGCGGGTCGCGGCTTCTGCGCCGGCATGGACCTTGGTGAGGGCGGCTCCACCTTCGACTACGGCGAGCGCCCAGAGGGCGAGATCCCCCGCGACGGCGGCGGCCGCGTGGTGCTGCGGATCTTCGAGATGACCAAGCCGATGATCGCGGCGATCAACGGCCCCGCCGTGGGGGTGGGGATCACAATGACGCTGCCGATGGACATCCGTCTGGCGGCCGAGGGGGCGCGCATCGGTTTCGTGTTCACGCGCCGGGGGATCGTGCCGGAGGCCTGCTCCAGCTGGTTCCTGCCACGTATCACGGGGATCAGCCAGGCGATGGAGTGGGTCGCCAGCGGACGGGTGTTCACCGCGCAGGAGGCGCTCGCCGGCGGTCTGGTGCGCAGCGTGCACCCGGAGGGCGAGCTGCTCGGCGTGGCACGCGAGCTGGCGCGGGAGATCGCCGAGAACACCGCGCCGGTGTCGGTGGCACTCGCGCGGCGGCTGCTGTGGAGCGGGCTGGGCGCCGCCCATCCGATGGAGGCCCACCGCGCCGACTCGCGCGCGATGTTCGCCCGCGGCCGCTCCGCCGACGCGCGCGAGGGGATCACCTCGTTCATGGAGAAGCGCCCGCCGCAGTTCCCCGATCGGGTGAGCGACGGCCTGCCCGAGCTGTTCCCCGGGCGCGAGCAGCTGCCGTTCGCATGAGCGGGGTCGGGTCAACGGCAGTGACGCTGCGCGACGAGCAGGCGCAGCTGGAGGCCGTGTTCCTGCCGGGCGCGGGGATGCTGTGCAGCTCGCTGCGCCACCGTGGCGAGGAGCTGCTGGCGCAGAACCGCGGCGTGGAGGCGTACGTCGAGCGCGGCAAGACGATGGGCATTCCGCTGCTCTACCCGTGGGCCAACCGGCTGGCGGCGTTCGACTACACGGTTGCCGGGCACAGCGTTGCGGTGCCACACGACACCACGCGCGTGGCGCTCGACAACCGCGGTCTGCCGATCCACGGGGTGATCGGCGGGCGGATGGCGTGGGAGCCGACCGGTGCACCCGGCCGCCCTGAGGCTCAGACGCTCACGGCGCTGCTGAGCTGGAGCGAGTCGCGCGGCGAGCTGTTCGAGGTTTTCCCGTTCCGCCACGACCTGCGCTACGAGGCGCGTCTGGAGAGCGGACGCCTGGAGATCGCCGTGACGGTCCACGCGTGTGGGCAGGACACGGTGCCGGTTGCGTTCGGCTTTCACCCCTACCTCTCGCTGCCAGGCTCTCCCCGCGAGCGCTGGCGGGTGGAGCTGCCGGCGATGCGCACCCTCCAGCTCGACGAGCACCAGATCCCCGTCGGCCCCGGCGAGAAGCTGCCCAGCCAGGCCTTCGAGCTGGCCGAGCGGGAATTCGACGATGGCTTTGACGCGGTGCCCGCGCATTCCCTCTTCGTCGTCGAGGCCGCGGGTCGGCGGCTCGAGCTCGAGCTGCTCGAGGGCTACCCCTGCGCGCAGGTCTACGCTCCGCGCCCCGGCGAGTTCATCTGCTTCGAGCCGATGACCGCACCCGCCAACGCGCTGCGCAGCGGCGATCACCTGCGCCTGCTCGCTCCCGGTGAGAGCTGCCGCGCCCGGTTTGCGGTCAGGCTGAAGCTGCCCGTCGTCTCCGGCGCGAGCGCTGCTGGCGGGTCGCGGAGCCGGCTGGCCGGCCCGAGTGCTCGTGGTTGCCACCGAGTCCGTGAGTGAGACCGAGCCGGCTGGCGAGCTCGCGCATCTCGTGCTGCTCGCCCGCGCCGACGAGTGTGATGCCGACGCCCTGGCGCCCGGCGCGCCCGGTGCGCCCGATCCGATGGACGTAGGTGTCGTGATCGTCCGGCGGGTCGAAGTTGATCACGTGTGAGATGCCGTTGACGTCGATGCCCCGGGCGGCGACGTCGGTGGCTACCAGCGTGTCGACCCGGCCCGACCTGAAGCTGGCGAGTGCCCGCTCGCGCTGACCCTGGGACTTGTTGCCGTGGATCGCGAGCGCCTCCACGCCACTGTCGCCGAGCCGTTTGACGAGCCGGTCGGCGCCTCGCTTGGTTCGGACGAACACCAGCGCGCGGTCGCGCTCACGGCCGAGCTCGTCCACGAGCGTCTGCAGGCGGGCGTTCTCGCGGATTGCGACGAAACGGTGCTCGATGTCGGCTGTCTCGTAGTGGCCCGGTTCGCCCTGCTCGTGGGTGATCGGCCGCTTCGTATAGCGCGCCGCGACGCGGCCCGCGATGCCGTCGAGGGTTGCCGAGAAGAACAGCGTCTGGCGCTCGGCCGGGCAGGCGGCCACGATGCGATCGATCGCCGGGCGGAAGCCCATGTCGAGCATCCGGTCGGCCTCGTCGAGCACGAGGATCCGGATCGCCGCGAGCGTGAAGGCGCGGCGCTGCAGCAGGTCCTCCAGGCGACCGGGCGTGGCGACCAGGATGTGGGACTTCGCGGCCAGAGCCGCCTGCTTGGCGAGGCCCACCCCACCGTAAACGGCCGTGATACGCAGGTTGCGCGCACGGACGATGTCTCCGAGCTCCTCGACGATCTGGCTGGCGAGCTCGCGGGTGGGCGCCAGTACGAGGGCGACGGGGCGGGACGGCACATTTTCATCGGCTTGGATGCGCTCGGCGAGCGGCACCCCAAAGGCGAGCGTCTTGCCCGAGCCGGTGGGCGACTTGACGAGCACGTCGCGCCCGGCGAGGACATCGGCGAGCACCAGTCGCTGTACGGGAAATGGCTCGTGGATGCCACGGCGCGCGAGCGCGGCGGTGACCGTGGTTGAGACGCCGAGATCGGCGAATGACTGCTGGGACATTAATAGCTCCTTGGCGGCGCTTGTGCCGCGTACGGTTCGGAGGCTGTGGCCTACCCGAACCGCACTCCTCAGCGGGACTCAAGCGAGCTGCCTCGCGGCCAAAAGGCTCGGCCGCTGCGGCCAAGCTAGCAGAAGCGGGTCGCAGGGCCGGGCGCTGCAGCCGGCGGCCCACCCCCAGCCGCCGGAATGTGCGGATGGTTGCGCTAACCTGTAAATGCAGATTCACACTTGCTGACGCTAGTGGGAAGCCAGGTCGTACAGGCTATTAGGAGCGATCACGTGCCAGGTCCCCAACAGATTCGCCAACAGGAAAAGCACGACGAAAAGCTCGAGGACATTCGCGAGCAGGTCGCTCAGGGCAAGCTTGTGATCAGGCAGATGACCGCGGACGAGCGCAAGCGCTATCCGCCGCGCGAGGCGGGCAGCCGCCCGCGCACCGGCTCCAAGCGGCGCTGATGGCCAGCTTTTTCCTGCCATCGTCGCCGCTGGACGAAGCCGCTGCCGAGCGCGACTACAGCTCGTTGCGAGAGCGGGCGGAGGAGTGCACGGGATCCGTCTCGCGCGACCGCCGCATCCGCCAGATCGAATGCCGGCGCCAGGGGATCGACCACCTTCTGCGCGTGGGTGAGCCCGATGCGATCGACGGCCGGACGGTCTCCGCAATTCTCCAGCTCGGCCGCGACACCTACACCGTGCACCACGTGCCGAGCAAGCCCGACCAGTCCACGGTGCCGACGGTGCTGCAGCGGGGCGAGGTCTACTCGGTCGCTGACTTCGATTGAGCGACCACTCCGCTCAGGCCGGACGGCCGGCCGACTCGGTGGGGATCCTCCAGCTTCCGGGCTCGGCGACACTGCTCGGGAAGTTCCTCCAGCAGGCGCGCCCCTTCTTCCCGATCCCGGTCGCGCAGGACCGCGTGCACCCGCCGCCCTGCCGTGTCGAGGTGAATGCTCGAGAGGCGCAGCCGGCGCTGGATGGGGCCCTCCACGAGACGAATGCTCTGCACCTTGGCCAGCGGTACCCAGTCGGTCACTCGCCGTAGCCGACCGCTGGTCGTGACGGCATAGCGTTCGTTGGCTCCCCACGACAGGAGTCGGAAGCGCAGCGGGGACTTCCAGCGGGCGCGGGCTGGTGGGGCGAGTCGCTCCTGCGGTAGGCCGGGGAAGACCCTGGCCACCAGGAAGGCGGCCTGCTGGTGGCTGCCGACGGGGAGCAGAGCCCGAGCGGATTTGGCCTGATTGCGGTCCTGGCGGCCCTTGGACTTCTGACTGGCGACGTCCACCTCCAACCGGCACCATCCGAATGGTCGCCACGCCAGGGGCTCGATCATGCGGATTGCCTGAATCCGCCCGCGGGGGATCGTCTCGGCTGAGGTTTCCACCAGGCCCGAACGGAGCCGCACCCCGTCGGCGGCGTCGGCCACCGTGAGGCGGTAGTCGCCGTTGAAGCGCCGGAACAAGCCAATCACCAGCGAGATCAGACCCACGACCCCGATGCTGAGCGCCGCTGCCGCGGCGCCCGGCGCGAGGATGGCAAGTGCCGCGAGGGCGACGATCGCCAGCTCCAGGATCAAGCCGGTGCTGGTTAGCAGGATGGAGGCGAACAGCCGGCCGGGTGGGACGTTCAGGAGCGCCTGCTCCGGCGGCGGCGGCGTCTCCTCGGCCATGCCGTGGCTCAGGGCCAGCAGACGGGCCCGCAGCGTTTCGGCCTCCGCGTTGGTCAGATATGCGAGGCGGCCGGCTTTGCCGCTGCCGCTGGCCAACCGGATCCGCAGCTCGGCCAGGCCGAAGAATCGCGCCAGACCGGGGCGGACGGTGTCGATCGCCTGGATCTGGCTCAGCGGGAAGCGTCCCGAGGTGCGCCGGATCAGGCCGCTCTCCACCAGCAGCACGCTGCCCTCCAGCCTCCACCTGGTGACCAGCCAGGAGATCAACCCGAGCGCGAAGATCACGATGAGCACGCCGATGTGGGCAAGATCACCGCCCAGCGATCCATGCTGGCTGCCGCCGCCAGCCGCGGGAATCAACAGAACCACGACGATCGCGATCACGCCTCGCCCGGTCCTCACCAGTGGTGAGAGGGGATGCAGCCGCTGCCACTCGCCCCCCAGGCCAGCAGCCACGTGCGGGTCCGGCGCGGGGAGCCCACCGGCTGGCGGTGCGGCAGGCGCGGCTGGCTCGCTCACAGCCCCATCGCGTGCGACTCGCCCAGGGAGGTCAGCTGGTCGCGCAGGCGAGCGGCCTCCAAAGCGGGCAGCCCCGGGATGCGCGCGTCACTGGCGGCCGCGGCGGTGTGCATCTGCACGGTGGCCAAGCCGAACGCCCGCTCGAAGGGGCCGGCGGTGACCTCGACGTACTGCATCCGCCCATACGGGATGACCGACATCCGCCGGAACATCACACCGCGCCTCACCAGCAGGTCCTCGGCCCGCTCTGCATAGCCCCATGCCCGCACCCGCCGCCCGGCCACGACGTCGGCGATCGATCCGGCGAGGATCACACACACCACTGCCACCACGGCGGCCGTGGTGGCGCCGACGGCGATCGCGATGCCGGCCGCGAGGATCAGCGACACCAGCGTTGTCCCGGCCACCTCGTAACGCCGCAGCACCCGCAGCCGGGGGGAGGGGGCGTTCCAATCCAGCGCGCGCTGGTCTGCATCCTCGTCGATCTGCATCCTCGCGACGATACTGCGCAGGCGAGCTTCGTCCCCCTTGCGCCGTCGAGCTTCGCCCCCCTTGACATGCAACCGTCTAGCTGCGTATAGTATAGGCAGCCTTATGGCTGCATATATCTAGCTGAGCGAGGATGGCGAATGAACGAGGTTTTCAAGGCGCTGGCAGATCCTGGCCGTCGCCGGCTGTTGGACAGCTTGAACGCATGCGATGGGCAGAGCCTGCGGGATCTGTGCGGCGAGCTCGACGACATGACGCGACAGTCAGTCAGCAAGCACCTGGCGGTGCTCGAAGACGCCGGGTTGGTGACCACGGTTTGGAGGGGCCGGGAGAAGCTCCACTACCTCAACGCCGAGCCGATCAACGCCATCGGCGAGCGCTGGATCAATCAATACAACCGCCAGCGCGTGCGCGCGCTGGCCGACCTCAAGAGAGCGCTGGAGGAAACCCCCATGCAGAAGCCCGAGTTCGTCTACACGACCTACATCAAGACTACGCCCGAGCAGCTCTGGCGGGCGTTGACCGATCCCACGTTCACACAACGCTATTGGGGAGCGACTCTCACATCCGATTGGGAGGCGGGCTCGTCGATGACCTGGGAGTACGGGGGCGTCACGATCGCCGATCCCGCGCAGGTGGTGCTGGAGTCCGAGCCCTACCGCAGGTTGGCGTACACCTGGCAGACAGTCACGCCGGAGTTCGCGAAGGTGGTGGGATTCGGTGAGGAGTATTTCGCGAAGGTCGCCGCCGAGCGCCGATCCAAGGTGAGCTTCGACATCGAGCCGATCGGGGAGGGCGTCAAGCTGACCGTCATCCACGACGACTTCGACGCGGGAAGCGCGATGCTGGAGAGCATCAGCAACGGCTGGCCGCGGATCCTGGCGAGCCTCAAGACGCTGCTGGAGACCGGCGAGACCCTGTCCGGCCGACCCGAGGTGCCGCGCCGCCGGAGCGCTTAATCTGTGCGTCTCAGAGCGATTCGCGTGTCACGACGGTGAGTGTCGCCTGTTGTCGCACGCGAAAGCCGAGGGCCTCGTAGAGGCTGATGGCGCCCGTGTTGGTGCTCATGACGTGCAGGAATGCACGTTCGGACCGTCGCTGGATATCCACGATCAACGCGCCCATCAGCCGAGAGGCCAGTCCTTGGCCCCGATGGTCGGGCTTGGTGCAGACAGCGCTGATCTCAGTCCAGCCGCTCAGATGAAACCGCTCGCCGGCCATTGCGACGAGTGCCCCGTCGCGCCGGATGCCCAGATAATTGCCAAGCTCGATTGTCCTATTCAGAAACGGCCCAGGTTCGGTCTGGGCGACGAGCTCGAGCATCTCGGGAACATCGGCGCCACCGAGCGGGATCGCCTCCGCATAGTCGACGCCCGTGACGAGCTCCTCGACCATTTGCACCAGGTCGAACGTCTGAACTGCCTGCCAGCCGTCTGGCAACTCGGCTCCGCTGTACCGGCCGGCCACATAGGTTCCTGGGGCGACGAGATCGGCGGCGTCCTGCCAGTCCTGTGCCGATGGCGGTGAGGGCAGAGCGAGAAACGGCGCCACATCGGCCGGATAGCGGCGCGCGCGCCCACACACCTGCGCAAGCGGCGCATGCGGGCCGCACAGCGACGCGTACGCCGGATTGTCGAGCAGAGCTTCCTCGGTCGGCAACATGGCTGCTTGGAATATCACACGGACGGTCCGCCTGAGCGGGAGGCCGGCCTGCCTAACCGTACTGATCCGTACGTTTCGGTACGGTTCTGTTACTCTTCCGCAATGGCGACGATCAAAGCTGAGGAGGTGAGGATTCCGCGCTGGGCCAGGGCGGCGGTCTCCCAACACGAGGATGTGGTGGTGGTCAATCGCGAGCGACCCGTCTACGTCATCGTCCACCCCGACGACCATGGGGCAACAGTGCATCCGACGCGTCGCGGACGGCCCCTACGGGATGCGCTCGCTCTGCTCGCACAGGCCGCGCCGCCAGACTCCGCGTTCGCCGAGGACATGGAAGCCGTACTCGCAACGGTCGGGTCGGCGCCGGCTGATCCATGGGCACAGTCCTAGACACCACCGTCTTCATTGAACTGGAGCGCGCCATGCGCGCCCTGTCCGCCGAGCGGGCCATGACGGAGGTTGCCCAGCGCCTGGAAGCTCAGCTGGGCGAGAGCGAGGAGGTGGGCATTGCCGCGATCACCGCCTCCGAGCTGCTGCACGGAGTGCATCGCGCCACGGAGGAGCATCGCGGACGGCGCGAGACGTTTGTGGAGTCAATCCTCGCTGCGTTCCCGGTGATCGCCTTCGACCTGCTTGCCGCACGGGTCCACGCGCGGCTCTGGGCTGGGTTGGTCTTGGCTGGTGGCGAAGTTGGCGCTCACGACCGGCTGGTTGCTGCCACTGCCCTGTCCGCCGGATGGAGGATCGGAACCGCCAATATTCGTCACTTCAGTCGCATCCCCGGGCTAGATGTGATGCCCATTCAAATGGGGTGAGTCGTGAGCGGGCAACGGTGACGGTTTGCGCGCGCCAAGAATATGGAGCTAGTCGGGATCGAACCGACGACCTCCGCCATGCCATGGCGGCGCTCTCCCAGCTGAGCTATAGCCCCAGTCGCCTTATCTTACCGCCCCGAGATGCTCGCTACGAGTGGCGTCGATCGCGCCGATTTTGGCTCGGCTGATGCCCACACGGTTGGCCGACGGCGGTTGCGAGTAGGTAGTCGCTTGCCCAGCGTATGTTAAGGGCCTGGTTGTTCCGTGTCGGTCCCAGCCGTAGGCTGATCGTCGTGCAGTCTTCGACCTCGTGGACTGGGAGCAGGTAGCACCGGTCGGTGTCCGGGGAGTAGACGGCGATCGCATCGACCTCATCGGCTGAGTAGGTTGTGCGACGGTAGCCGTTCGGCGTATGGCGACTGGTTAGGCAGCGAGCAACGATCACATCTCCCTGCCGCGATCCCCACTTGCACTGGACGCGTAGAAGTCCTCGGCCGGTGTCGATTATGAGGTCGTAACGGCTTCCGTCTCCGAATGGCTGCAGAACGATCAAACCGAGGCGAATCGCCGCGGCGGCTATCTCGGCCTCTGCTGCGGCGCCCTTCTGGGTACTGCTCAGGTCAGGCACGACCGAACGTTAGTTCGTCCAGTGGTCCAGGGGGCATACCAATGTGACAACTATGTGCCAAGTATGTGACAGATTGGTTGCAACCAGGCTTAGATGTACGCTGGGAGGACCTGGCAGGAATCGTGGGAAATCCGTCCTTGCGGACAGGCCGGCGATAGGTCACGATCCCAAGCAATGACCCGCCCACGCCCCCCGCGCAACGTCGTGATCCTCGTGTACCAGGGCGTGCAGAGCCTCGACGTGACCGGGCCGTTGGAGGTGTTCAGCGGGGCGCAGCTGCTGCTGGAAGCCGGGCATCGCCGCGCACCGGCGGGGCAGCCACTCGCCGAGGCAAAACGTGATGGGGTCGCAGCCCGTGGCTACAGCACCACCGTCGTCAGCCCCGACGGCGCCCCGGTGACGACCTCCAGCGGCCTGACGATCGTCCCCCACACAGACCTCCGCCACGCGCCCGCGAGGATCGACACGCTGCTTGTTGCCGGCGGGGCTGGGGCGGAGCAGGCGTGCGCCGACAACGCGTTGATCGAGTGGATCGCCGCCCGCGCGCACACAAGCCGTCGCGTGGCCTCGGTGTGCACGGGCACGTTCCTGCTCGCCTCGGCCGGTCTGCTGGATGGGCGACGCGCGACCACGCATTGGGCGGCAGCGGCGGAGCTCGCGCGGCGCTACTCGCAGATAGAGGTCGATCCCGAGCCGATCTTCGTGCGCGACGGACAGGTGTGGACCTCGGCGGGCGTCACCGCCGGCATGGACCTCGCGCTGGCGATGGTCGAGGAGGACCTCGATCGCGACACGGCGCTCACGATCGCGCGCCACCTCGTGCTGTTTTTGCGCCGGCCCGGCAACCAGTCGCAGTTCAGCGCTACGCTCGCCACGCGCGCACCCGCGCGTCACGGCTTGCGTGAGGTGCAGCGCTATGCGGTGGAGCACCTCGCGGCCGACCTGACGGTGGAGGCACTTGCACAGCTTGCCCAGATGAGCCCACGCCACTTCGCGCGCAGCTTCCGCGCCGAGGTTGGGCTCACACCAGCCCGCTACGTGGAGCGCCTGCGCCTGGAGGCCGCCCGGCGGCGGCTGGAGGAGGGCGAGGAGCCGGTGGCGGCGGTTGCGCTTGCCTGCGGCTTCGGCACCGCCGAGACGATGCGCCGGTCGTTCCTGCGCGCGCTCGGAGTCGGCCCCGCCGAGTACCGCCGCCGTTTCCATACAACCACCGCCGCGCCCGAAGCGGCGGCTTGACATCAAGGAGCCACCAATGCAGATCGCGATCCTCATCTTCGACCGCCTCACCGCCCTGGACGCGGTCGGGCCCTACGAGGTCCTCAGCCGCCTGCCCGACGCAGAGGTGACGTTCGTCGCGCAGGAGCCGGGGCTGAAGCGCACCGACACCGGCCGCCTTGCGCTGCTGGCTGACGCCTCGCTGGTGGAGCTCCCCAACCCCGACATCGTGCTCGTGCCGGGCGGTCCCGGCCAGGCGGCGCTGATGGAGGACGGCCCCGTGCACGAGTGGCTACGCGCTGCCCACGAGACCTCCACGTGGACCACCTCTGTATGCACCGGCTCGCTGATCCTCGCCGCCGCGGGACTGCTGGCGGGCAGGAAGGCCACCAGTCACTGGACGGCGCTTGAGGAGCTGGGCCGCCTCGGCGCCGAGCCGACCCCCGAGCGGGTGGTGTTCGACGGCAAGCTCGTCACCGCCGCCGGAGTGTCAGCGGGGATCGACATGGCGCTCGCGCTGGTGCAGCGGATCGCCGGCGAGCAGCTGGCGCAGGCGATTCAGCTGGGCATCGAGTACGACCCTCAGCCGCCGTTGGACGCCGGCTCGCCGCGCAAGGCGCCCGCGGCGATCGTCGAGGCGGTGCGCGCCCGCGCGCGGTTTGAAGCGACGCCGGCGTAGGCTGCCGGCGCGGGGCGTCGAGCTGGAGTGGTAGGTCGGATCTGTTCGCGCGGCCGCGATGCGCCGTGGCGGCTTCGGCGGTCACGATCCGCCGTCGCGGCTCCCGCGTGACGCGATCGCGCAGGTCGGAGTAGTCTCGATGAACCCAACACGAGGAGGATGCAAGATGGCTGGAGAAGCGCTGTTCCTGGGTTGGGGTCCCGTTGTGAGGGGCCGCGAGCAGAAGGCTTTTCAGGTCTTCCAGGAGACCATCGAATACTACGGCCGGCTGCAGCAGGAAGGAAAGATCGACAGCTTCGAACCGGTGTTGATCGCGCCGCACGGGGGCGACCTCGGCGGCTTCGTGCTGCTGCGCGGCGAGCGCAGCAAGCTCGATGAGGTCCGCACCAGCGAAGAGTTCGAACGGGCGGTGGTGCGCGCCGCCACCATCGTGGACAACGTGGGCGTGATCAATGCCTTCACCGGCGAGTCGCTCGGCGAAGCGATGGGCCGCTTCCAGTCGGTGTCGGAGGAACTGGTTTGAGCATCGACCCCTACCACTTCATTTTGTGAAGGGTAGGGGTCGATTTTAATGACATAGTCCCTGCCGCCAACGCGGAGTCACGTGGCGCTCTGACCGCAGTTCTCCGTGGGTGCGCTCGGGCTGAGCGGCGGTCCGCCCGCGTTCCGTCGGGGGGCGCTCGATAACCTCCGGCGGAGATGTCAGAGCAACGGTATGACCCGCAGCAGATCGAGCCACGCTGGCAGGCGGTGTGGGCGGCCGAGCGCACGTGGGAGGTGTCCAACGAGCCCGCGGCGACGAACGGTGCGCCCGGCAACAGCGCGCACCACCCCTCGCCCGGGAATGGCGCGCACCCGCCGCACCCCAAGTCTTACGTGCTCGAGATGCTGCCTTACCCCAGCGGCGAGCCCCACATCGGCCACCTGAAGGTGTACTCGGTGGGGGACGCGCTCGCGCACTTCCACCGCCGCCTCGGCCGCCGCGTGCTGCACCCGATGGGTTACGACGCGTTCGGGCTGCCGGCGGAGAACCACGCGATCAACACGGGCGTCAACCCACGCGAGTCGACCGCCGCCTCGATCGCCTCCTTCCAGCGCCAGTTCCGCGAATGGGGGATCTCGATCGACTGGTCGCGCGAGCTGGCCACGCACGAACCGAGCTACTACCGCTGGACGCAGTGGATCTTCCTGCAGCTACTGCACGCCGGGCTGGCCTACCGCAAGGAGGCGGCGGTCAAGTGGTGCCCCAACGACCAGACCGTGCTCGCCAACGAGCAGGTGATCGACGGCCACTGCGAGCGCTGCGGCGCGGAGGTCGAAGTCCGCCAGCTGGAGCAATGGTTTCTGCGCATCACCGACTACGCCGAGCGGCTGCTGGGCGACCTCGACGGAATCGAGTGGCCGGAGCACGTGAAGACGATGCAGCGCAACTGGATCGGGCGCTCGGAGGGCGCGGAAGTGATGTTCCGCTGCGAGGACTTGGGTCCCGCCCACCCCGCCCACCCGGCTCGGGTGGGCGGGACCCCGATCGACTACCCCGTGTTCACGACTCGCCCCGACACGCTGTTCGGCGCGACCTTCTTCGTGATGGCGCCCGAGCACCCCGACGTGTCGCGCCTCGCCGAGGGCACCGAGCACGAGCAGGCGGTGCGCGAGTACGTCAACCACGCGCTCACCGAGTCCAATGAGGATCGCGGCGCCGCCGACAAGCCGAAGACGGGGGTGCCGCTGGGGCGCACCGTCACCAACCCCGTCAACGGCGAGCAGATCCCGATGTACGTGGCCGACTACGTGCTGATGGAGTACGGCACCGGCGCGATCATGGCGGTGCCGGGGCACGACGAGCGTGACTATGCGTTCGCGCGCGCCCAAGGGCTGCCAATCCGCCGGGTGATCGAGGGCACGCCGACGGAGGGCGGCGACGAGCAAGGCCTCCCCTACACCGGTGACGGCCCGCTGGTCAACTCCCACTCCGACTTCGACGGCATGGGCAACCGCGAGGCGCTGGCGGCGATCGTGCAGTGGTTGGACCGCGAGGGCAAGGGTCATGCCTCGGTCAACTACCGCCTGCGCGACTGGCTGGTGTCACGCCAGCGCTATTGGGGCTGCCCGATCCCGGTTGTGTACTGCGAGCGCTGCGGGATGGTGGCGGTGCCCGAGGAGCAGCTCCCGGTGGTGCTGCCGGAGATCGAGGACTACGCCCCGCGCGGGCGCTCGCCACTGGCGGCGGCCACCGAGTGGGTAACGACCCGCTGTCCCACCTGTGACGGGGCGGCGCGCCGCGAGACCGACACGATGGACACGTTCGTCGACTCCTCCTGGTACTTCCTGCGTTACTGCGACGCCGCCAACGACCAGGCTGCATGGGACCCGGCGGTGCTGCGCAAATGGATGCCGGTGGACCAGTACATCGGCGGCGTTGAGCACGCGATCCTGCACCTGATGTACGCGCGCTTCTTCACCAAGGCGCTGGCCGACCTCGGCCACCTCGACTTCCAGGAGCCCTTCCGAGCGCTGTTCACGCAGGGGATGGTCACCAAGGATGGCGCCAAGATGAGCAAGTCGCGGGGCAACGTCGTCTCGCCGGCCTCGATCGTCGAGCGCTACGGCGCCGACACAGCTCGCTGTTACATCCTGTTCATCGCCCCCCCCGACCAGGACGCCGACTGGTCGGATGACGGCATCGAGGGGGTGCACCGCTTCCTCAGCCGGCTGTGGCGTCTGGCGGCTGAGGTGGGAGAGATGGAGGGGAGGGAGGAGGGGGACGATCTCGAGCTGCTGCGCAAGGCGCACTGGGCGATCGACAAGGTCTCAACCGACCTGCGCCGCTTCGCCTTCAACACCGCGATCGCCGCGGTGATGGAGCTGCTGAACGAATGCTCGCGGCTGCGCGAGCAGGCATCGACCGAGACCCAGCGCTTCGCGCTCGCGACCGCCGCATCGCTGCTGTTCCCGTTCGCGCCGCACCTGGGCGCTGAGGTCTACGAGCGCCTGACGGGGGAGCGCGTGTGGGAGCAGCCATGGCCACAGGCCGACCCCGCGCTGCTGGAGCGCGACGAGTACGAGCTGGTGTGTCAGGTCAACGGCAAGCTGCGCGACCGTGTGCCCGTCCCCACCGACGCCACCCCCGAGCAGCTCAAGGAGCTGTGCCGCGCCGCGCCCAACGTGCAGGCGCACCTCGACGGCAAAGAGATCGTCAAGGAAATAGTGGTGCCGGGCAAGCTCGTAAATTTGGTCGTGCGCTGATGCCAGACCTGAAGCCCGCCTACCTGATCCACGGCGACGACCACGGCGCGGTCGCCGAGCGCCGTGCGGGGCTGCAGACGCTGGCGCTGAAGCAGGGGGACGCGGGCAGCGTCGAAGCGCTCGCCGGCGACGCCGCCACCCCCGCCGGCGTGGCACAGGCGCTGGTGGCGATGACGTTCGCGATTGGGCGGCGGGTGATCGTCGTCGACGGCGTGGAGCGCTGGAAGCAGGCCGAGGTGGAGCAACACCTGGTGCCCGCGCTGAAGGAGATGCCGCCCGACACGACCGTCGCGCTGTTCGCGCGCGAGGAGGGACGCACAAAGGCGCCTGCCGCGGTGCACGCGGCCGTCAAGGCGGCGAAGGGCCAGATCGTCGAGCAGGGCACGGTCAAGCCATGGGAGCTGCCCAAGTGGGCCCGTGAGCAGGCGGCCCGCCTCGGTTTGGCGCTCGACCAGGCGGCGGCGAAGGCGCTGGTGGCGCAGGTGGGGGAGCGCCAGCAGCGGATCCTGCGCGAGCTGGAGAAGCTGGCGCTCGAACTTGCGGGCGCAGCGGACGCCAAACCAATCCGCGTGAGCTCGCAGCTGATCGAAGAGCGCGCCGCGCACTCCGCCGAGCGACGCGTGTTTGTGCTCGCCGATGCGCTCGTCGGCGGCGACGCTCGCGAGGCGACGCTCACCTACCTGCGCCTGCGCCGCCAGGGCGAGCGCCTCGGCGGTCTCGGCTACCTGATGGCCTCGCGCATGCGCGAGGCGCTGACGGTCGCGCTGCGTCTGCAGGCGGGGGAGTCGGCCGCCGAGGTGAAGCGCACCCTGCGGATGCCTTCCCGCGCGGCCGAGCGTTTCGTCGCCGACGTGGCCCGCATTGACCCCGAGCGGCTGCGCGCCGGGCTCGGCGTGCTTGCCGATCTCGAACTGGACACGCGCGGCGGGGCAGAGCTGCGCGCCGGGCGCTCGCGGCTGTCCGGGCTGCACGAGGACACGCTCGCACTGCGAGCGATCGCGGCGATCGCCGGTTAGACGCGCGGCGCGAGCACGACGATCGCCGGTAAGACGCCGGTCAGGACTTGCCGGCAAGCACGCGCGCGGCGCGGCTCTTCTTGCGGTCGCCGGTGTTGCGATGCAGCGCGCCGCGCTTCACGGCGGTGTCGATGCGGCTCATCAGCGCGCGGTGCTCGGTCTCGGCGGTCGGCGCGTCGCCGCCCTGCACCGCCGCTTCCAGGCGCCGGAAGAGCGTCTTGATGGTGGAGGTGTGGAGACGGTTCTCCAAGCGCTCGCGCTCGGAGCGCAGGATCCGCTTCTTCTGTGAATGAATGTTTGCCATCGCGGGAGCGCCGTACTATAGCGGCCTTGTCCGCCACCGATGAGCCCCCCACCGAGTCGCTGAGTATCGAGGGCGCGGCGCGGCGAGAGAGTGCAGGGGATGGGCTGGGAGAAACCGTGGCGGGCCGAGGGGGTGCGGGAGAGGGCCTGGAGGGTGTAACGGGAGCAGACGCAACCGAGGTGGGCGGGGGCGCCGGCCCCCGAGGCGGTGGCGAACGCGTGGCGCGCAACACCGCGATCTTCTCGATCCTCACGATGTTCTCGCGGGTGGCGGGCCTCGGGCGGGAAATCCTGGCGGCCAGCTTCTTCGGCACCTCCGGCCCCGCCTCGGCGTTCACGCTCGCCAACCTCGTCCCTAATCTCGTCGCCAACCTGTTCGCGCAGGCGGCGCTGTCGGCGGCGTTCGTGCCGGTGTTCACCGACTTGCTCCAGCAGGGCCGCCGCCGCGAGGCATTTCGGCTGGCGTCCACCCTCTTCTGGATCATGCTGATCGCGCTGACCACGATCACGGCCTTCTTCGAGATCGTCGCGGGGTTGATCATGCCGCTGTTCACCGGCCCCACCTTCGGCGCGGCGCTCGACATGCTCACGGTGGGGCTCTCGCAGGTGCTGTTCCCTGTCGTGCTGCTGCTCGGCCTGACCGGCCTGCTGGTGGGGATATTGCAGTCCTACGAACACTTCACGATCCCCGCGCTCGCGCCCGCCGTGTGGAACATCGTGATCATCGTCGCGCTGGTGGCGCTGCGTCACGACTTCCACGGCGAAGACGAGATCTACGCCTACGCGATCGGTATCGTGATCGCGACCGCGGTGCAGTTCGCGATGGCGCTCGGGGCGCTCGCGCGGATCGACTTCCGCCTGCAGTTCTCGATCGACTGGCACGACCCGCGCATCCGCCAAGTGTTCATCCTGATGCTCCCCGTCACGATCGGCCTGGGGATCGTCAACCTCGACCAGTTCATCAACGCCGCCTTCGGCACGCTCGTCAGCAAAGAAGCCCCGCGCGCGATCGAAAACGCCTTCCGCGTGTACATGCTGCCCCAGGGAATCTTCAGCGTGGCTGTCGCCACCGTGCTGTTCCCTACGCTCAGCCGCATGGCCTCGCGCCGCGACCCCGGCGGGATGCGCCGCGCGGTGGGGGTGGGGATGCGCCAGATCAACCTGCTGCTGATTCCCGCCGCCGCGTTCATGATCGTGCTCACGACCCCGATCGTGCGACTGCTCTACGAACGCGGCAACTTCGACGCCTCCTCGACCCACCTCGTCTCGATCGCGCTGTTCTGGTTTGCGTTCTCGCTGCCCTTCGGGGGGTTGAACCTGCTGCTGACGCGCACCTTCTTCGCGGTGCAGCGCCCCTGGATCCCCACCAGCCTGGCGGCGCTCAACATGATCGTCGACATCATCGTCTCGCTCTCGCTCTACCGACCGCTGGGGATCGCGGGGCTGATCATCGGCACCGTGTCGGCCAACGTGGTGATGACCGCGCTGCAGGTGCACCGCCTGCGGATCGGTTTCAATGGCCGCCTGGAAGGCGCGCAGACGACGATGATCACCGCCCGCATCCTGCTCGCTTCGGCCCTGCTCGGGGGCGTGGCGTGGGTGGTGTGGTACGCGCTCAACGCGCTCCTCGGTGGCTCGCTGGCGGCACAGATCGTGAGCGTCGGCGGCGCCGGCGTGGCGGGGACGCTGGTGTACATGCGCGCGGTGCTCGCAATGCGCGTCCCCGAGGCCCATCAGGTGAGCCGCCTGATCCGCACCCAGCTGGGGAGGGCGTGACGCGAGCCTCGCATTCCGATTCACGGCGGGCGCCCGCGCCCACCGCGGCGTGGGCGACGTTCGGCTCAGAAATGCGACCGGGCGGGCCGTGAGGCCCGCCCGGAGGCACCCGGTCATAGATCGCCGCTGAACTACTACGTCCCAGGACTTGCGTGTCTTATTGCCTGGGCGGCATGACACTCTCGACCACCAGGACTGGCCGCCGGCCCGAAGGCTGGCGCGTTGCCCAGCTCGGGTCTTGCGACCCTGGCCGAGTAGGCGATCCGCCGGATCACCAAGCTTAGCTGCCGCGCTCGCGGACGGCGGCGGTGGGGTGTGAACATAAACTTTTCGGACCCCAACCCTTCATTTTGTGAAGTGGTGGGGCTCCAAAAGTTGCTCGACCTCCGCACCCTCATCCGCCACGAGCCCCATCTAAAGTCTCACCACGATGGACCAACAGCACATCCGCAACTTCTCGATCATCGCGCACATCGACCACGGCAAGTCCACGCTCGCCGACCGCATCCTCGAGCTGACGCACACCGTGGACCAACGCGAGATGCGCGCGCAGGTGCTGGACTCGATGGATCTGGAGCGCGAGCGCGGCATCACGATCAAGGCGCAGGCGGTGCGGGTGTTCTACGAGAGCGCCAGCGGGCAGACCTACCAGCTGCACCTGATCGACACGCCCGGGCACGTGGACTTCACCTATGAGGTGTCGCGCTCGCTGGCTGCCTGCGAGGGCGCCCTGCTGGTGGTGGACGCCTCGCAGGGCGTGGAGGCGCAGACCGTCGCCAACACCTACCTCGCGGTGGACGCGGGCCTCGAACTGATCCCCTGTCTGAACAAGCTCGACCTCCCCGGGGCTGAGCCCGAGCGAGTGGCGGGCGAAGTGGCGGAGCTGATCGGTGAGCCGCCAGAGGGGATCCTGCGCATCTCCGGCAAGACCGGCGCCGGCGTCGTGGAGGTGCTGGAGCAGCTGGTCGCCCGCGTCCCGCCGCCCGCCGGCGACCCGCAGGCGCCGCCCCGCGCGCTGATCTTCGACTCCGAGTTCGACCAGTACCGCGGCGTGATCGCCTACATCCGCGTGGTCGACGGGGTGTTTCGCAAGGGCGTGCCGATCAGAGCGATGGCCAGCGGACTGCACGCCGACGTCGACGACATCGGCTGCTTCTCGCCGCAGATGATGCCCACCGACCAGCTCGCCGCGGGCGAGGTGGGCTATCTGATCACGGGCGTGAAGGACGTCACGCAGCTGCGGGTCGGAGACACGCTCACCACGCGCGGGGGCGCCGGCGCGGAAGCTGCCGAGGCGCTGCCCGGCTATCGCGAGGTGAAGCCGATGGTGTTCTGCGGCCTCTTCCCGATCGACTCCGACGCCTATGCCGACCTGCGCGACGCGCTGGAAAAGCTGACGCTCAACGACGCCGCCCTCTCGTGGGTGCCGGAGACCTCGGACGCGCTCGGCTTCGGCTTTCGCTGCGGCTTCCTGGGGCTGCTGCACATGGACATCGTGAAAGAGCGCCTGGAACGCGAGTACGACCTCGAGCTGATGGCGACGATGCCCTCCGTGGAGTTCGATCTGACGCTGACCAACGGGGAGGAGCTGGAGGTGCACAACCCCTCCGACATGCCCGACCCCGGCACGATCGCGGAGATCAGAGAGCCGTTCATCAAGGCGCAGGTGATCGCCCCGCGCGAGCACGTGGGAGCGATCATGGAGCTCTGCCAGGAGCGGCGCGGGGTGCATGCGGGGATGCACTACCTCTCGCCCGAGCGGGTGCAGCTCACCTACGACCTGCCGCTGGTGGAAATCGTGCTCGACTTCTTCGACCAGCTGAAGTCGCGCACGAAAGGGTACGCCTCGCTGGACTACGAGCTCGACGGGATGAAGCCGTCCAACCTCGTCAAGCTCGACGTGCTGCTCGCCGGCGACGCGGTGGATGCCCTCTCGATGGTCGTCCATCGCGAGAAGGCCTACGAGGTCGGCCGCGCGCTCGCGGAGCGCCTGCGCAAGCGCATTCCCCGCCAGCAGTACGACGTGCCGATCCAGGCCGCGGTGGGCTCGCACATCATCGCCCGCGAGACCGTCAAGGCATTCCGCAAGGACGTGATCGCGAAGTGCTACGGGGGCGACATAACGCGCAAGAAAAAGCTGCTGGAGAAGCAGAAGGAGGGCAAGAAGCGGATGAAGCAGGTCGGCCGCGTGGAGGTCCCGCAGGAGGCGTTCCTGGCGGTGCTGGAGCTCGGAGAGGAGTCGAAGTGACCCGACGGGTGCTGTTCGTGTGTCTGGGCAACATCTGCCGCTCACCGACCGCCGAGGGCGTGATGCGTGCACTCGTGCAGGAGGCTGGTATGCAGGACCGCATCGAGTTGGACAGCGCCGGTACGGGGGGATGGCATGTGGGAGCATCGCCCGACGCTCGTGCCACGGAGGCCGCCGGGCGGCGGGGCATCGTGCTGGAGGGAGCCGCCAGGAAGGTGCGGCTCGGCGACTTCGAGGAGTTCGACCTGATCCTCGCGATGGACGCCAGCAACCTGCGCGACCTGCAGCAGATGGCGCCCGACGAGCAGGCGCGGAAGAAGGTGAGGCTGCTGCGCGAGTGGGGGCGGGCGGGATCCCAATCCGACGGCGACCTCGACGTGCCCGACCCCTACTACGGCGGGCCGGGCGGCTTCGACCGCGTGCTCGACCTCGTGCAGGCCTCCTGTGCCTCGCTGCTGGAGCAGCTCGTGACAGCGGACGCTGAGACGGCCTCCGCGCAGTGAGTCTCCCCGATGGCGCCACCAACGCTCGGTGCGTGGGCGGTGGGGACATCAACGAGGCATGGCGTGCAACCCTCGCCGACGGGCGCGAGGCGTTCGTGAAGACGCGCCCCGACGCCGGCCCGGATGAGTACGTCACGGAGGCACGCGGCCTGCAATGGCTGGCCGAGCCGGGGGCGCTGCGCACGCCGCGGGTGCTGGAGGTCGCCGATGACCACCTCGTGCTCGAGTGGGTGCAGCAGGGCAGCCTGAGCGTGGAGGGTGCTGAGGAGCTGGGCCGTGGCCTGGCGCTCACGCACGCCGCCGGCGCCCCTGCGTTTGGCGACGCCGCGGCCTCGACCTTCGGCTCGCTGCGACTCCCCAACGACCCCACGCCCGACTGGCCGACCTTCTACGTTCAGCGGCGCCTGCTCCCATTGGCGGGCGTCGCCCACGAGCGTGGAGTCCTCTCGGAGCGGGGCGCGCACGCGATGGAGGCGGTGTGCGAGCGCCTGCCCGCACTTGCCGGCCCGCCCGAGCCGCCGGCGCGGCTGCACGGGGATCTGTGGAGCGGCAACGCGATGGCCGACGCCGCCGGCCGCCCGTGGCTGATCGACCCCTCGGCCTACGGCGGCCATCGCGAGGTGGATCTCGCGATGCTGCGGCTGTTTGGCGGGCGGGCGGGACCGGAACGGCGCATCTTCGCGGCCTACGAGGAGGCTGCGCCGCTCGCCGAGGGCTGGGAGGAGCGCGTGGAGTTGTGGCAGCTGCTGCCGCTGCTGGTGCACGCCGTGCTGTTCGGTGGCGGCTACGTAGGCGCGGCCGAACGGGTCGCCGAGCGCTACACCTGACGTGAGGCTTGGGACGTTCGGTGGCGTGAGGACGAGCGGGTCCCGGTGCCGGGGGGCGGTCGGAGTAGAGAGGTGTGCGGGCCGACACCTACAGCGAACGCCGCCGGCTGTATCTGCTGGCGAGAGTGCTGGTCAAGCGCCACTACCGTCGCCCGCTGACGCTGAACGCGATCGCGCGCGCTCTCTCCTGCTCGCCGCGCCAGCTGCAGCGCGCGTACGCGCAGTTTGGGGACACCACCTTTCAGGAGGACCTCGCCGAGCGGCGGATGACCGCCGCGGCCGAACTGCTGACCGAGCAGCCGCTGTCGGTGCGCGAGGTGGCGCGGCTGGTGGGCTACAGCGGCGGCTCACACTTCGCGCGTGCTTTCCACCGCCGCTATGGGCTCTCACCGGCGCGCTTTCGCGAAGGCTCGCGCAACCGTCGGGCCGTCGCTCGATAGAGCGCCGCCGTCAAACCGCCGCGCGGTAGGGCGCGAGGGTGTCGGCTTGCCCCGTTGCGAGGCTCTCCGCGGAGACGGACTCCGCGCGGGGGAGACGCACCCGCATCAGCGTGCCGCCGCCCGGCGCCGCCTCGGCGGCGATGCTGCCGCCGTGCTGCTCCACCACCTGGCGCACGATCGCCAGGCCCAGCCCCGACCCCGGCCGCCCGCGAGCCTCGGCGCCGCGGTAAAAGCGGTCGAAGATGTGGGGGAGATCCTCCGCCGCGATCCCCGGTCCGTGGTCGCGCACGGTGAGCTCCGCGCCCCCCGTCGGCCGCTGCATTTCCCCCATCGAGCGGTCCGCGTGCTCCGCCCGCCAGTTCGACGCCCGAGTGGTCTCGGCAGGCCGCTTCGCCCCCACCAGACTGATCTCGACAGACGCGCCGGGAGGGCTGTACTTGACGGCGTTGTCGATCAGGTTGTTCACCGCGCGTCCCAACCGCGCGGGGAGGCCCGGCAGCACAACCGGCTCGAGCTCGACGCTCAGCGGCGTGTCCGAACCAACCCACCCGGCAAGGCGGCGGGCGCGCTCGGCGGACTCGCGTACGACCTGGTCGAGGCGCACGTCCTCGGTCTCCGCGGGGAGATCCTCGCCGCGGGCGAGATCGATCAGGTCGCCCACCAGCAGCGTGAGCTCCTCGATCTGCTCGATCACCTCCGCGAACAGCTGCTCGCGATCGGCGGGATCGATGTTGGACGCCTGCTGCAGGATCTCGATGTTGGTGCGCAGGCTGGTGATCGGCGTGCGCAGCTCGTGTGAGGCGTCGGCGACGAGTTGGCGCTGGGCGTGCACGGAGGCGTCGAGCGCGCTCATCGAGCGCTCCAGCGCGTCGAGCATCGCGTTGAAGCTCACCGCCAAGCGTCCGATCTCATCGGCGTGGCCAACCTGCTCGGCGCCCGCGGTGTCGATCCGCTCGGAGAGGTCCTGCGTGCGCGCCACGTGCTCGGCGGCGCGCGTGAGGCGCCCGACGGGAGCGACGACGGCGTCGGCGACCAGCCGCCCGAGCAGCGCGGCCAGCGCGATCCCGCCCGCCGCGATCAGCAGCAGGATCAGGCGCAGCCGGCGCAGCAGATGGTCGTCTTCGGTGAGCGGCTGGGCGAACTGCACCGCCAGACCGGGCTTGCCCGCGGCCGCTGGGCGCACCCCCTCGGTGAGGATCCGCAGGTGGGTGCCGCCCACGCTCGCGCTCTGTAGGGACGAGCCCCTGCCTTTCGCGGCGAGCGTGCGTGTGGCAGCACTCACCGGCAGCGTCACGCCGCCCCGGTTGGAGAGCACGCTGCCACTCGAGCTGACCAGCTGCTGGTAGCCCTGCACCTGGTTGGGGCGCGGGGGGAGGTTGCCGAAGGGGTCGATGTGCGTCGCTTCGCCGCCGCCCAGGAACGGTGGGAATCCCGTGGTTGCCTCGTGTTGGAGCCGCAGGCCCGCGTTGCGCGCGCGGTCGCGCAACTGCGTGTCGACCTGCGCGCGCAGCTGGTGGGCGACCAGCAGGTAGGTGAGCGCGGAGGCCAGCACCACCGCGATCGCGACCGCTGCGGCCGCGAGCAGTGCGATCCGCCGGCGGAAGCTCACCGCCTCCACTCCCCTGGTGCCCGTGGCCTATGCGGATGGGGTGTGCGGCGGACCAGGCGGGTGGGTGGCACGGTCATGGTCCCCGCAGGATGTAGCCGACGCCGCGCACGGTGTGCAGCAGCCGCGGCTCGCTTTCGCCTTCGGCCTCGGTCTTGCGGCGCAGGTAGCCCATATATACGCCGAGCGAGTTGGAGGTAGCGCCGAAGTCGTACCCCCACACGTGCTCGAAGATCACCGAGCGCGTCAGCACCTGGCGGGGATGGCGCAGAAACAGCTCCAAGAGCAGGAACTCGGTGCGTGTCAGGTGCAGCGGACGCTCGCCACGGAAGGCCTCGTGCGCGAGGCGGTCCAGGCGCAGGTCGGCGAACGCGAGCGTCTGCTCCTGCTCGTCCTCGCCCGTGCGGCGCAGCAGCGCGCGCAGGCGGGCCATCAGCTCGCGCAGCGCAAACGGCTTCACCAGGTAGTCGTCGGCGCCCGCGTCCAGCCCCGCGACGCGGTCGTCGATCTCCCCGCGCGCGGTAAGCATCAGTACCGGCGTGCGGTTGCCGCCGCTGCGCATCCGCCGGCAAACCTCCAATCCGTCGACGCGGGGCATCGAGACGTCGAGCACCACGGCGTCGTAGGGATCGGCGCCGATACGCTCCAGTGCGCGGGCGCCATCTGGCGCCTGCTCGACCTCGTAGCGTTCGAGCGTGAGCGCCCGCGTGAGCGCCTGCTGGACGGCTGGCTCGTCGTCGACGACGAGGATGCGAGCGTGTTCGGCCATGATGGGTAGTGAGCGGGTGGGGGTTGGTCGGCCAGGTATGCCCGACGGGGCCTCCCAACCATTGCGAACTACCAGGCTAATACTGTGGAGAAGAGAGATCGAAGAATCAACGAAGAGGGCGTCACTGTTGCGGCCGAGGGGAGCCCCGATGGGAAGCATGAGTCGGTGGACGTGATGGGCGGGAGCGTAGGCGAAGAGGCCACACGGGTGGGCGGACCGGCGGCCGCTGGCGTGAAGGACGCCCCCGGGATCGAGGAGGAGACGGCGCGCGGGCTGGCGGCGCAGTCGCGCAGGCTGCGCAACAGCATCATCAGCCTGGCGGTGTTCTTCGCGATCGTCGCAGGCCTGCTGCTGGCGGTGCCGGGCCTCAGGTCGGCGGGAGAGAAGATCACGGACGCGCAACCGGGCTGGGTGGCGGTGGGCGTGGGGTTGGAGGTGCTCTCGTGCATCTCCTACGTGGTGCTGTTCGGGCTGGTGTTCGGGCGGTTGAGCCGCAGCCTCAGCCGTCGCCTCTCGCTGGCGGAGCTGGCCGTCAACTCGGTGGTGTCCGCGAGCGGGCTGGGGGGGATCGCGCTGGGCGCGTGGGTGCTGAGTACCAAAGGTGTGTCGGTCGAGCGGATCGCCAAGCGCTCGGTGCTGCTGTTCGTGATGACCAGCGCGGTGAACGTCACCGCCGTGGTCGTGATCGGGCTGCCGATGTGGTTGGGGCTGTTGCCGGGCTCGCGCAATCCGCTGCTGACGCTGCTGCCCGCCGCGGCGGCACTGGCGACGATCATCGGCACGCTGGTGGCCGCGCGCTGGGCGCGCCGGGCGGCGGAGCGCCGCAGCGACAAGCACAGCCGCGCGGTGGTGGCGCTGGTCGCGATCGGCGGGGGGGTGGAGGATGCGGTGGGCCTGATCCGTGCCCACGACTGGCGCCTGATGGGAGCGGTGGGGTACTGCGTGTGGGACATCGTGTGTCTGCTCGCCTGCCTCGCCGCGTACGGCTCCACGCCGACCTTCTGGGCGGTGGCGATGGCCTACCTGGTGGGGATGCTCGCCAACTCGATCCCGATCCCGGGCGGCTTTTTCGCGGTGGAAGGGGGCATCGTGGGGATGCTGCTGCTGTTCGGCGTGCGCCCCGGCTCGACGGTGCTGGCGGCGGTCGTCACCTATCGCGCGATCTCGCTGTGGGTGCCGGCGCTGATCGGGACGGTGGCGTTCCTGAGCCTGCGAGGGGAGATCGGCAAGCCGCTGCGTCTGCGGCCGTCGGGCACCCCCTAGCCTTTGCCAAACAGAGCCCGATCGATCTTCAACGCGCTCGCGACCTTCTGGCAGGCGTGCCCCGGCAGGTCCAGCAGCGCCGCCCGCACGGACGCCGGCCGCGGTCCGGAGAGCCCCGGGCAGTAGACGGGGGGTGGCAGCGCTCCCGCGACGCTGCCGGGCGCGTTGAGCGGGCGCAACGCGCGGATCGCCCGCAGCGCTTCGGCGAGGTCGTCGGAGAAGACCTCGATCGCCACGCGCCCGCTGTACAGCTCGACCGTGTCGCCGCCGTTGTAGATGACCGCGGGAACGCCGCGCAGGATCGTGTTGCGCTGGGCGCCGAGCGACGCGTTGGCCTGGCGCGTGTAGACCAGCGTGGTGACCCGCAGCGGCAGTTCGCAACCGCCGCCGCCGAGCGCGGAGGTCTTGCCGGGCAGGCAGTTGCCGTAGTACACGCTGTCGCCGATGCTGCTGGTGTAGTTCTGGCGACCGTCGGCGGCGACCAGCCGGTAGGAGCCGAAGCGGGGCCCGACCCAGTAGACCCGGTAGAAGGGGAAGGTTTGGGCTTCGGCGAGCTCACGCACGGTGAGCGGCGTGGGCTGGTTGGTGGCGCAGCCACCGGCGAGCAGAGCGGCGGCGAGCAGGATGGCGATGGGCACGAAGATGCGGGCGAGTTTCACGCGACTTTCGGGTGGTTGGGCTGTTTGAGGGGGTATGGATCCCGCGGGACAGGCAGAGGTTCAACTCGTGGGAGACTGGGGTCCGGTGGGGTAGCGCACCGGGCCCCAGTCGATCTTCGCATAGGGTGGCCTGCGATGGGGACGTACGTAGCGACAGCGTCGCCGAGGGCGCCGGGCCTGCTTGGCGAACGCGCTCCCTGGGGCATCCTGACGGCGGCGGTGGGCGTGGTGGTGTGGCTGATCGTCGATCCGCGCACCCCCGACCTGGCGGGGCAGGTGTATCGCGCCAACCTCTTCCGCGAAGCCGGGTTCCTGGTGTGGGACAGCCGCTGGTACGGCGGCCACGACATGCCGGGCTACAGCCTCGTGTTCCCACCGTTGGGGGCGCTGGTGGGGGTCCGCGCGGTGGGCGCGGCGGCGGTGCTGGCGTCGGCCGCCCTGTTCGAACGGATTGCCGTGCGCGCGTACGGGCGTGCCGCGCGGTGGGGCGCGGTGTGGTTTGCGCTGGCGGCGCTGGGGGATGCGTGGAGCGGGCGGATCACTTTCGCCCTGGGCGTGAGCTTCGCGCTGGGCGCGGTGCTGGCGTTGATGCACCGCCGTCTGCTCGCGGCCGTGGTTCTGGCGGCGGTGTGCGCGGTGTGCAGCCCGGTGGCGGGCGTGCTGCTGGCACTGGCGGGGCTAACGCACACCCTCGTTGTGCGCTCCCCACGCAGCCTGCTGGTGCTCGGAGTGCCGGCCGTCGTGGTGGTGGGGGCGCTGGCGGGGTTGTTTGGAGAGGGGGGATGGGAGCCCTATCCGCTGCTCTCGTTCCTGGCGACCGTAGCGGCGATCGTGGGGTTTCTGGTGGCGCTTCCCGACGGGCAGCGGCTGCTGTGGGCCGGTGGCGTGGTGTACCTCGTGGCGTGCGTGGCGTGCGTGGCGGTGCACTCCCCGCTGGGCGCCAACGTCGAGCGCTACGGGGTGCTGCTGGCGGGGCCTCTGCTGCTGTGCGCGCTGTGCAGCTCCGGCGGGCGACTCTCGACGGTGCAGAGTCCCGGGGGGCGGTTCTCCGCGGTGGCTGTAGTCGCTCTGGCGGGCATCGGCGTGTGGACGGTGTGGGGTCCGGTGCGCGAAACGGAGGCGGTGACGGGCAACCTCTCGACGAGCGCTTCCTACTACCTGCCGGTGGAGCGCTTCGTGGCGACGCACGGCGCCAGCACGGTGAGGGTGGAGGTGCCGTTCACGCGTGGCCATTGGGAGGCGGCGTGGCTGGCACCGAAGGTGTCGCTGGCGAGGGGCTGGGAGAAGCAGCTCGACGAGCGCTACGACGGGGTGTTGCTGGGCAGAGACCTGACGGCGGGGGCCTACCATCGGTGGTTGGACGCGGAGGCGGTCCGTTATGTAGCGCTGCCGGACGCTCCGCTGGATTCCTCCAGCGCCGGGGAGGGCCGCCTGGTCGAGGCGGGGCTGCCCTACCTGCGCGAGGTGGAGCGCACGCGGCACTGGCGGATCTTCGAAGTGCGCCACGCCACTCCGCTCGCGCAGGGGCCGGGGGCACTCACCGCGGTCGGCCACGACTGGTTCTCGCTGCGTGCCCACGCGGCGGGGCGCTTCACGGTGCGTGTGCGCTACACCCGCTACTTCACGGTGGCGGCGGGTGCGGCGTGCGTGGCGCCGGTGTCGGGCGGCTGGACCGAGGTGAGCGCTTCGCGGGCGGGCGCCGTGACGGTTGCGGCGCGCTTCTCGCTCGGTCGTGCGCTGGGGTTGGCGGGGCGCTCCTGCCGCAGTCAGCCCGTGGGGGCGAGGTCGTAGAGGGCGGAGTAGCCGGTGAGGTACACGCGTCGCCCGTCGCTGATCACCGGATCGAAGGCGCCGGTGTCGATCTGGAAGACGACGTGGCCGGTGGAGATCCCGAGGCCGTAGGTGGTGTGGGTGCCGAGGTCGGAGAAGTACACGACGTTGCCGAGGATCGTGGCCGAGCCGGAGATCTTGCCGCCGGCGTTGTAGCTCCAGTCGACGTGCCCGGTGCGCGCGTTGATCGCGTAGAAATTGCCGTCGTAGGAGCCCAGGTAGATCGTGGGGCCGAGGCCGGGGGCGTCGGTGACGGCGGGCGAGGCGTACACGTAGGCGCCGGTTTGATAGGCCCAGTCGAGCGCGCCGGTGGTGGCGTCGTAAGCGTAGATGCGCCCGTCGGTGTTGCCGAGGAACACCCGGCCATACACGACGGCGGCGGTCGAGTAGAAGGTGCCGCTGCCGAACAGCGCGCCTTCGGAGCTCGCCAGCCACAGCCGCTGCCCCGTGCGCTCGCTGATCGCCTGCACGTGCCCGGAGTAGTCGCCGAAGTAGAGCACGCCGTTCACAAGCGTGGGGCTGGCCTTGACGGCGCCGGCCGCGTGATAGGTCCAAACGGTCTGCCCGGTGCGTGCGTCCAACGCGTAAACGGTGCCGTCTTCGGAGCCGAAGTACAGCCGGCCGTGGTCGAGCAGCGGCGAGGACTCGCTGCGGGAGGGCAGGTTGCGCGACCAGCGGATCGCGCCGTTGGTCACGTCGAGCGCGACGATGCGCCCTTCTTCGGAGCTGGGCGCCCGGGCGAGCACGGTCGCATACACCGTGTTGCCGCCGACGGCGGGGGTGGAGGCGGAGAGCGCGCCCAGGTCGCGGCTCCACAGGATCTGTCCGTCCCACTTGTCGACGGCGGTGAGGGCGCCGTTGTCGGTGAGCTGGAAGATCCGGTTTTCGGAGAGCACCGGCGGAAACTCGCGCAGCGAGCTGCCGCCCACGGCCCACACGCGCCTGAAGGGCGGGCGCAGGCTGGCGGGAGCCGGGTAGTAGCGGGCGTGGTTCTTGGTGTAGCCGTACAGCGGCCACGAAAACCGTTCGGGCCCGCGCTTGGGCAGCGTGGGGTTGGCCTGGGGCACGAAGCGGGCGTGCGGGTGGTAGATCGAGCCGGTGCGGTTGTGCGCGTACACATAACCGCCGAGCGCCATACCGGCGAGTAAGAGCAGGGCGGTGAGCGCGATCCAGCGGCGCTTCACGCGGCGAGCTTCGAAGACGGGGAGGCGGCGGCGCGGCCGGCGGCGGCTGTGTCGTCCAGTCCTGGGCCCGTCGCGCCGGGAGTGCTCTCAGCGGCGACCCCTACACGCGTCCCGCGACCGCGGCGCCCGCCGGCCCGGGCGTCCGCGCGTGCGTGTGTGGCGCGTGCGCCGGTACCGGCGCTGAAGCGTTGCGCCACGTGGCCGATGAGGCGCACCACCGCTACGAGCAACAGCCACGCAAGGGCGATTAGCAGCGGTATCAAGGTCATGCCGCACACCAGCGCGAGGACGTCGTGGTTGGCGCCGAGCGACCAGTTCCACAGCAGGTAGTCGCCGAGAGCCAGCACGCCGACGACGGCCAGGGGCCGTTGAGGCCGTAGGGGCACGCCTAAACCCTAGCGAGGTGTTGGGACGGATGGGGGCCGGTATCATCCAGGCAGCTTGCGGGCGAAGTGTTGTGGTTGCACAGAAGCCTTCCAAGCTTCTAGGGCGGGTTCGATTCCCGTCGCCCGCTTGGAGTCGTCTCGCGCTAGGCTTGGACCCGATGCCACGGGGAGTGGCGCAGTCTGGTAGCGCACCCGGCTGGGGGCCGGGCGGTCGCAGGTTCAAATCCTGTCTCCCCGACCAAAACATCGCTAATCGAACCAAGGTCCAAATGCTCCCGTTCCCGGTTGGGGACGGGAGCATTGGCGTTCTTGGGCAGCGTGCTGGCGGCGACGGCCGGCGCGGGGTACGGGGTGGTGCTGGGGAGTTGGTGGATGGCGTTGCGGAGGTCGCGCAGCGCGGCGAACGGCCCGGTCATCTCAGCGTCGGTGACGATTTCGTCGCAGACGTAGAGGGCTTTGAAGATGGCCTGGTTGAGCAGGCGGCGGATGGTGTCGTCGGCTCGCTGGTAGAGGTCGTGGAGGTCTTCGCTGAGGATCTCGAGCGCGAGGTCGAGGGTGTCGGCGATGTCCTGGTAGCCGAGGTTCAGGCGGTCGATGAGCGTTTCGGCGTCTTGGCGGCGCTTGCGCAGGCGGGCTTGTTCGTCGTCGAAGAGTTCGCCGGTGATGCGGTCTTCGTAGTGCATGTTCAGGAGCTTGCGCTCTTGCTCTTTGACTTCGTCCAGGACGCCTTGGCAGCGGTCGATCTCCTGCTGGGCGGTCGCGGCTCGCTCCCGGAGGTCGTGCGTGATCGTTTGGCGGATTTCCTCGCGTTCGGTCTCGGTGATGGTGACGCCGCGGTAGTGGTTCTCGATGGCGGCTTCTACGAGGTCGACGGGCTGGTAGCCCTGGGGGCATTCGCCGCGTTGGTTGCGAGGGCAGACGAAGTATTCGTAGGTGCCGCCGTTGCCTTTGTTTTGTGAGTAGACCAGCCGCCCGCCGCAGGTGCCGCAGCGGATGGTGCCCTTGAGGTAGTGCTGGTGTTTGCGGTCGCGCTCACCCGCGTGGTTGTGCGCCTTCAGGACGGCTTGGACTTGGTCGAAGAGCTCCTGGCTGATGATTGGTTCGTGCCGTCCGGGGTAGCGCTTGCCGTGGTAGGTGATGATCCCGGTGTAGTAGGGGCAGGAGAGCATGTCGTGGACGCCGGAGATGGTCAGCGGTCGCGGGCCGTGACGGCGGTCGCCGCGTGTACGCAGGCCGCGAGCGTCCAGCAACAGTGTCATGTCGGCAACGCCGTAGAGGCCGGTGGCGTAGGTCTCGAACGCCCAGCGGACGAGCGTGGCGCGCTCGGGATCGACGACGACGGTGCGGACCTCGCCGCCCTGGGGTAGCTGCTCGCGGATGTTCAGGTAGCCGATGCGTGCGCGTCCGGGGGTGCCGCCGCGCTTGGCCTTCTCGGTGAGTCCCTTCATGACCTCGTTGGCGAGGTTGCGGCTGTAGTACTCGGCGAAGCTGGCCAACATGCCGTGCATCAGCCGCCCGGCGGGGGTCTGGTCGATGTTCTCGGTGGCGCTGATCAGGCGGGCACCGGCCAGTTCGATGTCGAACAACATGTTGGCGTCGTCGCGGCGGTTGCGCGCGAAGCGATCGACCTTCCAGCAGATCACGTAGTCGACGTCACGCTGCTCTTTGATGCGCCGGAGCATTCGGTTCAGTTCGGGGCGCTGGTTGGTCTTGGCTGACTCGGCGCGCTCGATGTACTCATCGACCACGGAGGCGTCGTACTCGCCGGCCTTCTGTGCGCAGCGCTCCCGCTGCGCGGCGATCGACAGGCCATCGTCGTCGTAGTCGGTCTCCAGCTGGCCGCGCGAGCTGACGCGCAGGTAGAGCACGGCCCGTTTGACAGCATCGGCCGGGGTGTCGTCTGTTGGTTTGGTGAGGGTGAGTGTCATTGTGTGGTTCTCCTTTCCTTGGTGTTCTTGGTGTGCGGCTGCCACTGGCAGTACGAGCGGCCACGGTGTCGTGGCCTTCGTTTCAAGAGGCCGAGGGCGTGGAGGCGGTGTGCGACCGCTTCGGCGGGCACTTGGTAGCGCTCGGCCAGGGCGCTGAGGTTGCGGTGTCCCGCCTGCCAGTCGGCGCGCAGCCACGGCGCGGGCATCAGCACGCTCAGCGCGAAGTCGGTGCAGAGCCCTTCGCTACTGCTGCGGATGCCGGCTTGGCGCGGCTTGGTGGTGTGGCCACCGTCGATGATGTGTTTCAGTTCGTGCAGGAGCGTGACGCGCCGCTCAGTGGGCGGCAGGGTGCTGTCGATGAGGATGTCACCGCCGCGGCTGCTCGGTTTGCTGACGCCCATCAGTCCTTTCACTGGTACTTGTGCCAGCGGGTAGACGGTTACGCCGTCGAGGTCGCTGACGATTCGCTCAGGGACCGGCGGGGCGGTGATGTGTGCTTCGTTGAGTAGGAGCTTGGCTTGTTGTTCGGCGACCCAGCGTGCCTCGCGGCGGGTTACTGACCATGCCGGGGTGAGGGCGCGTAAGCGCTGCACCAGTCGGGGTGCCTTTGGCCCGGTCGTACCCACCCGTGCGTGCATCAGTCGTGGAGCTCTCCGCCGTGGTGTTCGCGGCGGTTGCGGCGAATCTGATCGAAGACCTCTTCGATCTGCCTGATCTCCTGCGGGTCGAGCTTGTACTTGGTGCGAAAGTAGGTGCGGATGGCCGGCAGGTCGCTGGAGACCTTCCCGCGGGTGATCCGGTCGATCCGCTCCGGCGGGATGTCCAGCACCTCGGCTACTTTGGTGAGCTTGCTCGGTGCTGGCGCGGTCATCTGCCCTTTCTCTAGGCGACTGAGCCAGCCGTAGGACGTGCCGGTCAGCTCGTCCAGTTTGCGCAGCGACAATCCCTGGGCGCGGCGAGTTCGCTTGACCAGCCGTCCGAGTTCTCGTGCTTGTACTTCTGTCATGTGCCATTCCCGTTTACTACCTCCATTGTATTACATAATGTGACGAATGTTAACTGTCTATCTTAAAACCACCGTGACGCCGGATAACCATTACCATTTTCTCCCTAATTATATATTGTGACCCTGGTGAGGTGGTAAGTGTGGGTGGCCCAAATCAATTGGATTTGAGCCACCCACCCCATCTTGTCTTTCGAGTGAGCCTTGCGGCTAAGAGGACTGCTCCAGCAGCGTGATCTTCTCAGTAATGCTGGCCTTGCGCTCATCGGCGCTGGCCTGCATCGCCTCGTACTCTGCCTGAGCCTCCGTGGCTCGTTCTTTGGCGACCTCGATCTCAGCGTCGATACTTTCGATCGCTCGCTTGAGTGTCGTGATTGCGGACTCGACCGCTGTCTCGCTGGTCGTCTCGCGCCGCCTGGTGCGACGAGTCCCGCCACCGTTGCCGGTAGGGGGATTGCCGCCGTTGTCCAGCACACGCTTGTGCTGGTAGTAGGCGCCGCGTAGGCTGTCGACCGGCTGGCCGTACTGCTCGGCAAGGGTCTTGAAGGCATCAGCCTTCTTGACCTCGCCCGAGGCAATCATCGCCTCGATCTTCTCGTAGACTTCTTGTGCCTTGGTCATTGCCAAGTACCTCCGTTTTGTTGGATTGGATGGGGTTGCGGCGGGCACGACGACGCGGCCGGTTTTCACCGTGGTCGTTATGCACGCCGTGCAGCCATCCAGCCCCAGCGTTCCCTCTCATTTCCGGGCCTCCGCGGACCAGTGCTCGATTCGCGCCCGTGCGACCGGCACATAGCTCGCCTCCCGTTCGACGCCGACGAACCGCCGGCCCTCGATCGCGCAGGCCGCGCCGGTCGAGCCACTGCCCGCGAACGGGTCGAGCACCGTGCCGCCCGGCGGGCAGAGCAGCCGTGTCAGCCAGCGCATCAGCGTGAGCGGCTTGACCGTCGGATGCGTGTTGCGCACCAGCCGCACCGAGTGTCCCCCGCGCGGGTAGATCGGCACCTCACGCAGCGCCAGATCCTCGCAGCCAGCCTCGCGCTCCCGGCGGCTGGCCTTGCTGGCGAAGAACAAGCGGCTGATCTCCCGGCCGGGGCGAGGCTCGGTGTCGATCAGCGCGACCGGGCAGTCCGCCTCGCAGCGCCCGGGCCGACACCGTGAACCGTGGGAGAGCGTGACGTTCGCCGGCCAGAACCCCCGGCCGCCCTCATGGCGAGGGACACGTGCCGCGTCGATCTGGAGTGCCCCCGTGCCGTGCCGCGCGAGGTTGGCGTCGAGCGTCGGTCCCTCCATTGGTTTGCGGGCCAGCAGGATCGGCTCGTAGGCCGGTTTCAGCGTGCTACCGAGCCCGTCAACGCGGCGGTGGGATTTGGGCACACCGTTGGCGTAGAGCCACAGCACCTGATCACGAACCTCGAACCCGGCGTCCTCCACCCCGGCGACCAGCCGATGGGCGGTGCGCGGTGTACCGAACGCCGCCAGCCACCCGCCCGGTTTGAGTACCCGCAGCGCCTCGGCCGCCCACCCGCTCGTCCAGCCCTGAAACGTCACAGGGTCGGTCAGCTTGCCGCCGTCCCATGCCTCGCCGCCGAAGCCGATGCCATACGGCGGGTCGGTGATGATCGCCTCCACCGAGTTCTCGGGTAGCTCGGGCAGCAGCTTGAGGCTATCGGCGTGCAATAGCAGCCAGCGTTTCGCGTCGCCATACATCACCGGGCGCCCGGTAGTCGCCGCGCTCATGCTGCGCCTCCTGCCGCCGTGGCGTCCTGGCCGCAGAGCGCCTCAACGGCCTGCTCACTGGTAGCGATCGTGAACAGCCGCCGCGTCTGCTCAGGCAACCCCCGGTGGATGTCGGTGAGCAGCGCCAGCCGCCGCGCGTCGGGCACGATCCACAGCACGCCGGGGAAGACCCCGGTCTTGGCCTGCTCCTCGCCGGAGCGGAAATACTCGCTGTAGGCGTGATGCTGGCGGGTCAACTGGCCGCGGTGCTCGCTGCCCAGGTCCACCTCCACGAAGAAGGAGTCCTCCCATTCCTTGCCGATGCCGAGCCGCACGAACGCATCGGGCTTGAGCACCCCCGCCGCGCCACCGAGCCGGGTGTAGCGCCTGTGGCACGCGGGCTCTGCGTCGAAGTCCAGCAGCTCCACCCGCCCGGCCCGCTCCGCCTGCCGCAAGCGAACGTATAGGTCACTGACGGCGAGCGTGTGCGCTGTCCACGTCGCACCAGGCTCGTGCGCGCTGCGCGAACGCGGCAGACCCTCACCAGCCCAATACGCCATCATCCGCCGCCCCGCTGGGCCGAGCGCGTAGACCCATGCCGAGGAGCCGCCGCCGATCCCTCCTTGACGGCGCTCCAAGCGGTCGAGCGCCCGCTGCTCAACCAGCCGGGCCAGCACTCGGCGAGCCTGACGAGCGCGAGTAGCAGGCGGAGCGGCAGTAGAAGTATTAGAAATATAAAAATAAAAAAATAAATCAGAGAGCTGCCGACCACTGACCAAGGTGAGGCGAGCGACCGTCTCCACGATCTCCCTCTCAAGGTGAGGCATCCCATCGGCCAAGGCCACTAGCCGGGGGACGCTGACCCGGCTCACGACCGGCCCCCCGCACGGGACAACAACACACACCACGCAAGGGCAAGAGCCCCTGGCGTTATTCGCCGAAAAGCCCCATGCCACAAGGGCGAACAGCGATCGTGACTCAAGGCGACCGGCGAGGCGAGCGGCGCAGCGAGCGGCACACCCCGGCGGAGTAGTCCGCAGCTCATGGTGCCTGCCTCCGGCGGCGGCGCAGCAGCGTCTCGCCAGCCTCGCCATCACCTGTCGCCAGGTCGCTGTCGCTGAGGCCGTGGCGTTCCAGCAGCGCCGCGTCGACCTCCTTGGGGTCGTTGCCGTAACGGGCGGCCGATTCCCGGCGCACCGCCTCGGGGTCGCTGATCGACTCCGGTGGCGCCACGGTACGGCCAGTGACTGGCGGGCTGACATCACCCGGGCCGAGCCCGATACGCGCCGCAATCTCAAAGCGCCCGAGGGCCTGTAGTTCCTCGGCGCTCACGCCCGGCAGCTCCCGCGCCAGCAGCTTCGCGTCGTCGGCGTTCTGGCGGAACGCGACGAGCGTCGCCGCGTTGGTGAGTGCCGAGCGCGCCAGGTCGGTGGGGAGCTGGCTGATCGACTGCGCGGAGAGCGTCAGGCCGACGCCGAGGCCGCGGGCCAGCTCGAACAGCGAGTCCAACGGCATCGGGATGTCGGTGAACACCTTGGGCTCATCGACGTAGACGTAGAACGGGCGGCGCTTGGCAGCCGGCAGCTGGGAGCGGGCCTGCACGGCCTGGAAGAGTTCGTGGATTACGAGCGCTGCCAGCAATCTCGAGGCGGGCGAGCCGATCACTCCCGGCGACAGCGAGACGATCACGACCTGCCCCTGGCGCAAGACCTCGCGCATGTCCCACTTCGGCTCAGACTGAGCCAGTACCGAGCGCACTACTCGTCGGCCGACCAGCTCGTTGACCTTCCCGAGCGGCGACCCGAGCTGCTGGGCGCGGCCTTCCGGGCTCATCGCCTCAAACTGCGCCCACGTCGCTTTCAATAATGGGTCTTGCAACCGTCCCGTCAGGCGCCTGCGGAACGAGTCCGAGGCGAACAAGAAGGGCAGGTCGGCGAGCGTGGCCGAGCGGTCATAGGCCAGCGTCACCAGCGCTGCCCGCAGCCACTTATCTGAGCGGACCCCCCACGAGTCGATGAAGATCGAGCGGAACATGCCGAGCACCAGATCACCGGCCAGCTCCGGGTCGCCACCGCCGAACACCCGCAGTCCCGGCACCGGCCCCGGACGAGCAGGGTCGAGCACGATCACCTCACCCCGGCGGGCCTCGGGCACCAGCCGCAGGATCTCCTCGGCGAGATCGCCCTTACCGTCGAGTACCAAGCAGCCACGACCGGCTGCCAGGTCTTGGGCCACCGCTCCCGCCAGTAGCGCGGACTTCCCGACTCCCGAGGGACCGGCGGCGACCATGTGGCTGAGCGCGCCAACAAGCGGCTGGGCGAGTGGTCGCTTCTCCATGCCCGGCCAGGTGGAGTACGCCAGCACCCGGCCGCCCTTGCGCGGAATCCGCGTCGTAGGGAGTAGCTGGGGAGCGACACCGAGCACCAGGCCCGGCACCCGCGGGGCATCGATCGGCCAGCCAATCAGGCCCATGAGCTCTGCCGGTGAGAACCGGCTGCCTTTGCCGAGCGGCACCCGCTCCACGAAGCGCTGCACATGGGCCGAGCGGCAATAGCGGATCATGGGATGTCCGCGCAGCCCGGATTGCGCTCGCAGCACCGCCACCACCCGCGTCAACAGGTTCACGCTCCGCCCCTCGCTGCCGGCGGCAACCGCTACCACCGCACGGGAGTAGAGGACCGGCCCGCTGTACTTGGAGCGCAGCGCCGGCAGATGCGCCGGGTCGATCGGCTGCTCAGAGAACAACCGCACCAAAAGCCCCTGGTTACGAGCCTGCGACCGAGACCGACGCTCCGGCAGATACGGGCCGCGCGCCGGGCGCAGCGTCCAACGCACCATGATTTTCTCGCCACCATGCAGATCAGACAGCGCGCCAAGGAGCGCCGCCGCCGACTCACCACTGCGATCAGTGCGCAGCAACGGGTGACGACCACCCCACCGCACCCGCGCCGCCGCCCGCCAGGTACTCGCCGGGGCCGGCTCTACCGGCTCCAGCCGCACACCCGGCAGCAGACCACGCAAATGGGCGCGCAGTATCCCGATCGTTCCCGGCTCAGCGTGCAGGTAATGGCGGATACCATCGACGTCGCCGACCGGCTCCAACACCACCTGCGCGGCAGTTGGCAAACCCGAGATACAACCCAGCACCCCCCATACCGCATTCTCGCTGACATCCGTTCCAAAGCGCAGCTCTACGCTCTCCATAACAGGAGCCCGCCGTCCGCGATCCACGAGTAACGTAGCCAGCCCCCCGCCGAATGCCAGCACCACGCCGCCCAGGACCGCTGCCGCCATCACGCAGCCCCCTGTGTATCGGGGCGTTCACCCCCACCCACATCATCAGCCGGGTTATTCACCTCATCACTTGTTGGCGGGGCAGGTTGAACGCGCTGGGTGCGATCTTCGACTTTGCCACGAGCAAGCAGCCAGATAGCGACCTCCATCTTGGTCCCATCGAGCTTACTCAACCGATCCTCGCGGATTTTGATACTACGTGGCTTACGCCGTCCCATCGCTCACCTCCTTCACCTACTTAATTTGTGACGCGACGTCACATTTAGCCTGGCATACGTTGTGATGTTTGTCAACAACATTTGTTATTTTTACCCACAATGATCGGCATGAGCAGCGCTCTAATAGCAGTTATTACAGTTACAGTTGGGTGTACCACCAGACGAGGCGGACAATGACAACGACAACCGCCAGCACCACGAGATACGGCAGGACGCGCGGCAGCTCGGTGGCAAGTACGTCGATGCTGATAGCCGTGGCTACGAGGCCGACGATGACTCGCTCAATGAGCTTCTGTTTTTCGTGCATGACTGGGTGCTCCTTTGTTCACGATCCGCCTGCTTTGACAGCTCGGCGGAGCAGACGCCTCCCGCTATTCATCTCTGACCGTGATTCGAATGCCATCTTGCTCGGCTTCAGCGACCCTGGCGGCCTCAGCGTAAATCTGCTGCTCTAGGTCTTGGGCGACCCGCTGCATCCGTACTGCGGCGTGTAGTCCTTCCCGGTAGGGCGTGGCGAGGTCTTCGGCTGGTGGCGGTGCCGGGGCTCTGTCATCCAGGGCAGCTATTGCCAGGAGGAGCAGGAAGCAGAGGCCAATGACGGCCAGGATGATGACCAGGACGTCCATCAGAACTGCCCTCCCTTCTGGAAGCTGAGGCCCTGGATCTCGGTCACGGCCAGCGAGCCGTAAGCCATGAGGATGGACTGGTAGATGTCCTCGCCCATCGGGCTGACCTTGAAGGCGGCATTGGCCGCCCGACTCAACATGCAGGCGTTCTGCATGGCGACGGACGTGGCAAAGGCCCCGGCCTGGATGCGAGCCACGGCCACGATACCGACCCGCTCGGCGTCCATGACCTGCGCGTTCAGGCGCTGGTCAGGGGCTGGGACTGGTTGGAAGGTACGGCGGATCAGGCTGGACATGGCGAGTTCCTTTCGTATGGGTTGGGTTCATTTGCGGTCTCTCGACGGGATGCCAAGGTACACACGGATGTGCTCGCGGACGGTGCCCAAGGTATGGGTTGGCGGCCAAATCCTCGTCGAGGTTCGGCCAGGACTGGCGCAACATCACGGCTTGGCAGGCCGTGAGCGCACCTCCGGCCTCTAGGTCGTTGAGGAGCTGACTTAGCTTGATGTCGGTCAATGAGCTTGAAGACCACATGAGGGCGATCTTTACAGGCAACCCTTATTCCGTTGTCGAAGTTTGCGGGCCGTGCTGACATTCGCATGTCACGAAAGCGATGTCAGCAGCGCCATCGCTAGGAGGCGCTAAACTTCGGCGATGCAAATGGGCTATAAGGTGACTGAGACGCTAGGAGAAGTCATACGTGACTTGCGGGAAACGGTCGGCGAGACGCAGGGCACATTTGCCGACCGATTTCACTGCGGTCGCACGCGCATCACTGAGATAGAGAACAATCGGCTATCTGGGGAGGAATTGCGCAAGATGCTAGTGGGGCAGTTTCCAGAGGCTCGTAGTCGCATTGAAGATGCGGTGGATGTTGTAATCCCGCGATCACGACATCGTCGTTCGTTTCGAGAACTTAGACAGGAGGTTGAGCGCCTTACGCAAAATCAAGAACTAGAGGCTGCCGTCGCGCTTCTCGCTCCGTTCACCACCATCTATTTTGGTCGTAGTATACCGGACGGATGGGAGGACAAAGACGTGTACTGGGCATCTAGCCGTGCCTTTATGTTGTACTCCGATCTCGGCCGCTTTGATGACGCGTGGAGAGTTATTGCTACAGCCGCTTGTGCGCTTTCTTTCGCCAACCTATTTTTCGACGACGTAACTTATCCAGAACACAATTACCTTGTGCAGAAGTACCTTCAAGTAGGCAATATTACCGAAGCACATAATGCGGTCAACATATGGCTCCGCGGGCGGCCAACAATGCCACTAGTGTGGCTAGAAAAGGGTATGATTTATTGGGTTGAGCAGGCATATATACAGGCTTACACCGCATTGACAACGGCGTTGTCATTTCGTGCGCCTCGGCATGCCGTGTGGCGCCTGCGTGCCCAAGTGCTGGCAGAATGGGAGGATGGTAGGGAGCGAGCACCTAATGCACCGCTTAAAAGAATAATTGACATTGAGCTAATGCGTGATGATGAAATGCCAGGTATATATTACCTGGCATTGGAGGATATCGCAGCTTATCTCAATAGTGATATCAAAGATGATATCGGCTCATGCGAAGTGCTGAGCGCACGCGCATATGCTCACGGACGCTGGACCTGGCCACTAAAAGGTGCAAAGCAGTTAAAAGCGATAGAAGCGGCACAAGAAGACTTTGCGCTCGCGGAACAACACGCTAAAGGAGTTGGCATTCACTACTATCGTCTCGGCAGGTTTTACCAGTGGAATGGTGATTTGAAGGCAGCTATTGAGGCTTATGACCAAGCTATTGAAAGCACAAATCCAGGTCTGGATATTGTGAGAAGGCGGGAGACCGTAGATCGCATCTCAAACCTCCGTAAGAAGCCCAAGTATAAGATGCAAAACCGCCGTCACTAAGAAAGAAGTCTTTACAGATACCATTTTTGAACATATAATAAGCGCACTGTAGAAATTAGGAGCGGGAATGAAGTATGAAGTTGATTGCGTGTTTGGTCGTTGCCTGGATGATGAAGACGATATAGCACGCCCGACTGATCCGAGCGATCTTATGCGTCCAATAAAGGCTGTATACGAAACAGCAGCATTGGGAGGTGGCCGCGTAGTGGCTGGCTATGTAATGCGTGCATCCGAAATAGAGTGTCTGTACTTAGTCACAGAACTGCCTGATGACCCGGTACAACCTGAAGCTCACCCGTCCACCCCCGAAATGGCGGGAAAGACCTGCTAGACCGATGGTGGGATTGGCGGCGCGACGTCGGTGAATTCACCGTCCAAAGCAGCCGGGATAGAGCGATGTGGCCTCTGCCTAACGCCGCAGCACCGACGGCCCGCCCGATGAAGGCGTAGCCTTGTCTACAGCGGGCGCAGGGGCGGCAGTTGGTGCTGGGACAGTTACAGCAATCGTCCGGGTAGTCAAGCCGCCACAGCCCACCAACAGCAGGCCAAGGGCGCTAAGCGCGAGCAGCCCACAGTGCCTTACGACTATCCGTCCAGGCCGGCCTGGCGTCACGCCACCCGTACTCGCACGGTGGTGCTGGTGGCTGGTTCGTAAGCGTTGCCGCGGGCGATAGCCCGCAGCAACGTGTGACTGCCACGAAGACCAGTGGGCACCGTGCACGGCACATTGTCCACACCACCAGCAGCGGCTGCGCTGCCGATGACGCGCCAGTGCCCGTGGCTCTGGATTTGCACCAGCACTTGCAAGCCCGGGTCGCTGATTGGTTGGCCTTCTGGGGTACTGACGTGGACTGCCACCGTGCCGTGCAGCGGCAACACCCGTCGGTGTGGGATGAATAGGCGCACCTCATGCTTGACATAGGCCGTGAAGCTGTATGGCCCAGGCGCTGCGGTTGTACCACATCCGTAGAAATTGGCGAAAAACTCTAGTGGCAGAATGCCACTAACCGTTGCCTGATACGTCAGTTCGGCCTTGAGATTGTTGTTGACGGTGCTCTGGACGAGTGGGTTAGTCGTCGGAAAATTGAAGTCGGTGGTACCGGGAGCAAAGAGATTGACCATAACCTCCGAGGATTGGACTTCCCAGTCCACCTGCACCGAATCCCCGACCGTGACCGGGAGCGTCCACCAGGAGCGATACGCCTCTACGCCACAATCTTCAGGCTTGACACCACCATAGGCGAGGTTGCCGAACTCCGGCTGGCCATAGGTGACGGCCGGGGCCGAGGCAATCGAGGCACCGCCACTGGCAGCAGCGGTGCCTGGCACCACCAAGAGGCTGGCAATCCCCAGGCTGATGAGGCAAATGGCTCGTCTCATGTTGTCGCTATCCCTCCCCCTCGGTGTGGTGGTTGGCGTAGAGCTGTTCTTGCTAACCGACTAGCAGGAATAGGCTACACGATCTTTAGATCGCCCGCCCTGAACGCCAAGCACCCGAGGCCAGGAGCCGCCTGGCTGCCTTCGCCGAGAACTACACCAAGCGCGATGCCGCGCTGGAGCAAGCCGGGGAAGACCTCCGGCAGGAGCGGGACGAAGCCATCCGCACGGCCTACGGCGAGGGCCTGCCCATGAAGGCCATCGCCCAGATCATGGGCATGAGCCACCAGCGCGTCTCACAGATCATCAGGAGCTAGGCCCTCGCGTGTTCTCCCCGAAGGGCTGGGTGTGTAGCTCCTGGATACGACGCCAGGCGCGAGCGGTCGGCCGCCGCCCCCGAGGAGCCACAGCTTGACCGCTCGAACCACACGGCCCTAGCCTCGGACAGACCCGTCCAACAAGGACGGCCCCAGCGCGAAGCGATTGCCCGCGCTGAGCCCCAGACACGAGACGAGAGCCTCCGATGCCCGTTGAGCAGCCGACCCCCGACCAAGCCGCCGAGGAAGCCCGCATCGACTGGCTCATCCTTGACTTCCTGCTTGAGGAGGGTACCCGCCGCCCCTGGGCGACCGCCGAGATCGTCTGCGAATACGGCCACGAGCTCGACGCCATCGACGCAATCGACCGCCTCCACGGCGCCGGACTCGCCCACAAGACCAGTGACGGCTTCGTGTTCGCCACCCGCGCCGCCGTCCGCTACCACGAACTCGCCGATCAGGCGCCATCGCCACGCGAGTGGCCGACGCAGCTACTGCTCCGACTGCCCGTCCTCGATCACCCACAGGCGGGGGAGCCGCAGCGGCGGCTCCCCCTGGCCTCTGAGCGTCCGGCTGGCGACCTCGGCCACGCAGAAGGCATCAGCCAGCATGGCGCGGGCGAACTCGCTGATCGCGTCGTCGATGACCCGGCTCGCCCGTTCATGCAGTCGGCCGAACAGCGTCAACACATCAGCGTCGCCCAGCTCCACCCTGTAGCGCTCGCGGGAGCCCATCTTCTCCCACCCAATCTGATCCAGCAGCCGCGCGGCCTGCTCGAAGTTGCGCCGCAGCCATTCAGCGCGTTTGACCTCGCTGGCCTCCAGCGCCGCCGCAAGGCTCCCGACCTCAGCCAAGTCGCTGACCACGAAGCCGTACATCGCGTCGCGCTGCACCCGATCCAACACGATTGCCATACCAGGAGCCTCCAATCCGAGGGACAGAGCGGCCCAGACCCCAGGAGCGAACAAGGGCCTGGGCCGCCCCCAAAGCAAACCAAGCCAGGCCGTGATATGGCAAGGTGTGGAGCAGGCCAATCATCCTGATTCGTGTGCCCGCAGGCCGATAGTGGTGGCACTATCGACAATCCCCTGTTCGCGGCGGTTACTCGGGTGACTAGCTCTCATTCACAGATATTTACGAGTGACAGTTCACGCGCTGCCACGAGGCACGATCATTCGACCAACAGCCGCCTATTTACCGGAAAATCCGGCAAAACCCGGCGGGATTTTTGGCGTCCTGGCCGGCTGGTAGACCATTATGGTGAAAAGGTAAAAGTGGCCCCGGCCGGATGAAAGCCAGCCGGGGCCGTACACAGGAGGACATGTCTCCCATGCCAGCCCATCATACGCCACAGAGCGACACATACCTGGAGCAGCGCGCCATCGTCCACCAGCTACTCCGGGACGACCACACCGAGCGCTGGACAGCCAAGCAACTACAGCGCGCCCTCTCGGACATCGCACCCGAGACGATCGATGAAGCCGTCGCCGAACTGGAGGCCGCCGGCGTGGCCTGGCGCCTGGACGACTACGTCGGCGCCTCGCGCTGCGCCTGCCACCTCTTCTCACTCGACCTCATCGGCATCTGAGAGGCCGCCATGCGTCTCTCCGAAATGGGCCTTGAGCCCGCCACGCTGGCCTGCCTGCACCGCGGCGGCATCAACACCACCTACTGGCTACTCGATAACACCTACCGGGAGCTGATCTGGCACTCCGAGATCACCCCCGAGGCGCTCTACGACATCCTCCGTGCGCTCCGCCGGCACGGCATGACGCTGAAACCGACCACCAAGGGGATCGAGCGGTCGGTGAACGAGCGTAACCTCGAGGTCTTCCGCCTGCGCGTCGTGGAGGGCCGCAGACTCAAGGCCACCGGCGAGCAGGTCGGCATCGGTGTCGAGCGAGTCCGGCAGGTGCTCGCCACTTACTTCGGCCTTCGAGGATCGCCACCCGCCGTCAAAGCCAGACCCCACCGCATCGAGCACCGAAGCTCGCCACCCGATTGCGATCAGCTTGGCCGCGCCATCCAACGGCTTCGCTCCGCCAAGGGTCTCACGGTCGATGACCTCGCCGCAGCCATCGACATCAGCGCCGAGCACCTGGCCCGAATCGAGGAGGGCCTGCGCGACCCCACCTGGACGACGCTCTCCAAGCTCGCCATCGCGCTCGACACCACGGCCGCGCTGCTGGCCTACGCCATCGAAGTCGAGCAACCCACGGGTAGCACCTGATGACTGGTCGCCAGCTGATCCTCGTCGTTGAGGCCGACGACACCCTCAGCCGCCCGATCGTTGACCAGCTCGCCGCCGACGAGCACCCGGCAAAGATCGCCCGCAGCGTCAACCACGCCACCGCCCTGGCCGTCATCGAGCCCCCGGCGCTCGTGCTGCTCGGAGAGCTCGACACCCCACACGATGCCCTGGGACTGCTGAGGAAGATCCGCAACGGCGACCCGGATGCCTCCCCCTGGCAGCAAGACATCCCCGTCATCGTGCTCAGCTCGAACACCCAGGAGCCCGACCTCCTGCGGGCCTTCGATGCCGGTGCCGACGACTTCCTCGCCCGCCCAGCCCGATACCTGGAGCTACGAGCACGCCTGCGAGCCGTCCTGCGCCGGGCCGAAAACCCCAAGCACACACAGGTGCTCAGAGTCGGCCCGCTGGCGATCAACACCGACGCCTACACGGCGAGCCTCCACGGCAAACGCCTCAACCTGCGCCACATGGAGTACCAGCTACTCGTCCACCTCGCCAGCGATCCCCGGCGGGTCTTCTGCAAGCAGGAGCTATTGCGGGCCGTCTGGGGATACCCGGTGGTCTGCTCGACCCGAACGCTCGACAGCCACGCCAGCCGCCTACGCCGCAAGCTCGCTGCCGGCGGCGAACAGTGGATTATCAACCGGCACGGCGTGGGCTATAGGCTGATCTGAGCTGGAAGCCCACAAGCGCCCAATGGCACTTGTGCGACGCGAGATCTCGCTGGCTCGCGTCACTCGAATACTTCCTGCCGTCGGCACGCCCGAAACCGAGGTACTACATGCCGCCAAGTGCGCAGTCGCGATACGATACGCATCACTGTGGCCCGTCCAAGCCGACGCACCTTCTATCAGTGGCACCCAGCGATACACATGAAGTGGGCAGATGAGCAGCTCTACTTCTGGCGGTTGGCCTTTTCACCAACCTACGACCGTGAGCGGATCATGACCGGAATCCACGAGGCTTTGGAGCTGCAAGGAGCAACTGCGTTCACGGCCTACGAGCTGTTCGGCGGAGGCTTTGATGTTTTTCTCCGAGCGTGGTTGCCGACGAGTCAAGGGGCTTTCGAGAGTAGTCTGCGCCAAACATTGGGCCAGCACACCATCGTGGCCCAGCCGTTTTGGGTGAATCGGGTCATAGCACATTGGCCCTGGGAGCTGGCCGCAGGGACGCTTGGCGTTCGACCGGTACCCGCCAGCGTGCTACGGCACCGTTTGCCCGATCACGAGATCGCAAGGATCAACGATCGGCGACTCACGCGGGCGCAGCGTGCCGAATATGAATCGCACAATTTGATTGCACCGGTCAAACGAGGCGCAGGCATAAAGTTCTTCACCGCCGTAACAACGAACAACACGCCACTTACCGCATACGCGACCGACAAGCTCGAGGAGAAGATTAAGATGGTCCTCGGGACAGCGAGCCGCATAGACGAGAAGTCGCTGTACGCCGGCGTCGGGTTTGGGCAATATCTACTCATGGGCCGCACGAGACACTTCTACGCTATCGACGAGGAAATTACCACGCCACTCAACCATGCCGTCGAGCCGTCCGTGTACGGCTCAAAGACGATCACGTTCACCGTTGCGCGGCAGGACTTCCTCGGCTTCTCCTATGACCTAAAACTCGATGGGCGTGCCGCGGCGCCTCGCAGTGCATCGGATGCGCTACAGGGCGAGGAGTCTCAGAATCTTGAGGTCAAGGGGTCCGTATTTGTAGGTCTCGACAGATGGCTGAAGGACGGGGTTCTCGAGCGAGACGAGCGGGTGGTTGATGAGGGCTTCCTCAAGGCCGTAACCGGACTGCTCAACGCGGAGGGAGGCGCAATCGTAATTGGCGCACTTGAGCAACGTCGCTTCGATAGTCACGAAAGCCTCGCCGCGTGTCCACGGCTTGGCTCCTACATAATCGCCGGAATCGACCACGATCTCGACGGACGGGTCTGGGATAAGTATGAGCGGCGTATCCGTTCGCTACTCGAAACACGAATACAGCCGAACCCGAATGTGTGGATCTCGATTGCGCCGGAGGAGATCGGAGGGCGCACAGTCGCCGTGTTAACGGTCGGGCACCTCGGCGCACGGTGGTTCTATCACTACCCTTCCGGGGAGAAGCGCCCTCGTTTTTGGGTTCGCCAGGGCGCACGCACCCTGGAGCTCACGGGACCGGAAAGCGACATCTACCGTGACGAGAAGGCACGCCAAGACTCCGACTAGTAGCCCAGGTCGTGATCACGGATTTGACGACTGTACCGGTCGTGCCGTAATATTAAATCATGAAATATATGTTGAACCACTGATGGAACATGCTCGCGTGGACGACGAAGCACTCGCATACGACGTGGCGGTTGCGATTGATCCTTATATGTCACAAGCTGCCGCTCTAAGCTCAGACCTCGGGCGTTTGCGTCAAGACTTGCGAGCGACGACGGAGCACTCGGCAGAGGAGCTGGTGCTCTATGAACTGGACTCCGACGAAACGCGCCGGGCCGAGACAGGACTCATGCCTAATTGGCTCCTTGCGGCAATAGCCACGGAGCGACTAATCGCCCTCGACGAGGTCGCACGCGGAGAAGCCAGCAACACCCAGCGCAGGTACCGTTCAATGACGCGGCCCGATTGAGGCACGCATTGTCGCGGCGTGCGACACGCCTGTAGCGCAACCCACTGCGGCACTCAACATCCTTGCCCAAGAGCACGCAGAAGCCGTAGGGCAAGCCGGCTGACGTCCACTCGATTTTGGTCGTATTTCAACGAGTCGCTGAATACCGGTTGTGCGACGTGGCCGTCCTGCCAACGGTGTGGTGGACGACGACAAAGGCTCCAAGGCCGATTAGCCAAAGGCCATCGGTTGTAATCGTGGCAGCTAGCGGGACCATGCGTCGGATGAGCATACCGCTTCAGGCGGAAGTTGCAGTCTCGGCCACTCATCGAAGGCGCGACTCGGCTTGCCGACTGCCGAGCTGCCGATGTATAATGAGACCATGAATGGACAGCACGAGTTTGACGTAGTCTTCGAACCCCAGGATGAGGGCGGCTACACCGCCTATGTCCCCGACCTGCCTGGCTGCATCAGTGAGGGAGACACCCTGGAGGAAGCCACCGCCATGATCCAAGAGGCGATGGCGCTCTATCTTGACGCCCGCCGGGAGCGTGGCTGGTCGCTACCAAAGATCGAGCACCGTAAACTGGTGCCGGCCGCGTGAGCGAGAAGCTCCCTCGGCTCACCGCCAAAGAACTCATCCGGGTCTTGGAACGCAAGGGCTGGGAGCATGACCGGAGTCGCGGCAGCCACCATATCTACGTTCACGTCGCCACCCGCCGTACATTGAGCATCCCGGTAGCTCGCCGAGCCATGTCAATCGGGACACTGCGGCTGCTCAAGGATGCAGAGATCAGCCGCGAGGAACTGCGCAAGTTGTTGTAGGCCGGTGCCGTCCGAAAATGCCGCTTGTGCGACGCGACTACTTCGCCTGCGCTCTATAATATTGTGCGACCATGCGATTTGTTCTTATTCGTAGCAAAGATGGTGCGGAGACTATGATTCCGGAGAGCGCTCTTCCGGCGGAGAAGAATCTCCACGATGTCCTTACCCAGCATACGGGCTTGCTTCCGGCGGACGACCTCGAACTCTGCGATCCCGTGGTCGTTGGCCGGGAGGCGAATCTAGAATCCGGATACGCAGACTTGGTGCTCGTAGATCAGACCGGGCAGGTCTGCCTTGTCGAGGTCAAGAACGAGGGAAACCCAGACACCCGTAGGGTTGTCGCTCAACTCCTCGATTATGCGGCGGCGCTCTGGCAGCTTAGCGTCGAGGAGTTTGGTCGAGTTGTGCTCGGACCGTTCCTTGGCGTGTCCGGCGAGCCGGCCGATCTCGCGCTAGACGTTACAGAGTATGTCCGAAGCCATGCCAGCTCTTCGCAAGATGCGCCTGTCGCAGACGATGACGCACTACTCAATGGTCTGGAGCAGTCGCTCAATACGGGGAGGTTTCGCCTTGTAGTTGCCGCGCCGTTGATCCCGCGAGGTGTAGAAAAGGTCATGGAATACCTCAATGCCCAGGGCCACATGGTCTACGGGCTTGAGGTAGGCTTCTTCAGCGGCGCAGCTGAATGTTTCGTTCCGCGTCTAGTAGTGAAACCACGAGTAAGCGAGATCCGCGCTACGGGCACTAAAGCTGAGCCTGTGACCGAGGCAGATTTCTTGGACGCCCTCCCGGCCCATGCTCAAGCGTCCGTTGGCTTCTTCCTAAAGAACGCTACGGCCGCTGGCGCGTCGGTGACATGGAACTCCTATGGTCCGGCATTGCGACCTACGCGACTTCCGGCACGCGTGGTTGCCTTCGCCGAAAGGGGCCGGGTGGCCATCATCGTCACGCCGCCGAAAGAGTTTCCGAGCGAGCCTTTCGAGGCTGCACGCCAAGAAATCGACCTTCTTAGTTTCGGTGTCACAAGTGCGAACAAATGGGAGCACAGCGTCAGGTATGAGAACGCCACGGAAGAACAGCTCACGGCCTATCTCGCGATAGCACTGAAGCTGTTTCATGCCTTGACCCCAAACATCATCTTTACGCAGTTGAACAAACAGATCACGGCGCAGTTTGAAAGAAATGATAACAATATTTGGGCTAAGAGCATTACCGCGCTCGGCTCCTACACTGGTAAGTGGTTGCGAGGAACACTACGCGCGTCGGGTAGAGACCCACAGCTATTGACCCTTGAACCTCTGAAAGGCGATCAGCCTGGCTGGCTTCCTCGGTTCGCGGATGCAAGTGTCCAAGCGTCGCTCTGGCCGCCTAACGTCTACGCAGGAAGCTACGAGTTGAGTATCGATGGAGTAGCTTCGTGTCCCGCTGTTAGCTGAATATCGAACTGCGCCAGCTTGACGCCCGACAGGCCGGTGGTGCATAGTGAGCGTATGGCAAAGCGACTGTCAATCGACATAGATAACGACGCCGTGCTCGCCAAGGTGATCGCGCTGGCCGCTCGTAACGGCGTTGAGGATCTACACGCCGCTAGTGCGTTCTCTGATAGGCAAGCACCATCGCTGAATCGCCGTCTGCGGGGCCGCGTCTACGAACTCCTCATCGCCACACACCACCGCGACTCCAGCCGACGCCGCGACCCATTCACCGCGTACGTGGACGACCTCGCCCACGGATACACGGGAAGCCATATCACCGCAGCACTTCAGGGTGCCATCGCCCGAGCCGTTGATGAGTTCGCTGCCGCCGAGGCGATCGATCCAGACACCGCCCGGCAATTGCGAGAGGCAGCGATCAAAGGCGCGCTGGTCGCATACAAGACGGTGGGTCGAGTGAGCTGGGGCAGGCCAAAAGACGAGCACGACCAGCAGGCAGTCCAGTTCTGGCTGATGTCTATCCCGGAGGATTGGGAGGAGCCAGTGCTCAGCCCGGAGTTCCAGGAGATGCTCTACCACTGCTTTGTTAGTTCTTTGTAGGATTCGTTGCTGGTTCGGCGAACTCTTCTTGCGTCTGGTTCTCGGCGTGGGGAGGCTCGTGGTGACGACGATGGAGATGGTGGTGGATGGGCCTGTGGTGGTGCGGGAGCGTTTGGAGGCGTTCGCCGAGGAGGTGTTTGAGGAGGCGGTGAACCGGCCTGTGCAGCTGGTCAACGGCCGGTTGTATCTGCGGGGGCTGGTTGAGGAGGGTCCGCGTAAGTCGCTTGAGCCGATGGTCGCGCGGCTGGGTGGTGAGGCTGACTATGAGAGCTTGCAGCAGTTCTTGGCGGTGAGTACGTGGGATCCAGGGTTGGTCGTCAAGGCCACGGCTGAGCGCGTGGCGCCACAGATCGGTGTGCAGGCGTGGGTTCTCGACGACACTGGTTTTCCGAAGGACGGCAAGCATTCGCCTGGGGTCAAGCGTCAGTACTCGGGGACGCTCGGCAAGATCGGTAACTGCCAGATCGGTGTCTCGGTGCACGCCGTGGGCAGCAAGGGCACGGTCCCGTTGGGGTGGGCGCTGTATCTGCCCGAGGAGTGGTGCGAGGACGCCGAGCGCAGAGCGAGAGCGAGGATCCCCGAGGAGATCGAGTTCAAGAAGAAGCCACAGCTCGGGAAGGACCTGATCGAGCGCGCCGGCGGGTGGGATATCGGCAGGGCGCCGATCTTGGGGGATGAGGCGTATGGCGAGAACACCAGGCTGCGTCGGGATCTGGATGATGCTGGTTTCCAGTACGTGTTCTCGATCGACAAGATCGCGAGCGTATTCGCGCCGGACACCGTGTTCTCGCTACCCGAGCGCGCCGGGGAGACCGGCAGGCGGCGCACGCGGCTGCGCCCCGACCGCAAGCCCGAGCCCGCCCGTAAGCTCATCGCCCGACTCGCCCCTGAGAACATGCAGACCGTCACCTTCAGGGACGGCCCCGACGGGACGCCGGTTACCTCACAGTTCGCGTTCCTACGTGTCCGCGCACTGGCGCGCTGGCAAAACGGGGCTGAGCAAGAGCCCTGCGAGGAGTGGCTGATCTGCGAGTGGCCCGAAGGCCACAAGGAGCCACTGGACTACTGGATCAGCAACATGCCACCCTCCACCTCGCCCGAACATCTGGCGCGCCTGGCACGGATGCGCTGGAAGATCGAGCTCGACTACAAACAGCTCAAGGGCGAACTCGGCCTCGATCACTACGAGGGCCGCTCCTGGCTCGGCTGGTACCACCACACCGCGCTCGTGACCGCTGCACACGGCTTCCTCACCCTGGAGCGGCAGAACCCAAATCGCCCGCGGCCGGCCTGACCCTCCCTCAGGCAGTCCTCCTGTTCCAGCCCCTCTTCAAATGCTGGACCGGCCGCTGCGCCACCTGTCACCAAACGATCAACCACGCCGACATACCCCTCCACAGAGCACCACAACACGAGTAGCGACCTAACAAAGCAGTGCGTCACGAACGTTGAGGAGGAAGTCATGTAGAAGACATCTTTCATAGGCGGTGCTGTGCGAGAGATGGAGGCTTGTTGGCCCTCCAGTGTCGGCCTTGCGGGGGCGGGCGCTAAACCACCCTGGTGCTGCGTTGGCTGAAGACCGTCGTGGTGAGCGATCGGGGAGAAGGCGCGACCTGATCGCGTCAGGTGGGGACCAGGAAGACGTTCCAGAAGCGTCTGGTCGGGCCGGTGGTCTGGTCGGGCGTCGCTGTTGAGGCGTCGTGATTAGTTTTGATGGCATCAAAACCGGGGGTCCTTGCTTTTCCCTCGGGATGAGTCTGGCGGGTGCCCGTGTTCCTGGCCAGGTGGTGTCCGGCGTAGAGGCGGTGTGAGCCTGGTCTGCGGCTCTTGCACGGAACGTGAGAAGGCGAGCGTCGATACGGCGTCCCGGGACCGCAGGTCTCCAAGGGTCGCGAAAGGGAGCGTGCCGAGGCAGCAACCGAAGGCATTGAGTACCGACGCGGCGCTCGCTGGCGGACCGGTCCGTAGTAGCTGTGAAGTTCCTGCTCGCTGGGGTGGGGGTGGAGCGAAGGGGCCGGCTCACCTGGAATGTCCATTTCGGTCAACCGGGGTGTGAGCCCTGGGAGGAAGCGAGGATGAACATGCCAAAGCCCAAGGACAAGTCGTTTGCGATTCCCAAGCAGTTGGTCTGGGAGGCGTGGCGGCAGGTCAAGGCCAACAAGGGTGCCCCGGGAGTGGATGGGCAGACCCTGGACGAGTTCGAGTCTGATCTGAAGAACAACCTCTATCGGATCTGGAATCGGATGAGCTCGGGGTCCTACTTTCCGCCTTCGGTGCGGGCGGTGGAGATCCCCAAGCTGCATGGCGGCGGGGTCCGAGTGCTGGGCGTGCCCACGATCTCAGATAGGGTCGCGATGACGGCGGCAGCCATGTTTCTGGAGCCGTTGGTGGAGCCGAGGTTCCACCCTGACTCTTATGGTTACCGGCCGGGCAAGTCGGCCTTGGAAGCGGTCGGGGTGTGCCGGCGGCGGTGCTGGAAGTACGACTGGGTCATCGATCTTGATGTCCAGAAGTTCTTCGATGAGGCGCCGTGGGAACTCATCGTCAAGGCGGTGGAAGTGGTCACCGACGCTCGCTGGGTGCTGCTCTATGTGAAGCGGTGGCTTGCCGCCCCGTCACAGCAGCCCGACGGTACCCTTGTGCAGTGCCAGAAGGGAACTCCGCAAGGGTCGGCAGTTTCGCCGGTCCTGGTGAACCTGTTCATGCACTTTGCGTTCGATGCCTGGATGGCCCGGGAATACCCGGACTGCCCATTTGAGCGCTACTCCGACGATGCCATCGTGCACTGCAAGTCACGGCGGCAGGCCGAGGAGGTGCTTGCCAGGATCGCCGCGCGGATGGAAGAGGTGGGCTTGAGGCTGCACCCGCAGAAGACGAGGATCGTCTATTGCAAGGACGATAACCGTCGCGGGCGCCACGAGCACACCTCCTTCACGTTCCTGGGGTTCGCCTTCCGGCCACGGGAGGCGCGACGCAAGGACGGCGTGAGGTTCACGTCGTTCCTGCCGGCGATCAGCCCCGAGGCGCTGAAGGCCAAGAGTGCTCGGCTCCGCCAGTTGCGGATACACCGGCACATCAACCTGCCGCTCGACGATCTGGCCAGGTGGCTGAACCCCATCGTGGCCGGGTGGATGAGCTACTACGGCCGGTACTACCGGTCAGTGCTCTATCCCCTCCTGCGGCGCGTCAACGTCTACCTGAGGCGCTGGGCAGGGAAGAAGTACAAGCGGCTGCGGACCTACAAGCGGTTCAAGCAGTGGTGGGCCAGACTCTTGAAACGAGAGCCCGGCCTGTTCGCCCACTGGCAATGGGTCCCAACGCCCTGACACGGCTGGTGAGAAGAGCTGGGTGACGGGAGACTGTCACGCCCAGATCTGTGGGAGCCGGGAGCTGCAACGCTCCCGGCCACCCGCCCTACTACGGCACCGGGGCGGGGGAGCGCCGCAGCTAGGCCAGCGTGTACCGGCCCTTCGCCACTCGCACGAACCGCCGCGACTCGCCCGAGACGTTGGCGGCCAGCGCGTTCTTGATCGAAGATGCCGCCACCGCCTCCCCCAGCATCGCCTCCACGGCCGCATGGATGTCCTTGACCCGCATCGCCTCGCTCCGGTCGGCCAGCACTTGGACGATGGCCTTCAGCACCCATCCCGGCCGGCGTGGCCTCTGCCGGCAGGTCGCAGGCTGCCGCCGAGGCCCGCCATCGGCCCGCACGGCGGCCAGCTTCCGGGCCAGACGGGTCAGCGACCCCTGGAGGTCGTGGTTAGAATAGGTTCCAAGCACTTCGACTAGAGGAAAAGCAAGTGATAGAGCCAAAAGCTGCGGTCGGCTCCATCGAGAAGATAGCCACGGGGAACAAACGGGGAACAATTTCTCGGACAACTTGCAAGAACGTTGCGATTTGCCTGGTACGCCAGCCGGCGTACCAGGCAATCTGGTTGTGAGGCCCGAGCAAACGGCTCCGATCGCAGCTCAGAAGGGCAGTGGCCCTAAATTATTTGACTTTATGCCTTGAGCAAATACAGCCAAATAAAGCTATAACTCCACCCCTTCACCGGGCATCCCTCATCCGGCGAACGTGGCGCGGCTGCCTGGCCGGGGCACCGGAGGAGCAACAATGGCTGCCGTGGTACTTCCCGTGGTACTTCAGTGAGCGAATCTCAGATGATCTCGGAGTACCTGAGAGCAGCGAGCAAGCCTCATATGACCTGAGCTGCGCTCCGGTGGCGAGTTCGAATCCAGTCTCCCCGATTAGAAAGTTCCTGCAAATTGGGGGTTTTGTGTAGCCGTTCAGTTGTCTTGGTTTCCATAACGAGGAGCGTGGCGGGGGGCGGCGAACTTTTGGGGTGTGGAGCGGGCGGAGGCTGAGGCGGTTTATGACTCCGGTCGTGATGCGTGCGTGGAGTTTTTGATGGGGCTGGTGGCGGCGCAGGGGCGGTTGGAGGAGCGCGTGCGGGTGCTCGAGGCCAAGGGCGCCGCGAGCTCGCGCAATAGCTCGGTCGCGCCGTCCGCGGACACATCGATCTCGCGTCAGGAGCGTCGTGCGCTGGCTAGAGCGAAGACGAAGGAGCTGCTCAAGAAGGATGGGGAGCGACGTAAGGCGGGCGGTCAGCCCGGTCATCGTGGCTCGGGGCGCGGATTGTTGGGTGAGGATCAGATGAGCGAGATCGTCGATCACTATCCGAGCGACTGCTCGGGCTGTGGGCGCGAGTTCACCGATGTGGAGAAGGTCCCGCGGTGGGGTGCCGGGCGCCATCAAGTCGCCGAGCTGCCCCCGGTCACCGTCGAGTACGTCGAGCATCGCACGCAGGTGCTGCGCTGCCCGGGGTGCAAGACGCGGACCCGTGGCACCCTGGGCGTCCTCGGGGAGTCCGCGTTCGGGCCGAACCTTCAGGCGGCGCTGGTAGCGCTGACCGTACGTAACCGGGTCTCCCGCCGCGATCTGAGCGAGCTCGCGGGCGAGCTCTTCGGGGTCAGGGTCTCCGTCGGCGCGATCGATGAGATCTGCCAGCGCGCCTGCGCACTATTGACCGGCCCTCATGAGCGGCTTGTGGCTGGGGTGCTGGGGTCTGGGGCGATCAACGTCGATGAGACGGGGTGGTACCTGGCCGGGGAGAACCGGTCGATGTGGGCCGCCGCTACCGCGAACGCGGCGATCTTCCGGATCGTGGCCGATCGTCATCGTGACCGGCTGATCGAGCTGCTCGGCCCCGACTTCCAGGGGATCGTGACCTCCGATCGCTGGTGGGCGTATGACCACCTGGACCCCGAGCAACGACAGGCATGCTGGTCACATCTACAGCGCGACTTTCGCTTCCACAGCGAAGGACTGGCCCTCCAAAAAGAGTTCGGGCAGGCCGGCCTCGAGTTGACCGACCGAATGTTCAATGCCTGGCACGCATTCGGCGAGCACCAAGACCGTGAGCGTCTGATCCTGGAGATGAAACCCATCCAGGACGAGTTCCTCGCGCTGCTCCAGCACGCCGGCAAGAAAAGCAAGCGCCACCGTCTGCACCGCCGCTTCGCTAACAACCTCCTAAAGATCTGGCCCGCGCTCTGGACGTTCCTGACCATCCCCGCCCTCACACCAACCAACAACGCCGCCGAGCGTGCACTCCGCGGACCAGTCATCCACCGCAAGCTCAGCCACGGAAACCAGTCCAACGCCGGCGAACGATTCACCGAGCGATCCCTCTCCGCCTCCGTCACCTGCCGACTACAACACCGCAGCCTCCTCGCCTACCTCCGCGACCTCCACGCCGCCCACCAAACCGGCGGCGCGCTCCCAGCCCTCCTCTGACCCCAAAACCAAGAGGACTGAACGGCTACGGTTTTGTGTAGCCGTTCAGTTGTCTTGGTTTCCATAACGGGGAGCGTGGCGGGGGGCGGCGAACTTTTGGGGTGTGGAGCGGGCGGAGGCTGAGGCGGTTTATGACTCCGGTCGTGATGCGTGCGTGGAGTTTTTGATGGGGCTGGTGGCGGCGCAGGGGCGGTTGGAGGAGCGCGTGCGGGTGCTCGAGGCCAAGGGCGCCGCGAGCTCGCGCAATAGCTCGGTCGCGCCGTCCGCGGACACATCGATCTCGCGTCAGGAGCGTCGTGCGCTGGCTAGAGCGAAGACGAAGGAGCTGCTCAAGAAGGATGGGGAGCGACGTAAGGCGGGCGGTCAGCCCGGTCATCGTGGCTCGGGGCGCGGATTGTTGGGTGAGGATCAGATGAGCGAGATCGTCGATCACTATCCGAGCGACTGCTCGGGCTGTGGGCGCGAGTTCACCGATGTGGAGAAGGTCCCGCGGTGGGGTGCCGGGCGCCATCAAGTCGCCGAGCTGCCCCCGGTCACCGTCGAGTACGTCGAGCATCGCACGCAGGTGCTGCGCTGCCCGGGGTGCAAGACGCGGACCCGTGGCACCCTGGGCGTCCTCGGGGAGTCCGCGTTCGGGCCGAACCTTCAGGCGGCGCTGGTAGCGCTGACCGTACGTAACCGGGTCTCCCGCCGCGATCTGAGCGAGCTCGCGGGCGAGCTCTTCGGGGTCAGGGTCTCCGTCGGCGCGATCGATGAGATCTGCCAGCGCGCCTGCGCACTATTGACCGGCCCTCATGAGCGGCTTGTGGCTGGGGTGCTGGGGTCTGGGGCGATCAACGTCGATGAGACGGGGTGGTACCTGGCCGGGGAGAACCGGTCGATGTGGGCCGCCGCTACCGCGAACGCGGCGATCTTCCGGATCGTGGCCGATCGTCATCGTGACCGGCTGATCGAGCTGCTCGGCCCCGACTTCCAGGGGATCGTGACCTCCGATCGCTGGTGGGCGTATGACCACCTGGACCCCGAGCAACGACAGGCATGCTGGTCACATCTACAGCGCGACTTTCGCTTCCACAGCGAAGGACTGGCCCTCCAAAAAGAGTTCGGGCAGGCCGGCCTCGAGTTGACCGACCGAATGTTCAATGCCTGGCACGCATTCGGCGAGCACCAAGACCGTGAGCGTCTGATCCTGGAGATGAAACCCATCCAGGACGAGTTCCTCGCGCTGCTCCAGCACGCCGGCAAGAAAAGCAAGCGCCACCGTCTGCACCGCCGCTTCGCTAACAACCTCCTAAAGATCTGGCCCGCGCTCTGGACGTTCCTGACCATCCCCGCCCTCACACCAACCAACAACGCCGCCGAGCGTGCACTCCGCGGACCAGTCATCCACCGCAAGCTCAGCCACGGAAACCAGTCCAACGCCGGCGAACGATTCACCGAGCGATCCCTCTCCGCCTCCGTCACCTGCCGACTACAACACCGCAGCCTCCTCGCCTACCTCCGCGACCTCCACGCCGCCCACCAAACCGGCGGCGCGCTCCCAGCCCTCCTCTGACCCCAAAACCAAGAGGACTGAACGGCTACGGTTTTTGGCCTCCTGGCTAAGCGACCAGTTTTGGAGTTAGGGCCCAATTTTGGGGTCCAAGGCCCGCTCAGCACTGGAAGTTGGCTGTAGGGACGGGGTGGTCCCAGGTTTCCAAATTCGGTATGTTGGTATTGAGCGACAGTCCCACCTCTCGGGTCTCGTGATCTGGCGGTCCCCCTAACGTGGGCCTCGGCCGTGAGATGCGCTAGCCGCCAGCGACTGGCTGAGTACAGCCGGACGAACTCAAGTCTCTGAGTCGGGTATTCAAAACGCCGACATATATGCGAAAGTACGCGATGTTGTCAGACGAACAGCCGACAGCGGCGACGATAAGCATTCGCCAGACACTCGCCCTGCTCGACAACCACGCTCGACCGGTTGCAGACGGAATCGCCAACGGAAAGTACGCTCTGTGGCTCGGATCTGGAATATCGATGAACAGTGTCCCTGGCCTCACCGGTGCCGTCCAGAACGTCCTCGGGTTCCTGCAGATGCGGGCCGACACCGCTGACCCGACGTGCGAACACCACAGGGCTCTCAAAGACGCGATCAAGCTCGCGGAACTAGGAGACTCGGAGTTAGCCGAGGTCGACCTTACGAGACCCGTTACCGAATGGGCACACCTCGATCAGATACTCAAGAAGCTCGTCAGGCGCTACAGCGAGTTGCTCGACATCCGGGTAGCTGGCGAGAAGGAGGACTACCTGCTTTGGGAGGGGGTGGACATTCAAGGCACCTACGCGGCGTCTCTCGAACCGGGAGCCGAGCACCTGTGCGTGGCGATACTCGCGCTCGAGGGTGCGATCCATGATATTCCCAGCGCCAACTGGGATGGACTCATCGAGACCGCTATCCAGCGACTGGCAGAGCACCCGGAGCAGGCCCTAGAGGTATTAGTCCTCAACGAGGATTTCCAGGACACGAACGGCGCTCCTCGGCTGCTGAAGTTCCACGGATGCGCTGTCCTCGCCGCACAGAACGAGACGCTTTATCGCTCTTCGCTCATCGGCGCCAGTTCACGCATCACCGATTGGCCCGAGCATGTCGAATCGAGCGTCATGTGCGCTGCCCTGACGATGCTCGCGACAGAGAAACGGACCCTAATGATTGGGCTCTCCGCGCAAGACAGCGACATTCAGAACGTGTTCACCAAAGCTAAGAACCGGATGGCATGGACCTGGCCAGCAACGGTGCCTGCGTACGCATTTGCGGAGCAGGAGATTGGGAGCATGCAGAAGAACCTACTGAAGGTCGTCTATCGGCAGCAATATCAACAATACCTTCGGGACATCGAGGAGAACGCGCTGATCCAGGCGTATGCCGAGTCACTGCTCACAGCACTCGTCCTCCACCTCCTCGCAGCAAAGCTCAACGCATACATCGCTTCCGCCCGCGCTCCTGCTCTCTCCGAGGATGATCGCCGCATGCTCGTGGACGGGGTCCGGCATCTCCGCGATGCAGTGGCCGAGCGAAGCGAGCCAGACCGCCTAGGATCGATACGCCTCATCATCCAGGCACAGAGCCGCACGCTAGCAATGTTTCGCACAGGCAATGCGCCAGAATCGGGCGACACCACCTACCGTCCGCTCAGTGATACTCCGGTCGAACGTATCCACATCGACCCCGGACTCGCGACTGGAGGCATACCGGGGCTTGCTGCGGCCCTCGGGGTACTCGGCCGCGGGGATTCCGCAGGCATCTGGCATCTTAACGTGGGGCTGGCCTCGTCCGCCGTGCCGGGAGCGCTCACGGTGACGAGCGGGACAGGTGCCGACGTTGCGGTCCACTTTGCGGCCAACAACGGTTCCGCTGTAAGACAGGAAGCACTTGCGAGTGTGGCTATGGCGCCCGGCAGGACGATCATGATTCACAGCACCTGCCCGGTCTCCAGCGCACCCCGAAATCCGCGCGTGGAGTACGGTCGAACAGGACATACCCCGATCCGCCACGTCGACATGGAAGACTTGCTCGTCAAGTGCACAAGCACCGACGATCTTGAACGGCGATTCCGGCTCGCCGCATCGATATGACCGCGCGCGATAACGTCGACCGCGTCATCAGCCTGCTCGACGGAGCTGGCTACCAGGCACTCGTGCAGCCGATCATCATCGGCGGCATCCCGTTTGAGGCCACTGCCATCCTCGCGAAGGACAAGTGGCTTGAGCTGATAACCGTCATCGACACTGTGCTGAACTCCGACGACGACTCTCTATGTACGAAGATCGAAGGACTCGGCCGAGCCCTCGACCTCGTCGGATCACGGCGGGCACTCACGGTCATCCTGGTTGGACCACGCCCAAGCCAGACTCTCGACAGTAAACTCAAACAGGTCGCGCGTGTCCTCTGCGTCCCGGCGGCCATCCTGGACGATAATGGGTCGGCGGTGAGAGACGCCTTGGCGGTGCTGCTACCTCTCGACTTATCCCCCGCGAGCGACGAGACCGTCGCATCCTGGCCCAACGTGCGCGAGAACCTGCGCGCGAAATTCTCCACGAAGGAGATCGAGCCCATCTTTGAGGCCGTCCCGCTGGGACAGCGACGAGTGCAGACTGTACTCCACGACACACTCATCGAACTCCTCGACGCCCAATGAATATGAACGACGCGCGGCTGCAAACGCTGACGGTCACCAATTTTCGCAGCATCCGAGATACCGTCGCAATCGACCTGGATGCGCCCGTTGTGCTTCTCCACGGCCAGAACGGTGCTGGCAAGACAACCGTCATGTCCGCTCTCGAGCTGGCACTAAACCTGGATCCACCGTTTGGCTGGGTGGGGGGGGCGAGTGTCGGTGGATTTGGCTGATCGAGGGTTGGTGGGGTTTCACGCTCGCGGTTTTGATGTTGATTGGGTGTCGGCGTTCCCGCGGGAGCGCGCTACGGCGTGTTTTGGGGTGCCGTGGATGGCGTGTGTGGCGGGTGGCGTGCTTGGCGTCGGTGCGGGCGTGTAGTGAGATCAGGTGAGGGCAGGGAGCGCGCGGATCGCGTCCAGGACGGTGGTGAACGTGTTCTGCCAGGGCCAGCGGGCTGGCATTCAGAGTGTCCATTGCCGGCCGGTGCGGGTCAGGCGGCCGGGGATCTGGAGCAGGTGTCGGCGGCGGGAGCGGGCGGTCTGGACGGGCTGGTTGGGCTGGCCGATCTGGGTGACCCAGCGTCCGAGGTTGTGCGCCAAGGCGGCGATCACGGTCCACGCGCCGTTTGCGTTGAACTGGCCGGACGGGAAGTGAGCGAGCGCTTGGTCCTTGAGATCGCGGATCACCAACTCGATCTGCGCGTGATCGCGGTGATCGACATCGGCCGTAAGCGTCGGGACAGTCCGGTTCGTCGCGAAACAGTGGTGGCGCCAGTCGGGGAACAGCTCGGCCTGGGCACCGATCAGGCGGGTACGGCGAACGATCAGCCGCCAATCCCCCAAGCGGGTCTCCGCGATCTGCGCCTCGCCCGTGTCGGGGTAGTCATCGACGGTGACCCAGTCCTCGTCGGGGATCTGCTCGATCAGCCCCCGGATTGTCTTTGACTGCTTGACGCCGATCGAGAACTCGACGCCTTGGCGGTCGAGCGCGTGCATCACCTTGTGGTTCTCAAACCCGCTGTCGGCGCGGATCACGGTCCTCCCGACATGACCGGCGCGACGAACCCTCGCGAGCAGCTCCTCGACGAACCGGACCGCGCCGCGTTGCGTGTTGGCCCTCCCCTTGCGGTTGCGGATGTGCAGCACCTCCCCGGTGTCCGAGCGGACAGCCACGATCGGGTGATATCCGAGCTGGCGTGTGTACCCGTAGCTGGCGCCCTGCTTCTGATCGCTATGGACCTCGCCGATGAAGCTGTCGATATCGATCACCAACGGCAGCTCGCCCGGTCCCGCTCCGGACTCCCACGCGCGCGCCAGAGCTTGGCCGAGGACGTAGTCGAGCTGGCGGACATGCCCGAACGTGAATGCGCGCAAGAACGTCCCCAGCGTCGAAGGAGCCATCACTTGGTGCCCGAGGACCAGCCCGGTCGACCCGGCCCGGAGCACATTCATCTGATCGATGCTGTCCGCCCCAGCAAGCATCCCATGCACCAAGCTCATCACCTTGCGGCCCGGCAACGCCGCTCCGGGCTTCCGGTACCCGAGCCACACCGACTCGTTCACCAGCTCCTCAACCCTGAGCCGCTCAGCGAGCGTCGCGGTCAACAGCAGGCCAGCATCGCTGACGAGCCGCCGCTCAGCGAACGACACCTTAACCGAATCCAGGCTCACCGGCCCAGCCGAAACGTCCGCCGCATCATGCACCATATGGGTGACCTCCTGTCGCAGGCCCGCCGTCGCCCTACACGACAGCTTTCTGCCTGCTCAGGAGGTCATTTAAGATTCACCACCGGACGGAACCATCAACGCAGAACGGTGGATCCAGGCTAAATGGGCAGATCGCCGGCCTGGATGAATCTGACCGGCGGCACCTCGTGAACCACGGCGCCAAAACCGCGATCGTGGAGCTCAGCACCAGCGTCGGGTCTGCGAGGATCAGCACAGACGGCGGAAAGCCGGGCGGCAAGGCCGTGCTCACTGGCACGGACGCCCGATTCTTCAGCGAGCGCTGCTATCTCGCGCAGCGCAGGTTGGGAACGCTGCTCGAGATTTACGCTCGCGCTGCACCAAAGAGCGACTCGCCGCTAACCCGATTCGTCAAGGATCTACTTGGCCTCGACGAACTCGACACGCTCATCGACGGCCTCGAGCCGGTCAGGGACCTTAGGCTTGTGAAGACCTTGATCCCGGAGTACGCCGTTGCCGCGAAAAGCATCGACAAACAGAATGAGGAGATAGCGGCCCTGAACGTGCAGATGGGGGCAGCGACCGAAGACATGACCAATACCCGAGAACGGCTTGGTGAAAGTCTAAACGCACTTGGTGCACCGGCGATCGTTGACGCGGCTCTTGACGCCGATGCCGTCGCCAGATGGTTGACAGCGAGCGACGAGGAAGTCGAGCTCGAAGGACTCGAATCGGCTTCGCGTGAGATCAGCAGGGCGCGCTCGCGCTACGACAAGCTCGCAAAGGGGCTACGCGCAAGCAGCGCCCGGCTAGCCGGCAAAGATGCCAGCGCGGCACGTGACGCCGCCGACGCATGGTGGAAGTCGAGCGGCTCGAAGCTCGAAACGGTCCTCGATGAGGTTCGGAACGACATCCCGACGATTGCCACTGCGATCGGGACGGACCCGGCGGCTGCACATCGAGAAGCCGTCGAGCAGGTCAATGCCGAACTGCAACGCATCACGTCGGCACTGGCGGCCGATGAGCGGGCGGCCGTGGGGATGAAAAAGCTCGACGTCACGATCAGTACGGTACAGCAGCGTATCGAGAAGATCGACAAGGAGCTCGCCTCCGGCGCCAACAAGGTCACCGGACGCGACTTGGCGAGCGCACTCGCCACACTCGTGCCGCACCTGCACGGCGACGACTGCCCCGTATGCGGACGGGACTACCGAGAGATTGGGGGCCAGTCGCTCGCGTCGCACCTCGCCGAAGAGGTGTCAAAGCTTGGCGCACAAGCGGAGCGCATGCAAGAGCTCGCAGCCGCGCGACTAGAGGCGGTCAGCGCCACGACCGCTGCCACAGAGCAAAGGGAAAACCACAGTGCAGTGCGACTTGACAACGACGTGAAAGACGCGCTCAGCGAGCGGCTCTCACGGTTGAACAGGTATAAGAGCCAGCTCGCCCGGCTGAAAGCCGGTGTACGCGACGGTGCGGCGCTAGTGACACACGCTGCCGAGGCCGAACGCAGCCGCGCGATCGCGCAACAGAGCGATCGAGCGCTTGGCGAACTCGCCAGCACCCTGGAGCTCCTGTGCGGCATGGTCAGCCTCAAGGCGCCCGGGAAGAACGAGACGCCAGATCAGACGATCGCACGGCTCGACGCGCACGTAACGCCCAAGATCGGGCAGATCGAAGTACGCCAGGGAGCGCGGCAGGCCGCGCGCACACACCTGGAAGCTCTTGGACGGCTGACCAATCAGCAGCATATTCTCGAAACAGAAGTCGAAGTCGCTCAGGCTCATCTCGTCCAAACTCAGAAAGCGGTCAAAGCACTTGAGAAACGACGCAACACGCTCAAGAAACTACGCGAAGACAGCCAGCACAGCCGCACGCAGATCATTAGGCAAGTCTTCAATAGTTCGCTGAACCATATGTGGCGGGACCTGTTTGTCCGCCTTGCCCCCAATGAGCTGTTCGTACCGGCCTTCTTCGTCCCCGATGCCAGCGAACGGACCGTCACCGCAAACCTCACTACAACCCACCGTGACGGAGGGCCCGGCGGTTCGCCCGCCGCGATGCTGAGCGCCGGGAATCTCAACACGGCAGCGTTGACTCTCTTTCTCGCACTACATCTCACGGCGAAACCGACACTACCCTGGTTGCTCCTTGACGATCCCGTCCAGTCAATGGACGAGGTGCATGTCGCGCAATTTGCAGCTGTTCTTCGGACTCTCACCCGCCAGCACGGTCGGCGAATCGTTATAGCCGTGCATGAGCAAGCGCTGTTCGATTATCTAACCCTGGAGTTGAGCCCCGCTCAGCCCGAAGATGCCCTCATCACCATTGAGATGGCCCGCAACGCAGATGGTGTAAGTACGCTCGTGCCATCCCGACGTAAGTACAAGGCAGATCCGGCGCTCGTCGCAGCGTGATGCTGCCGCTTCAGGCGCGCTGGGCAGGGGCTCATGTGCTGGACTCGCTACCGTTGACGGCGCTCTCCCAGCAAAACTTCTTAAGCGCGTCTGTCGATCCCGTTCATGGCGTGAATAACCAGGGTACAGCCCGGGATGAGACGGCTTGCTCCGTCGTCGCGAGTAGCGGACAGGCCCGACATCCGATCGCTCAGGAGTCGAGTGGAGCGATCTCCTCGACAGGCGGTGCGTTTCGCAGTTTGCTGCCGAGTTCTCGCATGAGGATGTCGGCGGCTCCCCTCGGCTCGTACGCGGGAGGCGTGCTGGCGAGGAGTGTGTCGAGGTCGTGGAGGAAGCTCTGGTTTGTGAGCTTGGCGGTGAGGTTGTCGCGCAGTTCGGGGAAGCTGAATGCGGCGTCGTGCATGTAGTGGTGGAAGCCGGCGGTGATCTGCTCGGGGTCTGCGTCGAGGACTGTGAGTCCGAGCCAGATGTCGAAGAGGTCACGGCCCTTGCTGCGCTGGTAGAGCGCGCGTAGCTTGGTGGCGAGCAGCTCCTCGGCCTGATATGTCGGGATGTCGGCCTCGCCGCTCCACCAGGATGTCTGCACGGTATGGCGAATGTTCTTTCGCGGCAGGAACGAGTCGGTCTCGGCGATGTTGATCTCGACCTTGATGCGGATCCGGCCGATTCCTTCTGTCGGGTCGCCGTCGAGATAGACGTGCACCATCTGCCCAGAGCGCTGCCGGCTGGAGACGATCAGTCCGATCTCCTCAGCAATTCTGGTGAGTGCCTGCGTGTATGGCTTGATGCCTGTGTGGGTGAAGCGGACGTAGTCGAGGTCTTCGGAGTAGCGCAGGGCGCTCGGGAGGTGCAGCTTATGCATGCACGTTCCGCCGCGCATCGTAAGCTCGGGTCCGAGGATCTCGTCGCGCGCGATCTCGATCATCAGCCGGGACAGCAAGAGATCCTGCTCGACCTGCACCCTATCGGGCCACGGCGCCTTCGAACGCCACGCGATGAGAGCGGGGCGGTCGATCACAGGTCGGGCTCGACGGGAGCGTTGATCTGCAGGTTCCAGCCGATGTCGATCGTGCCGCGCGCCGGCAGGGCGCGCACAAGCCGCGTCGGATAGCCGTCCTGCGCGTGCGCCGCCGCGCGTAGCGGCTCTAGTTCCAGGTCGTCGCGGAACCTGTCGAGTAGCCAGCCGAGCCGCCTCGCGACCGAGCGCGAGCGTACGCTCGCGAGCTGTGCCAGCGTCGGCACGTCGAGATCGCCGATCTGTGCGATCACGGTTGCCACGTTGCTCAGCCCTGCGGCGGCGTCGGGGTGGACGACGAGATCCACGACGGTCGTCTCACGTGTCGCCAGGCGGATACGGCCGGTGTCGACCTGGCGCTCCTGCACTGCCATCCGGTCTAGATACTCGTTCGCGTAGAAGCGCAGCTTCACGCGCTCGATGTCGCGGTGGGCGACGTGCCGGTCGACCATCACTTGGAAAACCTGCGGCGCCTGGTGTGCGGCACCGTGCATCGCCGCGGCAGTGAGCAGGCTCACGTAGTAGTCGCGGCCCAGCGTTCGCATCATCGCGTCGATGAACAACTCTCCCGGCAGCACTCGCCAGGAGCGGTACTCGGGAGGGACCACCACATAGAGGCCGCGCGTGGGGGTGAAGATCGCTCCACGTCGGCGCAGGCGTTGCAACCCTGGATACACGTGCGCCGCAGGCACGCCCGCGAGCTGAGCAGCTTCTGATGAGCTCACCCAGTAGCGGCCCTGGGAGATGAGGGTGTCGGGCAGCTCAGCGATTGACGGCACATTGGAGAGTCTAACGTAGGACGTTAGTTAGATCAACCTGACGTCAAGCGATCTGCTCGGCGCGGGGAGTGCCTACGACGAGGCGGGGACCTGGCTCCGCCAGCCAGCGAATCGCGCTGGTCTCTCGGGGTCGCGGACCCGCCAGCCTGTAGTATGTATACGAAGCGTGCATCGTGGAGCCTCGTGGCGTGCGCTCGGCGTGCATACTGGCTGCAAATCGGCTGCGAACTCGCCGAAACCCAAGGATCTAAGCCAAATTAATCCAGTCTCCCCGACTAGAGGAAAAGCAAGTAATAGAGCCAAAAACTGCGGTTAGCTCCTCGAGAAAGAAAGGCCCCCCACGGGGAACAATTTCTCGGACAACTTGCAAAGCATGGCGGTTGCCTGCCACGCTGGCCGGCGATCGAGCCGGGGGTTGGGATGGCCCTTCTCAAATCTCTGGCCCTCCGGAGCGGACGGCTCCGACCAACAGCTCGGAGGCCTTATCGGCACGGGATTATTTGACTTTATGCTCTGAGCAAATACAGCCATATAAAGCTCATGGGCCGGCAAGGTGCGCCCGGTCGGGCAGCGCAGCGGCGGCCTCACACGTGTTCAAGCTGAGCGCGAGATGGCGCGCAAGCGCGAGGAGGAGGACCGCGCGCCGCGCCGGGAGCTGAGATCCCAACGGTCGATGAGATCGCCGACTGCGCCAGCGCCCAAACGCTCACCGATCTTCGCACACGCGAAGAGACGGAAGTTCATCAGCGACAACCCGGTGAGTGAGGCGACCCGTCCGGGCCGATAAGGAAGTACCTGTAAATTGGCAGGTTGTGGGTTTTGGCTAAGCGGCCAGTTTTGGAGTTGGGGTCAAATTTGGGGTCCAAAGTCCGCTCAATGCTGGAAGTTGCCTGTAGGGACCGGGTGGTCGCAGGTTACAAAATCGGTATGTTGGGATCGAGCGGGGCGTTCCCGGGTCTCACGATCGCTCGCTTGGGTTTAGTGCAGCCAGTGGCGATATGCCTCGATCCACTCCGAGCCCTTGGGCGGCGGGGTTGGCAGAGGCAGGTCGAGGAGCGGGATTGACTGTCGGAGCTTCTCGCGCGAGCAGATCGCCACGATCTGGTCCTCGCCTGTCAAGTCAACGCGCTCAACCTTGACGTCTACACCCAGTACCTGCGTCGTGAAGGGCACCTTGAGCTCGTCTTCGATCACGGTGAGCAGGCCGGTAACCTGCTCGCTCTCGTTGTAGCAGTCGACAGTGGCCTCCTCGACCATCGCGTCGAGCTGCGTCTTGCTCATGCTCATCGAAGCCACCGCACAAGGATATTCTCCTGGGCAGACGGTCGTATGGTGGTCTGAACGGTGCGTACGTGTCCGCAAACGTCCGGTGGGGATTCTACGCTGCGAAGGTGTTTGGGGACGGGGATTCGAGGCTCGAAAAGCTGAGGGCGATCGAGGATTCCGAGGAGCTTTGCCGGCAGTTGCTGGCTTCGCCGGAGGGTTGGGGGTCGAGCACCAGCCATGTCGAGGCAGTTGAGCTGCTCGGCAGAGTTCACGGCACCGGAGAGCTGCCGGGTTCGTTCGTCGCGTTGCTGTTGTGCACGTGCCGGCGGTGGGATCGGTGCACGGCCAGGCTGATCGTCGCGATCGAGGACAGCGGCTTACTGAGCGACGCCGACCTCGATGAGCTGGCGGAGTGCTTCCTTGCGCACGAGCACGTGATCTCCTACCCGCTGGCATGGGTCTCGCCGCAGTGGCTGGAGGTAGATCTCAGCGACGGAACGAGCCGGACCTACACCGCTGATGAGGACACGCTCGCCAAGCATCGTCTCTCCTTCGAGCCGCCGCTGCGCCGCTGGGGGGCGCGGCGTGCACTCCGGGTTGCCCCGGCGAGGCTCGATGAGCTTTTGGACGGTGCCGAGGCGTTTCAGCCGCGCCAATGCGATGCGCTCATCCATGGGTTGCTCGACGCTGCCGAGGTGCTCGAGGAAGCTCGGCGGCGTCGTCTCATACGGCGTGGTCTGCAGACGGCGCAGGCCAGCGTGCGGCGCACCGCACTCGACCAGTTGTGCGAGCTCGACGGGTCCGAGACAGCGCGGCGTCGTGCGCACGCGGACACCAACGCGTCGGTGCGCAAATGGCGACCCCGGGGATTGGAGAGCCAGACGCCGAGCCTGTTCGGTACGTAAGCAAGAAAGGCAAAGGTCTGGCCGTCCGGCCGAAGCTCCAGAAACCTGGTCCGGCGCGTCGACGCCGCTTCCTTGCGCACCCGTCGTACTGGGCGGATGGATGTTCAGCTCGCTCTTGCTCTTGCAAGCTTCTCGAGGGTGAGTGGTGGGCAGCGGATCTCGCCGGTGTGAAAGCGTCCGACGGGGCGGTGCAGGCAGACGGTGGCCCGTTCGTCGTCGAGCTCGACAACGGTGCCGTGGAGACCTTGGAGGTAGCGCGGGCTGATGGTGTGGTTGATGCGGACCTCGTCGCCGACGCACAACTCGGCCAGCGCGGTCGCGGAGCGGACGGTGTGCAGGAGATGGTGGCGGGCGTGGATGGCGTCGGCGAGAGCGGTGAGGTGCTCGTCAAGCTCGCCGTTTGCCACCGCGTCAAGCAGCGAGCGTGCGGGAGAGATCGACGCGGGTGGCGAGAGCGGGGGCTGCTTCTGCCCGGCTGGGAGTGGTGGCTGGTGGCCTCCGCGGGAGCGCTTGCCCATCCTGGCATGATCGCCTGGCGGGCGGACTGAATCGTTCAGGGGGGTTCGGCTGACGGGAGCCATGGGTTCGCGCCGGTCGTGGTTGGAGAATCCGGCCATGCCATCCGGAATGGAGCTGGACGTGGCGATTGCCGCAGAGGAGACGAGGCTCGCCGAGCTCGACCGGTTGAGCGAGGCCGCACGCGGGCGTCTTCTGGAGCTGCGTGTCGCACGCGAGCGGGCGGAGCGCAAGGTTGATGATGAGCGCACCAGCCTTGGGCCGGGCGCGGCGTGGTCCGCGGAGCGTAAGGTGGCGCTGTTCGCGAGCCTCTTTCGGGGGCGCGAGGATGTGTTTCCGCTGCGATGGGAGAACAAGGGGAAGGGCCGCAGCGGGTGGGCGCCGCGTTGCTCGAATGAGTGGGTTCGAGGCATATGCTCGAAGCCGCGTGTGAGGTGCGGGGAGTGCTCAAGCCAGTCGTTTCTCGCGCCGGTGGACGCGGAGCTGCTCGCGCATCTACAGGGTCGGCAGGTAATGGGTGTCTATCCGCTTATGGCGGATGACACGTGCTGGCTGTTGGCGATCGATCTCGACGGAGTCTCCTGGCGTGGTGATGTCGCGGCGCTGCGCGAGACATGCGGTGAGCTGGGGGTGCTCCCGGCCGTCGAGCGCTCGCGGTCGGGGGATGGCGCGCACCTCTGGTTTTTCTTCAGCGCGCCGATCCCTGCCGTATTGGCGCGGCGCTTTGGGCTGATGCTCTTGACGGACGCGATGGGGCGTTGCTCGACGCTCGACATGGCCTCCTACGACCGTCTGTTCCCAAGCCAGGACACGCTGCCCAAGGGCGGCTTCGGAAACCTGATCGCGTTGCCCTTGCAACACGGCCCACGTCAGCAGGGCAACTCGCTGTTCGTGGATGAGCAGCTCGAGCCATATGAGGATCAGTGGTCGTACCTGGAGTCGCTGCCTCGCATCGCGCCGGACCGCCTGGAGGCTCTCGTTGCGCAGGCCGACATCGACGGTCGCGTGCTTGGAGTGGCCGGCGAGGATGTTGACCGTGAGGCGCCGTGGCGGCCACCTCGATCACTCTCCAGCAGGCTCGCTGCGACGGCGATGCCGGATGTCCTCAGCGCGACGCTTGCGCAGTGCCTGTACGTACGCGCTGATGAGCTCCCTCCGGCCTTGGCGGATGCGATGCGGAGGCTCGCGACGTTCTCCAACCCGCTGTTCCTCGAACGCCAGCGGCTGCGGCTCTCAACAGGGCGCACACCACGCGTGATCGCATGCTTCGAGCAGCAGGGTCGATTCCTGGTGCTTCCTCGCGGCAGCCTCTTGCCACTGAAGAAGCTGCTCGACGACCTCGGTGTAAGGCTGGATCTGGCCGACGAGCGCATCGACGGGATCGAACTCGACGTCCGGTTCACCGGCAAGCTCACCGATGTCCAGGCCGATGCCGCGCGGGAAATGCTTGCCCACGAGCTCGGAGTGCTGTGTGCGCCTCCCGGGATCGGGAAGACCGTGATCGCAGCGCACCTGATCGCCGCCCGCCGCCGCTCGACGCTCGTGATCGTGCACAGCAAGCCGCTGCTGGAGCAGTGGATTCAGCGCCTGACCCAGTTTCTCGACGTAGACATCAAGCAGATCGGGGTAATCGGTGCCGGGAGGAGCAAGCCAACCGGTCGCCTGGACATCGCGACCGTCCAGAGTCTTGTTCGCGGTAAGAGCCTGCAGGAGCTGCTGGCCGGGTACGGGCACATCGTCGTCGACGAGTGCCACCACGTCCCCGCGGTCACGGCTGAGCGGGTGCTGCGATCCGCTGCCGCGCGTTGCGTGACTGGTCTGACAGCAACGCCTTATCGGCGCGACGGGCACCACCCGATCATCGCTATGCAATGCGGCCCAATCCGTCACGAAATCGAACGTCGCACGGAGCGCGCGGGGGAGGAGCTGCGCCTGTGCATCGTTCGCCGCGAGACGACCTTCGATCCGGCCGTGCTCCCGACCGATGCCGGCATCCAGGAGATCTACGGGGCACTCGCTGTGGACGAACGCCGCACCGACCTCATCGTGAAGGACACCCTCCAGCTGATTGTTGAGGGGCGCTCGCCAATCATTCTCACCGAGCGGCGCGAGCATCTACAGCGACTCGCCGCGCGCCTGCGCGATCGAGTACCGGTGCTGATCGAACTGCACGGCGAGATGCGTCCCCGTGCACGCCGCGCTGCGGTTGAGCAACTCGCCACCACCAGCGAGGACACGGCGCGGGTGGTGCTTGCCACGGGCCGCTACATCGGTGAGGGCTTCGACGATCCGCGCCTGGACACGCTGCTGCTCGCGATGCCGATCGCCTGGAAGGGCACCGTCGTGCAATACGCCGGGCGCCTGCACCGCGCGCACCGCGGCAAGCACGAAGCGCTCGTCTACGACTATGTAGACGCCGAGCTGCCCGTGCTGCGCCGCATGTTCGCCAAGCGCCTGAAGACCTACCACGCTCTCGGCTACACGCTCTCCGAGACGCCGGCAGGCTACAGCATCCAGAGCGACGAGGCGACCCTGGGGCCAAGCGGGTGATTCCGCCGGAGATGGCGTGACAGCCTATAAGCACCACGCTTTCCATCCGCTGTGAGTCGTAGCTTGCATCTGATGGGAGCGCATTCGCGTAACGCCCCGTGTCCCTGTGGAAGTGGCCTGAAGTACAAGCGTTGCTGTCTTGAGGTCGCGAACCGTGAGCAGGAGACCGCGCGCTTCGAGAGCGCTGTCGGCGAGCGCATCTCGAAGTGGGCGGCGGCACAGTTTCCGGATGAGCTGAGCGCGGCATTGGGAAGCTTCGGCGGGGATTCCGGGGCCGGGTTGAACGACCGCGACCTGACGATCTTCGTCACGTGGTTCTGCTCGGATCGAGAGCTTGCCTGCGGGGAAACCCCAGCGGCGAGCTACGCCGCGCGCTCCGACATTGATGTGCGCGAACGGGATGTGGCTGCACGGATCGCCGCCGCGCGACTGCGCCTGCAGCGCGTGCGTAGCGTTGAGGCGGGCCGCTGGATCGAGCTCGAAGACGTGCTGAGCGGGGCAGTGACGCGCGTGCGCAGCGGAGACGTCTCGCGCGAGGCGACGCGTTGGGACATCCTGCTCTGCCGCGTGATGGAAGATGACTTGATTTCCTCGCTGTGGGGTCCCGTGCAGTTCTACCGGCCCGACGAGGAGCCGGACCTGCTCGCCGAGTGTGAGCGTCTCGCCGGTGTACATCGCATGCCGATCGGCAGCGACTGCCTGTTCAGTGCGGCTGCGCTTGAGTTGATGCGCTTCGTGCCCGCCGGCCGCTGCGCCGCTCCGAGCCTCTTCACGGCTGAGGGCGACCCGCTCGTCGACGGCCGGACGAGCTGGCGAATCACAGAGCCCGCCATCGCACTGGAATTGTTGGACGACCCGCCGCAGCTGGCGTGGGTTGGTGAGAGCGAAGACGGGTCGGGGGAGGCGTTTCAGTGGACCGTCCCGCGGGAGCAGCTACGCATGTCGGAGACGTCGCTGCCGCCGGGTGCGCTGCGTTTTGAGAGCAGCCTCACCGAGCTGCCTGGGCGGGTCTGCCTGGCGACGTTCGAGCTGACCGACCAGGAGCTGCGCTGCACGGCGGTCTCCGAAGCCAGGCTCGACGCCGCGATCGAGCTGATCAGCCAGCGCCTCGGCGCGCTCGCGGTGCTGCGAGATCGGAGCATCCTGCCGATCGAAGCCGACCCTTCTTCGCCGGGACCCGACCACTCGCAGCAACGACGCAAGCCTCGGACCGCGCTGGCGGCAGCGGCGGATCGAGATGTCGAGCGTCAGCTTCTCAATGACTATTATCGCCGTTGGCTTGACGAACCGCTTCCGGCGCTTGAAGGCCGCTCGCCGCGCGAGGCTTCGCGCGGCACTCAGCGCGACGAGCTCGAGTTGCTGCTACGCGGGATCGAAAACCGTGCCGAGCGCGCCCGGCGGGGTGGCGCCGCGTGGCCCGATCTCAGCTGGCTGCGAGAGGAGCTTGGGCTGAATGCGGGCCGGCTCGCGGCATAGTGGTCAGCGTGCGGTGGTGTTCGCCCACTCGCGCGCCTCTTCGCGGAGTTGGCGAAAGGGAGCGTGTTCGCGGTGGGCGGTTTGGTCGGCGAGTAGTGCTTGCTCTGCTTCGGAGCACTGGGCGAGCAGAGAGAACCGTTCGCGGACGGTGGCGCAGATACGGTCGTGATCTTGTTGCAGGCGTCGCGGTACCAGGCCTTGGAGGTCGGCCCAGCGGAAGTTCTTGGGCTGGATCGCGAGCAGTAGCGCGTGGGGGTCATAGCGTGGGCTGTCGCGTTGGTCGGTCCATGCCTTGAGGACGGCAAGCCGGCGGACGAGTTGGGCGGAGAAGGGCCTGGCGGCCCAGAGGTACAGGTCGTAAATATCCTTGGCCGAGCCGCCGACGCGGCGGTTGCAGGCCATGATCTTCTCGCCGATCATCTCGTAGGGGTCCAGGCCGTAGAGGGTGGGGATGGCGCACTCCACGCGCGTGAAGTAGGACTGCGGGGCGAGCGGCAGATCGCGTGGTTGGAGAATCGGGTCCAGGCGGTAGCTGATTTGCAGCTCGAATGTTCCGCTGCCGTGTGGATGCTCGTAGGTGATTGTGCCGCTGAAGTTGTCCTCTTGGGAGTAGCGGAAGGAGGTGATCTGGAAGGCGATCTCGTGGTAGGGACTGCGCTGATCGAGCTCGGTCTCGATCTGCGCCTCGAAGCCGTTCTTGTGGGTGGCGTCGAGGTCGATGTCCTGCGAGAAGCGGCCTGTGCTGCCGAAGACGCACTTCCGTAGCGCGGTGCCTCCCTTGAACAACAGTGGACCAGGTGTACCCTGCGCGTCGCGGCCGAGCAGGCCAGCTTCGTTGAACAGCGCGAGGGCGTAGTGCAGGACGATGTCTTGTCCGGCGATGTCGGCGTCGATCTGCTGTCCGGCGGCGTATTGGCGGATGATGGCGTTGGGGATCATCAGCGGAGGATCTCCTCGCGCAGGGCGGACGCGCCGATGTTGTCGATGACTGCCCAGCGAGGCAGGCGCGTTCCACGCGCTCCGAAGATGCGCCGCTCGCCGAGATACAAAAGTGACTCGCCACGACGCGCTCGTGCGTACTTTGCGAGTGTCGTGGGAATCCGCAGGTCGAGTATCTCCAGCAGCGCGGCGACACGACGCAAAGCCGCACGTCCACGGGTCTCCTGCTCGCTGAGGTCGACCAGGAGATCCCAGTCTAGGTTCGGGTGTGCTCGGTCGAGGACCCGCGCGAGGCCGTGGACACCGCCGATTCGTCCAGGCAGGCCGGCCGCGTCGATAACGATCTTCTCGGGCGTGGCGAGCTTGATCTGAAAGTCATGCAGCTCGGCTTGTTCTATGCCGATGGGGGCAAATGACCTTAGGAAGATCAAGGTGATCGGTATCGTGGCCCACGCCTTCGGCCGGTTGGTGCCGGTCGGGACGCAAATCTGTACCGAGCCTGGGCGATCCGGTGTCAGCCCTCGCTCGTACGCGGCGGACTGAAAGCCGACGTAGTAGCGCAAGCCGGAGGTTCCCAGCGCGGCCCACGGATTCGGGAGAGCCCAGCCGCCGGTGTCGGCCAAGACCGTCTCGTAGTGCCCATGTGAGGTACGGGTCAACCAGCCCTTGCGAGCCAGGTTTGAGACGGTGTGCCACGCGATCTGTGATGGCCATCCGAAGTGTTCTGATATCTCTCTCGACGAGATGCCGGGACGACGCTCAGCCTCGAGCCAGGCGACGATCTCGGCCTCGCGGCGTGAGAGCGTTCGTGCCGGCGGTGGGGGAGGGCCCTCAACCATTGCTCATGTATACCCGATCCTGCGGCTTTTGGGAAGATTAGGCTATACACGAGCAACGCCACGCAATTCATGGCGAGTTCGACTCGGGTGTCAGCGAACCGTCCTCCGGCACCGCAGCGCTGGGGTCCAATTTGGGGTCCAAAGTGAGCGTAACTCAGGAGCACTCAGAAGCACTCAAAGCTAGTAAACACGGGCTTGGAGCACTCAGCGACGCCAGAACCCGCAGGCTGGCGAGCCCGAAGACGATCCTCAAGCGGCCGATCCACGCGCCCAAGCCGACACGGGCTCAGACCGTGATTCCTGAGTAACTGCTCCGTTTTTGGGTGTGTTGGTTCCGTCCGGGCCGCTTGGCAGCGTGCGTTTGAACGTTCCAGCGACTCGGGGAGGGGATCACCTTGTCGGTGAAGTCCAGGCAGAAGGCAGAGCGGCGGGTCAAGCGTGCGGCGGGTCGCGGTGTGCGGACTCGTTTTGATCAGGCTCCCAGGATCGAGGTCGTGGCTGATGATCCGACACTGACGCCGTTCGCGGGGTCTGCTGTGGTGGGTGAGCTGGTGCGTCGTTTGGGGTTGATCCCGGCGCTCGATAGGGCGATCGAGGGTGCGCCGCGGGTTGGGGGTTTGGGGCCGGTCAAGCAGCGCGCGCGTGGCCTCTCGGCAGGCCAGGCGCTGGTGTGCGTGGCCGAGTCGATGCTATGCGGCGGGGACTCGATGCTCGATGTGGAGCGGCTGCGGGCTGATGCGCCTGGCGCTGAGCTGCGGGCGGTGGCTGACGTTCCGGCGGCCTCGACTGCGTGCCAGTTGGCGCGGCGTTTCAGGCGCACTCATTTGCGTGCCGCTGAGGAGGCGTTCGCACGGGCAGCGAACGAGTTTGACCGTCAACTCGGGCGTGATCCGGGCGGGCCGGTAACACTCGATTTTGATTCCACGAGCGTCGAGGTTTACGGGCGGCGCAAGCCGGGCGCGGCTGTGAACTACAAGGGCCAGTTGGCCTACCAGCCCCTGTTGTGCTCCTGGGCGCAGCGCGGACGGATGCTCGCCGGCGAGCTGCTCGGGGGAACGGACTCCACGCAGGCCGATGAGCCCCGTCGCCTGCTGGGCCGCGTGGTGTCCTATCTGCCCGAGGGTCATGGCGAGATTTCGGCGCGTTTTGACTCGGGGTTCTACCGCGTCGATCTACTGAGCGACTGCCGCGAGCGTGGGGTGCGCTTCTCGATCTCGGTGCCGCGCTCAACGGCGATGTGGCGGGCACTGGAGGAGATCGGCGAGGATCAGTGGCAGGACGCGCAGGAGCTGGGGAGCGCCCAGGTCGCCGAGAGCACCTATACCCCGCATGGCTGGGAGCATGAGCCGCTACGGCTGATCGTTCGCCGTGTCGCGCATCCCGCTGACGCGCTCAGCGACGATCCACGCGCGCGACGCCGCTCGACGATCCCGGCCGAGCAGCTGAACCTCGGGCTGGCAGGCGAAGCCGACGTCGTATACGGCTACAGCTTCATCCTCACCGATCTCGAGGGCGAGGTCCCTGCCGTTGAGCGCCACCACCGCGAGCGCGTGCAAATCGAGGAGCGCATCAAGGACCAGAAGCTCGGTGTCTCCCTGCGCCGCCTACCGCTCTCCGATCTCGACGCCAACCGCTTCTGGCTTGCTTGCACCGCGCTCGCGCTGAACCTGCTGGCACTCCTCTCCGATCTGCTCTATGGCACCGACCCACCTGGGCATTTGCCGCGTCGCCGTCAAGCCAAGTGGCTACGACGGATGCTGCTCTGCGTACCCGCCAGAGTCATCCACCACGCACGCACAATCCGCCTGCGGCTACCCGCCGGGATCCCCCAAGCCGAACTCTTCGCCCGCGCCTACAACACCGCACGCGGGCTCGCGCCACCAGCCGCCGCCCGACCCCCTCCGGAAGACAACCACACCGCGTGAGAGCCATCTCGGCCTGCCCGGAAACGGGTGCCCAGCACCAGCGCTCACCACCACTCGCGCTCCTCGCACACCCCAGCGCCGCGCGCCGCGACCCAACCCCATCCAAAAACCCCACCCAGCACAAAATCCCGGCACCACGACGCTTATCCACTAATCACGGTCAGAGCGCCCCGAGACGACCCCCGAGGTGGAGGCCCTGGGCGGCCCTACCGACGCGACGGGGAACAATCCGGGGAACAAATTGAGCGAAAGCGAGAGCAACTGAGCTACACTCGGGGCCAGTAATCACGGGGGTTTAGGACCCAGCCGCAGGGCATCGCTCGGGCTGGGGGCCGGGCGGTCGCAGGTTCAAATCCTGTCTCCCCGACTGAAATCCCGGTTGCGACAGCAGCCGCCACGGCTCGCCACACAACGCCAAGTTGCCCGACGTATGCAGGGGATTTTCGGAGATCAGGGAGCGTTAGGGCGGTGATCGCGGGGCTCGTGCCAGGGTCCGTTTTCGCCAGTCTGTGCCACGGTTTTGTGCCACGAAGGCGTCGTGGCACAGACGTGCTCGCCGCCGGCCTGGGTGGGTGTTTGAGCGTGCCACGATGCGCTCGTGGCACGGCCTACTCGCCGTGACGCCATCGCCCCCGGCCGGCCTCGTCAGCTGGCGCGGGGGCTCTATCTCTCTCGACAGGCGTGGGGCACACCGCCGGAAGCCGCCGCCGACCTACTTGCCAAATGGGGAGTGCGAGCGCGCACGGCGGCGGCGGCCGTCTGCCACAGCGCGCTACCAAGAAGCGATTCACCGCTGATGCTGGCGTCCGATCTGGCATCCGATCTGGCATCCGATCTGGGGTCCGATCTGTCTTCCTCCTAGACGGAATACCCTACAGAACCAAAAGCCCTGCAAATGAAGACATTGTGTGTCGGCGACATCCGTGGATGTCAGTTGAAGTCACATAAAAGTCACTCGAATCCGCAGCGGTCGTGGTCGCCGTGCGGGCGGTCAGCACCGCAGAAGCTGGTCATCCATGCCGGTGGTAGCCATCAAGACGCCGCTCCTCGGCTCGCTTTGACCCGACCAGGCGGCGCACGAACTGTCGGCGAAGACCAGGTGGGTCTACGAGGCAGTGCGCGTCGGGTGTGCCGCCCAACACGCACGCATGGGAGCCGGCCGCTTCACGCGCCAGATGCTTGAGGAGTGGCTTGCCAAGCAGCCGCGGCAGTAGGAACCCAGGTAGGGGTCGGTCCGGGGGCATCGCCTTGACCCGTACGTGGGGCCGAGATAGGCTTCAATACGTCGGGATTCGCTATCTTGGCTAAAGGTGGGTCAAACGGAACGTCGATACCTTGATCTAGTGCGACGAGTGCGGCGACAGGTACGAACCAGGCGGCTGGTCATAGCAGGCGTCGTGGTGTGCGTGACGCTCCTCAGCAGTGCCGTTCCAGTGTTTGCGCTTCCGCTGAAGCTCTTCCCCTCGACGTTCCCAGAAGCCTGCACGCCCTCGCAACTTGTGTTTGGGCCGGGCGACAGCATGTGGTTTCTGCTGAGCTGCGAAGAAGTGACGGGGATAGGGCGGCTGCCGATCAACGACCCAAAGCCGCAGCTTGTTCGACGGCTCAAGACCCTTCTACCAACCGATTTGACGGTTGGCCCGGAAGGAGCGCTGTGGTTCACCGAGGACACGGGTATCAATGCTGCCGAAGACGAGATGCCTGAGATTGGACGGCTGACCGCCGCTGGACAGCTCACGCAGTTCTCAACCCCCGTTCAGCCTGGCCTTCCTTATACTCTTCACGAGCAGCCGAAGCAGATTATCGCGGGGCCGGAAAACGATCTCTGGTTCATCGCTGAAGGTTTGGGAGCGGCTGTGCTGGCGCGGATCACGCCCACGGGGACGTTGAGCCAGTTTCCGGCGCAGAAAGTTCTGATCGGCGGGCGACCGGAAGCCAAAAGCGATGAAGTGCCGCGAGCGCTCGCCAACGCGGCCAACGGGAACGTGTGGATGGAGGAGTTTTTTGAAGCAGGGACGATCGGCTTGGTGGAACCCGGTGGGGTTGTGAAGCAGTTTCGCGTGGGCGAAAGCGGTCAAGGGCCAGTCCATTCGGGGGATCCAATGGCTGGGACCCCTGACGGCGGGCTATGGTTCGTAGAACAGCGCGGCTTCACACAGGTGGGTCCCGAAGGAGCAGTGCTGAGCCACATTAATGCGAAGGAAGGTGTGGGCAGGAGTTTTACCGGGTCGGTCGCCACAACCGGGGACGATGTGTTGTGGGTGACCGAGCAAGAAGCGGGCGATGTACTCAAGCGGGTCACGAGCGCGGGCGAGTTCGGGGAGCTGGTGTTCTGTGGCCCCAACGAAACGCCGGAAGGGATGACGGTCGGCCCCGAAGGCGATCTCTGGTTTGGCGCGCGCACCGGGAAAGACTTCGGCCGGCTCGATCTCCCGCAGTTGACCAGCGAACTGGAACGCGAACGCACGCAGGTTCGGATATGCGGCGCGAAAGCTACGCCGCGGGCGCTGCGAGCCAGGATCGCGTGCGAGAGCCTGGACGCATCGAACACCTGCGATTACCAGGCTACGGTTACGCTTGCGAATGCACCCAGCCATGTGGTTGGCGTCGGGCGCTTTCTCGGACGAGCACTCCTCAAGCCGGGGCGACTGAGCGTGCCGCTGCGTCCCGCCGTGCGTGCTCTCTTGCATCGGCACAAACAGCTGCGGTTGCGGTTGACGCTGCGGTCAGGCGCTCGTGTGGCTGCCAGCAGCCTTGTCGTGCTACGACCCTGACACCCGCAAGACCTTTCGGCCTGTTCGAATACGTGGCGCGAGACGGCCGATGGCAGGGCCGGCTTATCAGCAGGAGAGGCCCCCGCGTAGCGCTTTCCGCGGGGAGCCGACATCGGATGGACGGATGTGCTGGAAGTCGCTCTTCGGTCAAATCCCGAGGACTGGAGCGCGTGATGGGAGCGTGGCGTGGAGTAGCTGGACGGGCTGGTGCGGGAGCAGGACCCGTGAGTGCCGGGGCGCTGGTGCTCGCGGTTCTTTGCGCGTTGATCTGGCTTGCGGGCAGAGCCATCGCAAGTGGTAGTCCTCCGTCGAATACGGCGTTGCCCGTCGTGAGCGGGAAAGCGGTGGACGGCCAGCTACTGGAAACGACCAACGGCACATGGTCGGGTTCGACACCCATCACGTACACGTACCAGTGGCAGGCGTGCAACCGCCAGGGCAAAGAATGTGAAAATCTCCCTTCGGCTACTGAATCGAGTTATCGTGTGACGTCAGCTGATGTCGAAGGAACCGTGCGGATGGTGGTGACGGCGACGAACTCGTATGGCTCTGCTTCGGCAGCGTCTGTCGTAACGGCAGAAGTCGCCTCTGGGCCTCCGGTCGCGGTGGAAGCTCCGGTGATCTCTGGCGGCGCGTGGGAAGGTGAAACTCTCTCGGCGAGCGGCGAAGGATGGGCGGGCAGCAATGTTACTGCTGGCTATCAGTGGCGGCGCTGCAACTCGTCTGGAGCAGAATGCTCGGACATCGCTGGTGCCACCGAACGAGAATATACCCTTTCAAGCTCTGATGTGGGCCATACACTGCGAGTGCGCGTCGGCGCGGGTGGTTCGGTCGGTTCACTTGTCGCGCTTTCGGCTCCGTCCTTGGCGGTCGCCGCGAAATCATCGCTGAGGAACACCTGGCTTCCTGGCCTATCTGGGACAGGGAAGGTTGGGCAGACGTTGACGGCGAATCCTGGAAGCTGGGTTGGGGCGGCGAGCCTGTCGTATACCTATCAATGGCAGCGCTGCAATCGGGAAGGCGGGGGATGCGCCAACATCAGCGGGGCGACCTCCTCCACGCATGTGCTTGTTACCGCAGACGCAGGCAAAACGGTTAGGGTACTCGTCAAGGCCAGTGAAGAAGGAGCCAATGCTGCCACGGTGGCCTCGACTGGAGAGCTTATCGCTGGCGAAAAAGGCCCGGTGCTGGAAGTGGCGCCCGGTGTTTCCGGGACGGGATTGCCAGAATATACGCTTACAGCGACGACCGGCAAATGGGCTGGCACGGAAATCAAATACACCTACAAATGGCAGAAGTGTAACGAAGCCGGCGAAGCGTGCGCCGCGATCTCGGGCGCGACCAGCCAGACCTACAAACTGCCGACGAGCGTGGTGGGCTCGACGGTTCGTGTGCTCGTGATCGCCACGCTGTCCGGTACTTCGACTGAAGCTCTAAGCTCACCGATCACGGTGAGCGCCACGGCGGTGGGCGATGTTTCCCTGCCGATGGTTTCCGGTAAACCACAGGTCGCACGCCAGCTGGCAGCGACGACGGGGATCTGGACCGATGCGGTTGGCATCACCTACACCTACCAGTGGGAACGCTGCAACTCGAAAGGCGAAAGCTGCGCGGCTATCGCGGGCGCAACTGAACCGACCTACACGATGGCGGCTGCTGACGTAGGCGACACCGACCGCGTGACGGTCACCGCGACGGGCAGCTCGGGCAAAGCAAGCGCATCCTCAGCGGCCACCGGTGTCGTTGCCGCTGGCTCCGGTGCACCCGAAAACAACGTGGCGCCGTCGATCGAAGGCTCCACCAGCTCGGGAAGCACGCTGACGGCGCAACCGGGGCTCTGGTTTGGCGAAGAACCCCTGAGCTACAGCTACCAATGGGAAGAGTGCAACGCTTCAGGCGAAAGCTGCGCGGGCATCAGCGGCGCTACCAGCCAGACCTACGTGCTGGGCAGCAGCGAAATCGGCTCAACGGTTCGCGTGAATGTCACCGCGAAAAACAGCCAGGGCAGCGCAGGTGCAACATCGCCCGTGAGTGAAGTGATCGAATCCGCGGCGGCGCCATCTGTCAGCGAACGCCCCGCCGTTAAAGGAACCGCCCAGGAAGGCAACGAACTCTTCGCTGAAAACGGCACGTGGACAGGCTCCCAACCTCTGCGCTACTTCTACCGCTGGGAGCGCTGCAACACTGCAGGCGAAGCATGTTCAGTGATCAGCGGCGCGACGAAACCCGGCTACAAGGCGACGAGCAGCGACGTCGGCTCAACCCTGCGCGTGAGCGTGACCGTCACAAACTCCCTCGGTGGCGCCAGCTCCCTCTCGCCGCAGACGAGTGTGGTGGCGGGCAAAGAAGCCAGCGCGAAAGAAGCAATGGAAGTCGCTGAAAAAACCGATCCCTCTGTGATTGCCTCGTCAGCAAGCGCCACGCTCGAAGGGCTGAGCATCAAGCCAAACGCGGCAGATGCCGGCGAAGGGCTCGCGGCCACGAGCACCCTGACAAGCTCGTGGCTTTCGAAGGAAACAAGTGGAGAATTCGCGGTTAACACCCCGATCGGCGAAATCAGTCTGAAACCCATTTCTACGGCCGCGAACGCAACGATCACGCCACTGATCGTCAACGGAGCCTCAGCGGTCTACGCTGACACCCAAACGGCGACCGACACGATCGTGCGGCCCCAGCCGCTCGGCGCGATCACGATGCTTCAGATGCGCTCCTCGGAAGCTCCCACCTCGTTCAGCTGGCAGGTCGGGCTGGGGGCCAACCAGAAGCTACAGGTGCTCCCGAACGGCAGCGTCGCGGTCACCGAATCAGGTGCCGGGTCGGGCCTCGAAGGCGAAGTCGAAGAAAGCGAAGAAAAACCGAGTAACGAAACTCCCGCTGAAACCAAAGGCGAAGAAGGCGACAGCGCCGAAGCGGCAGCTGAAGCGCTGCAGGAAGCAACACCGGAAGAAAGCAAACTCAGCAAACTCCCCAACGCCCAGACAAGCAGCACCGGTGAAATCAAACCCAAATCTGGGGAACTCCAGCCCCAGGAAACCAAAGCTCAGTACGAAGCCGCCGTTACAGCCACGTCTTACGCGGAATCGCACACCGAAAACACCACCCTGATGGTACTTCCAGCACCAACCGTCGTTGACGCCGAAGGACACACCGTACCCGCGACCCTGAGCATCGAAGGCAACACCATCAAGCTTAGCGTCACACCCGGCAGCGCCAAATATCCTGTCACGGCAGCGGTATCTGTGGACGCGCCGACCAACACGGCAAGCGCAAAACGCACACCTGCCCCTACTTACGGACTCTCAAGCCAGAGCCCCAATCCTTTTCATGAAGCCGAAGAAGAAGTCGAAGGAAAATGGCAGGAAGTCAAACATATGGATAAAAACCTCACGGAAGGCAAAAACGTAAAAATCAAGTACGCCCGCCTCGTCATCCCATATGATAGCGCGCTCAAGGGAAAAGGTGAAATCAACGAAGCAGTTCAAAATTGGCTGAAAAAGGTAGGAGAAGCCGAACTCCCTGGGGGCGCGCGTCTGGTACCAGTGATCACCTTCGGGAAGTGCACACTCGTCATTGAAGGGGAAAAAAGGAAACACTCAGAAGCCTGTTTGAAGCAAGAAAAACAGCGCAACTTCTCGGAAATCTACTATCACAACGTCCTCTCGATAATGAGGGCCTTGATTAAAGGCAACACCAAAGAACATATTCCGCCCGTGCGGATCTGGGGCGCGTGGAATGAGCCTGAGCTGAGCAGCCTCAAAGCTGGGAAGGCCGCCGAAGTATGGGGCGCCGCCGTACGAGCAATGCACAAGGCCGGCTGTCATGTGCGCTGTAAGATGATCGCAGGCGAATTCGCTGGTTATCGCAAGTTTCCCGGCCACAACGAGCTCAGCTATGTCACCGGCTATGAGAAGGCAATCGTCGAAGACGCGCGCAAGAAGAAATGGGACGCCGGCAAGCCAGAAATCTGGGGCCTACACGACTACAAAGACCTCAAAGAAACCGCGGAAACCGCGACTTTGGCAGGCGGAAAACTCGTCCGCGAGAGCGGCGCCGGGAGTGCAGAAGCCCAGGCGTTCGTGCAGGGAACACACAAAGCCGGCTTGGGTCATCCCCAGGACTGGATCAGTGAGAATGGCGTGCAGCTATGGGTGAGGAGTGGGCATACCTCGCTGTACCGCAACCCCGAAGGTCAGCGCATCGCCGCAGAAGACTTCCTCGAACTCGGAAAGCAGTCTACCGGACACATTGAAACCAACAACTACTACGAATACAAAACTCCAGTCACAAGTGCGGAGGAGGAAGAAAAAGAAGCCGAACACGACAACAGCGATCAGTTCGACAGCGCACTCCTTTCCGCCGAAGGCAAGATGCCCGAAGCCGAGCGGCCAGCGTACTGCGTAATCGCATTGGCGTACAAAGGAGGTAACTATTTAGGTCTGGCTGGTCTCGTTCGTCAAGGTCAAGCGCAGGTTCGGGTGCGTGCGCGCGGTTGAGGGGAGGTGGGGGTGAGCAGGAGTCCGCTTGGTTGCAGGGAATCTTGCGGTCATGGCCGATGCAGGGCAGCGTGCACGGCAGCTCAGCCGCGAGGAGCTTGAAGCCCGGATCACTGAGCAGGATGCGGTGATCGCGGCGCTGATGGCTGAGAATGCCGGAGTGAGGGCACAGGTCGCCGAGTTGCAGGCCAAGCTGGATCAGAACTCAAGGAACTCGAGCAAGCCGCCGTCCTCAGACGGTTACTCGAAGCCTTCGCCGAAGAAGCGCAGCCTGCGGGAGCGCTCGGGGCGCAAACCGGGAGGCCAGGAGGGTCATGCGGGCGCGCACTTGGAGCGCGTGGAGGTTCCTGATCGTGAGATTCCCCACGAGCCCGATCTGTGTGAGGGCTGCGGGCGTGATCTGGTTGACGGGGAGGAGCTTGCGGGCGGGGAGTCCCGTCAGGTTTTCGACATCCCCGAGAAGCTCGCGCTGGAAGTGATCGAGCACGTCGCGAAGCGCAGGCGCTGTGGGCATTGTGGGCGCGTGAATGAGGGGCGTTTCCCCGAGGACGTTCTCGCTCCCGTCGGGTATGGGTGCAACCTGCGCGCGTTCGGGGTTTACCTGATCGTCTTTCAGCACATCCCCTACGATCGTGCTCACAGACTGATTTGTGATCTCACCGGGGCGGAGATCTCGACCGCCACGCTGTGCTCGTGGGTGGGCAAGGCCGCTGCGGGTCTTACCGAGTTCGATGAGCAGTTGCGCAGTCTGCTCGCGGATCAGCCGGTCGCGCACTACGACGAGACCGGGTTGCGGATCGCTGAGCGACTGCGCTGGGCGCATGCCACCTCCACCGAGATGCTCACGCGCTACACCGTCCATGAGAAGCGCGGCACCGACGCGATGGACGACGCCGGGGTGCTCCCCCGCTTCCGCGGGGTCGCCGTGCACGACGGCTTCACACCCTACCGCACCTACACCAAGGCGACCCATGCTCTCTGCGGCGCTCACCACCTGCGGGAGCTGATCGCCGCGCATGAGGCCGGCCAGGCGTGGGCCTCGGGCATGAGCTGCCTGCTGCTGGACACCAAGGAGATGGTCGATGACGCCAAGACGGCTGGCCGCAAACGGCTGCCCGAGAGCGCGCTTTTAGAACTTCACCGCAGCTACCGCGCCGTGATCGCTCAGGGCTTTGCGGAGAACCCCGGCTTGGCCGAGCACGCCGGTGAGCGGATCAAGCGCTCAAAGGCGCAGAACCTGCTGCTGCGCCTGGATCGGTGTGAGCGCGAAGCGACCCTCTTCGCCCACGACTTCTCCGTACCCTTCACGAACAACATCTGTGAGGCCGATCTTCGCATGGTGAAGCTCCAGCAAAAGATATCCGGGTGCTTTCGCACGATGGAGGGCGCGCAACGCTACCTGACGGTCCGCTCCTACATCTCCACCGCCAGAAAGCAGGGCCAAGACACCCTCGGTGTGCTCAGCGCGCTGGCGCGGGGCACACCCTGGCTGCCGGCCGCCGGGGAAACCTGAAGCCGCGCCGTCCACCACGGTGGCAATAATCGCGGGGCATGAGCAAGCGCTCCCGTCGCAACAGACCCCAACGTCAGTTGCCATCAGGCGCGGGCGCCAGCTCCCCGCCGCCGCGCGATGATCCACAGCAGACGCCAGCCCGGCCCGAGCGGCTGCTGCTCGACCAGATCGCAGCCGGAGCACTCGATCAGCACCTGACAGCGATCGCCGACGCGATCCACGCACGCCTTGACCTGCTGGAGACGGTCAACTCCGCCAAGGCACTGGCGATGCTCTCCCTCGGCGACCGCGTCCGCTTCAGCGAGCGCACCAAACCCCAATATCTGTGCGGCGTGCACGGCGTCGTGATCGAGCTTGATGAGCGCACCGCCACCGTCTGCGTGCACCAGCCCGTCGGCCGGTTCCAAAGCGGCGAGATCCGCCAATGCCCACCACTGCTTTTGGAGCGCCTGCACCCAGCCGCTTGATTATGAGAAGAGCCCGATGAGCCCCGCCCGCCAATCCGACCCAGAGCTTGACGCCCTGATCGAGGAGATCACCGTCGACTGCTACGACGAGGACGAGCAACTGATGGGATTCGAAAACGCCTTCTACGACGCAAACTTCCCATGCCCAGGCACCATCGTCGGCGAGACCGTCGACGTGCTCTCTGTCACCACCACAGGCAACCGCCGCGAGCTGATCGCCACATGCCAACGCAACGGCAAACGCTACGAGGTCGCCCTACTCGATATCCACATCGACGCGGACCCAGTCACCTCACGCCTCCTCGCCGCCTACAAACGCTGGATCGGCACCTGAATAGTTACCAAAGGAGTCTGTCCGCCCAGCACGAAAACGGAGGCTCCGGTAACAGGGTCCATCTCATCGACTGGCGGTACCGTGACGCTTACCGTGATCCCAGCGGGGGCTGTAACGAAATATAGGATTGAGTATGGGACCACGTCAAGCTACGGTCACGCCACGACGGTGGCGACCACGGCCAATGCCATCGGGGAACAGAGCGAGACCGTCTTGATCGGCGGGCTGGAACCGTGTACGACCTACCATTATCAGGCGGAAGCCGAAAACGAAGCGAACAAAGAAAAGCCGAGCCTTGGAGGCGACAGGACATTTACCACGTCGTGCAAAGCTACGGCCGTTTCGGCTGGGGAGGAAGATACCTGTGCTGTGCTCACCAACGGGCATGTAGACTGCTGGGGTGGCAATTATTCTGGTCAGCTCGGGATTGGTAATGACACTGGGCCAGAAACAGCACCGTGTGAAGAATCAATTCCGTGTAGCCGATATCCGGTTGGTGTTCTCAACATCACCAACGCTACAGGAGTCTCGGTAGGTTTTCAAGCGGCCTGTGCAGTGCTTTCCGAAGGACACGTTGACTGCTGGGGCGCCGGGCCGGTGATGCCAGGTGGCCACCAGTCGTTCGAACCAGTGCAGATCAGTGAAATCAGTAATGCCACTGCCGTCTCCGTGGGCGAAGATCATGCGTGCGCTCTACTAGCTGAAGGCGGTATCGATTGCTGGGGGGATAATGAATGGGGACAGTTGGGGAACGGTAAAGAAGGAGAAAGAGAAAACCCTGCAAAAGTATCGGAACTCAACAATGCGGTAGGGATAAGTGCTGGCGACACTTCGTCATGCGCCGTGCTCTCAACAGGAAAGGTGGACTGCTGGGGAAGGGTTCCTTATTACTTTAGTGAATTCAGACAAACTGTGCCCCGGGAAATCAGCGCCATAGCCAACGCCATGACGGTAAGCGTGACTGGAACCGGTAACCTCAGTGCGTGTGTCCTTCTAGCGAACAAAAGCCTGGGCTGTTGGGGGGACAATTTCTGGGGCGAGCTGGGGAATGGTACAACGGCAGGTGAAGGCGAAGAACGTAAAAGCGCCCTGACTGAAGTTGTAGAAATAGCCAACGCTAGCGCAGTCAGCAGTGGTACAACTCATGCGTGCGCTGTGCGTGAAACGGGCACAGTCTACTGCTGGGGCAGCGCTGAATACGGCCAGCTCGGAAACGGTGTTACTACGCAGACCGCCTATCCAACCCCTGGTCTGGTCGAAGGTATCACCAGTGCGAAAAACGTGTCTGCCGGTAATGCTCTAACGTGTGCATTGCTGGCCAGTGGAGGGATTGACTGCTGGGGTTATAACGGAGATGGGCGGCTAGGAAATGGAACGACTAAACTCAGCTCGACACCTGTGCAGGTGAGCGGCATCGGATAATCGAAGGCGCATTCATCGCTGAGTTCCCGTGGTTGCGGGGCAGCCCGCCGAGATCGTGAGCTCGGGGAGCTGCTCTACCGTCGGTATGGCTCCCAGCGCCTTGAGCGCTCGCTCGTGAGCGCTGGCGAGCGCGTGGTGCGGGTCCCGAAGCTGATGGGCCTCTCGCGGCGCGGCGAGCGCGAGCCAGCTCGCGGAGCTGCTGGTCTACGGAGTCGGGTATGGCGCTGGTGCGACTTGGCCAACAGCGCGGACACGCCGCCCTCGACGCTCGCCGCACAGATGTGGTCGTGTCCTCCTGGCGGGCGCGGTAGCCTTGATGGCGCCGGCGCCGCTCGCGGTCATGTGTTCTTGGGAGCCCTTGGCGGATTTGCGGTCTGTTCAAGTAGTCTTGCGCCCTCGCTCCCTGTGCTGAGCGGGGGGCGCGATCTGTGCTGTCCGGCGGGGTCCAACGTGCGGCGGATGTTCGACGGCTCAGCCGAGGGCGCGATCTCAGCCAGCCGCGCAAACATGCCGCCGGCGCCGATCGAGGGCAGCTGGTCGAGCGGCGCATCGGGCGCCGCCAGGCAAGCGAGCTGCACAGGCGCCGCCCCACGTGTCGTTTGGTTGTGTGGCATGGGATTCGGCTCGTCCTTTGTCGTGTGTGTGGCGCTGACGGCACAGACCAAACGACATTCCGGGCGGGCCAAACGACATCGCGGCGACCCTAAACGACACAGGGACCTGGGGGTGCTCTTGGCGTTGATCGTCGAGCACTTGGAAGGCAAGAGGTGGCCGGCTCCCAATTAATTCTCCAGGAATGCCCATGGACGCCACTATGCGCCGCCCGCTCTGCGGGCGGTGGGAACCGGAGGTTGTCAAATGAACGAGGCCCATGTGATGCGTGCTCGGCCGGCTCGGGTCACGAAGGCGCTCCTTGTCGAGCTCGCCTCGCGGTTGACCGATCGCGATCGACAGATCGCGCTGGACTGCTATCGAGCACTACGTGCTCACAACGACGCAGTTGCAGCAGCTGCATTTCTCCGGTGCCAGGGCTGCACGCGCGCGACTCGATGCCCTCTACATGATGCTGGTCCTCGACCGCTTCCGGCCGTCGAGGCCGCGCGGCGAGGGCAGCGCGCCGTGGCACTGGATACTCGATGAGGCCGGTGCTCGGATCGTGGCCGAGCACATGGAGACGGAGCGGAGACGGCTCAGGTGGAGCCACGCGACCGCGCTCGCGTTGGCGGACTCATCAAAGCTCCGCCACCGGATCGAGATCAACGAGTTCTTCGCCCGCTTGGCCGAGGAACTCGCCGCCGTCGGAGGGTGGCTCAGCGAGTGGTACAGCGAGCGAACGACTCAACACCTCTTCAACACGAGGCTCATACCTGACGGCTATGCGGTCCTGCAGCTTCCGCATGCAGCCCCGGTGTATGTGCTGCTCGAGCTCGACCGGGCAACAGAGCCCGTCGCGCGCCTGCGCGACAAGGCCCTGCGCTATGCGGCCGAGATTCCACGCAGCGCGCTCAGCGGAATGGACCCACTCATCGTCATCGCTACGTCGACGCCGGCGCGCGTTCAGGCGATCAGTGACGCGACCTCCATCGCTGGTATACAGATCGCCGTCGCGTTGTGGGGGGTCAGCGTGCGGACGGTCAATCGTCTGACGGCAGCAGGCATGCCCAGCGAGACGTGGGGCATGGCACGCACCCGCCGCTATCTGCCAAGTCAGGCGATCGCCTGGGCCCAAAGCCGCGTAGCTGTTGTAAACTCCGGCGTGACAGCAAATCTGGCTCGGCGGATGACTACCGTCGAGCAGCACCGAGAGGAGTAGCTCACGATGCCTACGCAGCTTCCGTCTGGCAACTGGCGGCCACGAATCCGCCACCCGCGCACCGGCAAGCAGTTGAACCCGCAGGCCGTGATCGGCGGCCCCACCAGCTATCCCGACGAAGACGCGGCCCGCGCGGCCGAGCGGGCGGCGCTCAAGGTGCTACGCACCAACGCCCGCGCCGGCGTGACGGTCCGCGAGTGGTGGGAGGAATGGACGACCGACCCGCTGTGGCTACGCCCCGCCGAGTCGACGAACGTCCTCAACCGCGAGCGGACCGAACATTTCGCCGCCGCCTACGCCGACCTGCCTGTCCGTGCGGTCGACGACGATGTCGTGCGGCAGTACCGACGCTCCGGCAAAGTAGACGGGACGATCCCCGCGTTGCGGGCGATGTTCAACGACGCGGCCCGGCCCGATGCCGGACGGCTCATCGACCGCGGGCGCAACCCGTTCGCGGGCCTTCGGCTGCCACGAAGCCGCGGCCGCCGCGATGTCCAGCCACCCGCAGAGGGCGCAACCGCCCGCCTCATAGCGCTGGCTGACGAGCTCACGCCGCCATCCTTCGCGGCCTACCTGGACGTCGCGATCCACGAGGGCGCCCGCCCAGGCGAGCTCGACGCTCTGCGCTGGCCCGAACTCGACTTCACGCCTGACGCCGAGACGATCAGCATCGAGTGGCAGTGGAACGTCAAGGTGCGCAAGCTCACGCGGCCCAAGCACGGCGTGACGCGCGTGATCACGATGACGCCGCGTGCGCGAGAGCGCCTCCTGGCCCTGCCCCGCGAGTCCGAGTGGGTGTTCACGACGCTGCGCGGCAACCACTACACGCCCAGCTCGCGCTCGCACCACTGGAACCGCGTCCGCTGCGCGGCGGGTCTCGGCAACGTCGACCTCTACACCGCCACCCGCCACCACTTCGCCTGGTACGCCTGGAACGTCCTCGGGCTCGACCCCGCCGACATCGCGCAGCACTTCGGACACCAGGACGGCGGCGAACTCGTCCGCAAGCTCTACGGGCACTTCGACCAGGCGCGGGCGCGCAAGCGCATCCGAGAGGCGTTCGCGCAGGCTCCGGCATCCACGCCGCTCACGAGGCGAAAGGCCGCGTAGCCGTGCCACGCGACGTGCCACGATATGCTCATTTGCAGGGAAGATGTTCAGTCTCCCCGATAAACTGTAGGTAATCGAACCAGGACGTTGACTTCAGCCCGTACGGCGATCAGCAACGAAGGCCGTGACCGTGAATGGTGACCGAATCCGCTCAACTCGACCTGCATCGGCTCCGTGCACGGAGGGACGAGATCCTGGGATATGCGACCCAGCACGGTGCACACAACGTGCGCGTGTTCGGCTCGATCGCGCGGGGGGAGCCCGACGCGGGCAGCGACGTTGACCTTCTGGTCGAGATGGAGCCAGGGCGAAGCCTGGTCGACCTCGTCGGTCTGTGGCAGGATCTCGAGGATCTGCTCGGCACCCATGTCGATGTGCTCAGCGAGGGTGGTGTGAGCCCGTTCCTGCGAGAGCGCATCTACGCGGACGCCGTGCCTTTGTGAAGGACGAGCGCACCTACTTGCTCCATGTGATTTGCGGCGATCGACGCGATCCAGAGCTACACGGTCGGAGGTCGTGAGGCGTTCTTTGCGGACGGTAAGACCCAGGATGCGGTCATTCGCAATATCGAGATCATCGGCCAAGCCGTCAAGGGGATCTCTGATGACACACGTGCACTCGACTCAGCGGTGCCTTGGCGGCAGATCGCCGGGATGCGTGACAAGTTGATCCACGAATACTTCGGCGTCGATCTCGCGCTTGTCTGGGACGTCGTCGAGCGCGAACTGCCCGGTTTGCGCCCACGCTTGGAGAGCCTGTGTCGGCGCTTGGCGGAACGACCTCATCTGTAGGATCGTCGCGTTCGCGATCTCGTGATTCAGGTAGTGCCGATCATCACGACAAACGCAAGCAATGAGCACGCGAACGCGACGTTCAGACCCGTCGAGATGCGCTGTTCCTGCGCCTCGCCTTGCCGGCCGAGCAGATGCCGTGCCGAGTACGTGACGGGGGAAACGGGGCGCTGCCACGGGTTTAGCACCAGCAGTCCCAGCAGTAGGCTGCGAGCGCGTGCTCAATACGTAGGAATGCCTTGCTGCTCGCGGCTTTACGTCCGTTCCACAGCAACAGCCACAGCGCGAGCACTGCCTGCGTGACGCTCAGGTGCGTCTCAAGCGACGCGCCGTTGCTCCACATTCCCCCGAGGATGATGGCTGGTACGAAGCACAGCACCATTACGGGGACGGTCGGGAGGATGGTCGATTCGTGCTCTGGCTCGTAGCCATCTGCCCATGTCTGCCATCGATGTCGTGGGCTACGGATGCGCCCTCGGCGCAGATCGTTGCAGGCAAGCGCGAACAGCGCCACACCCGGCGCGATTGCGACTCCGGCGAGCAAGGATCCCTGGCCTTCGTGGAGTATTGCGTGCCACGCCCACTGCCCGCACGGCACGCTCGCAAGTACGAGCGCGACCCACGCGCTCATCATGCGCGATACCGCGCAAGGTGCCTCGCGCGCGATCTTTAGCAAGTCCTGTGCGAGCTCCGTGAGTGCAGGTGTTCTGGCCTCTACTCGCTCTCGCGTGGACTGCGGTCGCAACGGGAAGGCGCGGGCTAGGTCGCCTTTGAATCGCAGGACCAGTTCGGCGAGTATGTACTCTTGTGCTTGCGCGCGCCGCTCGAAGCACACACTCAGCAGCACGCACGCGCCGGCCAACTCTAGCGGTAGCGCGATGGCCGCCAGCAGGCGGCCATTTGCGAGGCCGTGCGTGAGGCGCAGCGTAACCCCGGTGATGCAGAACAGCAGCGCGATCGCCACCAGTGGCTCAAGCGCCATCCATGCGAGCGCTCCCAGCTGCCGCATCTTTCCGGGCGGTCGTTCGACGACGTTCATGGCGTGAATCGTACGAGCTTCAAGATGGCAATGAGCGTTTACGCCGGCACGTACCGTCCGGGCGCAACGCGGACCAGGCGCGGCGACGAGCCCGAGGCGTTGGCGATCAGCGCGGTCTTGATCGAGGATGCCGCTACCGGCTCGCCCAGCGCTGCCTCGACGGCCGCGTGGATGTCCTTGGCGCGCATCGGCTCGTCCCGGTCGGCCAAGACGTGAACGACGGCCTTCAGGACCCACCCCGGCCGGCGTGGTCGCTGCCGGCGGACTACCGGCCGCCGCCGGGGCTCGTCACCCACCCGGATGGCGGCCAGCTTCCGGGCCAAACGGGCCAGCGACTCCTGGAGGTCTTGGTTAGAACAGGTTCCAAGCACTTCGACTGATCGAGGAGTGGCTTGTGGGTGGTGTTCGCAATGGCACCGTTCCGGCGCTCAGGGCGATGTTCAACGATGCCGCCTCGGCCAAGGGGGTCGCGCCGTAAGCCGCAACCCGTTCGCGCGGCTCGGCATTTCGCGTGGTCCTGGGCGCCGGGACGAGCAGCCGCCGAGTGAGGAGCAGGTCTGGAAGCTGATTCGCTGCGCGCGTGAGCTGGCGACACCATCGTTCGCTGCGTGGCTCCAGGTCGCGGCCTTTCTGGGCTGCGGCCCGGCGAGTTGGACGCGCTGCGACGCGCGAACGTCGATCTGGAGCGCTCGCGCATACGGGTCGTGGAGCAGTTCAGCGCGGCTACGCGCACTTTCACGCTGCCGAAGAACGGGCAGGTGCGCGAGGCGCCATTGACCGAGCCCGCTCGCGAGGCGCTTCTCTCGCCGCCGGTCGAAGGCGAGTTCTGCTTCGCGCCGATCCGTGGAGAGCATTGGACTGCGTCGGCACGGGCGTACCACTGGAAGGCGGTCAGGGCTGCCGCCGGATGGGAGGGAAGCCTCTACCTGGCGACCCGGCACTTCGCTGGCTCATACATGGTCAACGTGCTCGAGTTGCCCTCCGAGGACGTTGCGATCGCGCTCGGACACACCGACGGGGGCGAGCTTGTCCGCCGGCTCTACGGGCACCGCGACCACGACCGGGCGCTCGATCGAGTCGCCGCTGCCTACGCGCGGACGGCGAGCTTCACGCAGATGCAGCTCGGCGTCGACGTTGGGATAACGTCGCAAGTCGCAGGTACGGTTTCGCGATGACGCGATCGAGCGCCATGCGACACAGCGTCATCTACGACCCCGACGCGGTCGCGGAGCTGCTGGCGATGAAGTCCAAGGAGGAGCACCGCGCGCTGCTCAACGCCGTGCGGAAGCTGGGCGAACTCGGCGAGCAGCTCGGCCCGCCGCACATGAAGCCACTGAAGGGGGATCGCGCCGCTACGCTATGCGAGCTGCGTCCGAGGCAGGGGCAAAGCGATTGGCGGGCGATCTATCGCCGATCTGGCGACTTCTACGCGATCCTCGCCATCGACCGGCACAAGAGCTTCGCGAGCCTGATTGAACGCGCCCAGGCTCGCGCTGAGCGTTACGATCGGCCATTGAGTTCCGATAAGCCATGACCTATCATGCAGTCATGACCGAGATTCCAAGCCACTGGCCGAAGGGCATCAAGACCGCCGACGAGGTGCTCGCCGCTGCGCTTGACGCCGACCCGAAGTTCGCCGCCGAGTGGGAGCGCCTGGCGCTCGCACGCATGGTCGCTGCAAGGTTGATCGCCTACCGGGCAGATCATGGGCTGTCACAGCGCGAACTCGCTGGTCGACTGGGCGTGAGTCAGCCTCGCGTCGTCGAGCTAGAGGCCGGTGAGAAGAACCCACAAATCGAGACGCTGTTCAAGATCACCACTGCCACCGGCCTTGAGTTCGCGATCGATATCGCTCCGGTCGGTCAAGAACCGAAGCTCGTCCGCAAGGCGGTCACGGACACACAGGCGCACGTCTACGCAGGTGCGTCGCTGCTCGTCGCCGCAGGCTGAATCGGTCGACGGCACCCGCAGCACCACACACATCCGGTCGCGGCGCGATCCTGCTTGCTGCTATGGAGCCGACTCCGGTAAAGAACGGTGGTCTCGTCGCTTACCGCGTGCCAGCGATTGCGCGGCGAGTGTGGCGGCATATCCGCTTGATCGAGGCTCGCTCGTTCGACGCGTGGAACCGCCGGGTCGATCGCCGAGTGTCACTAACGATCGGGAGCGCGCTGCTTGTCTGTGGCGCGGGGATGGCAACGGTGCACGTTAACGTTCGTCACGACTTCTACGACGTAGTGGCTCAGCCTGGATCCACCGGTGTTGTCCGGTAGTGAGTAAGAATGACCTCCTGAATCGGGTTTGGTAGCGACAGATTGCGGCTGTCGTGGCCCGGGGTCAGGAGGTCGCTCGTATGGTGCAGGATGACGAGCGGGTCGGACTGGACGGGATGCGGGTCGTCTTTGACGATGATCGTGTGGTATCGGACGCGGGAATCGCGCTCGTTGCGACGCTGGCGGGGCGGCTCGGGATCGAGGCTCTCGTGGGCCGGTTTGTGACGCTTCGTCGTGACCGGCCGGGCGCGGCGAACGCGGGCAGGAAGGTGATGGCGCTCGTGTTCGCGATGCTGCTTGGCGCGGATTCGATCGATGATTGTGATGTGCTGCGCGCGGGTCGCACGCGCCGATTGTTGGGTGGCTGGCTGCCGGCGCCCTCGACGTTGGGGACGTTTCTGCGGGCGTTCACTTTCGGGCATGTGCGCCAGCTCGACCGAGTACTCGATCAGACGCTGGTGCGAGCGTGGCGGGCCGGTGCCGGCCCGGGCGCCGGGCGGCTGATCGTCGACGTGGACAGTTTTATCGGCCAGGCCTACGGATACAAGAAGGAGGGCGTCGGTTTCGGGTACACCAAACAACGCGGGTATCACCCGCTGCTCGCGAGCCGCGAGGGCACCGGCGAGATTCTGCACGTTCGGCTGCGCAAGGGACAGGCAAACACCCAGCGCGGTGTCGTGCGCTTCGCCGAGGAGCTGATCGCCCGCGTCAAACGAGCAGGCGCTACCGGCGAGAAGCTTCTGCGGGCCGACTCGGGGTTCTGGAACAGCAAGCTGATCTCAAGACTCCAGAGCGCCGGATGGTCCTATTCGATCAGCGTTCGCATGCAGTTCTGGGTTCCCGCCGCGATCAAACAGATTCCCGAGCAGGCGTGGCAGCCCTTGGAGGACTACTCCCAAAACGGCGAAGCGCAGATCGCCGAAATAACCGCTCATGGACGACGGCTGATCGTGCGCCGCACCCGGCTGATCGGTCCGCAAGCAAAGCTGTGGCCGGACTGGCGGTATTTCCCGTTCATCACCAACCGCACCGAGGCGCTTGAGGTCGTTGAGGCTGAGCACCGCCAGCACGCCGTCGTCGAGCTCACGATCCGCGATCTCAAAGACCAGGCGCTCGCGCACTTTCCCTCCGGCCAGTTTGCCGCGAACAGCGCCTGGACAGTGATCGCCGCGATCGCGCACAACCTGCTGCGCTGGACCAACACGCTCGGGCTCTCCGGCGAGACCGTCCGTGTTGCGCGCACCATGCGCCGCCGGCTGCTCCAGATCCCCGGCCGCCTGACCCGCACGGGGCGTCAATGGACGCTTCATCTTCCCGCGCGCTGGCCATGGCGACACGACTTCACCAGCGCGCTCGCCCGCATCCGCGGGCTACCAGAACTCACCTGACACAAACCGCCGCGACCGAGGACCAGCCAACCATCCCGCCGACACCGGCACACCCAACGCTGCCAGAAAACACGCACCCTGACATCTCACTACAGGCGCGCGGCACCCCTCACGCCGCTCAACCCACGACCACCCCCCGAAAACGTCCACCACCAGCACCAATCACCACCAAACACCACATCCCCCGGTGGATCCAGGCTCAGATGCTGCCGGTTCTGATGCTCGTGGGCGCCGTCAATGGCCGTTACTTCCGAGACCTAGTGGTTCATTCGTGAAGTTCGTGGGGTTATGCTTGGAGTACCTTGCCGGTGTATGTCCAGTTGAATGGTTTGGCGGTTTGGTTGTAGGTCTCGATGAATGCGAGCATTTGCTCGGCGAGGTCTTCCTCGCTGAAGAACATTCCGTGCTTGAGTAGCCGGCGGTAGAGGATGGAGAAGAAGATCTCGATCTGGTTCAGCCACGAGGCGTGTGTCGGGGTGAACTGGAAGCTCCAGCGCGGGTGCTCGTCGAGCCAGTCGGTGACCTCTTGGGTGCCACGGGTGGAGAGGTTGTCACTGACCGCAACGATTTTCTGGCCCTGCACGGTGGGGATCTCGGAGTCGAGCCGGTCGAGGAAGCGGATCAGGTCGAAGCGGTTGCGGGTCTTTGAGGACATCGCCAGCACATCCCCTTCGTGAACTTTCAGGCAGGCAAACAGGCATTGAGTGCCGTTGCGTGTGTATTCGTGCTCACGCCGGGTCGGTCGTCCCCCAGCAGGTAGGACATCGGGCTTGGTCGGCGCCTTGGCCTGGATCCCGGTCTTTTCGTCCAGGGATAGGACCAGCACGTTCTCCGGCGGATTGACGTAAAGACCACAGACCTCGGTCAGGCGCTCCTCGAACTCCGGTTGGGAGAAGTCGCTCATGATCCAGTAGTCGGTCAGGTGCGGCTTGATATCCGCACGCGCGAGGATCACATGCGCGTGGGAGGCCGACATCCCGACCGTCGCGGCGAGCTGCTCATAGGTCCAGCGTTCCTGCTGCGCCCCCTCCGGCGTCTCCGGTGGACGCGTGCACGCCTTCGCGATCAGCCGCGCCCTATCCGCCTGAGAATAAATCAACGGTTTACCCGAGCGCGGCAAATCGCCGAGCCCGGCGATCCCGTCCTGCTCATAGCGCGAGCGCCACTTCTGCGCCGTGTTCGTCGAACACCCCACCAGCCGCCCGATCTCCACCGCCGAGCGACCCTCACCGGCCTCCAACACGATCTGGGCGCGCTCGACTATCCGCACCTCCGCGGTGCTGGAGCGCACGACCCGTTCGAGCTCCAACCGATCCTCCGCACCAATCTCGATGCTCTTCGTCAACGCAGGCATACCGAACCCCCATCATCGCTGAACAGGACAGCGACAACTTCGGCAACGACCACAACACCCCTTCAACAACCCACAAACTTCACGAATGGACCACTAGATCGCTCGCAAAGACGGGCCTCCAACCCCTGTCTCCCCGATAAGCAAACGGCCCGTGTTCACGGTCGTTTGTGCGTTTAGGCGACGGTCGGCAGGTCCCCCGGGGTCCAATGACCTTTGAACTCCGCGAGTCCGCGCTGCGGAGACTTGCGCTAGGACCTGTCCGCTTCGATCCGTGGGAGTTCTTCAGCGAGGGCGCCTACCCGGCGCACCGCGCCGAGAAGGACGAGGTCGAGGATGATGCGGCTGCGGTTCTCCACCGAGCGACCAGCACTGGGCGCGGCGGTTTGCGGTGGCCCCGGCGCGGACGGGGGAAAGCCAGTCGACGTCGCAACAGATGAACGCTGTGATCGTAGTCCCAGCGGGTGTCGGCATGGAGCAGCTGACCGACTGCATGGCGAGCGGGCGAACGCGCCCCGATCACGGTTCTCCGCAGGGTTGCTCATGACGAGCTACCTGGGCGCCGGCGGGTAGCTGACGCGCGCGGGGTTCGACGGAGGCGAGGCCCGAGGGCCGAGCCGGAGTCGATCCCCGCGCGCGTGCGCGGCTCGGGTGGGCCCCCGTCAGGCGGTCGCGGTCGCGGCGGCGAACAGCTCCGCTGGGCGCTGCCAGCCGAGCGTCTTGCGTGGCCGGTCGTTGACCTCTGCGGCGATCCGCACGACGTCCTCGGCGGTGTGGACGCTCAGGTCGGTGCCCTTCGGGAAGTAGTCGCGCAGCAGCCCGTTCATGTTCTCGTTGCTGCCCCGCTGCCACGGTGAGTGCGCGTCGCAGAAGAACACGTCCGTGCCGGTCGCGGCCGTGATCTGCGGGTGCAGCGCAAGCTCCTTGCCCTGATCCCAGGTCAGCGTCCGCCGCAGCCCCGCTGGCAGCTCCGTCGAGCGCGGCAGTGATCGCGTGGCGGACACCTTCGGTGGTCGCGACTGCCGTCAGTGAACGGCAGCAGGATCAGGAACCTGGTCGTGCGCTCCACCAGCGTCCCGATCGCCGAGCGGTTCCCGGCGCCCATGATCAGATCGCCCTCCCAGTGGCCAGCCTGCAGAGCGGTCCTCCACCTCGGCTGGCCGCTCGTCGATCATTCGCATCGCAGTCAGCCGTCCACGCCGCTGCAGACCCCAGCAGCCGCCGTCTGCGTCGCCGACGCCGCGCGGGCCGCGTCAGCTCGACCGCTGTGTCGTAGATCGCCTGGTAGATCGTCTCCTTGCACAACCAGCGCGACGGCTGATCGGCGAACAGCACCCGCAGCTCGTGCGCGACCTGCTCCGGGCTCCAGCGCTTCGCCAACAGCCGCCGGACGACCTCGGCCAGCACCGCATCGACAGCGACCCGCCGCTTGCGCGGCTTGCACGCCCGCAGCCGGGCGGCGTGCTCGGCGTGATGCGGGCGGTAGCGCCCGTCCGGGTCGCTGTTGCGCCGGATCTCGCGGCTGATCGTCGACGGCGCGCGCCCCAGCTCCCCGGCGATCCCGCGCACGCGTCACGCCCGCCGCGAGCAGATCGGCGATCCGGATCCGTTCCTGCTCTGAGAGATACCGCGGGCTCCGCGGCCTCGCTTCGTTGATCTTCACCGGCGGATAGATGACAAGCGCTCCCCGGCGGAATTTCGGACCATCCGGCCGTACCGCCACCGATTCCCCGTCTTGCGGTTGATCCCGACCAGCCGACACGCCTCGCTGTTGCTCGACGCCCTGAGCGATCAGCTGCACGATACCGCTGCTGCTTCTCCGCCTGAACCCCGCCCGCTCGCCGTCGCTCTGTCCCGCATTGCAACCTCCAAAACCGCGTTGGTGTTGCAACGTCAGCTGGAATCCGCCCTCTGTAAAGGGGGAAGCTCGTTTAAGGGGGAAGCTCGTTTTCTGCATCGTCCTCTGCTCCGCCGGCCTTTAGAACGAGCTTCTACTGCTCGTGGCGGCCAAGTGTGCTCGTCGCCGCGGCCTCGTCATCGAGCTTGGCGCGCACGGGGGTCAGCGCGTGCGCGGCCGTAGGAGCCTTCGCTCGGCCACCCCGACCCGGAGGTGTGCGGGTCGCCGCCGCTTGCCCACGACGAGACGTTCAATCAGCTCGCACAGGTCGGCATCGAGCGCCGCGGCATTGCCCGGGCGGTGTCGGCGTCTAGTGGAGCTGCAGGCACAGGCCGGTAGCCTCGACGTCTGTGCTCCTGACCGTCACGACCACCCATCGTCCCGCCACTGATCTCGGGTTCCTGCTGCACAAGCATCCCGACCGTGTCCAGACGTTTGAGGTCCCGTTCGGGGGGGCGCACGTGTTCTATCCGGAGGCCGCCGAGGACAGGTGCACCGCGGCGCTGTTTCTCGCCATCGACCCGGTCGGGCTCGTCAGGCGTGGGCGCGGGCCGAACAGCTTCGCGCTCGCGCAGTACGTCAATGATCGTCCCTACGTCGCGTCGTCGTTTCTGTCGGTCGCCCTCCTGACGGTCTTCAAGAGCGCGATGGCTGGTGTGTGTAAGGGGTATGAGGAGCTCGCTGCCACGCCGATCCCGTTGGAGGCGGCGCTTCCGGTCGTGCCGGCACGCGGCGGCGAGCCGCTTGTCCGGGGACTCTTCGAGCCATTGGGCTACGAGGTGCATGTGCAGGAGATCGAGCTCGACCCGATGTTTCCAGAGTGGGGGAGCCGCCACGTCTCGCTTCGGATCAGGGGGGAGGTGCGGCTCGCTGACCTGCTGACGCACCTCTATGTGCTGATTCCGGTGCTGGACGATGACAAGCACTACTGGGTAGACGAGGCAGAGGTTGAGAAGCTCATGCGCCGCGGCGAGGGGTGGCTGGCCGCTCACCCCGAGCGTAACCTGATCGTCCGTCGCTACCTGAAGAAGCAAGCCCGTCTATACGCTCCCGCGTTGCTGACAATGGATGAGGCAGCGCCACCGTCCGAGGACTCGGACGCACCGAATCGGGAGGAGAATCTGGATGAGCGAGTCTCCCTGCGAGATCAGCGCCTCGGGAGCGTCCAGGCCGTCCTCAAGGCGTCGGGGGCCCAGCGGGTGCTGGACCTTGGCTGCGGGGCGGGCGCCCTGTTGGCACGTCTGATCAAGGAGGACTACGACCTGGTTGTGGGAGTCGACGTCAGCGTCCGGTCATTGGAAGAGGCCGCCCGTCGGCTGCGGCTCGACACCATGCACGATGCGCAGCGTCAGAAGATCAGCCTTCTTCACAGCGCGCTGACGTATCGGGACAAGCGGTTGAACGGGTTCGACGCCGCCGCTCTCGTCGAGGTGATCGAGCATCTCGACCCGCCCCGTCTGGCTGCGTTCGAGCAGAGCATCTTCGGCTCGGCCCGGCCGAGGACGATTGTCGTCACGACACCCAACGCTGAGTACAACGTGCGCTGGGAGACTCTGCCGGCCGGGGAGCTTCGTCACTCCGATCATCGCTTCGAATGGACCCGCGAGGAGTTCGCCGCGTGGGCCGAGGGCGTCTCGTCGCGACACGGCTACGGAGTTCGCTACCTGCCCGTGGGCCCCGTCGATGATGAGGTCGGACCGCCGACGCAGATGGCGGTGTTCAGCCGATGAGGATTGCGCTGCCGGACCCCAGCGTCGTTGTGCTTCTTGGCGCGTCGGGCTCAGGCAAGAGCACGTTCGCCGGCAAGCACTTCAAGGCGACCGAGGTCATTTCCTCAGACTTCTGCCGCGGCCTGGTCTCGGATGACGAAAACGACCAGGCGGCTACCTCTGATGCGTTCGCGGTCCTGCACTTCATCGCAGGGCGGCGCCTGGCTCAGCCCAGGTTCACGGTCGTCGACGCGACGAACGTGCAACGTGAGGCCCGCAAGCCACTGGTCGAGCTCGCCAAGGCGCACGACCTGTTCCCCGTCGCGATCGTGCTTGACCCACCCGAGTCGATCTGTCTTGAGCGCAACAGCTCACGAGCCGACCGTGCCTTCGGGGCACATGTCGTCCGTCGGCAACGCACGCAGCTTCATCGCTCGATCAAGCACCTCAAGCGCGAGGGGTTTCGCAACGTGTGGGTGCTCGACTACCTGAACGTAGTAGGTAACCGGGTGGCTGGTCGCCGGTGGGGACCGGGATTGAGTGGCGGATCGTGATGTCGTCTTCGCCGATCAGGACCTCACGGACGACGAGCCGGATGATCTGCTGGCGCTGCTGGATGGTCAGGGTCTCGGCGTTTGCGGTGAGGCGGGCGTGGAAGCCTTCGAGTGTCTCGGTGAGCTTAAGGTAGGTCTCGGCATCGTGCAGTTCGGCGTCGAGCGCGTCGAGCTGGGCTTGCAGGGTGGCCTCGCGTTTGCGCAGCTCGGGCGTGCGGGTCCGTAGCTCTTCGAGCGTGATGAGCTGCTCTTGGTAGCCGTCCAGCAGCCGCCCGAGCCCGGTCCGGGCGCGGGTGAGATCGCGCTTGAGAGCCTCGCGACGTCCGGTGGCGGGGTGCGCTGCACGCATCGTCTGACGCCGGCGATCGATCTCGGCCTGGATCAGCGCGGGGTCCTCCAGCAGTCCGAGCACCCGAGCCCATACGAGCTCGTCGACCTCGGCGACGCGGACTGGCCGGTTCTCGCAGACGCGGCCCTCGGGTCGGCGGTGCCCGTCTGTGCCTGAGCAGCGGTAGTACTCGCGCAGCTTTCCGTTCTTGCTGCGGGTCGAGCAGCGGTAGTAAGCGTAGCCGCAGTGGCGACAGACGAGGATCCCTTGCAGCAGCGACAGGCGCTTGGTGTTACGCGGCGAGATGACACGGTTGCGCTCAAGCCGCTGCTGGACGAGCGCGAACTGCTCGGCGGTCACGAGCGCCGGCACCGCGATCTGCTTCCACTGCTCCGGCGCGACACCCTCGCGTGAGATCCGGGTGGAGCGCTGCCCCCGCAGGCGCGCTTGACGCGTGGCACGGACGGACGCGCCGGTCGCGTAGGTCTTGCCGTAGGCGGCCTGCCCGGCGTAGGCCGGGTTGCGGAGCATCCCCCAGAGCGTGGCGTTGCTCCAGACCGTCGCACCGGTCCTGGTCGGCACGCTCTGCGCCGTGAGCCACCGCGCGATCTTCGCTATCGACTCGCCCTCCTGCAGGTAGCGGCGGAAGATCTCGCGCGCGATCGGCGCCTCGGTCTCGTCGATCTCGAAGACCGCGTCGGCGTGCTCGGAGCGCTTCACATACCGGTAGCCATAAGGCGCGCGGGCGAGCACCGACACCGCGCCGGCCCGGGCGCGATGCAGCTTCCCGCGACGACAGCGCTCGGCGATCTGCGCCCGCTCATACTCGGCGATCATCCCCTGGAACTGACGCAACAGCTCATCCTCCGGGGTGCCCGAGCGCTCTGGCTCCTTCGCGAACACGACCTCGACACCCGTGCGCTGGAACTCCTCCAGCAACAGCACCTGGTAGGCGTAACGGCGCGCGAGCCGGTCCGGCGCATGACACAACAGCACCTCGAAGCGGCCCTCGACAGCGATGTCGCGCAGCCGCTCCAGCGCCGGACGGCGCAGCACCGCGCCCGAGACGCCGTCATCCTCGAACACCAGATCATCTGTGACCAGCAGCCCGCGCGCGGCAGCCAACTCACGCAGCGCGGCGGTCTGGCTCTGAATCGTCTGCTCGCGACGCTGACGATCCGAGGACACCCGCGCGTAGATCGCGGCCACCCTGCCCCGCCGCTCCATCGACTGCACGACCACACTGCTGCTGCCCTCGCTCACTATCGCTCCTCTCGCTATGGGTCACACGCTGCCGCTCGGGCGTCAAGATCACATACGCCTGCGCCAGCCGCGCATCCGCGAGGCGATCACCGACGAACTCAATCTCAACGCGCCTGGCCACCGGCCTGCTCGAGATACGCGCCGACCGCCGCGGCCGTCACCGCGCTCAACGACACGCCGCTCGACCGCGCACACTCGCGCAGCCCAGCGATCAACGACGGCGCCAACCGCACCGTGAACACCACCGAGCGCTCCGGCACCACCACACCATCCGGCCGCTCCAGCGCCTCGTTCACATACCGACGCCCCTGACGCTCCGACAGACCGAACTCCGCCTGCAACCCCCGCACCGCGTCCGCCGGTGAGAACTCGACCAACAACTCCACCGCCCGGTTGACCCGAACCGCGTACTCGTCGGCGTGAGCACGTCGCAACGCCATCAGCCCCATCAATACAACACGTCACGGCAGACTCCTCCCCACCGGACGCGGCACCAGCCACTCAAACTCAAAGTTACCTACTGCGTTCGTGTCTTCTCGACTCACTTGAGGAGATCGCCGCGGTCGAGGTCACCCGAACTCCGCTTTGGACGGACCGCCGCGCCGAGCATGGGCCGTTCGACGTCATCGGGGACATCCACGGCTGTTACGACGAGCTCGTCGCCCTGCTTGCACAGCTCGGCTACGCCGTCGCCCCGGACGGGGTCAGCGTCAGGCCGCCAGAGGGACGGCGCGCGGTGTTCGTGGGCGACTACGGCGACCGGGGGCCCGACACCCCGGCGGTGCTGCGGTTGGTTATGTCGATGGCGGCCGCCGGCACCGCTATCTGCCTGCCCGGGAATCACGACGTGAAGTTGGCGCGCAAGCTCAAAGGACGCGACGTCAAGGTCGCCCACGGGCTCGCTGAGACGCTCGAGCAGCTCGAGACGGAGAGCGATGAGTTTCGCGGGCAGACCCAGGACTTTCTCGATCGGCTCGTCAGCCACGCGATCCTCGACGATGGGGCTCTCGTTGTCGCGCACGCCGGGATGAAGCAGGCCTACCAGGGCCGCTCCTCCGCACGGGTCAGAGACTTCGCGCTCTACGGAGAAACAACAGGCGAGGCAGACGAGTTCGGTCTGCCCGTTCGCGGTCAATGGGCGGCCGACTACCGCGGGAACGCGGTAGTCATCTACGGGCACACCCCAGTGGCCGACCCTGAGTGGCTGAACAACACGATCAACATCGACACGGGCTGTGTGTTCGGCGGCAAGCTCACGGCACTCCGATGGCCCGAGCGGGAGCTCGTTTCCGTCCCGGCCGAGCACGTCTACTACGAGCCTGCCAAGCCGTTCCTCCCGCCGGATGAGATCGCCGCCGGTGAAGACGAGCCCCGGCCAGCCCAGCTACTCGACATCGACGACGTTGCCGGCAAGCGGATCATCCAGACGAGGCTGACGCGCTCGGTCACCGTTCGCGAGGAGAACGCGGCCGCTGCCCTGGAGGTCATGAGCCGCTGGGCGATGGACCCGAGGTGGATCGTCTACCTGCCGCCGACGATGGCGCCGACCGCCACGTCCAGCCGCCCTGACCTGCTGGAGCATCCCACCAGCGCATTCGCGGAATACCGCTCCAACGGGGTGCCGCAGGTCATCTGCGAGGAGAAGCACATGGGCTCGCGTGCGATCGTGATCGTCTGCCGCGACGCCGATGTCGCCAAAGAAAGGTTCGGTGTCGACAGCGGCGAGACCGGCGCGATCTATACCCGCACCGGGCGACCGTTCCTCTCAGGCCAACCGGACACCGAGGACGCGCTTTCTCGCGTCCGAGCAGCCGTCGACGCCGCTGGCCTATGGGGTGAGCTCGACACAGACTGGCTCGTGCTCGACTGCGAGCTGATGCCGTGGTCAGCCAAGGCGATCGAGCTCATCAGGCGCCAGTACGCTGCCGTCGGTGCCGCGGCCCATGCCGGCCTAGCGGCCACCGTCACGACCCTTGAAACAGCGCAGAGCCGAGGCCTGGATGTCGCGTCCCTGCTCGAGAAGCAACGCGGCAGGATCTCAAGCATCGACCACTACGTGGACGCATACCGCCACTACGTATGGCCCGTGAACGGCGTCGCGGATCTCCGCTTGGCGCCGTTCCACATCCTGGCCGGGGAGACCGGGGTGTACTCCGACCGCGACCACGGCTGGCACCTCGAGCGCTGCGATCGACTCGTCGCGGCGGACCCCCGCTGGCTGCAAAGCACCGGCCGCCTCCTAGTCAACGTGACCGACGCCGAGCAAGAGGCGCTCGGCGTCGCGTGGTGGGAGGAGCTCGCCGGCCGCGGCGGCGAGGGCATGGTCGTCAAGCCCATGAGCTTCGTAGCCCAAGGACGCAAAGGACTGGTCCAGCCGGGCATCAAGTGTCGAGGTTGCGAGTACCTGCGGATCATCTACGGCCCCGAGTACACCGACCCGGACCAAATCGAGCGGCTGAGATCCCGGAACCTCGGTCGCAAGCGCGCACTCGCCGTCCGCGAGTTCGGGCTCGGGATAGAAGCGCTCGAGCGGTTCGTTCGCCGCGAGCCGCTCTACCGGGTCCACGAATGCGTTTTCGGCGTCCTCGCGATGGAGAGCGAGCCCGTCGACCCGCGGCTGTAGATTGCAGTCACTGAGGGCGCCACTTGGTTCGGCGCGCAACCTGGCGATACAGGCATCTCAGCTCGCTCGAGACGTGACACGGTCAGCATCCGTTTGCCGACGTAGCATCAGCCAGCGCGATGGTGGACGACTCGGTGCGATCTCCTAGCTGGGCGAGGCATGTCGACGACCCCGACGCATGGGCCGTCGAGCACTTTGAGATACGGGTTCAGATCCTGCTTGCCGAGCACGTTACGGACGTCGACGAATACCTCGACGTCGTTGCCGCCTACCGGTTCGGGCCGCCGGCCGTCGAGATCTCCGGTGCGGCAGGTGACGTGGACACGCAGGCAGATCTACGCCCATTACGCACCTTCCGAGCGCGAGGTCCAGATGGTCAACGAGGCGTTCTCGATGGCGAAGCCCGATCCCTCCTTGTCCGATCTCCGCGGGCGATGAGATGAGTCCTGCCGAGCCACCGCCGTACGAGATCGAGTTCTATGCGGACGAGGCGGCCCGGATGCCGTGCCTACATTGGATCAAGGAGAAACTGAGCCCAACGAAGCGGCGCGCGCTGGGCTCGGCGATGAACGAGGTGCTCCAGCATCACGGAGTGCAGGTCGTAGGGGAGAGGTCGTGGGGTCGCCAGCTGGGGGAGGGGCTGTTCGAGTTCCGGGTCGATCGCACCGTTAGACCCGACGACGGCGCTGCCGAGAAGATCGTCCTACGAGTGTTCTGTCACGCCTATGGAGAGCACAAGATCCTGGTACTCCACGGGTACGACAAGGGCAAGAGCCCGTCGTCCCCGCGCCAGCAACGCGAAATCGAGGTGGCCCGTGCGCGTCTGGCGTCGTGGCGTGCCATCCAAAGGCCGCGACGACCCCGGCGTTGATATGGTATAACCCATCATTGTGTCCTCTGACTTCACCCAGCTGATCGCCGACATCGAGCAGGAGGCGCAGGAAGAAGGCCCGCAGGCCGTCCGCGAGCTGGAGCAGTTCCGTGAGGAGTTCAGTCTGGCCAGCCAGCTCATCCAAAGCCGCAGAGAAGAGCAGCTCTCCCAGCGCGAACTGGCGAAACTCTCGGGTGTCCCTCAGAGCGAGATCTCGCGGATCGAGACTGGCGCCGGCAACCCCACATACGCCACGATCACGGCGCTGTTGCGTCCCCTTGGCAAGCGCCTTCAGCTTGTCGATAGCGGCCAGATCGTCCCCATGAGGGCGGGTGGCCGTCACCCGCAGGACGCTGCACGAAACGGTCGTGCGCCGAGCGCATCGAGACGGCGTAAACCTGGTGCGGGAAGGACCGCCGAGGCGCGCTGACGATCGCTCGCGATCGGGCCAGCGTGTCGCGTCTCGTCGCAGGCGCAGAGATCGGAGCGTTCGGATACGGTGGCGCTGTGGATTCGACACCGCGCATTCCGCCCGTCAGCGAACTTCTCTGGCCCACGCTTCGGGCCGTTCGCGAGATCGGAGACTCCGGGACGAACGAGGAGATCGTCGAAAAGGCGATCGAGCTGGAGGGCTTCACCGAGGAGCAGCAGGCGGTCCTGCATGGCGACGGGCCTCTGACCAAGCTCGAGTACCGCCTGGCTTGGGCGCGCAGCCACCTGAAGGGGATTGGTGCCTTGAACAACAGCGAGCGTGGCGTGTGGAGCACGACTGAGGCTGGTCGCGCGATGACTCGCGAGGATGTTGCCAGCCGCCACGCTGCTTACCTCGCGTCATTCAGGGCGGCAAGGAAGGCCAAGCAAGCCGCGAGAGCTGAGCAGGAGGAAGAAATCGATGAGGATCAGTCCGATCGTCGCGATTGGAAGGAGCGCTTGCTGGAGGTGCTGATCCAGATGCCGCCCGACGGGTTCGAACGCTTGGCCCAGCGACTGCTCCGCGAGGCGGGCTTCGTGTCGGCCACGGTCACCGGCAAGACCGGCGACGGCGGGATCGACGGAATCGGGGTCTACCGCCTGTCGCTCGTGAGCTTCCCGGTCTTCTTCCAGTGCAAGCGCTACAGGGGCAGCGTGGGTGCCGGCGCCGTGCGGGACTTCCGCGGCGCGATGAGCGGGCGCGGTGACAAGGGGCTGCTGATCACAACCGGCTCGTTCACTGCCGATGCCAAGCAAGAGGCGACGCGCGATGGCGCGCTCCCCATCGACCTCGTCGACGGGGAGCGGCTGTGCGATCTGCTCAAGGAGCACAAGATGGGCGTCGGCGTCCGCCTGGTCGAAGACGTGGAGATATCGCCGGACTTCTTCTCCGAGCTCTGACGGCGCGCACGGGGATCTCGACGCGAGAGGGGTCCGGGCCGCTCAGCTTCAAGCCGCACCACGCCGGGGAACAATTTGGGGAACAAACTGAGCGAGCTCCAGGCCCGCGAACGAGACCGTCTTGAGATTCATGTCTGTCACCTTCCGCCCGGAACCTCGAAGTGGAACCGGATCGAGCACCGCTTGTTCTCATACATCACGATGAACTGGCGCGGGAAGCCGCTGGTCTCGCTGGAGACGATCATCAACTTGATCGGCGCGACCACGAACAGCACCGGACTTGAGGTGTACGCCCGTCTCGACGACCGCGAGTACCCCGCCAAGATCCGCGTCACCGACGCCGAGCTGGCCACCGTAAACCTCCACCGAGAAGCGTTCCACCCAGAGTGGTGGAGTCGGTCGTTGCCGAGGTACGGAGCCGCGGTCACCCAACCGCCGTCAACAACGATGTCGGTGCCGGTGATGTACGAGGACTCGTCACTCGCAAGAAACAGCGCCGTGTAGCCGATCTCATCCGCCTTACCCTCGCGCCCCAGGAGCACCGAATCGTGCATTTGCTTCTTGGCGATCCTCTTGACCAAGGCGTTGGACTGGATTTTTGCCGTCATCTTGGATTCGATGAAGCCGGGCTGGATCACGTTCGATCGGATGCCCCAATCGGCGTAGACGTAGGCGGCGTGTCCGGATAGGCCCTCAAGCGCCCACTTCGAGGACGAGTATGCGCCGCTGGGTGCCCCGGTCGTCCCGGCGACCGAGCCGATGTTGAGCCGAGGCGCTACCCATACCGCCTGTCGCGCCCGTGATCAGTGCAACCTTGCCGTCGAGCCTCATCGTTGAACCTCCGCGATCGATGATGCGCTGGGCTGGCCTGGTGTCAGTTTTCATCCGCTGGGCCGACGCGAGTACGCCTGCTGGCCAGCCACCCTGTCGAACTACGGATCATGTCACGCCATAGGTCCGGACGGCGGCAGGCGACACAACGGCCGAAGGCCAGGCACAGCGCCGACAGACAGACTACGAGTCAGCCCACCACCGGCCCGGTCCTTACCGGCCCGTCGGACGCCAACACGAACGACCCAGAAAGCACCGTCTCAACAAGCTGAGACGACACAAATCTGAGCGCCGTGCCCCGGCGCCACCATCCGGCGCCTGGCACTCTCGCACTCGTTGCTCCTATGTCAAGTCTGGTTCGCATTTTACGAAGTTCTACGTCGATGCCGGTTCGCGTTTTGGCGTCTAAACTTCGTCGATGCCCAGGACCGCGCTCGTGTCTGCCGAGATCTCCCTGCCAGGGCGTCCAGAAGCGCTGAGAGTTCGTGAGCGGATCGCCGCGCTTGCCGACGTCGTGGACGTCGTCGGGCTTACCGACAATCACGCAGGGCAGGCACGAATGTCCCCGCTGGCTGCGGTAGCGCTCGCCCGCGAGCAGGGCGTGTCAACTGTCGTCCACGTGTCGTGCCGCGATCGCAACCGGCTGGCGCTGCAGTCGCAGGTCGTCGGCGCGGCGGCCCTAGGGTCGGAGGGCGTTCTTTGCCTTTATGGGGATCCCGTCGGTGAGACACCGCGCGTGAAGGACATGACCGCCACCGAACTCATCAGCGCGGCAAGGCAGTGGGCCGAGCCCCACGACCTGGCAGTCGGAGCCGTCGTGAATCCATTTGCGGTCGACCAAGATCGTGAGTTCCGGCTTCTTGAGCGGAAGGTCCTCTCGGGCGCCGAGTACGTTCAGTCGCAGATGGTCTTTGACGTTGATGCGCTCGATGCCTTTCTCGACCGTGCCGCAGACCTGCTCCGCGGGGTCCGCTTCTACGCCGGGATAGCACTGCTCCGCGACGTGCAGATGGCAAACCGCGCCCGGAAACTCCCTGGAACGCTGATCTCCGACGACGCAGTCCGTCGCATCGCCGCAGGCGGCGGGATGGAGTTCGCTCAGGAACTCGCGCTTCAGCTTGCCGAAATGTCGGCTGTCGATGCACTACATATTTTCCCGCTCGGAGCAGAGGCTGCAACACGACCTATTGCCGCCGCCTTCCGAACTGCTCGCGGAGCAACCGCGCGCGCCCACCGAGCAGAGGACTAGCGCTCTGGTGGACACGCCCACACGCCTTATCACGCTCCGCTATTGAGCAATCGGATCGTTTTCGCTGGGAGGCTTGATCGATGAGCGTCGAGGTGCGCGACAACCGCGATCAGGCGCGCTACAAGGTCTGGACCGACGGGCAGCTCGCGGGCTTCGCGCAGTACCGGCTCCACGATGGGCGAATCACGTTCTTGCATACTGAGATCGGCCCCGGGCACGAGGGCGTCGGCCTGGGCAGCCAGCTCGCCCGCGCCGCGCTGGACGACGTCCGTGTACGACAACTGGCCGTCGTGCCCCTGTGCCCCTTCATCGCCGACTACATCAAACGCCATCCTGACGACTACCTCGACATTGTCGTCCCCGCCATGCGAGCGAAGGTGAGCGACGACGGCTGAGTCGACCGACCCGCGCGGGCGCGTCCATCGGCAAGGGGTGGAGAAATCCTTGACGGCAGAGCTTGTGCCAGCTCGGGGCCGAGGTAGCCTGAGCTAGGTGCGATCGTGAGTATCAGCGATGTCGACTCACACGACTTGACGCAAGTCCCGGCGAGCGACCTGGCGGTTCCCGAGGAGCTGAGCGGGCGAAAACTGCGCACGCGGCTGCTGCTCTTGGTCGGACTGATCCTCGCTGTCGTGGCGATCGTCACGCTGCTGCCGGGACTCGAGGGGTTGCGCACCCGCCTGTCGCACGCCAAGCCCGAGTGGCTGTTTGTTGGCGTGGGCCTGAAGGTGCTCTCCGGCCTGGGGTATATCGCGGTCTTTCGGATGGTCTTCTGCAGGCGCATGAGCTGGCGCGTCAGCTATCAGATCGGTATGTCCGAGCTCGGCGCCAACGCGCTGTTCCCGACCGGCGGAGCCGGCGGTCTGGCGCTTGGAGCCTGGGCGCTGAAACGAGGCGGGATGCCCGGCACTGAAATCGCTCGGCGCACCGTTGCCTTCTTCTTGCTCACCAGTGTGGCCAACGTCGTCGGCGTGATCGTCGTCGGGATCGGCCTTGCCGTCCGGGTGTTTCCTGGAGAGACGAATCCGGCGTTGACCGCCGTCCCGGCGGCGATCGCCGCGGTGTCGATAGTGGGGGCGCTGCTGGCGGGACGCGCTGCGCCGCGTCTGCACAGGCGTCTGGAACGCAACGAACGAAGCGAACCCTCCCGTCGTTCGACTGTAACGTTGAAGACTCTCGTGGCGGTCGCGGATGGCGTCAATGAGGCGGTCGCGCTTCTGCGGGAGGCGAACCCTTGGCTGATCGGCGGGATCATCGCGTATCTCGTCTTCGACATGATGATCCTGTGGGCGACGTTCCGCGCGTTCGGCGCCGCGCCGCCCCTGGCGATCGTGTGGATCGCCTACCTGATCGGCGAGCTGGGTGGACTGATTCCGGTCCCTGGGGGGATCGGCGGCGTCGACGCCGGCCTGGTTGGGGCCTTCGTCCTCTACGGCGTACCGATCGCATCTGCGGCCTCCGCCGTGCTCGCCTATCGCGCGATCGCGTTGTGGGTCCCCGCGATGCTCGGCTCCGCCGCGTTCGTTGCCCTGCGTCGCACGCTGCGCCGCGAGTCCGCCGCGATCTCGGTCTGCGCCCCTCAGACCGAGATGGAGGTCATCGGGTTGGGGCGCGTCGTGATCGGCGCCGAGTCCTGAGGGTGAGCACGCCGGTATCGACGCGAAGATCGAAGTCCCAGAGGACTGGGTCGATCCGTAGCCGGAGTTATCCAGAGGTCGCCTGGACCAGCTTCGCGTGGGCCGCCAGCCTCAATTGGGAAGCTGGGTAAGGACCTCCTCATGGCCGGGTGCGCCGGGTGGCCGAGCGCGCGGCCGTACAAAGAAGTCGCGAGGCGTATTGTCCTTGTCATTCAACGCGAGGAGACCACAATGGGCGCTTCAACCACCACTTCCACTCGCCTTGTCGAGGTCGAGGATCTCGGTGAGGGGCGAGTCACCGTCGTCGAGACCCCGCACGGCAAGCTCGCTGTCGGTCTCAGTGGCGGCGAGCCGTTCGCGGTTTCAAATCGCTGCCGTCATCTGTTCGCCTCGCTCGGGGAGGGACATGTTGCCGAGGATGGATGTCTTGAGTGCCCGTGGCACGCGGCTCGTTACGACGTGCGCACCGGCGCGATGACACGCGGCCCGCAGGGCGCGTTCAAGCCATTGGCGGGCCTGGTGAAGGGCACGGCTGGCGCCCGCGCGCTCAAGAGGTTCCCGGTCGCGCTGCGCGACGGCGCGATCTGGTTGGAGGGCTAGCGACAGGCCACCCTGCGCGAGGGCCACGAAACGGAATGACTCACTTGCCTTTCACTTGGATGCTTATAGGGTTCGTGGGGTTCGGCTGGGGCGCAGGCGTGGTAGCGGGTGCGCGCGCATGTTCAGCAGCGCGCGTGGCCAGGCTCGTGGTCGGGTCAAAAGCGCGATCAGCAGCGGCAGCGGATCGAAGTAGCTCTCGCGCATCACCAGCTTCTCCCCGTCGAGTTGCATCCGGTCGACACCGCGCACGCGAACTGGCTTGCCGCCGATCGTTCCCGTGAGCGTGAACTCGATCAGGGCGACGCCCTCATTGACTGCCCAGTGATCGAGTTCGGCGCGCAGGTCGGGAATCAGCGCGAAGATGCCCTCGAACAGCACTCGCATGCCCCGCTCGCCCCTGACCGCGTCAAACAGCGGCTGGATGTAGAGGGTGTGCTCGTCGAAGATCGTCCTTGCGTGTTCATCCAGGCAGCGCTTGCTGGCACCGTAGGACCATCCCTCACGCCAGCGAGCCACATACCGCTCCTCCGGACACCCCCTCGACGAGGGCGGTTCGGTCTCGTTTCTGGTGGTTGGTGTCAGTTGTTGGTTCATCGTGTTCGCTCCAGTGCTGTGTTGGTGTTGGTGAAATTGGGGGCGTGGTTTGGGTTTGCGGCGGCTCACTCGCGGACGGACTGGCTTGACGATTCAGGTTTGGTGGTCTCGCTCCCGAGCGCGCTGAGCAGCGCACTCAGGCACATATCGCGCACCTCCTCACGTGAGAGCACTCGGATGGGGTCTGCCAACCATTCGACGCAGACCGCGCGGACGAACGCGAGCCATCCCGACAGCGCGATCGACGCGCGCACCCGCGCGTGGCCGTGCAGCTCGCCGGCGTCGAGCATCCGTTTGCGCAGCTCCCCGAGCTCCTCGGAGATGATCCCCTCGATCACCCGGTCGCCCGCGAGCTCTCCACGGTTGGCGACGAGCACGGTCCGCGCGTTCTCGATGAAGAAGTCGAAGTGTGCGTCCAGCCCAGCCAGTACCTGCTCGGCGAGCGTCAGGCCGGGCACGAGCTCGCTGGCCGCAAGCAGCCGTTCGCTCGCACGCTTGTAGACCGCTGCGAACAGATCGCGCTTCGTCGGGAAATACCGATACACGAGGGCACGCGAGACACTCGCCTGCGCGGCGACATCCGCCATCCGCACCTGCTCATAAGGCAAAGCGGCAAACTGCTCGGCGCCGACGTCGACGATCTGCTCGCGGCGTGCCTCGGGAGCCAGCCTGCGTCCCACGCTCGATAATGCCATCCCTTTACTCTACTTGACACGTGTCTAATAAGGGATTAGCATCGCCAAGCACGATGCCGACCAGCCTCGCCGGATACCACTACGACTACACCGACTCCTTCGAAGCCCCCGTCGCCGCGGCGGATGACCGCACCCCCGAGCGGTGGGCACGCGCGGTCTTCGAGGACGCCGCGCGACCCGTGCGCTGGTTTCTCGTGTGCGGCTTCCGCTTCGGTCTCGGCCTGCGGTTCGGCCCTCGGCCATCACCCCAGCACGTCCTCGGCTGGGCGATCATCGACAGGCAACCCGACTCGCTCACGCTCGAGTCGCGGTCGTGGTTCCTAACCTCACGCCTCGTCTTCCAGACCGAGGCCTCACGCGTCACACAATTCACGTTCGTGCGCTACGACAAGCGGATCGCGGCGATCATCTGGCCACCGGTGTCGATCTTGCACCGCCAGATCGTCCCCCGCCTGCTGCGGCACGCGGCCGCACGCGCCACTGCAACCAGTTGAGTTGGTCAGGACAGCGCGCCAGGAGGCAGCACGTATCGCCGCGGCCTCGAGGAGCCCATTCCGCCACCGTTGTTTTGGCGTGCGCCGTGCAGTCCTCGCGTGGAGGCCGTCGGCGCCAGGACCTCGGGTTGCCCGTCATGGGCTGCGATCCACGCCACGATCGCCGCGGAGTCGGCGCCCGCGGCCAGGATCGCGGCACTCTCGATGACCTCGCCGCCGGAGTCGTGTGGCCGCGACAGGCGCGTGACCAATATGCGGATCGCGTCGTCGTCGATTGCTAGAGACTACAGCGGCCCAATCGGAGGGATCTCCTTGCACTTGACGAGGGTGCCACCGGGCTGATGAGACAATCGTGAGGTTCGATCATGATCGAGACGATTCCCAACATGCCGCTGGGCACCTTCGGGTTCCGAGCCCACGGGCACATCACGCCCCAGGACTACCGAGATGTGGTGCTGCCGCCACTGCGCACCGCGGTCGCGGCGGGTGAGCAGTTGCGTGTGCTGGTCGCGGTCGGTCCCGAGTTCCGCGAGGAGCCCGCCGCGGCGTGGGAGGCGCTCAAGGCGGACGTCGAGCTCGGAGTTCGCCACCGCCAAGCATGGGAGCGGGTCGCGGTAGTCTCGGATATAAGCTGGATGCGCCGGGCGTCCGAGCTGTTCGCATGGATGATGCCCGGTGAGCTACGCACGTTCCCCGAGCACGAGCTCGAGACCGCGAAGGCGTGGCTCGGCGGGACTCAGTCGACGCGTTGGGAACGCTCTGGCGGCGGTGAGCCAGCGCCGCCGGCCGATTGATCCGGCGGGGTCGGGCATTGCAATGATCCGGTGCGGGGCTGGAAACGAACACATAGCAACATGCAAGGTCGACGCTCGTGAGGATCGCTGTTGTCGGGGCAGGCGTGTCTGGGCTCGTCACCGCCCATGTGCTCCAGCGGGCCCACGACATCGTGGTCTTCGAGGCCGACAATCGGCTCGGCGGGCACGCGCACACGGTGCGGATCGACACCGCCGATGCCACCTACTATGTGGACACTGGGTTCACCGTGTTCAACGACCGCAACTACCCGCTGTTCGAGCGTCTGCTCAGTCGTCTAGGAGTTGCCAGCCAGCCTTCGCGCATGAGTTTCTCGGTGAGCGCCACCGATCGGGACTTCGAGTACGCCGCCACCACCCCCAACGGTCTCTACGCGCGTCGTCGCCACCTGATCTCCCCGACTTTTCAGCGCATGGTGCTCGAAGTGCCGCGCTTTCAGCGCGAGGCCCGAGCGCTGCTGGCCGGTGAGGACGAGCGCACATCGCTGCGGGACTGGCTGCAGGAGCGTCGCTTCTCGCGTGCGTTCGTCGAACGGTTGATCGTGCCCCAAGCCGCTGCGGTATGGTCGGCCGATCCACGGCAGCTGTGGCGCTTCCCGGCGCGATTCCTCGCCGAGTTCTTCGCCAATCACGGGATGCTCGGTCTGCGCGACCGGCCGCGTTGGCGGACTGTGGCAGGCGGATCGGCGCGCTACGTCGAGGCGCTGAGTGCCCCGCTGGGCGACCGTATCCGACTGGGGAGCCCTGTGCGAGCTGTCACACGGGATGAGAGTGGTGTCACGGTGAGCGCCGCGTACGGCTCGCCTGAGCGCTTCGATCATGTCGTGATCGCGACTCACTCCGACCAGGCGCTCGCGATGTTGCGGGACGCCAGCGAACGCGAGCGCGAGGTGCTCTCCGCGATCCCCTACCAGCGCAACGAGGCGGTTCTGCACACCGATACACGTCTGCTGCCGCGACGTCGCCGCGCGTGGGCCAGCTGGAACTACCATCTGCTCGACGATCCTCCCCCGCACGCGACGGTCACCTATTGGATGAACAACCTGCAGGGACTGCAAGCGGCGCATGAGTTCTGTGTCACGCTCAACCGCAGTGAGGCGATCGACCCCGAACGTGTGATCAAGACGATCCCCTACGCCCACCCGGTGTACACCCCCGAGAGTCTCGCCGCCCAACGCGCGCGAGAGATGGTCTGCGGAGCGGGGCGCACCCATTTTTGTGGGGCCTACTGGGGCTGGGGCTTTCACGAGGATGGCGTGGCCAGCGCGCTGCAAGTCACCGAGCGATTTGGGATGACGCTATGAGCGACGGCGATGCGGATCACGCGCGCTGGAGCTGTCTATACGAGGGCGTGGTGTGCCACCGTCGCCACGAGCCGATCGAGCATACGTTCCGCTATCGCGTTTTCATGGCCTACGTAGATCTGGACGAGGTCGACGAGCTGGTGGCTGCTCACCGGCCGCTGTGGTCCGACCGGATCGCCGCCCCTGTGCGCATGCGCCGCGGCGACTATTACGGCGAGGACCAGGCTGTCCCGTTGGTCGAAGCGATCCGGGCGCTCGTGCAGAAACGCACGGGGCGCCGCCCGGTGCGCGTACGACTGCTCACCAACCTGCGGATGTTCGGTCACTGTTTCAACCCTGTCAGCTTTTACTACTGCTTCGACCGGGAGGAGCGGCTGCAGGCAGTTGTCGCGGAAGTGACCAGCACCCCGTGGGGTGAGCGTCACGCCTATGTGATGGAGGCTGAGAGCGGGCGGTTCGTCGAGCTGTTCGAGCTGATGCTGGACGACACGCTGATGTACTCATGCGCGCTCTTTCCCACGCCACAGGCAAGCCTGCGCGAGGCTCAGCTGCACAAGCTCGAGGCCATCTGCGACGATCTCAACCTGCGCGCAGAGGACCACGTCGTGGAGATCGGCACCGGTTGGGGCGGCTTTGCGCTGCACGCCGCCAGCAACTGCGGATGCCGCGTGACCACCACCACGATCTCCCCGCAGCAGCATGCGCTCGCGGTGGCGCGGGTGCGGCAGATGGGCCTCGAGGATCGCGTGACGGTGCTGTTGCGCGACTATCGACATCTTCGCGGGCGTTACGACAAGCTGGTATCGATCGCGATGATCGAGGCCGTCGGCTGGCTGCACTTCGACACGTTCTTTCGCTTTGAGGCTGGGGCGGAGCGTCTGTGCTACGACGAGGGCTTCCGCCGCCTCTGGCGCCTGTATCTGAGCTACTGCGAGGGCGGCTTTCGCGAGCGACGCATCGAGGTGGGGCAGTTGCTGCTCGGTAAGTCCGGCGCGGTGAACGGCTCGGAAGCGGCACGGCAAACGTTCGATATCGCGGCGGCGTGAGCGCCACCCGACCGCTCGCCCACGTTCGACTGGGGGCCGGCGAGCCTTTGGTGCTGGTCCACGGACTCGGCGCCGATCGCCGCGTTTGGTCACCTGTGCTGGAACCGCTGGCGGCCCGGTTCGACGTGATCGCGATGGACCTGCCGGGGTTCGGTGCCACCCCGCCGCTGCCCGCGTCGGACCCACCGATGCCCGCGCGGCTCGCGCAGGTCACGATCGACTTCCTCGCCACCCTTGGAATCGAGCGCGCCCACCTCGTGGGCAACTCCTTGGGGGCGTGGATCGCACTCGAGGCCGCGGCATGCGGCGCGGCGCGATCGGTCACCTCCCTGTGTGCGGCCGGCCTGTGGCCGAAGCCGCTGCTGAACGATGGCGAGCGCCCGCGCCAGGGAGCGCGCCGACTCGCAGAGCTCGCCCGTCCCGTGCTCCTGGCCGCGGCCGGCACAGCGGCCGGACGCCGCGCGGTGCTCTCGCTCACGGTCCGCGACGGAAGCAGGCTGACCGCGCGCGAGGCCCGGCAGCTGCTGAGCATGTGGCTTGACGCACCGGGCTATAGCGACACCAACCAGTGGATGCGGCGCGGGGCCTTCACCGATTGGGGAAAGATCAACGCGCCGGTTACGCTCGCTTGGGGAGAATACGACCGTATGGTGGTGGCACCCCGTCACCCACCGGCGGGCGTGCCCGCCGTCGTCCTGCCAGGATGTGCGCACCTACCGATGTGGGATGACCCCGAGCTCGTGGTGCGCACGATCCTCGAGACGGTGGCCCGCAGTGAAACGCACCTCGACGCTTACGATGCCGTGGTCACGGACCCATTCAACGACGCAGGGGTCATGGACCCGTTTAACGATGCTGGCGTCACCGATCCGCTCAACAATGCTCCCGTCGCTGATTGACAGCGCCCTCGACGTGGCCGTGGTGCCCGGCTACACGAAGATCGGCTACCGCACGCGTTGCGTCCTCTTCTGCTGGACGGAGATGCCGCCGGGCTCGATGGTCGGGCGCCGGGTGCTCGTAACGGGTGCCACGGCCGGCCTCGGCCTCGCGACCGCGCAGGCGCTTGCCGGCCTCGGGGCGACTGTCCACATCCTCGCGCGCGACCGCGGGCGGGGATCTCGCGCGGTGGCTCACATCAGGCAGGCGAGTGGCGGCGAGGCCTATCTCGAGCTCGCCGACCTCAGCAACATGAGCTCGATCAGATCGTTCGTCCAGCGCTTCTCCATCAACCATGAGTGCCTGCACGTACTGGTGAACAACGCGGGAGTTCTGAGCGCCGAGCGCGAGCTCTCCGCCGAGGGTCACGAGCTGACGTTCGCGACGAATGTCCTTGGGATGTTCTTGCTGACCAACCAACTGCTCCCCCTCCTCCGCGCCGGCGCTCCCTCGCGGATCATCAACGTCTCCTCGGGGGGGATGTACACGAGTGGGATCGAGGCGTCAGACCTGGAGTCCGAGCACGGCGACTACCACGGCTCGAAGGTCTACGCACGCACGAAGCGAGCGCAGGTGATCCTCACCGAGTTGTGGGCAGAGCGGCTCACGCAGACCGGCATCGTCGCGCACGCGATGCACCCGGGCTGGGTGGACACGCCGGGCCTCGAGCGCTCACTGCCCCGCTTCCACCGTGTCACACGGTCTTTGCTGCGCACGCCCGCCGAAGGCGCCGACACGATTATTTGGCTCGGGAGCGCGGAGGAGCCGGGACGCAGCTCGGGCGGCTTCTGGCATGACCGTCGGGTGCGCTCTACGCATCGGGTGCCCGGTACGCGTGAGACCAAGTCCGACCGCCGCATGCTCTGGGAGAGTTGCATGCGCGTGACAGGCCCAAACGGGCCGCAGGCCGAAAAGATTCTCTCGAAGAGCTCCAGACCTCTGAAATAGTTTTTTGTGGTGTGGATCGTGCCAGTATATGTCAGGGAACGACCTTGATGGAACCTTTCATGAACGGGTGAAATTCGCAGTGGAAGGAGTACACGCCGGGTTTGGTCAGCTTGAAGTGAGCGCTCTTACCTTTGTCCAATGTCCCCGTATTGAAAGAGCCGTTGTCCGCCGAGAGAGTGTGCTCGACGCTTTCCATGTTGGTGACCGTGATCGTGCTGCCGACCTTGACCGTCAAGGTGCTCGGCGTGTAAGAGAAGTTATCGATCGCGACGCTCGCCTGGTCTCTCTGGACTCCAGCCGGGTGTGCGGGGGAGGAGGAGTCGCCAGAGTGCGCGAGTGCGATCACCACGACGAGCACGGCAATGGCCGCCGGAGCAAGCAGTGCCGCCGGATGGAGTTCGCGAAGTCGTCTCATACCCGAGTGTCTGATGTGCGAGCGCTCAGGCCTTGATCAGGCCTTGATCAGCGGCTTGACCGCGGTCAGAACCTTTTCCTTTTCGATCGGAACGTCAAAGCCCTGGTTTGGCGTGGGGCTCTTGCCGATCAGGAGGTTGATCGCGGCGGCATGCCTGGCCTCGATCTGGACGATGCTCCCAGCTGAGGCGAGCACCTGCTTTGATTTGAGCATCGGGCCCGCGCCGTTGTAGGCGCCGACACCCGTGTTCTCGAGCACCGAGGCGAGCGCGAGGAACGATTTTTCGTCGCTGGCGGGGAATACGAACGTTGGTTTCGCCACTGGTGTGCCGCCGAGCTGCTTGATCGCGGCGGTGAGCGCCATCACGTGCTCCTGCTCCTCTTCGCCGAACAGCGTCGCGTAGGTCTTGGCCTGTCCTGACAGCCCCACCTGCTTGCCCTTGACGTTGTAGAAGTCAGACTCCAGGTACTCAAGGGTGAGGGCGAAGTTGAGGATTTCAGCGTCGCCACCGCCTCCTTCGGCGAGCGCCTGTGAGACGAACGGCGTGACGGCTGAAGCGCCGTAGAGCGTGCCCGCAGCAATTGCGCCACGTAGGATGAAGCTCGAGCGGGTCAGTCCATGCACCTCGACCTCGGCCAGCTCGGGGTGTGCCAATGTGTGATCGGTCATTGTTTTCAGAGGCTCCTTTCGCATTCTGCTAAGCGCTTTTAGGCGAGAAACGGCTTGACAGCCGCTAGGACGGTGGACATTTCAGCCGGTTTTGCGAAAGCACCATCCGGTGTGACCGACTTTTTGACGAGCGTGCCGAGCGTAGATGCATGGCGCGCCTCGACGGTGTGGATCGCCAGCGCCGTGGCGAGCACCTCGGCGCTCTGGATTTTCGGTGCCTGCCCCAGGTAGGCAGAGGCTCCGAGGTTCTCGACGGTGTAGGCGAGATTGGCTACTTGGCTTGCATTTTCGATCGGGAACTTGCTCGCGGGCTGGGCTACGGGGGTGCCACCTAGCTGTTCGACGGCGGCTTTGAGGGCCGCGACGTGCGAGGCCTCCTGGCTGCCGAAGTCCTTGATCACGCTGGCGACCTTGCCGTTGAAGAACCCCGAGGCCACGACCTTCTTGTAGAACGCCGTCTCGAGGTACTCGAGCGTCAATGCGTAGTTCAGGATCGCCAGATCGCCCCTGCTTCCAGTGGACGCCGACGCGGCCGTGGTCGCCGGTGCAGCCGCGGTCGAAGCCGTTTTGCTGCTGCTACCGCACGCAGCCAGCACAAACGCGCCGAAGCTCGCCGCGCCCGCACCACCCGCCGCCTTCAAAAACCGCTTGCGGTCGACATCGTCACGGACCAACCGCTCGACGATTCCTGCAGGCTGTGGCGCGGGCTCCTGCTGTTCGGTGTCCTCAGACATGCTCGCCTCCTTCGTTGCGGGGAACTGGCAGATGGGCTGCGTAGTCATTAGATGACCACCTATTCGCGTGCGCCCCCGCGGCGGATCAATCGAGGTGATCTCCCGCGGCAAGCGTCGGCGCATGTAGCCAAGGACCGACGTGCCCTGTGATCTAAACCCGGCGCTGTCGCGAATGCAGGGGGAAGCAATGGTTGATTCGGAAGCGCTCGCCGGTGGCCGCGGCCGGCAATCAAATCCAAAAACGGCGGCAGAGCCGCCGGCAGTAAACAGCCGATTTCATCACTACCACAAGGAGTTGACTACATCATGGGTCTAGATAACCCCATCCACATCGCATTTCTACTCATTCTTCTACTGCTCGTCTTTGGCGCCAAGCGACTGCCCGAGATGGGACACTCGCTGGGAACGGGCATGCGCGGATTCAAGGATGCGCTCAGCGGCGAGAGCAGTACGCCCTCGCTGAGCGCTGTCCAGCGGCAGGATGGCGCTCAGGCGCCGGTTGCGGCTCCAGTGCCTGTCCCGATGCAGACACCCGTCGCTGTGCCCGTCTCTCCCACCGAGGAGCCTCCGGCGGCCGCCTAACACTTGGAGGGATCATGGCTGTAGCCGTGGGCCGCATCGGCCACGAAGACCAACTGAGCATCGTCGACCATTTGGAGGAGCTGCGTGCACGGCTGATCGTCTGCGTGGCGGTCCTAGCTGTGGCGTTTGGGTTCTGTATGTGGCAGAACCACGCGCTGCTGAACATCATCAACAAGCCGCTCGCGCACGAGACCCAGAAACAGGTCAAGGCGGGCAACGGCCCGCTCGGCTCGACGTACACGGTCCAGCAGAGCGCGCGCACGGTGGCCACGCAGCTGCAGGTGGTAGTGCAGGCGCTGGAGCGCCCGGGCAGCGGCGCCTCGGCGGCTACCAAGGCCTCGCTGGCGGGCGTCTCACCGCAACTGCGCGGCGCGATCGCCCACCTGTCGGCGCCGCCCCAGGGCAACAAGCCGGTGACGTTGGGGATCGGTGAGCCGTTTACCACGACACTCGGTGTCGCGTTGATCTTTGCGCTGATCATCTCGCTGCCGGTGTTGCTGTATGAGCTTTACGGCTTCCTGCTGCCGGCGTTCAGCCCGGAGCAGAAGCGCGTTGCCACGCCGCTGATGCTGGCGATCCCGTTCCTGTTCATCGCAGGAGTCCTGTTCGGCTACTTCGTGGTGCTCCCTGCGGCCGTGCGTTTCTTCCAGAATTTCAACAGCAGCCAGTTCAACGTGCTCGTGCAGGCCAACCAGTACTACCACTTCGCCGCGGTGATCCTGCTGGCGATGGGTCTCGTCTTCCAGGTGCCGGTCGGCGTCCTCGCGGCCACGCGCGCCGGGATCGTCACGACCAAGCAGCTGCGCCACAATCGCCGTTACGCGCTCCTCGCGTGCGGCGCGGTCGCCGCGTTCCTCCCCGGCGATGCGATCACGCTGCTGCTCGAGACGGTACCGCTGTACCTGCTGTTCGAGCTGAGCGTGCTGCTGGCCAGGATCATCGACCACCGCAACCGGAGATCCCCACGCGCTTGCTGAAGGGGCTGTCGAACACGCCGCTGGCGTTGAGCTCGGCGTGGATCGTCTGCCAGTCCTGGTAGCGGGGGTACATCGCTTCCACCAGACCGTGGCTGCCGGTGAGCGTGTTCACCTGGCCCCAGTGCGGCCGTCCGCCGAGCGCCTGGAGCGCGTTTTCGTGTGCGGCCAGCAGCTCCGTTCCGCCGACGGTGTGGGTGGCCATGATCAGCTCGATCATCATCGTGTCGTGGCCCTGCATCATCGACAGGTAGGCATCGCAGGCCTTTACGAAGCGCAGCGAGATCGGTGCGCTGTGGTAGACGTTGCCGAGGCGCCGGCGCTGGGCGGCGACCTCGACGATCCGCTCGACCGCCGCGAGGTGAAACTGGCGCTCGTCGATCGGGACGCCGATCTCGCACGAGTAGGCGGGCAGGTAGTTGGCCGCGCCGATGTTGAACACCCGGTAGCTGATGTTGACGTAGTCGTTGTTGACCAGCGCTTTGAGCGACTGCCCGAGCAGGAACGGGGAGATCTGCGGGAACAGGCCGACGGCGAGATTGATCAGCAGCGGGGTGAGTGGAAAGCGCGCGACCAGTTCCATCAGCAGGCTGCGGCTGCGGCGGTGGTCGTGACGGTATTCGGAGGGAGGGATCGGGTTGCGCGTGGTGACGAGGCATTCGATCTCCCCATCGTCGCCTGGGTAGGGGCTGAAGATCAGCTCGTAGTGGGCGTTCTGCGCGAGCACCTCGCCGCGTGCAAGCTCTTCGCGTATCTGCGACCAGGTGCTCATCGTGCGCACCTCGCGCAGGTAGAACAGCGGCCCGACCTCGAGGATCACGGAGTGGATTGCTCCCATGCAGCCCATGCCCACCACCGCGGCGTCAAACCAGTGGTCGTCCTGGTGGAGCCGATGGTCGGGGTGGCGTGCCCGATAGGACTCGGGGTCGCTGGGCCCGTCGCCGGGCTCGATCCGGTAGATGGTGCCGCCGGCGGCGACGATGTCGAGCGAGCGGACGAAGTCAGACAGCGGCCCGAAGTCGATCCCCGATCCGTGGGTTGAGGTCGAGATCACCCCCGCGACGGTCTGTCCGTCGAAGCCCCCCATGTTCGGCAGGGCGAGCTCGTGTCCCTGCAGGTATGCGTTGAGCTCGGCGATCGTCATGCCGGCCTGCACCCGCACGAGGGTGTGCACTCCCGCGAGTCCGGGGCGCAGCAGATCGGACTCCAGATCAAGTGGCCTATTGAGCCCGGTGGGATGGACGAGGATGCCGTCGGTCAACGCGACGTCCGACCAGGAGTGCCCCGACCCGACGGCGCGCACGGCGCAACCGTCGCGTTCGGCTTCGCGGACGATCGCGCAGAGCTCCTCGAGCGTCGTCGGAGTCACCTGGCGCAGCGGGTCGATGCCCTCGTTGCCGGTGTTGTTGCGCCAGCGCTTGCGCAGGGTGACACGCTCGCGCAGCCCCACCGTTCAGGCTCCCAGCTCGTCGATCAGCCGCTCGATGCCCCGCTCGGCGAGCGCGGCGATCGTCTTTGACGGATTCACTCCCAGCGCGGTGGGCACGATCGAACCGTCGAGCACGTACAGCCCCTCGTAGCCGTGCACCTTCCCGCCGTCGTCGACGACGCCCAGCGATGGATCGTCGGCCATCGGGCAGCCGCCCAGCGGGTGCACGGTGATGTAGCCGCTGAGCGGCCAGGTGTCGAGCGCGAAGAACGGCTCGGCGCCTACGCCGCGGGCCAGCTCGTACGCGACCTGCTTCATGGCTGTGAACAGCGTTTCGCTGCCCCCTCGGCTCCAGCGGATGTCGAAGCATTTCAGCAGCGGCGTCAGGCGCATCTGCCCGTCGGCGGCGTCGCGGCCGATCATCAGGAACACCAGCGAATCGTCGATCGGGCGCTCGGGAGGGGGCGCGCGCAGGTGACGATGGGTGATGTGCTGGTCGCTGAAGCCCAGTTGTGCCGCCAGGCGCTTGGCGCGTAGCAGCAGCGTGCGCCAACCGTGGATCCTGTCCACGACGCGCACGATCTCGAGCAGCCCGCCGAAGTTCGAGGGCAGCCCGCCGTCGGCCAGCAGGAAGCCGTGCTCCTCGGTGTAATCGAGCACGCTCGTCATCGACGGACCGAAGTCGGTGCGCGGACTGCCGACCTCGCTCGCGCGAGGGTCGAACGCCGCGCCCAGCGCGTCGCCGTTGCCCGAGAAATGGCTGCCCAGGGAAGGGGCGAGGTGGGGGAGACGCGAGCGGTTCTTCAACAGCAGCCGCGTCGATCCGAGCGTGCCGGCGGCGAGCACCACCGTCGGCGCTTGCGCCGTGCCGCCGCGGCCGCGCTCCAGGTCGCGGAAGCCGATGGTCCACATCGCGCCGGCGCGCTCGGGCGCGCCGAGTCGCTGCCCCTCGTGGGCCGGAGGTTCGAGTCGGCGTACTTCGTGGAGCGGATGCACATGCGCGCCCAACTGCTCGGCGCGTGCCACGTAGGTGATGTCGATCGTGTTCTTGGCGTGGATCGGGCAGCCGATGTCACAGCGGCCCAGGTTTTCACACGGCTTCTGGTGAACGCCGCTGAACGGGTGCTCGCGCTCCCCTTCGAAGTTGACCGCCAGCGGCAGGCGCTGCGACTGCTTGCCGATGTGCTGGGCGGCGGCGGCGAACGCGTTCATCTTGGGCAGCCCCGCGGGCGTTGGCATCGGCAGCAGCGCCTCCTCCGTGCGGTCGTAGTAGGGGTCGAGCACGTCGCGATCGATCGCCCGCGGCCAGCCTGTCTGGAATACGTCCGCCGGCGTGCGCAGCTGCACGTTGGCGTACACGAGCGAGCCCCCACCGACGCCGGCGGCGGTCACCACCGAGAGGTCGCGCATCAGCCGCAGGTCGAACAGCCCGTGCGGGTTGAGCGTCGGATGCCACAGCGCCGCGGGTGCCTGCGCGGGTGTGGCCGGGAAGTCCGCCGCCGCGAAGCGCCGCCCCCGCTCGAGCACCGCCACGCGGAGCCCGGCTTCGGCCAGCCGGCAGGCGGCGATCCCGCCGCCAAAGCCCGATCCGACCACGATCGCGTCATAGGTCGCATCCATGCGCGCGACCCTACACCATTTTTCACGGCAACCACCCGACAGGTGGAAGCTCGCCGTTCCTTGGAGTTTGGCGGGAAAGGGGGAGGAGGGGGTGGCGCAGTCGCGGCAGCCCCGACGTCGCTGCAAGGGCGACGACGATTCGCGATAATGGACCTTCTCGCAGGCTGGCGAAAGGAGGCCCGGATGTTCGAGGAGATCGAGGAGCGCTTTCGCGAGGTGCTTGCACGGCTGCGACATCGCGACGCGCTCGCCGGTGGGCCTGGGGCGGACGGGCAGGGTGGTGGGCCTGTGGCCGGCGCGCCCGCAGGTGGCCCCGCGGCCGGCGCGCCGGGTGGTGGGCGCGTTATCCGCGACGTGATGGACCCCGCCTTCCTCAAGCGCCAGCTCGATGTCATCCAGGCGGCCGGCGCGCAGAGCCCGGGCGGCAACCGGTTGCCGCAGACGGCTTACGAAAAGGCATACAAGGAGCTCGAGGAGGCCCGGGCAGGTGATCAGACGACGCTCTTCATGCCGCGTACCGCCACCAACAGCAACCTGCAGTCGGTGCTCACGCTGTGCGTCGAGTCGAGGTTGGAGAATCTGCTGAAAGCGCTCCCGGAGGGACTCGACCGGTTGGCGCACGCGATTGTCGGCGACATCGAGATCTTCCGCAAGTTCGGCCCCTGCGACCCGCTGTGGATGGAGACCAAGCTTGCCGAAGAGCTCGCCAAGATCGACGGCCGACCCGATTTCCCGAATGTCCCCGCCGGCCCGGTGGCGCTGGCGCCCAACGCCCGGGTGATCCTGGTTGGGGATTGGGCCACGGGTCTACCCGGCGCGGTCGCCGTCGCCGCGCAGATACGGCAACGGCTCGAGCAAGGGCGGGGTCGCGAGCAGCACCTGATTCACCTCGGCGACACCTACTACTCGGGCTGGCAGGAGGAGTATGAAACGCGCTTCCTGCGCTACTGGCCGGTGGATCGCTCCGAGCAGGACGTACTGTGCTGGTCGCTCAACGGCAACCACGACATGTACTCGGGCGGCCACGGCTACTTCGGCTACCTGCTGCACGATCCGCGCTTCCGCGGGCACTGGCTCGGGGGGCACCCCGAGCAGACGCCGGCCAGCCACTTCGGCCTGGAGAACGGCGATTGGCAGATCCTCGGACTCGACAGCGCCTACGAAAACCACGACCTCGCCGGCTCGCAGGCCGAGTGGGTGGCGAGCAAGCTTGGTGGCGCGCGCAAAACGATGCTGCTCACCCACCACCAGCCGTTCAGCGCCTACGAAACGGTTACGCAGAAGATGACCAAGCAGATCGAGCCGCTGTTCAATGAGGCCAAACGGCTGGACGCGTGGTTCTGGGGCCACGAGCACCGCTGCACCGCCTACGGCCCCGACCAGGAACACCCCGATGGCCCGGTGTCGTGGCTGCGCTTCGGCTCCTGTGTGGGCAACGGCGGCGTGCCGCAGATCCTGCCCGACCCCCCGCTCACGGGCGACGCGCGCGACGTCGAAGGCTACGCGCCGCTGAGCTGGGCCTACGACGGGGAGGAGCCGGCCGACGGCAACAACTGGTTGCGCTTCGGCTTCGCGGTGCTCGACTTCGATGGTCCCCAGATCAAAGTGGAATACGTCGACGAGCACGGCAACATGGTCAACCAGCTCGTGCTTGACTGAGCTCCCGGGGGCGGCTGCGGTCGGCCGCTACCTCGCTGTGTACGCCGTCTGATCCGATCGCAGCGTGTGGGCCACTCCCCGCGGCGTGTATAACCCGCCCCATGCTCGTGCGGGGACTAACCACTGTGAGGTCGCGCCGATGGACTTCGCGCTGAACGACGAGCAGCGCGCCTTTCGCGAGGCCGTCGCCGCCTTCGCTCGCGACCGGCTGGCCGGCGACTACGCCGGCGCCGACCGCCGCGGCGCGTTTCGCGAGGGGCTGGTGCGCGAGATGACGGAGCTGGGGCTGGTGGGGCTGCGCATCCCGCAGGAGCACGGTGGCCAAGGCGCGGATGCGCTCAGCGCCGGGATCGCCGTCGAGGAGGTGGCGCGCGCCGATCTGAACGCCTCCTACCTCGTCTTCCTGCCCGCCCTAGTGGCGGAGGTGCTGGTGGGCGCGGCCGACGAGCACCAGCGCGAGCGCTGGCTGCCGGCGATCGCGGCGGGCGAGACGCTCCCCTGTTTCTGCCTGACCGAGCCCGAGCACGGCTCCGACGCGGCGCGTCTCGGGCTGCGCGCCGAGCGCGACGGCGCGGGCTGGCGGCTCACCGGGGAGAAGACCTCGATCTCACTCGGGATGAGCGCGCACACGGCGCTCGTGTTCGCGCGCACCGGCGGCGAGGGCGCTCGCGGCATCAGCGCGTTCTACGTGCAGCTCGACGATCGCCACGTCCAGCGCTCTCCGTTCGAGGATCTCGGCGAGCGCGCGATCGGCCGAGCCTCGCTGGCGTTCGATGGCCACCCCGTCGACAGCGACTGCCTGGTCGGGCGCGAAGGCGAGGGGTTTGTGCGCTGCATGCAGGGCTTCGACTACTCGCGCGCGCTGATCGCTCTGATGTGCCTGGCCTGCGCTCAGCAGTCGCTCGACGAGGCGATCGCCTACACGCGCGAGCGGCGCGCCTTCGGCCAGCCGATCTCCCGCCAGCAGGCCGTCGCCTTTCCGCTGGTCGAGCTCGCGGCCCAGCTGCGCGGCGCGCGGCTGCTCTCCTACGAAGCGCTGTGGCGCAAGGACCAGGGGCTGCCCCACGCGCTGGAGGCCAACATGGTGAAGTGGTGGGGGCCGCGGCTGGCGGCCGAGGTCTGCCACCAGGCGCTGCTGGCCTTCGGGCACGCTGCCTACAGCGAGGAGCTGCCGCAGGCCCAGCGCCTGCGCGACGTGATCGGCTTGGAGATCGGAGATGGCACCGCCCAGATCGCCAAGCTGGTTGCCGCCCGCCACCTCTTCGGCCGGGAGTTCGCGCCGTAAAGACCCTGCCCTCTGCGCCTGCGCCGCCCGCGCGCCCGCTGTGCATCGTCTACCGTGCCCTGGGGATGAGGGCGGCGCAACGCAGATCGGCAGGCTGAGAACGTGCGCAGCCGCACCACGATCCTGATTCTGGGCACGGCGCAGTTCGTGATGGTGCTGGACAGCACCGTCATGAACGTCTCGATCTCGCAGGTCGTGGCCGACCTGCACACCACGGTGTCGGGCGTGCAGCTGGCGATCACCGCCTACACGCTGGTGATGGCGGCGTTCATGCTGACCGGCGCGAAGCTCGGGGACATCTGGGGGCGCCGCAAGGCCTTCTCGATCGGGCTCGCCATCTACGGAGTGGGGTCGCTGACGACCGCGCTCAGCCCCAACCTCGGCGTCCTGTTGATCGGCTGGTCGGGCATCGAGGGGCTCGGCGCGGTGCTGGTGATCCCCGCGATCGCCTCGCTCACCGCGGCCAACTACACGGGCCGCGAACGGGCGCTCGCGTACGGGCTGCTCGGCGGGATCGCAGGCGCCGGCGCGGCCGCTGGGCCGCTGATCGGGGGCTTCATCACCACCGAGTTCAGCTGGCGGGTGGTGTTCGCCGCGGAGACCGTGATCGTGCTCGTGCTGCTCACCCTCGTGCGCCGGATCGGCGACCGGCCCTCGGAGGAGCGGGTCAAGCTCGACCTCGTCGGGGCGGCGCTGTCGGCGCTCGGCCTCGGTCTCACTGTGTTCTCGATCCTCAAGATCTCCACGTGGGGCCTGTTCAAACCGATCGGGGCGCTCACGATCGGCGGCACCGAGATCACCCCGTTCGGCTTCTCGGTCGTGCCCTTCCTGATCTTCGCCGGCCTCGTGATCCTCGGCCTGTTCGCCCGCTGGGAGCAGCGCGTGGCCGCCACCGGGCGCACGCCGCTGCTGGCGCCCGACCTGCTGCGCATCCCGCAGCTGCGCGCCGGTCTCTCGACGCTCGTCTCGCAGTACCTGATCCTCGCCGGCACCTTCTTCGTGCTGCCGCTCTACCTGCAGCTCGTGCTCGGTTACAACGCGCTGGAAACCGGGGTGAAGATCCTGCCGATCTCGGTCACGATGATGCTCGCCGCGGTGCTCGGCCCGCGCCTGGCTACCCGTACCTCACCGCGCAAAGTCGTGCAGATCGGGCTCGGCTTCCTGTTCGTCTCGATCGGCTGCCTGCTGGCGAGCATCTCCCCGTCACTCTCCTCCGTCGCGTTCGCGATCTCGCTGGCCGGCTTCGGCGTCGGGATCGGCCTGGCGTTCTCCCAGCTCGGCAACGTCGTGATGTCCTCCGTCGGGGAAGCGCGCTCCAGCGAGGCCGGCGGTGTGCAAGGCGCCGCGCAGAACCTCGGGCAGTCACTCGGCACGGCGCTGATCGGCGCCGTGCTGCTCACCGGTTTGACCACCGGCTTCCACCAGCGCGTGCTCGCCGATCCCGCGATCCCCTCGCAGGTGCAGCAGCAAGTGGTGCACGGCACCGAGGATGGCCTGCCGATGGTCTCTCAGGCGCAGTTCAAAGCCGAGGTCGAGCAGGCCGGGTTGCCGCCCGAGCAGGCCACCAAGCTGGTCGGCTTCTACAACGACGCGCAGATCGAAGCGCTCAAGCGCTCGCTGCTCGTGGCCTGCGCGTTCGCGCTCGTGGGGTTGTGGTTCGCTCGCTCGCTGCCCGGCGAGGCGCTTGCCACAGCGGAGGACCAGCCGGTGGCCTCGACATCTCGCCCGCAGCCGGCGGTGTAGGGTGCCCCGAACGCCCTACCACCCTTGGCGGGCGAGGCCGGATCACCTTCGCGACGGGGAGGCTGCAAGCGGATGACGAGCGCAGGTCCCACCGGAGCGAGCCCGGCCCCTGAGGAGGGAGCCGCTGCCGTGGCCGGTAAAGCCGAGGAGGGAGCCGCTGCCGCGGCCGGTAAAGCCGAAGAGGGAGCCGCTGCCGCGGCCGGTAAAGGTGGGATGGCCGGCGGCGCGGTTGCGAGGAGCCGGCATCCGCCGGGGTTCTGGCGCGCGCGGACGCTGGTGATCCTGGCCAGCATCCTGCTGATCTTCTCGATCATGGCGACCTGGATCCGCGCGCAGATCATCGACACCGAAGGCTGGACGCAAACCAGCGTGCGGCTGCTGCAGAACGAAAAGGTCCGCGAAGTGGTCGCGAGCGACCTTTCCGAACGCGTGTTGGCGGCCGCCAACATCCAGAACCTGGCAACCGAAAAGCTGCCCAAGGAATTTCAGGCGCTGGCCCCGGTGCTGTCGACCGCCGCCTCGCAGGTGGTGCCCAAAGCGATCGAAAAGGCGCTCGAAGTCCCCGCGATCCAGGAACTGTGGGCACGCGCCAACCATCTGACGCACGAACAGGTGATCACGGTGTTGAACGGCGGCACCGCCGCGCTCTCCACCCAGGGCGGAGTGGTGAGCATCAACCTCGAAGTGCTGCTCGATCGGATTGGCGCGCGTTTGGGGGTGGGCAGCGACATCGGCTCCAAACTTCCCGCCGACAAACGCAAACTGGAGCTGCTTCGCTCCAACCAGCTGAAGTTGGCGCAGGACGGCGTGAAAGTGATGAAAGGCCTGTCCTTCATCCTGCCGCTGCTGGTGATCCTGATGTACCTCGGCGCGCTCGCGCTCGCCGCCGGCTACCGCCGGCGGGTGCTGCTGGAGATCGGCGTGGGGATCATCGCCGGCGCGCTCGTCGCGCTGGTGCTGCGTCGCTGGATCGACTCCTACGTGGTCAACAACCTCGTCCAGAACGAAGGCGTGCGCCCCGCCGCGCGCGAAGTGCTGGAGATCGCCACCGCCGGCTGGCGCAGCCGCGCGCTGTGGCTGCTGATCACCGGCGTCGTGGTGATCTTCGCCGCCTGGCTGGCCGGCCCAATGCGCTGGGCCAGGCGCCTGCGAGACCTGATCGCGACACCGCTCGAGCACCACCCGGCCTGGTTTGCCGGGGGGGCGGCCGCGATCGTGCTGCTGATCGCCACGCTCGGCCCGGCGCGCACGCCCGGCCAGGCGCTGCCTCTGCTTATCCAGCTCGTGCTCGTCGTCGTCGGCGTGCTCGCGCTGCGTCGCCAGATCGAGCAGGAGCGGGCCGGTCCGCCTACCTGAGGCCGCTCAGCATTTGACCGGCGCGAACGCCGTCTTGTAGCTCGCCGCGAGCTTTTCGCCCGCGGTCAGCACGGTCGTCAGCGCCTGCGGGAGCGTGAGGCTCGTCAGTTCGTGTGCAATGCCGCTCAGTTCCGACGACAGTTGGGCGTTGGCCTTTTCGGCGGCCGCCCTGCGCGAGCTGCTCAACTGGCCCTGCGCACCTTTGACCTTCTGCAGCCCCGCTTCGATCCCTTTGATGTCGTTCTGCACCGTGCTCGCGCTGGCGGTGGTGAGGGTCATGCTCTTCAGGCTGTCCACGCTCGTGCCGATTTCCTGCTTGCCTTCGCACACCGTCTTTTCGGCCTTCGCCTGGGCGGATTCGCCGCATCCGGTGGCGAAGGCGAGCGGCAGCAGCAGGCCGAGAAGGACGACGCGGTAGCGCACGCCATCACGCTATGCGGGCGGGGGGTGAGCAACCCTCACTCGGATCGGGTGAAAGCAGGCGTGGCTCCCGCGCCTACGGGTCGAGCGGCCCGTTGCGCCATTTACGGACGGCGGTTCGCTCTCGGGGGATGAGGACCGCTCACCCCCTGCGGCGCGAGTATCGTGCGGTCCTTCCCCGCCCATTTTTCCGGAGGCCACCCGCGGATGACCAACGACCTCGCGCGCTGGCAGTTCGCGACGACGAGCATCTACCACTTCCTGTTCGTCCCGGTGACGATCGGGCTGGCCTTCCTCGTAGCGATCCTGCAGACTGCCTGGCACCGGAACGGCAACGATGACTACCGGCGCCTGACGCGCTTCTTCGGGACGCTGCTGCTGATCAACGTCGCCGTGGGCGTCGTCACGGGGCTCGTGCAGGAGTTCGAGTTCGGGATGAACTGGTCGACCTACTCGCGCTACGTCGGCGACGTGTTCGGCGGGCCGCTGGCGATGGAGGGGTTGGCCGCCTTCTTCCTCGAGTCCACCTTCCTCGGGCTGTGGCTGTTCGGCTGGGAGCGGCTGCCCAAGCGCGTGCACCTGGCGTGCATCTGGCTGGTCGCCGCCGGGGCGATGCTCTCGGCGATGTTCATCATGGTCGCCAACTCGTGGATGCAGCACCCCGTCGGCTACACGATGAACAGCCACGGCGAACCGCAGCTGTCCAACGTCGCCGCGCTGTTCACCAACCCGACGTTCCTGTGGGGGTACGTGCACGTGATCCTCGCCTCGCTGATCACCGGCGCGCTCGTGATGCTCGCCGTGGCGGCGTGGCATCTGCGCCGCCAGCGCGAGGTCGCCGCCTTCCACAAAGCGGCGCAGGTGTCGGTGGCGGTGCTGCTGCCCTCGATCCTGGTGACCATGTTCGTGGGCAGTGAGCTGGGGGTGGTCGAGACCAAGTACCAGCCGATGAAGATCGCCGCCGCCGAGGCGCAGTGGGAAGACTGCAAACCCTGCTCGTTCTCGCTGTTTCAGATCGGCGGCGGCAACAACGACAAGACGCCCTCGCAGATCATCGAAGTGCCCAACCTGCTGTCGCTGCTCGCCACCAACTCCTTCAGCGGCGGTGTCACCGGCCTCAGCCAGCTGCAGCGCGAATACGAAAAGAAATACGGGCCCGGCAACTACGTACCCGACGTGTTTATCCAGTACTGGTCGATGCGGGTGATGGCCTACCTCGCGTCGCTGATCGTGCTGCTGGCGCTGTGGGGCGGCTGGCTGCTGCATCGCGGGCGCTTCGATCGCTCGAAGTGGTTCCTGCGATTGTCGATCTGGGCTGTCGTCACGCCCTTCCTGATGAACACCGCCGGCTGGCTGCTCACCGAGAGCGGGCGCCAACCGTGGATTGTGCAGGGCCTGATGAAGACCGCCAACGCCAACTCGCCCTCGGTCAGTGCCACCGAGATCGGGATCAGCCTTGCGGCGTTCGTGCTGGTCTACATCGCGCTCGGGGCCGTCGAGGTCGTGCTGATGACGCGCTACGCGCGCAAAGGGCTCGAACCCGAGGGCGCCGGCGGGGACGAGGCGGGCTCCGCGCCCAGCGGTCCCACGGCGGGTGCGGCCGGTGTGGGCGGGACCTCGATACCGGCGTTGACCTACTGAGGGAGGTGGTGGATATGTCATTCAAACGCACCCCCACCACTTCAGAAAGTGAAGTGTATGGGCGTGGGGAAGTGTTGTTGGTTTTGGCCCCTACCACTTCACAAAATGAAGGGTTTGGGTCCCAAAACAATGCATCCAACTTCCCCACCTCACTTCATAAAGTAAAGGGTTTGGGCTCGAAAACAAAGCATTCAACAGCCCCCACCACTTCACAAAATGAAGGGTTGCGGCCCGAAAAATACATATACAACCCCGACGCCATCGCGGACTGAGGCCGTATGCACTTGCACACGCTCTGGTTTGTGATCCTCGCGATCCTGTGGGTGGGGTTCTTCGTGCTGGAGGGCTTCGACTTCGGCGTCGGCGCTCTGCACACCCTCGTCGGACGCACCGACGCCGAGCGGCGGGTGGCGATCAACACGATCGGCCCCTGGTGGGACGGCAACGAGGTGTGGCTGGTCGTCGCCGGCGCGGGCACGTTCGCCGCCTTCCCGGCGTGGTACGCGACGATGTTCTCCGCCCTCTACCTGGCGCTGCTGCTGGTGCTCCTCGCGCTGATGGCGCGCGGCGTGGCGTTCGAGTTCCGGGGCAAGAGCGAGGATCCCCGCTGGCGGGCCGTGTGGACGTGGTGCACGACGCTCGGCAGCCTCCTGATCCCGCTGCTGATCGGCGTCGGCCTCGGCGACCTGCTGAACGGCCTGCCGATCGACTCCCACCATGACTTCACCGGCGACTTCTTCGACCTGCTCACCCCCTACGGCCTGTGGACCGGGGTGACGCTGCTCGGGCTGTGCCTGCTGCATGGCGCCACGTTCCTGAAGCTGCGCACCACCGGCGAGGTGCGCGAGCGCGCGCGCGCCGCCGCGCGGCCGCTTGGCTGGGCGGCGATCGCGTTGGTGGTGGGCTTCGTGATCTGGACGCTCTCCGTCGCCGATCACACCCAGGTTCCCGGACCGGTGCAGGTGCTGGCGGTGATCGCGGTGGTGTTCGCCGCGCGTCTGGCCAGCAGTGACCACGACGGCTGGGCCTTCACCGCCTCGGCGGTCGCGATCGCCGCGACGGTCGGCTCGATCTTCATCGACCTGTATCCGCGCGTGATGGTGTCCAGCACCAACTCCGCTTACAACCTGACTGTCAACAACGCCGCTTCCGGGCACTACGCGCTGGTGGTGATGTCGATCGTCGTGGTGATCTTCCTGCCGGTGGTGCTGCTCTATCAGGGCTGGTCGTTCTACGTCTTTCGCGCCCGGGTCAGGTCTCCCGCGGAGCAAGCCGGAGGGGACACGAGCGGAGACGCCCTCAGGGGCTCTCAGGCAGCACCCCCTCGATCACCTGGCTCTGCGGGCGCCCCAGCCGCACGGTGATCCAGTCGATCAGCACCTTCAGGCGCTGCCCGGGGACGCCGCCGAGGTAGTACATGTGCACCGTCAGATAGGTGAAGAACGCTGGTCGCCCCCACAGCTCCAGGCCGCGGATCGCGCACACCGCCCGACCGCGGCCCACCACCGCCAGGGCGCCCTTGTCGAAATAGCGAAACGGTGTCGTGGCGCTCGGCGCTCCCGCGCGGATCGCCTTCGCCACGTGGCGCCCCTGCTGGATCGCCACGGTGGCGAGCCCAGGCAGCGGCCTGCCGTCGGGCGCGGTCAACGAGGTGGCGTCGCCGATCATCGAGATCTCGCGGTACCCGGGCACGGTCAGATCCGGTTCGATCCGCACGCGCCCCGCACGGTCGGTGTCGGCGCCGGTCGCCTGCGCTACGGTCGCCGCAAACGGTACGGCCTGCACGCCGGCCGCCCACACCACGGTGCGCGCGGCGATCCGCTCGTGGGCGATTGTCACGCCCTCAGCGTCGATCGCGGTGACGGCTGAGTTGACGCGAACGCGCACTCCCAGCGAGGCCAGCTGCGAGGCCGCCTTGCGCGACAGGCGCTCGCTGAAGGTGGGCACCACGCGCTCGCCGGCGTCCACCAGGATCACGCGCACGTCGTCCGGGCCGATGCGGGTGTATTGGCGCGACAGCGTGTCTTTGCACACGATCGCGATCTCGCCCGCCACCTCCACGCCGGTGGGGCCCGCGCCGATCACCACGAACGTCAGCAGTTCTTGGCGCTCGCGCTCGTCACCGCAGCGCTCGGCCTGCTCCAGCGCGCTGTACAGCCGGCCGCGCAGCGCCAGCGCGTCGGCGAGCGTCTTCAGTCCGCACGTCGCCTCGCGCCATTCGTCGTGCCCGAAGTAGGAGGTGCGCGCGCCGCACGCCACGATCAGGCTGTCGTACTCCAGTTGTCCGCCGTTGTCGAGCTCCAGCGTGCGACGCTCGGGGTCGAGGCCGATGGCCTGCGCCATCAGCACCCTCACGCCGGCGTGGCGGCGGCGCAACACGGCGCGGATCGGCGGCGCGATCTCGCCGGCCGCCAAACCGCCGCAGGCGACCTGATAGAGCAGTGGCTGGAAGAGATGGTGGTGCATGCGATCGACCACCGTCACCTCGACGTCGGCATCGCGCAGCTCGCGCGCGGCGGTGAGTCCGCCGAAGCCGCCGCCGCCGACGATCACCACTCGGCGGCGGCCCGCTCTCTGCCCCCCGCTGCCGGACGCAGCTGCGCTCTGCCCGGCCACGTTTGCCTCACCGGCCATTGGCTCCGAGGCGCTCCAACAGGTGGTCGCCGACGCGCACGGCGTTGGCGATCGCGGTGAGCGCGGGGTTGACGGCGGAGATGCTGGGGAAGAAGCTGGTGTCCACGACGTACAGGTTGTCGAGCTCGTGCGCGCGGCAGTCGGTGTTGAGCGCGGAGGTGGCGGGGTCCGAGCCGAAGCGGCAGGTGCCTGCCTGGTGGGCGACGCCGGCGACGGGGATCTTATTCTCGAGGTAGGCCCAGCGGGGGATCAGGTGGTGCTCGTGCATGCCGAGGTGCTTGAGCAGCGAGCGCAGCTGCTCGAGCAGGCGGTCGCGGGCGCCGTCGTTGGAGGAGGCGTAGGCGAGCGTCAGCTTGCCGTCGCGATCGACGGTGACGCGGTTCTCGGCCTGGGGAATGTCCTCGGTGGAGAGCCAGAAGTCAACGGCGTGCTCGGCGACCTCCTTCAGCGAGAGGCCGAAGGGGGCGAGTTTGGTGATCAGCGGCTTCTCGCCGCGGTACATGTCGGGAACCGACTTGCCCACCATCTGGATGTTGCCCATCGGGTACTCCCAGGCGTCGGAGGCGAAGTAGTAGTCGTTGACGCCGAGCGTCTTCTGGAAGACCGTGGGGTTGGGCTCTTTGGAGATCGCCAGCACCGCCTGGCTGTTGTGGAACATGTAGTTGCGCCCCACCTGGTCGGAGCCGTTGGCGAGGCCAGCGGGGTGCTTGTCGGTGGCGGAGCACAGCAGGAGCTTGGCGGTGTTGGCAGCCCCGCAGGACACCACGACGATGTCGGCCGCGTATGACTCCCGCGCACCTGCGCCTGCACCCGTGCCTTTGCCACCCCCGTTGCCGCCACCCGCGGCGCCTCCGTCCCCGCCACGTTCCACCACGACCTCGGTGACGGAGCTCCCGGAGGGGTTGGTGCGCAGCTCCACGACGGTGGCGCCGGTGAGCAGCGTGACGTTGGGGTGCTCGAGCGCCGGCCGCACGCCCAGCACCTCGGCGTCTGACTTGGCGTGCACAAGGCAGGGGAAGCCGTCGCAGGTGGAGCAGCGCACGCAGGCGCTGTAGGGCATGTTGTCCTCGCGCAGCATCACCCCGCACGGGGCGTGGAAGGGATGCAGGCCGGCAGCCGCGAAGTCCTCCGCAAGCTGCGCGATGCGCGGCTCGTGGGAGACGGCGGGGTGGGGGTAGGGCGCGCTCGCGGGCGGTTCGGTGGGATCCTCGCCCCGTGCCCCGTGCACTTCGTAGAGCTGCTCGGCCTTGCAGTAGTAGGGCTCCATCACCTCGTAGGGGATCGGCCAGGCGGGGGAGATGCCGCCGTGGTGGCGCAGCTCGCCGAAGTCCTCTTTGCGCATCCTGTAGAGCGCGGCGCCGTACAGCTTGGTGGCGCCCCCGACGTAGTAGTGGACCTGCGGCTGGAAGGGCTTGCCGTCACCGTCATACCAGGTGTCGGGCGAGACGTAGCGGTTATCGACAAACACGTCGGCGGCCGACCAGTTGGCGGGCTCGCGGGGCAGCCAGTCGCCGCGCTCGAGCAGCAGGATGCGCTTGCCCGACGGCGCGAGGTGGCGTGCGAGCGTGCCCCCGCCGGCGCCGCTGCCGATGATGATCACGTCGTAGGAGTCCATCACGAGATCTCCGCAATGCGCTCGGCGAGGATGATCCGCGAGGCGGCCTCGATCAGGGCGAGATGGGAGAAGGCCTGGGGGAAGTTCCCGAGGTGCCGGCCGGTGGAGGTGTCGAACTCCTCGGCGTACAACCCGAGCGGGGAGGCGACGCGCAGCAGCCGTTCCATCAGGTCGCGGGCGCGCTGCTCTTCGCCGACGATCGCCAGCGCCGAGACCAGCCAGAAGGAGCAGATCAGGAAGGAGCCCTCCTTGCCGGACATGCCGTCGTCGGTCTCGCCGGTGCGGTAACGCAGCACGAAGCCATCCTCGGTCAGATCGTCGGCGATCGCGAGCACGCTGGCATGCAGGCGCTCGTCACCAGGAGGCAGGAAGCCGAAGATCGCGGCGAGCAGCGTGGAGGCGTCGAGCGCGTCAGTGTCGTAGTGCTGGCGCAGGACGCCGTCCTTGGTGAGGCCGTGGGCGAGGATGTCGGCGCGGATCTCCTCGGCGGTGGCGCCCCAAGCCTCCTGGTGCTTGGAGTCGCCGCGCATCGCGGCGAGCTTGGCGGCGCGGTCCATTGCGACCCAGCACATCAGCTTGGAGGAGACGTAGTGCTGGGGCGCGCCGCGGGCCTCCCAGATGCCCTGGTCGGGTTCGCCCCACACGCGCGTGGCGCATTCGGCCTGGGCCTCGACGATCGGCCACAGCCGTCGCGGCAGGCGCTGGGAGCGGCGGGAGTGCAGGAAGATCGAATCGAGGGCGGCCCCGAAGACATCGTTCTGGCGCTGGTCGAAGGCGCCGTTGCCGACCCGCACGGGACTCGCGCCCGCGTAGCCGGAGAGATCGTCGCGGGTCGTCTCAGTCAGGTCACGCCGTCCGTCGATCCCGTACATGATCTGCAGGGCCCCGTCCCCGTTGCACTCCAAATCGGCGATGAACTGCATGAACTCCTCGGCCTCCCAGTCGAGGTTGAGGTAGTGCAGGGCCTGCAACGTGAAAGTGGAGTCGCGCAGCCAGGTGTAGCGGTAGTCCCAGTTGCGCTCGCCCCCCGGGGTCTCCGGCAGCGAGGTCGTGAGCGCCGCGACGGTCGCGCCGGTGGGCATGTAGGTGAGGCCCTTGATCGCCAGCGCCGAGCGCTGGATCGGCTCGCGCCAGCGGTGGTCGGGCAGCCGCGCGCGGCCGAGCCAGTCGCGCCAGTAGCGCCCGGTGGTCGCGAGGCGAGCGTTGGCGTCGTCGACGTCGGTGGGCCCCTCCAGGTGCCCGCCCCAGGAGAGGGAGCAGAAGATCTGCTCGCCCTGTTTGAGCACGTGGCGGGCCCTCACCCAGTCGCCCTCGACGCCGAGGGCCATGTCGGTGTGCAGGCGGATCGTGAGCCCGGCGCCAGAGGCATCGGCCTGGTGGCCGTCCTCGGCGACGGTCCATTCGGCGGGGACGCGCCCGTAGTCGAAGACCGGTTCGCAGGTGAGCTCGATCTCGACTTCGCCCTCGATGCAGAACGCGACGCGCACGAGCAGGTGCTCCGCGTCTTCGTCGGTCGGGGGCCGGGTGTGGGGGGTGACGATGTCCACGCCGCGGCGGGGACCGAGCGTGAGGGCGTCACGCACGGCGGCCCAGCCGCTCGACGTCGTCCAGGTCGTGAGCAGCGTGTTGGTGCCGGGCTCGTACACGCGCGCGGTCGGCACGTTGATCCCGAACGGCCCAAACCGGAACGCCCCGGCCTCGCGGTCGAGCAGCGTGCCGAACACCGAGGGCGCGTCGAAGCGCGGCACGCACAGCCAGTCGATCGCCCCGTCAGGTGCCACCAGCGCACCGGTGTGGCAGTCCGACAGGAACGCGTAGTCGGCGATCGGCGGGAACGGCGAGAGCGCGGCGGCGCTCTGAGGGGTGTTATCGCTCACTTCGCCACCCACGGTCCGTGCCACCCGCCATAGCCAGCCACCAGGCGATCGGCCTCCTTGGGCCCCCAGGATTCCGGCGCGTAGGGGTGGACGGGCGGAGGGGCGTTCAGCAGCGGTTCGAAGATGCGCCAGGCCTCTTCGACGCCGTCCTGGCGGGTGAAGCGTGTGCTGTCGCCGTTCATTGCGTCGAGCAGCAGCACCTCGTACGGCGTCGGCGCCTCGCCGCCCTCCTCCGCGAACTCCATGTCCAGGGTGATCGCCTGTGGGCCGCCGGTGTCGGCGCGGTGCGCGTCAAGAATCACCCGCGTGCCGGTGGAGGGGTCGAGCTTGACGACGAGCTGGTTGGGTTCGGGGCGGCGGTGCCCGTGTTCCATGAAGCCGAGGCGGGGGGGATGGCGAAAGACGATCCGCAGCTCGGTCTGGGTGACCGGCAGCTTCTTGCCCGTGCGGATGAACCAGGGCACTCCGGACCAGCGCCAGTTGTCGATCTCCAGGCGCATCGCGGCGTAGGTCTCGGTGGTGGAGTCCTTCGCGACGCCGTCGATGTCGAGGTAGCCGTCGTACTGCCCGCACACGTAATGCCCCGGGTCGGCGTTGGCGGTGGAGCGGAAGACGGCGTACTTGGCGTCCTTGAACGTCTCGGCGTCGTTGCCCGCCGGTGCCTCCATCGCCGCGACGGCGACGACCTGCATCAGGTGGTTGACGACCACGTCGCGCACGGCGCCGACGGGGTCGTAGAAGTGCCCGCGGTCCTCCACGCCGAAGCTCTCGGCCATCGTGATCTGCACGCACGCGATGTGGTTGCGGTTCCAGATCGGCTCGATCATCGTGTTGCCGAAGCGCAAGTAGAGGAACTCGTCGGTGCCCATCTTGCCGAGGAAGTGGTCGATCCGATACAGCTGGGACTCGTCGATCGACTGGTGGATTTCCGCGGCGAGCTCGCGTGCGGAGGCAAGATCGTGGCCGAAGGGCTTCTCGACGACCACGCGCCCGCCCTTGGTGAGGCCGGCGGTGGCGAGCTGTTTGATCACTGGCCCGAACAGGAAGGGGGGGATCTCCAGGTAGAAGACGGGGCTGCTCACCTCGCCGACGGCGGTGGCGAGGCGCTCATAGGTGGCGGCGTCGGTGAAGTCGCCGCTGAGGAACGACAGCCGCGCGGCGAAGCGCGCGAAGACGTCGTCGTCGACCTTTTCGCCACACCCTTCAATGCATTCGCGGGCGTGGGTGCGCAGATGCTCGACGGTCCAGTCGTCGCCGGCGACGCCGACGATCGGGCAGTTCAGCAGGCCACGCTTCTCCAGGCGGTAGAGGGAGTGAAAGGTCATCACCTTGGCGAGGTCGCCGGTGATGCCGAAGACTACGAGCACGTCAGCGGAGGGAGTCTTGTGGGAATCGTTCATGAGTGCTTCATACGCCGCTTCGGGCTTCGACCCTGCCACTCGCTACGCCGCTTCGGGCTTCGACCCTGCCACTCGCTACGCCGCTTCGGGCTTCGACCCTGCCACTCGCGATTGCCCCCGCCGCCATAGCGCTCCACGATGACGCGCGTGTGGGTGAGGTTGCCTCACCCACCGTGGGTGTCTTGCGCATGGTAGGCGGCCAGCAGGCGCTGCTCGTCGAGCTTGCCCGGGAACATGAAGAAGATCAGCACGGCGCCGAACACGATCGCGATGATCCCGGCGATGTACGCCCAATCCGAGCCGGACACGAACGAGGAGCGCGCGCCGGCGATGATCGCGCTGGAATAGTGCGGGTACTGCGCGGCGACCGCTTCGGCGCTGGAGAACGACTTCGTCAAGGTGTTTTGCACGGAGCTCGTGATCAGAGCTTTGTTGGGCGCGGCGGCGATCGCCTTGGAGACCGCGGTCGCGAAGCCGGCGGTGAGCAGCGCGCCCATGATCGACTGGATGATCGCGCCGCCGAGGTCGCGCTGCAGGTCGGCCGTGCCCGAGGCCATGCCCGCGCGCTTGACCGGCACCGAGCCCGTCAGCGAGCGCGAGGCGGGGGTGCCGGCGAAGCCGACGCCGACCCCGATGAAGCTGTAGGCGAGCGCCACCTTCCAGTAGGGGATGCCGGTTTCCCACAGCGCGAGCATCGCGATGAAGCCGAGCAGGCAGAAGAGGTAGCCGACGAGCAGCGTGAAGCGCGCGCCGCGCGTCTCCACGAGTTTGGCGGAGTGCGGCGCGATCAGCACCATCAGCACCGCTGCCGGCAGGATCGAGGCGCCGGCGCCGAGCGTGGAGTAGCCGAGCACGTTCTGCAGGAACTGCTGGCCGACGAAGATCGCGCCCATCAGGCTGCCGAACACGACGATCCCGCCGAGCGCGGCGACCCAGAAGATCCGTCGCGCCGCCACCTGCAGGTCGAATAGCGGGAAGCGCGTGCGTCGCTGGCGGATGTAGAAGAACGCGAGTGCGAGGAGCGTGAGGAGGCCCAGCGCGATCGCCACCTTGCCCTTCCCGGGGACGGGCGCGAAGTTGATCGCGAGCACGAGCGAGGCGATCGCGACGATCGAGAGGATCCCGCCGGGGTTGTCGACGGGGTTGGTGGTCTCGTTGACGTGGGCCGGCACGAGCATGATCGCGAGCACGACGGCGACCGCCGCGAGTGGAATGGTGATCAGGAACACCGAGCCCCAGGCGTGGTGCTCGAGCAGCGCGCCGGACAGCAGCGGGCCGAGCGCCGACATCGAGGCGCCGATGCTCGACCACAGGGCGATCGCCTTCGTGCGCGCCGGGCCCGCCCACAGCGCGGTGATGAGCGCGAGTGTCGTCGGGAAGGCCATCCCGGCCGCGAGCCCGCCGAAGATGCGAGCGCCGACGAGGATGCCGGCGCTCGAGGCGGTCGCGGCGAGGATCGAGGCGGGGATCGCCAGGAACGTGCCCAGCACGAGCATCAGCTTGCGCCCGTAGCGGTCGCCGAGCGCCCCGAGGTACAGAACGGACGCAGCCAGCCCGAGCGAGTAGCCGACCGCGATCAGGTCGAGCGCGGTCTGCGAGGCGTTCAATCCCTTGCCGATGTCAGGCAGCGCCGTGTTGGCAACGGCGAGGTTGAGGTTGGCGACCGAGGCGACGAGGATCAGCGTGGCGAGCACCAGCCCCGCGCGCTTGGGGGCGCTCGAGCGTTCGGTCGGGGATGCCGCCGAGACTTCGGTCGCGCTCGCCATGGCGATGATGTATCACAGTACGCGGGGTGAGTGCAGGTCATCCCAAGGGGGTGATGAGCTTTCACCCGTCGCGCGGCAATGCTCACGACGCAAACGTCTTCATAGGAGGAGCGGCGATGTCAAGCACAACCCCAGAGCCAGGCGCCCCCAGTACGCGCTACCGGAACGAACCCACGGCGATTAGCGGCTGGATCGTCTTCGCCGGTGTGATCATGCTGATCATGGGCTTCCTCGACGCGATGTGGGGCCTGGCGGCGGTGATCAACAACGAAGTGATCACGGTCGGCGGCCACGGCGTGGTCGTATGGGACATCACGGCGTGGGGCTGGGGCCACCTGATCCTCGGAACGCTGGTGGCGTGCACCGGCCTCGGCCTGCTGGCGGGGGCGACGTGGGCGCGGATGCTGGGGATCGTGTTCGTGTCGCTCGACCTGCTCGTGCAGTTCGGCACCTTCACGCTGTTCCCGTTGTGGTCGATTATGATCATCGCGATCAACATCACCATTCTCTACCAGCTCACCGCACGCTGGAATCCGGAAGGAGCAACGCGATGATGCGCAGGCGCAGGCCCCTGATGCGGGGCGCAATGGTCGGTGGGATGGGCTACATGGCCGGCAAGGCCGGCGCCAACCGGGCCGCCCGGGAGTCCTCGCAGGAGCAGCGACTGGCCGAAGTGGAAAGCCAGCAGGCGCCGCCGAGCGCCCCGCCTCCGGCCGCGGCCCCGGCGGCCGCTGCACCGGCGGCGGGCGGGACGGTCATCGAACAGCTCAAGCAGCTTGGGGAACTGCGCGACAGCGGCGTGCTGACGCCCGAGGAGTTCGAGCGCGAGAAGCAGAAGGTCCTCGCATGATCGGTCCCGTGCAGCTGCTCGTCGTGGGCTTCGACCAGCCCGACTTTCAAGGCGAGGTGCTCGCCCAGCTGGAGAGCCTCAGGGAGCATGACGTCGCGCGCGTGATCGACGTGCTGGTGGTGAACAAGGATGCCGACGGCGTCATCACCAAGGCCCAGATCAGCGACCTCTCAGAGGAGGAGGCGCAGGAGTTCGGCGCGGTCGTCAAGGCGCTGGTCGGCCTCGGCGAGGTGGCGGGCGGCGATGCCGAGGGTGCGGCCCGGCTGTGGTCGCAGGAGGGTGGTGGCCTCGGCGAGGAGGACCTGCTCGACGTGCTCGAGGAGATCCCACCCGACACGGCGGTCGCGATCGCGCTGCTGGAGCACCGCTGGGCGATCCCCCTGCGCGAGGCGATCGTGCGCGCCGGGGGCTTCCCGATCCTCGACACATGGGTGCACCCCCGCGACCTCGTCGAGGTCGGTTTGCTCGCCGCTGCGGAGGCCGAAGAAGCGCTCAGCTGATCATCCCCCGCGGGTGAGGTCCGCTCACCCAGATTGCGCGCAGGCTGCTCACAGCAATGGCAAGCCAAGCATTCATAAGTCCCGATGGCACACCCAGCGCCGAGGAGGCGCCAAGCTGGACATGGTGGGTGCTGCTGCTCGTCGCGGTGTGCACGCTGGCCGTCGGTGTCCTGCTGCTCGTCTCCCCGCACCGCACGCTGAGCACGCTGGCGGTGATTCTCGGCATCTACCTGCTGGTGGTGGGGACGCTCTGGATCTGCGTGGGGATTGCCGTCAAGGAGGTGCGCGGCGCCGGTTTGTGGCGGGGGGTGATCGCGTTGATCGCCGGCGCGATCGTGATCAGGCATCCCTCGGACTCGATCACCGTACTGGCACTCGCGTTCGGGATCTTCCTGATGATCGCCGGCGTTTTCGAGCTGGTCGCCGCGGCCGAGTATCGCGAACGACGCGGGTGGAGAATTCTCGAGGGGCTGGTCGATCTCGCGGTTGGGATCCTGATCGTCTCCTGGCCCCAGTTCGGCATCTACACCTTCGCGATCGTGCTCGGTATCGCGCTGATCGTGCGCGGCCTCGTCGAGGCGTGGCTGGCGCTCGCCGGGATCATGCTCTCGCGACGCGAGCGCCACGGCGGCAGCTCGACGCTCTCGCCGGCGTAACGCGCTCGTCCCGCGATTCTCGGCTCGTCCCCCGATTCTCGGCTCGTCCCGCGATTCTCGCGGTCCTCACCCCCGTTGGGTGACGACCGTTCATCCCCCGTGGTCTTAGAACGTGTTCTGCACGACCGAAGACCCGGTCAAAGGAGAGGCTCAGCGTGGTTGGCGTGAGACGCACGAGCTATGAGATCCACATCAAGGGACGAGTGAGCGAGCAGTTGCTCGGGGCCTTCGAGGGTATGGACGCGACCGTCCAGTCGGTGGAGACGGTGTTGCGCGGCCCCGTGCTCGACCAGGCTGCGCTGCACGGTCTGCTCGACAGGATTCAGGCGCTCGGTTTGGAGCTGGTCGAAGTGAGGCGCCTGCCTGAGGGCGACGCCGGTCAAGCGGAGGGCGGGCAGGAGGCGGGCGGGCAGGAGGCGGGCGGGCAGGAGGCGGGCGGGCATCCCGATCGTCCGGCGGAGGCGGGTGGTGCGGGCGAGGCGGGCGGCTCGCGGTGACGTCACACCCGCTGCACGACGCGCGGGCGCTTGATCCCCGAGGGAAGCAGGCCCAGCTGGCGGGCTCGCTCCACCGCGTCGGCCCGCCCATTGGCGTCGAGCTTGCGGTAGATGCTGCGCAGATGAGTCTTGACGGTGTTCAGCGACACGAACACCTCGGCCCCGATCTCGGCGTTGGTGAGCATCGTCGGCAGGTAGCGCAGAATCCGCTCCTCGCGCTCGGTCAGTGGCTCGGCCAGCACGACTCCCCTCGCGGGACCCTGGCCGACGCCGTCGAGCAGCACCTCCAACAGCGCGGGATGGGCGGTGCCGTCCTGCGCCTGGAGCTCCAGCAGTTCGCGCACTGCTGGTCCGTTCAGCAGGAATGCGTCGCGGAAGGGCTCGCGCTCGGCCAGCGCCAGCGCGCGATCGAGCGCCTCGGAGGCGGCCTCGTGCTCGCCGGCTGCCCGATCCGCGAGCGCCTGCAGCAGCCATTGTTCGAGCAGGATCACCGGATGCGGATGCGGCTTTTGCCGCTGCTGCGCGCGCGCTCGCGCGAGCGATGCGCGGGCCAGCTCGGGCTCGCCGTCGTGCAGCTCGAAGCTCGCCTGACGCACCAGCAGCGCGACGCTGTCAGGCGCCTGCTCGAGTGCGCCCGCAAGCGTCGCGCGCGCCTGCTCGACCTCTCCGGCGGCCATCAGCACCCGCGGCTCGGCGTCGTCGAGTACGACGCGCACAAATTCCGGCGCCGGCGCGCCGTCCGCCAGCTCGGAGCGGATCGCGCTCAGCGTCAGCGCGCCGCGAGCGGCGGAGTGCTGCCCGGCGGCGGCGAGCGTGAGCGCCTGCAACAGGCCGATCGTCAGTCTCACTGGCGTCTCGGCGGTGTCGGCCGCAACCGCGGCCCGTGCGAGCAGACCCTCGGCGCGCTCGAACTCGCCCCGCTGGTAGGCGCAGGTGGCCGCCGCGAGATGGGCGCACGCCGCCGCGGGGCCCTCGCACCAGCCGCGCTGCTCGGCCAGCTCCACCGCGCGCGTGCTGCGCTCCTCGGCCTGCGTCAGCTCGCCGCGCAGCACGTTCACCACCGCCAGCTGCGCGAGGCAGTCGAGCGCGATCTGCTCGTGGCGGTGCTCGGTCGCGAGCGCGAGCGCCTCGTCCAGGTGGGCGACGGCCGTCTCGCGCTCGCCGCCGCTCCACAGCAGCGTGGCGCCGAGGTCACACAGCGCGAAGCTGCGCAGCGCTGTCCAGCAGTGGCGGGTGCCGTCGTGCGCGGCGGCGCTGAGCTCGTCCGCGAAGCGCTTGGCCTCGGTCGGGCGCACGCGCAGGCGCGCGTGGCGCAGCGCGACGGCGGCGATGATCGCCTCGCTCTGGCTGGTTTCGGTGCGGCTCATCTCGGTCTGGTTCGTCTGCTGCGCCTCGCTCTGGCGCTTCTGGGCCTGCCGGTGCGCCCGCTCGCTGGCCGCCCGTGCGATCGCCAGGTGGCGCTCGGCGTCCTGGAGGTCGCCATCCTGCAGACGGCTGCCGGCGACGGCCGCCGCCAGACGTGGATCGGACGCGACGACCTCGCCCGGCAGTTGCGCCATCGGGCCGCGCATCGCCGCCGAGCCGCCGTGCAGGAACAGCTCCAACCAGTGCTCGGCTATCAGCCTGCCGGCCTGCCTCCAATCCTCGCCAGCGAGCGCGTGGCGGATGGCGGGCATCGCCTGCCCCTGCTCGGCATACCAGCGCGCCGCGCGGCGGTGCAACGAGGGGATCTGCCGCGGGTGGGCGTGGTGCAGGTGGGCGCGCAGCAGCTCCCTGAACAGTGGGTGATAGCGATACCAGCGACCGCCGGCGGCGGTCGGCTGCACCGGTGCGCCGAGCCGTTCGAGCTCAGCGAGCGGCAGCGTCCCGCCCTCGCCTCCAGTGAGGGCGTCGGCCAGCTCGGGGTTGACTGTGTCCACCAGGCAGGTGCGCAGCATGAACTCGCGACTGTCCCGCGGCAGGCGGGCGAGCACCTCGGCGATCAGATAGTCCGCCACCGCCCTGTCGGTGCCAGCGAACTCGGCCAGGAAGCGCGTCGGCTGGGGGTGCCCGCGCAGCGACAGTGCCGCCAGCCGCACGGCGGCGGGCCAGCCCTCGGTGTGCTCCCACAGCGAGTCGATCTCCGTTGCGGAGAGCGCCAGCTCCAGCCGCCCGCACAGCTCGCCAGTCTCCTTGCGGGTAAGCGCGAGCTCGGCGATGCGCAGCTCCGTGAGCGCTCCGCTCGCGCGCAGACGCTCGGTCGGCAGCGACGGGTCGGCGCGGCCGGCCAGCACGAGGCGCAGCTGTGGGGGGGCGTGGCGGACGAGGAAGTCGATCGCGGCCGCTGCCCGGGGGTCGGTGAGCTCGTGAACCTCGTCGAGCACCAGCACGACAGGCGAGCGCAGCTCGGCGAGGCCGTTGATGAGCAGCGCGAGGAAGCGCTCGGCGCCAGCTCCCGCCGGCGCGACGACCGGCGCGACGAGCTCATCGAGGGCGCCGCCGGGTTGCAGTGCGCCTGCGCCGCGCAGCGCGCCCAGAAGGTTCCCGAGCAGCCGATTGGCGTCATTGTCCTCGCCGTCCAGCGACAGCCAGCAGACGGGGCCGGGCAGCTCCCGCGCCGCGATCCACGCGGACAGCAGCACGGTCTTGCCGGCGCCGGCGGGCGCGGAGAGCAACACGATGCCTCCCGCGACACCCTCGTCGAGGGTGTCATACAGGCGCCCGCGGGCGATCAGGTGGCGGGCGGGCGGAGGGATCAGCAGCTTCGTGGCGACCATCGGGATCGACGCGGTCGGGAAGGCCGCGGCCGGGGGGGTGGCGGCCGGAACGAGTGCGGCCTGGGAGGGCGCTTTGGCACCGAGCGAGGGTCGCGGCCCGCGCACAGCCCCCTCCGCTTGATCCGGTTCAGACGATGGGCTTGACATCACACTGGACCTCCTCGTCGTGCAGGTGTCCGATTGATGCGTTGCGCTTCGGTTCGCAACGTATCCATCCGGCGCGTCGAGCTTCGCTGGGAGCAGACTCTACAGCTCGCTCGAGGCCCCCCGATCAGTGAATCACCGCAATCGCTGACAGTATAAGCGTGCATATCAAAACTTTCTTGTACTCAAGTTACCGGACAATTTCTGACCTATGAAGCCAGCCCTCGAGCGTCTCGCTGGCCGACGCCCGCTGCGCCGCAGCCGCGCCGTGGGCGGGGAGGGGACGCGGGTTGACCGACGCCTGCTGCGCGAGAGCCGCGCCGCGCGGGTGCAACTGTGGCTGGCGGCGGGGCTGGGCGTGGCGATGGCCGCCACGGTGGTCGCGCAGGCGGCGCTGCTGGCGCACGTAATCGCGAGCAGCGCGGTGCACCACACGGCGCTGGCGCTGGCCGAAACGGGGATGCCGGCCAAAGGCGGGCGTCCCCCGGCTTCGGTCACCGGCTCGCTGGTGGCGCTCGCCGCCGTAGTTGTGGCGAGGGCGCTGCTCGCCGGCGCGTTTGAGGCCTCGGGGCGGATCGGCGCGACGCGTGTGATGTCGGATCTGCGCGGACGCCTGGCCGAGCAGCTGCTCGTCCGCTCCCCGCTCAGCCGCGTCGAGGACCGCACCGGCGAGCTCGCCGCGGCCGCCGTGCAGGGAGTGGATGCGTTGGAGGCCTACTTCGCCGGCTACCTGCCGCAGCTCGTGCTTGCCGCTGCCGTGCCCGCGGCGATCCTGCTGTGGGTGGTGCCGGTGGACGCGATCGCCGCCGGTGTGCTGGCGCTGACGATCCCGTTGCTGATCGTGTTCATGATCCTCGTCGGCAGCGGCGCCCGCGCGCGGGCGCACTCGCGCTGGCAGGCGCTGGCGCTGTTGAGCGGCCACTTCCTCGACGTGGTGCGTGGCCTGGCGACGCTGCGCGCGTTCCGCCGCGAGGCCGCGCAGGCGCAGACGATCGAGCGCGTCAGCGAACGCTACCGCGTGGAGACGATGGGGACGCTGCGGGTGGCGTTCCTCTCCGCGCTGGTGTTGGAGCTGTGCGCGATGATCGGCACCGCGCTGGTGGCGGTGACGATCGGCCTGCAGCTGGACGGCGGTCACCTCGGCCTACAGGCTGGCCTCACCGTGCTCCTGCTGGCGCCCGAGCTGTACGGGCCGCTGCGCGCCGTGGGCCAGCAGTTCCACGCGAGCGCGGACGGGATGGCGGCGGCGGAGCGGATCTTCGCGGTGCTGGACGCGCCGCCGGCGCTTGCCGTGGCACCGGCGCTTGCCGTGCCACTCGCCGACGTGGCCCGCGCGAGCGCCGTCCGCGCGCCCGACCCGGCGTGCGAGCCGCTGCGCTTCGAGGCGGTGTCGTTCGCCTACCCCGATCGTCCCGCGCCGGTGCTGAGCGAGCTGGAGCTGGCGCTCGAGCCCGGCCGAACCACCGCGCTGGTGGGTCCCAGCGGCGTGGGCAAGAGCACGGTGGCGGCGCTCGCGCTGCGCCTGGCCGACCCGACCGCGGGGCGTGTCAGCTGCGGTGGGCGCGACCTGCGCGAGATCGCACCGGAGGCGTGGCGCGAGCGCGTCGCGTGGGTGCCGCAGCGCGCGCGCCTGTTCGCGGGCACGATCGCGCAGAACATCGCGCTCGCCGTTCCGGGCGCCGCGCGGGAGCGGATCCTCGCGGCGGCCCACGCGGCTGGGCTGGAGGAGCTGCTGGACCAGCTCTCCGATGGCCTGCAGACGCCCGTTGGGGAGGGCGGCCGCGGCCTCTCTGCCGGGCAGGCACAGCGGGTGGGGCTGGCGCGCGCGTTCCTGCGCGACGCTCCGCTGGTGGTGCTCGACGAGCCGACTGCGCATCTCGACACCGACACCGCCGCCGCGGTGGGCGCCGCGATCGCGCGACTCGCCGAGGGGCGCACCACACTCCTGATCGCCCACGACGCCAGTGTGGCGGCACGCGCCGATTGCGTGGTGAGACTCGACGGTGGCCGCACGCATCGACTCGCATTGTCCGATCTCGCCGCGGCGCAGCCGGTGGCTGGATGATGGGCGCGACCACCGTGGTGGGGGGGCGTTGTTACCGAGCTTCGCGGGAGATTGCCGCATGACCGGCAGCTACGCCAGCCTGGCGGCCGCGGCGCGTGCCGGAGGCGCCGAGCGCCGCCGGCTGGGGCTGGCGATCATGCTGGGCTTCGGCGCGGTCGTTGCGTCCGGCGGCCTGCTGGCCACCTCCGGCTATTTGATCTCGCGCGCCGCCCAGCGCCCACCCGTGCTCGCGCTGAGCGTCGCGATCGTGGCCGTGCGCGCGTTCGCGATCTCCCGTGCGCTGCTGCGCTACAGCGAGCGGCTGGCCTCGCACGACGCCGCGCTGCGGCTGTTGGGGCGCGTGCGTGGGCGCTTCTACCGCCGCCTTGCGCCGCTCGTACCCGGCGATGTGGGCGACCGATCGGGGATCGGCCAGCGCGGCGGCGATCTGCTGTCGCGCTTCGTGGGGGACGTGGATGCGCTGCAGGATCTCTACCTGCGTGCGCTGGCGCCGCCGGTCGTGGCGGCGCTGACGATCTGCGCCGCTTCACTGGTGGCATGGGCGATCCTGCCGGCGGCCGGCCCGGTCGTGTTCGTGTGCCTGCTGCTGGCCGCCATGGTGGTGCCGGCGCTTGTGGCGCTGCTCGCCTCCTCCTCGGGCCGCCGTCAGGCGCCAGCGCGCGCGGCGTTGACGGCGGAGCTGGTGGAGACGATCGAAGGCGCCGCCGAGCTCGCGGTGGCGGGGCGCGCGCGGGAGCGGATCGCGCGGCTGCGAGCGGCCGACGGGCGCCTCGCCGCGCTCGCCCGTCGCGATGGGGTGGCGGCGGGCGCCGCCACTGCGCTCGGCTCGGCGGCGGCCGGGGCGAGCGTGGTGGCGGTGCTGGTGGTGGCGATACCCGCGGTGCACCGCGGCGCGCTCGCGGGGGTGCTGCTCGCGGCGATTGCGCTGCTGGTGCTCGCCGCCTTCGAAGGACTTGCGCCGCTGCCGCTCGCGGCGCGGCGCCTGCGCGCCTGCGCGGAGGCGGCCGGCCGCCTGGAGGAGCTGTGCGCGCGCGAGCCCTCGGTGCGCGACCCGGCGCGCCCGCTGGCGCTGCCCGGGGAGGGCGAGCTGATGGTGGAGGATCTCAGCGCGCGCTACACACCCGCGGAGCCGTGGGTGCTGGAGCACGTCAGCCTGTGCCTGGCACCGGGGCGCCGGGTCGCGCTGATGGGCCCGAGCGGGGCCGGCAAGAGCACGCTCGCGCAGCTGCTGGTGCGCTTCCGCGATCCCGACGCCGGCAGCGTGAGGATCGGCGGCGTCGATCTGCGCGAGCTCTCCCAGGACGATGTCCGTCGCGCGGTGACGATCGCCGCGCAAGATGCGCACCTGTTCAACACCACGCTGCGCGAAAACGTGCAGCTCGCGCGGCGCGCGGCGACCGAGGAGGAGTTGTGGGCGGCGCTGGAGGCCGCCGGCGCCGCCGAGTGGGTGCGCACCCTGCCCGACGGCCTCGACACGCTGGTCGGCGAGGACGGCGGCGTGCTCTCCGGCGGCCAGCGCCAACGGATCGCGCTCGCGCGGGCGCTGCTCAGCGATGCGCGCTTCCTCGTGCTGGACGAGCCCACTGCACACCTCGACGCCGCCACGGCGGAGTCGGTGATGCGCGCGATCGTCACGGGAGCCGGCGAGCGCGGGGTGCTCGTGATCACCCACAGCCCGCTCGGCGTGGAGCTGTTCGACGAAGTGCTGGAGCTGCGTGGTGGGGAGCTGCGGACAGTGGTGGGGCAGGACGCCCCACCCCCGGGCGGTTGTGTGCCGTGACAGCGCGCGCGGATGCTCCCCAAGCCCTCCGCCTGCTATACTTCAAAAAGTAAAGTAATGGAGCCGTGTAGGCTGGACGCGACGGGCGGACCACTCGCGAAAGGGATGAGCATGGCGGACATCGAGAACACGATCATCGTCGGCAGCGGCCCCGCGGGTTACACCGCCGCGCTGTACACCGCGCGCGCCAACCTCGCGCCGCTGGTGATCGAGGGGTTTGCGTGGGGCGGGCTGCTGCAGCAGACGACCGACGTCGAGAACTACCCCGGCTTTCCCGAGGGGATGATGGGGCCGGAGCTGATGGGCAAGATGCGCGCGCAGGCTGAGCGCTTCGGCGCGCGGCTGGAGACAGATCAGGCCGAGCGCGTGTTGCTGGCGAGCGAACCCGCGGGCGTGCACAGCGTGTGGGTGGGCGACACCGAGCATCGCGCGCGCACCGTGATTCTCGCGATGGGCGCCGAGCACAAGCAGCTGGGGGTACCCGGCGAGCAGGAGCTGGGGGGCAGGGGCGTGAGCTACTGCGCCACCTGCGACGCGGCCTTCTTCAAGGACGCGCCGACGATGATCGTCGGCGGGGGCGACTCGGCGATGGAGGAGGCGATCTTCCTCTCGAAGTTTGCTTCGCGAGTCGCTGTCGTGCACCGCCGCCCCGAGTGGCGCGCCTCGAAGATCATGCTGGAGCGCGCCCGCGCACAGGAGAACATCGAGTTCCTCACCCCTTACACGATCAAGGCGTTGCTGCCCGGTGAGAGCGGTGCGCTCGATCGCGCGCTGTTGTTCGACGTCGGCAGCGGCGAGGAGCGCGAGCTGGAGATCAGCGGGGCGTTCATCGCGATCGGGCACGAGCCACAGTCGGAGCTGGTGCGCGGGCAGATCGACGTGGACGAAAACGGGTATGTGATCACCGCGGGTCGCTCCACCCGCACCAACCGCCCGGGCGTGTTTGCCGCGGGTGATCTTGTCGATCACACCTACCGCCAGGCGGTGACCGCCGCCGGCAGTGGCTGCCAGGCGGCGCTCGACGCCGAGTGGTATCTGCGCGACACACCTGAGGTGCCGACGCCCGCAGGGATCCCGATTGGCGATCTAGCCGAAGAGCAGTGGGCGACGCCCGCCGCGGTTCAGACCGCGGGTGGCGACGAGTAGTCGCGGCTCACATCAGCCGTAGGGCCAAGCTGCGGCTCACGCCTCCCGTTGGAGCCGACGCAGTGCCGGGGCGGCGCGGAAGCGCTCCTCGCGGTAGGACTCCCACAGCGCGTCGAGCGTCGCCCGCACTTGCTCGACGCCCAGTTTGCGCGCCCACGCGAACGGGCCGCGGGGGTAGTTCATCCCGAGCGTCATGCCGGCGTCGATGTCCTCGGCGCTGCCCACGCCTTCGCCAAGCGCAAACGCGCACTCGTTGATCACCTGACAGATGATCCGCGGCAGCACACCCCCCGGGGAGTGCCCCACGCGCGCGGTGTGCAGTCCGAGCGCCCCAAACGCCTGCTCGCCGACCTCGCCGGTGACCTCCACGAGTGACAGCGGCACGACCGCGTGGAACGGCTCTCCTTCGATGGTGCCGCCAAGTCCGTTCACCACGATGCGCGGCGGGCCTCCGGAGGGGCTGTCGTTCGCCGCAGCCGGCCCACCGGCGACCGGCGCCGCGTGCGCGATCTCTCGCAGCGCGTCAGCCAGCGGACCGTCGCCCTGCACGGTCGCCCCGGCGGTGCGCGGAGGCGACGGGGGGTCCTCCGGCCGGTGGGTGTCGCCTGAGTAGTCGTAGTAGCCGCGGCCGGTCTTGCGTCCGTGCAGGCCCGCGGCCGCCATCCGCGCCTGGATCGGGGAGGGGCGCCAGCGCGGCTCGCCGAATGAGAGCTCGTAGAAGCTCTTGGCGACGTCGAAGCCGGTGTCGACGCCGACGAGGTCGCTGAGCTCGAACGGCCCCATGCGAAAGCCGCCGCCGACGCGCACGATGCGGTCGATCGTTGGCACATCGGCGACGTGCTCGCCCAGCAGTCGCAGCGCTTCAAGGCCGAACGGGCGGTTGCAGCGGTTGACGAGGAAGCCCGGGCCGTCGGTGGCGCGGATCACGGTCTTGCCCATCGCACGCCCGGTCGCGTCCGCGACCGCCAAAGCGCGCTCGTCCGAGAGCATCCCCGCGATCACCTCCACCAGCTTCATCAGCGGCGCGGGGTTGAAGAAGTGCATGCCGACCACCCGCTGGGGGTGGGTGGCGGCGGCCGCGATCCCGGTGACCGGCAGCGATGAGGTGTTGCTCGCGAGCACGCACGTGTCGCTGACGATCTCCGACAGCCGCCCGTACAGCTCGCGCTTGAGCTCGGGCAGCTCGGGCGCCGCCTCGATCACCAACTCGCACGGTGCAAATGCCTCCAAGTTGTCCACCACCTCCAGGCGTCCCTGCGCAGCCTGCGCCTCCTCTGAGGAGATGCGACCCTTCGCCGCTTCTTTCTCGAGCCCCTCCCGCGCACGTTGCGCGCCTCGCTGCAGCGCCTCGGGGATCGGGTCGTGAAGCAGGGTCCGCGCGCCGGCGCGGCACGCCAGCTGGGCGATACCCGAGCCCATCGTGCCGGCGCCGAGCACGCCGATGATGCGCGCCGGCTCCATCTCAGGCGGGGACCAGCGCGTTGATCCCGGTCATCGCGCGCCCAATGATCAGTTTCTGGATCTGCGACGTCCCCTCGTACAGCGTTGTCACGCGCGCGTCGCGGAAGTAGCGCTCGACGGGGTGGTCGTCGACGTAGCCCGCGCCCCCATGGACCTGGATCGCCATGTTCGCGCACTCCAGCGACGCCTCGGTGGCGTGCAGCTTGGCGATCGAGGTCTCCAGCGTGTTCGGCCGGCCCTGGTCCTTGAGCCAGCCCGCCCGCCACACGAGCATGCGCGAGGCGTCGGTCTTCAGCACCATGTCGGCGATCATCGCCTGCACCAGCTGGAAGCTCGCGATCGGCCGCCCGAACTGCTCGCGCTCCTTGGCGTACTTGACCGACTCATCGACGCACCCTTGACAGATGCCCACGCAGCCGGCGGCCACCGAGTAGCGCCCGGAGTCGAGGTTGGACATCGCGATTTTGAACCCGTCGCCGACCTGGCCGAGTACGTCGTCGTCTGAGACCTCGACGTCTTGCAGTGAGATCGACGCGGTGTCGGAGGCGTGCAGGCCCATCTTGTGCTCGATCGTCTGCGCCGTATAGCCCGGCTGGTCGGTGTCCACCAGAAAGCAAGCGATTCCCTTGTGCCCGAGCGCGGGGTCGGTCTGCGCGAAGATCACCGCGAGCTTGGCGTAGTTGCCCATCGAGATCCACATCTTCGCGCCGTTGATCACCCAGCCGGAGTCGGTCTTGCGCGCGCGCGTCTTCTGGTTGGCGGCGTCCGAGCCGGTGTCGGGCTCGGTCAGCCCGAAGCACGCCAGCCACTCGCCCGAGCACAGCTTCGGCAGATACTTGCGCTTCTGCTCCTCGGTGCCGAACTTGACGATCCCCGAGCACACAAGCGAGGTCTGCACCGAGATCACGGTGCGGATCGCGGAGTCACCGCGCCCGATCTCCTCGACGACTAGGCCATAGCTGAAGTAGTCGAGGCCCGCGCCGCCGTACTCCTGCGGAACGATCGCGCCGAGGTAGCCCTGCGCGGCCACCTTCTTGACGAGATCCGTGTCGAAGTGGTGTGCGCGGGCGTTTTCGCGCGACTGCACCACGATCTCGCGGTCGGTGAACTCGCGCGCGGTGTCGCGGATCAGGCGCTGCTCGTCGGTCAAATCGAAGTCCATGTCGCTCCTATCTTCCGTTGGCGGCAAGGTCGCGGTCGTGCTTGTGGATGCAGGTATATACAAAGGTCGCTGCGGTCGGGGGGTGCAGGTGTATATGCACTTTTTAAAAGGCGTGTGCCATTGCGCACGGCCTTTAGATTTTTCAATACTCCTCCAGCCCATTCATGATGCTCTCCGGCTACCCCGGCGCAACAAGCTTTGGAGTGGTCCACGGCGCCTGCACCCGCCGCTGAAGCTCTTGCGCGAGGCCGTCGATTGGTAGGCGCTCCTGCGTGAGCGAGTCGCGATCGCGCACGGTCACGGTGCCCTCGGCGACGCTCTCGTGGTCGATCGTCACGCAGAAGGGCGTGCCGATCTCGTCCTGACGGCGGTAGCGCTTGCCAATCGCCCCGCCGTCGTCGTACTCGGCCTGCACCAGACCGCGCGCCGCGCGATACACCTCCCGCGCGAGCTCGGGCTGTCCGTCCTTCTTGACGAGCGGCAGCACCGCCACCTTCACCGGCGCCAGACGCGGGTGCAGGCGCAGAACGGTACGGCGCTCGCCCTCGCCCGTGCCCTCGCGCCCGACGACTTCCTCGTCGTAGGCATCCACCATGAACGCCAGCGTCGCCCGGTCTGCCCCCGCCGCCGGCTCGATCACGTGCGGCACATAGCGCTCCCCGGTGGCCTGCTCGAAGTACTCGAGCTTCTCCCCGGAGAACTTGGCGTGCTGGGTGAGGTCGAAGTTGCCGCGGTTGGCGATCCCCTCGAGCTCCGACCAGCCGATGGGGAAGAGGTACTCGACGTCGCTGGTGCCGGAGGAGTAGTGCGAGAGCTCGTCGAGGTCGTGCGCGCGCAGACGCAGGTGGTCGGGGCGCAAGCCGAGCTCGGTGTACCAGCGCATCCGCTCCGCCAGCCAGTGCTCAAACCAGCGCTGCGACTCGGCGGGCGGGACGAAGTACTCCATCTCCATCTGCTCGAACTCGCGCGTGCGGAAGATGAAGTTGCCGGGGGTGATCTCGTTGCGGAACGACTTGCCGATCTGGGCGATACCGAAAGGGGGCTTCTTGCGGGAGAACTGCAGCACGTTCTTGAAGTTGATGAAGATCCCCTGGGCGGTCTCCGGGCGCAGGTAGGCGGTGGCGCCCGACTCCTTGACGGGCCCGATCGTCGTCTCGAACATCAGGTTGAAGTCGCGCGCCTCGGTCAGGTCGCACTCCTCGGCTTCGCCGGGGTGCTTGGAGGGTTTGCGCCCGCACTGAAGGTCTCCGAGATGGTCGGCGCGGAAGCGCTGCCCGCAGGTACGGCAATCCACCAGTGGATCGGTGAAGCCCGCGAGGTGCCCAGAGGCCTCCCACACGCGTGGGTGCTGCAGGATGGCCGAGTCGAGCGCCACGATGTCGTCGCGCTCCTGCAGCATCGCGCGCCACCACTCGGCCTTGACGTTGCCCTTCAGCAGCACTCCGTAGTGGCCGAAGTCGTAGGTCGAGCCCACCCCTCCGTAGATCTCCGAGGAGGGAAAGATGAAGCCGCGGCGCTTGCACAGCGCCACGATCTTGTCCATGCTCACGATGTCTGGGGCGCGCGCGGCCTCACCAGCCTCGTCGACGCCGCGCGGCTCGGGCTGGGGGGGACGGCTGGTCATCGTCGCGCTCTGCGGCAAGGGTTGCTCATCGGTGGCGGATGGTATTGGAGGCTGGCGAGACTTTGGGCCCATCCCCCTCTCGAGCTCGACCCGTCTGGCCCGTGGAAGCTCGTCGCGTCTGGCCCGTGGCCAGCCACCGGACGCTCAGAAGCTCGCCAGGTCTGGCCCGCAGCCAGCCACGGCCCGCTTCAAAAAAACTTTCTTTGACATATCTCCCTTGACAAGTCTCTCGTTTTGTGTTTTCATTTGCGTGGATGGCAGGGATTGACCCGAGGGACAGGCAGGGGAGGGCCAGACAAGGCTGAACGTCTGCTGCCGGAGCTTGCTCGAGCGCCGCTACCCATACCTCTCCGGTGGCGCTCGAGGAAGCCTCGGCACAGGCTGAGGCTGAGTGCCGGTCTCCTCACAGGGCGCCGTGGCCACGATGGCTGCGGCGCCCGTTTTTTCATGATGGCCGCGGCGCCCATTTTTTTCAGGGTGCGGATAGGCTCCCGCGGTGGCGCGACTACTGATCGTCGGGGGTGGCTGCCGGGGCCTGAGGCTTGCCGAGGCGGAGCGGGAGGGGCACGCCGTGCGCATCGTCACCCGCACCGAGGAGCGCCGTGCGGGGATCGAGGCGGCGGGCGCGGAGTGCTGGATCGGCGACCCCAACCGCCTCGGCACGTTGCGCGGCGTGCTGGAGGGAGTCACGATCGCCTGCTGGTTGCTGGGCGGCGCCACCGGCCCCGAAGAGCAACTGCTGGCGTTGCACAACGACCGCCTGCGCGCCTTCGCGGAAAGCGCGATCGACTCCACTGTGCGCGGCCTCGTCTACGAGGCCGCCGGGCCCTCAATGCCCGCCGGCGCCCTGGCAGAGGGGGGGCGGATCGCGCGGGAGATTGCCCACCGCAACTCGATCCCGCTGACCATCCTGCACGCCGACCCTGCCGACATGCCCCGCTGGCTGGAGCAGGCGCGCGGGGGGCTGTCCTCGCTGCTGGCCGCCTAAGAGAGGCCGCCCAACTCTAAGGAGGGGTCGCCCCAGCGGGCAGGATCGCGTCGATGTGCTCGTAGAGGTCGTCGAGGATCCGCGCGGTGGCGCCCCATATGAGGTGCTCGGCGACGATGTAAGCATCGGTTTCGAAGGAGATCCCGCGGCGTTCCATCGTCGTGCGTGTCTTGCTGTCGCGCAGCGCGCGCAGCGGCAGCTCCAGCACCACGTCCACCTCGCGCGGCGAGGGCCGCCAGCCCTGACCGATCGAAGATCGGCCAGCCGAGATCAGCCCGACGAAGGGGTGGATCAGGTAGCCGGTCACGAACGTGGAGACGGGGGAGAGCTCGCCCAGCACCCTCACTTCCTCCGGCGCCAGGCCGATCTCCTCCTCGGCCTCGCGCAGCGCGGTCTCGCGCAGGTCACGATCCTCGGGGTCGCGCCGCCCGCCGGGGAAGGAGATCTCGCCCGCATGACTACGCAGGTCGGCGCGGCGACGGGTGAGCACCGCGTGGGGTTCGCCGCCCACGTCGAGGAACAGCGGCACCAGCACCGCCGCCGAAACCTGATCCGCCGGCGTTGCCAGGGCGCCTAAGCCGCCACGCTCGACGCGGGCTGGAGGGGGGCGATCCGCTCGAGGCGTTCCTCGAACATCACCTCCCCGTCCAGCGTGCGATGCACGGGGCACTTGGCCGCGATCACCCGCAGACGCTCCACCTGCTCGGAGGGGAGATCCCCGGGCAGCCCCACCACGAGCTCGAAGCGCGTCGGGCAGCCGCGCTCGCCGGGGGTGTACTCCACCGCCACCTCCACCTCTCCAATCTCCCAGCCCTTACGAGCCGCGTACATCTCCAGCGTGATCGCCGTACACGACGCGAGGCTCGCCGCCAGCAGCTCCTGAGGATCGGGGCCGGCGTCCTCGCCGCCCGCCTCGGTGCCCTCGTCGATCGTGAGCTCATGGTCGCGCACCCGCACGCTGTGCCTGAACCGCCCATCGCTGCGCTTCGCTGTTGCCTTCATGGCTCTACGCCTTTCCGATCCAGTCGTCTCCAATCGCCTCCCCACAACAGATGGTAGTTATGTAAGGACCTTTTCCAAGGGCGGACATCAAGCATGTTGCGGGAAGGGCTTCACAGGGGATTGAACAGGAGCCCCGTCAGCAGCTTGGGAAAGAAGAAGGTGGACTTGGGCGGCATGTTCTCGCCGGCGCTCGCGACGTCTCTGACCTGTGCCACCGGGGTCGGGCGCATCAGGAAAGCGACGTCGTACTCGCCGCTGCGCACCAGTTCGAGCGCCTCCCCGGCGGTGCGGGCGTAGCGGAAGTCGTGCAGGTGGGAGACGTCCTCGTCGGAGAGCCCCAGCGCGCCCTTCAACAACAGCGTCTCCAGCACGCCCGTGTCCAGGCGCCGGTAGGCATCGGAGCAGTCGGGCAGGGCGGCGTCGGCGATCCCTTGGTCCTTCAGCGTCAGTCGCAGTGGGCGCTGCGTGTGAGAGTCGATGTAGCCAAGCTGCAGCAAGCCTCCGCCGGGAGGCGGCGCCAGCTGCTCGAGCGGTATCTCCGTAACCTCGAAGTCGCGGTGCAGCGCATCCGCCAGCGCCTCGCGGCGCGAGGCGTCCAGACCCTTGACGAGGCGATGGGTTGGGAACACCGTGAGCCCGGGATCCTCGAGCGCCACCAGGCACATCAGCACGTAGCGGTGATCCCCCTCGCCGCCCACCTCCTCGGCATAGGCGCGCGCGGTCTCATAGCGGTGGTGGCCGTCGGCGATCAGCAGCTCGGAGTCGCGCGTCGCAGCCTGCACGGCGGCTATCACGGCTTCGTCGGTGGCCCGCCACAAGCGGTGGACGGTGCCCTCCGCATCGCTCGCCTCGCCCCACGGCTCCTTGGCAGTGACGGGCTCGAGCGCCTGCCATGCCGCTCCGGAGGGGTCGGAGTAGAGCGAGAAGATCGGCGACATGTTGGCGCGCGTGGCGCGCGTCAGGCGCAGCCGATCCTCCTTCGGGCCCGGGTGGGTACGCTCGTGCGGGCGGACTCGACCCGTCCCGTACTCCTCGATGCGCACCCTGCAGAAGAACCCGCGCCGGGTTTGCGCCACCCCGTCGGGGCCGGTGTATCGCTGGGTGTGCGCCCAGATAGCGGGCTGCGAGTCGCGCACGACGGCGCCCTGCAGCTGCCAGCTCTCAAACAGCTCGCCGGCGACCCGGTAGGGATCGGCGCGCTCGCTTGCAACGCTCTCCTGGCCGTCGGCGCCACCCTTGCCGGCGGTAGGTGCCCGGGGGAGATCCACCGCGACCACGTTGAACGGGGAGTGTGAGATCAGCGCGGCTCGCTGTGCGGCGTCGATCACGTCGTAGGGAGGGGCCACGACGTCGCCGAGGGCTCCGACCACGGAGAGGTCGTAATGCAGCGCGCGCAGGGGTCGAACGTCAGCCATCGCGAAGCGGGACCCTACCGAAGCCGGGAGACACTCGCCTTCGGCTCGCATCCCCGTTTCGGCCAGCGGGTGAGCGGGCGCGGGTGGTTGGTTGGGGACGGGTGGGGCTCGCGCAGGATAGACATCCGTCTGAGCGTCGAGCGCGGTGGGTGGCAGTAGACTTGAGCGCGCGTCGGGGCGTGGCGCAGCCTGGTAGCGCGCGGCCTTTGGGTGGCCGAGGTCCCCGGTTCGAATCCGGGCGCCCCGATTGGTTAGAGAACCGCGAAGGCCAGCGAACACGGGCGAAAACCCCCGGGAACACTGGCCCTAGCGGGACGCGGTTTGCCCGTGTTCGCGGCTGTTCGGTGGTCTGGAGGGCCGCAAATGGGATGCAAGGCTGCGGAAACGGGATGCAAACGGGATGCAAGGCGGTTTCCCCGGCCGGCGACCAGCGACTTGATCGGGGTCGCCGCCGACGACTAGCGTGCGCGCTTGTCAGCGCGGCGCTGCATCTGGATGAGCAGCGGCACGGGCGCCGCATCCTCGGGGTCGGGCACGACCAAAATCTCATCGCCAAGCAGCTTGCGATGAGCGTCCAATACGGCACGGTGCTTGACGATGGTTGTGGCCTCGCCAATGAATGATCGCCCCGGCATGTACGGCTCCAACCGAACGGTCAGCTCGGCGACGACCACTATGTAGCTGGCGGCGGCCTTGGGACCGACCAGCTCCTTGTCCTGCTCGGTGACGTTGTGCGAGTAGGCACTGATGCTCTTGGCGCCTGAGCGACGCGGATGTACGAGGACGTTGCGGACCTCGAAGAGAGCGAATAGTCGCTGCAAGGGCAGCCTTCCACGGTCGAGCGGCGGCTCGACGCCGACCAGGCGGGAGCCGATCAACAGCTTCTCCGTCGTAACGAGCCGATCCAGCGCCTGCGCGTCTCGTGCGGGCAGCGCAGCCTCAAGGAACTCATTGGCATACGCCTCGGCGGAGAGGGCAGCAAACAGCACAGCGTTCCGTAGGAAGCTGAGGCGACGGTTCATGGCGCTGAGCCGACGCTGCGAGGCCTCCAGCATCGAGCCGTGGTAGTAGTCCGCTATCTCGGCATAGAGCGCGGGTGCGCTACTGGCAGCGGTCAGCGCCTCAAGCGCCTGATTCAGATAGGCTGACGATTGCGCTGCACGGGGGAGGGTAGGTGTTTCGGGACTCGGCGACATCTGTACAGCATTGCCTACGGGAGGCGTCGGCGTGTGCTTTATGCGGAGTTGACGACGTGAAGGTGGCGCGGTGTCTCGGCGGCGGTGATCCGCTGCCCGTAGTCGTCCATCGCGCGCTGCGCACGCGCGAGCGCACGGCGGCGGCCGAGCTTGGTGTAGACGGTGGCGATCAGGTAGCCGCCGTCATCGTGGCCGACCGTTTCTGCGACCGTCGCGGGGTCGAGGCCGAGGCCGCCGTCCTCGACGGGATCGACCATCCATTGAATCGCGCGGTGCTTCAACTCGTAGAACTCCTGGCCTGGCATCCCTGCCGATGCGCGTACCGAGTGCCAGAGGTTTGACGCAAGTGCTGCGCAGCATATAGCCGCCGCGCGTCGCCGGGAACACGATCTCGCCCTTGGTACGGTCGATCGTCTTTCCTCGATGCGGCATCGTTTCTAGGTGCGCGCGAAAGCGGGGGCTCATTACGACCCATCGGCCGTCGTCATCCTTGGGCCATGTGATCTTGCCGGTGTCGAGGTCGAGTTGCCAGCGCACATGGATCAGGTTCTCCGGGAAGTGAATATCGGGGCGATGCAACGCGAATACCTCGCCGGGACGCATCGCTGCGTCGCCCACGCCGAGAGTCGCTCCCTCAAGGACGAGCCCGTAATCGTCGGCCCGGCTTTCGCGGGCGGCGTGGCGCAGTCGCTCGTACTGCTCGTCGGTGATGATCTCGAAGTCGGGTCGATCTACTCGGCGCTTGCGCTTGCTCGCTCCAAGGCGGGTGAACTGGTTGCGCTCGATCAAGTCGCGGTCGAGCGCGTGGTTGAAGAACTGCCGTACAGCTTGCTGAATGTTGGCGCCCTTCGGCCGCGTCCACGTCACCGCCTCATCACGAGAGAAGCTGTCGATCGGCCGGTCGTGAAACTCGCGGAGGAACGGTCGCAGCCCATCGCGCAACCGTCGCACGGACGAATCGCGTCGCCCCGTCTCCTTCTGCGTCGCCTCGCCATCCGGCCACGTCATGGTGATCCGGCCGTTCTCGTGAATCGTTGCGCCTGCGAACTCAAGCACGGTGGGAGCGACGCACCGGGAGGGGTTGGCGACTTCCTCGCGCAGTTCCGCTAGGCATCGTTCCTTGGCTTTGCGGAACTCCTCCATGTTGTCGTGCGTGCCGATCCACTTCCTGCGGCCCTTGTACTTGGCGAACCCGGACCACTTCGGACTGTGACGTGAGCCTCGGTTAACCGGCATCGGGCACGCCCTCCTTTGCCACGGTGGAGGCGTAGCGCTCGCGTAGCCATGCCTCGACCTCGGAGACGATGTAGCGGTTCATGCCGCCCATCCGCAGGTAGGGGAGGCCTTGGTGCTGCTGCATCTCGATCCAGCGGCGGGTGACTTGCAGGTGATCGGCGAGCTGCTGCTTCGTGACCCAGTGCTCGCGCACCTCGATCGCGGCCGTCATGTGCCTGCCGTGTCGGCGCCAGTGGCCTGCGCGAGGCGCCGGCCAAAGAGGGGCCGGCGCTGGCGCTGCTTGCCGTGTCCCGCGAGCGTGGTGCATCGCTGCCTGCGATCAGAGCAGACCCGAGCCGTGATCTCAAGGTCCTGACAGAGATAAGGTCTCGCGCATCGTGTGGACAGGCCCGGGGCGCGTTTCTGGCGTGCTGGTGCGGAGAACGCGCTCATCGAGCGGCAGCGGGTCGAGCCTCGGGAAAAGGAGCAGCCGTCCCCTGCGCTCAAAGACGCGCCCGGTCGCCTCAGCGCGGCTCGGCGGGAGGGTCCTGCTCGACGCCGAGCGCCCGCTGCACCCAGGCGACATCGTGCCACGCGCCGAGCTTCAAGCCGATCCGCCGATACACGCCGACCGGCTCGAAGCCCATCGCCCGGTGCAGGCCCACACTCGCCTCGTTCGGCAGCGTCATACCCGCGACCGCCATCAGGTAGCCACGCGCCGCGAGCCGGTCGAACAGCGCCTCGTACAGCGCGCGACCCGAGCCGGCGCGTCGCCGACCCTGCTCGACGTAGACGCTGACCTCGCATGAGAAGCGGTAGGCCACTCGCGTCTGGTGCGGCCCGCCGTAGGCGTAGCCGACGACGCGGTGGTCGTCTTCGAGCACGACCCATGCGTGCGTGCGCGTTGCCGCCGCGATGCGTTCGGCCATCTGCGCGGGCGTCGGCGGCTCGCCCTCGAAGCTGACGGCCGTCTCGCGCACGTATGGTGCGTAGATCGCCGCGCACGCTGGCGCGTCGTCCTCGCTTGCGTCTCTCACCGTCGCACCGGACACGTTCGGCCTCAGCATACGCGGGCGCAAGGCTGACGACGACCGGCTTGGTGGATCGTGTCATGCGCGCACCGTCGATTGCCGCGACCTTGATCTGCGCGCGGATCGCCGGGTGCCTCCACGCGGGCCGGTGCGCTTCCGGTCGCCTTGGCTGGGCCGTAGCGCAGCCGTGAGTACGTGGCGGGCGAGCGGCGGAGGGACGGCGTTGCCGACCTGCTCGAATTGCCTGGTCTTTGTGCCCTGCCAGGGGTAGTCGGGCGGGAAGCCTTGGAGGACCGCAGCTTGTGTGATCGTGACGCGCACGGCGTTGGCGCCGCGACGCTGTTGATAGCGGCCGGGCGGGTCGCTCGCGTTCTCCTTGTGCCCCGGTGGCTGAACCCGCGTGTCGCACGCGACGGTCGTCGCTGGGCGCTCCTGCGCCCACGGAGGCGTTGACGCTTGGTCGTGCGGCGTGTCGGCGTCGGGTGGCACCCACTCGACCTTGTTTGCGCAGTGACCGAAATGGATGGTCGGCGCGGGCTCGTCTGTCTCGCGCACGGTCGCGCTCGCGCGGGTTCCGTTGCGCCACGCCCAGCCTCCGCGCTCTTGTCCCTCGCCGCTTGGGAGCTGGCGGCCGACGAGCGCGCCGTCCTTGGAGCGGCGCGTTGTCGTGAGCGTCGGAGCTGGACGACGAGCCGGCCACCCGAGGTCTGCGTCTGCCTGCGCCGGGCGGGGATCGGACGATGGCGCGACGCCGCGGGGCTGCCAGCGATTGATTTTGGGGGTGACGGTTTGCGACGGTGCGCTCGTGGGGTCGAAGCCCTCGTGGATGCGCTCGCCGCTGCGCCTGACCTCCACCCACGCCCTCTGCTCGCGCGTCCACGAGCGCACCCGTCCGGTCAGCGCGAACGCGGGCGCCGACGCCGCGCGGCGGTCGCGCTCCCGGAAGCTCTTGCCGTCGTCCTGGTCACTACGACGGGGAAAGCCAACCCGATCGGTCGGTGTCCAGCCGAGCGCTTGGGCCATGCTGACCCACGGCAGCAGGTGAAGCTCGTCCGCAGGGGTGTCGTGGCGGCGCGGGTTGTAGGAGCGGTGCGTGGGAGCCGGGAGGCTTACCGGGCCGTCCAGGGAGGCGATCAGGAACGCCCGTTTGCGGGTCTGTGGCACGCCGTAGCGCTCGGCGCTGAGAATCCCGGTGGCCGTCTGATAGCCATGCGCGCCGAGCAGTTGCGCGAACAGGCTCCACAGCTCAAGGACTGCGGGAACTTGCTCAAGCGCGATCCAGCGCGGGCGAAGCGCGAGGGCGTAGCGCAGTGGCTCCACCGTGAGCAATGAGCGATGGTCGCGGCACCTGCGCAGGTGCTGGGCGCGGCTGTCGTGTCCGGCTGCGATCTCGTGCGCGCACGAGATGACCCGTGGCTTGTCGAGTCGCCCCAGACACTTGCCGGCGCTCGAATACGCCTGGCACGGCGGGGAGCCGATCAGCCCCCATAGCGGCGCGAAGTCGCGTGGGTCCAGCAGTGAAACATCGGCCCGCAGCCGTGCGTGCCCGGCAGCGGGCCCGGTCTGACACGCGCATGGCTCGTTCTCTATACCGAGCGCCGCATAACCGAGGGTCCGCAGAGCCTCATCCCAACCGCCGCCTCCCGCGAACAGGTCGAGGATCATTCCCTCAGTCATGCCGCCCGCCTGCGCGCCGTGACGCTCGATTGTTGAGAGTGAGGCTTGCGGAACACGAGCACGTCCTCGTGCGCGACGACTTGCGTGCGGTCGCCTTTCGCGCGGCGGCGGCGGGCGTGGAGCGTCTGCCAGAACGAGGGGCGCATGACCAGTTCGCTGTCGCGGACGGTCGCCAGCAGGCTTATGACGCGCTGCCAGTAGATCAGGCCGGCACCCTCGCAGAGCGCGATCGTTTCGCCTGAGAGATTGCGCAGCGCGCCACCGCCGCCCGAGCGCATGTCCTTGGTGACGCATACGAGAAACCCGCCGGGCTTGAGCACTGCCGCGCACGCCCGGTAGATGTCGTCCATAGCCACGAGGTACGCGCTCCCGCGCGCATGACCGAGATTGCGCCGGTCGCGGCTGTAGTTGGTCGTGTCATCTCGTCGTAGAGGCTCGGGTCCGCTGACGGTGTTGAGGTCGGCGATCTCACACGCATACGGGGGCGACGTGAGGATCAAGTCAGCGACGCCGTATGCCATACGGCGAACGGCGCCGTCTCGCTCGGGGCTTACGAGCCGCCGCGCCTGGGTTGTGAGCACGCGCGCAAGTTGCCGCGCGTCGCCTTCGGTCACCTGTGCCAGCGAGCGAGTGGGTGCGTCCTCGTGCGCGTGCTCGATGTTGGCGGCGGCGAGCTTGGCCCAGCGAGGCTCCAACTCCACGCCGATAGCGCGTCGCCCGAGGTCGATCGCCTCCACGAGCGTCGTCCCGATGCCGCACATCGGATCGACCACGAGCGCGCCCGGCTCGCTGTACGTTTCGATGGCCCGCCGTGCGAGCGCGGGCAGCATCTTGCCGGGATGGCGGTTGGACTCCGCGAGATAACGTCCGTATCGCTGCCATTGGCTTGTGCGTTGCGCGCACGGCCACACAGCGAGCGGAAGGTCAGCAGTCTTTCGGTTTTCACTCATTCATTAGGGCGTCGGTGAGAGACCCTGTGCGAATGAGAGAAGGTCTCCTAGCGCCGCTAGTGGTACACCGCCTTAGGCCGAAGTGTGCTAGCCCGCGACGTGGGCCGCCACCGGGCGCCGTGCGTCTACTTGCGCGGCCGCTTCGCCTTGCGCCAGCCACCGAGGGGAACGCGCGGCCAAGAGAACCCGAACGATGTGAGCATGGCGCAACGCCAGTTCTGGTTGCGAAACGCGCTGCTCGTGAACGTGATCTCGAAGTAGTGGCCGTTGAACGTGCCAATGCTGCTGATATGGCCCGTGTAGCCGCGCAGCGTCGCTTCGCCGGTGACGCCGCCTACTTCTTCGCCGAGTAGCCCCGTGCGTTTCGGCCTGGCGCTCATGTTCGCGCTGAAATCGGGAGGATGGAACGCGCTTTCGTCGTAGCTGAGACATTTCGGGCCCAGCTTGAAGCTTTCGCCAATCTGTTCGCCCCAAAAAGTTGGGTCGAAGACTTCCGCACGGAGGGTGACGGTGCCGGCGCTCGCGTTGTATCGAATGATGACTTCGTGCGTGGACTCTTTCGCCTGGACCGCTGGAGGCGGTGGTACGCCGATGCTCGGAGGGTTGTGCGGTTCGGGGAACACCATGCGGCCAGTGTGGATCATCGCGCTGGCTACACCGGGTGCTATGAGCCCAAAGGCGGCGGCGAGCGCGGCGATTCTGACGACACGGATGCGCATGATGGGGTCCTTCCGCTCGGTTGAAACTGCTGCGACGGTGGCAGGCTACCAGTGCCCGGGGCGGGAGAGTCGAAGCGAGCGCCGGGCAGCGGCGGCATCGCTGGATTTGTGCGCTGAGTGTGCATTAGATGGATTCCTTGTGTTGAGTGATTGCCGAGCGTGGAGCAGGGATGCAGCGGCCGTCGGCGGCCATGCGAAATACGCGCCCGTTCTCGAATTGCAGAACGGTGTCCGCGTCGAAGCGTGGGATATGTGCGATCAGTGGGCCGTTACGCTCGGCAAGCGCAGCGATGGCCGTTTCCTGCGCCTCGGTGTGCGCCGCGAGCGCCGCACGGTCAGCCTTGAAGTAGCGCCCGTCGATGCCAATGCGAACGATCGAGCCGTCCTCGAACCGGCAGACAGCATCGCCGCTGGCGATCATGTTCCACGCCGTAAGCGAGCCGCGCTCCTTGCTCAGAGCCGTTAGGCAGCGTACTTGCGCTTTGCTCCGTGCCGGCGTCGCGTACTGCTCGTCGTCATCTTCGGCGAGGGTGACGAGCGCCCATCGCAGCGCCTCGTCGGTCGCCCACGTCCACCGGCCATCGTCGTGTGTCCAGCGTCCGCGCTCGTCGTGCGCGAACCCGGCGAGGCTGAGCAAGGCGCGGGCAACGGATGGCGTCACGCTCACGCTTACGTCGTCTGATGTGCGGGCGGTGGCGGTCATTGTGACGCTCCTGCCGTGAGTGTGGCAAGGCGACGCTTTTGACGGCTGATGTTTCCCGAGAGATTGCGCAGCGTGTAACTCGGGAACCGGCCGCCGGGGCATTGAACGTCGCCCCAAACACTGATGCTGCTGGCAAGTTCGCGTGCGAGCTTGGCTGGCAGCGTCGCGGGGTCCGCCGTTCCTTTGCGGCACGCCGCGTTGTATGCCTTGATCGTGTCTCGTTCACTTTCAAGCCCGGCGATCCTCTCCGTTAGCCGTGTGATCGCGTCGGCGTCGTCGGAGTAAATCGCGCGCTTGGCTGCCGCTTCGATGTTTGCGGCGCGGCTTATGAAGTCGTGCGCCTTGGTCGAGTGCTCGACAACGCGGCGCGTGCCGTTCACGATGCGGTCGCGGTCGCGTTCAGCACGCCACTGTGAATGGTGGCCGCGCAGGATCGGCTGCCCCAAGGGGATAAGGCTTGTGAGCGTGTCCACCGATGCGGCGGCTTGCTCGGCGCGTGTCTCGCGTTTGGCTGCCCATTCGCGCAGCCGTTCGGCTCGTGCTTCCCGGCGTTCGCGGTATGTCCGGCGTATGGGTTTGGTGGTCGTGGTCATTCGCTTGTCACTCCTTACAGTGCGTCGGTGATGTCGAGTGTGTGACTTACTGTTATGTCGGGGTTTGCGTTTCCCATACTCACTACAAGACCAGACCACACGGTTAATTTCAAGGGGTTTTGCTCTAATGTTGGCTAAAGATTTCTGCCCTCCGCGAGTGTGTGCGCGTGGGCTTCGACGGCGCAAGTGGTGACGGTGGCGAGAACGCTGCGTATGGTGGCTTTATTCCATACTGTGACGGCGATTGGCGCGGTTATGTTTGTGATGATCGCGCAACGCGATACCTACTTCAAGGTTGCACGCGGCGGGCTCAAGCTCCGCGAGGAGCAGCCCGGTCGTCCGCACTTGATCCAGTTCGATCGCGCCAGCGAACCGCAGCAGCGCGAGAGCCGCTACCGGATCATCGAGGTCAGCGATGGTACGGCGCTGTGTGAGGCGCTCGCCGCCGCGATCGGCATACGCGGGGTCGTCGTCAAGCGCCGCCGTCTGCTGCTGTGGCAGAGCGTGCGCATCCATCTCGATGAGGTCGAGCAGCTTGGGACGTTCATCGAGCTTGAGGCCGTCGCACCGCCAGACTCCGACCTCGCCCACGAGTATCGGCTCGTCGCCGAGCTACGCGACGCGCTTGGGATCACCGACGAACGCCTTGTCGCTCTCGGCTACGCGGAGCAGCTAATCCGCAGGGACGGCAATGTCGGCGCAGTCTGAGCAGCCCCACGAATCGGCGGGTGGCGTTCATCGGCGATTCGCTCGTCGCTGGCGTCGGCGACCCGACAGGAATGGGCTGGGTCGGGCGCGTCGTGGCAGCCTCATTCGGGCTGGGCCTGCCGCTGACGGCGTACAACCTCGGCGTCAGACGGGAGACCTCCGAGCAGGTCGCAGTGCGCTGGCGCTCTGAGACGGAGCCGCGCCTGCTGCCCGATACCGACGCACGAGTCGTGCTGTCCTTCGGCGCCAACGACACGACCGTCGAAGACGGGCAGCTTCGCGTGTCGCCCGAGCGTTCCTGCGCAGCCCTCGCCGCGATCCTCGCCGATGCCGCGGATGCTGGGCTGCCGGTGCTGATGGTCGGCCCCGCACCCGTTGACGACACCGCGCAGAACGAGCGTATCCAAGCGCTCTCGACTGCCTTCGAGGAGGTGTGCAGACGATCCGGCACTGCGTTCGTGAGCGTCGTGGAGCCTCTGCTTGCCTCGCGCGTCTGGATGCAGGAGGTCGCCGCCTGTGACGGGGCACACCCCGCCGCAGACGGCTACGAAGCTCTTGCCCAGCTTGTCATCGCCGGCGGCTGGGTCGGGTGGCTAGAAGGAGCGTAGAGAAAAGCGCAAGCGTGCCGCAGTCAGTGCTCAGTGTGCCGCACGAACCGCGTCTGGTCGGGCTGTCTCGTATAGCCGGCGGCTTGCCAGAAGCTGGTCGCAGTCGCGTCGCTGCCCGCGACGATCGCGGTGAGCCTGATCGCGCCGCACGCCTGTAGCCGGCGCTCGCCCTCGTGCAGCAGCGTCATGGCGATCCCCTCGCGTCGCCGGCCGGGATCGACCGCGAGCCGGTAGAAGCTCGCGCGCCACCCGTCCCACACCGCGATCAGTGACCCGACCAGCGCGCCGCTGGCGTCTGCGACCAGCAGCGCATCAGAGTCGAAGGCGAGCAGCGCTTGCAGGCCGGGCTTGGAGTCGGTGACGCTCGGTGGGCTGCCTGCGGCCTCCCAGAGCAGCAGCACCTGCTCGAGGTCCTGCTGCGCCGCGCTACGGATCGTCAGCTCCGACACGATCGAGACGAATACCAGCGACCGCGGACGCCACGCCGCTACGATCCGGGCCAGCCGGGGCGTGACCACGAGCGCAGAAGCGACCCCAACTCCGCTAGCTTTGGGCATGTTGCTCTTGGTACATTTGGCCGATGCCGAGGGGCGACTACACGAACACTGAGGCTAGGGCCGTGGAGATCGTGTGCGAGGCTGAGCGCGCGCAGGGCTTCCAGCCGAGCGACTTGCTGAGCCAGCGCGCCCAGCACGACGAAGGCTGCGACGTGCTCAGCGTGCCCGCGAACGGCGGGCCAGCACACCGCATTGAGGTCAAGGGTTGGGGAGAGCCGCTGCGCAAGTCTGATGGCTCGTTTACGTACCCTGCGGACGTGAATCAGGAGCAGCTAGAACGTGCGCGCACCGACCCGCTGTGGAGGTTGGAGATCGTCGCCAACATCGCCGCCGAGCGCTCTGGAACCGGGAACGCTGAACGACTCACGCTGAGTGGCGCTGAGGTCACCGAGCGCGCGGTCGGATGGCGCTACCGCGTCCCGCTTGACGGCTTGGTTGACCGGGTTGTTGAGGTGGCTTCCAAGGAGCCTGCGCCTGATGTTGCCCAACCGTAGCGACTACAAAAACAAGAAAGACTACAAATGGGCGAGGAAACAGGCCCAACGAGAAGAGATTGCTACCGGCACGGGTATAGCGTCGGCTCGGGGTTGGGCCTCGTTCTTGACGTTCTTCGCTCTCGGCCTCGGGTTCAAGGAACTGGGCTTTGAGGTGTATGGGACGATCATCGCGCTGGGCGCGGCCATCGTCGTGTTTCGCCTGGTCCCGCCTGCGCCGATCATCCAAGAACAGATAGCCGCCAAGAAACGTGAGGAGCAGGCGCGCGGGCCGAAGTGGAAGAAGGGCACGAAGGTCACGACGGCATCAGGCAAGAAAGGCGTCGTCCAGATGCCGGTCGGCAACCGGCCCGGCTACTTCCACGTCAAGTTTGACGACGGCACAATGAGCCAGATCAAGCAGGTGAGCAAACAGCAGCTCAACGAGGAAAATCAGGCTGTTGCGGCAACACCGCCACAAGCGACGCCCCCACCGCAAGGTATCCCCACTTCTGTCACTGCTGAGCTACAACGGCTGAGTGACTTGCATCAGGCCGGATCGCTCAGCGCCGATGAGTTTGAGACGGCGAAGGCTAAGGTGCTCGCCAACTGACTCTCTCGGCAGTCTCCGTGCCTGCGCGGTAAGCAAGCGCAGCGCCGAGCAGCCCTTGGCGGTGGTCCCGCTACCATTTGACGCATGACGGCGAAGGAGAAGCTACGCGCACAAGTCGAAGACCTGACCGAGCAGGAAGCTGAGGCGACCCTTGAGTTCATCGCTGCGCGCGGCCAGAGCTTCGGAGACTGGCTGGACTCGCGTCCCGAGGATGACGAGCCGCTGAGCCCCGAGGAGCACGCAGCGCTCGCCGCAAGCGACGCGGATATCGCCGCCGGTCGTACCGTCTCCTACGCGCAGGTGAAGCAAGGCCTCGGAGCCGAGTGAGCGGCGGGCGAGCGCTGCGCTTCACGCGCGCCGCCGAGAAGGAGTTGCGGCGCCTCGACCCACCGATCCGCGCGCGGGTCTTGGGAGCGCTGGATCGTCTCAGCGCCGACGATCGCTCGCTCGATGTCCGGCGGCTCACCGGCAGCGAGCACTTCCGGCTGCGGGTCGGCGACTGGCGAGTGATCTTCGACTACGATCGCGCCACACAGACCGTACTCGTCCGGCACGTCCTCCCGCGGGGCAGGGCATACGAGCGATAGCGGGGGTGGATCGCTATACGCACGTTCAGGATGGCATACACCCGGCCTCGACGGCTCGAAGCTCGGCATGAGCGTGGTCTGGAGGGCTGCAAACGGGATGCAGAAACCCCAAATCCCCTGTACCCAAGCCAACTCTAACCGTTCGCCCCGATTGAGTTGCTGTTGGAGTCAGGGGACGCTTGGGGCCTCTCTAGCTTCGGGATTTGGCTCTGGGAAACCGATTCAGGGGTATAAGGATAAGGCCGCTGTTGTCGGATTGGCTTCCGTACTGGCTGTGGGTGCTGACCGCACACGAACCGCACATGGCGTAAGGCTCGTGTCCGCACGCCGAGTCGCAGCTCAAGCGCGAATGTCCCTTGAGGACCCAGTTTCCTGGCTCTGCGATGGCGAGCCTGGCGAGGAAGCGCTCGAAGGCGACGCGCTTGCGTAGCCGCATGACGGGCAGACCGGTCGTGGTCGCTTCGTTGCGGATGCGCTGATCAAGCGCGGCTCGGAACGCCTCGGCGGTGTCGTACTTCACGCGGCGGTAGCTTCCTCGGTTGTTTGCTTCACGAGTGTGGCGACGTGTCCGCCGTTTCGCTCGGCGTGCTCGGCGAGCTGGTCCGGCGTGGCGCGGCCTTCCTGGAGTGCCTGGCGGACGGCCATCTGGATCTGCTCTGGCGCGGTTCCTGAGCGTGCCGCGTCGATGATCGTTCTCGCCGGGGTTGTGACGCGAATGCCGTGGCGGGTCGTGATATCGCCGTCCGGTATGGACGCGGTAGCGGTGTGCAGGGTCACGCCGCTGGGCGCCCGGACTCCCCGGTGCTCGCGGGAGACGAGAAGATGCACTGTGTTTGGCAGGACATCGGAGAGTCCGTGCAGCACGAGCGCGCTCTCGTGGGAGACAACGGCCCTTTCCATCCCGACGGTGAGCCATGCGGCGCGTATCTCATCGTGTTCGCCTGCTGGGTAGTCGCTGAGGCGGTAGAGGCCCTGTCGCATCCGCTGGAAGCGACCTGACCGGGTGTGGTGGGCGAGAAGCTGTGCGCTGATGCCCCTTTCTTGGGCCTGTCGTGTCGTGAAAAGACCATCCTGGGAGTAGGCGAGACGGTGGAGTGCTGGGAGATCGGGCTTTTGTTCTACGTCAGACATTTCTACAGCATTCTTTTAGTGTACGCTGACAAGCGGGTCGTAGCGCTGATCGCATCTTGGCGCTCAGCTTGACGGAATCCCAATCAAAAAGTGAACCGTCAACATTTGGGCGCGCGTTAGCCGATCAGCCCGGTTAGCCACGCAGCGCAGTGTGGGTGCCAGGCCAGGCCAGGCCAGGCCAGGGCATGCTTTGATGCTCGAGCCGGGCTCTTTAAGGGTCGCTTGACGATGTGCTATTCGGGCCCCGTAGGTTTGGGTGCCGGGAGTACGGGATGTCGCCGGTGGGCGCCGGGGCGGTCGCTGGCTTGAGTTTGGTCTCCCCGAGGCGGAGCTCTGGATGCTATCCTTACTTCTCGTAAAGAGTAAGGAGAAGTGTATGGACGCCGCTGCGCGGTTGACATCGAAGGGCCAGATCACGATTCCCAGGAGCGTTCGCGATGCGCTGCAGCTGCGCGAGGGCGATGAGGTTGTCTTCCGAGTCGAGCGTCAGCGTGCCGTTCTGGCCAAGACTCCAGATTTCATCGAGCTGGCGGGGTCTGTGGCGACGCCCGCGGCGAAGCTCGGGACTCCGTGGGATGAGGTGCTGCGCCGTAGCCGGCGAGCGCGAGTGGAGAAGCGCCGCTGAGCGCGTTTCTCGACACGAACGTCCTCATTCGGCATCTCACGGGCGACCCGCCGGATATGGCCCAGCGGGCGACGGCGGCCCTGGCTGGCGAGGAGCAGTTGCTGCTGACGGATCTCGTGCTGGCCGAGTGCGTCTATGTGCTCGAGTCCTTCTACGAAGTCGAGCGAGTCCGGGTAGCGATACTGATGCGCTCCGCGATCGCGCTGGTCTCGGTCGAGGTGGTCGACGCATCACTGCTGCTGCGGGCGCTTGAGGTCTACGAGCTCCACAGGCTCGACTTTGCCGAGGCCTACCTGGTGGCCAACGCCGAGTCCACGGGCGTGCGCCGCGTGCTCTCCTTCGACCGGACGATCGACCGTGCGCAATCGGTCTCCAGGGTCGAGCCCTAGCAGCGCCGACGGGATCCTGGCCTGATCCCCTGAGTTCGGTGCTTGTGAGAGTTTCTCGCGTCCATGATGATGGGCGAGGAAGGAACTCTGATGAAGCGACGCAGGCATACGCCGGAGCAGATCATCCGCAAACTGCGGGAGGCCGAGCGGATGCTCGGTGAGGCAAGACGATCCCGGAGGCGGCGATCTTATGTGTGTAGATCTCGGGCTGCGCGTCGAGCGCCCTGGCGCGGTTGGCGATATCGCGGAGCACTCCCAGCGTAATGTTCTCTTGCAGGCTCGCAGTCGGTCGTGTGCGCATCCCGTGCCTCGCGTACGCCACCACAGGAGAGCTTGTTCTGAAGCTCTCGATCCTTGATTATGTCTGACACAATTGCTAAACTGGATGGTCCCGACGTGCGGTTCGCGCGATCTGCGACCCGTCACCGCATCTCAAAGGACCGCATCCGCCATGTCATCGCCAACTATCGAGTCCGCTTCGACGAGCTGCCGCCAGACACGGAGGGGGCTCGCGCACGCTCGACGCGCGTCGTCTATCTCGGAGACGACGATCATGGACACGCGCTGGAGGTTATGGCGGTCGCGGGCAAGCACGACGAGCTGCTGGTGATCCATGCGATGGAGCTGCGCGACAGGTACCGAAAGCGTTACGAGGACCGGAGATGACTAAGTTCACAACAGCTAGCGGTGAGGTTCTCACCGACGAGGACATTGAGGCGCTGGCCGACGAGGCCGAGCGCGGCTACGACTTGGACAAGGCGATCAGGGTTACGGTCGGACGGCCGTCCCTCGGCACAAAGGGCGCTTCGCCGCGCGTGCAGGTTCGCGTCGACCCCGATCTTGCTAAGGCCCTGCGAGCACGCGCGCACAGGGAGCACCGCTCCGTCAGCGAGATCGCCCGCACAGCTCTGCGTGAATACGTAGACCGAGCTGCCTAAACGGCCGATCACGGCGCGCCTCCATGCACGAGACCGCACGGCATGGGTGCGGAGATCAAGAAACGCTATCGCGCTCTACGAAGGCGCGCTGTGGCTGCGTGCCAGATCTCAGCAGTCGCTGGTAAGCGTGTCGCGGCGACGGTTGCCCGCCCAAGTCGTCGCGGCGATCAGCGCCGCGATGCCGATCCCGACCGCCAAGCAGTCGCCCGCGACGAGCAGGTAGCCGCCATTGCGGTGGGGGTTCACGAAGAAGTACGGGTACCAGTCCACGATTGCGCCGCGCGCCAGCGTATAGAGCACGTACAGCAGCGGGAAGGCCATCCACATTACGAGCGTCCGCGCGAGGTCGAGGCGCACGCTGGGCGGGTCGAACAGCCAGTCGAGCGTCACTGCCACAGGCATCAGGTAGTGAAGGATCGCGTTCACCCACGGGTATGCCGGAGCGTGCCCGGAGAGAAGCAACAGGTACACGATCCCGGTCGTCAGGATGTAGACGACCGCGGCGCCCCTGAACAGCTCGACCGTGCGAGAGCGCGTGTGTGCGGGGCGGAGCGCTCCGTGCAGAAGCATCGCCACCGCGAACAGGTTGCTCAGGACGGTGAAATAGCTGAAGTAGTCGCCGTCACTGACCCCAGGTCCTGCCATCACGTCGTAGCCGATCGCTGTGAGCGCCAGCAGCGCCAGCAGCGCACGACAGACACGCAGCGCCGGCTCGCTCAGCGCCCCGCGCCGCTGGCGGCGCTCAACGCTCGCGGCCGAAGAAGAATGAGAGGGCACGACACGACCCTAGTGATCGAACTTCTGTCGTGTCAAGTATCCATGCGGCTGGTCCCTGAGCGTGGTGAGCTAGCTAGCGCGCAAGGCGCACCCAGCGCCGCTGTTATCGTTGCCGGCGTCGTGCTTTGCAAGCACCAAGACCACATCAAGCTCTCGGAACTTCCTGAAGAGGTGGCCGGCTGCGAGGAGTGCCTGGCCACGGGTCAGCCTTGGCTGCACCTGCGGATCTGCCTGGAGTGCGGTCGCGTCGGCTGCTGCGACGATTCTCCCAACCGCCACGCAACAGCTCACGCCAACGCCAGCGGGCACCCGATCATTCGATCGCTCGAGCCGCGCGAGGAGTGGGCGTGGTGCTACATCGACCAAATCGGGATGCTTGTCCCGCAGGTGACCGGGTCAACCCGGATACCTCCCTCGCCCCTGGGTGGATGAGCTGCGACGGAGGAGGAGCGCATCGGGTTGATCGGATTCTCCGCGCCGATTGACCCGCGCGGCGCCGATGGACCCGCGCGCCGCCGACTGAGCGCGCCAAAGGGGGCCAGCGACACACACCGCTCGCCCGCAAGGTAGGATGATCTGCCGATGGGATTGATCACTGCCATCACCGCCGGCCTGGTCGTCTGGATCGTGCTCTGGGCGCTGGGCGCCAAGGGGTTCGACGCGTTCATGCTCGCTGCCCTCATCATGCTGGTGGGCGCCTGCTTGCGGATCGTCGCCGGCTACCTGCCCGGCCGCCGTCGCAGCGACGCCTGAGCGGCCCGTGCGGCTCTGCCGGCCCTCTGGATCCACGCCCCGTCTTCTGCTGGCCGGGCTCGCTATGCCCGCGCTGCTTGCCCTGCTCGCCCTGCTCTGCGGCTGCGGTGGGGTGGGCGTCTCCACCGCCGTCACGCTCCCCGGCCAGCTCACGGTCTACTCCAGCCTCCCCATGCAGGGGCCGCTCGCGGCCGACTCGCTGCAGATCGAAAACGGCGAGAAGCTGGCGCTCGCCCAGGTTGGGGGGCGCGTGGGGCGCTTCAAGATCGACTACGCCTCGCTCGACGACGCCAACCCTAAGACCGGGGAAGCCGATCCTGGGATCATCGCCTCCAACGCGCGCGTCGCCACGCAGGACACCTCCACGATCGCCTACATCGGTGAGCTCGGCTCGGCCGCCACGGCCGTCTCGCTGTCGTTCGTCAACGGTGCCGGCATCCTCCAGGTGAGCCCCTCAAGCCCCTATGTTGGCCTCACCTCCTCGCTCGATGCCGGTCAGGACGAACCGGAACGCTTCTACCCCAGCGGCCAGCGCACGTTTGCGCGGCTGATGCCCGGCGACCAGGTGCAGGCTGCCGCCCAGGTGCAGCTGATGCGCAAGCTGCATCTGCCGAGCGTGTACGTGATCGACGACCTCGACCCCTTCAACGCCCCGCTCGCGTCGATCTTTGCCGAAGACGCCAAGCGCGCGAAGATAGCGGTGCTCGGCGAAGACCAGATCGAAACGACCTCCGGGGCGGAATTCTCCGGGGAGGTCCACAAGGTGCTGGAAAGCGGCGCCCGCGCGGTGTTCTTCAGCGGTGCTCCCAACGCCGGCGCGGTGGCGCTGTGGCAGCAGTTGCACGCCGCCGACTCCCACCTGCGCCTGTTGGGGCCGAGCAGCCTCGCCGAACCCTCATTCGCCGCACAGATCGGGTCGGCCGCGGCGCACACCTACCTCACCACGCCGTTGTTGCCGACGGCGCTCTACCCGCCGCCCGCGCAACCGGTGCTCGCGGAATACCGCCGGCGCTTCCACCACGGCGCCGGGCCCTACGCGCTGTACGGGTATGAGGCGATGAGCGCCGTGCTGCTCGCGATCCACCGCGCCGGGCGTCACGGCAACGACCGCGAGACGGTGATCCACAAGTTCTTCGCGATTCGCGACCGCGACTCTGTGCTCGGGCGCTACTCGGTGCTGCCCAGCGGCGACACCACCTTCTCTCGCTACGCGGTTGACCGCGTGCGCTCCGGGCGGCTGGTGTTCTATCGGGCGCTCCAGCTGTCGCCTGAAAGCTGACTCAGCGCCGCTCCCAGCGCCTCATCGAGATGGGGGTGGCGGAACTCGTAGCCCAGCACCAGTGGCTTCGCCGGCAGCACTCGTGCTCCGGTGGTGACGATCTGCGCCATCTCCCCATACAGCAGCGTCAGCGCCGCCGCTGGCACCGGCAGCAGCGCGGGGCGATGCAGCGCGCGTCCCAGCGCGCGTGAGAGCTCCCTGTTGGTGACCGGCTCGGGGGCAGTCCCGTTGACCGGGCCCGACCAGCGCTCGTCGTTGAGCGCCGCTTGGATCACTCCCACCAGGTCGTCCACGTGGATCCACGACACATACTGGGCTCCCCCCGCCACCGGGCCGCCGACGCCCATCCGGAAGGGGGGCAGCATCTTCGCCAGTGCGCCGCCGCGGGAATCGAGCACCACGCCGGTACGCACCTGCACCGCCCGCATCCCCAGCCGCTGCGCCGCGCGAGCCTGCGTCTCCCAGGCGACGCACACTTGCGCCAGGAAGTCGCTCCCGGGCGGCGCCTCCTCGTCGAGGGGCTCCTCGCCGCGCGGGCCGTAGTAGCCGATCGCCGAGCCGCTCACCAGTACGCCAGGCCGGCTACCTCCCGCAGAGGCACATGCGCTCAACCCCTCCACCAGGTGGCGCGTGCCGATCGTGCGGCTTTCGCGGATCGCCCGCTTGGCGCGCGCGCTCCAGCGCTGCGCCACGTTCTCGCCGGCGAGGTGCACCACCGCGTCGCGTCCTTCGAGCGCCTGCTTTGGTGCCGGTTCGCTCAGCGGATCCCAGCTCACCGCCTTCACACCAAGCTTTGCCTCGGCCCGGGCGGGGTCGCGCGACAGGACGGTGACGTCGGCCCCCGCTGCGAGGAGCCGCTCGACCAGCGTGGTGCCGATCAGGCCCGTCGCGCCGGTGAGCGTGACCCGCATCGCCTCACGCCGCGGCGGGTGTCCCGGTGGGGGTGTCGGCCTGGGCGAAACCGACCTCCTGGCCAGCCAGCGCCATGCCGCTGGCGCGTGCCTCCCCGGCCACGGCCGCCGCCACCGCGGGCGCGACGTCGCGGTTGAAGACGGAGGGGATTATGTAGTCCTCGCGCAGCTCCTCCTCGGGAACGATCTCGGCGATCGCGCGCGCGGCGGCCATCTTCATCGCCTCGGTGATCGCCGGCGCGCGCACGTCCAGCGCGCCGCGGAAGATCCCCGGGAAGCACAGCACGTTGTTGATCTGGTTGGGGTAGTCGGAGCGGCCGGTCGCCATGATCCGCACGTACGGTGCCGCCTCCTCGGGGATCACCTCGGGGTTGGGGTTGGCCATCGCGAACACCATCGCGTCGTCATTCATCAGCTCCAGCGCCTGCGCCGGCAGCGCGCGCGCGCCCGAGACGCCGATCAACAGGTCGGCGCCCTCGATCACCTCGGCCGGCGCGCCCGCGCGGCAGTCGGGGTTGGTGACCTCCGCGTACCACCGCTTCACCGGGTTCATCGTGCCGTCGAGGTAGTCCTCGCGGCGCACGTGCAGCGCCCCTTTGGAGTCGGCGCCGATGATGTGACGCACGCCCGCCTCGCGCATGATCTTGGTAACCGCGATTCCCGCCGCGCCGAGGCCGAGCACCAGCACGCGCAGGTCCTCCAGGCGGCGGTCGGTGAGCTTCACGGCGTTCAGCAGTGCCGCCATCACCACCACCGCGGTGCCGTGCTGGTCGTCGTGGAACACGGGGATGTCGAGCTCCCGCTGCAGGCGCTCCTCGATCTCGAAGCAGCGTGGCGCGGAGATGTCCTCGAGGTTGATCCCCCCGAACCCCGGCGCCATCAGCTTGACGGTGCGCACGATCTCGTCGGGGTCCTTGGTGTCGAGGCAGATCGGGAAGGCGTCGACGCCGGCGAACTCCTTGAACAGGCACGCCTTGCCCTCCATCACTGGCATCGCCGCCGCCGGGCCGATGTCGCCCAGGCCCAGCACCGCCGTGCCGTCGGAGACGACTGCCACGGTGTTGCGCTTGATCGTGTACTGAGCCGCCTTGTCGGGGTCGTCGCGGATCGCGATGCACACCCGCGCCACGCCCGGCGTGTACACCATCGAGAGATCGTCGCGCGTCTTCAGCGAGTGCTTGTTGCGCTGTTCGATCTTGCCGCCCACGTGCAGCAGGAAGGTGCGGTCGGTCGTGTCCACGACCTCGACGCCGGGGATCGCCTCGATCGCCTCGAGGATCCTGCCCCAGTGTTCGCGGTTGGCGGCATCCACCACGATGTCTCTGACGCTGGCGCTCGCGTCGGCCTCCACCAGATCGACCCCCACCACCACGCCGCCGGCCTCGCCGATCGCGCCGGTCACGAGCCCCACGGAGCCGGGGGCGGTGTCGTCCAGCCGGACGCGGATCGTCAGTCGGTACTGCGCGCTGGGGGTGATGCTCACGGAGAGTGGCTCCTGGATCGAGGGTTGCCGCCATGTTATTGCTCGGGAGGGGTCGGCATCCCGCCGTGAGGGATTGGGGGAGGAGGAGGGGGCGGGGCTCGTGTGGCGGTCAGTGTCCGGCTCGTGAGTGCTCGGGTGGCGGGGGCCTCGCGTAAAGTGCTGAGCGATGAGTGCGGCGGCCAACGGCGAGCAGACGGAGCAGCGCCTCTTCCTGATTGACGGCCCCTCACTCGTCTACCGGGCGTTCTTTGCGCTGCCCGAGTCGATCGCCACCTCGACCGGGGTGCCGACCAACGCGATCTTCGGGTTTGCCTCGATGCTCGTGAAGATCGTCACCGAGTACGGCGTCTGCCCGACCGTCGTCGCCTGGGACGCCGGCACTTCGGGGCGCACCGACCTGTTCCCTGGATACAAGGCGCAGCGGCGCTCACGCCCCGACCTGCTCAAGCAGCAGTGGCCGGCGATGGAACCACTCGTGGAGGCGTTCGGTTACAGCAACGTGAAGGTGGATGGCTATGAGGCCGACGACGTGATCGCCACACTCGCCGAGCGCGCGATGTGCGCCGAGCCTCCCGTCCCCGTGACGATCGTCACGGGCGATCGCGACGTCTTTCAGCTGATCGACGAGCGTGGCCTCGTCGAGGTGATGGCGACGGCGCGCGGGATCACCGACACCAAGCTCTATGACCGCCAGGCGGTGATCGACCGCTATGGCATCCCCCCCGAGCTGATCCCCGACTTCTACGGTCTGAAGGGCGACACCTCCGACAACATCCCGGGGATTCCCGGGATCGGCGACAAGACCGCCTCCGACTTGATCCAGCGCTACGGACCCTTGGAGGAGGTGCTCGCGCACATCTCCGACATCAGCGGTGCCAAGCGCAAACAGAACCTCACGGCGCACGCTGAGGACGCGCGCATCTCCAAGCAGCTCGCCACGGTCGATCGCGGCGTCCCGCTCGACGTCGACCCAACCGCCGAGGCCGCGCGCGAGCCCGACCGCTCGCGGCTGCGCGAGGTGTTCCGCGAGTACGAGCTGCGCGATCCGCTGCGCCGTCTGGAGGAGGCGCTCGGCGAGGCTGAGCTGGCGGTGCCGGTGGGCGCCACGGAGGTGCGGCTTTCAGGGCGCGTGCGCGCCGGCTCGGTCGCCGAGATCCCCGCGCTGGCCGTCGCCGCGGGCGAGCTGCCGGAGCTGTGCATCTCGGTGCGCGCCCCCGAGACGCCCGAGGGTGCCCTGTTCGCCGAGGGCGCCGGGTGGCGCTTTGCGGTCACGATGACTCCCGCGGGGGGGAGCGTTGCCGCAGCGGCCACCAGGGACGGCTCCGATCCCGCCCGCGCTGGGCGGGTGGGGCGGACGGGGGTGCTGCCGGAGGTGCTGTGCGGCGACTGCGAGAGCGCCGAGGAGGTTGCCGGCGCATGTGGAGAGCTGCCGGTAGTCGTACACGACGCGAAGGCGCTCGGGCTGGTGCCACCGGGACTCGTTCACGACACGCTGCTGGGTGCCTACCTGCTGGAGCCCGCGCGGCGCGGCTACCCGTTCGCGGAGCTGTGCGAGGAGCGCGGGCTTGCCGCCGAGATGGTGGACGCCGCGGCCGGCGAGGCGCTGCTGGTGGGGGCGCTGGCGGCGTGGCAGCGCGAGCAGATCGCCGAGCGCGGCCTGGAGGGGTTGATGCGCGACATCGAGCTGCCTTTGGTGGGTGTGCTGCGCGCGGTCGAGCTGATCGGGGTGCGCCTCAACGTGCCGCGCCTGCAGGAGGTGGCGGCGCGCGTGCGCGATGAGATCGCCGAGCTCGAACAGGAGATCTTCGCGCTCGCCGACGAGGAGTTCCTGATCGCCTCACCGCAGCAGCTGGGGGAGATTCTGTTCGAGAAGCTCGGCCTCTCGCGCAAGCGGCGCGGGAAGATCGGCTACTCGACCGACGCGCGCGTGCTGCAGGCGATTCGCTCCGAGCATCTGATCGTGCCGAAGATCGAGCGCTGGCGGGAGCTCTCGACGCTGATCAAGACCTACTTCGACGTGCTCCCCGCGCAGACCGACGAGCGCTCGCGGATCCACACCACCTTCCTGCAGGCGGTCGCCCAGACGGGGCGCCTGTCGAGCACCAACCCCAATATGCAGAACGTCCCGATCCGCACCGCGCTGGGGCGCGAGATCCGCGGCTGCTTCGAGGCGGAGGACGGGCGCGTGCTGATCTCCGCGGACTACTCGCAGATCGAGCTGCGCGTGCTCGCCAACGCCGCGCAGGAGCCCGTGCTGAAGGAGATCTTCGCGCGCGGGGAAGACGTGCACACCGCCACCGCCTCGCAGGTATTTCAGGTGGGGGGGGTGGGCCCCGAAAAAGTCGACCCCGGGATGCGCGCCAAGGCGAAGATGATCAACTACGGGATCGTGTACGGCCTCTCCGACTACGGTCTCGCCGACCGCCTCAACATCCCGCGCGAGGAGGCGAAGGAGTTTATCGACGCCTACCTCGCGCGCTTCCCGCGCGTGGCCGCCTTCATGCAGGAGACGATCGAGCGCGCCAAGGAGGAGGGACACGTCACCACGCTGTGGGGCCGCCGCCGCCAGATCCCCGAGCTGCGCGCCCGCAACTACCAGGTGCGCTCGCTCGGGGAACGGCTCGCCGTCAACACCGTCGTGCAGGGTACTGCCGCCGACATCATCAAGCTGGCGATGGTGCGCTGTCACCGGGCGCTGGAGGTATCGGGACTGGACGCCTGCCTGATCCTCACGATCCACGACGAGCTGCTGTTCGAAGCCTCTCCCGGCGACGTCCCCGCGGCGCGCGACTTGATCGAGCGGGAGATGGTCGGCGTTTGGGATCTGGAGCCGCCGATGGCGGTGGAGATCGGCATGGGGCGCAACTGGTTGGAGGCGAAGTGAGCCGCGGTCTTGCCGTGCTGCTGACTGCCGGCGCCGGCGTACTGGTGGGGATGCAGGCTCCGATCAACGCCCGCCTCGGGCGCTCCGTCGGCAGCCTGCAGGCGGCGAGCTTCTCCTTCATCGTCGGCACGGTCGCGCTGGTAAGTATCGCCGCCTTCTCGCGCCAGGGTCTCGGCACCCTCGGCAACGTCGCGCACGTACCCTGGTGGGCCCTGATCGGGGGCCTGTTGGGGGCGACCTACGTGACCGTCGCGATCCTCACCGTGCGCACGCTCGGCGCCAGCGGCCTCACCGCGGCGGTGATCACCGGCCAGCTCGCGGTGTCGGTCACGATCGATCGCTTCGGCCTGCTCGGGATCGCCCGCCAGCCGATCGCGCTGCATCGCGTCGTCGGGCTGGTGCTGCTCGTCGTGGGGGTCGCGCTGGTGGTGCGCCGGTGAGGTCTACCCGGTCGGTCAGGATCATGGTGAGGTAGGCGCGGTCTGGCAGAGCATCATGGTGAGGTCGGCGCGATCTGTCAGCATCACTCAGATGTCACGACTTCGATGGCTGTGCGTGGTGGTTGGAGTAATCCTGCTGAGCAGTGTCGCCACCGGGTTTGGCGCCGAGCGCAGCCATCCGGCGGTGGCGGCGTCGGCGTTCGACATCCACAACGTCGATTGGGCCAGCGTTACGCTTCCGGGCGCGGTCTGCGCTGCCCCCAAGCCGATTCGCCTTCATCACGGCAGGGCATTCGTCACGCCGATCCCGCGCCGGTGGTCGCGGGATTCGTTCTATGGCAAGCGAGGCGTCACGGTCGACAGCGGCGGGAATGCGGTCGTCTTCGGGGATTTCGCTGGCAGCGGGGAAGATGACGCGGGTCTCAACGTCGATTGCAACAACGGCGGCGGCACAGCCGATGGTGCACTGCTCTACTCGTGGGTCATCTTCAGCGGTAGCGGTGGCCGGCTGTCTGCGGTTGGCGTCGTGACACCCCAGGTGCAGCCCCGCGACGTGCTGCCGACGGTGCCCACGATCGCGATCGCGCCCGGGACGATCACCGTGCACGAATACTTCTACGGGCCCTACGACGCGACCTGCTGCGCGACCGGTCGCGCCACCACGATCTGGACCTATGCGGACGGAGCGCTGCGGCCCGGCGTTCCCGTGATCACAAAACACCCCAGCACATCGCCGCCGTAGGGCTCGTTGCTCGGGGGATCGAACGGTGCGGGCCTGTCGCGTGCGAGGTTGGCGCCGGTCCCGAGTCGCTATCAACTCGCCGCGGCGTACGCGTCCGCAAGCAGCCGCACACCCTGCTCGATCGCGGGCTCGGAGAGGTTGCCGAAGCCGAGTAGTACGCCCGGGGAGCCGCCGGGGGTGAAGCGATGCAGGGAGAGGCCCTCCATACCCACCCCGCGCGCGGCTGCGGCTTTGATCAGCGCGGGCTCGTCGACGCCGTCGGGCAGCATCACCAGCTCGAACAGGCCGGCGGCCGGGCGGGCGGGATCGGATATCCGCGCGTCGGGCAGGTGGCGGGCGAGCGCCTCCAGCAGTGCTTCGCGCCGGCGCTGATAGTGCGTGCGCATGCGTCGCACGTGCCGGTCGAGCTCGCCGCGCACGATGAAGTCGCGCAGTGCCAGCTGTCCCACCACCTCCGAGCCGCCGTCGTGCACGGCCTTGGCGGCGGCGATCTGCCACGCCAGCCACGAGGGCGTGAGCATCCAGCCGAGCCGCATGCCCGGCGCCAGGCGCTTGCTGGCGGAGCCGATGTAGAGGACGCGCTCGGGTGCCAGTCCCTGCAGCGCGCCGACCGCGACGCGATCGTAGCGGTACTCGGCGTCGAAATCGTCCTCGACGATCAACAGCTCCTCGCGCTCGGCCCACTCGACCAGCGCGGCGCGGCGGGCGGGGCTGAGGATCGCGCCGGTGGGGAACTGATGCGCGGGCGTCACCACCACAGCGGCCGCGTCGCTCTCGATCAGCTCATCGACCCGCAGCCCCTCGGCGTCGACGGGAATTGGCACGATCTGCAGGCCTGCCTCCTCGGCGATCAGGCGGTGCACGTGCCAGCCGGGATCCTCGAGCGCAATCGACTCCACCCCGAGGCCGCGCAGCACGCCGCAGGCCAGTGAGAAGCCCTGCATGAAGCCGGTGCAGATCGTCATCTGCTCGGTGTCGGCCGCGGCGCCGCGCACGCGCCCGAGATAGTCGGTGAGCGCCTCGCGCGACTCGGGCAGCCCGCGCGGGTCGCCGTAGCCGAGCGCGTCCAGCGGCGACTCGCGCAATGCCGCTCGCAACGAGCGTACCCAGCGCTCGCGGGGGAAGCTCGCGAGATCGGGCAAACCGGGGTGGAAGTGGTAGGGGAAACGCTCCTGCAGCGAGCGGGCGGGGGCGCGTTGGGTGGCGGCGCGCACCGCCGCGCGCACCCTCACCGGCGCGCCCTGGCGGGTGCTGAGATAGCCCTCGGCAACCAGCTGGCTGTACGCCTCGCTCACCAGGCCGCGCGAGACGCTCAGCTCGGCTGCCAGGCCGCGCGTCGAGGGCAGGGCGGCGCCGGGTGGCAGGCGCCCCGCGCGAATCGCCTCGCGGATGCTGCCGATGAGCTGCTCGCCCAGCGACAGCTCGCCGCCGCGGTCGAGCTCCACCAGCAGCTCTACTGGTCCTCTTCTCTGGCTCATAACTGGCACTGTACTGTGAGCCAGTTGCTGGCTACGGTGATCGCACACTCTCAATTCTTTTGGAGGCGACCATGAGCCAGATAACAGTTGTCGGAGGAGGTCTCGCAGGATTGACGGCGGCGATTGCCTGCGCGGAGGGGGGCGCGCAGGTGCGGCTGCTGGAGGCACACGAGCAGCTCGGCGGACGCGCGCGCAGCGCCGAGGGCCCCTACAAAGCCAACCTCGGGCCACACGCCCTCTACAGCGACGGCGCGATGTGGGGGTGGCTGAACGAGCGCGGGCTGCTGCCGGGCCACGTCCGCCCGCCGCTTGGCGGCGCGCGCTTTCGTTTCCAGGGCGCCTTGCATCGGACACCACCGCTGGGCGCGATCCCCGCGGTGCTGCGCCTGCGCGGCCGCCAGGCGCCGGTCGATACCGACTTCCGCGGCTGGGTCGCGTCGCACACCGACGAGCGCGTCGCCGCGATGCTCTGCTCGATGGCCGGCGTTTACACCTACCACCACGACCCTGGCGAGCTCTCCGCGGCGTTCGTGTGGGAGCGCACTGTGCGCCTGTTCCTCTCCACGCCGCCACCCTCCACGGTGGTGCGCTACGCCAGCGGCGGTTGGAGCGGGATGGTTGCGCCGCTGGAGCGTCGCCTGCACGAGCTGGGCGTCGAGGTGCAGATGGGCAGCCGCGTGGGCACGCTGCCCGAGCCGCCCGTGATCCTCGCCACCGAGCTCCACCAGGCGAGCGAGCTGCTCGGGGGTGAGCCGCTGCAGTGGCCGAGCGGGCGCACAGTGTGCCTCGACGTCGGCCTATCCCGCCGCCGCGGCGACCCGTGGATCGTCTCCGATCTCGACGAGTCGGGCTGGATCGGGCGCTACTCCTCCTCCGATCGCACGATCGCCCCGGAGGGCCACGAGCTGATCCAGACGCAGATGCCGATCCGCCCCGGTGAGAGCACCGATCAGGCGGGCGCGCGCCTGGAGCGGCTGATCGACCAGTCGGTCACGGGCTGGCGCGAGCGCGAGACCTGGCGGCGCCGTCAGGTGATGGACGCCCGCTCCGGCGCCCTGGACATGCCCGGCGCCACCTGGAGCGACCGTCCGGCGATCGACCGCGGCGACGGCGTGTACCTGGCGGGCGACATGGTCGCCGCCCCGGGGCTGCTTGCGGAGGTTTCGTGGGCGAGTGGCCTGGAGGCCGCGCGGCTGGCGCTTGCCGCGGCGCAGAACGCGCGTCCCCAGTTGCGACGGGTCGCTTGACCGCGGCCCGTCCCTCAGCGCACCCGCGGCCCGGGCGCAGGCTGCCGGCGGCGGTCTTCAACGCGCGGATCGCCGCCCGCCTGGCGCCGCGGCGCGCGAGGGAGATAGTCGATGCGCCCCGCAGCGGCTCGATCGCCGAGATACGCGACTGCAAGCGGTCGCTGTTGGTCACCTATCGCCGTGACGGAACGCCTGTGCCGACGCCCGTGTGGGCGGCGGAGGCGGGCGGTCTGCTCTACGTGCGCACCGAGCGCACGGCCGGCAAGGTCAAGCGCCTGCACAGCGACCCCCGGCTGCTGGTCGCCCCTTGCACGGTGCGCGGCAAGCCGCTTGGCCAGCCGTTCCAGGCAACCGCCAGGATGCTTGCCCCCGAGGACGAGCCGCTTGCCGAGCGCGTCCTCGCTGCGCGTTACGGCCTGGGGCGGGCGATCTTCGAGTGGGCGATGGACATCCTACGCGTGGACATGGGCTACTTGGAGATCATGCCCGGGGTGTGGGCCGTTTCGAAGGGTGAGGCTCTTTGGTTCTAGCTATCTAGCTAGTGGTGCTACGATCGGACTATGGCGATCAGCGTTGGCATGCACGAGGCCAAGACGACACTCTCGCGATTGGTGGACGCGGTGCAGTCGGGCGAGGAGGTTGTGATCACCCGCCGCGGTGAGCCGGTTGTGAAGCTGGAGCCGGTGGCGCCGACAAAGCCGCACGTCAGCCTCTATGGATCGCTCAAAGGCCAGATCAAGATGGCGGATGACTTCGACGAGCTGCCCGACGACATCCTGAAAGCCTTCGAGGGCGACGATCCAGACGATCCATTGTGCTGATTGTCGATACCCACGCCGCGCTCTGGTTCCTGGAAGGTGATCGGCGTCTGTCGCGCGCTGCCCGCAGCGTGATCGAGGATGAGAAGACCCGGCGTCTGCTGAGTGCAGTCTCGGTAATCGAGGTCGCCGTCAAGCACAGGCTGGGCAAGCTCGACATGTCGGCTGATTTCTACGAGGCGATGTACAGGCAGGGGTTGCAAGCACTGCCAGTGACCGATAAGCACGCAAGGCGGCTCGCCGACCTGCCATTGCACCATCGTGACCCCTTCGATCGTCTGCTTGTCGCTCAGGCCCAGGTTGAGGGCATGGCGATCCTGAGCGCTGACGAGCGCCTGCGCGCATACGATGTGCCGGTCCTCTGGTAGCTTCGAGCGCCTCGCGTCGATCCCGTGCTTGCGTTGGGATTGCGCCGACTGACCCCACCCCCGACCCCAAATGATGGGATTCCCACCCACCCGGGTCCTCCTAAAAATCCTCTCCCGCGAGTTGCGCGCTCAGGCGGTGGCGGCTGCTGCTGGCCGATCTTCGATCGGTTGCCTGGCTGCCGCCGGGCGGCGGTGGATCGGCCCCACGAACGACGCCGGGGCGATCCTCATGTAGTGCTCGAAGGCCCACTCGCACACGCGGGGGTTTTCGAGGGCGCGTGCGAGCGCGGTCACCGCGGGAGTGGGGGTGAGGCGCCCAACGGCACGCTGGGTGAACAGCAGTGAGCTGAACTTCCATTTGTGCGTGTCGGAGAAGGCGCTGTAGCGGCTCAGCGCCTGCTCGCGGCTGCTGTGGCCCTCGAGTACCGCGCGTAGCTCACGCCCGCAGGCGATTCCGAAGTAGAACGCGGTGCGGATACCCTCCGCGGTGAGCGGCAGACAGTGGCCGGCGGAGTCGCCCACGAAGAACACGCCGTCCTCGACGGCGGGTCTCAGCTGGTGGGGGATCCAGTTGCCCTGATACCCGTCGGGGGGGAGATCGAGGTCGTGCGCGAGACGCACGGTCGGCTCCTTGACGTGGTGGGCCGGCCAGAAGGAGCCCACGCCCACGCGCACCTCATCGCGCGCCGGGAAGCTCCACCCGTAGCCCGAGCGGATGCAGCGGGGGTCGATCCACAGCTCCATCTCCTCGCCACTGCCGTGCGGGTGCACCTCGAGGCCCCGCGAAAGCCTTGCGTTGGGTGGCTGGATCGGGGTGGCGCGCGAGAGCGTCCGGCGCCAGCCGAGCGCGTCGACGATCAGCGGGGCGCGCAGCTCGCCGCGGTCGGTGTGCACCGTGTTGCCCTCCCTGCCGCGCACGGTGGCGGTCTCGAAGGTGGTCTCATCGCAGCGAGCCTGCTCCCACAGCAGCGCGCACAGCTCGGGGTAGTCGAAAGTCGAAAACGTCCACGGCAGCCTCCACCGCGAGCTCCTCCAGGGGGTGTGCACCACGAGCTCCCCGAAGGTCTGGCGCAGCGCGCTGCGCAACTGCAGGGCATCCAGCCATGTGGTGGGAACGCCGCAGGCGGAGGTCTGGCGCTCGCCGATCTCGTAGCGGTCGATCACCAGCACCCGTGCGCCCGATCCCGCAAGCTCGCGGGCGATCGCGAGGCCCGCGAAGCTTGCGCCGCACACCAGCACGTCGCAGTCGCCCCGCAGGCGGGTGCGCTCGATTCCCCGCTTGGTGGCGCGTACGGGCATCGCTCGCAATCATACGAGCGCGGTGCCTCTCCGACCGTGCCGCCGGTGGGTGGACGGGCGGGTGGGGTCCTCTGCTGATCGTGCTGCGCTAGGCTTCGAGCGGTGCAAGCTTTGATCGAGAAACCCGACGCCCACGTGGTGGAGGGATCCAACGGCCTCCTGCTCGAAATCGACGGGCAGATCGTCCCCAACTACGACGCCACGATGCAGCCCTTCGAGGAGGGCGAGGTGGTGACGGGCCGCGTCGTGCGGATCGACAAGGACGAGGTGCTCGTCGACATCGGCTACAAGTCCGAGGGCGTGATCCCCTCGGGGGAGCTTTCGATCCGCAAGTCGGTGGATCCCCGCGAGGAGGTCGAGCTCGGCGAGGAGGTCGACGCGATCGTCCTCACCAAGGAGGACCAGGACGGCCGCCTGATCATGTCCAAGAAGCGCGCCCGCTTCGAGAAGGCGTGGCGGCGCATCGAGGCCGCCGCGGAGTCCGGGCAGCCGGTCGAGGGCAACGTGATCGAGGTCGTCAAGGGCGGCCTGATCATCGACCTCGGCGTGCGCGGCTTCCTGCCCGCCTCGCTGGTGGACATCCGCCGGGTGCCCAACCTCGATGAATACATGGGCACGAAGATCGAGACGAAGGTGATCGAGCTCAACCGCTCGCGCAACAACGTCGTGCTCTCGCGCCGCGCGGTGCTCGAGGAGGAGCGCAAGGAGGTGCGCCAGCAGATCCTCGATCGCCTGCAGCCCGGTCTCGTGGTTGAGGGTCAGATCTCCAACATCGTCGACTTCGGCGCGTTCGTCGACCTCGACGGGATCGACGGCCTGATCCACATCTCCGAGCTTTCGTGGTCGCACGTCAACCACCCCTCCGAGTTGCTGAACATCGGCGACACCGTGCAGGTGAAGGTGCTCGACATCGATCGCGACCGTCAGCGCATCTCGCTGGGTCTCAAGCAGACCCAGGAAGACCCGTGGCAGCGGATCATCGACACCTACAACATCGGCGACGAGCTGGAAGGCACGGTCACCAAGGTGGTCACGTTCGGCGCGTTCGTGGAGATCCTCGACGGGGTCGAGGGGCTCGTGCACATCTCCGAGCTCGCCGCCCACCACGTCGAAAGCCCCCGCGAGATTGTCCATCCGGGCGATGAGATCCGCGTGAAGATCCTCGAGATCGACTCCGAGCGCCGGCGCCTGTCGCTGTCGGCCAAGCGCGTCGAGGACCAGATCCTGCCGCTGCCGCGTCCAGCAGACGCCTCAGGCAACGAGCCGCCCATGGGGGAGCCTGCCGGCGAGGTTGGGGTGCAGGAGGGGGAGCCCTTGGCGGAGGGTACGGGCGAGACCGCCGCCGAGGTGACGGAGGTTCAGCCGCAGGCTGAGGTGGCCGACGTCCAGCCACAGGCTGAGGCGGCGCCGGAGATTGAGCAGGCTGAGGTCGCAAGTGTGCCCGAGGCGGGGGTTGCGGAGCCCGCCACGGAGGAGGAGCCGCTGGCTGAGTCTGCGGCCGAGGTGCAGAGCGAGCCCGAGCCCGAGGCAGGGGTTGCGGAGCCTGTTGCGGAGGACCAGCCGGTGGCGGAGAGTGAGCCCGAAGCGGGGAGCGCCGAGCCCGTCACGGAGGGGGAGCTGGCAGCCAAGGCGGCGGCACCGGAGAGCGTCGCGGTCGAGCAGGAGCCAGCTGTCGCTGTCGAGGAGCCGGGAGCCTCTGCTGAGGCCCCGCAGGGCGAGCCGGCGGCGGATGCCGACCTGACGCCTGCCGTGAGCGAAGCCGCCCAGGACTGACTTCCGCCTCGTGCAGGAAGTCGAGCGGTCGGTCCCACTGGTAGGGCTGACCGGCGGGATCGGCGCCGGCAAGTCCACCGCGCTGGCCGCACTGGAGCGGTTGGGGGCGGTCGTGCTTTCGACCGACGCGATAGTGCACGAGCTGTACACGGGCGACGCCCGCGTGCGAGAGGCGGTGGTTGAGCGCTGGGGCCCCGAAGTGGCGCCCGCGGGGACGGTGGATCGAGCGGCGATCGCGCGCCGGGCGTTCGCCGGCGACCAGGAGCGCAGCTGGCTGGAGGGGCTGCTGTGGCCGTTGGTGGGCGAGCGGGTGGGGGAGTGGCTGACGCGGGCGCGCGCGCTTTCGCCGCCGCCGCCGGCAGCGGTCGTCGAGGTTCCGCTGCTGTTCGAGGCGGGGATGGAGCGGCTGTACGACGCCACAATCGCCGTCGTCGCGCCCGAGGAGCTGCGGCGCGAGCGCGCGGCCGGCCGGGGCCACGAGTTGCTGGATGAGCGCGCCGCGCGTCAGCTCTCGCAGGAGCAGAAGGCGGCGCGCGCCGCCTTTGTGGTCTGCAACGATGGCAGCGAAGCGCAGTTGGCGCAGAAGCTGTCGGAGATACTTGACAAGCTGAAGGGGTGAACACCCAAGCTCACGAGTTGTATGCGCGGCGCTCGCCCGCGCGCAGCGACCGATCGCCGATCGGCCAGCGTCAGGACGGCTCGGGCGGGCGGGGGTCGAGAGGGCGGCGACTGCCGAGCACGCTGATGGTGCTCGCAGTGGCGATCGGGCTGATTGTGGCGTTCGCCCCCCGCTTGGAGCACGCGGTGCGCGAACTGACGCTGCCGTTGCGGGACGCCGGCGTGATCCGCCAGCAGGCCACCGAAAAGCACCTCGACCCCGCGCTGATCGCGGCGGTGATCTACGCGGAGACCAAGTTCGACCCGCGCCCCTCCCCCGCGGGCGCGCAGGGCCTGATGCAGATCCTTCCCTCCACGGCGCTGTTCCTCGCACACCTCTCCGGCGGGGTCAGCTTCCAAACCGGAGATCTGGCGACGCCCTCGGTCAACATCGCGTACGGGAGCTACTACCTGCGCTATCTGCTGGACCACTATCAAGGCAACGAGATGCTGGCGGTCGCCGCTTACAACGCGGGTCTGACCAATGTCGACGAATGGGTGGCGCGGGCGCGGGCGGAAGGGAAGGAACTGACCGCCGAAGCGATCCCGTTCGCGCAGACGCGCGAATACGTGCGCCGGGTTCTGAACGCGCAGCGGGCCTACCGGGCCACGTACGCCGCGCAGCTGGGGCTCACGCGCTGAGGGCTCAAACGCTGAGGTTGACCGGCTCGGGGAGGCTGTCGGTGGGGAACAGCTTTGCGCTGGCCGTGTTCCCGCGCACTTTCGTCGAGAGCCGGTAGATCGCGGCCTCCGCGCCCGCCGGCGCCGGGACGCTCACCGTGAAGCGGCCGCTCGCGCCGGGCTTGAAGTGCGCGACGGTCTTGGTGGCGCCGCACGAGAGCTGCTGCTGCACGAGCACTGTTGCAGGCGGCTTGGCGAGCGGGTACTGCACCTCGCCGCTGAGCGACACCTTGCCGGCGGCGCTCTTGGGCGGGTCGAGGATCAGGCGGCGGGTGAGCTTCAGGTCGAGCGACTTCAGCGAGCCCGACTCGGCGAGGTAGCGTGAGCTGTTGCTGCCACGCAGTTTGGGGGGCGGCAGCGGAGCGCTCGCGCTGAACAGTCCGTCGGCGGCGACGGTGGCTGTGGCGACGAGCTTGGTGCCGTCGAAGAGGAGCTTCACCTCGTGGCCGGCGAGGCTGCTCTCGGCGGCGCCGTCGAGCAGCACGTGTCCGTTCTGCTCCACCAAGTCGGTGAGCGTCAGCTTGCTGCCGGTGCACTTCAACACCAGTTTGGCTGCGGCCCCCGGCGTGGGCGCGGGGGTTGTGGAGGTTGGTGGCGTTGACGATGTCTGAGTGGGTGTCGAGGTCGTACCGCCGCTCGGGTTGGACGTAGTGGTTTCGGTTTTCGGGGGTTCGGTCGAGCCGCAGCCGGCAGTGCCCTTCGCCCCGAGCGAGATCTCGTGAGTGCCGTCCACGCCGCCCGCCAAGCCGGTGTTGCCGCTGCCGAGAAGGGAGATTTCTACGGGTTCGTCGGCGGTGCTTTTCGAGATGCCGGTGCCGAGCTCGCCCTGTTTGTTGCTGCCCCATGCCCACACCTTGCCGCTGGAGTCGAGCGCGTAGCCGTCTTCTTCGGTGGCGGCGATCGCGACGATGTTGGTGAGGTCGGCGACCGCCACCGGCAGGTCGGATTCCTTTTCTTCGCCGTTGCCGAGCTGGCCGTGTGCGCCGTCTCCCCAGGCCTTCACTTCGCCGTGAACGAGCGCGAGCGCGAAGTTGCTCCCGGCGGCGATCTCGCTGACGCCTTTGAGCGGGCTGAGGCCGCCGACGGTCACCGGCAGTTTCGACGGTTCCGTTTTGCCGTTGCCGAGCTGTCCGTTCGTGCCTTCTCCCCAGGTCCTCACTTCGCCCCCGACCAACGCCAGGCTGAAGTTCGCGCCCTCGTCCACCGCCGTCGCACCGGTGAGCCGTGTTTTCGCTGCGATGTCCACGGGACCCGGAGTATCGCCGCTGCCTTCGCGCCCCAGCGCGTTCCCGGCGGCTTCGCCCCATGAGTCGACTTCGCCATCGCCGAGGAGGGCGAGCGTCGCGCCCTGGTCGGAGGTCGCGAGCGCACTCACTCCGCTCAGAGAGGTGGCGATCGCCACCGGCGTGTTCGACCCTTCGCTGGGATCCGGTCCGTTGCCGAACTGCCCGGAGCTGTCGTGCCCCCAACCGACAATCGTGCCGTTTGCGAGCAGCACGTACACGTCTTCGTTGTCCGCGGTGACACCGACCGCGGTGGTGATGCCCGCTTCGTCGATCGGCACGGGCTTTGCGGTGAGCGGGAAATCCGATCCGTTGTCGCCGAGAAAGCCGTGCTTGTTGCCTTCGTCCGTGCCCCAACCCTCGACCGTCCCGCTACCGAGAACAGCGAAGCTGTCAGTGTCGTTCACGGCCGCCGCGACCGCGCACGTGATGCCGCTGACGGGCACAGGGGTACTGCTTTGGGCTCCCATGCCATCACCGAGCTGGCCTTTGGTGCCTTCGCCCCATGCCTCCAAGCTCGACCCCTCCGGTTCGACGCCTTTGCTCGCGCCTGCAAACACGCTGGTGGCGGTGCCTGTCGCACCTACAAGCGCGAGCGCCATGGCGCTCGCGGCGATCCGTCTGCCCTTACCTGAGAGCCTCACGCGCAGCCTTTCGCCGAGTGGGCGCGAAACCCTTTCTCAAAGGACGCCAGACGCTACCGTAGAGCCGGTCCATGCCTCCCTTCCGCCTCGACTCAGTCTTCACCCCCACCGCCGACCAGCCGCAGGCGATCGCCGCGCTGGCGGAGGGGGTCGAGCAGGGCGAGCGCTTCCAGACGCTGCTGGGGGCGACCGGCACCGGCAAGACGATGACGATGGCGGGCGTGATCGAGGCGGTGCAGCGCCCGGCATTGGTGATCGCGCACAACAAGACCCTTGCGGCACAGCTGTGCAACGAGTTCCGCACGTTCTTCCCCGACAACGCGGTGGAGTACTTCGTCTCCTACTACGACTACTACCAGCCCGAGGCGTACGTTCCCAGCCGCGACCTGTATATCGAGAAGGACTCGGCGATCAACCAGGAGGTCGATCGCCTGCGCCACGCCGCCACCGCGGCGGTGTTCGCGCGGCGCGACGTGATCGTGGTGGCGTCGGTCTCTTGCATCTACGGCCTCGGCTCGCCCGAGGTGTACGAGATGAACATGCAGATCCTCACGCGCGGGGAGGAGATCGACCGCGACAAACTGTTGCGCAAGCTGGTGTCGATTCAGTACACGCGCAACGACACGGCGCTCGCGCGGGGCACCTTCAGGGTGCGCGGGGAGACCATGGAGATCTGGCCGGCGTACGCCGAGACTGCCTACCGCGCGACGCTGTTCGGCGACGAGGTGGAGCTCCTGCAGCACTTCGACCCGGTGAGCGGCGAGCTGATCGAGGGCGACCTCGAGCACGTGGCGATCTGGCCGGCCACCCACTACAACGTCAGGGAGGGCTCGGTCGAGAAGGCCGTCGCGGACATCGGCGCCGAGCTGAACGAGCGCTGCACCCAGCTGGAGTCCGAAGGCAAGCTGCTGGAGAGCCACCGCCTGCGCCAGCGCACGCAGTACGACATGGAGATGCTGCGCGAGATGGGGTTCTGCTCGGGGATCGAGAACTACTCACGGATCCTCGACGGCCGGGGGCCGGGGGACCGGCCGTACTGTCTGATCGACTACTTCCCGAAGGACTTCGTGTGCTTCCTCGATGAGTCCCACCAGACCGTGCCGCAGCTGGGAGGGATGTACGAGGGGGACCGCTCGCGTAAGCAGACGCTCGTGGACTACGGCTTCCGGCTGCCGAGTGCGATGGACAACCGCCCGCAGCGCTTCGAAGAGTACCTCTCGATCACCCCGCAGCTGCTGTTCGTGTCGGCGACGCCGGGGGAGTTCGAGCGCACGCGCTCGGGGAGGATCGTCGAGCAGATCGTGCGTCCCACGGGGATCGTCGACCCGGAGGTGCAGGTGCGCGCGACGCGCAACCAGATCGACGACCTGATGAACGAGATCCGCACCCGCGTGGAGATCCAGGAGCGGGTGCTGGTGACCACGCTGACGAAGAAGATGAGCGAGGACCTCACGCAGTACCTGTTGGAGATGGGCTTCCGCGTGCGCTACCTGCACTCGGAGATCGACACTTTGGAGCGCATCCAGATTATCCGCGACCTGCGCCTCGGCGAGTACGACGTGCTGGTCGGGGTCAACCTGCTGCGCGAGGGCCTCGACCTCCCCGAGGTGTCGCTGGTGGCGATCCTCGACGCCGACAAGGAGGGCTTCCTGCGCGGTGAGACCTCTTTGATCCAGACGATCGGCCGCGCCGCGCGCAACGTCAACGGCGTGGTGCTGATGTACGCCGACAAGGAGACCCGCGCGATGAAAGCGGCGATCGAGGAGACCGACCGCCGCCGCGAAATCCAGGTGGCGTACAACGAGGAGCACGGGATCACGGCGGCGTCGATCGTCAAGGGCGTCTCGGACATCGCCGAGTTCCTGCAGGGCGAGTCGAAGGTGCCCCGCGGCCGCCGCCGGCGCAGCAGCGGCGCGCGGGGGAAAGGCAAGGCGAAGGAGATGCTCACGCACGAGCTGGAGCGCCTGGCGGTGGAGCTCGAGGAGGAGATGCTTGCCGCGGCGGAGGACCTGCGCTTCGAGTACGCCGCCCAGCTGCGCGACGAGATTCGCGAGCTGCGCCGCGACCTGCGCGAGGCGCAGGAGCTGGAGGCGCCCGCCGAGGAGCCGGCTGCGGCGCCCGCAGGGGAGATGGCGTAGGCTTGCCGGCACCTTTGCGGCTGGATCGTCAGAGCATCGAACGGAGCGACTTCCCACTCGTACGGCGGGGATACGACACGGCTGCGGTGGGCGCCCACCTGCGGGCCGTGGCGGAGGCGGCGCAGGAGCTCTCCCAGCGCGTGGCGAGCGTGAGCGCCGAGCCGTCGCTCGGCTCCGCGGCAGCCGCCCAGGTGCAGGGCATCCTTGAGGCGGCGCAAACCACCGCCGCGGGGATCGAGCGCGAGGCGCAGCGAGACGCTCAGCGCACTCGTGAGGAGGCAGCGGCCGAGCTGGAGCGTGCGCGCGCGCATGTCGAGACGCTCGCGCGTGCCACCGCGGCGCTGCTTGCGCAGGTGCAGTCGCTGGACGGTGAGGTGGGGGCGCTCGCACGGGGCCTTCGTGCCGAGAGTGCCTCGCAGCCCGGCCCATCCCACGGGGACGCGCCGCTGAAGGACACCTCACAACCCGCTCCCGCGGTGGAGAGCGAGCCGAAGGTCTCGCCGCCCGCCTCTGTCCCCTTGGTGGAGGAGCGACCGGAGGCTGCGTCGCCGGAAGCGAGTGCGGCGGGGGGAGCGGGTGAGGCGGGGGGGGAGCACGAGGAGCGCGAGACATCGGCGGCCTTGGTCCCCCCGGCCGAGCAGCTTCCTGTCGCCGAGCCTGAGCCCGAGGCGGTGCCATCGATGGTCGAGGATCTCGACGGGGCGCGGCTGGTGGCGCTGAATATGGCGCTCAGTGGCGAGCCCCGCGAGCAGACCGACCGTTACCTCGCCGACAGCTTCCAGCTCTCCGACCGCGCCAAGCTGCTCGACGAGGTGTACGCCGCGATCGAGGGCTGAGCCTCCGCTGGCGCCCAGCCCAGAGGGCCGCCAGCATCCCGGCCACACGCCGGCGGCTCATCCAACTACAATCCGCGGTCCAGCAACTCATGCGCCTGTAGCTCAGTGGTCAACGGCAACCTACGGGGTGCCAAAGAGCAGCGGCCTTTCAAGCCGCAGGTCGGGGGTTCGATTCCCCCCAGGCGCATCTCTCGAATCCCGCTCAACTGGGCGGGATTCGTGCTTTCGGGAGAACCGCGTGAGCATCGAAAAACCGCCCTGGGGCAACGTTTGGGGCAACACGCCCCGCCGAGGCGTTCCCAATGCGCCAGCTCGTCAGCGGGCGCGTCGGTGTTCGATGCCATCAGCCGGGTGCTTGGACGGCTGCCGCAGCCTGCTGCACCTTCCGGCCGCGCGCGGCACCACCGCGACCGCGCTGTTGCCGCGTCGAGGGGGTTCGGCGCCGCGCCGTGGGGCGAGCATTGCAACCCCAATCACCCGCAGCCGGACCGCTCGCCGACCGTGATCTGCGTGCTCGGCCTGGTGGCCGTGGCGGGGTCGCGTGGCGCTTCGGGTCGACCCTGGGCCCGTGTCACGGACTGCGAAAGCAGGCATTGCTGTGGGCATAGCTCACGCTCTCCCGTCGGACGACCTCCAGGCGCTCCGACTGATGGCGGCGAGACGACTGCTTTCCCGGAGCAATGCAGCACGCTCCGGGGTCGATGAGGTCAGTGCTCATGTTCGTCCAACTGGGCAGTCTCGCGTCGGTTGACCCGGACGCTCGCTTTGGCACGAAGGCAGCGACGTCGTATCGTCGCTGCCCCGAGCGACGTGGGGTGCGCGCGAGCAGGCTTCCCCTGGTTGTGCTCGCTGATACGCTCACGGCGCACCGGTTTGAGTGCTGTCCGGCTCGCAGCTAGACTCGGGCCTTTACAGGGAAGTGAATGCTATGGGGTTTCGGGGTCGGTTCATCCGCTCGAGTATCGCGCCGCTGTTGGCGCCGAGCCTGGTTTGCGCGCGGTCAGGGTTGCGCCTCGCGCGCGTTTTCGCCGTGACCGCAGCGGCTTTGCTGTTCGTCGCTTTGCCGCAGGCCGCGTCGGCGTCGCTGTCTTGGTCCGGTCCGATCACGATCGACGAAGGCGACACCGGCATCGAAGGGTACGGGCTCAACGTCAACTACTACCTGTTGTCTGGGGTGGCGTGCCCGTCGACCAGCCAGTGCACCGCCGTCGATGCCCGCGGGCAGGAGCTGACGTTTGACCCGGCTTCGCCAGGGACCCCGACGCCGACCACGATCAGCAACGGCTACCCCGCCGGCTACAACATGGTGGGCGGCAACTACTACCCCGCTGGCAACTACGGCCTCGAAGCGGTGGCTTGCCCGTCGACCAGCCAGTGCACCGCCGTCGAGTGGGACTACCTGGAACCCCCATATGTCGGACGGCAGGTGACGTTTGACCCCGAGACCGGTTTGGTGATCACGGCGCCGACCACGATCGACGACAACGGCGGCACCATGAAGGCGGTGGCGTGCCCGTCGACCAGCCAGTGCACCGCCGTCGACTATGTCGGGAACGAGGTAACGTTCGACCCGAACTCGCCCGGGACCCCGACCACGACCACCATCGGCACCGCCATCCTGCAGGGGGTGGCGTGCCCGTCGACCAGCCAGTGCACAGCAGTCTACGCCACACGCAATGGGGGCGGGAACGAGGTAACGTTTGACCCGAACTCGCCCGGGACCCCGACGCCGACAACGATCGACGCAGTCACCTTCCTCGACGCGGTGGCGTGTCCGTCGACCAGCCAGTGCACCGCCGTCGACGAAGACGGGAACCAGGTGACGTTTGATCCGACCTCGCCGGGGACCGTGACGCCGACAACGATCGACGCAGTTACCGGCCTCGACGCGGTGGCGTGTCCGTCGACCAGCCAGTGCACCGCCGTCGACCATGCCGGGTACCAGGTGACGTTTGATCCGACCTCGCCGGGGACGCCGACCAGGACCGTCCTCGACGACGATGGCTTCTTCGAAGGCGGCACCAACTACCTGTCCGGGGTGGCGTGCCCGTCGGTCGCGTTGTGCGTGGTCGTGGGCTACGGGGATGTGTTCGTCGGACAGGAATCGGTTGTCGCGCCGCCTGCGAACAGTTCGCCGCCGGTGATCTCCGGGACCGTCAAGGTCGGGCAGACGCTTTCGACTTCCACGGGGACGTGGTCGGGTACCGCGCCGATCTCATACAGCTACAGGTGGGCCCGCTGCTCGTCGAGCTGCTCGGCCATCAGCGGCGCCGCCGCGAGCAGCTACACGCCAACCAGCGGCGACGTAGGGCAAAAGATCTCCGTCGTCGTGACGGCGACCAACACTGCGGGCAGCGCGCAAGCAGGCGCCGCTGACGTGGGCCCGGTGGTCGTCTCGCCGTCGGGGCCGAGCTCGGCGGAAGTCAAGGCGGCGCTATCGAAGGTCCTCAAGCCTTCAGGCAAGACCGCGACGACCAAGGCGATCATCAAGAGCGGCGGCTTCTCGTTCTCGTTCAGCGTGCCGAGCGCCGGCAAGCTCGTGATCGACTGGTACTACCTACCATCCGGCGCGAAGCTCGCCAAGAAGGCGAAGCGGAAGCCGGTGCTCGTCGGCGCTGGTCAACGAACGTTCTCAGCTGCCGGGACGGCGATGATCAAGATCAAGCTCACCGCCGCAGGCAAGAGCCTGCTCAAGCACGCCACGCAGCTCAACCTGACCGCGAAGGGCACCTTCACGCCGCCCGGCATGACGGCGATCACCGCGACGAGGACCTTCGTGCTGAAACGGTAGGCCCACGATGCTTTCGCCAGGAGTAGCTAAACACCGGGACGGTGGATACCCAGCGAAGGTAGGCAAGAAGACCAGCAAGAAGAACCTCCCGACCCCGCTTCACCTACAACTGATTTGCCCCAGCCGGAATACTGGCTCATGCTAACCGTTGCTCCCGCAGGCAGCTGCGCTAGCGTTTTGCTCAGCGAGCGAGCGTCCAGGTACGGCCCCCGCTCACGCCTGGATTGGACGAATCCCGGGTACGAACTGCCGTCGAACTTGTGCTCCTGCCTCCCGATGCGGAAGCAGGCGTTCTGCGAGCGCCGGACGATGCGCTCCGAGTTCTCTTAGCGTTCACCGGATAGCCGCTTGAGAGCGTCCAGCGCGACTTGCTCCAAATAAGACCCGACTCGTGTTGCCACCGACTTGATTGACGCGCCCCACACCGCGCCAGCGATTCCCAACCCCACGCCGATGGCTAGGACCGCGAAGCGCGCAACGCCCGACAAGCCAAACGTCCCGAATGCACCGAACACGATCAGCGCGACTGCCGGGATGAGCAGGCAGAGGAACGTCACGCGGTACGTCAAGCGTCCGATCCCCCGGGCAAATCGCTGGTTCGCTTCGGACCTCTGCGATAGCACTGCCTCCGCCTCTTTACGCCTTGATCGCTCACGCTCGACCTCTGCGCGGAGATCTGCAGTCTTCATCTCCTCGGCGCGTCTCAACACCTCCATTGCAGTGCCCTCGGTGTACGCCTCGTCGTCACCGAGCGTCAGGTCCATGAGCGCGCTGCGCGACTCTTGCGCAAGCATGAGGAAGTGAGCATCCTCTTCCGAAATCTCACCGGTTGAACGCAGTTTGTCGATCTCGGCGTTGTATGCCTTCCACAAGCGGGCGCCTGGGTTCATCGCCACAAATGCATCAGCGAGAATGAGTTGCTTAGGGAGGTCGGGCGCGTCGAGCGGGCGACGTAGCCACATGAGGGTCGTAAACGCACCCGCGTGAACGCAGTTTGGAATCGCAGTAAGCGACGAAGCCCTCTGGTGAAAGAACTCTGCACTGGCTCGTACCAATCCTGAATTGCCTGTGACAAACACGGCGCTTGTCCGCTCCAGCGCCCGCGGGTCCCTTCCTCGCCGAAGACGGTGGATCGCGGTCACAGCATCCAGATCAATTGAGAGAGCGCGTGGGTTTCTGTCGTAGCCGATTTTGGACTTCAAGATGGTTTCAAATCGACCCTCGTCGGTAGTCAGCCGCGTGCTCGCTGGCGGACGCTCGACGGGTTGAATCCCCAGGTGAAGCAAGTCCCGTTCTAGTCGCGTTGACATCAACTTGATGTCGCTGCGCGTCCTTCCGCTGCGAAGGAGATACGCAACGACGTTTCCGTAAAACCAGCTGGTCACGGACCCAGTCGAGACACGTTCGGCAGCGGCACTGAGGATTTGCTGGGCCTCTCCGACACCGTCGGTGAAGCAGCGAAGTATCGCACCTTGCGACTTCAGCAAGTCTACCATCTCCCGAAATGGCGCTGCGACCTCGTCACCACTGTAGCCAAGCACCCAGAGCAAGATCGGCCCATCAAGATAGACCTCGAAGCCGCCCAACTCGTGTGGCGTCTGGTCGAATCCATTGCCAAGGTACGCAGCGTCGGCAAGCATCTTGCCCTTCACTGCGATCTCGAGCAACGAGAACGCCTCGGGTTCCGCATCGACCGCATGGAGCGCGAATCGATGGACGATGTAGCCGTCGCCGGTGACGTCGTCATACTCGTTTGAGAGTTTTCGGCCTGCCACCATCGCCGCGAGGACGTCGGTTGAGTAATCCTCCAAGTAAGTCATCAGGAGGGCCGTCGCGTGATCCTTGTCCCACTCGCGATCGAACTCCGAACGGGCAAACGCCGACACGGCGTTCACCAGTGCTCTCAGTTGGCGGAGAGCCTCCGCGCGACGCGGCGAAAGATCCGCATCCGCGAGCGCCTCGCGGTTGATCTGGTAGATGCCGTGGGTCAGTTTTACGGTGCCGCGTCGCTCCTCGTGCTTGAGAAGCGTTTTGACAATGGCGTGCGGAAGATCCAACCCAAAATCCCCGGCGATGCCATCCTTGATTTCCGGAGTTGAAACGACGTCTGTCTGAGCATGGAACAGGCAATGTCTGACGAACGGAGCAAAGTTCTCGACGAAGCTCTGATGCTCGTCGAAGTCAGTGAGGCCCTGGTGGTAACGATCGCTTTGTTCGCCATCCGTGCAAGCCATAGTGGCAGCGCTACCGGCGTCGGGGCGGCTGAGATCCTCTGTGCTTTCTCGTGGATGCGAGCGCGCTGGTGACGACCGCTCGCGCCGTCGCAACGGACGAAGACCGAATTTGGGCCAGGGTCAGGCACGCGCTTCCGCCTTGCCCGGCGCAAGCGGGGTGTACGGCTCGGGTCGACGCGCTCGTAAGCTTCTGATATGACGCGTCGCGTTGCCTCCACGCAGTCGACGCCCAACCTATCCTCGAACGATGTGCGGCCGCTACACGAACACCGCGGGCGTGGAAGAACTCAACGCCCGTCTCCGCGTCTCGATACCCACGACCGAGGGCACACGCCGCTACAACATCGCGCCGACCGAGCAGGTCCTCGCGGTCGTGGCCGCGTACGGTGAGCCTGAAGCGCGCCTGCTGCGTTGGGGCCTGATCCCACCGTGGGCGAAAGACCTCAAGCGCGGCGCGAAGCTGATCAACGCGCGCGTGGAGACGGTGGCGCTGCGCTCGCCGTTCCGCGCGCTGATCCCGAAGGCGTCGAGGCGGGCGCTGCAAGTCGCGGACGGGTACTTCGAGTGGTTGGCGCCGGAGCACCAGCGTCGTGGCGAGCCGCGCCAGCCCTTCTACTTCCAGGTGGACAGAGGCGAGCCGTTCGCGTTCGCGGCGTTGTGGACGTCGGCGAAGGTCGCCGGCGAGTGGATCGACAGCGTCACGTTGCTCACCTGCGAGGCGAGCAACCCGGTGGCGGCGGCGATCCACGACCGCATGCCGGTGATCCTCGCCGACGAGGGTGTGAGGCGGGCTTGGCTTGACCCGAGGCTCGACGCACAGGACGCCCTGTCGCTCTGTCAGCCGCTGCCGGCGGGGCGGCTGACGGCGCGGCCCGCGAACCCGGCGCTCAACCGCCCCGACCCTGATGCGGAGGGGCCGGAGCTGCTCGTGGCGCCGTAGTCGTGGCGCCCGCCGCGCTGATGCGCGACCGCGAGGAGGGAGCGGTGCCGGCGGTTAGCGACGCTCTCAACCCGACGGTGCGAGGAGGGTGGCGAGCTCGGTGGGGGTGCGGGCGAGCGCGTCGACTCCGGCGGTGAGCAGCTCCTCTTCTGAGCCGATGCCCCAGAGAACGCCGATGGTGCGGATGTGGTGCTCGTGGGCGGCTGCGATGTCGTGCTTGCGATCGCCGACCATGACCGGCCGCGCATCGGGCGGGAGCGCCTGCATCGCGCGTGCGACTGTGACGGCCTTGTGCTCGTTCTCGCTGTCAAGCTCGGGGCCGATCACCGCGGCGAAGAACCCGCGCAGGTGTAGAGCGTCAAGCAAAGGCTCGGCCAGCGCACGCGGCTTGGAGGTGGCGATGACCAGCGGCAGGTGCTCCGCGAGCTTGTTGAGGATCGCGCGGATGCCGGGGAATACGGTCGTCTCGCCGGCGGCAAGCTCGCGGTAGCGCGCGCGATAGGAGTCAACACATGGCTGAACGAGTGACTCCTCGCCGACCAGCGCGCGAAACGTGCGGTGCAGGGGAGGGCCGAGGTGCCGGTGCAGCTCACGCTCCGGCCTCGCGGCCAGCCCGTTTGACGTAAGCGCGTGGTTGACGGCGCGCGCGAATGGCACGCGTGAGTCAACGAGAACGCCGTCGAGGTCGAACAGCACAGCGTCGTGGTCGGTCATCGCGGCAGATCATGACCGTCTGCCGGCGGGATGTGCGCCCGGTCTCGCGGGGACGGCGAGCATCGATTCGATCATCCTCTACCAGGATTTTGGGATCGTCCGCGCGCCGCATCGCCAGGACAGCCGCCTGGTCGCGGGCCCTCCGTGGCCCGCGACCAGCCGAAGCGTGCTTCCCGACGAACTGCAGACGTTAGGGTCGATCGTCCGCCGCTCCCCAGCCAGGCTGGCGCCTGGCTGGGGGCCCCGAGCGCGGCGGATCGCAGTCCCCCGGCCCCCGCCGCGTGTAGCGTGTCACACCCTGTCAACCCACAGGGGGTGTGACAGGGTGTGCAGCGGGTGCCGGGCCGGGGGCCGGCCGACTGCTCGATCGACGGATGGGGTGGCGGGGGTGGAGGACCCCACCGACGGGGTCCCACGCCGGGCTCCAGAATCACGCACCGACGACAATTGTATGACCGATCCGGGTGGGAAACTGAACAGATGCCCCTCGACTTCGCCATCCCGCTCGCCGCGGCCGGCCCGCTCGCCGGCGTGATCTGCGTGCTCGGCCTGGTGGCCGTGGCGGGATGGGTCGCCTGGCGCTTCGGGCCGACCCTGGCGCGCGTCACGGGCTGGTGCTCGTGGTGGGTGGCGTGGGCATGCGGAAGCCAGGGCGGCTACGGCTACTGCATCGCGTTCGTCGTGCTCGGCGCGGTCGCGTGGGGAGGAGGCACGCTCTGGTGCGCCAGGCGCCGGGGACGCTGGCCTTCGGTGCTCTCCGAGCGACTGTTCACCTGCGTGCTCGGCAACCGCAGCCCACTTACGCGGCTCGAGATCCCCGCTGTCGTGATCTTCCCACGCCGGCGCCGCTGACCCGCGTCGCACCCGAGCGCTCGACCCCGCGCGCTCCGCCACACGACGCTCGCCCACCGGCTCTCGCTGTGCTCCGCCGTCGCTCCGCTCGGCTCTCGCCCGCATCTCCCACCGCGCACTCACCGGCGCCACAGCAGCTTCTCCAGCCGCGCTCTCGGCACCGCCGCAAGGCCACCCCGCCGCTCGGCTCCGCTGCGCTCCGCCTCACGGCACACAGTTGCACCTAAAGGTCCGTTCTTTTGCTATTTTGGCTTCAGGATGCTCTCGATTGGGAAGATCGCGTTGGGTCAGCACCGCTACTACGAGCAGCAGGTAGCTCAGGGCCAGGACGACTACTACACCGGCCGTGGCGAGGCCCCCGGCGAATGGGTGGGCACCGGTGCGCAGGCCCTCGGCCTCACTGGCCGGGTCGGCGCCGGGCAGTTCGGTGCGCTGATCGCGGGCCACGACCCACGCGACCCCGCGGTGCGGCTGCGCTCCTCCGCGCATGACCCGAAGGTCGCTGCGTATGACCTCACGTTCTCCGCGCCGAAGACGCTGAGCATCCTGTTCGCCGTCGCGCCGGAGGACGTCTCGGGTGAGCTTGTGGGGTGCCACGAAGAGGCGGTCGGGGCGGCGCTCGGATATCTGGAGGACACGGCGGTGATGGTTCGCCGCGGGCACGCCGGCCAGTATGTGCAGCCCGGAGACGGTCTGGTCGCGGCGGCCTACCGGCATCGGATGAGCCGTGCGCTTGACCCGCAGCTGCATACGCACGTCGTCGCGGCGAACCTGGCGCGTGGCCCGGACGGCCGGTTCACCGCGCTGCACGGCGCGGAGCTCTACCGGGCGGCGAAGACTGCGGGGTATCTCTACCAGGCGCATCTTCGCGCGCTCGTCACGGAGCGTCTTGGCCTGGAGTGGGGGGAGGTCCGCAAAGGTGCGGCGGAGCTCGCGGACATCGAGCGGCCGGTGGTGGAGCACTTCTCCCAGCGTCGCCACGAGATGCTGCGCGAGGCCAAGGAGGGAGGGATTGGTCTGGGGTCAAAGAGCGCGGCGGAGCACGCGGCGCTCGCGACGAGGGAGCGCAAGCAGTACGGGCTTGAGACGCACACGTGGCGGGAGGAGGTCAGGGCCCGCGCCGGCGAGCAGGGTCTCGACACAGGCAGGATCGCGGAGCTGCTGCAGGCGGGCCGGGAGCGGCTGGCGCGTGACTTCGCCAAGCACGACAGCGAGGACGAGCAAGCGATCGGTGCCCGGCTGGTTGGCGCCGAGGGCCTGACGGAGCGCTGCAACACCTTTGACGAGCGCGCGGTGCTGCAGGGATTCGCCGCCGCGGCACGGGCGGGCGCGCTCGTCAGCGAGGTGCGCGGCCAGGCGGAGCGGTTCACAGGGCGCTCGGATGTGATCGGGACCCGTGGTGGTGAGATGACGACCGCGGAGCTCGTGGCGGTCGAGCGTCGGCTGATCGTGGCCGCGGTCGGCCGCGCCGGCGAGGGGACCGGCATCCTCGATCCGTCGCTGGCCGAGCGTGCGATCGCGGCGGCGGATCGTCCCCTCACCGCCGAGCAGGCGGCGGCGGTCCGGGCGGTGAGTAGTTCGGGGCACGGGGTGAGCGTGATCCAGGCGCTCGCGGGAACCGGCAAGACCTACACGGCCGGGGTGCTGCGCCAGGTGTATGAGGGCGCGGGCTACACCGTGCTCGGCGTCGCACCGACCGGCCGCGCGGTACGCGAGCTGACCGAGGAGGCCGGCATTCCCACCCGCACACTCGACCGGCTCCTGCTCGACCTCGAGCAGCTCGGCGACACGCTACCCGAGGGCAGCGTTCTGATCCTCGATGAGGCCGGGATGGCCGCGACGCGCCCAAGCGCGCGACTCCTGGAGGCGGCAGAGCATCGGGGTGTGAAGACGATCGCGATCGGCGACCCGGGGCAGCTCCCCTCCGTGCAGGCCGGCGGCTGGCTCGGCGCGGTCGGCCGCGCGCTCGGCGCGCAGCTGCTGACGGAGGTGATGCGCCAGCGCGACCCCGCGGAGCGCCGGGCGCTCGGTGCACTCCACGACGGGCACCCACAGCGCTACCTCGACTGGGCCGAGCGCAACACGCGGATCGAGACGTTCAGCGACCCCGCCAGCGCGTGCGAGCAGGCCCTCGCCGAGTGGGCGCCCGCGGCCGCCACGGCTGGGCCGGCGCATACGGTGATGATCGCCAGGGACAACGAGACACGCGACCGTCTGAACCAGGGAGCGCGCGAGCTGCGCCGCGGTCTCGGCGCGCTCGGCGAGGAGCGCTCCTACGGCCCGGTTGAGGTCGCGGTAGGTGACCGCGTGATCTGCCGGCGCAACGACGGGCAGCTCGACGTGGACAACGGAATGAGAGGCACCGTGCGCCACCTCGACCCCGACAGGGTCATGATCGACACCGATGGCGGGCTCGTGCGCGAGCTGCCAGCCGCGTATGTCGCCGAGCACGTGGAGCACGCCTACTCACTGACGGGGCACGGGATGCAGGGAGGGACGATCGAGGGCGCGGTCGTTGTCGCCTCGCCCCGGGATCTCACCGCCGGCTGGTCATATACCGCGCTCTCCCGCGCAAGAGAAACCACACGACTCCTCGTCTATGACGACGATCTCGAGCGGGAGCGCAGCGAGTTCGCGCCCACAGACCAAACCCCGACAGCAACCTGGGACGAGCTGCTCGAGCGAGTGGGCCGGCGGATGCTCGAGCGCGACAACGAAGACCTCGCGATCGAGCAACTCCCAGGCCCAGGCCGCGCCGACGACCCCACGCTCGCCAGCGCCCGAACACACGCGACAGAGCTACCACAGGAGCAAGCTGCCGCCCGTGCCGAGCCCACCCCATTGGCCGCGCCGACCCCAGCGCGGCTGCAGGAACTGAGCGAGCGCATCGATCAGCTGCATGTGCAGCTCGCGGTGCTACCGACACGCGAGCTGCAGCGCATCGAGGACCTGGACGCGCGCGCCCTCACCCTCACCACCCAGCACGAGCAACTCACCCAACGCCTCGCCGGCCTACCCGAGCCACGCCCCCGCCTCGGCCGCGAAGACGACTCCCACGCGATCGAACGCGCCCACCTGGCCAGCGCTCTGCAAGCCAATGAGCGGGAGTTCGACGTTGTCCGCGCACAGCGCGGCAGTCTGGAGCGCAAACTCGGCAACCCCAGCGAGGCCCGCGCCGAATGCGAAGGCCTTCAACATGCAATCACCAAGGCGACCCGAGAGCACGCCGCACTGCGCAACGAGCTCGCCGAGCACGAACTGCAAACCCCCGGCCCGTGGGTAAAGGCCACTTTCGGAGAGCGGCCAGACCGGCCCGCCAAGCGCGAGGCATGGGAGAACGGCGTGCGCCACGCCGCGCGCCACCGCGCCCAGTACAACATCACCGATCCAGCCGACGCACTCGGACCCCGGCCCGAGCAACGCGGGGTCCAGCAGCGCGACTGGGAGCGCGCCCGCGAAGCGGTCGAGCGCGCCGAGCGGCGCCTCGGACGCGAAGTCTCATCCCAGCGCGGCATCGATTTCGGGATCGGACTCTGAGCAGCGAGACGCTTTATAGGCGCGACAACGGGTGTCTCGGCTATGCGCCGGGCGCTGGCTGTACGTCATCTGCTTCCCTGCGTCCGCCGAAGCGCCGCTGCCGGGCGTTGTACTCGGTGAGGGCTTGTTCGAGCGCTTCGCGGGTGAAGTCTGGCCAGAGCTCGTCGCGGAAGACGAGCTCTGAGTAGGCGGCTTGCCAGAGCAGGTAGTTGGATAGGCGCTGCTCTCCTCCGGTGCGGATGATCACCTCGGGGTCGTGCATCTCCGGCGCGTAGAGGCAGCCGCGGAACTCCTCCTCGGTGTTGCCCCGGAAGCGCTTGGCGGCGTCGAGGATCTCGGCGCGGCCGCCGTAGTTGAAGGCGATGAAGAGCGTAAGGCGCTGGTTCTCGGCGGTCAGCTGCTCAGCCCAACGTATTTGCTCGAGGAGCTCTTTGGGTACTCCGTTGCGGCGGCCGATGAAGCGCATGCGTACTCCCTCGCGGTGGAGTTCTGGGGTCTCGCTGGCGATGCGCTGTGCGAGCATTGAGATCAGGCCCTGGACCTCCTCGACGGGTCGCGACCAGTTCTCGGTCGAGAACGAGTACACGGTCAGCTGTTGGATGCCCAGTTCTGCGGCGTCGCGCAGGCGGGCCTTCAGGGTGTCGGCGCCCGCGTTGTGCCCGGCGCTCAGGGGTAGCCCGCGTGCACGCGCCCAACGGCCGTTGCCATCGGCGATGATCGCGACATGGCGCGCCGCCCCGGGAAGCAAACCATTGTGCGCTGCTGCTCCAGGGCGCATCAGCGGCCCGCTCTGCTCGTGATCGCTGTTCGGGCTCGTTTGGAGATACGCCATGCGCGCATGATCGCGAGCGTTGGTGTGATGATCGGCCGGAGTTCTCGGCGGATTTGTTCGGTTACGGGTCGCGCGAATTCGCTGGAGGCGGTTGGGGCAGAGGCGTAGTAGGCGACGACCCCGACTAGTGTCATGAGGTGATAGGCGCCGTTTGGAGTGTCGCGCGAACGGGCCGCCGCGCGATGGATCACGTTTCGGAGCCCGTCGGCGAGGGCGTCGCGGTCCTCGTAGTAGCGGATGTACCCGGGTTGACCGATGCTGCGGTCCTGTTGGTAGTCGATGAGGCTGTCGAGCAGGGTGGTCAGGGCGCAGACGGATAGGTAGACGTCATCGATGGCGAGGGCTTGGTCGCGGGTGGTGCGAGGGTCGGCGGCGGCGGCGATCAGCGCGTGCAGTGCGAGCCCGGATGAGACCGCGCCGGACAGGAACTCCTGCCATTGGAGCCCGGTTGGGGTCGCGTTGTGTTGTGCCCATTGCGTGAGCTGCGTGCGGCCGAGGGTGGGAGCCGCGTGAGCGCGAACCTGGGCCTCGGCGCAGCGAGTGGCGGCGCGCTCGGAGGCCTCTGCGATGGCGGCTCGGCACGGCAGCTTCGTCAGCGCGCTGCGCACGACGCGTACCAGCTCCTGTAGATAGCCGCCGTCATCTGGCGGGGGGGTGTGGGCGTAGTAGTCGCCTGTCGGCTCGGTGTGCAGGACGACTGCGTCAACGAGTGCGCGGTAGAGCGATCGGCCTTCCCCCAGTGGGTCAGCTAGGGGTCGCTCCACCAGGCTGTCCAGATAGTCGTAGGTGACCTGAAGGCCGACGATCGCTTCCACAACGGATTTGCGGTGCTCGCGGGGGGCGAGTGTGGCGAGGGTCGCCGTCGCCTGTGCGTTGAATCCCTCCTCGCGCAGGTTGGTGAGTGCCACTTCCTGTAGAGCTGGATCGGGGATTCCTTCCGCGCGCGTGGCCCAGTAGTCGAGTTGTGTGTGTACGACCGGGGCGACTGTGCTCCAGTAGCGAGCGTTTGCGAGCACGAGCGCCAAGCCCATTCGTGCGATGGGCGGACGGTCGCCAAATGCGAACATTGCCGATGAGCGTAAGCCGTTTCAAGCTCCATGACGCGGGCGAAAGCATCGTTGGCGGCTACTCGCTCAGCCCGAGCGCGGGGCGGACTTGCGAAGCGCGCCAGCCGGGAAGCGACACCAGTAGAAGGACTGCGGCGATCACGAGCGCGAACGTCTCGATTGGGCGAGCGAGGGTGGCGATGCTCGCGACTGGGAAACCTGTGATGTGCTTGAGATAGCTGTCGATCACGAACTGGCCGTAGACGCCGGCTATCGCGCCTGTCAGGCACCCGGCGCAGAGCATGAGCATCGCTTCCGTCAGCAGGACGAGCCGCAGTAGACCGCGGGGTGCACCATCGAGCAGCAGTTCGGCCAGCGACGCCCGCCGCTGCCAGATGCTCGACCCGAGCGCGGCGGCCATCGCCAGGATGGCGGCGAGGACAAGTAGTATCGATATGTCTCCTAGCTGCGCCAGTCCTTCGCCGGCGAGGGTATCGAAGCGCTCGCTCCATGTCGCCGCGGTGATCGCTTCCAGGCCATTGCCGGCACCCAATGACGTGGCGATTGCGTATCGCGCGTGCGCGATGTTCGTGCCCGGGGCGAAATCGACAGCGAACGCACTTGGAGCGTGTGTTGCCCAGCGACGACTGTAGTCGGCGGTGTTCATGAGGATGGCGCCTCCCGGCCACCCGAAGTTTGTCGTCAGTGCTGCAACCCGGAACGAGGATGCGCCTGTTGGGGTAGGCAGTTTCAGTGTTTGTCCGATGTGAACGTGTTGTTCGTCGGCGATCTGTTTGGAGACTGCGACCCACCCTTCTTCGCGCAACCTTTCCCGCGCGTTTGAGAAGTTGCCGGTGAGCATCTGGGTGCGTAGCACTTCTTGGCCGGTGCCGGGCGGGCGCGCAAGAATCACCACACGCCGGTTTGTCATATTCATGAACTCACTTTGAAGTACATGGATACCGGTAACCCCGGGTACCCGAGCGATCCGCGACTCGTATTTGTCCGCCTGGAAGCTCGTTGTCTCCGGGATATAACCCGGGTTAACTACCCAGACCTGCCCGTCGGTGGCGTAGGCTCGCGCGAAGTTGTGAAGTCCTCGCAGGAGGTCGTGTTGAGCGCCGCTCAGCGCGACGCTGCCGAACAGGGCGACCGCGCCGGTGGCGGTGAGCGCGAGCGATCGAAACGTTCGAGCCCGCAGCGACCCGATCGCCAGTGGGAGGGTGGTGAGCCTGTCGTTGCTCATCGCCAGCATCTCGGCAATTCGTAGTACGGCTGAGAGGACCAGTGGGACCGCGAGGATGGTCGCCAGCGCGAGGAGCACGCATACGCCGATTGCGGCCGAGGGCACGAGCACGAACAGCGCGCTTGCTATCGCGACAAAGCCCGCGGCGATTGTGAACAGCTGTCGTTGGGTGTTGTGTCCTGGCTCTTGGTCGCGTTCGCCGGTCTCGGCGTAGACGGCGTCCAAGCGGCGTCCGCGGCGCAAGTCTCCCAGCGGTACGGCCGAGGCGAGGCATGTCGCGAGGATCCCCCCCGCCAGCGAGAGCACCACTGGTCGGAGTCCGATCACTGTGTTCCCTCCGAGGGTGAATGCCTGGGAGAGATATCCAGGGCTCGTTTGGAAGACGCCGAGCGCCAATGCGTAGCCGGCGAGCACGCCGAGTAGAGATGCAGCGACTCCGAGGCAGAACGCTTGAAAGAGGACCATTTGGATGATTGCTGTGCGTCTGGTGCCGTCCAGGCGCAGGTCGGCGATCGCGGCGCGTCGCTCGGGTGTGGTGAGCAGGATCGCGTTGAACGCGAACAGGAAGCCGAGGAGCCCGGCGAGCCCGGCGAACAGTGCGCTTGCCTGGTTGCTCGGTCGCAGAGCCTGGCTCAGGAGTGAGACTTCGTGGTCGGCGGTGGCGACCGTGAGGCGTCCGCCCGCTACGGTTTCCAGCTCGGAGCGCACGGTAGCCTCGTGTCCGGGCTGGCTTTGGACAAGGATCCGGGTGACGCGGTGCGGCAGTCCGGCGAGTAGCTGCAGGGTGGGGAGGGGCATGACCGCGACCTGGGCGAGGGATAGCGCTCCTGCGGCTTCGCGGCCGAGGATCGCGGACACTTTGAGCTGGGTTGCTCGCCCGCGTAGATCCAGCCTCACCTTGGTGGGGGTCTGTGAGTTCAGAGCGGTGATCCCCAGTTCGTTGGCGCTCTTTTTGCTGAGGCTGATGCCTCCCGCTGAGAGCACGCCGCCTGGCAGGGTATGGGCGAGGCCGTCCATCAGCGCGAGGCCGCCACCGGCCCCCGCGATCGTGACCGTGACACGGTGGCCGGGTGAGCCGATCACGGTCGCGGTCTGTTCAAGGAGCTGCGCGGCCCGCTCGACGCCGGGGAGACGTTCGACCTGTGCGAGCAGGTGTTCGTCGAATCCTTCCTGGCCGCGCGCGTGGAGCTGGAGGTCCGCCGGCCCGGCGACCGTGTGAACTACGCCGGCGGCCGACCCGGTGAGGCTACTCGCGGCGACGGTGACGGCAAAGACGAGGGCAACGGCCACGGCCACGCCGAGCCCGGCGAGCAACTCCTGTCCGCCGTGAACCCGCAGGCGCCTACCGTAGAAGTACAGGAGGGCATAGGGTCGCATCAGACGAGCACCTCACTGCTGTGTGGTCGCGGCGCGCTGGTGTGTTGGGAGAGAGTCACGCGCGTGAGTGCCCGCGTGTTCGTCGGTGAGGCGCCCGTCTCGCAGTGCGCACGAGCGGTCCGCGATGGCTGCTGCCTCCTGGTCGTGGGTAACGAGCAGAACCGCGGCGCCGCGCTCGTGGGCGATCGAGCTCAACAGCTCGACGATTTCTCGGCTGTGGCTGCTGTCGAGGTTCCCGGTCGGCTCATCGGCGAGGATCAACCCCGGCTCGCACGCCAGCGCCCGCGCGATCGCGACTCGCTGACGCTCGCCGCCAGAGAGCTTCTCTGGGGTGTGGCGCAGACGATCCCCGAGACCGACGCGTTCGAGCCACGGAACCGCTCGCTCCCGCGCCGCGCGCATCCCAACGCCTTGGAGGAGCAGCTTACGGGCTGCGTTCTCGGTCGCGGAGACGCGAGGCATGAGATGAAAGTTCTGAAAGACGAACCCGACCTCTCTGAGCAGGTAGTCGCTTGCCCGGCTTTCGGAGATCGAGGTGATTGTCGTGCCCCTGGTAGCGGATCGCGCCCGCCTCGGGGCGTAGCAGTGCCGCGATCAGCAGCAGCAGGGTTGTCTTGCCGGAGCCGCTGGGGCCGAGCAGCGCGAGCATTTCCCCGGGCGCGATCGTGAGGCTCACGCCGTCGACCGCGCGGATCTCCTCCCCCTCCCCGTGGTAGTGCTTGACCACGCCCTCGAGTTCAAGCAACGCCTCCTCCTCCTGCTCCTCGCGCCAGCCGGTGGCGGGCGAGGTCACTCACGGGCGCGAGATCGGGGGTCAGCTCGCCACTCAGCCTGCCTTTGCCGAGCACGAGTGTACGGTCGGCGCCGAGCAGCCCGGTCCCCTCCCCGGTGCTCTCGAGGATCGCGATGCCCTCGTCGGCGAGCGAGCGCAGCAGCTTCAAGATGTCGTCGCGCCTCGTTGAGTCAACGCCGATCGTAGGCTCATCGATCACGAGCAGACGTGGCTCGGAGGTCAACGCGCGGGCGACCGCCACACGCACTGCTTCCTCGACCTTCAAGTCGGTTGCGACCAGCGGCGCGCACGGCGCGGCGTCCACCCGCTCCAACGCCCGCCACGCATGTGCCTGCGCCGTCGAGCGCGGGACCCGGTGCGCGAGTTGGCTCGCCACGAGCTGATCGAGGACGGTCAAACCCCAATCCAGCCGGAACGCCCTGCGGCAGTAGCCGATCCCGCCGCCAAGGGTCTCCCCGCACCGCTCGGCCAGGTTGCGTCCCTCGAAACGCACCACGCCAGCGTCCGGCGCCTCGATCCCAGCCGCGATTCGCATCAGCGTTGAGCGTCCCGACTGACGCTCACCCCACACCACGATCATTTCCCCCGGGTCGATAGCCAGCGACACATCCGCGAGCACCACACGCGAGCCGCGACCGTAGCCCTTCGCTACATGCTCGAGCTCAAGCAGAGTCATCGCGAGCAGCGCTCTTGGCGCGAGCTTCGAACGTATCCTGAGCTTCGCGAAGCAGCTCGAGCATCCCCCCCGCAGCGATACGTTGCTGCTTGGTGAGGAGTTCGTCGATCAGCACGTCGCGCGAGCCGGTCGCGCCCTCGGCAGGCTCGCGCCCGATCTGGCCCGCACCCTTGAGATACTGGTGCTGGAAGCGGCCGAGAACATCTAACGCCGCCCTGGGATTGTTCGCGAAAACCGCCAGCTGGCGAACCCATAGCTCCTGGCGTCTACGCTCGGCGTCAACCTGCTGCACAAGCCACTCCACATAACTCTCGATCCCTGACTGCGTGGCCTGGTAGTTCGGCTTGGGCTGGCGCGCAGGCGCGTCGACCCCGACAACCGGCGTGATCAGCCCACGCCCCTGAAGAACGTTGAGGCCCCCGTAGATATGTGACTGGCTGCTGATTGGAAGCACACCTCCATACACACGCTGGAAGCGCTGATAAAGCTCATTGCCGTAGCTCGGACGCGCGATCACGAGACCGAGGAGCGCCCAGTAAACCGGAGAGGTCATCTCCCTACCAGTCGCCGTATTCGCCGAGGCCGCAGCCATTGAATGGTGCAGCATACTGGAAGTTCGCTCATTTCGACAAGCCCCATTTCTGACCTTATGGGGAGCTACAAACATTAGAACCCTCAAAGCTTGTCTACACAAATACTCCTGAAAGCTTGATCATGTCTGGCGTGGCGTCTAGGGACACGCAACGGACAGCGCAGCAGACTCAGGGGCATCGGAGCTCTCGCCGGCTGTGCTCGGCGGCCAAAAGCGGCATGAGCGATAGGCAGGGCGCCTCCGATTGCCGCCGATGGGAGCCGCCTCGCCTGGTCCATCCCGGGCCTCCCGGTCACCGTGGTGGCGAGGTTCCCCCAGGTCGACCAACGGTGCCGCGCTCCCCTGGGCCGGTGGCTGTGTCCCGCGGTGGGTTGAGCATCAACCGGGAGCTGCCCCGGTCCCGATGCTCGGCCCGCCAAGGCGCCATCGACACACCTCGTGAAAGGCGCACTCGACTCGCCGACACGTCATACGCCAAACACTCACTGCGAAGGAGGGAGGCATCGATGGCGAAGCGGATCGATCCCGAGATATGGGTCCCTATCTCACTTGCGCAAGCCGAGCGCGTCGTGCAGCAGATCGTCGGTAGCAATAGCCCGGGTGTCTCGCTCGTGCATGTGCTCCTCGCGCTCTGCGGACAGGACCGACTTGTGATGGCCGACCTGCTCAACGATCCATCGTTCGACCACAACATCAATCAGAGTGTTGTCACGAGTCTCCTGCTGCTTTCGGCCTTCCAGGACAACGCGGAACCGGGCGTTGCCGACCTCGCCGCTGGGCTCGGTATCAGTAAAACAACTGCCTTCCGCTACTTGAAGACATGGGTAGCAGTCGGCCTGCTTGAGCAGGGTCGAACCCGCAAATACCGTCTAGCCGCTCGGTGGCGAGACGACCTCGCGGCGGGCTCCCCACCGCAATCCGCTCCTGTCACGGTCGATCGCTTCAAGTGATGTCCAAGCCACTCGATCCCGAGAACCCCGGCAAGTTCTCTTCATCGCTGGTGGCCGGGCTTGCCATGCTCACCTGCTTCACCCCCGATCACCCGGTACGTGGGATCGCCGACATGGCTGACGAACTGGATCTCGGCCGCTCCAGTTGGGTCGGCGGCGAGGCGCCTGTCAGTCTTGCGACTGGTGGTTTCCTCGCCGCCGCCCGCCGAACCGGACTTGCGGGTTCCCTCGCATCCGGCTCTCCACAGGACATGCGCTGTCCGCTGTTGGGTAGTTGGTCAGGTGTCGGCGACCTCTGGCCGATCGGTGAATCGGGGTTCTCCTTCGGTCGTCCACGGCGAGGGTATACGATATCCGCGGTAGCGGTACCGTTTGAGTTTCACCTCGCCGGGCCAGTAGAGCCTCGTGCCGTCGGGGCTGGTCCAGTCGTGCCCCCAATACCGTCGCTTGACCTGTGTCCAGGTCAGCCGCTTGTGCTTCTTGCGCAGCCATCTGACTATCCGCCACCACAGGTAGTAGTCGAGATAGTCAAAGCAGCGCGATGCGGCGTTGTGGCGATGGTAGTTGGTCCAACCCCGAAGGATTGGGTTGAGCGTGCGGACCAGTTCGTCGAGCGAGAGGCTCGTTGTGTGACGTCCGGTCAACTGCTTGATGCGGTACGTGATGTCCCCGAGTGCTTGCTGGCTTGGGAAGCTGAAGGCGACCAGCGATCGACTGTTCCAGGGGCACCGTTGAATGCGGAATCCGAGGAAGTCGAAGCCGTCGTCTACGTGGGTGATCGCTGTCTTCTCGGGCGAGAGCGTGAGCCTCATGTGCTTACGCATGAACTCGGCTGTCTGTTCCTTGATGGCTTGGGCGTGAGCTTCGGTGCCGTGCACCAGGATCACGAAGTCGTCCGCGTAGCGGACCATTCGATGGCTGGGCAGGCCCTTGGCTCGGTCACGCACACGTTCTCTTGGTGTGCGCGCGTCCCAGGCCGTTTGGAAGTGACAGTCGAGTACCGTGAGAGCGACGTTCGCCAACAGCGGCGAGAGGATCGCTCCTTGTGGTGTGCCCGCTGGCGTGGCGGCGAGGGTGCCAAGCTCACGCATGACACCAGCGCCAAGGAACTGTCTTACCAATGCCAGCACGCGCTTGTCGGATATCCGACGGCGCAGCTCGGCCAGCAGCAATCCGTGATGGATGCTGCCGAAGGAAAACACGACACACTGCCCACCTCGATGGCTACCCGGAGCGAGTGCGAGTTGTGCGGGCACGTCACGCATGGGAGGGCCAGTCGCTTGCGGTGATGGGGTGGATGCGCCGGCACGGGCGCCTTGATCTGATCCTGGTGTTGCCGGACGGGAGCCATCTGTTGATCCCGGCGACGTGGACCGATCTGGAAGGCGCGGACGGGCCACAGGAAGCAGGGACCCTGGGCTCGCTGGAGGATCTGCTGGCAGCGCGGCAGGCGCTCGATGGGATGCTCGGGCGTGACGTCCTGGCCGGGGAGCATGATCTGGGGCAGCCGAGCATCAAGGAGAACGATCGTGCAGCTGCACCTCGATCTGGCGGAGAGCCCGGCGCCCGCGGCGGCGCTGTGGGAGCTCCTCGGCGAGGAGCAGCGCGTAGCGGCGATGGCGCTGCTGGCGGCGCTGATCGCGCAGTGCGTCGCCCGCGAGCAGGAGCGCGAGGAGGATCTCGGTGAGTGAGCACGAGAAGCTGACCGTCGCGCATCTGCGCCGTCAGGCGTTCGTGTATCTGCGCCAGTCCTCCCAAGCACAGGTTGAGCGCAACGTCGAGTCGACCGCGCGCCAGTACGCGCTGGTGGAGCGCGCGGTCGAGCTGGGATTCGCGCGCGAGCAGGTTGAGGTAATCGACGAGGATCTGGGGATCTCGGGGTCGGGCCTGTCTGACCGATCGGGGTTCGCGCGGCTGGCGGCCGAGGTCGGGCTCGGGCACGCCGGGCTGGTGCTCGGCCTGGAGGTCTCCAGGCTGGCCAGAAACAACGCCGACTGGTATCGGCTGTTGGATCTGTGCGGCGTGACCGACACCGTGATCGGTGACGGCGATGGGCTGTATCACCCCGGCTCGTTCAACGACCGGCTGCTCTTGGGATTGAAGGGAACGATGAGCGAGGCCGAGCTGCACGTGCTGCGCGCCAGGCTGCAGGGCGGTATCCGCAACAAGGCCGCCCGTGGCGAGCTGCGCCGCGGACTGCCCGTCGGATTGGTGTGGGGCGAGGAGGACGGTGAAGTCCTGCTCGACCCCGACGAGGCCGTGCGCGGCGCGATCCAAACAATCTTCGAGCGTTTCAGCGAGCTCGGCTCGGTGCGCCAGGTGTGGCTGTGGATGCGTCGCGAGGGCATCAAGTTTCCGCTGCGGCGTTTCCCGAACGGCGAGATCCAGTGGGTCGTCCCGACCTACCACCAGATCCACAGCGTCCTCGAGAACCCCGTATACGCGGGCGCATACGCCTATGGCAAGACCCGCCGCGAGCGCTACATCGACGAGCACGGCCAGCCACGCACACGGATGCGTCGTGTGCCCCAGGCAGAATGGGAGGTCTTGATCTGGGATCACCACCCCGGCTTCGTCGACAAGGCCACGTTCGACGCCAATCGCGAACGGATCGCGCGTAACACGCGCCCACGCGCGCACCAGGCCGGCGGCGCCGTTCGCGAGGGCCAAGCACTCCTGCAAGGAATCGCGGTCTGCGGACACTGCGGACGCAAACTGAAGGTGCACTACCAAGGACGCCGCGGACACCAGAGCCCCGCCTATCACTGCCCCAACAGCATCCTCGTCGAGAACCGCGGGAGCTGGTGCATGCGAGTCGGCGGAGGCCAGATCGACCAAGCCGTCGCCAGCGCGCTGCTGGCCGCACTCACCCCCGCCGGAGTGAAGGCCGCGCTGCGCGCCGCCGAGGCTCTCGAGGCCGATCACGACGCCGCGCTCACTCAATGGCGACTCCAAGTCGAGCGCACCAAATACCAAGCCGAGCGCGCCGAGCGCCGCTACCACCAAGTCGAGCCCGAGCACCGCCTCGTCGCGCGTGGCCTTGAGCGCGCCTGGGAGCAAGCACTCACAGCACTGCACGCCGCGCAAGCAGAGCTCGAGCTGCGCGAGCGCCAGCGCCCCCGCACACTCACCGACACAAAGCGCCAGCGACTCCTCTGCCTCGGCGCTGACCTCGGCCGCGTGTGGTCTGCGCCAACGACCACCGACCGCGAGCGCAAGCAACTCATGCGAACACTGATCGAGGAGGTAATTATTAACGTCAACCGACCCGAGCAAATTAACACCAACCAACAGGAAGATATTGACGTCTACCGACAAGAGGGTATTAACATCAACCGGCACGAGGGCCGCGCGACACTCACCGTCCGCTGGCGCGGCGGAGCGATCACCGAGCTCGCCGTAGCGCTCCCGCGCCACCAGCCGACAGTTCGCACCGACGAGGACACGATCACACTGCTGGAGCGGCTCGCCGCGCACTACGACGACGCCCAGATCGCCGGGATCCTCAACCGCCAAGGCCGCCGCTCCGCGACCGGCGAGCGATTCACCGTGATCATCGTCGGCGGGCTGCGCCGCTACCGCAACATCCCCAAATACAAGCCGCCCGCCGAGCCACCCGCCGGCGAGCTGCTCCCCGTCGGCAGGGCCGCCGACGTTCTCGGTGTCGCGGCATCCACAATCTTCCGCTGGCTTCAAGCCGGGTTCATCCCCGGCGAGCAAGACACCCCCGGCGCTCCCTGGCGGATCCGAGTCAACGACGAGCTCCGCGCACTGTTCGTCGAGGACGCCCCCGCCGGCTACGTCCCGATCGTCGACGCGATGCGAATCCTCGGCGTCTCCCGCCAAACAGTGTTGCAGCGTGTCAAGCGCGGCGAGCTGCAAGCCCTCCACGTCCGCAACGGACGCCGAAAAGGCCTGCGAATACTCATCCCACAAGCCGAAAACGCCCTCTTCGACACCACCCCCATGAACGCGATGGCAGTGTGACGATGGCACCAAACAGTCCTCGACATCTCCCTCGATGACCCACTCATAACTGGCGTGTGGGTTGATGAAGTGCCGCACTTCCTCGATGGCGTCCTGTGCTCTGCGCCCGGGCCGGAAACCGTAGGAGGACGGGCAGAAGTCCGCCTCCATGATCGGTTCCAGCACGAGCTTTGCCGCCATCTGGACAATCCTGTCACGCAGGGTTGGGATGCCTAGTTTCCTAGTCTTCCCGGCTGCGCGCTTGGGGATCTCGCGCTCGCGGACCGGCAGCGCCGTGAAGGTCCGGTCCCGCAGCGACTCTCTGAGCTCGCCGAGAAACACCTCCACGCCTACCGATTCGATCCGTTTGCGTGTCATGCCATCGACACCGGGGGTGCGAGACCCCCGGTTGCGCTTCACCCGCTCCCACGCGACCAGCAGCGTCGCGGGGTCGCAGAGCAGGTTGAACAAGTCACCGAAGCGCTTGCTCTCATCCTGCTCCGCCCAGCGGTGCAGCTTGGTCTGCCATCCCAGTACCCGCTGCTCGGCCTCATCGACCGAGAGCGGCGCGAGCGTATTCACACTCGACCTCCCGAATAGCTTCTCATGCCGCGGTCCTGCTGTCCGCCTTCGCCATGTGGGCGGCTTTCCCGCCCTCGGACTACTACGCGGACTCCGCCACGCCCCATGCGTATCAGCGGACATCGCGCCTTGCCTACCCTCACCGGGCAGGCACGCACGGGGCGCTTCCCACGTTCACCATGATCCGTTTGACCGGGTCGGCAGCCGACTTTACCCCTGCAAACCATCCGACGGGCAATCGCAGTCTCCCGCCGGCCTCCACCCCAGCTCCGAAGAGGTACGTGGAGCGAGCCGCCAGCGTCGAGAGCGGTCTCGTTGTTGCATCCAGCCCATGTCCGCCAGGTTTCGGGCCGGTCTACCGATGAAGGGGCTTCTACCATCGATTCGCTTTCGCTCTGCCTTTCGGTCTCGCTTGCGCGCACTCGGGTGTCTGGCAGTACCACCCGGCCGCTACGTCATCGGGGCGCTCTCGCCCACAGCGTGCGATTCCACACCAGGACTGCCCCCAGCTTCGCCGGACCGCTGCATCAGCCCGGGGCCGGCATCACAGCCGACACGGAGAGATGTTGTCCTTCGATTGTCTTCCATCTCCTTTCTCATGGCGCCTCGTGGCGCACCGACCCACAGGTACGCCACGACGCTGGTGACGCTCGGCTACCTTGAGCAGGGGCCTTCGCGTAAGTACCGGCTTGCTTCGCGCGTCTCGGACGTCGGCCTCTCGATGCTCGACTCGATGGAGATCCGCCGAGTTGCTCGCGAGCCCCTGAAGGAGCTGAGGGCGCGGACCGGGCGCACCGCAACCCTGGCGGTGCTGTCGGGTACCGAGGTTGCCTACATCGACCGCTGGCAGGGGTCCCGCCAAGGGCAGTATGGGGTCGATATGGGCATCGGGGTGGGCATACGCCTACCCATCCACTGCACCGCTGCGGGTAAGGCGCTCCTGGCGCGCCTGCCCGCGGCGGCGCAGCAAGAGCTGGTCACGAAACTTCGCCTCACGCGGCGTACCGCCAAGACGATCGTGACCAAGACCAAGCTACGTGCCGAGCTTGAACTCCTTGTCGCGGGGGATGGCGTGGCAACCGAGGACGAAGAGTTCTCCGCCGGCAGGCGCGCTGTCGCCGCAGCCGTGACGGGCGCGGACGGTTGGCCGGTCGCAGCGGTCGAGTTGGGGGCCCCGGCGGGGGCGTATACCCGCGAGGAGTTGTTGGACCACCTTGGGCCGGGAGTGATCGCCGCGGCTGACCACATAGCTATGGCCCTGGGCGAGCCCTCGTTTGGGCCAAAGACCGATGGGTCCACTGATGGCGATTGCTGATGACTCGATCTGCGTCCGGCTTGGGTTCTAAATACTAGACAGGAGTTGCTTATGGCTCTACTATCAGACCCGAAATTCCCGCACCTTGCGGCAATTTCGTCAATGAAAGCTTCAGTATCTCTTGACTTTTGGCCCGGCAGCGGAGAAGGTGTGCATCGATGAGGCGAAGGCGACCATCTATGGGCGGCTGGCGCGGTTTGCGCACGGGTTTGAAGGGCTCCCGTCTTGGCGCCGTGATGCTGGTGGTGTCGTTGTGTGCGCTGGTGTCGGCGGTGACGGCGGGTGGCACGCAGCCGTATGAAACGTATGAGAGCACGGTCGCGGGAGATGGTCCGGTGGCGCAGTTTCGTTTCAGCGATGCGGTGGGTTCGAGCACGATCGCTGACTCGGTGGGCTCGTATACAGCTACCAACAACGGCGTTGTCCTGGGTGGTGAAGGTCCGTTTGCAGGCAGTGGCTCGGGGTCGTTTGGGGGCGAAGCGTACGCGTCGTTGCCGTCGGACCCGCTTGGTGGTGCGAGTGCGTTTACGGTGGAGGGGTGGGTGGATTGGGCGGGTGGCAGCGCGTCGAAGCAGCCGGTGTTCGCGCTTGGATCGAGTTCTTCTAACTATATGTATTTGACGCCGGCGTCGGCTTTGACTAGCCACATGATGCTGTTCGAAATCCATACGAGCGGAGGGTCGGACGTGCAGGTGGTGGCACCGAAAATGGCGGCCAATGTGTGGCGGTACCTGGCGGTGACCGAGACCAGCGCGGGTACGTTGACGTTGTATGTGGACGGCGAACAGCTCAGGCAGCAGACGGGTGTGACCCTTTCCCCGTCCTCGTTGGGAAGCGTCCCGGACGCGTATTTGGGCCGTTCGGTTGGCGGGGAAGTGTTGTTCGGCGGGCTGCTCAGCAACGTGGCGTTCTACACCAAGGCGCTATCGGCGAGCCAGGTCGAGGCGCACTATGACGCGGGGGAGTACCCAGTGGACACGGTGCTGCCGGCGATCTCCGGGACCGCGAAGGACGGCAACACGTTGAGCTCGACGAAAGGGACGTGGACGGGCCTTACGCCGATCACGTTGGCCTACCAGTGGACCCTCTGCAACAGCGCGGGGGAATCGTGCTCGAGTGTCCCGGGGGCCAGCGAAGCGAAATACACGCTCGGCCATGAAGACGTCGGCGGCACGCTGCGGGTCGCGGTGGCCGGGAGCAACAGCGCCGGTTCGAGCACGGCGACCTCCCCACAGAGCACGCTCGTCGCACCGTTGGCGCCGTCGAATACGGTGCTGCCAGTGATCTCCGGTGCGGCGCAGCAGGGGCAGCTGTTGAGCGCTACCGAAGGCAGCTGGAAAGGCACCCCCCCGCGCTGTCCTACACCTACCAGTGGGAGACCTGCAACAGCACAGGTGGCAGCTGCAAAAAAATCACTGGAGCGACCACCTCGACCTACCGGGTGCTCGGCTCCCAGATCGGGGACACGCTACGCGCGGTCGTGACCGCAGAAAACGCGGCCGCAAGCAAAAGCGCGACCAGCGAAGCGACAGCGGTGATCACGACCGGCCCGCCGGCCAACACTGCTCTGCCAACCATCTCGGGCACCGCCGAAGACGGCCATACGCTGAGTGCGAGCACAGGCTCGTGGGCGGGCACCGAACCCTTCTCCTACACCTACCAGTGGGAGCTGTGCAACAGCAGCGGGGAAAGCTGCACGAACATCTCCGGGGCGACCGCTTCAACGTATGCGCTCGGCCCCGGCGATGTCGGAGACACGCTACGGGTGCTCGTGACGGCGAAAAACTCCGTCGGGTCGACCGGCGCGACCTCGGCGGCGAGCGGGGTCGTGGCCACGATCCCACCGTCGAACACCGTGGCCCCCGCGATCTCCGGCACCCTGGTGGACGGGCAGACGCTCACCGCCAGCACCGGCTCTTGGGGCGGCTCGCCGCCACTCTCTTATGCCTACCAGTGGGAGCTGTGCAACGGCAGCGGGGAAGGCTGCGCGAGCATCTCCGGTGCGACGAGCGCCACCTACACGCTTGGACACTCCGACGTCGGCGGCACGCTACGGGTCAAGGTCAACGCGAGCAACCCTGGAGGGTCGGCCTTGAGCACTTCGGCGGCGAGCGGGGTAGTGGCGGCGCTCGCCCCGTCGAATACCGCTCTGCCTGTGATCTCGGGCACCGCACGGGACGGACAGACCTTGAGCGCGAGCACAGGCGAATGGGCGGGCACGCCGTCATTGAGCTACGCCTACCAATGGGAATTGTGCAACAGCAGCGGGGAAAGCTGCGCGAGCATCTCCGGTGCGACGAGCGCCACCTACACGCTCGAACACGCCGACGTTGGCAGCACGCTCCGGGTGATGGTCGTGGCGAGCAACGCGGCCGGGTCGGCGCACGCGACCTCCCTCGCCAGCGGCGTGGTGGAGGCGCTCACCCCGTCGAACACAACCCCGCCAACGATCTCGGGCACTGCGCAGGAAGGACAGGCGTTGAGCGCGAGCACCGGCGAATGGGAAGGCACGCCGCCCTTCTCCTATGCCTACCAGTGGGAACGGTGTAACCCGTTTGGTGAAGCCTGCTTGGGGATTGGTGGTGCGACGAGTGCGAGCTACACGGTGGGCGCCGCAGATGTCGGGAGCACGCTGCGGGTCACGGTGACGGCGTCCAATGCAGCTGGGTCGGCGTCGGCGGCGTCGGTCGCAACGGGGGTCGTGACGAGCGCTGGTTCGGGGTTTGTGTTCGCCGGGCAGTTCGGCTCGGAAGGATTGGGCGAAGGCCAGTTCGAGCATCCGGGGGATGTGGCGGTGGCGGCAGATGGGGATCTGTGGGTGCTCGACACAGGCAACGATCGTGTGGAGGAGTTCACCCCCGGCGGGAAATATGTCGGTGGGTTCGGCTCAGCGGGGTCGGGCGATGGGCATCTGGACGCGCCGTCCGCGATCTCGGTCGCGCCTGGTGGCGAGGTGTGGGTGGCCGATACGGGTAACAATCGCATCGAGGAGTTCAGCGAAAGTGGCGAATTCTTGCGCAGCATTGGCTCCAAAGGCACCCGTTCTGGGAGGTTCGAGTCCCCGGAAGGCATCGCCGTTGACGCCGATGGGAGGGTGTGGGTGGCGGACACCGGAAACAATCGTATTCAGGAGTTCAGTGAAGAAGGCGGGTTCTTGGAAGTGGTCGGCTCAAGGGGTTCGGAACCCGGGCGGTTCGATAAGCCGTCTGGGGTCGCGATCGGTGCCAATGGGGACGTGTGGGTTGCTGACAGGCTCAACGACAGGGTCCAGGAGTTCAGCGAAGCTGGTGCGTATGTCGGGGAGTTCGGGGTGGGTGGCGTTGAAGCGGGGGAGATGTTCGAACCGGATGGTGTTGCGGTCGCGGATGGGTATGTGTGGGTCGGGGAACTTGGCCGCGATCGGGTGCAGGTCTTCAGCGAAGGTGGCGTGTATGCGGTTGGGTTCGGCGTTGAAGGGTCCGAAGGCGAAGGTTTGAATTTGAGCGCGCCGATGGGCGTGGCGATCGACGCGAGTGGTGATGTGTGGGTTGCGGACCCGGGGAATGATCGTGTTGTGGAGTGGAAGCCGCCGCGGGTGCCGTTGAATGTTGCGTTGCCGGAAGTGAACACGGTGCTGCCGGAAGCCTTGGGGTTCGCGCAGGAAGGCCAGGCCTTGAGCGCGACCGCGGGGGGATGGCTGGGGGTGCCACCGATCTCTTATGGCTACCAGTGGGAGCGGTGTGGTGTGCTTGGCGGGGAATGCGTGGCGATCTCGGGTGCGACCGGGTCGACGTATACGCCGGTCGCAGCGGATGTTGGGCATACGCTGGTTGTGCAGGTCACGGCGACGGGCGCAGACGGAGGCGAGTCGGGCTCTACGACCTCGATGGCGACCGGTGAAGTTCTGCCTGCGGTGCCGGTGAACACGGTTGCGCCTTCTCTGTCGAGCTCGACGCCGGCAGAAGGGGTGCTCGAGTCGGCGTCCACCGGGTCGTGGGCGACGCCGCCGACCGGGTACGGCTACCAGTGGGAACGCTGCGAAGAAGGCGGCGTGGAATGCGTTGCGATCGAAGGCGCGACGGAAGCAACGTATGTGCCGGGCCCGGTGGATGTCGGCCATGCGCTGCGTGTGGCGGTGACGGCATCCAGCCCGGGCGGCGCCGCTACGGCGGACTCGACGGCGAGTGCCGCGGTGAGCACTGTTGTGAGCGCACCGGTGGATTTCTCCTACCCGGAAATCGTGGGGAGCGCGCGGCAGGGGCAGACGTTGAGCGTGCGGCCCGGGACATGGACGGGGCCGCCCCCGCTGTCCTACGGTTACCAGTGGGAGCGCTGCGATGCGGCGGGTGAAGCGTGCACCGCGCTGTCGGGTGCGACCGGGTCTTCCTACACGCCCACTTCGGGTGATGTGGCTGGCACACTGCGGGTGCTCGTGAGCGCGAGCGACACAGCTGGTCGGGCGTCGCAGATCTCGCCGCCGAGTGCCCTTGTCGAAGCCTCCGTGGGAAATGATTGCACGGACACGTGGGTCGGGCCCTCGGAAGGGTCGTGGGAAGAAGGCTCGAACTGGTCGAGCGGCAGTCCGCCGGGTGCGGCCGCTATCGCGTGCGTCGGCCCGGGCATAAATGTCGAGTTCGATGAGGAAGCGGCACAGGTGGGTGTGCTACACGACGAAGGGGAGCTCGACATGTTGAGTGGCACACTCGAACTCATAGGCGGTGCTGAAGCGTCGAGTGTTGGCACGCTGCGTCTCGCTCAGGATGCCCCCACGCTGACAGGCGCCGGAAGCATCTATGTGACGGGCCGCCTTGAATGGCGGTATGGAACGATGAGGGGGGGTGGACGCACGGTGATTGCGCCGGGCGCGAGCGGCGTTATTGAAGAAGGGTTCACCCCGCCGCGACTCATACGGCGCGAACTGGTCAACGAAGGCACGCTCGCACTGCCGGCGGGGCTGCTGGAAATGTCCGACGGTGCCCTGCTGGAAAACAAGGGTACGCTCGAAGTCAACTCGCAAGCGTGTGCCGGGGCCTGCACTGAAGGCATCTCCGGCGAAATCTTCGATCGCGAAACGTTGAGCCCGCCGGCGATGGTGCTGAATGCGGGGGTGCTGGAGAAGACGCAGGGGACCGGGACGACCACAGTCGCGGTGCCGTTCACCAACGACGGCACGGTCAGGGCATTGAGTGGAACGCTGCGGTTCAGCGAAGGTGGTATCTCGCAGCAGGCGACGACCGGCATGTGGGGTCTGGAAGGCGGTGCCATCGCGCTTGCGGGCGGCGTCTTCTCGGTCGGTGAAAGCGTCAGTTTGGAAGGGGTTGACGTCGATGGGACCGCGAGCGTGGAACGGGTGCCGGCCCCGGCGTTGACGGTGCCACCGTCGGTCTCGGGCACCGCACAAGCCGGGCAGACGCTGAGCGCGCAGCCGGGGAGCTGGTCGGGCGCCCAGCCGATCAGCTACGGCTACCAGTGGCAGCGCTGCAACACCGGCGGGGAGGAATGCGAGCTGATTGCGGGCGCGCAGAGCGAAACGTATACGCTCGCCGCGAGCGACATCGGAGCGAGTGTCCGTGTCGTAGTCACCGCGAGCGACTCCTTTGGGCGGGCGCTGGCGCCATCGAGTCCGACGGTGGTGGAACCCCCACCCGCCCCATCGAACATCGGGCCGCCAGCCGTGAGCGGTCTCGCGCAGGACGCGCAGACACTCACCGCGAGCACCGGCGAATGGAGCACAATTGCGCCGGTCTCTTACGCGTACCAGTGGGAGAGCTGCAACGAACATGGCGCTGAATGCGCTCCCGTCGAAGCGGCCACTGGCAGCGAATATCAGCTCACCAACGGCGACATCGGCACTACGCTGCGTGTCGAGGTCACCGCGACCGACCCCGGCGGGTCCACATACGCAACCTCCGCGACGACCGCGACTGTGCGGGCCGAGCCACCCAGCGAGCTGCAACCCCCCGCGATTGTCGGGGTGCCCGATGAGCACCAGGTGCTGAAAGCCGACCCCGGCGCGTGGGCGGGCACCGAAACGCAGTACGGCTACCAGTGGGAAACCTGCAACGAACACAGCAGCGAATGCGCCCTGGTGCCAGGCGCAACCAGCAGCGAATACGATCTCGCGGAAGGCGATGTGGGAACAACATTGCGTATCCGTGTCGGCGTGCACGGTGCTGCCGACTCCCTCAGCGCGCTCTCGCCAACGACACCCGTGATCGCCACCGCCGGCTCGTTGGCAAGCGAACCGTCGACGACAATCAGCGGCGCTCCGCAGGCAGGGCAGGTACTCACTGCCGGCACCGGCACGTTGTCGGGTGGCATTGGCGCGATCGGCTATACCTCCCAATGGCAGAGTTGCAACCAGACCGGGACAGGCTGCCATGACATCGAAGACGCCACGCTCCCCGCGTACATCCCCGCGTCCACGGATGTCGGGCACCGGCTGCGCGTGACGATCACCGCCGGCGACGAACTGGGCGACCACACAACCATGACCTCCCAAGCGACCCAGCCCATTGCTGGTGCGCTGGCGCCGGTGAGCGAGCTGGCACCCTCGATCACCGGGCCCGCGCTCGTCGGCCAGACCCTCACAGCCCGCCAGGGCTCGTTCTCAGGCGAAGGCGCTCCCACCTACACCTATCAGTGGCAGCGCTGCCCCACAGAAACGGAATGCGAGCCGATCGAAGGCGCTACCGACAGCGAATACACCCCCACCGAAGCGGACGTCGGGGACGCCATACTTCTGAGCGTGAGCGCGCAGGACGAAGACGGAAGTACCATGGCAGTATCCCCACCAACCCCCGCGGTTGCCCCCGAACCACTGCAGCAACTCGCCCCGCCCTCGATCGCCGGGACGGTGCAGGTGGAAGGCACGCTGAGCGCCGACCCCGGAATCTGGAGCGCCACGGGCCGAGTGAGCTACGCCTACCAGTGGCAGCGCTGCAACCTCGCTGGCGCCGAATGCACCGCCATCGAAGGCGCAAGCGAACCCACCTACACCGTCCAGAGCGCCGACCTCGGCTCAACGCTACGCATCCAGATCACCGCCACCAGCCCGCAGGGCAGCAAAACCGCGCTCTCCCCCGCCACAAGCGCCCCGCCAACCGGAGAAGTGAGCAGCGAAGAAGCCCAGGAAATCCTCACCCGCACCGACCCCGCCGTGCTCGCACCCTCGAGCACCGCCACCCTCGAAGAACAGAGCCTCACGCCCGCGCTCGCCGAAGCCGAAGAAGAACTCGCCGCGCAAAGCACCCTCACCAACTCCACGATCTCGAAGGAAACCACCGGGGAATTCGCCGTGAACACCCCCGCCGGCGAAATCAGCTTCGCACCCCTGGAAACCTCACCGCACGCGACGACGCTGCCGACGGTCGTCAACGGCGCCGCGGCACTGTTCGCGAACGTGTGGCCCGCTACCGACGCGATCGTACGCCCACAACCGCTCGGCGTGAGCACCCTGCTGCAGATCCGTTCCCCCGAAGCGACACACTCCTTTTCCTGGCAGGCACGCCTCGGCTCAGGCCAGGAACTCCACCAGCTCCCCAACGGCGCCGTCGCGATCATCGAAGCTCCTGAAGACAAGCCGGCTCCCAGCCCCCTGCAGCCCACCAAACCTGTGCCGCTGCGCGACACCACCGGCGGACAGCCGGAAACAAGCGAAGAAAAAGCCGAAGCCCAACAGGCCGAACCGGAATCGGTAAGCGAAGAAGAAGCACCGCTCCCCGAACTCCCCAACGCCCCCCAAACACATGCCCCGGGCGGCGAACCCGCTCCCGGCCTACCCCAGCCGCAGAACACCCAGGCCGCCTACGAAACCGCCAAAAGCGCGATGAGCTACGCCGAAACGCAAACCACCGGCAACGCCCTCGCCGTGATCGCACCCCCCACCGCAGCCGACACCAACGGCAACACCACACCCGCAACGCTCACCGTCAAAGGCAACACCATCACCCTCACCGTCAAACCCGCAGAGAACGCAACCTACCCGCTGCTCACAGACACGACGATCGCCGCACCCACCAACAAACAGAGCACCGAACGAGACCCAGTTCGCTACGGAATCGCCGACCCTACACCCCAAGAACCCGGACACATCGACGAACACTTCGAAGAAAACGGCACCCCGATCCCCGGCGTCGACCCCGATCTCTTCAACGGGCCTGCACACACCCCACGCCACATCCGCACCGCCCGCCTGATCATCCCTTACGACGTCCTCCTCAAACTACGCGGCGAAACACCGCAGGAAACTGAACACCTCGAAGGCTACCGCGCCAGCGAAAAGCACCGCTTGGAAGCATGGCTTGAAAAGCTCAAGGACGCACAAGCAACAACCCATGAAGAAATCGAACCATACATCACCATCGGGCAGGACTACGTAGCCGATCCGTGCAAGCACAGTTCCAAAGCCACACCTGAAGAGAAAAAATGCCCTCAGCCGACAGCCCGTAACTACGCAGACGGCGTGACGTGGCTCATCGACGAGATCATCACATGGCATAGAGCCAACGGCTGGCCGCTCGTCAAACTATGGGGCGCGTGGAACGAGCCAGACTTCGCTGAAGACCCACTCCACGAAGACGCTGCGCGGGCGGCCCAGTTCTGGGAGATCGCCAACTCGGATCTGGGCGGAATCACCCATTATCTTCCGTGCCCAGGCTGTGAAATAGTTGCTGGCGAATTCTCGGCGTACCATACTGGCTACACCTCGTGCTATCGAAACGTGATCCTACACGACTACTGCAGGAAAACAAGCCACACCTACTATTACAAGCGCTACTGGTCCGGGCAACCCCGCGATCCAGTCGACTGGGGCTTCCACGACTACGGAGACCTTCTCAACCAGAGTAAAAGCACCGCGAACGATTTCGCACAGTTCGCTAGTAAACGCCTCCACAAGCCGAGACTCTTTATGAGCGAGGCGGGCGTCGAGTTGCAGGATGGCGAAGCCGAAACAGAACTTGGTGAACTCAAAACTAAAACCGAAGGGGAAAAGAACGAAAAGCGGGAACTTCAGCAGAAGGCCGCCGAAACATATCTGCACCTATCGGAAGGCCTGCCTTACTCGATCGATCGTATGTACTACTATCAGTACACTGCGCCGACTTTGAAGGAGCAAGAAGACAATGTCTTTGACAGCGCACTGCTGGAAGTCGAAGGCAAATCCCGTCGGGAACGCCCTGCCTACTGCGTTCTCGCCTACGAAAAACACGTCTGTCCACCCACATCCAAAGTGGAACCCGAGAAATACCACGACGGCGCCGAAGAATGCAATGAACCGCCGAAATCGGTACAGCTACGCGGAACAGTTAATGTAGAGGGCGCCAAGACTGGCTCGTACTACTTCGAATATGGCGTGTCACCAAGCTATGGCCAGTCAACCGGTGCCCAGACTCTACACGAGGAGGCAGGCAGCTGGGTGGGCAACGAAGTGCGTGCCACCGTTTCCACAACAACAGGAGGAGGAGGCTGCCCAGCTCCAATATACTTCCGGATAGTTGCCACTAACTCGCAGGCGAGCACAAAAAGCGTTGGCCAAATAGTAGAATTCGATACTCTAAGGGGGAATTGATCGTGGGGGCAAGCATATTGGGCGACTCATATAAACGTCCACCCACGCGTAACTTCTGTGCTTCCAGATGGTTCGATAGGCTATGTCGCGCATAGTCCCAATCACGCTCGCCACGCTGGCTCTACTAGGTGTCACTGCGGCGAACGCCTCGAGCCATCATAGAAGTGCGCCTCTACGGTGCGCGCCCCGAGGTGCGCATGTACATGTGCTCAAAGCGGGGACGCAGGCGGAGTTGTATAAGGCGCCCAAAAACCCCGAATACCCGGAATTTCTATATGTCTATGGCTGTGCCTACAAGGACAAGCGCTCCTATTTCCTCGGGCCGGTGCCGGAAGCGGGTGGGGGGAGTTCCGGAGGAACCAGTTCGGGTCTCGTCTTGGAGGCACTAACTGGCGTGGTCGTTGCGGACGCATGGCTAGAAGGTGCTGTCGAAGTTCGCGACCTGGCCACCGGTCGAGTGTTGCATTCGGTGTACGCCAGCACTGTTGGAATTGGGACTCCTCGAGCAATTGTCGTGACAAGGGGTGGTGCGGTCGCATGGACCATGGGTCCCACGCCTGAGCAACGCGACTACCAGGTTCATGTGCTCGATAGGGCTGGGCTCAGATTGGTAGCGTCGAGTCCCGAAGTTGAACCGTTCTCGTTGACGCTCGTCGGAACAACCTTGCACTGGACGGAAGCTGGAATACGGAAGTCAGTTGCGTTGCGCTGACGCCAAATACGCTCCAGCACTGTGAGGGCGAGTGGGGGCAGCGGCGTGTTTCACAGCCCGGGTGGGTGGCGCGCGACGTAGCTGGTGCCATCGCCGAGGTTCGCGAGTGGTTCCGCCCTCCATCGTGGGCCCGTGCCGGCGGGGATGGGTGTTCCGCCGTAGTCGGCGGTGTCGAGTGCGATCCCGGCGACGACGATCCAAGCGTGGGCGCTGTTGGCGTAGACGGTGATCCAACGCCCGGCCCCGGGTTGCCCGTAGCTCTCGAGTTCGGTGGAGTCGAGGGCGGTGGGGCTGAGTAGCCCGGCAGCATAGAGCACGAAGGAGGTGGCCCCTGAGCAGTCGTAGGCGGGCCAGAGTTGGGTGAGGGTGCCGTAGTGCTGGTCGGGTTCGGGGTAGGGGCGGGTGTGGATCAGGTTGCCGGCGGCGATTGCGAGCTTGACGGGGGTGGCTGCTTCGCGGGGTGCGGTGGCGTTGCCATCGGGTTGGATGCGCGCGGTTTGCCCGGCGGTGAGCGCGAGGGCGCTGGTGACTTGGCATCGCGCTTGTTCGCTCGGGGTTGGTGTGGGTGCAACGCCGTCGAGGAGGGAGCCGGTGCTTGGGTGGGGTGAGGGTGTGATGGTGACGGTGTGGGTGCCCCAGGCGTTTTGGCTTGCGCGTCCGTACCAGTCGTAGATGTCGATGTGGTGGCCGGTGATCGCGCTGCCGGTGTCGCCGGCGTAGAACGCGCTGCTAGTGGACGTGTCCGCAAGTCCTGCGGACTATTGGAAGGGATAGCGGCACCCGCGCGGAATTATGTCTTGTGCCCAGGGTCAGCACCCAAGTGATCGAACTCACTGAGCAGGAGCGGGTTGAGCTCGAGCAGCGTGCGAGCACGGTCACGTTGCCGTTCCGGACGGTGCAGCGGGCGCGCATGGTCCTGTACGCGGCTGAGGGAATCCAGGACATCGATATCGCTGCCCGGTTGGACTGCTCTGCAGATAGCGTCGCCCGGCGAAGACAGCGGTTCCGGGCTGAGCGGCTGGATGGGCTTGAGGATCATGCGCGGTCGGGTCGGCCGTGCCGTTTTCCCCCCGGAGCAGGTAGCCGAGGTCAAGGCGATCGCGTGCGAGTTGCCGCGCACGCACGAAGTGCCGCTCTCCCGATTCTCCCGTGTTGAGCTGCACCGTTTGGTGATCGAGCGAGGCGTGACCGACGCGTCGGCGTCGACGATCTGGCGCTGGCTGCACGAGGACGCGATCAAGCCGTGGCAGACCCGCTCCTGGATCTTCCCGCGCGACCCCGACTTCGCTGAGAAGGCCGGCAGGGCGCTCGATCTCTATGCCCGGACGTTCGCAGGCAAGCGACTGCGCCCGGACGAGTACGTCATCAGCGCGGACGAGAAGAGTCAGTTGCAAGCTCTCGGACGGGAGCATCCGACCGTCGCACCGGGACCGGGCCGCCCCGGACTGCTGGAGTTCGAGTACGCGCGCGGAGGAACCGTCGCGTACCTGGCGGCGTGGGACGTGCACCACGCCAAGCTGTTCGATCGCGTGGAGAAGACGACCGGGATCGTCCCGTTCGGCAAGCTCGTGGATCAGGTCATGACCGTCGAGCCATACCAGTCGGCGCGGACCGTCTACTGGGTCGTGGACAACGGGTCCAGCCACTGCGGCAAGGCATCGGTCACACGGATGACCAAGAAGTACCCGAACGCGAGGCTAATCCACCTGCCAGTCCACGCGTCATGGCTGAACCAGATCGAGATCTACTTCTCGATCGTGCAACGCAAAGCGATGACCCCCAACGACTTCGGCAGCCTCGCGCAACTCGCCCGGCACCTGCTGGACTTCGGACAGCACTACCGGACCATCGCCCAGCCGTTTGAGTGGACATTCACCCGCGCCAAACTCAACGCAGTGATCAAGAAGATCACCCAGCACGAACCCCAGCCCCTCGCGATCGCCGCATGAGCCGCATCACTTCCGGACGGCTCCACTAGTTCCGAACGGGTTGGGCGTGATGTGGACGTAGCTGCCGAGTGGAATGACGCTCGGGTCGACGGCGATCTTGTAGGCGGGTGGCCCGGTGGTGAGGTTGAGGCCGGTGGTGGTAATGCCGTCGCCTTGGATGCCGCCCCAGGGGGGCCCATAGGCGGTGGCGGTCCAGGCGCCGGCGGGGGCTGTTGCGGTGGGTGTTTCGCCGGGTGGCTGGCAGGCGCTGCCTTGGGCGCTGGTGCTGAGTAGCAGCGCGGTGATGGCGAGCGTGGGTAGTGCGGCGGCAAGTAGCGCGGTGACGGCGAGGAGCCCCTTCATGGGTGCTCCGGGGAGGTCAAGTGTCTATGCGTAGATATCGACACCTCACGTTAGACTATACTTGTTTTGCGTATTTGGTCTATGCTATCTGGGATCTCAACCCACGGCAGCGGAGGTGATTGGCAGATGAGGCTTCTGATCGCAGCGAGTGGCTTCACGTTCAAGGTGGCGCCCGACCCGGGTCAGGCTCCGGGCGCGACGGGGATTCAGAGCGCGATCAACGTGATCGCGGTGTACGCGCTGTTGGCGTGTCTGGCGGGCTTCTTGTTGGGCGGCGCGGTGTGGGCGGTCGGCGGGCGGATCGGCAACGAGCACACCGCAGTCGGCGGCAAGATCGGGATGGCGATAGCGGTCGGTGTGGCGTTCTTGATCGGGGCGGCGGCGGCGATCCTGCAGTTCGCGTACGGGCTGGGCTGATGATGCGCGAGCGAACCTGGCCACGATCCGCGCTCGTCGCCGTCACGGTCTGCGTCCTCGCCGTAGTCGTGCTGCTCGGCGCGGTCCTGGCGAGTGACGGCGGCAGCGGCGGGCGGGGGCCGGCCGGCGCGGTTGAGCTCGTGGGCGGTGTGCCGGTCGGCGTTCGGGACACGCCGGGGGGCGCGCTCGCGGCGGCGGACAACTATCTCGTAGTCGCGTCGCAGTCGGTTGAGCAGACTCCGGCGGCGTTCGCCGGGCTGGTCGCGCAGGTGTACGCGCCGGGGATCCGCGCGAGCACGCTCGCCCAGGCTCAGCAGCTGCGCACGAGCGATGTGCAGAACATGAGCAACTACAGACAGGGCGGTCGGGGGGTTGCGGTGGTTGCGGCGCGGCGTCTTGACAGCTATACCCCTCGGCGAGCGACGGTGACGAGCTGGCTCGGCGGGTTCGAGTGGGGGTCGCATCTCGCGCCGCGCCAAACGTGGAACCTCGTCGATACGACCCTCCAGTGGCGGGCAGGCCGCTGGCTGGTGGAGGCCTCCAGCACCGACCCGGCGCTCGCGCCGGTCCCCTCGATCGTGTACGTCGACGGCGGGAACGATCGCATGGGCGCGTTCGCGCGCCTGGCGGGCATGACGGGGCCGTTCTACGGCAGCGCGGAATGATGCTTGCACCGCGCCAGATGGCTTGCGGGTTGCTCGTGCTGCTGGCGGTTCTGCTGGGGGTTTGCGGGTGTGCGCGGGGGATGGTTCCGGCGGTTGGTGTGCAGCCGGGCCGCCCGGTGCAGGAGGCGCTCGGCCTTGGTGAATTGGTGGGCGGGAAGGCGTGCGGCGGGGAAGGCTCGCTCGTTGGTGAAGTGGTGAACGGGATCACCGGTGGTGTGTCGCACGCGGCGGGCTGCGCGGGTGAAGCGGTGGCGGGCAGCGCCGCAGGCGCTGTCGGGAACGGGATTCTGAATGTGGTTGCGGAATGGGTGATCGGCGCGGGGTCGCGTCTCATTTCCCGGGTGAATTTGTTTCGGGGGCAGGCTCCGCTTGAGGGGGATGTTATGCGGCGATGACCTCCTCGGTGTTCGTCGTGGCTGGCGGGGTCGTCGTGGTGTCGCGTAGTTGGCGGCGTAGCCGCTCGATCTCGGCGACGGTTTTGGGGTTCATCGTCACGCCGCGCCAGCCGCGAGAGGAGAGCTCCAGCACCGCCCAGATCAGTGAGAGGGCGGAGGTCTCGCCGGGGAACCGGCCGATCACCTTTGTGCGCCGTCGGACCTCCACGAACGTTCGCTCAAGGAGATTCGTAGTCCTGATCCGCTTGCGGTGCCCGGAGGGGAACTGCAGGTGGGTGACGAGCGCGGGGAGGTCCGTTTCGATGACGGCCATCGCCGAGGGGTAAGCCGTCTTGTAGTCGGCGATGATGCCCTGGAGCTCCCGTGTGGCCTCGCCCGGCGATCGTGCGTCGTCGAATGCTTTCCACCAGCGCGCCTTGACCTCCTCATGGTGGCGCTCGGGCAGCTTGCCGGTGACGTTCCGAAGCGCGTGGACGGTGCAGCGCTGCTCCAGAGCTTTGGGCCAGAGCTCGCGCGTCGCCTTCCAGATCCCGGGTGCTCCGTCGGCGATCACGAGCGCCGGCGTCCTGAGGCCGCGGGCGATCATGTCCCGGCCAAAAGCGAGCCAGCTGTCATAGCTCTCACGGCTTCCCAGAGCCAACCCGAGGAGGACCTTGCGGCCCTCCAGCGTCACGCCCCAGCACACCAGGACACCCTCCGCCGGCGTGTCGTCCGGGTGCAGCTTCAGATAGATCGCATCCAAGAAGCAGTACACGATGTCGTGCTGCTCAAGGCGCCGCCGGCACCACTGGTGGTATCGCTCGCGGGTGTCCTCACAGATCCGGGACACTGTCGCCTTCGACGCGATCGGCTCCTCGAAGACTTCCTTCAAAGCAGCCTCAACATCCCGCGTGGACAGCCCCCGCAAGAAGCCGCTGATCACGAGGGACTCCAGTGCATGCGTTCGCGTGACGCCCTTGCCGAGGACCCGGCTCTCGAACCCCAGCTTGCTCGCGTTGCGAACCCGCGGACGCTCCAGACTCATCGAGCCGCTCGTCGTCTTTACCGTCCTGGGTTCGTGGCCATTGCGGTGACTGACCGTCTCGCCAGCGCGCTCATACCGCCGGCGGCCGAGGAACTCCGTGACCTCGTCCTCGAGCACCTGCTGCAGGATCAGCCGCGCTCCCAGCCGCCCGACCGTCTCAATCGGGTCTTGCTCCTCGCCGACACCGGCCAGCACCTCATCCAACTCTTGGCGAAACCTCTCGCTCGGGGCTACCTTCTCCATGCGGGCGTACCTCCATCGCTTGGTCTTCTCAGGACAAAGCGGAGGCTACGCCCGCAACATCAAATCCCCCGGCTCATGAGACGCGACCCGGCGCGGCGACGCAGGTCACGGGGTTCGTCGCGGCGGAGATGACGAAGACGAGTACGCCGCAGTTGCAGTCGGCGTGGTTTGAGTCGCAGTTTCAGCCGATGGCGGATCTCGGCGCGGCGTTGGGGCTGCTCGTCGCGTTGATCGCGCTTGCCTGCGCGGCGGTGCGTCGTAGCCCGGAGGCGCTCGCTGGTGCGCTCGCGGGGATCGCCCGGGCGGGCATCGGGACGGGTCTGGTGGTCGCGTTGACCGCGATCGGCCTGGGGATCGCCGACCAGGTCTCGAGCGCGGTTTTGGCGAGCTCCCCGCACACGTTCTGGACCACGGCGGCGCACGCGTGGGGCACGAGCGGGTTCGGTGGGTTTGGCTCTTCGGCGTTGGCGACGCTGATCGCGCTGGTCGAGGTGTTCGCGGCGCTCTTCGTATGGCTCGAGCTGATCGTCCGTGACGCCGCGATCTACATCGCGGTCCTGTTCTTCCCGGTTGTGCTCGCGGCGTCGATCTGGCCCGCCCTGGCCTCGTGGCCGGGCCGTCTCGGCAGGCTGCTGTTGCTCACGGTGATCCTCAAGCCGGTCGCAGTGATCGTGCTCTCGCTCGCGGGGAGCGCCGCTGCGGCGGGCCTCTCGTTCGGTGGCGGGGTATCAGGGTCGGTCGGGACGATCCTGGCCGCAGTTGTGATTTTCGGGTTGGCGGCGTTCGCGCCGTGGGCGCTGATGTATCTGCTCGCGGCGGACGCGGAGAGCGCGTACATGGCGTCGGGTCTGCGTACAGCGGCGGGAGTCGCGGTCGCTGATGAGCACGGCCCGTCGGTGCGTAGCGCGGGTGGCCTGCGAAACATCGGTGGCGAGGGAGGGAGCCCCGGCGGACTGGGAGGCGGCGCGCCCGGTGGCCCCGGGAGCACCGGCGGTGGCGGCGAGGATGACCCCGGCGGCGGGGGCAGCCCCTTGGGCGGCGGGCCTCCCGCGGGCGGCGCAGCCAGCGAGAACGGGGCGGGCGGGCGCGGTGGACTGCAGGACGGCACGTTGCCGGTCGCCGCGGAGACGATCGGCGCCGGGAGCATCGGCGCGGCCGCAGGCGTCGGCGCCGTGTCCGCATCTGAGGGCGCAAGCGACGCACGCGAGCCGGGCGCGGGCTCGGGCTCGCAGCCGCAGGACGCCCCCACATTCATGGACGCTGAGAGCGCCAGCGCCGAAAATACTGGCGGGGAGCCTTCAAGTGGGGCTCCCGCGGGCGGGCAGCCGGGCGGCGCTCGCGCGATGCCACCAGCTGCCGGCGGATCCCCGACGGACGCCCCTCCCCCAAGTCCGGCCGGGGGCTCCGCCGGCACCCCTGCTCCCAGTGAGGAGGAGTCCTCCACCCAGCCCACCGAACCCGCACAGCAACCCGAGGGCAGCGCGCCGCTCCCACACGGCGGGGATCCCGCGCCGGGTCTCGATCGCTCGCCGTCGCGGCGCGGCCGGTCACGCTCAACGGCGCTCACCCTTGTGCATTCGCGGCCAGACCCAGCACCCAGCCCAGGCGCTGGCGAGGAGCGGGAGGCGTAGCGGTGGGCGAGACGACCTACCGTTTCGCGCCGCACCCGACGGGGGGGTTTCTGCTCGGGTTGAGGATCCCGCAGCTTCTCGGGTTCGTGATCACGGGCGCGCTCGCGCTCGGCGCGCTGCGGCTCGGTGGGCTCTCTGGCGTCGCGCTCGCGCTGGGGCTCCTCGCGCTTGCCGCAAGCGTGCTGCTCATCCCGATTCGGGGTCACACGATCGAGCAGTGGGCGCCGGTGGCGGTGCGGTTTCTGCTGGGCCGTCACAGCGCCCGCGCGCGCTTCCAAGCCCAGCGCGCGCAGCTGGGGCACGTCGTCACGCTCCCGACGGGCGAGCTCGACCCGCAGCGCCTGCTGGAGCCGTGGTCGCTGCCGGCGGAGCTCGCGGACCTGGAGCTGCTCGAGGGCGAGCTCATGCGCTACGACAATGCGCGGTTTGGTATTGCGGTGGATCGCCGTGCGCGGACGTTCACCGCGGCGCTGCGTGTGCGGGGTCGCGCGTTCGCCCTGCTTGGCTCGGAGGAGCGCGAGCAGCGCCTGCAGGACTACGGGGCGGTGCTCGCCGCGCTCGCACGCGACGACACCGCCGTGCGGCGCGTGGCATGGATCGAGCGGACGCTGCCCGGGGACGGCGACGCACTCGGCGACTACCTCCTTGAGGCCAAGCGCCCGGACGCGACACTCGCCGAGCCACCGCAGGAGCTGGTCTCCTACCTGAACCTGATCGGCCGCGCGGGCGATGTCGCGGAGGAGCACGAGCTGCTGTTCGCGCTGCAGGTTGACGCCGGGCGCCCGGCTGCCAAGCGCGCGATCAACCGGATGGGTGGGGGGGACCTGGGCGCGCTCGCGGTGTTGGGTGGGGAATTGGGGCAGTTGATCGAGTTGCTCGACCGCGCTGGGATCGCCCCGACGGGTGTTCTGACGCGCCGGGGTTTGGCGGGTCAGATCCGTGACGCGTATGACCCGTGGGGCAGGCGGGCGCGTCAACGCCAGCTCGACCGCACGCTCCTCGGGGACACCGGTATCGCGCCGCATACGGCCGGCCCGATGGTCCGCGAGGAGCATTGGTCGCACATGGCGGCTGACGGCGCGTTGCATTGCACGTTGTGGGCGGCCGAGTGGCCACGGATCGATGTTCGTGCGCTGTTTCTGCAGCCGCTGCTGATGGACAGCCAGGCGACGCGGACGATCGCGATGTGCATGGAGCTGGTCGGGCCGAGCCGCGCGATCCGCCAGGCCGAGCGCGCCTCGACGGAGACCGCGACCGAGCGCAGTCTTCGCGCGCGGGTGGGGCAGCGCACCAGTCAGCGCCAGTCACAGCGCGATCGTGCGACCGGGGAGCGTGAGCGGGAGCTCGCCGAAGGTCATGCCGCTGTCCGCTACGCGGCGTATGTGACCGTCAGCGTGCCCTCGGGTGGCCCGGACGCGCTCGCGGATCTGGAGAGCGATGTGTCGCGGGTGGAGCTTGAGGCCAAGCGCGCCCCTTTGCGCCTGGAGCGGATGTGGGGACAGCAGGCCGAAGCGTTCACGTTCGGGTTGCCGTTGTGCCGGGGGCTGCGGTGAGCGGCCGTCGCGAACGCCGCCAGGCGCGCCTTGATGAGCGGGCCGCGCGGATGGAGCACCGTGCGCGGCGAGGGAGTCTGCGGCGTGAACTATCCCAGCGCGCAACGGGCGGCCTGGGGCGGCTGGTGCGCGCGGGGGAGCGCGCCGGGCATCAGGTGTCAACGGCACATTTTCAGGCGGCGTACCCCGCGGTCGCGGAGGCGGGTCTCGGCGCGCGGGGTGTGTATATCGGCTCGGATCTGCACGGCGGCTCGTTTGTGTATGACCCTTGGTTGCTCTACCAGCGTGGGGTGCTGTCGATCGCGAACACGATCGTGTTGGGGATGCCGGACAAGGGCAAGAGCTCGCTGACGAAGAGCTGGCTGTACCGCTCCCGCGTGTTCGGGCGTCGCTGTGAGATCATCGACCCGAAGGGCGAGTACGGCGAGCTCATACACGCCCTCGGCGGGGTCGTGCTGCGCCTGGAGCCCGGCGGCGAAACACGGCTGAACCCGCTCACACGGATCGGTACCCCGGAGATGCGGGAGGGTCTGCTGCTCGCGGTTGCGCACGCGATGCTCGCCCGCCCGCTCGGACAGGCCGAGGCCGTCGGTGTCGTCGAGGCCTTGGCGGCAGCCGACGAGCAAACCACCGGGGAGGTGTGCGTCGGGCACGTCGTCGAGCAGCTGCGTGACCCCGCGACCCGCGTCACCAGGGCGCTCGACCTGACCCACCAGACTGCACGCGAGCACCTGCGTGAAGTCGCGCTTGCGTTGATGCGTCTCTGCCACGGGCCGCTGCGGGGCATGTTCGACGCGCCGACCAGCCACGGCGAGAACGTGTGGGACGCCCCCGCGCTCTCACTGGACATCTCCAAGGTGGCGGCGGGCAGTGCGACATCGGATCTCGCGTTGGCGATCACGATGGTTTGCGCGACCGCGTTCCTCGACGCGAAGCGGATGCGCCGCACACAGGAAGCACAAGCCGCCGGCCGGGAAGCCGAGAAGACGATCAGGGTCAGCGACGAGGGGTGGCGCGCACTACCGATCGCAGGCTTGGGCGCCTACTACCAGGCCGCATTCAAGCTGGGCCGTGCGACCGGGGTGCAGCACTGGATGGTGCTCCACCGCCTCACCGACCTCGACGCCGCCGGTGACCACGGCACCCGCCAGCAGGCACTCGCCAAGGGCCTGCTCGCGGAGACCGGGACGGTCGTCGTGTACCGCCAGCACCCCGAGGAGACCCAGCGGGCGAGAGCGTCGCTCGGGCTCTCCACCACGGAGGCGCAGCGCATCGGGCACTACCCGCAGGGTGTCGCGCTGTGGCGGATCGGCGGGCGCTCCTACGAGGTGCGCCACGTCCGCTCCCAGCGCGAGCGCGCACTCACCGCGACCGACACCGCGATGGCGCCACGCGAACCACTCCCCGCCCCGCAACACACCCCGCTGGGAGCACCGGCGTGAACAACACCCGCACACACCCCGCGACCATCACGGGGAGCGCCAGCGTGAGCGGCCCGCACGTACTGCACCCCGCTGGGCATGTGCTCGTCGGGCCGCCGCCGACGGCGCTCTACCTCCTGGGGTTGCTGGCGCTGCTCGCCGGCGCGGTGGTCCTTCTCACGCGCAGATCCCGTCATGGAAAGGGCGCACGCGCGGCGCGGTTCGCCACTCGCGGCGAGCTCGACGCGCTCCGCGTATGCGACCCCGAGCCCGGCCGGGTGACGCTCGGCGTCCACCACAGCGCGACGATCGCCGCCGAGCCGCGTGCATCGGTGATGGTGCTCGGCCCCTCGCAGTCGGGCAAGACGACCGGGATCGTCGTACCCGCGCTGTTGGAGTGGTCGGGCCCCGCGCTGTCCACATCGGTGAAGAGCGACGTCGTGCACGACACCCACACCGCCAGGGCCGCGCGGGGCGAGGTCCGGATCTTCGACCCGACCAGCTGCACCGGGCTGCCACACACCGCGTGGTCGCCGATCCTCGCCTCACGGACATGGGAAGGCGCACGTCGCACCGCCGCAAGGCTCCTCGGTGTCGGCGACCAGGGCGCCGCGAGTAACGCCGATGAGACATTCTGGAGGCCCGCCGGCTCGCGGTTTCTCGCGCCGCTGCTGCTCGCCGCCGCGCACGGCGACCTGACGATGCGCGAGATCCTCGCCTGGATCGCAACAACAGGCGAAGACGAACCAACCGAGCTGCTCGAGACCAGCCGCTCCCCCGGTGCGCAACCCGCGCTGCAGGCGCTGCGATCGGTATGGGAAGCCGACGCGCGCTTTCGCTCAAGCCTATTGCAGACGATCGCGACCGCGCTCGACCCGTGGCAGGAGCCCACGATCGCCGCGGCAACGATGGGCGACAGCACGATCACCCCCAGCTGGCTGCTCGACGGGCCGAACACCCTCTACCTGATCGCGCCCGCCGACGACCAGCGCCGCCTACGCGGCCTCTTCACCGCACTCGTCGCCGACATCACTGCCGGTGCGTTCGAGCGCTCCACTCAAACCGGCAAACCGATCGACCCCGCGCTGCTGCTCGCGCTGGACGAGGCGGCGAACATCGCGCCGCTACCGAACCTCGACGAGATCGCCTCCACCGGCCCCGGACAGGGCGTGCAGCTCCTCACCGTCCTTCAGAACATCAGCCAGGCATCGGACCGCTGGGGCCGCGACCGCGCGGAAACGATCATCGCCAACCACCGCGCCAGGCTCTTCACCCCCGGGATCGGCGACCGCGCGACCCTCGAATACCTCAACCACACCCTCGGCGAGGAAGAGATCACCCGCGTCTCAACCCACCGCCCAGGCCCCCTGCGGCCAGGCTCACGGACGATCAGCAGCGACTTCCGCGCGCTCGCGACCCCCAACCGCGTCCGCCAATCCGACCCCGACACCGCGCTGCTGATCTACGGACGCCTCGCGCCCGCATGGCTACGGCTGCGCCCCTGGTACGCGCACCCCACCCTGCGCGCCCTCGCACAAGGCAAACCCACACCAAACCGGACACCGCACCGCGCGCTCCAGCTCCTACGCGACTTCCCCCGCACCCCTCACTTCGGCCGCGCTGCCCGGCGGCGTGCCGAGGCACATCAGTCACATCAACACAACGACCCTCAAGGAGGGATCACATGAACAGCATCAACATCACCGGCCGCCTCACCCAAGACCCCGAGCTGCGCGCGCTACCAAGCGGCGACCCCGTCTGCAAGCTCCGCCTCGCCGTCGACGGTCTCGCACCCAGCCGCGAGACCGGGTACATCAACGTCACCTGCTTCGGCAACAGCGGCGAGGCCGCCGCACGCGTCCTCGCCAAAGGCTGGCTCGTCGCAGTCAGCGGGCGCCTGGAGTACCAGGTATGGGAAACCCGCGAGGGAGCCAAGCGTCACGACTACGGCATCGTCGGCAACGTCGAGTTCCTCGCCGCCCCCCTCGGAAGCGACACGGAGACAGCTGAGCCGCAAGAGGAGCAGCCCGAAGAGGTGGCGGCCGCGGCCTGACACCGCCCCCCGCGGGAGGGGCGCCCGGCTCTCCCTCCCCAGCCGCGCGCCCCTCCCGCTCGCCCGCAACAGCAGACGGGTGGCGGACCAGGCTCGACGCAAACGCCCAAGGGCACGGCCGACGGTGAAGCCTCAATGCAGCGCGCCGACCGGTGATAGACGCCGCCGAAGAGACCCGTTCGCGCAACCGCTCGATCACGCACTCGAACGGCTGCGAGCGCACGGCCTCCCCTACAAGGGGGACGAGCGCCACCTATCCACCTGGCACGCAGTCTGTCCGTTCTGTCGGGTGCCCAACTGGACGCTCACGCTCCGCGAGCACGGCTACGGCGGGTCGATCGCGCTCCAATGCGCGGCCGGCTGCGCCGAGACCGAGATCGAGGACACGCTCGAGCGAGACCCAGCCGACACTCGAATCGAAGCCGCCGACATCAGAGCCGCACGGGCGCTCGAACTAGCCGAACAAGCAAGAGACCTCGCCACACGGGCACTCGCACTCGTCACCCGGGGACTTGATGACCCATCGCCCACCAGGCAACGAGACGGCAGTGTGAGCGACCCGCCGACTCGCTCCCGTCACCCTCGACAGAGAGACCGGCCGTCAGCGTTCGAAGTTGAACTCCCTGACGGCATCGGCCTGTGAACCTTCCTTGGATACAGACCGCACCGGCGACACCGAACTGGGAACGTCCTGCGCGCTCGGCATCTGCGCGGACTGCACACCCTGCGCTCCCTCTTCGCCTGTTCCCGCAGCAGCCGGCGAGCCAGAGGCGCCGCTGTCGGCCAGGACCGCCTCCTACGGCAACATTGCTCTTGCGATCGTGAACTTAAGTGTGCTGGCGGGCGAGTGTCCCGCGGCGTCCGTCGCAGTAATCTCGAGCGTGTAGCTGCCGGGCTTGAGCTTGTTCGAGGGCGAGAGGCGACCTTGGAAGTTAACCTGATTCTCACCCGCATGGCCTGTAAGGGAGAGTTCGTCAAGCGTCACTGTGCGCTTGCAGCCGTGTCTGTCTTGGTTCTTCTTCGCAGGGGCGACACACTTGTGATTCACCTCCTGTCCGTCCTGCGATTGCGCGAAGGTCAGAGTCACGCTCGCCGGCTCGTTGAGCGTAAACGAGAATGTGGTTCCGAGCGGAGGGAGCTTCCGCCTACGTGCAAGGTTCACGATCGCGTTACCCTCACGCCAGCGACTGTGTGACTGGGTGACATCCGTGACGATCGGCGGAGTTGAGGTAGGGGCGGGAACAGTCGGCGGCCCGGCGCTGAGGACCGGTTCGTCTGGTGGGTAGCTTGACGTATAGATCTCGGCTGTGTTCAGGCTGGGCATGGGAATCGGAGCGAAATCGCCGCCCGTCACCAGGACTCCGCCGCCGGGCAGAGACGTGGCGGTGTGCCACATGCCGGTCGTGACCGGCGTCGTAAACGTCCATGTGTTCGTGGCCGGTTCATACACTTCGGCGCTGCTGGCGCCACAGCAGTCACCCGAGCCGCCATGTCCCAGACAGCCTTCTCCGCCGCCGCAATCGCTGCCGCCCGCTACGAGGACATCTCCGTCGGGCAGAAGGTTCGCGGAGTGCCCCGCGCGTTCCACGTTCATGGGTGCAAGCACGCTCCAGGTGTTTGTTTGGGGATCGTAGAGTTCGACACCAGCGACAGCGTCGTGGCCGAACCCGCCGGTCTGGATTTGATTCACCCCGCCCGTCACGAGCACGTCGCCGTCCTCCAGCACAGTCGCGGTCTCCTGCGCGCGAACCTGATGCATCGGTGCCACGCTGCTCCAGGTATTTGTGGCGGGGCCATACTCTTCGGCGCTGTTGAGTACGGTGTAGTGAATTTCGACTACCCCGAAAGAGGTCTCTTCCCAGGTATCCCCGCCGATGAACAGGACATTGCCATTGGGCAACAGCACAGAAGCCTCGCCTTCCCAAGTCTGTTTGGGAGCGGTCTGTTGGGGTGCGGCAGCGGCGCGCCAGCTGTTTGACGCCGGGTCGTAGACAGCGGCCCCCCGGCTGGCGCCGTACGATTCAGGACCGAACCGGCCCAGCAACAGCACTTCGCCGCTCTGGAGCACAGTCATGCTCTGAACTTCCTGAAGTTCAGGCGGCGCCGAGATCGCCCTCCACGTATTGCTTGCAGGGTTGTACAGTTCCGCGGTCTTTGGGTGTTCGCGCGGTTCGCCTGCTTCATCCCCGCCGACGACCAGCACGTCTTCATCCGCCAACAGCACAGCCACCTGGTAGGAGCGCCCTACGAGCATCGGTGCTGCCGCAGCCCAGGTATCCGACGCTGGATCGAAGACTTCAGCCAGATCAACGTTGCCAGGAGCGGTGTAGCCACCAGCGAAAAGGACCTTTCCATCGTGTAGCAGCGTCGCGGTTGGTCCCTCGCGAGTCGGAGTCAGTGGTGCTGCAGGAAACCACGTATCGGCCTGCCCTGCCGCCGGAGACAGCACCATCAAGAATGCCACCACCAGCGCGACACAGGCTCCTTGGTCGCGAGCCATCCCCCCACCCCTATTTGTCGGCCATACTCTCATCAGTTGGAATCCGGGAGCTTACAACATCCGCGCGATCATGCTCGTGTTCGGGGGGATCATCCACGTGCGTCGGTGCGCCACACAGCCGCCCGGGCGCGGGGCCTCCATGCCCCGCGACGAAGCGCGACCGCGCCACGCCAGCGCAAAAGGCAAGTTACCGTCGATCGTCCGCCGCTCCCCAACCAGGCTGGCGCCTGGCCGGGGGCCCCGACTGCGGCGGAGCGCAGTCCCCCGGCCCCCGTCCGCGGGGTAGCGTGGCACACCCTGTCAACCCACAAGGGGTGTGACAGGGTGTGCGGCGGGAACCGGGCCGGGGGCCAGCCGACTGCTCGATCGACGGATGGGATCACCCAGCGGGCACCGGGTACCCCGCGGGCGATGCGCCCTGGGCGCTGGTCCACTCGAAAGATCGATGAGGCAGAGCGCCCCAGGTCAGTGTTCGAAACCGAACTCGCTGTAGCCGCCACCTGCGGAGCGTGCCTTCGGCGTCGCATCAGCCCTCGGAGCACCGGGCGAGGAGGACACCGTAGTCGTAGTCTGCGACGTGCTGTTATGGGCTGGTTCTTCCGCGGCCGCCCCGAAGGATGTCGAAGGGGGCGTCGAAACCTCTTGGACGGTAGCCGGCGCGCCCGCGCTGATGCTCGCGGGTGCGGACTCGCCGACGGCCGGGGCGGTCTTGGCCGCGGGATGTGTAGCGGTGGCAGGGTGGGTGTGCCGATCGTGTGTGCTGTGCGGACGGCGCGCGGCGGCGGCGTCTGTGCGATGGGAAACCGTCGAGTGCGGTTTGACGCTTCCATGTGTGGAGCGGGCCGGCGCCCGCCCGCTTGAGGCTGAGGCGCCCGCGTGTGGGCTGCCGCGGTCGGCCTGGGCGAGGAGACCGCCGACGACGAGCGCCAGGGCGACGAGGGCGAGCGCGGCCACCCCGACTGCCGCTGGCATGAGCGCCCACCGCTCCGCCCGGCCCCTGTGGATGGGCGCCGGGGGCAGGGGCGTCGGCGGACCACACAGACTCGGGTATCGGGCGGCGGCGCAGCTCGGTCGTCGGCTGATCCCACACGGAGCGCTCAGTGGCCGCTGGCGGCTCGCGCGGCGGGGCGAGGACCTCCCTTGGTCTGTGATCGGGGCTCCGCGGTGGGGCGATCGGGCCGGCGCGTCGGCGCAAAGGGATGATCTGCGCGACCATCTCCCCATCACCGTCGCCGTCGCGTGGCGGGGTCATCGTTCCTCTCCGCATTCCTGCCATCGTTGCTCTATCATACGCCCTATCATGCGTAGATCGTTTTGCTTATTTGTCGATGGCTGAGCAGCAGATCTTGACCGTTCCCCAGGTCGCCGAGGAGCTCCAGGTGACCTCGCAGACGATCCGCAACTGGATCGACAGCGGGACGCTGCCTGCGGCGAAGATCGGCCGCTCCTTCCGGATCAAGCGCGAGCACGTCGATGCGCTGCTCGCACGCGCACAGGCCGACAGCAGCTCGCTGGCGACGCGCCGTGATCTCTGGGCGCCAGAGACCCTCGGGCTGCCCCACCGCCGCCGCGCAGCGGAGAAGCCAGCGTCGGTGTGGGACGAGACCGGCGCCCCAGTCGCGCCGTCCAAGCGCCCATAAGCGCCTGCTGGGCGCGCGAGCCACCAAAGCGGCTGTCGAGCCGCGGCACGTCCCTGCAGCGGGGGTGTTCGACGCGAGTGGCGTTGGAAGGATCCCTTCGGGCTCCGAACCATCGGCGCGACGCTCCCCTCCCGGCCGGACGAGGCGCGCCTCGCTGCCTCCAGCATACCCGTTCTCGGGGCGTTTCAACATATCTGAGCCGGCGAGCGCTACGAGCGCGTCGGCGTGGCAGGCCGGCCTTGGGGGATACGGGTTGGTGAGTGGGCGCCCGCTCAGGCGGAGCGACGCGAGCGGGCGCGGGGGCGCTGGCCGCTGGTCTTGTCTTCGCGCTCGATCGCCTCGGCCAGGTCAGTGGCAGCGTCGGCGAGCTCGTCGTAGGCGCGGGCGACCTCGAGCATGTTCTGACCGGTCGCGGCGTTGTTCAGCTGCCGCACGGCTTCGTCAAAGCGCTGCCAGAGCCCCTCGGGCCCGCGGCGCCCGGTACCGGGCTGCAGCTCATACGGCGGGTGTGGCTCGGCAGCGCGATGGGGCGGCCAGTCAAAGCCCGCGGTGTCCGCTGCGCGACAGGCCTGGGCCTCCGCCCGGGCAGCCTGCGCGAGACCACCAAGGCGAGTGCTGAAGCCGAGATCCGGCGGCGCGAGACGGTGCGCCTCAAGCGCGCTACGCCATCCATCGAGCGCGTCCCGGAAGTCGCTTAGTACACGCTCCTCATCGCTGATGCTGCTAGTTGTGTTCATTTGCTCATCGTAGGTGCTGCACGCGAGCGTGTCAAGGGCAAGATCAGAGCGAAGAGGACGACGGGCATGCTTAACTTTAGATCATTGTTGTTTGGCTTATTTGGTATACTCAGCGGCGTTTCGGATATGGCGAGACCGCTCCCCGATACCGACCCGGTAAGGCCAGATGGCGTCGCGCTCGCCCTCGCGCTCGATGTGCCCGGCGAGGTGGTCGAGCGGATTGCTCAGCGCGCCGCGGCGATCGTGGTCGAGCACGAGGCGCCGGGCGCTTCACCCTGGCTGACGGTCGGCGAAGCAGCGGAGTACCTCCGCTGCCCCAAGTCGAGGCTCTACAGCCTCGTGAGCGCCGGCCGGATCCCGTTCGTGAAGGATGGCTCCAGGACACTATTCAGCCGCGGCGAGCTGGACACATGGCTTCACAACGGGGGCGGCAAGCGGCCATGAATGGACTGCGGCTCTGGTGTGTGGCGGCGGCTGCGGGGCCACAACCGCCAGCTCCACAGCGTATCGTTTATGATACTATGCAGGTTGACAACGAGGAGCGCCCCCGCGACGCCGGCAAGCGCCACGGGGGCTGGACACAGGAGGCTCTATCTCCCATGCCAGCAACGAAGGGTAGCCGCGCACCTGAGCGCGGGCACCGCGTAGCACAGGCCCGCAAGCGAGCGGAACTGACTCAGCCGCAGCTTGCCGAGAAGGTCGGCGTAGGACGGGCGACGATCGCGCGCATAGAGGCGGATAAGCAGTCGCCGTCAGTCGCGCTCGCGCTGAAGATCGCCCGGGAGCTCGGCGAGCCCGTCGAGACGCTGTTCGGGGGTGATGAGTGATGGCTGACGATCGCACGCTTGAGAAGACGAGCGAGCCGGGTGTCTACCGTCGGCACGCAAACGGCTGCAAGCGCAATGGCCGCTGCAAATGCCCGTACGTGGTTGTCTGGCGCGATCGTGGGCGCCAGCGCAAGCAGATGTTCCCGACGTTCGAGCTTGCCCGCGAGCACAGGGGCAAGATGGCCTCTGGCACCAGCTCGAGGCAGCCGCTCTCATCCGTGACCGTCGCCGACTACTACGAGGCGTGGTTGCCCAGCTACCGGGGGCGTACCGCGCGTGGGGTTGAGGACTCCACCCGTCGCGAGTACGAGATCAGTTTCCGCTTGCACATCCTTCCGTTGCGGATCGCGGGTATGCGGATGCGCGATCTCACCGCCAAGGAAGTACGCGAATGGCTGAAAGATCTAGAGGGGCGCGGCGCGTCGCCGGCCGTGATCCGCAAGGCCAAAGTGGCGTTCTCGGCGATGCTCGCCTGCGCCGTCGAAGACGACGACCTCGGCTCCAACCCCGCCACAGGCGTCCGCTACATCCCCACCGCACAGGCCAAGCACGAGCACCCCGCGATCAAACGCCGCAAGCTCGCGGCCGCAGACGTGGTGGCGATCCTGAACGCCGCGCCGGAGCAGTGGCGCGTGTTCTTCATGCTGCTCGCCCAGAGTGGGGTGCGGATCGGGGAGCTGCTCGGGCTGACGTGGGGGAACGTCTCCCTGGGAGACGACGCGCACATCATGGTCGTGGAGCAGATCTACCGCGGCCGGCGCAAAAGGCTCAAGACGGACGCGAGCATGGCGCGTGTGCCGCTCTCGGCGACGATGGCGTCATGGTTGAGTGAACTGCGCCCGGCGGATGCCGACTCGGACGCGCCGGTCTTCCCGTCGGCGACGGGCGCCGCGCTGAACTACGCCAATGTCTACAACCGCGTTTTGCGCCCGGCGCTCATCCACGCGGGGCTCGCGGTCAAGGTCGGCGAGAACGCCAACGGCGACCCCGTGTGGGACTACCAGGGGATCGCGTTCCATGCGTTCCGTAAGGCGTGCGGGTCGCTGCTGCTGCACCACGGGAAGACGCTCAAGCAGGTGCAAGGCTGGCTTCGCCACTCGCGGCTCTCGACCACGATGGATGTCTACATCCAGCAGGTGGACGATGGGCTCGGCGGCGCGGATGCCTGGGATGACATCCTGCCCGGCTGGGGCAACAGTGGGGCAACACAACAGCCGGAGGCAGCCCCAAACGGGGCTCTGGCCGAGACCCCGGAGCGGAGTCGTAGAGCCAAATCACCGAACGGGAGCACAAGAGCGTAAACCCCTGATCGTACTTTCAAGCCGCAGGTCGGGGGTTCGATTCCCCCCAGGCGCACTGCAAGAGAGTCCTGCAAACGCGGGGCTTTTTTGTTGCTGGAGGGCCGTTGGGAGGGCCACCGGAAGCGCCGGGCGTAACAGGGGCGTAACGCAAGCGGTAACACGCAGCGCTGGGGTGCTCGTGTGGCGTCGAACCGACTGTGAGCCATCGACCGCTGCGATACTTGGGCGCGTGAAGACGACGACCTACAGTCGCGATGAGTTGGTGGCCGAACTGGCTTCTGTTGCGCAGCGCCTTGGTGAGCATTCCGTATCGCGTCGCATCTGGCTTCGTGAGACCGGGATAACCTCGTGGCAGGTCTACCGTCATTTCGACTGGTGGAATGAGTTCGTTGTCGCCGCTGGCCTCGTAGCCGACGACCGCTCTCGGGCATCAGATGACGAGCTGCTTGCGGCTCTCCGTGATGCCTTTGTTCAAGCGGGCAGTGTCACCACGAAGCATCGGGTCCGTAAGTTTTGCCGCTACGGCGGCGATGTCTACACGAAGCACTTCGGTAGCTGGCCCCAAGTTTTGGGACGACTCCGCGGGTGGGCAGAGGAGAACGATCCAGACTTCGCCTATCTGGATGATCTTCCCCAGGATGGGTCCGCGGCTGACCGCGGCGCAAGTAGGGAAGGTGCGGTTCAGGCGATGCCGAGCTGGGAATCCAGCACAGACACGCAATACGGACCCCTCCTCAACTTTCGAGGTCTGCAACATGCACCGATCAACGAGCAGGGTGTCGTCTTCTTGTTTGGAATGGTGGCGCGCGACCTCGGCTTCATCGTGGAGGGGGTACGGGCGAGCTACCCTGACTGCGACGCGAAGCGGACCGTCAGCAAGACGGGCCACTTGGCGCGTGTGCGAATCGAGTTCGAGTTTCGCAGCCGCAACTTCAGCGATCATGGCCACGACCCGGCTGGCTGTGATCTCATCGTCTGCTGGGAGAACAACTGGCCCGAGTGCCCGGTCGAGGTGCTTGAGCTTCGCTCAGAAATCGAACGACTCTTCCGTGACGAATCCGCCTAGACTGTGGTCAGTGGCGACCGCCGATCGGACAGTTCATGTAGGGGCACGGACCTACGCGATGCTGCGCGAGGAGGCCGAGCGCCGTCACCGGGATGTCGATGCGACCGCCGACGATCTGCTCGCCGAGCGCCTAGCGGCGTCCCTGATCGACACGGCGAAGTTGGAGCGGACGATGGAGCGCGCCGCCCAGCTCCGTGCCCGCCTCCCTCGCACGGACGAGGCTGCGGCCCTGATCCGTGAGGGACGCGACGAGCTTGAGCGGCGCCCAGAGCGCTCGTGAGCGTTGTTATCGACTCAAACGCGCTCGTTGCGTTCGTGACCAACGAGCCGGTCGCACCGAAGGTCGCCGAGTTGCTTCATGGCTGGGGCTCGGAGGGGACACCCATGAACGCGCCCGCGCTCGCCCGCTATGAGGTCGCCAACGCGCTCACCAAGAAGGCTGCGGCTGGGAGCATCAGCGAGGACGAGACGCGCGAGGCGTGGGATGTCCTTGAGGAGCTGCCGATCGTCTACCACGCGCTGCGTGACGGGCCGAGCGTGGTGCAAGCGGCGCTCGTCCTCGAACGGCGCTCTGCCTACGACGCCGCCTATCTCGCCCTCGCCCAAGACCTCGGCGCCGAGCTGTGGACCATCGACGGACCGCTTGCCCGCAACGCCAGAACGCGCGGACGTCGGGTCCATCTGATCGAGTAGCAAGCGTAGGTGAGTTCATTGTAATCCTTCGCAAGCGATGACTCAGGACAGCAGCCAGGGCGCCGTAGGGCCGGCGCCGCAGCTCGAAGGCAGGGGCGCTCGATCGCGGGTCGGGGCCCGCTGGCGGCGCCCAGCTCGGGGCGCCGGGGAACTGTTTGAGCGTGCCCCTGTCGATGATGAGCTGACTACGCCCGAGGAAGCCGAGAGCGCACGCGAAGCCACTCGCTTGTCTTGCATATTCGTTTGGGTGTTCGTCTATAAGCCGAACACCCAAACGAACACCCTGGCCGCCCGCTCGCTCCCGAAATGTGGCTCTGCTGTTGGCCTAGAGGAAGGGGGTCCCCGCTTCTCCGCTTCGCTCCAAACCGGGGACCCCCTTCCTCGACACACCACAACACAAATGTGCAGGGTGGGGCCAGGTGCAGAGTGAGCGTTGGGGGCGAGCGGGCGGCCAGGGTGTGAGATAGCTGATGGAAAACGAAGGAGGGCAACCTGGGGGCGATGGAGCTGGGTTGATGCTGGGGACGGTGTGCCTCGGGGCATGATGCGGGATGGTGTGCTCGGTGATCTTGTGGCGGGCGTGGGCTGCTGGTGGCATTTGGGAGGAACGGACGGGAGGCACGCCGGGCGGTCCGGCGTGCAGTGACCGGCGAGCTGAACTCGCCTTCCCGCGGGCGGCCTGATGGTGGTTCCGCCTTCGGCTTCACGCTCCCGCGGGTACTCCCTGGCGGGGGGCCGCCCGCTTCTGCTCCCAGGGGTAGATCAACGAGGCTCCCGGCGTTGCGGGTGACTGTGGCCATCTCGGCTCCACGGCTCTTGTCGATCCGACGCTTCAGTCGGGGCCTGGACGTACGGCCCGGAGCGCTGCTGGGCGAGGCCACGACCGAGTCGGGGGCGATGCGTGATAGCCGAAGCTGCGCGCCCCTAGCCCGTTCGATTATAGTCCGACGGTCGGAATGGCTCAGTGCAACAAAGATCGTCAGTTACGCTTGGTGAGAAGAACATTGTCCGCACACACTTCATTGTTTGTGCTCGTTCTGTGCACCGTTCTGGTCGGCTGCCCACCCGCATGAGGGGTTTGGCCGGGCTGATCGGCGTGCTCGGCCTGATCTTCGCCGCCGGTTGCTCTGCGAAGACAGCGACAGGGAGCGAGACGCATCAGTCCTCATCCTGCATACCGCCTGCGTTCAGGCTCTTTGGACCCCAACCGGCGCTCCCCAAGGAACTCTCGACCCCGTTGGAAGCCACGATCCTATCTAGCTTCGCCATCTTTCGCAGGGGAGCGCTGCCGAGCGATGAGCTTCCTGGGGTGAGTCCGGTGGGCGGCGGGTTGGACCATGTGCTCTCCAGGGACTACGAGCTCTCAGGCTTCTATCCCGCCTATCTCCGCCAGGTGAGGCGGCTCCCCGACGGCCGACGCTATTTCGTGATCCCTGCCTTCGCACGGCCCGAAGCGGTACCCCTGGCGCGCTGTTTCCGGGCCGGGGTGCGACGCAGATTGGTCCAGCAGCAGCACCGACGTCTGACCGAGCCCGTCTACTGCATCATCGAGGTAGGTGGCAGCAGAGAAGCACCCGTTCCCGGATGCGAGCCCTTCGCCCAGGTCGCCGAAAGCTTTCAGGCCTTCCATGTGAGCGACTTCCTCGGAGAACCGACCATCGAACTCGTACCGGACGGCATCGCCTCGGTGCGAATCGTCTATCCAAGCCACGTCCAGGTCGTTGCATCCGTGAGCGAAAACGCATTCCTGCTCACGCCGCCGCCGACGCCGCGTTCTCGTCTGGACGTATACCTCAGGCGACTGGCGCGCAAAATCGGCGAGGGCGATCGTCTCCCCAAGGCTGAGCGCGAAAGAATCACCCGCCAGTACAACAAGGCTTATACCGGCACTTACCCGACAAGGATCGAGTGGCTCGACAGCGCTGGAGGACTGGTGCGCGCCATCAGCCCGCCCACCGCTGAAAGCGACTCCGCGACCTCGGTCGGCGATCTCCGCGCCCCCATCGGAGGATGACCAGCCGGGGGCGAACGGCGCCGCCGCCGCCGCGTCCGTAGATCAACTGGGCTCCGGCGGTGCGGGTGGCCCCGGGCAACCCTGGCTCCCCGCGGTCGCGGTCGGCATCGAGCCGCCTGGGCGTCGTGGCAGTGGGCGCGCGAGGGATTCGCTTGCTCGGAGGGGGCCGTGCTCGGCTTACCTACAGAGAACCGATGCGACCCCACGGGCACAGACGAACATGAGCGCGGGCGCCCTGGAGCTGCAAGTCCCCGATGCGTTCGTGCAGGCCATCGCCGAGCGCGTAGTCGATCTGCTCGCCGACAGCCTCGCAGGAGGAGGCCAGCCGGAGCCCTGGATCGGCGTGGAGCAGGCAGCGGAACACCTCGCCTGTCCGACGAGTCGCATCTACGACCTGGTGAGCCAGCAACGCCTCACGCCGCGCCGCGACGGGCGCAGGCTCCTCTTCAAGCGTTCGCACCTTGACGCAGCGATCGAGGCCCCGGCGTGAGGATCGCCGTCTCATGCCCGCCGACCTCGACGCCTACGTGGAAGCGCTCGGGCCGCACGAACGGCTCTATCGAGTGGAGCCCAGCCAGAGCGTGCCTAACGCTCGGATTCCACGGCTGCCGCCAACTCCATAAGCGACACGCCCAGCGCGTCGATGACTCGGCACACGCTGTCCCAGCTCGGAGCCGTCTGCGCGTTCTCGATCTTCGCCAGCGTTGCAACGGCGATCCCGGCGTGCCACGCAACCGCCTCTTGCGTCATCGGGTGCTCCTCGCGCAGCCGTTTGAGCACGGTGGCCAGGGCTTGGTCTGGAGCAGGCGAGCGCGGCACATCGGCACCTTCTCACGGTGCAGTCGTAGGCGCCATGCCTTCTTTTACCCCTCATTGACGCGGGCTCATCTAAGCGCTACGCTGTCCGGGACAAAACATCATGGCGCCCGCGACAGCAGGACTGCCCGGGCGCCGTGGCACCGAGGAGCGTGAACTCCAAGGCGCGTCAGACACCCTACCGATACGGGCCGGTGTCTTCCTCGCCGTAAAACCGCCCCCGGGGCCTCCAACGACAAGGAGGAACCGAAGATGACCGATGAGCAGCAGGGTTGGACCGATGAGGAGCAGATCGAACGCGCGATCGTCCTACAGGTGCTCCGCGATGACCACCCGGAGCGCTGGACACGAGCGGAGCTGGAGAACGAGGTCTTCGACTTCGACCCCTTGACCATCGACGAAGCGCTCACCCGGCTGGCAGCCGACGGCGTCGTGATCCTCGACGGCGAGCAGGTGCGGGCGTCCGCGTGTGCCCGGCGCATAGACGCGCTGGAGCTGATCTCGATATGAGCGCCACCGTCATCGAGCCGTTGAACGAGCTGCGCAAGTTCGAGCCCGTCTCCGACGCGGTGGTGCTCGCCGCGCTCGACCGCGCGGAACGCCACCGCAGGGGCACGGGCGAAGGCGTGATGGGGTCCACCCCTCGCGAAGCACCTTGGGTTCGTCCGCGGCCCCTGGACCGCGCGCGGCCTGCGGCCCCAGCTTGACGCGCTCATCAAGGCCGGGGCGCTTGAGCGTGTGAAGCGCCAGGGGATGGTCCGGCTGGTGTTGACCGAGAAGGGACGCACACAGGCGGCACGAGCACGCCAGACCGTCGCCCTGCCGGAGTCCCCGCAGCATCGGCTCTGGAGGCAGACCCGCAGGAAAGCGGTCGAGCGGATCGACGGGCTCCGCGAGGACGCCCACCGGGCGGTGCAGGACGCCGGCCGGCTGCTCGACGCGGGGGAGGCCGACTCCGAGGCGTTGTTCCTTCTTGCGGTGCGTCTGAGGGCGGTGTTGCAGTATCTCGGGTGCGCGACGTACTGCGCGAGGGAGTGGGCCGAGCCGGATGATGCCCGCGCCGACATAGAAGACGATGCGCCGGCGTATCGCCTGTCCCGACGCTCGACGGTTGGCTGGGGGCGCTTGACGGGACCGGGCACGGAGGGCGAGGTGTGATGGCTGAGCGCGGACGGGAGCGGGTCGCGCTAGGGCAGACGATCCGCCGCGAACGTCAAGCCCGGCAGCTATCGATCGAAGCGCTCGCGTTCGAGGCCGGGGTGTCCGTGGCGCGCCTTGGCCGGATCGAGCGGGGGCAGGGCAGTCCCAAGGTGAGCGAACTGCTCGCGCTGTCGAATGTCCTCGGCGTCACGCTCGGGGACCTCATGGTCGCCGCCTGGGGGGAGGCGTGATGGCCGAGCATGACGGCAACTCCTACGACGCCTATACGGCCGAGCGCGCGCGGCTGCTGAAGGTGTTCGGGGAGAACCTGCGCGGCCTGCGCGAGCGGCGGGAACTCGCGCAGGAAGGGCTCGCGGAAGTCGCCAACGTCCACCGCAACGAGATCGGCATTCTTGAGCGGGGGCAGTGCGAGCCGGGCCTTCTCACGCTGTTGATCCTCGCGGACGCGGTGGAGGTCCAGCTGAAGGGTCTGACGGAAGGGGTGCCCGCGCCGAGGGAGCGCAGGCCCGCGAGACACCCCAAAAGGGCCTGGCCACGAGGCGCGACCGAAGGCGAGGCGTGATGGCCCGGCATGACGCCTACACGGTCGAGCACGCCCGGCTGCTGCTCGCGTTCGGGGAGAAGCTGCGCGCTGAGCGCGACCGCCTGAACGTCTCGCAGGAAACGTTGGCGGATATCGCCAACGTCCACCGGACCCATCTTGCCGCGCTTGAGCTGGGGAAGCGGGACCCGCGCCTCACGATGCTGCTGATCCTCGCCGACGCGCTGGAGGTCGCGCCGGGCGCCCTGCTCGAAGGTCTGGCCGTACCGACGGAGCGCAAGGCCCCGACGCACTTCAAGCGCGGGCGACTCGCACCCGAGGCGGTGCAGCGGCAAGTTCGAGCAGGACGCGAGCGACCCGCGGCTCTCGACGGTCCTGCGCCTCGCTCGCGGCGTGGGCGTGAAGTCCGCGAGCTGGTACGGGCTGGACGGGAGGTGCTGGCAGTGACGACCAAAGGGAGCAGATGACGACATGGCTTCGAAGCGTGAAAAGACCAAGACTCAGGGCATCTACAAGTGCGGCGAGCGTTACGCATTCAGCTACCGGGTTGACGGACAGCAGCGGTGGGAGTCCCGCCGTACTCTTGATGAGGCCCGCCGGGCGCGGCGAGCGCGGACAGCGGACATCGACCGCGGCGAGTTCGAGTCCCGCTCTCGCCTGACGCTGCGTGAGTATGCGCTGGAGTGGGTGGAGCGCTATCAGGGCCGCGGCCGGCGTGGGTTCCGTGACCACACACGCGAGGAATACCGCCGGCAGCTTGAGCAGTACGTGTTCCGGTACTTCTCGAAGGGCGCGAAGCTCACGGAGATCACCCCGTCGAAGGTCGCCGGGTTCGTCGCGTGGCTGTGCGACCCCGCCAAGCAGAACGGCCGGGCGCTCAGCGACAGCACGATCCGCAACATCATCAAGCCGCTGCGGGCGTGCCTGGCGAGCGCTGTGCGAGAGGGCCTGATTCGCTCCAACCCCGCCCGGGATGCGGACATGCCGCACCGGCCGACCGCCGAGGGCTCCGAAGAGGAGGTCCGGGCGATGACCCGCGACGAGCTGGAGACGCTGCTCGCGCTGTTCCCGGAGCGCTGGCGGTTGTTCTTCGCGCTCCTTGCCGCTACGGGCCTGCGGATCAGCGAAGCGGTGGCGCTCCAGTGGCGGCACCTGGAACTCGACGGGCCGGTCCCGCACGTCAAGCTGCGCCGGGCGCTCGTCAAGGGGAGCATGGGGCCGCTCAAGAGCCGCTACGCCCGCCGGGAGGTCCCCCTGAGCCATTCGCTTGTGCTGGCACTGCGCGAGCACCACAAGGCTACGGAGTGGCCCGGGGATGAGGACCCCGTGTTCGCCGCATCCAACGGGGGATGCCTGGACGCCGAGAACCTGCGTCGCCGGACGCTCAAGCCGACCCGTGAGGAGGCGTGTCTGGAGTGGGTCGGATTTCACACCTTCCGCCACACCTGCGCAACGCTGCTGTTCGCTGAGGGACGCAACGCGGTACAGGTGCAGCGGTGGCTCGGCCACCACTCCGCGGCGTTTACGCTCGCCACCTACGTCCACCTGCTCGACGGCGACATCGGGCATCCGCTGGAGTTCCCCGGGCGTAACGGAGGCGTAACAGACCCCACAGAACTCCACGCCACCACGCCGGAGAGCGCATGGGCGGATGCCCTGCACTAGAACCAAAGCAGCCGATCCCGAGGCACCCCACGACACGCGCGATTCCGCCTTTCAAGCCGCAGGTCGGGGGTTCGATTCCCCCCAGGCGCATCTCGTCAGCCACCGGCATCGCCGTACCAGCCGCCGCCTACCGAGATGCCACCCCACTCCTCCGGGGCGACGTCTCGTAGGCTCTGCGAGAACGTCCACTGGTGCCCGGTGGGGTCTTCGGCGGTGTATTGCCGCTCGCCGTACATGAAATCGCGCGGCTCCTCCACGATCCGTGCCCCCGCGGCGCGTGCCCGCTCGCAGTGGGCGTGGACGTCTGGTACCCGCACCATCACCTGATGCACCACCTCGCCGGGGCGTGGCGACTGGCGGTCGCCGCGGACGTCGCCGAGGATCACGGCGCCCTCGTCGCCCTCGCCCGTGCTCAGCTGCGCCCGGTGGTCCTCACCGATCTGCACCCGCTCCCTGAACCCGTAGGCCCGGCTCAGCCACGCCACGGCGGCGCGCACGTCGGGGTAGACGAGCACCGGAATCACGGTGGCCCGCGGGATCGAGCGGTTGGACTTCAGTGCGGGTGGCATTGCCGGAGCCTACAGCTGGCCGGCTCGACCGTGCCGCCGTGCGCGGCTCGCCGACGCTTTCACCCACCGACCCACCGGGCAATCGCCATGTACAGCTCTTCGAACATCTTGACGTTGACCGTGTCAGGGGCTACCTGTTGCTCGAGCGTGAGCCCGCAGCCGACACCCATCATCGCCGTGACGATCTCGCTTGCCTCACGCTCGCCGCACTGTACGCGCTCCCTGGCGCAGAGCTCCATGACGAGTGTCGTGCTCACCTCGCGCAGTGCGCGTTCCTGCTCGCGCAGGCGGCGCGCCACCTCGGGGTTGCGCGACGCGTGCGCCGCGAATTCGGCCACCAACAGACTCCAGCCGGGGTCGGACAGGTGCTGCTCGTAGTCGGTGCGCGCCGCCGCGCGCGCGGCGTCCTCCAGGGTTCCGTCTGCCGGTAGGCGCTCGGCGATCAATTGCACGTGCCGTTCAGTTTCGCGTTTGTGCAACGCGAGAAAGAACTCCTCCTTGTTCGCGAACCGTGAGTAGACCGCGCCACGCGAGAACCCGGCCTGCTCGGCGATCTCGTCGATCGACGCCTCGTGGAATCCGTCGCGACGAAAGACCGCCGCCGCCGAGTCGAGCACCAGCTCGTGCGTGCGCGCACGGCTCTCCTCGCGGGTCAGGCGCGTGCGCTTCAGGGTGGCGGGTGTCATTTGCCACATGCTAGTGGGTGGTGCCCTCGTCTCGCCTCGATCGGATTGAGCTTGACAGGCAGCCCGGAAACAGATACACAGTGTATTTGCATGGATGGTGCATTTGTTTTTCCCGACCGGCGGCCCGCCCCAGGCGGCGACCTTACGTTTCCCCGCGAGCAGGTGCCTGAGCATCGATGAGGACGCTCGCTCGCCTTGTCCTGCGTCACCCCCGCAAGATCGTGGCCTGTTGGCTCGCGCTCCTGCTGCTCAGCGCCGTGGGCGCCTCGCGCCTGAGCGAGCGCGTGCAGAATGGCGGCTACGCAGCCGCCGGCTCGGGCTCGCAGAGGGCGGTCGAACTCGGGGAACGGTTCTTCGGCGACTCCTCAGACCCGCAGGCCTACCTGTCGGTGCTGGCCGACGGCCGCGCGGGCGCGCTCAGCGGTCGCGAGATCGCACTCGCCGCCGGCGCGCTGCGCGGCGTGCAGGGTGTCAAGAGCCTCGGTGCGCCCGTGCTCTCCAAGGACGCCCGCGCGGCGCTGATCGCGGTTCGCTTCGATGGCAGCACCGGCTACGCCCAGACCCGCGTCCCCGCGATCGAAGCCGCGCTCGCCGGGGCTCCTATTGGCGCCGCGCAGGCTCGGTTGATCGGCGAGACCGGCGTCTACCAGCGCTACATGGTGCAGTCCAAGAAGAGCCTGCAGACCGCCTCGCTGATCTCATTCCCGGTCACGCTCGCGATCCTGCTCGTTGCGTTCCTCTCGCTCGTCGCTGCGTTCCTGCCGCTGGCGCTCGCGGCCGTGTGCGTGGGCTGCACGTTCGGGCTGCTGTACCTGCTCTCCTACGTCACCCAACTCAGCGTGTTCGTCGAGGACACCGTGCTCGTGCTCGGCCTCGGGCTGTCGATCGACTTCTCGCTGTTCATGGTCACCCGCGTGCGGGAGGCCCTCGCGCGCGGGGGGAGCACGCTCGAGCAGGCGATCACCGAGGCGCTGGAACACGCCGGCCGCGCGATCGCGGTCTCCGGGCTGACCGTCGCGACCGCCCTCGCCGGGCTGTACCTGACTGGTCTGGGCATCTTCGACTCGCTCGCCACCGGCGCGATCGGCGCGGCGCTGCTCGCGGCCGCCGCCGCGCTGACGCTGACGCCCGCCGCACTCGCGCTGCTGGGTGGGCACCTGGACCGCTTCGCGCTGCGGCCGGCCGTTGCCGCTGCGCGCAAGGGCACCTTCTGGCGGCGCCTGTCCGAGTTTGTCGTCCGCCGCCGGGTCGCGCTGCTGGCGACGATCGTGCCCGCCCTGATCGCGCTGTCGATCCCGATCGCCGGCATGCACATCACGCTCAAGTCGATCAGCGTGCTGCCGGGCTCCGACCCCGTGCGCCGCGCCACCGCCGAGGTCGCCCAGCACTTCGGGCCGGGCGCGGGGACGCCTGCGCTCGTGCTCGCGCAGGCGTCCCCGGCGAAGCTGCGCGGGCTCCTCGCCGCGCAGCCGGGCGTAGTCGCCCTCGGCCCCGCCGAACTGGGGGCGCGGGGGTGGGTGCGCATCCCCGCCACGCTCGACGCCTACCCCGACAGTCCGCGGGCCGATGCGATCGTGCGCGAACTGCGCGAGCGGCTGCACCGCGCGCTCGGCCCGCGCGCGGTGGTCGGCGGCGCAACGGCCGTGGGCCTCGATCTGATTGCCCGCATCGAACAGCGCACGCCGCTGGTCGTGATTGTCGTCCTGGCCGCCGAGATGCTCGTCCTGACGCTGATCTTCGCCGCGCCCCTGATCGCGCTGAAGGCCGCCCTGACGACGCTGCTGTCGGTCACGGCGGCGCTCGGCGTGATGACCCTCTGCTTCCGCTCCACCGGTGACATCGGCTACTTCGTCCCGCTGTTCCTGTTCGCGACGATCTTCGGCCTGTCCACCGACTACGAGGTGTTCCTGCTCTCGCGCGTGCGCGAGCGCCACCGCGAAGGCCACAGCAACACCGACAGCCTCAAGGGCGCCCTGATCGCGAGCTCCCGCTCGATCACGCTCGCCGGGCTCACGATGGGCGTCGTCTTCTTCTCCTTCGCGATCTCCCCGCTCATCCCGTTCCGCGAGCTGGGCGTTGGCATGGGCCTGGCGATCGTGCTCGACGTGACCGTCGTGCGCGCTCTGCTCGTGCCCGCCACCGTGGCGCTGCTCGGCGAGCTCAACTGGTGGCGACCAAGGTTCACCAGAGTCCGGCCCTCTGCGGCCCCGCAGGAGATCTGATGCATTCCTCGGCCGCGTCGCCGTGGCGCGCGGGTCAGCGTCGGGCGTGCCGCCCGTGCCCTGCCCGGACCGGCCCCGGGTGGTGACCGAAGCCCCCCGGGCAGAGCGGGTTCGCCGGGACCCCTGCGCAGGGGTTCGGCATCGTGGGCTGCGGCGGTGGCGCCGGCTGGGGGACGGGGGGCGTCGCCGCCCTGACGGCTTCCGCTTCCGCTTTCAGCGTCAGCAGGTAGCTCGCCGCGGCTTCGCCGCCGCCCGGGGAGGGAGTCGTGTTGTTCTGGCACCCCCATGTGCCTTCGATCCCCGCCGGGAAGGTCGCGTCCGTGAAGCGGTTGCCGGCGGCGCAGTTATTCGTCGACTGCGACGGCGGTCCGCCGAACAGTTCGGCGTAGCCGCTCAGCAGCGCGAGGTCGCCGGTGAACGGGCTGCCGCTCAGCAGGGGGCTCGTGTTGCGGCCGTTGCCGAAGAACCAGTTGTCGCTCACCCGGTTGGCGGCGACCTGGAAGAAGAGCGTCTGTGGTTCGGGCGGGAAGGGGTTGGGGTATTCGAAGCCGAGCACGCCGTCGTTGGGGTTGTGCGCGATCAGGTTGCCTTCGGTCAGCACCGCGTAGTCGCCGGGCAGCTCGATCCCGACGCCCCACGGCGCGATCCCCGTCGAGCCGTTGACGGGCACCGAGAGGTTGTCGTTGTTCACCACTAGGTTGTGGCGCAGCACCTCGCAGCGCGCGATCCGCGTCGTTTCGAAGGTTGGCGTCGGCGAGGCGTTTTCGCCGGAGTCGCACGCCCCGTCCAGCGGTGGCGGCGGGTCGCCGGGGTTTTCGGAGTTGGGGGCGATGCCGACGAGGTTGTGGCTGAACACCGAGTTTTCGATGACCAGCCGCCCGCTCGAGTTCGAGCCCGAGTAGCCGAGCGCGTTGTCTTCCGCCACCGCGCCCGAGACCCGCGCGTCGCATTCGCGGCAGGCGCCGATGTACAGACCGGAGTCGGCGAAGCCCGAGGCGTAGACGTCTTCGAAGGAGCCCTCCGTCTCGTTGCCGGTGAAGAGCCCGTAGCCACCGTACAGCCCGGTGTCGTAGGCGGTCAGGTACCGCCCGTACCAGCCGTGCGCACCGATCACGCCCGACTCTGCGCCACCGTTCCACCAGACGTCGTTGCCGCACTCTTCGTCGGGGCACGCCGGGCCGAATTCGAAGTTGCGTACCGTCAAGTTTTCCACCCACACGTCGTCGGCCTTGTGCACTTCGATGCCGTTGCCGACCGCGTGCCGGCCGTCGAGGACCACGGTGTTGCGGTTCATGCCCCTGATCCAAATCCCCGACTGGGCGGGTTCCACTTTCACCGCTTCGTTGTACACCCCCGGTTCGATCAGCACATAGTCGCCCCACGTAGACGCGTCGACCGCCGCCTGGATTGTGGTGAAGTAGTGCGTGTTCGCGGGCGCCCACCCGGGCGGTCCGCTCTGGCGGACGATGTTGACGGCCCCGGCGCCCCACCCCAGGGCGGCGGGCGCGGTGGCGGCGAACGCAACCGCCACCAGCGCGGCGGCGATCAGATGGCTGGCGGCGTGTGACCGCGCGCGCCGGGCGCGGCGGCGTGTGAGCACGGACGACATCGTGTCCTCCCTCTTCGAGGTGGGTGCAGCGGACTCGCGGTCTGCGGAGCAGGATCTCATGCGACTCCTCCGCCGGCCCACCCACGCGGCTGGGGTCAGCCGGCACTTCGAGTGTAGCGCTGCGCATGCCCGCCCTGAACATCCCAGCCCGGGTGCATGCGCTGCGCTTCCTCGACCGCGTTGGCGACGGTCCCCCCGAGCTGTTCTATCGCGGACCCCGCCGGCTTGTGCAATTTGCTGGATTGCGCCGAATTGGGTCGCGGGTGTGGCGCTCTTGTGGCTCGGACGTTGAAGCTCCGGAGCGCATCCGGGCGAACGGCCATCCTGGTTGATCGTGAAAGACCAGCCGACCACCGCTGAGACGACCGGAGGCGATCACCAGGCGGGCGCGCCCGCCGTCAGCGACGACTGCGGGAGGCAGCGAAATCGCCAAGGACCTCTTGCTCACTGACGCCCTTCGCCTCAAAGCGCAGCGCCGACCTGCTCGGATAGGCGTAGGAAGACCTCGCGGCGGACCTCGACCGGCAGCTCGGGCGTGTCCCACGGGAGGAAGAACCCGGCCGGGGTACCTTTGCGCGTCAAGAGGATCACGTCGTCGGAGCGGAACGCTAGAGCGCGCCGAGCAGGTTGCGGAGGGTGTCGGTGTAGATGTTGAGGGCTGCGCGGCCTTGGGGCGTGAGCGCGACCGACGTGCACGACGCGGTGCCGTTGCCGCTCTTTTCGCTTTTGATGTACCGGGCGTCCTCGAGCTTGCGCAGGTGCGTAATCAGGTTTCCAGGGGTCAGGTTGAGGATGTCCTGCAGCCGCGTGAAGGAGAGCGTGTCGCCATCCGGCAGCGCGGCCAGCGTTGCGGCGATTCGCAGTCGCGCCGGTGCGTGGATCACCTGATCGAACTCGTCCATGCCAGATCTTCGATCCCTATCCGTGCTGCAGCCGGGCCCTGGCGACAGCGTAGATGACCACCCCGACGAACATGCTGATCCCGGCTACGAGCCACGCACTGTTCGGTCCCACGAATGCGGCCACCGCGCCGCCGATGACAACCGCGAGCGCGGCACCGAACTGCGGCCAGTCGGACTTGCTGGCCGCGATGCCCACCACGGTCGTGCCAACAATGATGAGCGGCGCTGCTGCCGGGATCACCCCATAGACGATCGCGTTGCTGGCGCCGTAGTGCTTCAGCGCGCCCTGCAGCACAGGGCTGCCGAGGATGAGCGACATCAGGATCGCGACACCCTCGAGCTGTTGCTGCCTCACGGCGGGTCCCTTGACGCCGGCCGTGGCGCGCGTGTAGACCTTCACGGACACCGCCATCGAGACCACCAGCGCCGCGTACACGAGCGCGATGACGCCGAGGCTTGGTCCCGTGTAGGGGTGCTGGCCGCGCACTGACAGCCACAGCGCACCGTATGCGACGAGGATTACGCCGCCCCCGAACGCCGTGATCCACGGCGGGCTGAGATTGAACTGGCGCCGCGCCTCCCGCTTGGTCTGAGTGAGCAGCCGCGCCGCCTCACGGGGATCCAGCTCATCTCCGTCGTTGGCTCTTGTGGTCTCCTTGATGTCGTGTGTTCCTTGCATGGTGCTGCTCCCTTCCGTCTGCTTTGTACTGCAAAGTAAGCATACTTTGCAGTACAAAGTCAAGGGCGGGTTCCTCGCCGGCCGCGGGCCGCCTGATCTCCGTTCATCGGTCCATCGTGAGGCGACGCTTGCCAGTGTCGTCCCAGGCATGCGGCCAACTGCGTAGACGGCGCGCCGAGTCGCCGGGCTCCTTCAGGTGGCAAGCGGCTACGATCTTGCCATGTGTAGGAACATCCGGACGCTCTACAACTTCGAGCCGCCCGCCAGCGAGGAGGAGATACGCGCGGCCGCGCTGCAGTACGTCCGCAAGATCAGCGGCTTCGCCCAGCCTTCGCACGCCAACACCGACGCGTTCACGCGCGCGGTCGATGTCGTTGCCACGGCCTCCACGGAGCTGCTCGACGCGCTTGTGACCTCCGCGACGCCGAAGGATCGCGAGGTCGAAGCTGCCAAGGCGCGCGCGCGGGCGGCCCAGCGGTTCGCCGCCTGAAGGTCGCCCCGGCTCTACGGCCGGTGGCGAGATGGTGGTCCAGGTGCCGGTGCCGCCGGTCGGCCGAGGCGACCGCCGACGAGGAGGTGCGGCGAGCTTGGCTGGACCCGGTGCGCGATTGAAGCTGGAGAGAGTCCGATGGCCAAGCTCATCTATTCAGCGATCGCCTCGCTTGACGGAGCAGCACGTGCTCTGGCGATAGCGCCCGCATCTGGTTTGGTTTGTCGTGCAACCTTTGCCAGCGTGGAACGTCTTAGCGACTGCAGCTCTATTTTGACGTCCACCCGAGCCGAGGTTCTCGAATGATCTCTCACAGCAGCGATACGACATGCTCACGGGGCGTGGTTTGATGGCGTCCTGCGAGCGGGTGCTGATGGACCGCGTTGCCGCCGGCGAGCAGGAGGCCTTTGCACTGCTCTTCGCGCCTTACCGCGCGATGCTGCTGCAGTTCGCCGCCGGGCGCTTGGGGGGTGAAGCGCAGCTCGCCGAGGACGTCGTGCAGGAGGCGGCGCTCAATGCCTTCCGCGCCCTTGCCGCCGGCACGAGGCCTGAGAACCTCCGCGCTTGGCTTTTTACGATCGTCCGCAACTGTGCCAGCAATGCGCGGCGCGTGGGGCGTACGAGCATTCCGATCGAGGATCGTCACGAGGCAGATGTTTCCCAGGACCCCGCGCTCGTGCTCGCCGATCGCGAGCGTCTCGTGCTGCTGATGAGCGCGCTAGGCGAGCTGCCCGACCGCCAGCGCAAGGCGCTCCTCGGGCACGCCTTGGAGGGGCACAGCTACCGCGAGATCGCCGTTCGCCTGGACTCCAGCGTCTCCGCCGTCAAGACGCTCATCCACCGCGCGCGCCGCAGCCTCGGCGCTGCTTCGCTCCCGGCGCTCCTGCCGCTCCCCCGGGGCGCTCGGAGCCTCGCGAGGCTCCTCGCCCGCGGCCCCCTCGCCGGCAAGGTAGGCGCCAAAGGTGCCGTCGGCATGGCCGTGCAGGCGCTTGGCGCCGCCACCGTCACGACCGGCATCCTCATGGCCGTCCCCGGCGCCGGCCCTGGCCTCGTCATTGCTGGAGGCTTGTCCCACCACTCCACACCCACACACCGCTCGTCCCATCGCCATCACGGCGGCCACAGGCGCTCCACGCAAGGGGACTCACACGCAGCGCTCGAACGACGCATCCACAGCGAAGCGCGCCGCGCCATCGCGCAATGTCTCAACGGCACCCGCAAGCCGGGGCACTACACCACCGCTGCGCTGCTCTACGCCAGGCAGCATCTCTCTACCGACGTCGTTGAGTACACCGACTGTCCGGGATTGCTCACCCACGAGCTCCTGCACGCTGTCAGTCACGACCGTCATGGACACCACTCGCGGCATCCGCGGCGGCACGGCGGGTCCCGCCGCTCTATGCCGCAGTAGAATTGGCCCCATGCTCGCCGTCCTCGAAGAGTCCGATCCCGACCTCGCCCGCCTGCTGCTCGCCGAGGAGCGCCGGCAGGCCGAGTCGCTCTGCCTGATCCCCTCCGAGAACTACTGCTCGCCCGCCGTGCTGGAGGCCAACGGCACTGTGCTCGTGAACAAGTACGCCGAGGGGTACCCGGGCAAGCGCTACTACGAGGGCAACGAGGTTATCGACGAGATCGAGCGGCTGGCGCAGGCGCGCGCACTGGAGCTGTTCGGCGCCGAGCACGTGAACGTGCAGCCCTACTCAGGATCGCCCGCCAACCTGGCGATCTACCTGGCGTTCGTGAAGCCGGGGGAGACGGTGATGGGGCTTTCGCTGCCCGCGGGGGGCCACCTCACGCATGGGTGGGGCGTGTCGGCGACGGGCATCTGGTTCAACGCCGTGCACTACGGCGTGCGCCGCGACACGGGTCGCGTGGACATGGACGAGGTGCGGGAGCTCGCGCTCGAGCACCGCCCCAAGTTGCTTTTCTGCGGTGGCACGGCGGTGCCGCGCACGATCGACTTCGCGGCCTTCGCCGCGATCGCCAGGGAGATCGACGCGCTGATGGTGGCCGACGTCTCGCACCTCGCGGGGCTGATCGCCGGGGGGGCGCACCCCTCGCCGGTGCCGCACGCCGATGTGGTGATGACCACCACGCACAAGACGCTGCGCGGACCGCGGGGCGCGATCCTGATGTGCCGCGAACAGCACGCAAAGGCGCTCGACAAAGCCGTCTTCCCGGGACTGCAGGGCGGTCCCCACCAGCAGCAGACAGCCGCAATCGCCGTCGCGCTCGCCGAAGCGGCGACGCCAGCCTTCGGCGACTACGCGCACGCCATTGTCGCCAACGCCAAAGCCCTCGCGCAGGAGCTTTCCAAGCGCGGCTTCACGCTGATCTCCGGCGGCACCGACAACCATCTGATACTGCTCGACATGACCTCTAAGGGGGTGAGCGGCAAGGAGGCCTCCTCCGCGCTCAGCCAGGCGGGGATCGTCACCAACGCCAACGCGATCCCGTTCGACCCGCGCAAGCCGTTCGACCCCTCCGGTGTGCGGATCGGCACGCCGGCTGCCACCACCCGTGGTTTGGGCGTCGAGCAGATGGGGGAGATCGCGCGCTGGTTCGACGAAGTCCTCGACGCGGTGCGCAGTGGCGAGAGCGAGCCGCTCGCGCGGGTCAAGACCGAAGTGCAGGATCTGATGGAGCAGTACCCGGCGCCCGGTTGCGCCTCCTCCGCGGCTGTCCTGCCGCACTGACTTTCTCGCGGGCCGCGACACAGGGCCGACGACACGGGATGCGGGTGTTGGCGGCGATCGGCTAACCCTCGGTGCACCGCTAGGATCGGGCCCGTGCTTGCACTCACGGCAGCTCCCGGCGCCCCCGCCAACGTGCAACTGCGCGAGGTCCCGGACCCCGTGCCGCTCCCCAACCAGGCGCTCGTGCGGGTGCGCGCCTTCTCGCTCAACCGCGGCGAGTCGCGGCGGCTGGCGGAGATGGCCGACGGGCAGCTCACCGGGTGGGATGTCGCCGGGGCGATCCAGACTCCGGCGGCTGACGGCTCCGGCCCAGCGACCGGGGCGCGGGTCGTCGGCCTGGTGGTCGCCGGCGCGTGGGCGCAGCTGGTTGCCGTGCCCACCGAGACGCTGTGCGAGCTGCCCGACGCGGTCTCCGACGCCCAGGCCGCGGCACTGCCGGTGGCGGGGCTGACCGCGCTGAAGGCGCTCGACATCGCCGGCTCGGTGCTCGGACGGCGTGTGCTCGTCACCGGGGCCAGCGGCGGCGTGGGACGGTTTGCGTTGCAGCTGTCAAAGCGCGCGGGCGCCCATGTCACGGCGGTCTCCTCCAACACCGAGCGGGCGCGAGACCTGAGCGTGCTTGGTGCCGACCGGATCCTCGCCGAGCTGGAGCCCACCGGCGAGGAGTTCGACGCGATCGTCGAGGCCGTCGGTGGCGCAACCCTCGGGGCGGCGCTGGGGCGCGTGGCAGCAGGAGGAACCGTCGTCTCCTTCGCCGCCTCCGACCCCGGGGAGCCGACCACCTTTCCCACGCGCGCGCTCTTCGGCCGAGCTCCCGGCGCGCGGCTGTACGGGCTGCTGCTGTTCGCCGAGCTTGCCCACAGTCGCTCCGGGGCGCGGGACCTCAGCCGGCTGGTTGGGCTGGTGGCCGAGAGGGTGCTCGACTGCTCGGTGAACCACGAGGCCTCCTGGCACCAGGCCGCGGACGCGATCACCGCGCTGCTGGAGCGTCGGATCGCCGGTAAGGCCGTCCTGCACGTCGATTGACTACTCGTAGCGCGCGGCGAGCGTCTCCCAGTGGGCCATGTCGTGGCCGGGGATGATCAGCGCGTCGGGGTGCTCGCGGTCGTAGGCCTGGAGCGCCTGTAGGCTGCGCTCGAAGGCCTTGCTGTTCTGCGAGTGCCACGGCCGCCGACCCGCGCGCAGGGTGGCGATCGTGTAGATCGCGTCCCCCGCGATCAGCGCCTCGCGCTCGCGCAGACGCGCGAGCACCGCAAGGTGCCCCGCGCTGTGGCCCGGCGTGTCGAGCAGCGTGAGCGAGCCGTCGCCGAACAGGTCGAGCGCGCGTTCGAAGGGGCCCCGCGCGTATGCCGCCGGCCCGTGGAAGTCCACTGTGCGGTAGGTCAGGCGCTGGTCGAGCTGGGCGGCGGAGTACCCCTGCAGCGATGCTCCCCGCGCGTTGGCCGCGCGCCACTCCGCAGCGGACACGAGCACCGTCGCGGCGGGGAAGTCCGCGAGCGCGCTCGCGTGGTCGAAGTGCAGGTGGGTCATCACGATCAGACCGATCTCCCGCGGCTCGATCCCGCGTGCGCGTAGCTGCGCCGCCGCGGTCTGCTCCGCACGCAGCTCGACGTTGCGGCCGACCAGCCGCCCGATCGGGCCGAGGTTGCGGTTGCGCTCGGTGGGCCTGCCATCCGCGATCACGGGGTGAAAGCCCGTGTCGATCAGGATCGACCCCGCGGTGGGATGTTCGATCAGGAACGCCACGATCGGGACGCGGATCAGCTGGTGCTTGGGGACCCCCACGCCGAGCGCCCGCAGTGTGCCAGCGAGTCCCGGATCTGCCTCGAACCAGCCCGCAGGCCCACGGATCTGGCCGCACAGCAGCGGCTGGAGCGTGACCGTCGCTCCGTCCTGTCCGTCGGGCAGCGGCAGCACGACCGGGGCGGCGTGGAGGGCTGAGCGCACACGTGCAGTCTGCCCGATCGGGCTGCGGCGAGTCGCGATCTGCGCTACCGTGCTCACCAATGGGCGAGCGCAGCGGCTACACCCCCGGCACCTTCTGCTGGACAGAACTGACCACCACCGACCAGGCGGGGGCGAAGGCCTTTTACGGCGGCCTGCTTGGCTGGGAGGCCGAAGATCGTCCGATCGGCGATGGCGGCTACGTTTACTCGATGATGCAGCGCGAGGGCAAGCCCGTCGCGGCGATCGCCACGCAGCCCGACCAGCAGCGCGACATGGGCGTGCCGGCGATGTGGAACTCCTACATCTCGGTGGAGAGCGCCGACGCGACGGCGGAGCGTGCGAAGGAGCTCGGTGCCACGGTGCACGCGCCGCCGTTCGACGTGATGGACGTGGGACGTATGGCGGTGATCCAGGACCCGCAGGGCGCCCACTTCGAGCTGTGGGAGCCGAAAGCGCACTTCGGCGCGGCGCTCGTCAACGCGCCGGGGGCACTGGTGTGGAACGAGCTCGGGACCACCGACCTCGACGCCGCCGGCGCCTTCTACGGCAGCCTCTTCGGCTGGACCGTTGAGCCCTTCGAGGGCAGCCCCCAACCGTATCTGTCGATCAAGAACGGCGACGCCAACGCCGGCGGCATGCGCGCGGCTACTCCGGGCGCCCCGCCGTTCTGGCTGGCGTACTTCGGCGTCGAGGATCTCGACGCCGCGCTCGCCAAGGTGAGTGAGCTCGGCGGCGCCGTGCACGCTGGCCCGATCGACATCTCGATCGCAAAAATCGCGGTCGTCGCCGACCCGCAGGGCGCGGTGTTCGCGCTCTACGACGGCGAGCTCGAGTCTTAGCGACCGATCGCGGAAGGCTGTCTGCGGCAGGGCGCGCTTTGGGCGAGCTCTGACTGGGCAGCGTGGAGCAATAGGTTGCGGCAGGCGGATCGATCGGGACCTCGGCCTGCGCCCCCGCACTGAAACCTCGCCATCGGTCCGTATCCTCGCCTGCCACAATGAGAGGATGGCAACGCAGGCTGCGCCCCAAGCTCGGAGCGACTCCTCGCTACCGCTCTACCGGATGGATGTCACGACATACGATCGTCTGGTGGAGGCGGGGGCGATGGAGGGCCTTGATGTGGAGCTGCGCGACGGGCTGCTCGTCGATCGGGGGAGCAATGGTCGCGATTCGATCCACCTGCTCGACACGGACACATACAACCGGATGGTGCAGACGGGTGCGCTGGATGGGGAGCCGGTTGAGCTGCTCGACGGGCTGCTGGTCGCAATGAGCCCGCAGGGTGAAAGCCATGTGATCGCGATTATGCGGCTGACGCGTCACTTCAGGACATCTGAGGCGTGGCTGATGGTGCAGCTTCCACTGGAAGTAAAACCGAAGTCCGAGCCCGAGCCAGACCTGACGCTGATCGAGGGGGAGCCGTCCCCCGGCCATCTTCCTCGCGCGGCGCTGCTGACCGTCGAGGTTGCGGTCACCTCGCACAAGCAGGACCGCGGAACGAAGGGGGAGATGTATGCGTGGACTGGGGTACCGACGTACTGGCTTGTGGATGTCCCCGCGCGCGTGGTGGAGGTGCGCACCGACCCCGGGCCCAAGGGCTACGGCCGCTGCGAGATCTACGGGATCGGTGCCACAGTTCCCTCGCCCGCTGAGGGCGTGACCGGCCTCGACGTGGCGGCGCTGTTCGAGGGACTCGGCGACTGATGCGCGGACGTCAGGGCGAAGCAGTCCGCTGATCTTTACAAAAAGAATCCATTTAGCCAACGGTTTTCTGTAGTATGCAGCGCCATCGTGGGGGAAGCCCAGGCTTTCTGATGGGTGGCTCCATTCCGGCGTTTCGCGATAACTGGAGGTCCACATGAGCAAGCACTTCCGCCTACGGGGCAGTGGCCGTCCGACCACCCGTGCGATCGAGCCGGTAAAGCCGAGCGAGCGGTTGACCGTCACGATCTACGTTCAGCGCGACCCGCAGGGCACGCCCGCCCCGACGGCGCACGAGCTGGGTCGCCTCGCTCCCCGGGCGCGCTCCTACCTGCGCCCCGAGCAGGCGGTCGCGGCGTTCGGTGCCGCCCCGTCCGACCTCGACGCGGTCGTCGCGTTCGCGACGGCACACAAGCTGAAAGTGGTGGAACAGAGCATCGCCAAGCGCCTGGTGCGGGTGACGGGCACCGCCAAGCAGATGGGTGAGGCGTTTGGCGTGGAGCTGCATCACTACAAGCATCCCGCGGGGGGCACCTACCGCTCCTACAAGGGCGAGGTGCTGCTCCCCGCCGAGCTGGCGGGCGTGGTGGAGGGCGTGCTGGGGTTGGACAACCGCAGGATGGTGCGCACCCGCCCGCCCGTCTCCAAGCGTGCCGCCGAAGCCGAAGCGGGCGGCGAACCGCCCGCCAACGCCTATACGCCACCGATGCTCGCGAAGCTGTTCGACTTCCCCGCCGGCGACGGCGCCGGGCAGTGCGTGGCGGTGCTCGCGTTCAACGGCGAAGGCATGAAGGGCGGCTACGAAGCCAGCGCGCTCGAAAGCTACTTCACCGACACCCTCAAGCAGGCGGCGCCGAAGCTTACCGACGTGGTCGTGCAGGGTCCCGGCAACGACCCCGGGGATGGCAGTGAACAAAGCGATGCAACCGGCGAGGTGCTGCTCGACCTCTGCACGGTCGGCGGAGTCGTGCCGGGGGCCGACGTGGCGGTGTACTTCACCGAATTCACCGAAGAGGGGTGGGTGAACGCGATCAAGGCGGCGGTGGCCGACACGACCAACAAGCCGAAAGTGATCTCCTGCTCGTACGGCAATCCCGAGGACGAACCGAAGGGGGCATGGACCGAACAGGCGGTGAAGCTGGTCAACGGCGCCTTCGAACAGGCCGCCGTCCAGGGGATCACGATCTGCTGTGCGTCGGGCGACGAAGGGTCGGCCGACGAGCCCGACACGAAAACCCCGCACGTCGACTTCCCCGCCTCCAGCCCCTGGGTGTTGGGCTGCGGGGGCATCCGCTTGGAAGCCGACCCCGCGACCGGCGCGATCACCTCGGAAAAGGTGTGGAACGACCTCTCCAAGAAAGAGGGGGCCACGGGCGGAGGGGTGAGCCGCCTGTTCGCGCTCCCCGAGTGGCAGGCTGCCGCCGACGTCCCCGCCAACGCCGACAAAAGCGGCAAAACCGGACGCGGCGTACCCGACGTGGCCAGCCTCGCCGATCCCGAAACACCGATGTGGGTGCTTAGCCCGAACGGCCAGCTGGGCGGGGTCGGCGGCACGAGCGCCTCCGCGCCGCTGTGGTCGGCGCTGATCACGCTGCTCAACCAGCTCAGTGGGACTCCGCTCGGGTTCTGCAACCCGCAGTTGTACGCGCACCTGAAGGACAGCCTCGTTGACATCGTCAGTGGCAACAACGGCAGCTACAAGGCGGGCCCGGGTTGGGACGCGTGCACAGGCTGGGGCCGACCCAACGGCACACAGCTGTTGCAGGCGCTTGTGACCCACGCTGCGCCCGCGCCCGCGCCCGCACCCGCGCCCGCCGCGCCCAAACCGCCCCCGTCGACGACGCCCCCGGTGCCGGGGCTCAGCTCCAACCTCGTGGGGCCGGAAGGGCAGCTGTTCGCCGATCCCCACCCCGGCGAAGACGAGAGCGCCTTCCAGGTGGACAACACCAGCGACGCCTACTACAAGTCGCCCTACTACAAGGCCCACGAAGAACAGCTGCAGCAGGTGCCTCCGCCGCGGGTGAGCCCGCCGCACCTGCAGCTCGCGCAGGTGATCGGCGCGGGCCCGCTCGCACCGTGCGTGGCGGCGAAGCGGATCAGCTTCCACGCCGCCGGCGACACAGGGCCCTCAGAGGAGTCGCACGTCAGCACCGTGGCGAGCGTGGCCGACGCGATGACGGCGGAGCTGAAGGCGGCCGCGGCGGGGGAGGGGCCGATGTTCATGTTCCACCTCGGGGACGTGGTGTATAGCTTCGGCGAGCACCAGTACTACTACGACCAGTTCTACGATCCGTTCCGCGCCTACGACGCCCCGATCTTCGCGATCCCCGGCAACCACGACGGATTTCCCTCCGAAGAGAGCGAAAACACCGAATCGCTGTTCGCCTTCCTGCGCAATTTCTGCGCTGCCACCCCCGGCCCCTCGCCCGACTCTGGCGGGCTGGTGCGCAGCGCGATGAATCAGCCGGGCGTGTACTTCACGCTCGACGCCCCATTCGTGTCGATCATCGGGCTGTACTCCAACGTGCTGGAGGGCCCCGGGGTGATCTCCTCGGAGGGCGGACGCTACCCGACGCTCGACGAACAGCAGCTGGAATTCCTGACGGCGGAGCTCACGCGCCTGAAGCCACAGCGCGAAGCGGGCGAACGGGCGGTGCTGCTCGCCTGCCATCACCCGCCGCTGTCGGTGGACGAGAAGCACGGCGGTGCGCGCGGGCTCGCCGAAGACATCGACAAGGCGGTCGCGGCGGCTGGGCTGCGCCCGGACGTGGTGCTCTCCGGGCACGCCCACCTCTACCAGCGCTACACGCGCACGGTGGAAGGGGCGGAAATCCCCTACATCGTGGCGGGCAGCGGCGGGCACAACGTGACCAAGCCCAAGCCCAATGCCGCCGAAGCGACGCTCCCGGAAGGGTATGCGGTGGCGGTCGAACCGATCCTCGAGTATGGCTACCTGACGCTCACTGTGGACATGTCGGGCGCGTCTCCCACGCTCACGGTGGCGTTCAAGCCGACCCGTGGCAAATCAGCCAAGGACGACGAACCGCTCGAAGGCGACACGGTCACGATCAACCTCGCCACGCGGAAGCTCGTGTAGCCTCCCACACGAACATCTGTTCCCCCTCGTATGATGTACAGAGCATGCCCTCCAGCAACCAGATCGTCGTCTCGGGAGCCCGCGAGCACAACCTGAAGGACATCTCCCTGACGCTGCCGCGCGACGCGCTGGTCGTCATAACGGGGCTGTCGGGGTCGGGCAAGTCGAGCCTCGCGTTCGACACGATCTATGCGGAGGGGCAGCGCCGCTACGTGGAGTCGCTGTCGGCGTACGCGCGGCAGTTCCTCGGGCAGATGGACAAGCCCGACGTCGACTCGATCGAGGGGCTGTCGCCGGCGATCTCGATCGATCAGAAGACCACCTCGCGCAACCCCCGCTCGACCGTCGGCACGGTGACGGAGATCTATGACTACCTGCGCCTGCTGTGGTCACGCGTCGGCAAGCCGCACTGCCCGATCTGCGGGCGGCCGATCGCGGGGCAGTCCGCCGAGCAGATCATCGACCAGGTGATGGAGCTGCCGGAGGGCACCCGCTTCATGGTGATGGCGCCGGTGGTGCGCGGGCGCAAGGGTGAGTACGGCAAGCTGCTCGAGGAGCTGCGCGCCGATGGTTTCGCGCGCGTGCGGATCGACGATCGCATCCGCATGCTGGAGGAGTCGATCGTGCTCGACAAGCGCTACAAGCACGACATCTCGGTGGTGATCGACCGTTTGATCATGCGCCACGACGTGCGCAAGCGCCTCGCCGACTCGATCGAGACGGCTGTGCGTCTGGCGGACGGCCTGGTGGAGGTGGAGACGATTGGGAGAGGGGGAGGGGCTCGCGCCTCGGACAGCGGCCTTGACGAAGCGGCCGCGGCCGGGGATGGTAAGCAGGGGGAGGAGGATGTCGCCCGGTCGCCCGCGCGCAACGAAGCGGGCAAGGCCAGGCACGCCACCGGGGCGCTGGGAGCGCGCGCCGCCAACGCTCAGATCGTCCCCGGGGAGATACCGCCCGAAGGCACGGTGTTCACTTTCTCCGAGCGCTTCGCCTGCCCCGAGCACGGGCCCTCGCTGGTGGAGCTGGAGCCGAGGATCTTCTCGTTCAACTCACCCCACGGCGCGTGCGAGCGCTGCCACGGGCTGGGGGCCCAGATGGAGATCGACCCCGAGCTGCTCGTCCCCGACCCCACGCTGTCGGTGGCCGAGGGGGCGATCGCACCGTGGAGCAGGGCGGCGGCGTTCTCCAACTACTACGACCAGGTCGCCTCAGCGCTCGCCGAGAGCTATGGCGTGGACCTCGACGCGCCGTGGGAAGACCTTCCGCTGGAGCACCACAACCTGTTCCTGCAAGGAACGAAAGAGCCGCTGGCGATCACCTACCGCAACCGCTTCGGGCGGCGGCGCTCCTACTCCACCCGCTTCGCCGGGCTGATCGCCAACCTCGAAAAGCGCTACCGCGAAACCGAGTCCGAGGGGGTGAAGGAGAAACTGGAGGAGTACATGTCGCTGCGGCCCTGCCCCGCGTGCGGGGGCGCGCGGCTGCGCCCGGAGTCGCGGGCGGTGCTGGTCGGGGGCACGCGGATCGAGGACTTCTGCGCGCTCTCCGCGCGGCGCGCGATCGAGTGGTTGGATGAGGTGGAGCTCTCCGACACCGACCGCCACGTCGCGCGGCTGATCCTGCGCGAGATCGCCGAGCGGCTGCAGTTCCTCGAGAACGTCGGCATCGGCTACCTCTCGATGGACCGCTCCTCGGCAACGCTCTCCGGCGGGGAGGCGCAGCGGATCAGGTTGGCCACGCAGATCGGCAGCTCGCTGGTCGGGGTGCTGTACATCCTCGACGAGCCCTCGATCGGGCTGCACCAGCGCGACAACTCGAAGCTGATCGCCACCCTGGAGCGGCTGCGCGACCTCGGCAACACGGTGATCGTGGTCGAGCACGACGAGCAGACGATGCGCGCTGCCGACCACCTCGTCGACCTCGGCCCCGGCGCGGGCGAACACGGCGGGCGGATCGTCGCGCAGGGCACCGCCGGGCAGGTACAGCGCGTGAAGGAGTCGGCTACCGGGCAGTATCTCGCCGGCACCTTGGCAGTGGCGGTGCCCGCCAAGCGCCGCACCCCCACCGGTTATGTGAAGGTGGAGGGCGCCTCGCAGCACAACCTGCGCGACATCGACGCCTCCTTCCCGCTTGGCACGCTCACCTGCGTGACGGGCGTCTCCGGCTCGGGCAAGTCCACGCTGGTCAACGAGATTCTCTACAAGGCGCTGTCTGCGCGCCTGCACCGCGCGCGCGCCCGCGCCGGCGCCCACCGCGCGATCAAGGGGCTGGAGCAGCTCGACAAGATCATCGCCGTCGACCAGTCGCCGATCGGGCGCACCCCGCGCTCCAACCCCGCCACCTACACCGGGCTGTTCGACGTGATCCGCGACATGTTCTCCAAAACGCAAGAGGCCCGCGCGCGCGGCTACAAGCCCGGCCGCTTCTCCTTCAACGTCAAGGGCGGGCGCTGCGAGGTGTGCAAGGGCGACGGGCAGATCAAGATCGAGATGCACTTCCTCCCCGACGTGTACGTCCCTTGCGAGCAGTGCGCCGGCAAGCGCTACAACCGCGAGACGCTCGAGATCCGCTTCAAGGGCAAGTCGATCGCCGACGTGCTCGACATGCCGATCGAGGAGGCTGTGAAATTCTTCGAGCACATCCCCAAGGTGCGCCGCCGTCTGGAGACCCTCAACGCGGTTGGCCTCGGCTACGTGCGCCTCGGCCAGCCCGCCACGACCCTCTCCGGGGGGGAGGCCCAGCGCGTGAAGCTTGCCACCGAGCTCTCCAAGGTGGCGACCGGCCGCACCCTCTACATCCTCGACGAGCCCACCACGGGGCTGCACTTCGCCGACGTGCAGCGACTGCTGGAGGTGCTGCAGCGCCTCGTCGACGCCGGCAACAGCGTGGTCGTGATCGAGCACAACCTCGACGTGATCAAGTGCGCCGACCGCCTGATCGACATGGGCCCCGAGGGGGGCGAGGAGGGCGGCCTCGTCGTTGCCGCCGGCACCCCCGAGGAGGTCGCGGCCGAGCCGGCCTCGCACACGGGCCAGTTCCTCGCGGAGCTGCTGGCCGAAACGGGGATGCAAGCCGAAGGCGAGTGTCTCCCGGCTTCGGTCGTGGTGGGGAAGCGAGCGAAGCAAGTGTCTCCCCGTTCGGCCGATCCCCCCGGGCAATCGCCTGCCGCGGGCGCCTCCCCCAACGGCAAGCCGCCGCGCGCCGCCAAGAAAACGCCCGCCAAACGCAAACCGCGTGCGAAGGTCGCCGCGTAGCCGCTCCGGATATTGGGTCAATCCCGCGCAACTCGCGCCAAGCCGGTATGTTCATAGGACCGTGGCATCGGCGCACGCTGGTGTCTGAGGCCGCGGAGGCACGGAGGAGGTTGGGAGGGGTATGGGCGCGCTGATACGCAGTGTGTCGAGTGCAGTGTCGGTCTCGGCCGCCCTCTTGCTCGCCCTCGCCGCGGGCGCGCGTGCGACGCCCGCCGAAGGCATCCACAACATCAAGCATGTGATCGTGATCATGCAGGAGAACCGCTCGTTCGACTCCTACTTCGGCACCTATCCCGGTGCGAACGGGATCCCCGCTGGGGTGTGCGTGCCCGACCCGGTCAACGGCGGCTGTGTGGCGCCGTTCCACGATCCGAACAACGAGAACTTTGGCGGACCCCACGGCCACGGCGCCTTCACGGCGGACCTCGACGGCGGCAAAATGGACGGCTTCGTCGGGGAGGCCGAGAAAGGCAGCGAATGCAAGAGCACCGAACCCGCCTGCAGCCCCTGTACCGAAGGGGGCTCCAGCGCGCGGTGCCTCGACCCGATGGGCTACCACGACGCGCGCGAGATCCCCAACTACTGGGAGTACGCGCAAAACTTCGTGTTGCAGGACAACATGTACGAGCCGAACTCCTCCTGGAGCTGGCCTGAGCACCTCTTCGAAGTCTCCGCGTGGTCGGCCACGTGCACGAACTGGAGTGACCCGATGTCGTGTACGAGCGCGATCGAAGGGCCGCCGATCCCGGAAGCCAAGAACGGCAAACCCAACCCCTATGAAACAAAATCGCTCCCGTGGACCGACATCACCTATATGCTGCACAAGCACGGTGTGAGCTGGGGCTACTACGTCTTTGCAGGGGACGAGCCCGATTGCGAGTCCGACGAAGCGATGACCTGCGAACCCGTGTCGCAGGGTTTCAAGACCCCCGGCATCTGGAACCCGCTGGTCGACTTCACGGATGTCAAAGAAGACGGCCAGCTGGGCAACGTGCAGTCGCTGACCAACTTCTACGCCGCCGTGCATAACCCGAACGAATGCGGTCTGCCCAACGTCTCCTGGATTACCCCCAACGACAAGGTCTCCGAACATCCTCCATCGCTGATCTCGACCGGCCAGACGTACGTGACCACGCTGATCAACTCGATCATGCGCAGCCCCTGCTGGGGTTCGAGCGCGATCTTCCTCACCTGGGATGACTGGGGCGGGTTCTACGACCACGTCGTGCCGCCCGTGATCGACGGCGAGGGCTACGGCTTTCGCGTCCCCGGCCTGGTGATCAGCCCGTACGCACGCCCCGGGTACATCGACCACCAGCAGCTCAGCCACGACGCTTACCTGAAGTTCATCGAGGACGACTTCCTCGAAGGTCAGCGCCTAAACCCCGCGACCGACGGGCGGCCCGACTCGCGCCCGGACGTGCGCGAAGAAGCCCCCGGACTCGGCAACCTGCTCAGCGACTTCGACTTCTGCCAGACGCCGCGCCCGCCGCTAATCCTTTCCCCGGAACCCGCGCCGGGACCGGCCTCCGAGCCGCCCGGCTCGGTGTCCCCCGGTGGACCGCAGCCGTCGCTGTCATCCTGTCCGTCCACGGCCCCGCCGGCGTCGCCGACGAGCTCGCCGCCGACGACCCCGTCGACGACCCCGCCGGCTGTGCTCCCGCTGACCCTGCAGCTCACGGCCTCAGTAGCCTCGCGTCAGGACCTGCGCCTGAATCATGGTGGCATCGATCTGATGGTCGGCTGCAACATGGCTTGCTCGCTCTACGCACATGGGCACCTGAACCTGCTGCGCGGCCGAGGGCATCTGCGGCTGCGCAGCAACCGAACATCGCTCGTGGCCGATCGGACCGTGGGTATCGCGCTCTCGCTGTCGCGCCGCAACCTCATCGCCGCCCGCCGGGCGCTGCGCAAGCACCGATCGGTCAAGGCATCGATCGACGTAGAAGCAACCGGGGCAGACGGTGTGTTGCGGGGCTACTACGTCACGGTGGTGTTGACCTGGCGCTGAGCTTGGATCCACCGATCCCGGGATTGCACCGCACCGCTATTTGCGGACTTCGGGTTCGGCTGCTTCGGTTGGTTTTTCGGCCGCACGATGCTCCCTCCTTTCCGCTTCGCCGACTTCTTGCATCACAGCCGGTCCGGCTGCCTTTTCGGCTTCCAGCAGGGCCTTGCGTTCAGCCTTGCGAGCCGCGGTTGGCGCCTTGCTGGCGCTCGGGCGGACAGGTGTGCCGGTCGCGCTCCGGGCGCAGCTCGAGCCTTCTGTGCATTTGACAGCCGCTCCAGTGGTGTCGAAACAGCCGTAGATGATGTAGACCGGGTTCACGACGCTGCGTCCGTGCGCGGCAGTCATCATCTGCTGCCCCACGAATGAAGGCGGCGCGTCCGCCTTGTAACAGCCGTCGGATTTCGCGCTCACGTCGTAGACGACGGGCGTGACGAGGAATGGTTCTGCGCCCGGCAGCGCGTTGAGCACCGTCATCGTGCAGGTCCAGTCGTCTCCCGGTCCCTGGCTCTTGCCGGCGTGTCGGTTGCAGGTCGTGTGGAGCCTGAGCTTGGCCCCCTTCGCAATCGCGCGGCCGAGCTCCTGCTGCTGAAGCACCGTGAGATCGTTGAAGGCGGACGAGATCGACGCCTCGAGCCGAGCTTGCGTCACCGCCACCGGCCCCAGGCTCGTCCCAGCCCCGAGCACCACGACCAACACCGCCGAGGCGAGCACCGCGCGCACCGGCACGACCCAACCGGGCCGGCGGGTGAGGGGCGCACCGGCGAAGTCCCGTCTGCGGAGGATCGACCACGACGCGCCCAGACACCCCACCACCCACAGGACGCACACGCAGTTGCCGACGATCACCGCGCTATAGAACCTGGGAGCGCTCAGCAGCCCATGCCAATCGTTGAATGCCGAGGCGACCAGGAGCGTGTGAACCCAGCTCCCGCTGCCGATGAGTTCCAGTAGCTGCATCGCCAGGCCGACCACCACCGGTCCGAGCACACCCACGATGCCGTTGCGGCTCGCAACCGAGAAGAGCAGCGCCAAGCTTGTGAACGCGAGCATCGGAGGCACGGTGAGCAGCCAGCTCGCGAGCACCAGCCACAGGGATTCGCCGGAGGAGAGAACGTTCCCGCCGAGGCCGACAAGCGGCTGATCGCCAGTGAAAAGCAGGCCGGCGAGGAGGCTCGACAGCGCGAGCAGCGTGACGAATGCCAGCGCCAGCGTCGCGGCGGCGAGCACCTTGCCCGCGAACACGTCTTTGCGCGAGCGAGAGCGGGTGAGGACGGTCTTCCATGTCCCGTAGCGGTCCTCGGAGGAGAACAGGTCGCCGGCGAGCACGCCTGCCAGCACGGGAAACCCAAGATAGCCGCCGAAGCCCAGTATCACCAACGAAACGGCATAGCCGGAGGCGTGGACCCATACGCCGAGCAGCGTGTCCGCCGGGAGTCCGCTTTGCAGGCTCAGGATTGCGCCAAACACCAGTGGGCCGAGCGCACAGACGAGCGCCAGCACCCGCGTGGAGAGCTGAGCGAGGAGCTTGCGCGTCTCGGCTCGATAGACGCTCAGCATTGGTCGGTGAGCGCGAAGAACATCGACTCGAGCGGGCTCATCGACAGCTCCATGCGCCGGACAGCCACCCCCGCTCGACCGAGCGCGAGCACGAAGGGATCCAACGCGCCGTCGTCGGCTTGCACCGTGAGGCCGCCGGTCGGTGCGCGCTCAGCCCGTACGCCCCGCTGACCGTTGGCGAGCTCGAGCGCGCGAGCATCGTCGCTCGTGGCGATCCGGTAGGCAGAGGACGGGGCCTCGGCCAGCATCCGAGCGGCGGTTCCCTCCCACACCACGCGACCCCGGCTGAGCACGCTGATGCTGTCGCACAACCCCTCGACCTCCTCGATCTGGTGGCTGCTGAGCAACACCGCGACTCCACTCTCCGACAGCGTGCGCACCAGCTCGACGACGAAGCGGACGCCCGCCGGGTCGAGCGCGGATGTTGGCTCGTCCAAGAGCAGCAGCCGCGGCGCGCGCATCAGTGCCGCGGCGATGCCGAGACGCTGGCGCATTCCGGATGAGTAGCCGCCCACCCGGTCTCCGCCTCGCTCTGTCAGCTCCACCTGCTCGAGCACATCGTCGATGCGCGTCCGCGCGCCGGCGCCATCCAGCTCGGCCAGAACCTCCAGGTTCGCGCGTCCAGACAGGTACGGATAGAAGGTCGGCTCCTCGACGAACCCCGAGACGCCATCCAGTGCAAGCGAGTCCGATCCGTCCAGCACACGGCCGAAGAGCTCGATCGTGCCCTCATCCGGCGCCACCAGCCCGAGCAGCATCCGCAGCAGCGTCGTCTTGCCGGCGCCGTTGGGACCGAGCAAACCTCTCACTTCGCCCTCGCTGAGGACCAGGTCAACCCGCTCGACCGCGCATGTCGCCTCAAACCGCTTGGTCAAGCCGCTTGCAGTTAGCACAGCCATGCCCAGCACCAGCGTATATCCGGCGAGGATCACTGGCGCCGGCGGCGTGTAGCGTCTGGTGCGTGAGAGTCCCAAAGGCCGATGAGCGCCGCGCTGGTTGTACCGGTTGTGCAGCATGCCGCGGTAGGCGCCGATGATGGCGTTCGGTCCCGATGAGCAGCTCCATCGGGCACGTCTGTGGGGGCAGAAGTGGCGCTGGTATGAGCGCAACGCGCTGCCGTGGAACCGCGCGCGCATCCACTGGGAGCTGATGCGCCGCGGCGCCTTTGCGCGCTGGCCGCTGCAGGGCAATGTGCTCGAGGCGCTGCGCGAGGGCCGTCTCGAGGTGGGGGAGGGCGCGCTGTTCGAGCCGAATGTCTGGATCACCGCCCCCGGCCGCGCTCGCGTACGCATCGGCCCCGGCACCTTCCTCAACCAGTCCGTGATGATCGCTGCGCAGGAGCTGGTGGAGATTGGCGAGCATTGCATGCTCGCCAACGGCTGCTTCGTCTCCGACGCCTCCCACCGCTACGACGACCCCGACAAGCCCGTCCCCTGGCAGGGCTTCACCTCCAAGGGCCCCACGCGGATCGGCGCCAACTGCTGGCTGGGCGCGCACGTCGTGGTCACGAGCGGCGTCTCCATCGGCGAGCGCTGCGTGATCGGCGCGGGCAGCGTGGTCACGAGCGACATCCCGCCGTTCTCGATCGCGGCGGGTGCCCCGGCGCGGGTGTTGAAAAGCGTCGAGTACCCGGCGTAGCGGTCCGGCGGGCGCGCTACTGTGTCCCTGCGCTCGCCCGGATGGCAGGCTCGGCGGCAGGTGTCAACGACAGATTGGGGAAGCATGTCGGCTGCGATGTTGTTCACGTCAAGGAAGGCCGCGTCGCGCCCCGCGCTACGTCGCGCCATGTTGCTCGGTGGGCTGGTGGCTGCGCTCGCCGCCGTCGTCTTGGCCGGAGCCGCGGCGCTTGCGGCTTCGTCGGCGTTGGCCGCCCCGATCACGCTGGACGCCCCGGACAATGGCACCCCGCCGTTGATCGCTTACGACCCCTCGACGCAAACGACGTACGTCGCCTGGGAAGATCCGGTCAAGTCCGCTATCGACCTGTGCATCTTGCCGGCGGGCGCCAGTGCCTGCTCGGGTGGCGCGCCGGTATTGCTCGAAGACTCGCACTTCACGGGCGACAACTTCCCGGGACCCGGGGGGCTCGTGGTTCTCCCGGGCGGCGAGGTGGCGGTCATCGGCAAGACAGGAAACGATGGCAGCATCGCATGGATCTCGCCGCCGGGCGGCGCCGCTTTCATGGCGAAAGGACAGGGCCTGCAGAACGGCGGCGAGCCGATCAGTCCCGTCGACCTCTATTACACCGCTGGCAACGCCGTCGCCCTCAGCAGTACCGATGTCGCCCTGCTGGACGACTACGGCGATTACTTCGGTGACACCTCGCTTACGTCCGCATCTCCCGCGATCTCAGAACCCAACAGCAACCAGGCCACCCCGCCCAACCCCAACCTGTTTCCGAGAAAGGCGCTCGATACCGCCGGGCCGGAGATCGCTGCTGAGCAGGCGCCCCCGCCCGCGCCCGCGGGTACCGACGTCGTGGTCGGCGTCGGGGACAACTTCGGTGGCCCGTCCGAAGCCCTCACGGGCTGCTTCAACAAAGAAGGCACCGGCTATGGCGTCTCCGTTGGCGTGGTGGACGGAACCTCCAAGGCCCCGGGCACGCTCAATGCCAAGGGCCTGCCGGGGTATGGGGTGCTCGCGTGCTCCGCCGAGGCCCCGGTGCTGGCGCAGGGTGGCACCGATGGGATCGGCGCGCTCGAGGAGGAAGGTGACGGCATCGATGGGACCGGTTCGGAATACACCGTCGACTACCGCCCATTCGATGCGACATCCACCGGAGGCGTATTCGGACCCTCTGTCGAATTGGCCAACGTGACCGGCGAAGTGCTCGATGGTGTCGATTCGCTCGACATGTCCGAGGACTCCGGCACCGGTGTCTACGCCCTCTGGGAAAGTGGCAAGGCGGTGCTCGACTACAGCAGCAACGGGGGCGCCAGCTGGGGCGGTCCGGTCGTGACCCCGGTCCCGTACACCGCCCACGGCGTGATCGTCGGCGTCGGCGGCGGCAACGCGGAGATCGCCTACGACGAAAATCCCGGCACCGGGACGCAGGTCTTCCTGCAGGCCGTGAACTACCAGCAGCTGGCTGAGGCCCCCACCGCGATCGCGACCACCCAGACATCCGGCGCGACGAGCGGCCCGAGCATCACGATTCCCGATGGCACGGTCGGCGAGTACGACAAAGCGACGATCACCGGGGCGAACGCCGCCAGCGCAACCGGGACCGTGGCCTATGGGCTCTACTCCTCGTCGTCCTGCGCCGCCTCCAGCTTGGTGCTCAGCTCCGCCAGCACCGTCACCGCCGGAGTGCCGGGGCCGTCAGCCAGTCTTGCCATCGCGCTCAAGCCGGGGACCTACTACTGGCAGGCGGCCTATAGCGGTAACGCGACCAACGCCGCCAGCGCGAGCGCCTGCGGCTCGGAGGTGCTGACCGTCGGTTCGTCGCCCCCGCCAACACCGAGCAGCGAATTCAAAGTCGAAGCGATCGTCACCAGTTCCGGCGGCACGGTCACGATCACGATCGTCGTGACCCAGCCGGGCGAGGCGAGCCTTACCGTGACGATCTCCACCTCCACGCTCGCGCACTCCGCGGCGGTGGACTCGAAGGCCAAGAAGTGCAAGCACGGGCAGATCAAGCTCAAAGGCAAGTGCGTACGGGCCAACACGGTGGTCGGCAAGACCTCCGCCAAAGCGACCGCGGGTGTTCCGCTGAAGCTGACGGTGCACCTCTCGAACAAGATCAAGTCGCTGCTGAAGCAAGGCAAGACGGTGCATCTGACGGGGGCGCTGGTCTTCCAGTCGGCGCTTGGCGGCAAACCCACGACGCATACCTACAACCTGACGGTCAAGGGCCACAAGCCCAAACACAAGAAGTAGGAAGAGCGCCTCGGAGAGGTTTTCCGCGAAGGCCACCAGCCGCGGTTGCGCCTGCCAGAGAGGCCGGCGCAACCGGCGACCGCAAGGGGTGGCGCTCGTCAGGCGCAGATGCTACTCTGGTAGGTATGGGTAGGAGGTCGTTCTCAGGTCGGACGGTGCTTGTGCTTGTGCTCGTCTTCGCCGGCATGGCGCTGGCGGCGGCGCCGCGGGCGGCGTCCGCCAGGTCAGCGGCAGACGTAGCCTCCACGCAGGCGCTCGCGCGCGCCACCAAGACGCTTCTGAACGCGGCGCGCCCCGATCTCCCCAAGGGGCTTGCGGCCGTCAACCGCTACGCCGGCGAAATCGCGACCCAGTGCCCCAATGTCGCGTCGAAATCCCCGCAGAACCAGGGCTCCGAACAGCTGGACAATGAGGTTGTGGGGGCGATGACGGTCGTCGGCTACCGCACCGGCGCCAGCCCGATCAAGGCTTTTTACAGCACGGTGAAGGGGCTGCACTGGAGCAACCCCAAGCTCACGCGCGCGGTGAAAACCTTCGCGACCAAGCTCGACAAGCTTGTCAGCCTCACCGTCCCGAACTTGTGTGGCGACATCAAAGAATGGGTCGCCGGCGGCTACAGCACCCTCGCCGCCAGCACCACCCAGTTCCTGAAGCAGTACAACGCCGTCGACCCCGAAGCCGAAGAAGGCCCGCTGATCATGAGGTTGGCCCGGCCCTACGCGACCGTCGGCGACATCTCGCTCTTCCACAGCATCGAAACCTTCGAATCGGAACTGGCCGAAACGGAAGCCCACGCCGTGTTCGCGTACAAGCGCATCATGAACACGCTGGAACTCAACCAGTAGGCGTCGGCCGGGCAGCGCCCGAGCGCCGCGCCCGTCGGTGGCCTCAGCCCAGCAGCGTGTGCAACTCGACCAGCTCAGCCGGGTCGATCTTGTAGGTGTGCTCGGGGCCGGGGTAGCGCCGGGCGCGGACGTCTTCCGCATAGGCGGCGACGCCGGCGTTCATCTCCTCCTGGAGGTTGGCGTAGCGCTTGACGAAGCGCGGGCCGAGCCCGTCGCGGATGCCGAGCAGGTCGTGGAAGACGAGCACCTGCCCGTCGGTGGCGGGGCCGGCGCCGATCCCGATCACGGGGATCTCCATGCGGCCCATCAACTCCTCGGTGACCGCGGCGGGGATCGCCTCGAAGACGATCGCGAAGCAGCCCGCCTCCTGCAGCGTCAGTGCCTGCTCGGCGATCTTCGCGGCGGCCTGTGCGCTGCGCCCCTGCGCCTTCCACCCGCCGAGTGCGGTGGAGGTCTGGGGGGTGAGCCCGACGTGGCCCATCGCGGGGATGCCGGCGCCGACGATCGCGCGCGCGCGGCTCGCGGAGGCGGGTCCGCCGCCCTCCAGCTTGACCGCGTCGCAGCCGGCCTCCTGCACCATCCGCACCGCGGTCGTGATCGCCTGCTCGTCGGAGATCTCATACGAGCCGAACGGCAGGTCGCCGATCAGCAACGGCGTGCGCAGGCCGCGCCGCGCGGCGGCGGCAAGCACCAGCATGTCCTCCAGGCGCACCGGCGTGGTGGCGCTGTAGCCGAGTACGGTGGTGGCGGCGGAGTCGCCCACCAGCACCAGATCGACCCCAGCCGCCTCCGCGGCGCGAGCGCTCGGGTAGTCATAAGCGGTGACCATCACGATCGGGTCGCCGAGCCGCTTCTTCTCCGCCAACAGCGGCAGGGTCATTGGCAGGCGCCCCGGATCGTGAGGGATCTGAACGCTCGATTGGTTGGTGGGACGGGCGGAGGGGTGGCTGGACATGGTGTGGTTGAGTCCTCTCTGACTTTGGTTGACGCCCCGGGCTGGCTCGCGTCAGGCGCGCACCTCGTACGCGCCCTGCGGGTCAGACTCAGCGGAGGGGTCTCCACGGAGCAGGGTCGCCACCGCGTCGTCGACGGTGATGATGCGGTTGGTGTTGGCCTCCACGTGCACAACGCGGGGCTCGTAGCGCTCCATCTCGGCCTTGTCGTACTGGCCGTAGGAGATCACGATGATCGTGTCGCCGCGGTGCACAAGGCGTGCGGCGGCGCCGTTGACCTTCATCGCCCCCGAGCCGCGCTCGCCGGCGATCGTGTAGGTCTCGAAGCGGGCGCCGTTGTCGATGTCGACAACGTGCACCTGCTCGTGCTCGAGGATGTCGGCGGCCTGGAGCAGGTCGGCGTCGATCGTGATCGACCCGACGTAGTGCAGGTCGCAGTCGGTGACGGTGGCGCGGTGGATCTTGGACTTGAGCATCACGCGCTGCATGTTGTGGCTGCCTTTCCTGAGGGTCTAGCGGGCTCCAAAGTGGGTTCGAGGATGACGTTGTCGATCAGCCGTACCCCGCCGATATATGCGGCGATCGCCAGCAGCGCCGGGCGGTCGAGCCGGGTGAGGGGCTCGAACGTAGCGGGATCGACGAGCGCGAGGTAGTCGGCACGCACCGCGGCGCCCGCCAGCACGGCGTTGGCAGTGTCGAGCAGCGCGGCGGACGCGCGCTCCCCCGTGGCGGCCAGCTCGCCGGCGGCGCGCAGGGCGGCATGCAGCGCGAGTGCACGGGTCCGCGCGGCGGGGTCGAGCAGCGCGTTGCGACTGGAGAGCGCCAGCCCGTCGTGCTCGCGCACCGTGGGCAGCGCCTCGATCTGAACGGACAGGTTCAGATCGCTCACCAGGCGGCGGATCACCACCACCTGCTGGGCGTCCTTCTGACCGAGGTAGAGCGTGTCGGGCATCGTCATGCACAGCAGCTTGGTAACCACGGTGGTCACCCCGCGGAAGTGCGAGGCGCCGCGCGCGGCGCCCTCGAGGCGGTCGGTCAGCCCCAGCACTTCCACGGCGGTGGCGAAACCCGGTGGGTACACCTCTTCGACCGAGGGCGCAAACAGCAGGTCGGCGCCCGCTTCGGCCGCCAGCCCCGCGTCGTGGCGCTCGGAGCGCGGATAGCGCTCCAGGTCTGCGCCCTCGTTGAACTGCGCGGGGTTGACGAACAGCGAAACCACCACCACGTCGCACTGCTCACGCGCCCGCCGGATCAACGAAAGGTGCCCGTCGTGCAGTGCTCCCATCGTGGGCACCAGCCCGATCGTCGAGCCGTCCTGGCGGGCCGGCGCCAGCGCGGCCCGCAACTCCCCGACGGTGCGCAGAGTTCTCATCGCGCCCCCTGCCCCCCGGTGCAGACCCACAAGGCCCAAGTGCAGCCTCTTGAGATGCGCAGTGACAGCGAAGTCATGACGGCGCGTCTCCCGACATACAGACCCCCAAGACGCGCAGCGTGTTCATGCGCGTGAGGCGAGTCGGTGGTGATGTCGGCTCATGGCCTTCGGTCCAGTTCCTGCGGATACCGGCGCGATAAGAAGAGAAAAGCTTCTGGTGCTTCGGGTCCATCTCGAGCGTGCTCGGTTGACGGCCTGCAACAAATCATACAGCGCTGTGGGTGGGCCGTGGGGGATATCGGGCGCTGTGTGCGCAGGTTCACAGAGGAAGCTGCGATGAGCTGCGGGCTTGCGGACCGGGGGGTTGGACGTGGACGCCGAAGCCGAGGATCAGCGCCAGCGCGCGTTCGATGTCTGTGAGGGTCTCAGGTGTAACTGTCCCGGTGCGGCGCAGCAGGCGAGGGCGGGCTACGGCTCTGATGCTTCGGCAGATTGCGCGGCTGGGGCGATCCACGCCCTCGTCGGGAGAGATCTCAGGTCTCAGAGCAGATTGCGCGCGGGAACTCGAAACCGGAACGACGACGATCAGATCCTCAGCGGCGTCGGTGTTCAGCTCATCGACGGACACGACTACGGCAGGGCGATTCTTGCCAGGCTCTCCGGGTCGGCCTGCCCCGAGGGAGACGAGCCAGACCTCGCCCCTGCAGGGCTCACTGGAGGCCATCGGCGAGAACTGCCTCCCACGCGCGGTCCTCGCTGGCGACATCGGGGTTTTCGGCGTCTGCGCGACTAGCCGCGCGCTCTGAGCGCCAGATGGCGGCTGTTTGCCTTTCGCGGGCTATCTCGGCGAGCAGAGCAGCCAGCGATACGCCGCGATCCTGGGCCTGTGTGGCCAGCAGATCGCGCGTGCTGCGTGCGACCCGGATGGTGGCTGTCTCGGTGGGCATCGTAGCCACAGGATAGCGCCACGGGATAGCGCTAGGTAATGAGCTGTGGGTTGCTGGGCGGCACACGTCGGGGAAGGTGAGCGCGATAGATCCGCGTTATGCAACGAGGGATACCATCACGCCGATGTCTGCTGAGGAGAGCGATTCGCCGGGGTCGGCCGCAGAGCGGCGCGAGGCTCTCAAGGAGGTCTTTGCCCAGGCGCAGGGCTGTGTGCGCTGCGCGGAGCTGGCCGCGATGCGCAAGACGGTCGTGTTCGGGGCGGGCAACGCCGACGCCGACCTGATGTTCGTGGGGGAGGCCCCCGGGGCCAGCGAGGACCAGCAGGGGCTGCCGTTCGTGGGCGCGGCCGGCAAACTGCTGGAGAAGTTGTTGGGGGAGATTGAGATGGCGCGTGCTGATGTCTTTATATGCAACGTGCTCAAGTGCCATCCCCCCGGCAACCGCGACCCGCAGCCGGTGGAGATCGAGAACTGCCGCGAGTACCTATACCGCCAGGTCGAGCTGATCCAGCCGCGGGTGATCTGCACGCTGGGGAACTTCGCCACCAAGCTGCTGCGCGACGATCCGACCGGGATCACGCGCCTGCACGGGCAGCCGGAGGTGCTCGAGGTGGGGCGCCGCGCGGTGCGGCTCTACCCGATCTTCCATCCCGCGGCCGCGCTCTACACGCCGCGGATGCTCCAGACGCTACGCGAGGACTTCAGCCGCCTGCCGGAGTTGCTGGCGCAGCCCGCGCCCGGCCAGCCTTCGCGGCTGGAGGTGCCGGAGCTGGCAGAGGAGCCCGAGGGACTCCCCGAGCTCCCAGCCTCCGGCGGGCCCGGTGCCGGCGCGGAGCCGGTGGCTGAGGTCGATCAACTCGGCCTGTTCTGAGGCTCCCAGCCCCTTAAAACGACGACCGGCCCACGGGAGAAGGAGTTGTGGGCCGGTCGCACTGCTAGGGAGGAGGAGGTTTGTCCTCTATCGGCAGCAGCCCCAGCTGACTTGAGGGATTTTTTGGAAAAGAGCTTGCAAAAAAACCTTCTTGGGGTTGCGCTCTCCACGAAACATGATATTCTCGATCTACTTTATGAGGTATAGTGGTTTTGGCGGATCTTCCCGCCGGCCGCCAAAAGACGACGGAGATTCCTTCGAGAACAATGCAGATCGACATTCATCAGCACATCTGGACCACGCCGCTGCTCGATGCACTGGCCGCTCGTCAGACGCTCCCCCTCGTCCGGCGCTCGCGTGGTCTGACGGTGCTGCACAGCGCGGGCGAGCAGCCCTATGTGATCGACCGCGAGGCCGAATCGCCCGACCGGCGAGTGAGGCTCGTGGACGGCGACGGCCTCGACCTTGCGGTGGTGGCGCTGTCGAGCGCGATCGGCGTCGAGGCGCTTCCGCGCGAGGAGGCCGACGTACTGATCGAGGCCCACCTGGAGGGCGTGCTGGCGCTGCCCAGCTGGTTTGCCGCGTGGGGGCCGATCGCGCTCGACGACCAGAACCCGGACGATGTCGACCGGCTGCTGGCGCGCGGCTGCATCGGCGTATGCCTGCCCGCGGGGGCGCTCGCCGGCCCTGGCGCGCTGGCGCTGAGCGCGCCGCTGCTGAGGCGGATCGAAGCACGCGGGGCGTCGCTGTTCGTGCACCCCGGTCCCGCGCCGGGCTTGCGCACTGCCGAGGCCTCGTTGAGCGAGCCGTTGTGGTGGCGGTCGCTGACCGATTATGTCGCCCAGATGCAGGCCGCATGGCTGACGTTCGCCACGCTCGGCAGGCGCGAGTACCCGCGGCTGCGGGTAGTGTTCGCGATGCTTGCGGGTGGCGCGCCGCTGCTCAGCGAGCGGCTCGCGGCCCGCGGCGGGCCGCACTGCGACCTGCACGATCCGCTCGTCTTCTACGACACCTCCAGCTACGGCCCGGCGGCGGTCGAGGCGACGGCGCGCAGGGTCGGCGGGGAGCAGCTGGTGTATGGCTCCGACCGCCCCGTCGTCGAGCCCACGCCCACCGGCCGCGAGGCGCTGCTGGCGGCGAACGGCGTCCAGTTGCTGGAGCGCACAGTCGCGATCCGCGCGCTTCGGACGGCCCGCTCGGTGCGCGCGGCGCGCGTGGGGGTGGCATCGTGAGCGCTCGCCCAGCACGGGTGGTGTGGTTTGCCGCGGCGCCCGACCCGGCGCCCCCTGAGCCCCTGAGCCTCGCCGTGGAGCGGTTCGAGCGGCTGCTCGCCGCCCCCGAGCCGGTACCCGCTGAAGACCCGGGCGCGTTCCTGAACGGTCAGCAGCTCGAGCGCTTCGCCGCCGCGCTCGCGGCCGACCCGGCACGCTGGCGCCACCTCGTCCGTCATCGCTCCGATGCGCGCGTGTACGAGCAGGTGTTCTCCGACGAGCGTGTCAACGCGTGGTTGATCTGCTGGAGCGACGGCCACGACACGGGCTTCCACGACCACGACGACTCGGCCGGCGGAATCGCCGTGGTCGCCGGCCGAGTGCGCGAGGAGCGCCTTGCGGTCGGCTCGCCCACGGTGACGCGCGAGCTCTCCGCGGGCGAGTGCTTCAACGTACCGGCGACCGCGATCCACCGCGTGCTCAACGGCGGCGCGCAGCCGGCGATCACGATTCACGCCTACTCGCCACCGCTGACGCGCATGGGTGCCTACCGGATCGGGCCGGGCGGGGCGCTCGAGCGGGAGGCGCTCTCCCACGAGCAGGAGCTGCGCGCGGAGGCGCTCGCGGCGTAGCACCGGTGCGCTCGGATCGCCCGGTTCGCTCGGTTTGCCCGGATCGTCCACTGCGGCCACGGCCACGCCGAACACTAAAGTTCGGCCTGTGCCCACCCGCGAAACCTCGGCCCCTGCTGAAACCGAGGCTGTGGGCGCCGAGCTGGCGGGGCTTTTGGAGCCGGGGGACGTGGTGCTGGTGCGCGGAGAGCTGGGCGCCGGCAAGACGACGCTGGTACGAGGCGCCGCGCGGGCGCTGGGGGTGACAGACCCGATTACGAGCCCCACCTTCGGGATCGGGCACCGCTATCGCGGCTCCCGGGTGACCGTCGCCCACCTCGACCTCTACCGTCTCGCCGGGCTCGGGCATGAGGCTCCAGGCCTGCTGGAGGACTACCTGGGGCCGGACAGCATCGCGTTCGTGGAGTGGCCCGAGGAGGGCAGCCCGGAGCTTGGGGGGGCGCGAGCGTGGGTGACGATCGCGCATGGCGGCGGCGACCGCCGGCGGATCGAGGTGGTGGAGGCGCACGAGTTGCAAACCGGTGCCGAACGGTGGGGCGAGGGCCAGCTTGGTGGGGGTGGCTTGGGGAAGGGCGCGCGGAAGGACGCGCGGAGGGAGGCGGAGCGATGATCGTGCTGGGCCTCGATACAGCCACGTCCGCGACCGCCGTGGGACTGCGACTCGCCGACGGAACCACGCTGCGGGCCTACGACCAGCCCGAGGCTGACCGAAGCCGGGAGACACTCGCCTCTGGCGAGCATCCCCGTTTCGGCCAGCGCCCCGGGCACACCACGCAATCGTTGACGCTGGCGAGCCGGCTCCTGAAGCAGGCGGGCATCGGTTGGGATGCTGTGGGGCGGATCGCGGTGGGTGTGGGGCCGGGCACTTTCACCGGCTTGCGCGTCGGTGTTGCCACGGCGCGCGGCCTGGCGCAGTCACTGGGGATCGAGGTCGTGGGCGTCAGCAGCTTGGAAGTGCTCGCACAGGCCGCCCTGCGAGAGCCGGGCTCGCCGGCGCGCGGCGTGCTGGCGGCGATCGACGCACGCCGCGGGGAGGCGTTCGCTGCGGCATACGACGCACAGGGCGAGTTGACCCACCCCCGAGCGCTCCCGCCGGAGGAGCTCGCCGCGATCCCGGGGGAGCTCGGCGGGGATCGCGAATGGTTGGCCGTAGGCGACGGAGCGCTACGCTTTCGGGGATATCTGGAGGCGATCGCGGTGGCGGTCCCAGTGGACACCTCGCCGCTCCACCGAGTAGACGCCGGGGTGCTGTGCGAGCTGGCCCTGAGCGCGCCGGCGAGCGATTTAGAGGCGGTGCTGCCCGACTACCGCCGCCGGCCGGATGCGGAGATTGCCCTGGAACGAATAGAAAGCAAGCAGTGAGCACACCGCTAGCCGCCGACGACGTAGCCTCCGGGCAGCCACACCTGGAAATCCGGCGCTTGGCCTACCCGGACCTACCGCAGGTGATCGGAATCGAGCGGCGGGCGTTCCCCACGCCGTGGTCGCTGGCGATGTTCGTGCTGGAGCTCTCCAAGCCCTCGGGGATCTGCCTGGCGGCGGTGCTGGACACGGGGGGGAGCAGACGGTTGGTGGGGTACATGATCTGCTCTCGCTACGAGACGGTGTGGCACGTGATGAACGTCGCGGTCGCCCCCGAGCATCGCCGCGAAGGTGTGGCGTCGGCGCTGCTGAGCGAGCTGTACCAGCGCGTCGAGGACGAGCAGGCGCGCTACACCCTGGAGGTGCGCCGCTCCAACGACGTGGCGATTCGTCTCTACGAACGGGAGGGCTTCCGTGCGGCGGGGATGCGCAGGCGCTACTACCAGGACAACGGTGAGGACGCCCTGGTGATGTGGCGTACGCCCGCGACGCTGGTCGGGTCGCTGGAGGACGTGCCCAACCCGGGCTTCCTGTGAGGGGCGCTCTCGGGACCCCCCGTCGCGCGAGGGCCGGGCGGCTCGGCGGGCAAGCATGATCTTGGCGCTGGAGACCAGCTGCGACGACACGTGCGCGGCGGTACTGGACGAGCCGGGGAGGATCCGCTCGAACGTGATCTCCTCGCAAGAGGTGCACGATCGCTTCGGGGGGGTCGTCCCCGAGATTGCATCCCGCCGGCACCTGGAGATCGTCAACCTCGTCGTCACCACTGCGCTCGAGCGTGCCGGAACGACCCTCGATCAGATTGAGCTGGTGGCCGCCACTCGCGGACCCGGCCTGGTGGGGGCGCTGCTGGTGGGCTTCGCCACCGCCAAGGCGCTCGCTGCCGCACGAGAGCTGCCGTTCGCGGCCGTCGACCACCTACAGGGTCATGTGGCGGCCAACTTCATCGCCGGTCCGATCCCCCACGGTCCGGGCGGCGCATCCAGATTGGGCGGCGCATCCGGATCGCCGCCGCCGCGCACTGCCCCAGCCGCTGGAGGAGGCTCCTTCGAGCCGCCCTTCGTGTGCCTGATCGCAAGCGGCGGGCACACGCTGCTGGCGCACGTGCGCCAGCACGAGGGCTTCGAGGTGCTGGGCAGCACGCTCGACGACGCGGCTGGGGAGGCGTTTGACAAGGGTGCCCGCATGCTGGGCCTCGGCTACCCCGGTGGGGTCGCGCTCGAAGCCCTCGCCAAGGAAGGCGATCCGGAGGCCTTCCCGTTCTCCGCGGGCGGGCCCCGACCGGGATTGGGCGTCGCTCGTCAGGCGTTTGCGCACAGCCTCGATTTCTCCTTCGCGGGCCTGAAGACGGCGCTGCTGTACAGGGTGCGCGAGCTCTCCGAGGACCAGCTCGCGGCGCGGGCGGCCGATCTCGCGGCCTCCTACCAGGCGGCGATTGTCGCGCGCTTGGTGGAACGGGCCGAGCGGGCGCTGGAGCAGACCGGCCTCGAGCGCCTCGCGGTCGGTGGAGGGGTCGCGGCCAACGGCGAGCTGCGCCGGCGCCTGGGCGAGATGGGCGCGAGCGTTCACGTGCCGGAGCGGGTGCTTTGCACCGACAACGCCGCGATGATCGCCAGCGCGGCGCGCTTTGCCGAGCGGCTGCCCTACCCCGACTATCTGGCGCTCGACGTATATGCCACAGGCGAACGGGTGAGTGGCGCGGGTGCGGTGGGGAAGGCTCGGTCCCCGGGGCGGCCGCGGTGAGCGCGGTAGGTGGCCCCCGACCATCCGGGCGGCCGCGGAGCACGGTAGGTGGGCCCCGATCGTCCAGGCGGCTGCGGTGAGCATGGTGGGTGGGCCCCGACCGTCCGGGCGGCCGCAGAGCACCGTGACGCTCTACACCAAGCCCGACTGCCACCTCTGCGAGGACGCCTTGACGGCCCTGCGCGAGGTTGGCGAGGGGCTCCCGTTTGAGCTCCTCGTGCGCGACATAACCGCCGACGACGCGCTGCATCGAGCGTACTTCGAGCGAATCCCCGTCGTGGCGCTCGACGGCGAGGAGCTGTTTGAGTATTTCGTTGATGCGGAGGCCCTGCGCGAGAGGCTGCGGGAGTCATCTCTATAGTCACGGACGATGGCACTCGGGGAGCTCAGCACGGCGGAGGTCGAGCGCAACGGACATGAAGATCCCGGGGATGGGATGCCCGCCCACTCCGAGCGGCTTTCGCTGGGGGTGGCGGCGCGGCTGTCGCGCTACCTGCAGGTGCTCACGCAGGCGCGCAAGATGGGCAAGGAGACGATCTCCTCCCAGGAGCTCTCCGACTACACCCACGTCAACTCGACCCAGATCCGCCGCGACCTCTCCGGCTTCGGCAAGTTCGGCAAGCGCGGCGTCGGCTACAACGTCGAGTCGCTGGTGTCGCAGATCCGCAAGATTCTGCGCACCGCCGGGCAGCACAACATCGCGCTGTTCGGGGCGGGGCACCTCGGCCAGGCGATCGCCTCCTCGGATATCTTCGCCGACCACGGCTTCCGCGTGGTGGCGATCTTCGACGTGGACCCCGACAAGGTGGGCACCACGGTCGGCCACAAGGTGGTGCGCCACACCCGCGAGCTGCGCCAGATGGTCGAAGACGAGGACATCGTCGTCGGCGTGCTGGCGATTCCCGGCGCCGTCGCCCAGCAGCTCGCCGACGAGCTGGTGCAGGCAGGCGTGAAGATCATCTTCAACTACTCCGAGTCGCTGTTGGTGGTGCCCCCGGAGGTCACCGTCCACACCTCCAGCCCCGCCGTCGATTTGCTGTACGCGTTGTACTTCTACCTGACCTGATCGGCCGCTTCGCGGAGCCCTCCGTCCCATGCCCTGTCGCCCAGATCCGAGCCCATCCCGGACGCCACGCAGCCCGCGAAGGCGGGGCGCATGAGTGGTCTTGACCTCGACCGGGCGGTGGAGACCTTCGCGCAGGCGGTGGATGGCACCGTCGGTCTGGAGGAGGAGTTCTCGCTGCTGCACCCCGCCACGCTCGACATGGTGCCCCGCTTCGAAGCGCTGCGCGAGGCCGCCCGCGAGCGCGACGCGCTGCTCTACGAGCACATCACCGGCGAGCTGATCTCCGCGGAGATCGAGATCATCTCGGGCGCCGGCGCCGACTTCCACGACGCCGTGGCGCGCCAGCGCGAGCGCCGCAAGCGGCTGTTCGCGCTCGCCGAGGAGCAGGGGCTGGCGCTGGGCGCCACGGGAACCCACCCGTGGGCCGACTATCGCGAGCAGCAGATCATCGACACCGAGCACTACCGCCGCGTGGAGGAGGGCCTCAAATACGTTGCGTGGCGCAACAACACCTTCAGCATGCACGCGCACGTGGGGGTGCGCGACGCCGATCGCGCGGTGCGCGTGTGCGACCGCCTGCGCGGCGTGCTACCGCTGCTGCTGGCGGTGTCCGCCAACTCCCCCTACCTCGACGGCCGCGACGCGGGCCTGCACTCGGCGCGCACGCAGAGCTTTACCCGCAGCTTCCCCCGCTGCGGGGTGCCCGACGCGTTCGGCGGGTGGCACAACTACCGCGAGTACATCGAGCAGCTGGTGCGCACCAACTCGATCGTGGAGTACACACAGGTGTGGTGGTCGGTGCGCCCGCACTTCGCGTTCGGCACGGTGGAGGTGCGCATCTGCGACGCCCAAACCACCGCGGCGGAGTCCGAGGCGCTGGCGGGACTGCTGGTGGCATGCGTGGCGCAGGCCGCGCGCGACATCGACGAAGGGGTCCCCTTCACCGACCCCACGCCGCGGATGGTGGAGGAGAACATCTGGCGCGCGATCCGCTTCGGCCTCGACGGGCGGCTGATCGACCTGGAGCGCGTCGAGGAGTACCCGGCGCGCGAGGCGATCGAGCGGCTGGCAAGCTGGAGCGCCCCGGTGCGCGGGGAGCTCGGCATCGAGCTGGCCTTCCCCGAGCGCAACGGCGCCCAGCGCCAGCGCACGATGATCGAGCAGGGCGCCACGCGCGAGGAGGTATTCGCGGCGGCGGTGGCGGAGACCAGGCAAACTTATTCAGCGGAGGTGGCGGTGTGAGCAGTACGCAGGAGGCGCAGCAGGACCCGATGGGCACGGAGCAAGGGAGCGCGGACGGGCCCGGCGAGCCGCAGTCGAGCGCGCCCAGTGGCGGGACGGGGGCGCCGGGGCAGCCCACCGAAGCGGAGCTGAGGGCGGCGTACGAGGCCGAATTGAGCCGCATCACGAGCGCCGACATGGTGCTGCAGGCAACCGTGTCGCTGCTGAACATCGGTGCACGCCGCCTCGGCCTGGTCGGTGAGCCGGACCCCGCGGCGCCCGGGCAGAGCAGCCCCGAGCGGGATCTCGAGCAGGTGCGCGACGCGATCGACGCCGTGCGCGGGCTGATGCCCGTGGTCGAGCGCCGCGCCCCCCAGGAAGCGCGCCCACTGCGCGACGCCCTCTCGCAGCTGCAGATGGCGTACGCGCGGGAGGCCCAGGGCGGCGCGCCCGCCGACGGCGCACCCGCGCCCACACCCCAGCCGGCACAGGCCCCACCGCAGGCTGCGCCCACCCCGCCTCAGCCTCAGCCAGACGCTGCGGAGTCCGGTCCGGGCCCGGCGGAGTCGAGCGGCAGGCTGTGGGTGCCGGGACGCTGAACGCCTCCCGCCGCGCGGCACGATAGACTGCGCGCGCTTTTCCGCCGGGCAGGCGCTTGACCGAGCGATCCGGGCGGATGGTGGACATTTGTGCGCGCGGGCGTCGCGCGGCACGCCAACCGACCGGAGGATTTCTGTTGAGCAGCTTCCTGATAAACCACGGGGTCGTCGTCGCCCTCGTTTGCGCCGCCTGTGCCGTCGTGTACGGACTCCTGACGACGCGCTCTCTGCTCGCGCTCTCGCCTGGCAATGAGAAGATGCAGAGCATCTCCCTGGCCGTACAGCAGGGCGCTCGGGCGTACCTGAACCGCCAGTACATCACGATCGCCATCGTCGGCGTGGTCGTGTTCGGCGCGCTGATTCCCATTCAAAACATCGCCGTGGCATGCGGCTTCTTGATTGGAGCGCTGCTCTCCGGTTCGACTGGCTACATCGGCATGAACGTGTCCGTGCGCTCCAACGCGCGTGTCGCCGAGGCGGCGCGCGGCGGCGTCTCACCCGCCCTGAAGGTAGCCTTCCGTGGTGGCGCGATCACCGGCCTGCTGGTCGTCGGACTCGCGCTGATCGGCGTCGCCGGCTACTACGGCGCGTTGACCTCGTTCTTCAACGACAGCCCCAAGACGGCGGTTGACGCGCTGATCGGTCTCGGCTTCGGCGGCTCGCTGATCTCGGTCTTCGCGCGTCTCGGCGGCGGCATCTTCACGAAGGCGGCCGACGTTGGCGCCGACCTCGTGGGCAAGGTCGAGGCCGGCATCCCCGAGGACGACCCGCGCAACCCCGCGACGATCGCCGACAACGTCGGCGACAACGTCGGCGACTGCGCCGGCATGGCGGCCGACCTGTTCGAGACCTACGCGGTCACCGCGATCGCGGTGATCCTGCTCGGTGTGCTGACGTTCAACCAGTCCACGCAGGTCGCGCTGTACCCGCTCGTGATCGGTGGCGTCGCGATTATCGCCTCGATCATCGGCACGTTCGCGGTACGCACCAACTCGGGCAATGTCGAGCGTGCGTTGCTGCAGGGCCTTCTCGTCTCGGGCGTGATCGCCGCGGCGGCGTTTGCGCCGATCACCTACTGGCTGATGCACAGCCTCAGCTTCAAGGACGGCTCCACGGGCGTCCCGAGCTGGGGTCACCTGTACCTGTGCTCGCTGATCGGCATCGTCGTCACCGCGCTGCTATTCGGACTAACGGAATACTACACCTCGACCCGCTTTGCGCCGGTGAAGAAGACCGCGAAGGCGTCGCAGACGGGCCACGCGACCAACATCATCCAGGGCTTCAGCTCGGGGCTTCAAGCCACCGCGCTTCCGGCGCTCGTGATAGTGCTCGGCATCCTCGGTGCGTGGAAGCTTGCGGGCGGCGGTGTGACCGGCATCTACGGCATCCTCGTGGCGGCCATGGGCCTGCTCTCGCTGACCGGGCTGATCGTCGCGCTCGACGCGTTCGGACCGATCACCGACAACGCCGGCGGGATCGCCGAGATGGCTGACCTACCCGAGGAGGTGCGCCAGGTCACCGACCGCCTCGACGCGGTCGGCAACACCACCAAGGCCGTCACCAAGGGCTATGCGATCGGCTCGGCGGTGCTGGCGGCCGTCGGCCTGTTCGCGGGCTTTCAGAAAGAACTCGAAAACAAGCTCGGGCACATCATTTCCTTCGGCATCAACGAACCGCCCGTGCTGATCGGCCTGTTGCTGGGCGGGCTGATGGTGTGCCTGTTCGCTTCGCTGTCGATCGAGGCCGTCGGCCGCGCCGGTGGCGCGGTCGTAGAGGAGGTGCGCCGCCAGTTCCGCGAGCACCCCGGGATCATGGACTACTCCGAAGAGCCCGATTACGCGAGGTGCGTGGACATCGTCACGAAGACCGCGCAGCGCGAGATGATCTTGCCGTCGCTGCTGCCGATCGGCTTGACGCTGATCGTCGGCCTGATCGACCAGCAGGCGCTCGGTGGCCTGCTGATTGGTGTGATCGTGGTGGGCTTCTTCTTTGCGGTGATGATGACCGCCGGCGGCGGCGCCTGGGACAACGCCAAGAAGCTGATCGAGGACGGCGCCTTCGGCGGCAAGGGCTCCGACGCACACGCGGCCTCGGTCACCGGCGACACGGTCGGCGATCCTTTCAAGGACACCGCCGGACCAGCGATCAACCCGATGATCAAGGTCGCCAACATCGTCGCGATCCTGATCATCCCGTTGATTACCTGAGCATTGTTTGCCTGGCAGGCCCACCTGCCCGCGGGTGTACCGCCGGCGGGTGGGCTTCAGGGTCATAACCTCAAGTGCAGATGAACGATTGGGAGTGGCTGGAGCCCGAGGACCCGAGGGAGCCGGTGCGCGAGCGGCTCACCGCGTGGTCGGTGACGACGCTGGAGCGCACGATCGGCTCCCCAATCCTGTTCGGGATCGTCTACACCTCGCTGGCCAGCGCCGTGTTCTTCTCGCTCGGGGTGGTCGTCGATCACGCGCTCGGGCTCACCCCGCTCGTCTTTCTGATCGCCGCGCTGCTGTTCGGGCTCACCGCGCTCACCTACGTCGAGGGTTCCTCCCTTCACCAGGAGCCCGGGGGCTCCACGGTGTTCGCCCGCTACGCCTTCAACGAGCTCGTCTCGTTCATCGCCGGCTGGGCGATCCTGCTCGACTACATCATCCTGATCGCGGTCTGCGCCTACGCGGCGACGCAGTACCTGAAGGTATTCTGGGCGCCGCTCGGCCACCACACCGAGGCGCTCGTGTTGGCGCTGGCGATCATCGCCTACGTCGTGGCCTCCAACATCCGCGGCCTCTCCTCGCGCCGCGGGCTGCGGATCGGCGTGCTCGTCGTCGGCGCGCTGGTGCTCGAGCTGTTCGTGATCGCGCTCGGCCTCCTCCTCTACTTCAACCCCCACACGATGCTCTCATCGATCCACCTCGGGCGCGCCCCTTCCTGGTCGGGGCTGATCTTCGCGCTGACGATCACCACGATGGCGTTCACCTCGGTCGAGTACGCCTCCGGGCTCGCGGGCGAGGTGATCGCCAGCCGACGGGCGTTGCAGCGGCTGCTGGTGAGCGGCATCGCCGTGCTCGTGCTCGCCTATGTCGGGGTGGCGCTGCTCGCCGTCACCGCCTTACCGATCCACGGTACCCACTCCGCGCTCGCCCACCGCTATCTCGACGACCCCGTGATCGGGCTGGTCGACCGCCTGCGCCCCCACGCGCTCTCACAGGTGCTGCGCTACGCGATGGGCGGGGTCGTCGCCGTCACGCTGATCGCCGCCGCCAACTCGGCGATGCTGGGGCTCTCGCGCCTGGCCTACTCGCTCTCCACCAACCGTCAGATCCCGAGCGGCCTGGGGCGCCTGCACCAGCGGCGCTCCACGCCCTGGGTGCTGATCCTGCTCGCCGGCCTGCTCGCGGCGGTGCTGGTGGTGCCCGAGAACATCGACTTCCTCGTCGGCATCTACGCCTTCGGGGCGGTGCTCTCCTTCACGATCGCCCACCTCTCGGTGATCCGCCTTCGCTACCGCGAGCCCCACCGCCGCCGGCCGTTCCGTGCGCCCCTGTCGGTGCGCTTCCGGGGGGGCCGGCTGCCGCTGCTGGCGGTGCTCGGCGCGCTGCTCTCCGGGGCAGGCTGGGTCGCGCTGATCCTCGTCCATCACCCCGCCCGTTACGTCGGGCTCGGCTGGATGGCCGCCGGCCTCGTCCTCTACCTCGTCTACCGCCGCCTGGACGAAAGCTCGCCGCTGCGGCGCGTCACCGTGGCGCCCGAGGTGCTGCGGCCCGAGCAGCCCCGCGCGCGCGATTACGGCTCGATCCTTGTGCCGCTGCACGGGGAGGCGCTCGACGATGAGATCGTGCGCACCGCGGCGCTGCTGGTCGCCGGCGAGCCCACCGACGAGGCCGCGATCGACGCCGTCACGATCGAGGCGGTGTGGATCTTTCAGATGCCGATGGCGCTCACGCTCGACGCCCGTCTCCCCGAAGACCGCTTCCGGGGCGCCCGCGCAGCACTCGCGCGCGCCAAGACGGTCGGCGAGGAGCACGCCGGCGTGCACGTCGCCACCGCCACGGTTCGCGCGCGCAGTGTCGGCGCCGCGATCGTCGAGGAGGCCCGCCGCCGCGGCGTGGAGGCGATCGTGCTCGGCGCCGAAGAGCCTTCGCGCATCCTCGGCGGTGCACGCTTCGGGGGCCGCCGGGGGCTTGAGAGCTACGCCGGGGACGTCGTGCGCTACGTCGTCGCCCGCGCCCCCTGCCGCGTGATCGTCACCGCGCCACCCGCTGGCACCCTCTAAAGTGCGGCTCATGTTCGTCCTGATCGTGGGCGCCGGGCGCGTCGGCGCGGCCGTCGCCCGTTCCGCGCTCGCCGCCGGCCACGAGGTGTCGGTGCTGGACGAGGACCTGCTCTCGCACGAGCGCCTCAACGCCGGCCAAGCCACGAGCTGGGAGGAGGCCGGCGGGCTGTTCACGGTCGGCACCGCGCTGGAGGTCGAAGCGCTGGTGCAGGCCGGCGTGGAGCGCGCCGACGTGTTCATCGCCTCCACCAACGGCGACAACACCAACCTCATCATCGCCCAAATCGCCCAGAAGCGCTTCGAGGTGCCGAAGGTCATCGCCCGCGTGATGGACCCCGCGCGCGCCGGCTGGTACGGCGAACTGGGCCTGCACACGATCTCCCCCACGCAGCACGCGATCGAGATGTTCGAGCGCGCGCTCACGGTCGAGCACGCCGCCTGAACAGCCATGATGTTCGTCGCCCAACCACTCACCGTCGAGCACGCCGCCTAACCATGTACGCGATCATCGTCGGCGCGGGCAAGGTCGGGCGCAACCTCGCCCGCGAGCTGATCGCCAAGGGCCAGGAGGTCACGCTGATCGAGTCCTCCCGTCCGCGCTACCTCTCGATCGAGGAGGAGTTCGAGCACGCCGCCCAGTACGGCGACGCCACCGAGCTGTGGGTGCTCGAGCGCGCCGGCATCCAGCGCGCCGACCTCGTGATCGCCGTCACCGGCGACGACGAGGACAACATGCTCGTCTGCCAGGTCGCCAAGGAGAAGTACCTCTGCGACCGCATCATCGCCCGCGTCAACAACCCCCGCAACCACGAGCACTTCAAGCTGCTGGGCATCCAACCGGCGGTCTCCGCCACCGACCTGATCCTGCGCCTGATCGAGCACGAGGTGCCCCGCTACGGCCTCGTCCACCTGCTGGCCCTCGAAGAGGAGCGCCTGGAGATCATCGAGCTTGAGGTGGTACCCGGCGCCCCCGCTGTCGGCCGGCGCGTCGCCGAAGTCGAGCTCCCCGAAGGCGCGCTGATCATCTCCGTGCTGCGCGGTGGCGCGGGCTTCGTCCCCAAGGCCGACACCGTGATCGAGGCCGGCGACGAGGTGCTGCTCGTGCTCGACCCGGGTCTCGAGGAGGCGATCACCGGGTTCTTCGCGCCGAATGGAGGCTTGCCGGGGGGGTAGGTTCCTTTGTTGCGTTGCGTTGCGTTGGGCTGGCGCCTCGTACTCTGTGCAGGGTCAGCTTTCGAGCGCGAAACTCTCCGGCCCGTCGATGACGAGCTTCACAAGCGCCGAGGAGTCAGCGTAGACGAGGCGCCGCTCAGGGCTCAGCGCGATCTTCCTCAAGCGCTTCGCTCGCGGTCATCGAGCCTGTCACAGGGTAGTGCCGCAGGGACTCATCGAGGGGGACGCCCGGGGTGATGTCGCCTGCGCGGATGCGGCGGATCGTCGCGGTCAAGTTGTCGCGAAGCTCGCGTATACCAATCTGCCCAGTCATTTGTGGCATACGCTACACAGCTCGGCATGAGCTCAGTAGCGGTGGGCCCGGGAAGGCGGTGCCCACGCTCTGGTGTGGCTGTCCACTATCCTTGATCGCCCGGTCCGGGATGGTGTAATCGGTAACACGCGTGCCTCTGGAGCACGAATTTGGGGTTCGAGTCCCTGTCCCGGAGTACGCTTGCGCCCCGTGTCTACGGGGCGTTTTGCGTTTTCAATCCCCCTTGGGCCAGGATTTGGGCCAGTCGTGCGATCGCGGCCTGGGCGGGTGCCCCGGAGCGGGGTATCGTGAGCGCGTGCTTGACGATGCGGTGATAGCTGAGGCCGGCCGTCGGTTGTCAGAGGCGGCGCCACCGAGCTCGCGGGTGATCCTGTTCGGCTCGGCCGCGCGTGGGGAGCTGACGCGGGACAGCGATCTGGACTTCTTGGTGATCGAGCCGGAGGTCGAGAATCCCGCCTTGGAGTCGGTACGGCTGCGTAGGGTACTGGGCGATCTGGTGCTCGCCGCGGATGTGATCGTTGCGAGTGAACACCGGGTGCAAGAGTGGCGTGATGTGCGAGGGAGCCTGATCCACGCGGCGCTGGCTGAGGGACGGGAGTTGGCGGCCTGATGGCCAGCGAGCAGGATCTCGCAGAGCAACTTCTTCGTCGCGCTGACACGGACGCGGCCGGGGCCAGGGCGATGCTGCCGATCGACGAAGTAGCGGACGTGCTCGTCTGCTTTCACGCCCAGCAGGCTGTCGAGAAGGCGCTCAAGGCCGTGCTTGCTGTCCGCAGCGTGGAGTTTCCCTTCATTCATGACATCAGTGGTCTGGCCAAGCTGTGCAGGGAAGCGGGCGCACCGCTACCGGGAGAGATGGATGGTGCAGACCTGCTGACGCCCTACGCGGCTGGCCTGCGCTATGACGATGACACGGTGCACGCCGTCGAGCGTGAGACGGCGTCGAGGTGGGCAACCTCCGCGGTTCAGTGGGCGCGGGGCCTGGTTGAGGAGGCTGGGGGTGGACAGAAGCCCTCAACTGAGCCCGAAGCCGTCGATGGTGGCTGAGAGGCGGAGGCCGTCCCTGAAGTGTTCGAGGGGTGCGTCGTAGGGCACCTGCCGCGGGCTCCAACGCCAGTTCCATCATCACCATGCACTCCATGCCACGCTGCGAACGAGCACGTGTGTCCGCTCAAGCCATCCTGGGTTGGGATGCGCCGATCTATCTATGTGCGCCGCCGGACGGGCTCCAGCGTCACGACACGGGAACTGAAGCCTCGGCCCGTCAGCGTCACGTCGAGCGGCCCGTTGCCGAGGTGCGACAACAGCGTCAGGTTCTGCGGGGAGAGGACCGCGCGTACAGCGGTGCTATAGCCCGGCGCGATCGCGAAGCGGATAGAGGTAAGGCGCACGGTGCGGGTGCGGTCGTATGACACGCTCCGCGTGTCGCCGCGTCGCACGACCAGCTCTTCTCGCACCCTGATCGTCGCCTCGACGTCGCCCGTGCAGATTCCCCCTTCGTTGTCGCAGCTGAGCACGATTGAGACGCCATTCCCCGCCAGGGTAAGCGACCGGCTGCTGGCGATGCCCGGCAGCGTGAGCGCCGCGAGAGTGTTGGCCGGCAGGGATGTCGAGACGGGCGGGGCGCTTGCAAGCGCCTCCGCCCAGCCTCTGACCCACGCGGAGATCACGTCGACGCGCATAAACACTGACGGGCTGGTGGTGGCGCATTCGCCATACACATGGTCGGCGACACCGATCTGCACCATGCCCCCAACCGCCGACGGTTTCGCTAGGAGCAACGGGCCGCCGCTGTCCCCCTCGCACGCGCCCGTTTGGCCGCTGGGTGCATCCATCACGCAGATCTGACTCGCCGGACTGAACGGAGGCGCTTCGTGTTCGCAGCGTTCCGCGTGCTGCACGACCGTCGGCGCCCACTGCAACCGTTCGCTCGGGGCCTCCTGGTTGTAATACGTCCGACCCCATCCGGCCAGGAGCGCCTTCGTGCCGCCACGCGGGCTCGGTGCGAACGTGACCGCGGGCGCGCTGGTAGGGGTGGATAGCTCGAGCAGCGCGACATCGCCAACATCGGTGCGACGGTCAAAGCAGGAACAGACAATCACCCTGGTGACGCCCGACACCTGCCTTTCCGTTGTGGGTGCGTCCCAGTCCACGTTGCCGGTCACGACCTGGTAGCCCGAGGCTTCGTTGAGGATCCCGGTCTGCATGTTCTCGGCACAATGCGCTGCCGTCAGGACCAGGTTCGGCGCGACTACCGTCCCGGAGCACCGCCCTGCACCATCGCCACGAATGTTGAGGACGTAAGCCATCCACGGGAACGTGTCGGGTTCCGCGGTCTGCCCGCCGACCACTGCTATGTGAGCGCCGGCGCTCCGTAGAGCACGATGCATTCTTGTCGTCGCGCTAGCACCCGACGGGACGGCGACAGAGGTCGCCAGAACAGCGACGACGAGAACGCCCCACCTCGCCGCGCGCCATCGGGTTACCACAGGGGAGCGCTCCGACAACTCGCCAGTTGCCTCCGACGTGCATCCGTGGAGGACTAAGCGCACGCGCGTCGACTCCCAGCGCACTCGTGCCAGACTAGGCGCGTGTTGATCATGCGACCGAGCGCCACCGAAATCACCCAAGAGATATCGGCACGAACCGTCAACCGTTGAAGCGCAACCGCAAAGCCGGCTTGGCGCGCTCCGCAGCTGCTCGGGAGCGAACGCGACCGCTTCACGAATCGACCTACAGATCCCCGCCCTGGACGAGCCACAGTCGTCGGCGCCGACGCCGAGCTCGCGTCTGCGTCCGTGGAGAAAGCGAGCGTGTTGGTCCACCACATACGTGCGCGAACTTCCGGGCTCGAGCAGTCAGGTGACGTCGATGGTTTTGACGGCGTAGTCGCCGTCGGGCAGCGCGAGGCGGACGTGGACGATGCCGGGCCGGGGGAGTGTGTAGCGCACCCTGAATCCGCCATTGCTGGCGTTCGTGGACGCGAGCTCGTACCACGGTCCTGATTCCCACTCGCCTTCCACGATGATGGGGCCACTTTCGCCTGGGGGCAGCGTGCCGGTGACCGTCATGTATGTGCCGCGGGGCACCGAGCTTGGGCCGCTCATCGTGGTGTAGCGCGGGGAGGGAGGCGCTGGCGTGGTGCTCGTGGGCGACGTCTGTGGCAGCCGTAGATACGGCGTCCGAGCAGGTCCGTTCGAGGGAGGGCTGATCGTGCGCTGGGCGGAATGGTTGAGCGCACCGCTGTAATACGCCACTGCGGCTGCGATCAGTACGAGCGCGGCGAGGGTCTCTCTCAGCGTTCGGTGCCTACCGACGGCTTTTGGGCTGGACCGCGTGGGTGCCCGACTGGTTGAGCGCGTGGTCCCGAAGAAGCGCTGGCGCTCCGCGTTGGTCCATTTGGCCCAGTCTCGCTCCTGCCAGCCCACGAGATAAGTCTTTCTAGCCTCTCGGCCGTCGAAGCAGCTTGGCTTCAGCTTCGAGGCCGACGGGAGATGCAAGCGCTTGGGTCCCGAACGCGGTGAGCAGGAGAGCTGCAGCAGGCAGCGCTACGCACGCCGCGCTCTCGGACATGTGTCTATACATGCCGCTCTAATCGACAGGTGGATTTAGAGGCTTGAGCGCGATTCTGAGTATCGGACTCATCTGTGCCTCGGTGTTGGCATGCCCGCTGAACGGTCGGCGCGGCCTCCACCGCATCGTTCGCCTGCGGCACGCGCTGCCCGGCCTCGGGCTGCCAGCCCCTCAGCGAGCGCGGCCGAGGTTTCCGTAGACAGCTTTGTGCAACAGGCCACTGTGAGGAAGCGAGCGTCGCGATCAACCCTCCGCGGACGCATGCCTCGGACGACCGAGCACTCGTTGTGGGTTCGTGCCGAGTCGCGCTCGTGTTCTTCAAGGAGCGAGCGTATCCGCTCAACCGATACGTGCGCGCCCCTGCGAGGCTGTGAGCGGCCTGCCTTTCAGCGTCCTCGATCCGCGCTGTCGTCGCGGGTGCGATTGAGGTTCCGTGCCGGTGGGATGAGCTGCCGAGCGAGGTGCAGTGGCCGCAGCGAACGGAGGTCGAACCCGGTTCCCCATCGGTGGTCGGGCTGCTCGGGATGAGCGAGCGATGGGGTCTTGGCGCGGCTGTTGCACATCTGTTGGGCGAGGCGTGTGATGCGTGCGGCGTCTTGTCCTTCGGTGCCGAGGTCGTCGCGTGCGATGAACCAGTCCGTGCCGTGGCGGGCACGGGTCGCCTCGACGTAGGCGGTCTCCTTGCTGGTCTGCCAGCCACCGGTGAGCACAACGGAACGCTCTACGGTCGCGCCCTGCTGGCGGTAGACATGCTGCGCGTAGGCAAGCCTCAGCGACTCCAGATCCTCGCCGGCGAGCTGGACTCTGCGCTGTGATCCGTCGATCGTGACGGTCACGCCCCGCTCGTGGATGGCGCTCACTTGGCCGCGTGTGCCGTTCTCGACCCGCGGCTGCCCTTGGGGGCGGTGCTGCGCGGTGAACGCGATCAGGTCGCCTTCGCGTAGGCCGTAGTGGACCCCGGGTAGCGGGATCTCGTGGTGTCCGAGTTCGCCGCGCTCTGCGCGTAGGTGTTGGGCGCGGGCGTTGAGCCGGTCGATCTCCGTGTTCGCCGCGTCGGCGATCAAGGCGACCTCGCGGATATCGCACCCGTTCGTGAGCGTGGCCCATGTTTGTACGGCTTGCTCTGCTGCTTGGTCGCGGGTGTCGGAGAGGTGCAGCTGGCCGCGAGAGGCGTAGTGCGCCATCGCGCGCTCTGGTTCTCCTGCGCGTAGTGCTTGCCACGCGCGTTGGTCGGCGGGGTCCTTGGTGCGGTGGATGTCGGTGAGTTCGGTGGTGGGTGTGTGCTCGGTGAGCCGGTCGAACATGCCGCCGGGGCCGATCGAGGGGAGCTGCTTGCCGTCGCCGACAGCGATCAGCTTCGCCCCGGAGCGCTCCACCAGCCCGGTCAGCGCGTCGAGGCGCTTGTGGTCGACCATCCCCGCCTCGTCCAGGATTACTGTTGTGTCCCTGCCGACGTGGATGGCCCCCGTGTTCGCGCGGGCTACCAGCGAGTCCAGAGTGAGTGTCTGCCCGGCGAGCGCAGGGCTGTCCGCGCCGAGCCGCTCTGCGGTGGACCCGGACACCGCGACCCCGATCGTCTCCCGCCCGGCGTACTGCTCCGCACGGGCGGCGGCGTCGATCACCACACCCTTGCCGGTCCCCGCCGGCCCGACGAGGACCGCGGCGCGCTCAGGACCAGTGAGGACTGCGAGCGCGTGGTGTTGCTCGGGGCTGAGCGGTCCGCCGATGCGCTCGGCTGCCTCACGCGCAGCGTTATCGCGTGCGACGTGGCCGACGTCTCGGCCTGCGGGTTGGGCGAGCTGTGCGGCGCGGCGCTCGATCGCCTGCTCCTGCGCGCGAACCGCGAGGGTGGTCATGCGTCCGCCCTCCAGCGTGAGCACGCGCCGGTCGCGGACCATCTCCCGGGCGACGGCAAGCGCCTGATCCGGCGCCATCTCCCCGGCGGCCTGCTCCAGCACGATCGCGCGCAGGTCGCGCTCCTGGAAGACGGCGTGCTGCTCGGTCAGCTTCGCCTCGACACGATCCTCGATCGCGCGCTCGGCCGTTGGCCGCTCGGATGCACCGATCAGTCGCACCGCCTCATCCGGGCCGAATCCGTGATCGCGAGCGGTCTGTGTCCACACTCGTTGTAGGTCAGAGCGTGTGGTCAGCTCCTTGGACCGGCGGTTCTCGAGCGCGAGGTTACGAAGCTCGCCGCGTTCGGGTGCGCGGCCGTAGCGGGCACGGAAGCGCTCCGCGGCGCGTGCGACCTCACGGGAGCGACCGGAGAACGCCTGGCAAAGCTCGTGGGGGACACCGGCGATCTCGAAGTACCGGCCATCCTTGCCGGTGCCCTGCTCGATCGTGTATCCCTCCCGCGTGAGCTCGTCGGCGAGCGCGGTGCGGTAGAACGCGCCCATCTCCCGTGCGGAGCGGAAGATCGGCCGCGACGCGACCGCCACAATCCGGTCGTCCTCGCGGACAGCGCCGGTGATCACGACATGACTGTGCAGCTGCGGGTCTGGGGCCTGGGCGCCCTGGACTCCGCGGGCGGTGGTGTGTCGGTACTCGGTGGCGATCACGTCCTTGGCGTGCTCTTCCACGACCTGCCCGCTGTAGCGACGACGCACGACTGGCACCTGCTTGCGCAGATGGTGGATGGTCTGCTCGACCGCCCTGGCATGGGCCTGCTCGATCTGCTCGCGCTGCCACGGGTCGCCGAGCGCCCATACGGTCGAGACGGACTTCGGTGCGCTGAACGTCACGTCGATCCCGCCGCCCCGGCCGCCGCCGGCGCCCTCCGGACGAAGCCACCGGCCGGTGCCTGGGTGATGGCCCTCCATCAGCGCGATGAAGTCCGCGCCATCCACCGGCCCGCCGGCCTGAACCCCGAGCCTCTCCAGGGTCTCGGCATCGGCCAGCCAGCGGCCGGGGGCCTGCGCCATCTCCCCATCGGGTGTCAGGTAGTAGTCCCCGCGCTCGGGCTCCACCGTCTTGCTCTCCAGGTAGCGCGCGTACCCACCGCCCCGAGACGCACCTATGCTCGCCGCAGTCATCACATGGGTGATGACCCTCAACGCGCCGAACCGGCCAAGCAATTCGCACAGCGCTCGCTGTGCCACGGCACAGCCGTGCATGTTGTCTGTACGGGCTTTTTGTCGTGCCGAGGCGCGCGTGGTGGCGCAGCCAGACGAGTCGACCGTCGGGGTCGCGTCGAGCGCTTCGTGGTGGGATGGCTCGTTGGTGGTGCGGGCGACTGACCGAGCGAAGCGCAGGTGTCAGGGGCTTGTGGCCTGCCGCGCGGCTTTGCCCTTCGAGGGCGTTTGAGATGTGCGCGCCAATGTCGCGCCCGCGCCGGTTCTTCACGCAATCTCTTGGCCGGTCCGTGCAGGTTGGGGTCTGTAACCGCGATGGCCCCAATATCCCCACGTACGGCAGTCACCCTTGCGGACCGGAAGCAGAGCGCGGCCGCCCTCGCCCTCAGCGTCGAGCAGGCATGCGAAGCGCTGGGCGTGTCGTGGGACACTTGGCGCGCGCATATCGAGCCCGACGTGCGCCTCGTGCGTGTTGGGCGCCGCAAGCTGATCCCGGTCAGCGAGCTGCAGGCTTGGCTTGACCGGCACGCCGAAAGCGTCGGTGTGGGGGAGTAGCGTGTCGAGCTATCTGCAAAGCGCCCCCGCACCGTGGTCGCGGCCGGGGGCATGACACAGGAGGTTCAGCTCCCATGCAATTGGCACCGTACACCGCGGCATCGTCTGGAGGTGATTGCTGATGGCCACCGGAGTGCGTCAACGCCACGGCAACGGATGCAACGGCAAGGGTCGCTGCGACTGTCCGTGGCGTGCGGAGGTCTACTCGAAGCGCGACGACTGCAAGCTGCGCAAGACGTTCCCGACGCAGGCGGCGGCGAAGGTCTGGCGGGCGGATAAGCTCGCCGCGGCGAACAAGGGCAAGCTCCGTGCGCCCACGTCCATGACCGTCCGGCAGGCCGCCGAGGCGTTCATGGCCGGCGCCCGCGACGGCTCTATCCCGACGGCATCGGGCACCCGCTACAAGCCCGCGACGCTCCGGGGCTACAGGGTCGGGCTCAACAAACGTCTATTGCCGACGCTGGGCGGCATGCGCCTGTCGGATGTCGAGCGCCGCGACGTGCAGGAGCTCGCCAACCGGCTGACGAGCGAAGGGCTGAGCGCGAGCACCGTGCAGAACACGCTCGACCCGCTGCGCGTCATCTACCGGCGTGCGATCCGCGACGAAGAGGTCACGGCCGACCCGACCGAGCGGCTTGAGCTACGCCGGCCCGATGGTCGGCGGGAGCGGATCGCCGACCCTACCGAGGCGGCGGCGCTCATCGCTGCGATCGCTGAGGGCGAGCGGGCGCTGTGGGCGTGCGCGTTCTACGCCGGCTTGCGGCGCGGGGAGCTGCGTGCGCTGCACTGGGGCGACGTCGACTTGGCGGCCCGCGTGATCCACATCTCGCGGGGCTGGGATGCGATCGAGCGCGAGCAGCCGGTGAAGAGTGCTGCGGGCAACCGGCGGGTGCCGATTCTCGAGCCGCTCGCGGGGGAGCTGGCCGCGCACAAGCTCCGCACCGAAGGCTCTAGCGACGCGCTGGTGTTCGGCAGGACCGCCGCCGAGCCCTTCAACCCGGAAACCATCCGGCGGAACGCGCTCGTGGCGTGGGGCTGGCAGGAAGTCCCGAACGAGGAAGCGGATGGTCCGAGGACGATCCTCGCCAAGGTGCGAGACGACGCACAGCAGCCGATCACGCTGCATGAGGCGCGGCACACCTGCGCGTCGCTGTTGATCGCCGCGGGCGTGAACGCGAAGGCGCTGAGCGTCATCATGGGCCACGCGACGATTGCCATGACGTTCGACACCTACGGCCACCTGATGCCGGGCGGGCTGGATGAGGCGGCGGCTGCCGCGAACGCCTATCTGGCAGGCGACGGGAAGCGTCCGGCGCTCAGGCTCGTGGGGTGAAAGCTCGGGCCAATCTTGGGCCAGTCGTGTACTGATTCGGGCGGATTCAGCCGGACTCGGCCGGATAAGCAATCGGACGTTTCGCCTGCACTGGAGCCATATTTGGCTCTGACGCAGGGATTGCGCGATCCACTGCCCACGGTTCGAGTCCCTGTCCCGGAGTACGCTTGCGCCCCGTAAAGACGGAGTGTTACGCGTTTCGGGAGGCCGCTCGTGCCAGGATTCGTGCCAGTCGGGCGATCGCAGCCTGATCGAGTGTCCCGGAGCAGGTATCGTGAACGCGTGTTTGATGATGCGGTGATCGAGGAGGCTGGCCGTCGGTTGTCGGAGGCCGCGCCACCGAGCTCACGGGTGATCCTGTTTGGCTCGGCTGCGCGCGGGGAGATGACGCGGGATAGCGATCTGGACTTTTTGGTGATCGAGCGGGAGGTCGAGAATCCCGCCTTGGAGTCGGTGCGGCTGCGTAGGGTGCTGGGGGATGTGTTGGTCCCCATGGACATTATCGTCGCGAGCGAGCACCGGGTGCAGGAGTGGCGTGACGTGCGCGGAAGCCTCATTCACGCGGCGCTGACTGGCGGCCGCGAGCTTGTCGTCTGATGGCAAGCGAGCAGGATCTCGCGGAGCAGCTTCTACGCCGCGCTGGCGAGGACGCGGCCGGGGCCAAAGGGATGCTGCCGATCGACGAAGTAGCGGAGATGGTGGCTGAGAGGTGACTGTTCGGGTTGACTATGAGCGGCATGGGCGCACGTATGCGGTGCATCGGCGTCCGGACCCGCGGATTGCGGCGCGGATTCACGCGGCGCTCGGCGATGCGCGCACGGTGCTCAACGTCGGCGCGGGGACGGGGTCCTACGAGCCGCGCGATCGATGGGTGCTTGCGGTCGAGCCAAGCGCGACCATGAGGGCCCAGCGCCCTGCCGGTGGCGCTCCGGCGCTTGCGGCTCGCGCGGAAGTGCTCCCCTTCGACGATGACGCGGTCGATGCGGCGATGGCGTGCGTGACGATCCATCACTGGGAGGCCCCGGAGGCTGGCCTGGCCGAGCTTCGTCGGGTGTCGCGCGGGCCAGTCGTGGTCTTCACGTTCGAGCTCGACGATTTGCCTGCCTGGCAGCGGGAGTTCCTCCGCGAGGGGGTCGTTAAGGAGCGGCCGCGGTTTCCCGCAATCGATGACGTCGCGGCGGCCCTGGGCGGGCGTGTGCGCGTGGAGCGGATCCCGACACCCGGTGACTGTGTTGACGGGTTCTTCGAGGCATTCTGGCGGCGCCCCGAGGCGCTGCTCGACCCCGCCGTTCGCAGTGCCCAGTCGATGTGGGCGCTGCTCGAGCCGGGGGTGGAGCAGGGCATCGTCGACCGGCTCGCTGCCGCGCTGGATTCCGGCGCCTGGGACGCCGAGCACGGTCATCTGCGTGAGCAGGAGAACTTCGACGGCGCTCTACGTCTCGTGATCTCCGAAGGGCGCTGACGCGGCATGCACTGGATAGTCGAGCGCCAAGGCCAGCGCGACGTGTTGCGCTCGCGTCGGCACAATTGCTGCCAGCGCTGCAGTCGAACGGCGGGAGGCTACGTCCGGGGACGCAACGCCAGACCTGACCAGAGGAGACAAGATGCGACCAGACATCACGGCCGGAAAGCTGTTCCCCGACTACGAACTCAGCGACCACACCGGGACCGTCCGCTCGATTTCCGAGATCCAGCGCACTCTGCCGATGGTGCTGCACCTCGCCCGCGGTGGCTACGACCCGAAGGAGCACAGGTTCCTGCGCCACTTGGTCGACCACTATCCCGACTTCAAGCTCGCGTACACGCGTATCTGCGTAATCACAAAGGACAACCAGCTCGACATCAACGAGTTCCGCGACGCGGTCGGCGCGGAGTGGCCGTTCCTCAGCGACCCCGACCACACGGTTCAGCGCGACCTCGACATCAAGGAGTACACCGACCCCCACGACCCCATGGTCCCGCACACGTTCGTGCTCGAGCCGGGTCTGCGCATCTTCAAGATCTACAACGGCTACTGGTACTGGGGTCGGCCCACGGTCGGTGAGCTCCACCAGGACCTGCGGGCAGTGCTCCAGAAGACCAGGGTCGACTTCGATCCTCACGCTCCGGGCTTGCTCGAGGCCTGGGAGCGTGGCGAGCGCGACCAGTTTCTCGTGGAAAGCATCGAGCCCGCGATCCGCAATACGGAGGGCACAAGCGTCGGCATCAAACGCTGACCCTGCAAGCGGCCAGCCCAAGGGTGTGCCGTCGGAGGAAGGAGGTCCTCCTCAAGGGAGGTCACCACGACCCGCGGGAGGATCAGAAGCTCGTGTGTGAGCCGATCCGATTGACTGAGGGCAGGCCATCGGATCTAACGTGGTGGCCTATTGCTGTACCGTGGAACGAGATGGTCCCCGATCATCGCAGGATCGGCTGCAGACCCGTCCGTAAGCGGGGTATGAGTCCCAACCAGTGGAGGTGGTAGATGGCCGAACTCAAACCGCCGGCAGATGGAATTGTGCTGACCCACTTCATCGTCTCGGACGACGTCGAGCGCTCTCGGCGCTTCTACTCCGACGTGCTCGGTGGCACGGTGGTCCGCTCTGGAGAGCCAACCAACGTCGCGCTCGCCAACAGCTGGATCGTCATCAATCGGGGCGGGGGCCCGACCGACGACAAGCCCGCGGTCACCCTCCAGACGCCACGCGACCTCGACCGGGTCAGCAGTTTCCTCAATATCCGGGTCAAGGACATCGAGACCGTGTACGCCGAATGGAGCGCCCGTGGTGCTCAATTCCTGACGCCGCCAAAGCAGCACCAGTACGAGATCCGTTGCTACATCCGCGATCCCGACGGTCATCTGATCGAGGTGGGGCAAACCACGGACTCAGAGGGGGACTGGACGCCCCCTGGCTGGCCGTCGAGTACGCCCGGCGGGGAACCCGAGTGAATGCCGAGTTCACCAGCGTCACGCTGAGGAGGTTTCGGCCATGACCACCGCGATCATCGGCACTGGACGGATCGGATCGGTCATCGCCCGCCAGCTCGTCTCAGGCGGCGAGACCCTGCGGCTTTCGAGCGCCGACAATGAGTCGGCACGAATGCTGGCTGCAGAGATCGGTCGAGCCGCGGTCGTCGCCGTCGAGGACCGCGACGCGCTGCAGGGCGCCGATGCCGTCGTCCTCGCGCTGCGGTTTTCCGTGCTGAAGGGCGTCATAGATGAAATTGCCGACCCGCTAACCGACAAGCTCGTGGTCGTTCCGAGCAACCCGTTCGGCATCGACGCACAAGGTAACGTCTCGCGTTTACTCCCGAAAGGCCAATCCTCTGGCGAGGTTGTCGCCGGGTGGTTGCCGGCGGGGGCGCGCTTGGCCATGGCGTTTGGAACTCTGTCGGGCGATCTCTTCGAGTCCTCCAGCAACCGGTCACCGGAGCCGGCGGTCCTCTTCTACGCGACCGACGACGACCGTGCTGGCGAGGAAGTCGAGCGGCTGATCCGAACGGCCGGCTTCGAGCCGGTGAAGATCGGCGGGATCGAACAGTCGGGTCGACTCGAGGTGGGCGGCGACCTTCACGATCTCGTAGTCAGCCCCGCAGAGGCGCGGTCATTGATCGGTGGGGACTGATCGCTTCACCCAAGGCAAGCAGAACCGATGAACGGACATTCCCTCACGCGTGGGGCATAGCCAGGCCGAGTCGGAGCGTCGGTACGTACGCCCATCACAAACCAAGCAATCAGTACGCTGCTCGCGCATACTTACGGTAGCCTCCGTCTCGCGCGGGATGCCAGTGGTTGGCTCGCGGCCCGGCGCACCGCAATTGGTTACCCAACAAGACCGGGGGAGACATGGGATTCACGCGCGCAACGGCGTCACCGATACAGCATGAGATGCGCACGATCGGGCTAGCGGTCGGCATTTTGCTGGCGCTTGCGGCCTGCGGTTGTGGCGCGTCGAGTTCATCGAAGACGAACTCGAGCGGGGGTGCTCCCGCGACGACGTCATCCTCCACGTCAACCCCAACCCAGACAGCAAGCACGAGCGCCTCCACGAGCGCCACGTCTTCGGCCGGCGCAACGACTGCCGCCGGCACGAAGCTTACGCTTGGCACCCCAGCCGTCGTGGATTACGAGCCCGGTGGGTCGCCAAAGCCGACCTATCATCTCCAGCTGACCGTGCTCGGCATCAACAAGGGCTCCCAGACCGAACTCGACGGCGTGGAACTGGAAAAGTCCGAGCAGGGAAAGACTCCCTACTACGTCACGCTGCGAATCCAAAACATCGGCTCGGGTGACGCGGCCGCCGAAGAAAACCAGCCGGCAGCCAGCTTCCAGGCAACCGATGACCGTGGACAGCAGGGTCAGGAACTGACCGTGCTCGGCACCTTCCGGCCATGTCCGAACGTCACTCAGCCGAAGCACTTCACGCACGGCGTCACCTACCAGACATGCGTGATCTACATGGTCGGAGGCGACGGCTCGATTGTTCAGGAGGAGTGGACCGGGAACGGCGAGGATCCCTACACGGAAAACCCGATCGTGTGGAAGGCGGGCTGAGCGAGCGGCTGAGCTGATTGCTTGAAGGGTATGCGGTCCACCCGGTCCGAGCCCATGTCCCGGAGTGGTCGGAAACCCTCCGACCCCCATGCAGGCGGGCCGGAGGGATCCAATATCTGCTCTACGAGCCGAACGCCTGGCCGTGCCCAGAGCCTCCCGCGGCCCACGGCTGCCATGGCGACCTCCGGCTGCCAGGGGCGTTCCATCGCAGCAGGTAGGCCCGGTAGGTGTTGACTCCGGCGGGGAACTCGGCGTTGAAGATCAGGTTGCCCTGCCGGTCGAACTCCGAGAAGTACGGCAGCGCTCCCCAGCCCACGAACAGATCTCCGTCAGCGGTGTTCTGGGCGTTGCCTTGCGATGCCGCCGACAGCCCCTCGGGCTGATTGTCGGAGGACAGCAGCGTCGCGACGTGCGTCCACGGATTCAGCCTCACCGTGACGGCACGGCTGTATGGGAGCAGTGGTGTGCCGGAGGAGTCGTTGTCGAAGAACGTGTACTCCCCGTTGCCCAACGGCTCGGGATCGTGCTGCCAGGCGAAGATCTCACCCGCGCTGTCGAGCACCTGCCCGGGGGCGGCCTGGAGGGTGAAGCTTGAGTCCTTGCCGCCCAGCTGCCAGACGATGTTCCCCGTACGGGGGTCCACCTCGTAGGTCGTCCACGTGTCGCGGGCGTCGATCAGCAGGTCGCCGTTGGTGTCGACCTTCACCGCGTTGATGTGAAACCAATCCCACGGTGTGCTCGGCGATGCCGGCAGCGGCTGCTCGCTCTGGCTGTAGGGCACGTGGTCAGCGCTGTTCCACTGGAAGAGCACCTGGCCGGTGGCGATGTCGATCTCCTGCACGACGCCGTTGATCACGGTCTGGTTGGCGGGGCCGCCGATCGAGGTGAGGTTGGCGGTGGCGGTGGTGTAGGAGAGGATCAGCGCCGTGTTCCACGGTGTGATTAGGAACTCGTGCCCGTCCGCGCCGAGCCCGTTGCCGGCGTTGACCGTGGCGATCTGTTGGTAGCGGTCGTTGTAGATGTAGTCGGTGCCGCTTGAGAGACCGCCCAGCCCGGTGCCCTGCCACCAGGTGAGGACGGGCTGCCCGTCGTAGGTCTGGGTGCGGAAGTCGGCCGCCTCCTCGCCCGCAGGGACCGCTTTGAACCAGACGACGTTGCCCTGCGGGTTGAGGATCTCGGGGCCGTTGGCATACGTGCTGGTATCGCCGAACGGCGAGATGAAGATGTCGCCGCGGCCGATGTTGGGCTGTGAGGTGAGGATCGTGACCGGGGGCGGCGCCGTGGGCGTTGCCGCCTCGGCCACGCCGCTCGGAGCGGTGGCGACGGCGCCGAGGACGGCGGCGGCGGCGAGGGTCAACTGACGCCATCGCCGCCAGCCGCTTCGGGATGCGATGGAAGTGGTGATTCGGGGCATGGGACTTCCTCCTTGCGATAGGTGGGTTTGATCAATCGGTGGGGCTAGGGGATGAGGGGTCGTGGGCCGTCCGGGCGGCTCACGGCGAGCACCTTAGGACATAAATCTCATAAAGTCAACAGAAAAAGTGATCTTTTTGTAAAGCCTGATGGACACAGGCGATCGAGACGTCGGTGCTCTGTTGGCGGGCCGTCCGGGACCCCCCGTGAGGGAGGCCACCATCCGGGATAGCCCTTCGAGGGAAGCGGGTTGGAAGTGGCGGCGCTGGCGGTCCGCGGGTGAGTTACGCCGCGGCCTGCAATGCCCAGTCGCGGTAGAGCTCGAAGTAGCGGCCCTCTGCGACGATCAGCTCGTCATGGGTTCCCTGCTCGACGATCTGGCCTCCTTCGAGCACCACGATGCGGCCAGCCTGGCGGATTGTCGACAAACGGTGGGCGATCACGATTGCCGTGCGACCGGCAAGCAGGCGGCGCAGGCCGGCCTCGATCCGGCCCTCGGTGTGCAGGTCCACGTTGGAGGTCGCCTCGTCCAGGATCAGGATGCGCGGGTCGGCGATCAGGGCGCGGGCAAAGGCGATCAGCTGGCGCTGGCCCGAGGACAGCTGCGCGCCGCGCTCGCCGACCTCGGTGTCGTAGCCGTGGGGCAGCTCGGCGATGAAGTCCTCCGCGCCGACCGCCGCCGCGGCCTCGCGAACGTGGTTCTCGTCGGCGTCGGGGCGGCCGAAGGCGATGTTCTCTGCGATCGTGCCGGAAAACAAGAACGCCTCCTGCGGCACGATCCCCATCTGCGAGCGCAGCGAGTCGCTGGAGACCTCGCGCAGGTCGTGCCCGTCGATCAGGATCCGACCGCTGCTGGGGTCGTAGAAGCGCGCGAGGAGCTTGGCGATCGTCGACTTGCCCGCTCCGGTGGCGCCTACGAGCGCAACCGTCTGGCCGGGGGGAATCGTCAGCTCGATGTGCTCCAGGACCATCGCGTCGTCCGTGTATGCGAAGAAGACGTCCTCGAAGCGGATTTCGCCGCGGATGCGCTCCAGCGCGAGTGCTCCCTCGCGATCTGTCAGGTTCGGCGTTATGTCCAGCAACTGGAAGATCTTCTCGAGCGCGGCCATACCCGACTGGTAGGTGGTGTAGAGCTGGGAGAGCTGCTGGATCGGTTCGAACAGGAACGACAGGGTCCCGACGAACGCCACGACGGTGCCCGCTGTGATGTGGCCCTCCAGGGCCTGGTAGCCGCCGTACAGGACGATCAGCGCGAGCGCCACGCCGGAGAGCATTTCCACGGTCGGGAAGTAGGCGGCGTTGAGTCGTACTGTGACCATGTTCGCGTCGCAGTTGTCCGTGTTCAGCTCCGCGAACCGCGCCTCGTGGTGGGGCTCCTGGCCGAAGCTGCGCACCACGCGGATCCCCGACAGGGTCTCCTGCAGGTAGGCGGTGATCGCGCCGATCGTCTCCCGCGTGCGCCGGAAGGCGCCGGCCGAGACGAGCCGAAACCAGATCGAGCCGGCGGCCACGAACGGTACGACACAGAACGTCAGCAGCGCCAGCTTCACATCGAGGAACAGCAGCACCGCGACCGCCCCGACGAGTGTGAGGCCGGCCTGGAACAGCGTCACGACGGAGTCGGTCACGAGGCTTTCCAGCGCCTCGACGTCGTTGGTCATGCGCGAGATCAGCACCCCCGCGGGGCGGCTCTCGTAGAAACCGATCGGCTGGTGCTGCAGGTGGGTGAAGATGCGGATGCGCAGGTCCGCGAGCGCGCGCTGGCCGACCCAGCCGACGAGGTAGGTCTGCGCGTAGGTCATCGCCCATACCAGCAGCGCTGAAAGCAAAAACGCGACCACCACCAGCACGAGCGTGCCGGTGTCGTGGCGGTCGATACCTTCGTCGATCGCGACCTTCGCCAGCAGCGGGGGCGCCAGCGAGGCTGCCGTGCCGAGCACGAGCGCGGTCAGCATCGCGCTCACGCGCAGGCGATAGGGGCCCAGCAACCGCAACAGGCCGCGCAGATTGCGCCCCCGTGTGCCCTTCGCGGCGCGCTCACCGTCCCACTGCGCCCCGCCGCGCGCAGACCCTGGACCGAGCCCGCGCCCGCCGCCGCCACCCATTCCCCGCCCGCCGTGCGCGCTCATATCCCGCTTACCTCGCGTTCGCGCGGCAACTCCCGCGTCAGGAAGACCTGATCGGGGAGACCCTTTTCGACGATCTCGCGATACAGCTCCGAAGCCTCCAGCAGTTCCTCGTGGTTGCCGTGCGCGGTGACCCGGCCGTGGTCGAGCACGACGATCTCATCCGCCAGCGCGATCGTCGAGAGGCGATGGGCGACGATGAACGTGGTCCGCCCCTCCATCGCCTCGTCGAGCGCGAGCTTGATCTGACGCTCGGTCGAGGCGTCGACCGAGGAGGTCGCGTCGTCGAGAATCAAGACGCGTGGGTCGGCGAGCAGCGCCCGCGCGATCGCCATGCGCTGGCGCTGGCCACCAGAGAGGGTCAAGCCGCGCTCGCCGACGCGGGTGTCGTAGCCGTCGGGCAGGCGCTCGATGAACTCGTGAGCCTGCGCGCGGCGGGCGGCCTGTTCGATCGCCTCGCGCGGGACCGGAGGCCCGCCCACCCGCGCGTAGGCGATGTTCTCGGCGACTGTCTCCGAGAACAGGAACGGATCGTCGCTGACGATCGCGACGGCCTGGCGCAGTGAGCGCAGGTCCACCTCGCGCACGTCGGCGCCGTCGAGCAGCACGCGCCCGGCGCTCACGTCGTACAACCGTGAGATCAACGAGACGAGGCTGGTCTTGCCGGAGCCGGTGGCGCCGACGAGCGCAATCGTCCGCCCGGCCGGCACGTCCAGGTCGATGTCGCTCAGTACGGCCCGCGCGGTGTGAGCCGGGGAGTCTCCGTTCGCAGCCGCGGCTCCATTCGGGGCCGCCGTGGCGCTCGGTGGGATCTGCGCGCCGTTCGCCGAAACGAGCCCGTCAGTTGCCGTCTCCGTCGCGCCCATCGCCGAGTATGCCGCGCCGAACTCGTCGGATTCGTCATAGCGCAGGGTGACGCCCTGCAGTTGCACATGCCCGTTGCCCGCCGGCAGCGGTGGCGCGCCGGGCGGTGAGGTCAGCCGCGGGGGCCGGTCGAGGACCTGGAACAGACGCGCGCCCGAGGCGGTCGCGCGCTGGGCGAGGTTGAGGATCACGCCGAGCGTGCGCATCGGGGCGATCAGCATGTTCAGATATAGGTAGAAGGCGGTGAACTGGCCAAGCGTCAGGTGCGCGTGGATCACGCCGTTGCCCCCGATCAACAGCACCGCGGCGAGGCCGAGCTGGGGCAGGAAACCGATCATCGGGTTGAACTTCGCTTCCAGTCGGGTCGCGACCATCGCCTGGCTGAACACGCGCCCAACGCTGCCCTGGAAGCGCTGCAACTGGCGCGGCTCGCGCGCGAAGGCCTTGACGACGCGCACCCCGGAGATGTTCTCCTCGGCGTCCGCGGTCAGCTCGGCGATGCGCTGCTGGGTCTGCTGGATCGCCGGGCGCGCGCGGCGGCCGTAGCGGTAGGAGATCAGTACCACGAATGGCACCGGCGCGAGCGAGATCAGGCCGAGGCGCGGTTCGGTGATGATCATCACGGTCCCCGCGAGCACGATCGTGAGGATCGACTGCAGAATGAACACGAGCCCGTAGCCGAGGAAAAACCGCACCGCCTGCAGGTCAACGGTCGCCCGTGACATCAGCTGGCCCGTCTGCTGGCGGTCGAAGAAGCCGAGCTCGAGCTGCTGCAGATGGCCATAGAGCAGCTTGCGCAGGTCGTATTCGACGCCGAGCGAGAGTCGCCCGGCGACCATCCGTCGCCAGTACATGAACCCCCACCGCATCAGCACGATCAGCGTGATCGTGCCTGCGATCAACGTCAGTTCGTGGCGTGCGCTCGCTTGCGCCGCGCCGTGGTGATGCTGGGGAGCCGTGCTGATGATCTGCACCGCTCGGCCAGTCAGGGCGGGCAGCGCGACGGTGATCACCATCGCAAGGCTCGCCAGGCCCCAGGAGATGATCATGCCGCGCTTGTAGGTGCGCAGGAAGCCTAGGAGTCGGTAGAAGGTCGCCATAGTTGCTTAGTCAACAATTATTGCAGGGTCTACTACTCTGCGCTCATGTCCCCAGATTCGAACACCTCGACGCCCCGCGGGCGGCCGGCCGCGGGCCTGTGCGACAGCTGCGCCTTCCAGCGCGTGGTGCCAAACACGCGGGGCTCGGTGTTCTCGCTGTGCAACCGCTCGCGCGAGGACCCGGCATACCCGCGCTATCCCCGCCTGCCGGTCCTCGACTGCCCCGGGTACGAGTGTCGAGTGCAGTAGTGACAGCACGCGAGGTGTATCCCGTCGACACCCAAGGCTGCGCACGCGAGGCTAGCCGACCCCGACGCCGGCCTCGACACCGACCGGCTCGCGTGCGGGGGCCTCGGTGGCCGGCTCGGTGGAGCTGACGAAGTCGCGGCTGCGCACCAGCACGAAGGCGCACACCGCGCCGACGAAAGCAATGGCGGCGGCGATCGCAAGGATCGTGGTGAAGGCCTCGGTGAAGCCGACACGGTAGGCATGCTCCAGGGCGGCCCTGGGGGCGGGGGGAAGGGCGTGGAGGACCTTGCCGACTTCGCCGGACTGCAGCAGCGTCGAGAGCTGCCCATGGGCGGCGTTCTGGACGGCCTGGCCCTGCCCGCTCGCCGCGAGCTTGGAGTTGACCGTGTGGCTGACGTCGTGGGCGAAGATCGCGCCAAGGCCGGCGATGCCGGTGACGATGCCCACCTGCCGGAAAGTGCTGTTGATGCCCGATGCCATCCCGCTGCGCGAGTAGTGCACGACGCCGATCGCGGTCGAGGCGAGCGGCGGGTTGATCATGCCAATGCCGGCGCCCGCGAGCACGAAGCCGGGGATCAGTACGGTCCACCCGGAGCTGGCTTCCACCGCCGTCATCGCGAATAGCCCGCTGCTCACCAGCACGAGGCCCCCGCCGAGCAGCAGTCGCACCGGCACGCGCACGGTCAGTCGCCCGGCGATCGGGGCGACGATGAAGGAGAGCATCGTGATCGGCAGGAAGCGCAGGCCGGCCTGCAGCGCGCCGTACCCGAGCACGTCCTGGATGTACAGGGTGAGGTAGAGGAACATCGCGAAGATCGAGCTGGAGAGGGTGAACGCCACGATGTTGGCCCCCGTGAAGGCGTGGCGGCGGAAGAGGCTGAGGTCGAGCATCGGCCGCTGCTGGCGCATCTCGGCAACCAGGAACGCCACCAGCAGCAGCACCGAGGTGATCAGCAGCGAGACGATCTTGGTCGAGCCCCAGCCGGCTTCGTTGCTCTGCTCGAGCGCATACACCAGCAGGAACAGCGACCCGGAGAAGGTCACCAACCCGAGCCAGTCAACCCCCGTCGCGTTGGGGTCACGCGACTCTGTCACGCGCATGACGGTGAGCACGACCGCGGCGATGCCGATCGGGACGTTGACGAAGAAGATCCACTGCCAGCCGATGCCGGTCGTGATGATCCCGCCGACAACCGGCCCGACGGCGACCGCGGCGCCGGTGACGGCCCCGAACACCCCAAACGCGATCCCGCGGTCGCGGCCTTGAAAGGCCTGGGCGATCAGCGCGAGCGAGGTGGCGAACATCATCGCCCCGCCGACTCCCTGCACGGCGCGGGCGAGGTTCAGCATCAGCGGCGAGTCGGCCAGCCCGCAGACGGCGGAGGAGCAGGTGAACACCACGAGGCCAGCTGTGAACACGCGCCGGCGCCCAAACAGATCGGCGAGCGATCCCGCCGTCAGCAGGAAGGCGGCGAGCGTCAGCGCGTAGGCGTTGACGACCCACTGCAGGTCGGCGAAGGAGGAGTGCAGTTCGCGCTGGATCGAAGGCAGCGCGACGTTCACTACGGTGATGTCGAGCAACAGCATGAAGATCGCAATCGATACGGCAATCAGCGTCCACCACTTGCGCTCCACGGCTGGGCCTCCTTTGCTCGCGAGTCGGTGCCGGTCCCCCTCAATGTAGGACCCTTGCTGGTGCGGCTACTGTAGGGGGCCTCGCCGTCGCGGCATGCCCGAACGCTAGAGCGACGGCCATTGTGCGCATGACTTCGCCCGACACAAACCGCACGCATCCGACCCTGATCCTCGCCGTGCTCTCGCTCGCCGGGCTGGCCTACGCGATGCTGAGCTCCTCGGTGATCCCGGCGCTGCCGACGATGCAGCGCGCGCTGCACACCAGCGAGACGGGGATCGCGTGGCTGCTGACCGCCTATTTGCTCTCCGCCTCGGTGGGCACCGCGATCATCGGCCGGCTCGGCGACATGCACGGCAAGGAGCGGCTGCTGCTGTGGACGCTCGTGATCCTCGCGGCAGGCACGCTGCTCGCGGCGGTGTCGAGCTCGCTGGGGGTGCTGATCGTGGCGCGCTTCATCCAGGGCGCCAGCGGTGGGATCTTCCCGCTGGCGTTTGGGATCGTCCGCGACGAGTTCCCGCGCGAGAAGGTCGCGGGGAGCATCGGCTTGCTCTCCGCGATCCTCGGGGTCGGGGCCGGCGTCGGCATCGTGCTCTCGGGCGTGATCGTCGAGCATCTCAACTACCACTGGCTCTTCTGGCTGCCGCTCGTCGCGGTGGTGCTCGCCGCGGTCGCGACGTGGCGCTTTATTCCCGAGTCGCCGATCCGCGTGCCCGGGCGGATCAACTGGCTGGCGGGGGCGCTGATGACGATCGGCATCTCGCTGGTGCTGCTGGCGATCAGCGAGACGACGACGTGGGGCTGGGGGTCGGCACGCACGCTCGGCTTGATCCTGATCGGGCTCCTCTTCACGGCCGCCTGGATCGCGGTGGAGGTGCGCAGCGAGGACCCGCTGATCGACATGACGATGATGCGCATAAGGGGGGTTTGGACGACCAACCTCGCGGCGTTTCTGCTGGGCGCCGGCATGTACGCGTCGTTCATCGTCTTCCCCCAATTTGCGCAGCTGCCAACCAGCACCGGCTTCGGGTTTGGCGCCTCGGTGGTCGTCTCGGGCCTGTATCTGCTGCCCTCGACGGTGGGGATGACGATTCTTGGCATGTACGCCGGGCGGATCTCCGCCCGCTTCGGCTCACGTGCGGCGCTGTTGAGCGGCACGGCCTTCACCACCGCCTCCTTCGCACTGCTCGCCGCGGCTCACAGCCACCCCTACGAGCTGCTGATCGCCGCCGCGCTGCTCGGCGTCGGGATCGGCCTCGCCTTCGCGGCCCTCGGCAACCTGATCGTGCAAGCGGTCTCGATCCACCAGACGGGAGTGGCGAGCGGTATGAACACGGTGATGCGGACGCTCGGCGGCGCGCTCGGCGGGCAGCTCTCGGCGACGTTCATCGCCGCCAACGTGGCGCACGGAGAGCCGACGGTGACGGGTTTCACCGAGACGTTTGCGATGGCCACGGGCTTCCTGGTGGTGGCCTTCTTGGCGGGGTTGTTGGTGCCGAAGGTGCAGATGCAGGTTCAGAGCGAGGATCTGGCGGCGGATGCCTCGCACGGCGAGGCCACGGCGACGGCACTCGAAACCGCGTAGATCAAACGGGAAGCGCCTCGGCCGGTGCGGGGTCGAGCTCGCGCAGCTTGCGGCGCACACGCGCGCGCGTGTGGGTGAGCTCGTCCTTGAGCTTCGCCAGCTCGGCGGAGCGGTGCTCGACCAGCTCCAGCTGGCGGTCGATGTGGCCGAGCGCCTCCTGCAACAGTTCGTGACGGCGCTCGGGGTGGACGTCCTCGCGGCGCAGCTGCGCGCGCACCTCCGCGCGCGCCTCCTCGGCGGAGAGCAGGGTCTTGAGCTCCTCGAGTGTCACCCCCAGCAGACTCTTCAGGCGCATCACCTCGCGCAGGCGCTCGACCTCGGCCTCGGTGTAGGTGCGGTGCTGCCCGGAGGGCCGGGCGGGCGCCTCGGCGAGCAGCCCGATCTCCTCGTAGTAGCGGATCGTGCGCGGCGTGGTGCCGACCAGGCGAGCGACGTCGCCGATGCGCAGGGGGGCGCTCACGAGCGCGCTCCAACCGTGGCTGGCCGATCGGCGAGCTGTCGCTCCTCGACTCTCGCTTCCACGTGGCGGGGGCGCATCAGGCAGACGCCCGCGCCCACCAGCGAGGTGGCGGCGAGCACCCACAGCGCTGTGTGCATGTTGTCGATGAACGGCGCCAGCTTCTGTGAAGAGAGCCCTTTGGCGAGGCCGGAGAAGACAGCGAACAGCGTGGGGCGTGGGACGGCGGAGGTGACGATCGCCATCACGAACGCGATCGACAGCACCGCGCCGGTGTTCTGCAGCAGCGTGCGCGCGCCCGCGGCGATCCCGCGTCGCTTGGCGGGGACGGCGCCCATCATCGCGGCGGTGTTGGGGCTGTTGAACATCCCCGAGCCCACACCTACCAGCAAAAGCCACAGCGTGCTCTGCCAGTAGGGGGTGTCCACCTGCAGCGTGGTCATCGCGGCGAGGCCGGCGGCGCTCACCAGCATCCCCAGCGCGGCGAGGCCGCGGGAGCCGTGACGGTCGGCGTAGATGCCGGCCAGCGGGGAGGAGACGAGCATCCCCAGCGCGAGCGGGATCAGCTTCACCCCGGCGGTGATCGGCGTGTTGCCCTGGGCGCCCTGGAAGTAGAAGACGAACAGGAACATCAGCGCGAAGCGCGCCAGCCCGTTGATGAAGGCCGCGGCGGTGGCGGCCGCGAACAGGCGGTTCTTGAACAGCGCCAGGTCGAGCATCGGCGCGCGCGAGCGGCTCTCGATCGCCACCCACAGCGGCAGCAGCACGAGCGCCGCGAGCAGACCGCCGATCACGATCGGGTCATCCCAGCCGCTCAGCCCGCCGCGCGAGACGCCCAGCACGAGGCCGGTGAGGCCAAGGATGAAGGTGAGGTTGCCGAGCACGTCATACCCGCGGATCTCATCGGGCTTTGAGAGCTCGCGCAGGATCAGCGCGCCCCACGCGGCACCGGCGAGGCCGAGCGGCACGTTGAACCAGAAGACCCAGTGCCAGGAGATGCCCACCAGCACGCCGCCGAGCACCGGCCCGATCGCCAGGCCGATCGCGGCGACCATCGTGTTGGTGCCCATCGCCAGGCCCAGCTCGTCGTGGGGGAAGGCGTCGGTGACCAGGGCGGCGGCGTTGGCGAACAGGAAGGCCGAGCCGATCCCCTGCAGCACGCGCCACACGATCAGCACTTCGGCGTTGGGCGAGAAGCCGGCCCCCAGCGAGGCGAGTGCGAACACGATGAAGCCGCCGATGTAGGCGCGCTTGCGCCCAAACAGGTCCGATAGCCTCCCCGCCATCAGTACCAGCACAGTTGCGGCGATCAGGTAGGCGAGGATCACCCACACCAACGCCAGCAGCGAGGCGTGCAGCGAACGCTCCAGGTCGGGCAGCGCGATGATCAGCGTCCCCGAGTTGGTCGCGGCCAGCAGCATCCCCAGGCTGGTGCAGGAGAGCGCCCACCACTTGTAGTGGGCGTGGCCTTCCGCGACCCCGAGTCGGCGACGGGGGGTGGCGGTCTTGCTGCTGGTCTTCAGGGCTGCGCGGGCCAAGGGGCTGCCTTTCCGGAGGCTCAGATGGTGCGTGCACAACTTGACGTGAACGTAAGGATCACGATAGCAGGCCCCCGCTAGGACTCCGGTGGACGCCGCTGGGGCCCCGGTGGGCCGAGGATCTCTTCGAGGAAGAGTCGCGTCTTCAAGGGGGGCTCGCGCGCGGGATATATGCACTGCAGCAGCTCGAGCGCCTCATCGACGTCGTGCACGTCGCACTCGGTGAGCAGGAGCTCGATGTCCTCGTCGTCCTCGCCAAAGCGCATCGCCATCAGCTTCATCGCGAGCAGGTAGCGGGGTGAGGCGGTGGTTATCTCGATGCCGCGAATCTCGCGAAGTGGGCGTGAGTGCTCGTCGGGGCCGGGTACGAAAGCCTTGACCGCGTCGTTCAGCCAATCTTCGGGCAGTTCGAGATCCTCGGCGACTTTCTCGGCTGCCCTGTAGATCGCGGCCTTGGGCTCGAATACCGCGTCGATGTCCTTCGTGACTCGGCGCGTCGAGTAGGCCAGCGCGATCGCTGCGCCGCCGACGATGAAGATCTGGCCGCGCACGCCCTCCCGCAGCAACTCGTCCCCAAGTGCTTGGAGTGCGGTGAGGATGCGGGTTCGGGTGAAGTGCTTCTCAGGCACGGTCGAAGACCTCGCGTGCGATGAACACTCCGTGACGGGCGAGCACGGCTGGCGTGTGGGCGAGGGTGTAGGCGTGGAAGGCGGGCCGGCTTGCAAGGAACCACCAGGGCTCGACGAAGCGGATGGGGCCGTCCGCCCATGCGGGAGTGAGGATTTCGCCCTCCGCGGCGAACAGCTCCGCGATGCCGGCGAGGGCGGCGTCGAAGCGGGAATCGCCGGTCGGAGGGGGCTCGTCGCGGATGAGTGCGATTCTGCCGGGGCGGGTGGAGCCCCTGAAGTCGTCGGCGAACCCGAACAGCAGCCGCACTGCATCCTGTTCGCGGTTGTCCCCGAGGTCATCCGTGATCGTCGGAGCGAGCTCAGCCAGCGAAGCCGCGCCGCGCCGCATCCGGGGCCGGGCGAGCAGCATCACGTCGTGATCACACGCCTGCAGCAGCCGCTCCAACGTTGTGATGTTGGGAGTCCGCGTCCCTGACTCGTACGCAGCGACTGCCGGTTGAGCCGTGTGCGCTCGATGCGCCAGTTCGAGTTGGGTGAGTCCCGCGGCATGGCGGGCGCTGCGGATCAGCCCAGCAGTCTTCATTGAAGAGCAGTATATACATTTAGATATAGTCTTCCAAAGCGGCGTCCTACACGCCCTCCGGGGTGGGGCCACCGACCACGGCCGCCTCGTTCAGGATCTCCTCCACGCGTGCCATCGCGTCGTCGTCGAGGTGCACCTCCGCGGCGGGCGCCGCGCCCTCGATGTGCGCCGGGCGGCGGGCGCCGACGATCGCGACGTGCACCGCGGGGTTGGCGAGCGTCCACGCGATCGCCAGCTGCGCGACGGTGACGTCGAGCTCGCCCGCCAGCTCCCGCAGGCGCTCGACGATCCCGAGGTTGCGCTGGTAGGACGTGCCGCTGAACAGATCGCTGCCCGCGCGCCAGTCGTCATGCTCCAGCTGTGTTTTGCGCGTGAAGTGCCCGCTCAGCAGGCCGTGTGCAAGCGGGCCGTAGATCAGCACGCCGATGTCGTGCTCGCGGCAGTAGGGCAGCACCGCCTGCTCGATCTCCCGGCGCAGCATCTGGTAGGGCGGCTGCAGCGTCTCCAGCCGGCGGGTGCGCTCGAACTCGGCGATCTGCGGGGCGTCGTAGTTGGAGGCGCCCACGTGGCGCACCTTGCCCTCGTCCACCAGCTCCTGCAGTGCTGCCGCTGTTTCCGCGAACGGGGTGCGCGGATCGGGCCAGTGCACCTGGTAGATGTCAATGTAGTCGGTGCCCAGGTGGTCGAGACTCTCCTCCACTCCTTTGCGCAGCCACACGGGGCTCGAGTCGCGCAACAGCTCCCCGCCCTCCTGGCGCAGGCCGCCCTTGGTCGCGATCACCACCTGCTCGCGCGGCACCCCCGCAAGCGCCTGTGCGAGCAGTTTCTCCGAGGCGCCCCACCCGTAGCCCTGCACTGTGTCGAAGAAGTTGATGCCCAGCTCCCGTGCGCGTCCGACGGTCGCCATCGCCTCGTCGCGGTCGATCCGGCCCCAGTCCCCGCCAAACTGCCACGTTCCCAGGCAGATGCGCGAGACCTCGAGGTCGGTGCGCCCCAGCTTGATCGTCTGCATACCATTCCCTTTTGTGTCTCGCGATTGGCGGCTGCGGGGCGGCTGCGGGTGATTGCCCTTTCGTGTCCACTTACCCGCGTGCGGCTCGATGGATGCGTATGGGGACTAGACGGATGCCGGTGTGTGACGGTGCTACAAAGATGATATGAGCGATACACCAAAGGCCAACTCAGAGCAGAAGTCCGAGCAGGCGTGGCGCGAGCAGCTGACGCCCGAGCAGTACGAAGTGCTGCGGCAGGCGGGCACCGAGGCGCCGTTCACGGGGGCGCTGCTCCACAACAAGCAGACCGGCTCCTACAACTGTGCTGGCTGCGGGGCCGAGCTGTTTGGGTCCGCCACCAAGTTCGACTCCGGCACCGGCTGGCCCTCGTTCACCGAGCCGGCGGTTGCCGAGGCGGTCGAGCTGCGCTCCGACAAAAGCCTCTTCATGCGCCGCACCGAGGTGCTTTGCCGCCGCTGTGGGGGGCACCTCGGGCACGTCTTCGACGACGGCCCGGGCCCCACCGGCCAGCGCTACTGCATCAACTCCGCCGCGCTCGCCTTCAAAGCCGGCGAGTAGCCTTCTCGATCCGATGATCATGATGGACCAGTCCCGGCGGCTCTCCGAGCCGCTGCGGTGGGGTCGGCGCGAGCGCACCGTCGTCGCCGTGCTGCTCGCATGCGTGGCGCTGGCGGCGGTCGGCCTCGGCGTCTTCGCTCTGACGAGCGGCGCGCCCGCGCGCAAGGACTGCATCGAAGTGACGTTCGCCTCCACGCTTGGCGGTGCCACCGAGCACGCCTGCGGGGCGCGGGCGCGTACCGTGTGTGCCACGCCGGGCGCGTTCAAGAGCGTCGCCGAAGAGCTGCGCGCTGCCTGCGTGCGAGCCGGCTTTCCGTTCGACCCGCGCCGCTGAGGGCGAGCCCCCCGGCTGGATCCGTGGACTGGCGGCATGCCGGTGGCCTGGGGTCTGATCCGCGGCGCTGACGGCTGCCATCACGGTGCGCTGCTGCCGCGCCGCGATCGGCCAGCCCCGTCGCGGGCTGACGGCGGCACGTCTATACAAATGTCGAAAGACCTCCCCAAAGTGTTGGCCACGGTGTCCCTGGCGAGTGTCCCGCAAGACGGATTTCATAGGAAATCGCAATTGGCGCACTTCGCCGGGGGTGGCGTTGGCGCTATCAACCGATCCACAACGACAGGGAATGGAGGCACATGACCTGGCTGTCATACCCAAGTTGGCTGAACGCAGGTGACAACGCCTGGCAGATGACCGCCGCCACATTCGTCGGGCTGATGAGCTTGCCCGGCCTGGCGGTTCTGTACGGCGGCGTGATGCAGAAGCGCTGGTCGGTCAACAGCATGATGCTCGTGTTCGTCGCGTTCTGCGTGACGCTCATAGTCTGGTGTCTGTGGGCGTTCAAGATGGGCTTCGGCTCTCCGATTGCCCACAGCGGCTCGGGCATCTTCGGCACGAAAGGGTTCTTGGGGACGGCTCTCGGCGAGCCTGGCAGCGTGCTCAGCCACACGGCCGAGGAGGGCCAGGCGATAATCCCGTCGGTCACTGAAGGCCCGCCGTTCCACTTCCCAGAGTCCTCGCTCGTGTACTTCCAGTTCGTGTTCGCCGCGATCACCCCGATCCTGGCGCTCGGCTCGGTGCTCGGGCGGGTCAACTTCAAGGCGTGGATCCCGTACGTGGCGCTGTGGATCACGTTCGTGTACACGGTCAACGCGTTCCTGATCTGGGGCGGCGGCTACTTCGCGGCGCACGGCGCGTTGGACTACTCCGGCGGCTATGTCATCCACCTCTCCGCGGGTATCTCTGGGTTCGTGTTCGCGTGGGTGATCGGGCCGCGATTGCAGCGCGATCGTGAGATCGACGCGCCCAACAACCTGCTGATGCTGGCGTGTGGCGCTGGGTTGCTGTGGCTCGGTTGGAACGGCTTCAACGGCGGGGACTCCTACTACGCCGGCGCCGACGCCTCTGCGGCGGTGCTCAACACCAACCTCTGCACCGCGGTGGCGATGATGGTGTGGATCGGCTGGGACTACCTCTACCGCGACAAGCCGTCGATGATCGGGGCGATCAACGGCATGATCACCGGCCTCGTGGGGATCACGCCGGCCGCCGGGTTCGTCAACGGGTGGGGTGCGATGATCATCGGCGCCGTCGACGCGACGATCGTGTGGATGGCGATCCGCTACCTCAGCCGGACACGCCCGTTCAGGAACGTCGACGACACGCTCGGGGTGATCTACACCCACGGGATCGCCGGGTTGTGCGGGGGTCTCATGGTGGGGCTCCTCGCCGATCCAGCCCTCGTCGAGTACATCGGCGTGAAAGGGGCGGCCAACCTGCCTGGCAAATCGGGGTTGCTGATCAGCGGCAGCTGGACGCTGCTGCGATGGCAGGCCGAGGCCGCGGTATGGGTGATCGCCTACACCGCAGTGGCGACGTTCATCATCCTCAAGGTCGTCGGGCTGGTGTTCCCGTTGCGGCTCTCCGACGAGGAGCTGGAGATCGGCGATCACGCGATCCACGGCAACGAGGTGTACCCCTCGGATGTGCCGACCCTCGGGGGTCCGCACCCGCCGACATGGCAGCCCACGCCGGCTGCGGTGGGCGGAGCGACGTAGACGTAGGCAAGGACGCCTCCGGCGGAGCACGCCATCCTCTGGGCGTGACTTCTCCACGACGCGATAGGAACTGTGGCCCCGCTTCGGCGGGGCCACAGTTGTTCTCTGGCGGCGTCCTCGATCGCTCGTGCTCAAAGCGCACCTCGCTCACGCGACCTTGCACGCACGATGTGACCCCCCTGCAGCGAAACAGCCGGGTTTGACGACGCGTCTTCCGCCGCCAGTGCGACCCCGGGCTCGGTGGTCAGGCTCAGCCGGTGGTCAAGCCCACCGGGCAGCTGACCCCGGTGCCGCCCAGCCCGCAGTAGCCGCCGGGGTTCTTGGCTAGGTACTGCTGGTGGTAGGACTCGGCGTAGTAGAACGGGTGCGTCGGGGGTCCCCCGATCAGCTCCGTGGCGATCTCCCCGTGCCCGGCGGCGCTCAGCATCCGCTGGTAGGTCTCCCGCGAGGCCTCCGCCTGCATGCGCTGGGTGTCGCTCTGCCACAGGATCACCGAGCGGTATTGCGTGCCCACGTCCGCTCCCTGGCGCATGCTTTGGGTCGGATTGTGGCCCTCCCAGAAGAGCTTCAGCATCTCCTCGTAGCTGGTCGCGGTCGGATCGAACACAACCAGCACGACCTCCGCGTGTCCGGTGCGCCCCGAGCACACCTCCTCGTAGGTGGGGTTGGGGGTGAAGCCGCCCGCGTAGCCAACTGCCGTCGTGTACACCCCCGGGGCCTGCCAGAAGATTCGCTCGGCTCCCCAGAAGCAGCCCATCCCGAACACCGCCTGCTCGAGGCCCTCCGGGAGCTGACCTGCGTCCAGCCGCATCGGGGTGCCGAGCACCTCGTGGCGCTCGGGCACCTCGAGTGCCTCACGGTGTCCCGGGAGCGCTGAGGCCGGGTCCACCATGGTGGGGGTGCGGCGGCCGAAGAGCATCCACCCAGGCTAGCGCTCAAGGCAGGGGCGGGTCGATCCGAAGAGATGAGCAGATGTTTGGTCTGCGTTTCCCGAGAGCCTCCCGTGGTGGACTCGGGTCGCTGCTCGACAGGCGCCCGCCCATGGTGTGGGCTGCCTCGCTGCTGTATGTGTGCCGTGGCGCGGAGTGCTTTGCGGCTGTGGCCTTTCCGCTCAACGCCGACCAACCGGTGCGCCTGGAGCTGTCGGTTGGCGTGCTCGCGTTGCTGGTAGGCGTGGGGCTGTGGCTGTTCGCGCGCAACCCCTCGATGCTGTTCATGCAGTTGCTGATGGCGCTGAGCGCGGTGACGCTGAGCGCGATGGTCGCCAACGCCCACACCACCGGGGGGGTGATGCTGGCGGCGTTTGCATACCCGTGGACGGTGATGTACGTGGCGCACTTCTTCTCCCGTCGCGCGCTGCTCGCACAGGCGCTGCTGATCTCGGTGGGCTTCGCGGTCGGGCTGATCGTGAGCGGGCTGCCGCACATGGGGATCGTGTGGGTGGTTGTCACCGGCACCGCGTGGTCCACCGGCCTGGTGCTCGGCAACCTCAGCGAAAGCCTGCGCCAGCGCGCCGACACCGACCCGCTCACCGGGCTGCTCAACCGCAACGGCTTCCTCGCGCTCGCCGCCCGCGAGCGGGGGATCGCCGACCGCACACACACGCCGTTGACGATTGCCGTGCTCGACCTCAACGGCTTCAAGCAGATCAACGATCGGTTGGGGCACGCCGCCGGGGACCGGGTGCTCGCCGAGTTGGGGCGGGAATGGCAGGTTCGCCTGCGTGCCGGCGACATCCTCGCGCGTCATGGGGGCGATGAGTTCGTGTTGCTGCTGCCCGCCACCTCGCCGCCCGAGGCCGACGGGGTGCTCGAGCGCCTGCGCTGGGAGGGCCTTCCGGTCGATTGGTCGGTGGGGATCTCCGGCTGGCAGCCCGGCGAGGATCTCGACGCTTGCCTCGCCCGCGCCGACCGCGGCCTCTACAACGTCAAGCAGTCTCGTGTCCCCGCGGCCCCCGGTGGGCTACCCGCCGAGGGACGCCGCGCGCCCTCGCTGCTGCCCTCGACGTAGGCGCACGGCCGAGGCTCACCACGGCCTCGTAGTCGCCATCGCCCTTGCCGACGGTAGGGGGCATTCCAACAACTCCAAAATGGACAAATCCATGTTTGGCATTGAGCCATCCGGGCAACATACGGACGAGGAGCATCATCCCTCCCTCATTCCCTCCCAGATCGGCCCGCTGCCCCCGGCGGGCCGATCCCGTTCAAGGGCGCCGTCATTGAGAGAGGGCGCCGTTTATTGAGAGGCGCCTTGCGGTGGCGGTGATGTGGCCGCGACGAAGTGCCTGTGATGTGGCCGCGACGAAGTGCGCTACCGCGGGCGTGAGGCAGGCACACCCAGCCAGTTCTCAAGCGGTGCGGGCGGGCCGAGGTGGAAGCCCTGGGCGTAGTCCACGCCCAGCTTGCCGAGGGCGGTGAACGTGGCCTCGTCGCCGACGAACTCGGCGATCGTGCGCTTGCCCATGCCCCGCGCGAGCTCCACCACGGCGCGGATCACCAGCCGATCGGTGGGGTCGGCCGTGCAGTTGCGCACGAACTCCCCGTCGATCTTGATGAAGTCGAAGGGGAGGTGCTTGAGGTAGTAGAAGGAGCCGAAGCCCGCGCCGAAGTCGTCGAGCGCGAAGCGGCACCCCAGCTCGCCAAGGCGCTCGGCGAAGGTGCGCGCCGCCGCGATGTTGCCGATCGCCGTAGTCTCGGTTACCTCGAAGATCAGTTGTGTCGCCGCCACCCCCGCGGCGCGCAGCTCGCGGCCGATGTGCAGCGCCAGCTGCGCGTCGCCGAGCGAGTGGGCGGAGAGGTTGATCTCGACAACCGGCTGGCGACCCTCCGCGCGGTGCTCGCCGAGCATCCGGATCGCGCGGGTCACCACCCAGCGGTCGATCTCGCGGATCAGCCCGAAGCGCTCGGCGATCGGCAGGAAGCTGCCGGGGGGGATCAGGTCGCCGTGGGCGTCGATCATCCGCACCAGCAGCTCGTGTTGCGTGGTCAGCCCGGTGGCGGTTTCGACCACCGGCTGGGCGTGCAGTACCAGACGGTCCTCGTCGAGCGCCGCGCGGACGCGCTCGGCCCATTCCAATCGCGCCTCGATGTGCGCCTGCCCGCGACCGGCGCCGCCGTAGGTGACGCTGCGGTCGCGCCCGGCCTCCTTGGCGTCGTACATCGCCAGGTCGGCGTTGATCAGCGCCTCCTCGGCGCTCAGCTCCTCCACGCCCTCCAGCGGTGCGACGCCGATCGAGGCGGTGATCGGTCGCTCGCGTCCGCCCGGCCCACGCGGGGCGTGCTCCTGGCGCACGACCTCCAGCAGCGAGTCGGCGAGGTTCTCCGCCTCGGTGCGCTCTCCGGTGGGGGTGAGGATCGCGAACTCGTCGCCGCCGAGGCGCGCCAGTGTGTCGCTCTCGCGCAGACGGCTCGCCAGGGCGCCCGCCACACGTACGATCAGCTCATCGCCGGCGTTGTGGCCGAGCGTGTCGTTGACCTCCTTGAAGGAGTCGAGGTCCAGCACCATCACCGCGCCGGCGTGACCGTAGCGCTCGCCTCGTGCCAGGTGCTCCTCCAGGCTGCGCTCGTACGCGCGGCGGTTGAGCAGGCCGGTGAGCGGGTCGTGGTCGGCCATGTGCTTCAGTTCGGCCTCATACCGGCTACGGGCGATGGCTTCCTCGTTGCGCGCCTGCTCGAGCGCTCGCTCGGCCTGATCGCGCTCGTCCAGGCGGCGGGCTACCAGCGCCTGCGCGTAGCGCTCCCTGCGGCGGCCCTGCACGCCGAGGGTGCCCACCATCAGCGTCAGCATCGCGCCCACCAGCAGGATCGCCGCCGGCAACGAGAGGGCGGGGGAGGGCTCGCCGACGGCCAGCGTCCAGATGCTCCCGGCGACCAAGATCCGCGAGTCGGTGGCGTTCACCGGGGAGCCCTTTGCGATCAGCCGCACGTGGCCCTCCTGCAACGAAAAGGCCGTGCCCGGCGGGATCGTCCGCAGCAGCGCGGGCGCTAGCAGCGTGTAGCTGTAGCCGATAGACGCAAACCCGCGCAGCGCTCTGAGACGCTGCGCCGGTGTGCGAATCGGCGAGGAAGGGCGGTACACCGGCACGTACAGCACCGTTCCCAACCGGCCGCTGCTCATTAGGCGTACCGGCGGCGTCGCGCGCGGCCGTCCCGACCTCGCCGCCCCCAGCAGCGTGGCCAAACGCGTGCGTCGCGCGCCGATGTCCAACCCCACGTCGCTGGGGCCTCCGGTGCTGCGGGCGCTGTCGAGCACGACGAAGTAGGTGCTCATCGCCGGCGCGACGTGCAGCGCGCCCCCCGGGCCGCTCGTCTCGATCGGGGCGACTCGGTGTTCGAAGCTGCTGCGCTGAGCGGCTCCCACGACTTCCATCAGCCCCACGCCGTTGATCCCGGGTTCGTGCTCCAATTCGCGGGCGACAGCGGCGAAGATCGCGGTGTGCGCATGCCAGTCGGCGCCGGCGCTCGCCGCGAGCTCGACGGTGCGGCGGATCGCCGCGTCCACCGTATCCACCGTCTGCGTGCGGATGTTCGTCGCAAGAGTGGCGCGCTGCGATTGCGCGTTGTGTTGGGCCTGCCTGTACGTCACGCACGTGCCTACAAGCGTGAGCGCTGCCACGCACAGGGTCACGGCGGCCGGCAGCCATGCTCGCTGTCGCTCTCCCCGGGCCACGTTGTACATATCGGCGTATCCGGGAAGGACCTGAATATCGAAAAAGTTGAGCGACTCGAGCGCTCTCGGCAAGCCCGGTGAGCCGGGCTGCGGCCGGTGGGCGAGGGAGGTGGGGTTGGTGCGTTGTTTTGGGACCCCTACCCTTCATTTTGTGAAGTAGTGGAGGCGACGTAGTGGAGGTGACTGACGCACTGGGGGCGAGTCGCCGTTTGTGCTACAAGGCCAAAATGCAAGGGCCCGAAATGCAAGCCGAGGGCGTGGCAGGGAAGGACGAGCGGGGATCGACCGGGGCGGGCTGGCGCGTGGTCGCGGCGTACGGGTCGGTCGCGGCCGCCACCCAGATGCTATGGCTGACCTACGCGGCGATCACGACCGAATCCGCCCACCGCTACGGGGTGTCGGTCGGGGCGGTGGGGTGGCTGGCGGAGATCTTTCCGCTGCTGTACGTCGTGCTGGCGATCCCCGCGGGCGCGCTACTCGATCGCTGGTTTCGGCCCTCGCTCGCGCTTGGGGGGGCGCTGGTCGCCGCCGGTGGGCTGGTACGCCTCGGCGGGCTGACGTTCGCGTGGGCGCTGGTGGGGCAGTCGCTGGTGGCGCTCGCCCAGCCGGTGGTGATGAGCGCGGTGGCGAAGCTCCCCGGCGAATACCTGCCCGCGCGCTCGCGCGCGCTGGGGATCTCGCTGGCTTCCGCCGCCGGCTTCCTCGGGATGCTCGCCGCGCTGCTGCTCGGTCCGCTGCTGGGCGCCTCGCGCCTGGAGCTGCTGCTGGAGATCCAGGCCGCAATCGCTGTGCTGGCCGCCGCCGCGCTCGCGCTGGCGCTACGCCGGCGCGGCAGCGGTGAGGGGGAGCAGACGGCGATCGCAAGGGGCGTCGCGCGTGCGCTGTGGAGGCGCCCCGAGATCCGCGTGATCTCGGGCCTCGCGTTCCTCGGCTTCGGCGTGTTTGTCGCGCTCTCCACGTGGCTGCAGACGCTGCTGCAACCCTCCGGCATCTCCGAAACCGCCGCAGGCGCGCTGCTTGTGGGGATGATCATCGCGGGCGTCGTCGGCTGCGCGGTGCTCCCCCCCGCGATTGCGGCTCGCGGCGCCGAGCGCCGGTTCATGGCGGCGGTGATCGTTGCCGGCTGCCTCGGCAGCGTCGCCCTGGGGGTGCTGCCCGGGATCGCCGGGCGGGCGGTGGTGATGGTGGCGATGGGCGCGGTGCTGCTCCCCGCGCTGCCCGTGTTGATGACCGTCGCCGAGCGACTGGCCGGCCCCGCGGCGGGCACCGCAGGGGCGATCGTGTGGATGGCGGGCAACCTCGGCGGCTTGGTGGTCGCGCTACTCGTGCAGGCGCTCGTCCACCACCCGCTCGCCGCCTTTCTGGCGATGGCGGCCGTCGTGCTGTTTGCCATCCCGCTCGCCACGCGGATGGTGACGCTGCGGGGGCTTGCCGATGCCGATGCCGGGGAGGGGGCGTCAGCGGAGGGAGGGCCGGATCGAGCGCCGGAGCCGGAACAGCTCGCCGCGGCTGGCTCGGCCGGCTCCTAAGGACTCTCGGGAGAGCCCTAAATCGGCTGATCCGCCAGCCAGTCGAGCACCTCGGCGGGGTTGCGGTGCGGAGGGAAGACGGGGTAGAAGACCTTTGCGATGCGCTGTTTATGAGCGATCAGGGTCAGGCGCCGGTAGAAGCTCCGGCCGGCGGCCTCAAACGTGGGCAGTCCAAGGATGTGCGCCAGCTGCAAGTCGGGGTCGCTGAGCAGTGGGTAGGGGATGTGCTCGCGGCCGGCAAACTCCCGCTGCTCCTCGTGTGGTTGGGTGCTCAGGCCGAGCACCGAGGCGCCGTACGCCGCGAGCTCCAGCACGTGGTCGCGGAAGGCGCAGCTCTGCGGCGTGCAGCCGCGGGCGCCCGGGATCGCGTCCCATCCTTCCGGCAGCGGCTCGCCCGGGACCCCTGTGCGCGGGTAGACGTACACCACGACAAGGCGCTCGGTGGCGGCGGCGAGGTCGAGCCGCTCGCCGAGCGTCGAGCTGAGCGTCACGCTCGGCACCTCCATCCCCCGCAGGTGATCGGCGGCTCCGTCGTCGATCGGTACGGGGATATCGGTGGGAAGGTATCGGGAACTCTTGGTCATCTCTTCGTCATTCTTCCAAAGGACCGCCGGGTTTGGCTTCCTAGAGCTTTGGTTCTGTTCCATTCATCGCGATTGGTGTGGGTAGCATGAATCTTCGCAGGCATCGGATGATTGAAATACAAGCTTGAGCTTTGTGCCGAGCACCCGCAAGTGTTCTAGCCGAATTGGCCCACCAACGCTGGACTCGCCGGCCATCCGTGGGCGTTCGGCAGGTCCTACCCGCAGGTCCTACCAAAGCACTACTACACGCCGGTGCTGCCAAAGCCGCCGCGGCTGTGCTCCTCTGGAGCGTGCACGCTCCACCGCGCCCGACCGGCGCGCACGAACACCCCCTGCGCGATCCTGCTGCCCGCGGGGATCGTGGTGGGGGAGGCGGTGAAGTTCAACAGCTGCAGCCGCACCTCGTCCGCGGGGCCGCGGTAGTCCTCGTCGATGATTCCCACCGCGTGCGGCTGCATCACGCCGAACTTCCGCGGCGTGGAGGAGCGCAGGCACACCAGCAGGCACCAGCCGGGCGGCGTGGCGAACACCAGCCCCGTGCCCACCAGCGCGATCTCCCCGGGCGCGATCTCCGCCGCTTCGGCGGTGCATAGGTCGAAACCGTGGGAGCCGGGTGTCGCATAGTTAGGCGGCTGTGCTGCGTCTTGCAGCAGGTGGATCGGCACATCCAGCGGTCGCTCCTGCGCGGGTGCCTCGCAAGCGTGTGCCTCGCGACCTCCACCTTGCCCGGGCTCGTCGTCCCCGGGGTGCAGCGGGTGTGTCGGCGCGTCCATCGATTGCTCCCACAGTCAGGCGCGGCGGCGCCGCGGCGTTCGTCGCAGCCTATCGGCAGGGAAGGACCGCTCGGCTGATGGGGCGGGCACCTGCGGAAGGACCGCTCGGCTGATGGAGCCGCCACTTGCGTGAGGGCAACGGCGCGCAGCTACTGCCCCTCCCCGTCGGCCGTGGGCCGACGGGGAGAGCGATCGCTCGCGCCCGGTCCGGAGCGCCGCGCAACGCTGGCGAGTCTGTAGCGCCGTATCCGCGGCCCCCGTCCGGGGGCGGCGAGCGATTCCTCGGGGAGCAGCAGGAACCGTCGTGGAGTGCTGGGCATCGAGTGTGAGAGGGAGCGGGTCATGGGTTGATATTGACCCACGGCGCCCTTCGCGCCTTTGGACCGCGGTCCAAAATGTGTCGCCGGCGGGTCTCGCTGATGACCCGCTACACGGGGGATGCCCCGGTAGAGGTGTCCCATCCTACCTCCCGCCACCCGACCGGCCTGCGCGGCGACCGGTCTACGATGGGCGAGTGTTGGAAGTCTCCACCGACCTTCCGGGGCACGAGCTCGTGCGCGAGGGGCTCGCGGATCTCCGGGCGGGCCGGGAGAGCGAGTCGGCGCTGCTGGTCGCGATGGCGGCGCCGCGCCTGCGGCGCCTTGGCTTGGATGTCCCGGCATATAGGGGCGAGATGCCTTCGCAACGCCTGTATGAAGTGATCTCCGCGGACACCCACCAGGGGGCTCACAGCCGCTACAACGCGCTTGTGGCTCGCATGGTCAGCTTTGCGCGGGCGGCGGAGCATGCGTCCTCCGGTTGACGAGGGTCGCTTGCGCGAGCTGGCGCGCAGCCTCGGGCGGGTGGCTGGCTCACCGACGCGGATCTACCTGACGGGAGGTGCGACGGCGGTGATCGAGGGGTGGCGAGGCTCGACGATGGATGTGGACCTGCGGTTCGAGCCAGAAGTCGACGAGTTGCTGCGCGAGCTTCCGGCGCTGAAGGAGCGGCTTGCCCGAGTTGTATCGCTACCCGGCGATCGATCCGCCGGAGTTCGCTCGCAAAGTGGAGGCTGCGCTCGGTTGAGTCACTGGGGAGGGGAGAGGCAAGATTCCGTCGACCTCCTTGTATGATCCCGCCATGTCCTTGTTGGGCAAGTTGGTAGTTGGTCTGAGGCGCCATGGCCGTTAAGTTGCATCGCTGCGGCGTCATGTTCGTCAAGGGACCGCACCCCTGCTGGCGGGTGCAGAAGGCGCTCGAGGACTCGGGGATCGAGTACGAGATCGTCAAGCACCCCTCGATCCGCGGCAGGCGCACCGAGCTGATCGAAGGCAGCGGCGAGAAGATTCTTCCCGTCGTCGAGCTGCCCGACGGCACGATGGTCCGCGAAGAGTCGGCGCGGCTCGCGGAGCGCATCCGCGCGGGCGAGCTCGGCGAGCGCCCTTCAACCTGAAGCCGGCGGGGGTCGGACGCCCGTCCGCGCGGTGCGCCGGCGCAGTGGCGACCTCACGAGGGAACTCCTCTGGGTCCGGGCCATGGGTACTCCGGGGGACGCGATGCCGTGCGGCCGGCTAGAATGATCGACCCACGCGGATGTAGCTCAGTTGGCTAGAGCGTCTGCTTGCCATGCAGAAGGAACAGGTAGCTTCTTCCCTGTAAATTGGCACTTTTGTGGAAGTTTCTCCCGAAAGTTTCTCCCGAACTGAGCCCGCTTGTAGCGGTGGCTTGATGGCTACGCCAGCGCGGATTGGTGTTCTCGCCGGGCCTGGATGGCGACCGTCAAGCCGTCTACCCAGACGCCCTTGAATGCCATGATGCCGTCGGGGGTATCGTCCTTCTTCAGGTCATGGCATACGTCGGCGGCAAACCTGAGCCCTTCTTTCAGGGCGGTATGTTCGATTGGCTCGGGGTCGAGATGAAGGCTTCGTAGAATGTCGGGGGGCCGATGCCCCTCGGCATATCGAGCAAGCACTGCTTGCGTTGCGGTCTGCAGCGCTCCCTCGGGCATGGTTTCGCCAGCTGGGCCGGCAAGGAACAGGCCGTTGAGGCATGCGTCGATCCAAGCGAACTCGGCGTGCTCGCTGAGCAAAGCGAAGAGGGAGCGCTTCGACGCAATTTCCTCCGGGGTCAATCTGGCGCGCAGTTCGACCAGCATGTCCTGGGTCGTGGTGCGCGAGAACGCCACGGCATCCGCCATCTCGCAGCCGACGCTCGCAAAGACGGCGTTGAGATCCTCCATACCGTTGACCCTCTCCTGGATGGCTGCGCGTACCGCGACGAGGTCCGGGGCCTGCACCGGAGAAATCTTAGACCACGAACGAGGATTCTGAAGGCTGCCCTGGTCGTGCAATTTGGGCCAGAAGCCCACGCACGCGGCCTTCGACTGCTTCATCGCTGCCCAGGTCAGCGGCTACGCATTGGGTGGCGTTGGGGGTCCACCGCGCACGCTGCGCATCTGGGGTAGGCGCCGGCTGGTGGTGTGTATATGCGCTGCCGATGGAGGCAGGGCGGCGAAGCCCTGGTCGAGCGTGGCGATGTCGGGGATGCCCTCCTTGAGTGCCGTGGCGGCGTGCACGGCGTCGTAGGAGCCGAGGCCGTAGCGGCGCATAAGCTCGTACACGTCGTCGCTGACCTCGTCGTGGCCGACCCGTGAGGAGTTCACGCTGTCGAGGATGTCCTGCCATGCGCCGAGGCCGGCGGACAGCAGGCGTCCCGCGCGGCGGCGGGCACGGCCGTCATAGCGGGCTCTGCGCCACTGCTTGCGGCCCCAGCGGTCGAGCAACGCCAGGCGGAACAACGTCTCGGCCAGCTCTGTCGTGAGTAGGCCGTTGTAGACGATCGTCGTGCCCGCGTCGCTGAGCGCCTGAAACAGCTCGGCGCACGCATCGTGAGTCGAGGTGTTCGGCACGATCGCCTCGACCACGACGCTCGTATCGACCACTACGCGCGTGGGGGCGGTCCATCCGGGGTGATCGAAGGCGAGCACGCCCCGCAGCGCGGCGGGGGAGCCTCGCTTGGCTGCCACTGGGGGGTCAGCGGCCGCGCACGTCGCGCAGGAAGTCGATGCTGGCTTTCGTGCGCACGCGAGTGGTGGCGCGGCGGATCAGCTCCCGCCGCTCGCCCGGATCGGAGGTCTTGGCGTGGCGCACTGGACGCTCCGAGGGCATCGGGCGGTGCTGCTGGTGGGGGGGAGTGTGCGGGTTGGCTGCCATGAGGAGCTTGCTCTCAAAGCCATTGTACGCGGTCGGGAAGGCTCACCTCGCTGGGGCTCAAAAAAGGTGGGGGTGGGAGGTCGTGGATCGGTGTTCGGCGAGCTGGTCGCAAATTGCGTGGCCGTTTTCGGCCGCTCAGGGTCAATAACCCCATGAAGTTTGCTGGATCCGCAAATTCGTTAGGGGGCATTTGGCCTCTCGGAACGACTACAGACTGGAGCTTTTCGATGGGGAGATTCGAGATGAGTAATTGGCTGGCCGGCCCGCGCGCGGCGGATTCGTCTTTGCGGCGGGTGTTTGCTCGGCTGACGCGTCTATGGGATACGCCGCGATTGAGCGGCCTGATCCGCAGCCAAGAGGCTGCGTGGAAGGAGCGTGGCTGATGGCTGGGAGTAGAAGCCGGCAGGACAGCCCGGTTGCCGGGCGGGAGGTGTCGTTGGCGGAGCCGCTGCTCGACTGCGCGGCTGCGGCGGCGTTGTTGAACGTGCGGGTGTCGTGGGTGCGGGATGCTGCGCGGCTTGGGCAGTTGCCGTGTCTGCGTGTCGGGCGTCATCTGCGGTTCACGCGGGCGATGCTCGAAGAGTGGCTGGACGAGCAGTTCGCCGCGGGGCCGGCGAGGAGCCCGGCATACCAGCGGCCCCCAGTGTCCGGGGGCCGTGGGAGGCGTGCGGCATTCAGGCCGCGAACCGAGGCCGCGCTGCTGGCGAGCCTGGCTGAGAAACCGAAGCCAAAGAGAGAGGTGTCGTGATGGGTGCTCGTGATCCTCGGTGGGGTCGGCGGATGGATCGTCCGCCGGGATGGGCCGAGTCGTTCTTTGTTGGGCGCTCGCACGCTGATCGAGAGGCTGACCGGAGGCGATGCTGCGCGCGGTGCTGGTGATCGGTGCGTTCCTGGGACTGATCGCGTTGGGGCTGAACGCGCTGTTCACCGTCGCCGGGTTGCGGTTCGGGTGGTGGGCGGTGCCGGTGTTCGTGCCGGTCTGCGGATGGCTGTTCGCGTCCGCGGTGTTCGACCGTTTGCTGCGCCCCTTGGAGCTTGACGTTCTGCGGTGGGGTCAGCGTTTGCGTGTGGCGGGGGTGCTGATGGTCGTGTTGTGGTTGGTGTGGCCGTTGTGGGCTGATCCGGTAGCTGGTGCGTGGAAGCGGGCGCATGGCGGGTTCGGCCCGCTGGGGCCGCGTTACCCCCTAGGCGCGATCCTTGGAGCGTCGCCGATCGCGATGGGGATGGTTGTGTTCTTGCTGCTGGGGTTGGCGATGGTGCTTGCGCCGCATATCAAGGGCCAGGAACCGAAATACCCGGCGCCATCGCCGGGTGGCCCCGAACCGCTGCGCTCCCCACTTTTGGCGCCGCTCCCGCCGCGCCCGTACAGTCCGCCGCCGCGCCCGCCAGATCCTCCGCGGTGGCCCGACCCTCCACGCTGGCGGTGAGCGTCATGAGTGTGCTGCTGGTCTTGGTGAGCTTCGCGGGGTGCGTCGCGGGCGGGCTGTGGGTGATCGGCGTGCTACGCGCCCACGAACCAAGGGAGAGGGCGCTGGTAGCGGCCCATGGATCCGATGACCCGTGGATCGCGCAGCCGGACGGCGTGATCGCGGGGACGAGTGTATGGGCGGGTCGCACCAACGATGGGGTGCTGCGCTCCCCGGCGGACTGTGCGGCGATCGTTGTGGGTCCGCCGCGTTCGGGGAAGACGCGGAAGGTGATCGCGCCGACGTTGGCGTGCTGGGACGGGCCGGCTCTCGTGACCTCGACGAAGGGCGACATCCTCGCCACTGCGGCGCACCGCGCGCGGCTCGGCCCGGTCGCGGTGTACGACCCGACCGGGTCCCTCGGGCACCCGGAGGCCACCGTCGGCTTCTCGCCCCTGGCGCGTTGTGAGACGTGGGACGGCGCGGTGGAGGTCGCGGCGGCGATGCTGTCCCCGGCCGGTGAGGATGAGACGGTTCGTCATGGTGAGCATTTCGCGGTCGCGGCGCGTGCGCTGCTCGCCCCGTTGTTTCACGCCGCCGCTCTCTCGGGCGGCGGGATGGACGTCGCGCGGGGTTGGCTTGGCCGCTCGGAGTTCTCTCAGCCGGCGGAGATTCTGCGCAAGGCGAAGGCGAAGATCGCGCTTGAGGAGCTGTCGGGCGTGGGTGCGCAGGCGGTAGGGGATTACCGCACGTCGGTGTTGGGGACTGCGCAGGTCGCGCTCGCGTGGGCTTCGCGGGCGGCGGTTAGGGAGAGCGCGGACCCTGGGGTGACACGCCAGATCGACCTGGAGGAGTTGTTGGCGCAGCGTGGCACGTTGTATGTGATCTCTCCCTCGCGTATCCAGCAGGAGTTGGCGCCGTTGATCGCGGCCGTGCTGGACGGCCTGTGCGCGAAGGCGATCGATCTCGCGATCACGAGCCCGGAGGGTCGTCTTGAGCGGCCGTTGCTGCTCGCGCTGGACGAGGTTGCGAATATCGCGCCGATCCGCTCCCTGCCTCGGCTGTTGAGCGAGGGTATCCAGCAGGGCATCGTGCCGGTGTTGGGGGTGCAGGACATGAGCCAGGCGCGGGCGCGGTGGGGTGAGCACGAGACCGCGACGATGTGGTCCACGCCGGCACTGCGCCTCGTGCTCGCTGGGGTCGCCGACCCCTACACCGCGCAGCTGGTCTCCGATGCCTGTGGTGAGCAGTTGGTGTGGCGCGCGCAGGTCGGGGAGAACAGCTCGACGGCGCATCAGGTGGAGCGCTTCGGCCGTACCTATACCGGCGGGGACAGTCACTCCTATGTGCAGCAGCGCGAGCGCGCGATCCACCCCGCGGATCTCCGTGCGATGCCGGCCGGGCGTGCGCTCGCGCTGCCCCAGGGCCGCGAACCGATCACGCTCGACCTGTTCCCCGGCGCACCCGGTTTCACCGAGTGCGACTGGCCCACCCTCGCGCGCGCGGGCCGCGAGCGGCTATGCGAGCCAATCTGATGGCGGCGGCCCGCCCGAGAACCTCGCGGCGGTTGGGTCGCCTGTCTGCGTGAGTTGGCGATGTCGAGGACCACGGTGCATCGCTATGTCGTCGCGCTGGTCGAGGTGGGATTACTTGAGCCTGATCGTGCTACTCGCCGGTATAGAATTTCTCGCAATTTGCGGGGTTAGCGTTCCGTATTCCGGACAGATGTTCCGTATTACGGATCTTTTCTTGGCAGCCCACAGTTCGATAGGCTAGGGTCGTCCCAGAGCCACCCCGTGGCCTTCACGGGAGCGTCGGCGCCGAGGCGCATATCTTGCGAAGGATAGGCACTCCGGGACTCAAATCGGAGCAAGTCCTGGCCCTTCCGGGCCGGTGGTCCAAACCCAAAAGGGAGGTATAAAATCATGAGTCGTCTGCTGATACGCGATCGTGGTGCGGGCATCCTGGCCTGCCTGATCTCTGCAATGGCCGTCGTCTTCCTCAGCGCCTGCGTGTGGAATGCCGCAGCCTACGCGTCAGTCGAACACGTTTGTCCGGAAGCATCTGGCAACAAACCGACGTGCTATGTGCTACTCGATCAAACGAAAGAAGGGGTCAAAACGTATACCGCAGGGAGCGGGGAGCTCGGCGGGTTCGATCCGAGCGACCTACGGTCGGCGTACAAGCTCCCCTCCACTGGTGGCTCGGGACAGACCGTGGCGATCGTCGATGCCTACAACGACCCGAACGCAGAATCGGACCTGGCGGCCTACAGGTCGCACTATGGACTCTCGGAATGCACCAAAGAAAACAAATGCTTCAAAAAGGTCAACCAAAAAGGGGAAGAAGGCTCGTATCCGACAAGCAACGCTGGATGGTCAGTCGAGATCTCCTTGGATCTCGATATGGTCTCGGCAGCATGCCCTGAATGTCATATCCTTTTGATGGAGGCCAACAACGCAGAAAACATAGGAGAATTGGCGGCAGCCACCAATGAGGCTGCCAAACTCGGTGCGACCGAGATCAGCAACAGCTACGGTGAGCCCGAAGAATATGAATCGGAAGGCAAAGGCTTTGCCAAATACGACTCCGACTATACTCACCCTGGCATTTCGGTAACGGTCTCGGCGGGCGATGAAGGTTATGACAACTGGGAAGCGGGTGCCAAATCACCGAGCTTCCCGGCTACCGTACCAGACGTGATCTCCGTCGGCGGTACGACGCTGCTGCCGACAGAAGAAGGAAGTCGTGGCTGGGCGGAGACCGTATGGGGGACCGAGGGCTTCTACAGCAGTGGCGGCGGTTGCAGCAAAACGCAGAGCAAGCCCTCGTGGCAAGACTTCTACACCGCATGCGAACACCGTATGGACAACGACGTGGCTGCCGTGGCCGATCCGAGCACTCCCGTCTCCATATATGACACCTACGGTTATAGTGAAAAATGGCATGACGTCGGCGGCACGAGCGTGGCTTCTCCGTTTATCGCTGGCGTCGAGGGACTGAGCACCAGCTACTCGCGGTCTCTGGAAGGCGCGGATGCGTTTTACCTTGACGCAAGCCATATGTTCGACATCACGAAAGGGACCAACTTCGCCAAGGAAGAAGGTTGCACACCGACCTCTCTCTGCAACGCAGAAAAAGGCTATGATGGGCCGAGTGGGAACGGGACGCCCGATGGCGCTGTCGAACCGGCTGGCCATATCACGGAATATTCGCTGCCGACAGGAAGCGGTCCGTACGCGATCACAGAAGGTTCTGACGGGAACCTCTGGTATGCCGACACCGGCAAAGCTGCCGCGATTGGAAAGATTACAACCTCGGGTACGATCACAGAATACTCGTTGTCGGAAAAAGGTAATCCCCACGGGATTGCAGATGGACCTGACGGGAATATCTGGTACACCGACCTCAGTACCAGCATGATCGGAAAGATCACGACGTCAGGTACGATCACCGAATACGCGCTCCCCAAAGAAAGCGGGCCTCATGGCATCACAACTGGTCCGGACGGGAACCTCTGGTTCGCCAATGATAAGACCAGTAAGATCGGGAAGATCACGACATCGGGTACGATCACCGAATACGCGCTGCCCAAAGAAAGCGAACCTCTCGGCATCACCAAGGGTCCTGACGGGAACCTCTGGTACACCGACCGCCGGAGCAGCAAGGTCGGGAAGATCACGACGTCGGGTACGATCACCGAATACGCGCTCCCCAAAGAAAGCCAACCAACAGGCATCACCGCGGGTCCTGACGGGAACCTGTGGTTCACCGACAACGAGACTAGTAAGGTTGGGAAGATCACGACGTCGGGTACGATCACCGAATACGCGTTGCCCAAAGAAAGCTCGCCCATCGGCATCACGCAGAGTCCCGACAAAAATCTCTGGTTCGCCGAGTGGGGCACCAGCAAGATCGGTAATATCACAACGTCAGGTATCATCACGGAATACGCGCTCCCCAAAGGAAGCGAACCCTGCGACATTACGCAGGGTCCCGATGGGAACCTTTGGTTCGCCGATTTTGGGACGAGCAAGATCGGGAAGGTTACTCCGTAGAGGACCGGCTTCGGCCGCAAGACCCCCGAGGTCGACCGGCCCTCGGGGGTCTTGTTTCGCATCGGCGACGGGCTTCCGATATAGTTGTAGCTGATGGGATCCTATAGTATAGGCGCGCAAGTATGGGACGGCGATGGTGAGATATTCCGTCGCTGCAGTGCGCATGGCAGGCCGTGCAGAGTCCTCTGGCTAGCTGGACTCCTCTCGCTGGTGCTTGCAGGCGGCCTTCTGGTCAACTGCGGGCCATCGCTGGCCTCTTCGCCGCTGAGTTGGTCCCCACCGACGCTGATCGACAGCTTGCCGCCGCAGCCCGAACTCGACGCCGTCTCCTGCCCCTCGGTGTCGCTGTGCGTAGGCGTCGATCGGTTCGGGGGCATCGTCAGCTCGACCGATCCCGCTGGGGGTGCGAGCGCGTGGTCGTTCGCTCAGCTCGGCCCGCAAACGTACAAGCCCAACACTCCCTGCTACCTGATCGCGCTGTGCCTGCGGGCCGTCTCGTGCCCGTCTAGCGGCCTGTGTGTCGCTGTCGGCGCCCAAGGCGAAGTGCTCGTCGCGACCGAGCCCGCCGGAGGCGCGGCGGCGTGGACGCACTACGATGTCGAGCCGGTCGAAGACAACACGCTGCTCGGTGTCTCGTGTCCCTCTGAATCGTTGTGCGTGGCGGTCGACAGCGCGGGCAATGTGCTCACCTCGACAGACCCCACTGGCGGCGCGAGAACGTGGAGCACGATCCACGTCGATGGATACGTGCTGCGTGGTGTCGCGTGTGCTTCGGAATCGCTGTGTGTGGCCGTTGATGAAGCCGGTGATGTCGTGACATCGATCCATCCCACTGCAGGAACGAGCGCCTGGACCGTGAGCGATGTGGCCGCGACGACCCCGCTGCTGGGTGTCTCGTGCACCGACCACGGAGGCGCGCTGTGTGCGGCGGTCGGCGGCGAAGGCGACGTGGTCACCTCGACCGAACCGGGCACCGGGGGCTGGACCACGACGAGCAAGGTTGACGGCAGCGGCACGGCGATCGGCGGCGTCTCCTGTCCCTCGGCGTCGCTGTGCGTGGCGACCGACGGCGCCGGAAACGTGCTCGGCTCGACGAGCCCGACCGGCGGCGCGGGCGCCTGGACTCCCAGCCACGTCGATGCCGAAGAAGAACTCCTCTTCGGCGTGTCGTGCGCCTCGGAATCGCTATGCATCGCTGTCAACAGCGATGGTGACGTCCTAAGCACGAGCCATCCGACTGCGGGCGTGTGGGCGAGCGCGCATGTGGACTCCAACAACCCGCCCAAACTCTATAACGTTTCCTGCCCGTCGATCTCGCTGTGCGCGGCGGCCGATGACGCAAAGAACATAATCACCACCACCGACCCTGCCGTCGGGGCGTGGAGCGCGACCGAGAAGCTCTGGGCGAGCGTCTGGGGCGTCTCCTGCACGACCGCGTCTCTATGTGTCGGTGGCACCGCATATGACACGGTTGCTTCCGTCGAACCGACCGCAGCGCAAAGCTGGTACGCGACCGCAGAAACCGTCCAGCCGATCTGGCCGGCACCTCCGCACTTCGAACCCCACTTCACAGCGTCGTGCCCTTCTACCACCCTTTGCGTCGCCGTGGACTCCTATGGCGATGTTCGCGTATCGGCCGATCCCACCGTGCGTCCCGCGCCGGAACAGCCGACGTGGGCGCCGGCCAGCGAAGGATTCGTGTTCCCCCCGGGGAATGGGCAAGACATTATCGATCCTGTCGACGGCGTCTCCTGCCCTTCCACCTCGTTCTGCGCGGCAGTCGACAGCCACGGCTACGTGTCGATCACCACCAGCCCGACGAACAAACAACAGGCGTGGGTTCCGACGCGCATCGACGGCGACATTCCCTTCGAAGACATCTCCTGTGCATCCGTTTCGCTGTGCGTGGCGGTCGATGGAGCGGGCAACGTCCTGAGCTCGACCGACCCGCCTGGCGGTGCCGGCGCGTGGAGTCTCGCCAGTGTCGATCCGGGCCACGCGATCACCGGCGTCTCCTGCCCCTCGGTGTCGCTGTGCGTCGCGGTAGACGAAGACGGTAACGTGCTCACCTCCACTAACCCGACCGGCGGCGCCGGTGCGTGGAGTATCGGCAGCGTGGACCCGGGTCACGCCATCACCCCCCTGCACGCCCTAACTGGCGTGTCGTGCGCACCCGAAGGACTGTGCGTGGCCGTAGATAACGCTGGCTACGCGGTCACGAGCACGTTTTCCCCACCGGCCGAAGGTGAAGGGAGTCACGGTGGCGGCGAATCAAAGGGTGGCCAGACCGGAGGAACAACCACCTCGACAGGACCTTCGCCACCACCGCCAGTCTCCAGCGTGTTCAGTGTCTTGAGCGTGAAGGTTGGACGCGATGGTCATATTGAGCTCACGCTCGAGGCTCCCGCCGCCGGGTCAATCGACGCCCGAGCGACTGCGTCGATCCGCAAGGCGGCAGCCGGATCACGCAAACGCAAGACCAAGCGCACTCGTAAGATCACCTATGGGACGGCCTCGGCCACTGCGCCTGGAGCGGACACCGTGACGGTCACGATCAAGCCGACCAAGAGCGCCCTCGGCGTCCTAAAGAGCTCACGCACGCTGCGTGTGCCGGTCACGATCGTCTTCCACCCGCGCAGCAACTCGTCAACGACCGTGAGCGAGACCGTGACCGTTCACTACCAACCGCCTGGACGCTCCCGTGCGTGCTCTGCGTCGAAGGGTGTCTGCCGTGGGACGGGTTGAGAGAGGTTCGCTGCTGTCGCTTGCGCTGGTGCTGGCGGTCGTTACCCTTGGGCTCTCGATAGCTGGATGTAGTGCCTTCGGTAGCGCGGCCAGGGCAGGACACGCCCTGTCATCCGACGGGGCGGGGAAGAGTTCGGCTTCCGTGACTACCACCGAGCGCTCCGGGAGTCTGACCGTCACGCTGATGGCCACGCCGATGCGGGCGAAGACCGGCTCACCCGTTGAGCTCAACCTCACCGCGTATGCGCCCCATGCCTCCGGTGCTCTCGGCTATCGGCTCCGCTACGGCGACGGGACAAGCGCCGAGAACGTCGTGCCCCAATTCTGTGTAGCTGGAGGGGGCACCCCGACGCGCCAAACCTGGCGCCTATCCCATCGCTACAAGGCAGCCGGCCGATACCGCGTCTCGGCGAGCGTTTACGTCAACTGCACCCGGGACCACGTGCTGGCACATATCACGGTCATCGTCACCTGATGGCCGGCTCACCTCGTCGCCGTCAACCGCGACCATGCAATGCTCGGTGTCTCGTATGCATCGGAATCGCTGTGCGTCTCATTCGATCAAGCGGCTGATGTGCTCAGCTTGACGCAGAGCGGATGATGGGATTCGAACCCACGACCTTCGCCATGGCAAGGCGACGCTCTAGCCAGCTGAGCTACATCCGCGTGACCCGGCCATTCTAGCCGGCCAAGCGGCCGCGTGCCATCCGATCAGGCAGCCTCCTCGAGCTCGCCCTTCGCCCGGAAGGCGCCCGAGAGCAGTTCGGCGTCCTCCGCCCGGCTCTTGTGATGCAAGTAGCGCATCGTCGTCTTTATGTCGGCGTGCCCCATCCACGCCTGGACTTGGACGATCGAGGCCGAGTTGATTGCCAGCGAGCCAAATGTGTGGCGCAGGTTGTGGAACCGCAGGAAGCGCAGTCCGGCGCGGTCGAGGTCGGCGATGTAGCGCCGACGCAGCGCCGAGCCGTCGATCGGCTCCCCGCTCTCGCCGACGAACACGGGATCCTTGGGCTGGGTGTGGTGCTCCCGTGCCTTCAGAACCTTCAGCGTGCCAGCCACGTCCTCGACCATCGGCACCGTGCGCGACTTACGCGACTTCGGCCGCCCGCGCTCGCCGCCCGAGACAGATTCCCAGACGCGGATCGAGTGGTTCTCGAAGTCCACGTCTTCCCAAAGCAGCGCAACCAGTTCGCCGCGCCGCAGGCCACTGAAGGCGGCTGTGAGATACACGACGCCGTCCTGGGAGTCGCTCGCCTTGGCAACGAGCTGACGGATCTCCTCGGGCGAGTAGAAGTCGAATCGGGCGGCGTCGTAGGATTCGCGCAGCTTCTCCACGTCGCGGGCGGGGTTGTTCAGCAGGCCGTGCTTGCGCAACGCGTACTCGAAGATGCCGTGCAGGATCGCCAGCAGCTTGTTCGCGTTGCGGCGGCTCATCCCGTGGTCCTTGACCCCCTCGTCGCGCCACCGTTCGATGCGCGCGGCACCAATCGACTCGATCCGCAGGGCACCGAACGTCTCGATCAGGTGGTGGTCGAGCACGGAGCGGTAGTCGCGCTTGGTGCTCGACGACCAGTCGCGCTTGAGCCTACCCGAGGCATACCAATCCTCGGCCACGTCCTTGAACGTGACCCCGGTGCGTCCCTGCGCGGCGGCGCCGCGGCGCGCGTCGACGAGGATCCCGTCGAGCGCAGCCTGCGCGTCCTTCTCGCGCAGGAAGCCCGGCGCCGGCGGACCGGACGTGCTCCAGTCTCTGCCGAGCCGCTTCTCGTGTTGGCCGGTCGCGTCGCGCCACTTGGCGTACCAGACGCCGCCACGCTTACCAGCCCGCAGCCGGATATGACCCGAGACGGGGACGAGGGCGGGCACGTCAGGCTCCTTCCGATCGAATGGCCGTCCGAGCCCTCTGCATCACTGATGGAATGCCCATCGGTCGACTTGCCGGTCTGCTCATTCCTTCAGGATACATGCAGGGTCGGCGGACCTTCTCCCGAACTTTCTCCCGGAACTACTCAGATCAGCCTAAGATTACTCGGCCACCTTTGGCTTTACTACAAGTGTTTGGCCATAGAATCTTCTCCCGTGGCGAATTGCCATGCAGAAGGTCGAGGGTTCGAGTCCCATCATCCGCTCTCTGGAGTTCTCTGCAAAATTGAGGGGGCTTCTCAGTCAGAATGCACTCACGCCAAAGCGGTCACAGTAGCCGAGCGTTCTTGCGTCGGTCCTGTTGGCTAGGATTGGGCCGATCAACCGTCGAGGAGCGAGGCCAGATATGACATTGGGAAGCAGCGGGATGGGTGGGCTCGGTAGCCATTCCAGCTACGCGGGGCGACCGGCACCGGAGGACGTGCCGGGTTATAAAGCGTCCGACGCCGGTCGCCGTGAGGGTCGTATCGCGCGGGGCTCCAGGCTTTCGGGCGAGGCGTTCGGGGTCATCAGCCACGATCGCGGTCTGCTGTGCCTGGCGCTGACGGCTGTGGTGTTGGATCTGCTTATCGCGGGCACGTTTCTAGGGGTTGCTGCGGCGCTGGCTGGTGAGCATCATCGGCGGCTCGTTTTGCTCGTGGCGGTTGCGGCCGCGTCGTATCCGATGACGGTGGTGGGCACGTTCTTGAATGTGGCGTTGCTCAGCACCGTCGCGCGGCGCTGGGGTGGTGAGGATGTCTCCGTTCGTGACGGTTTGGCGGTCGCGGGCACTCGCTGGGCGCCGATCCTTGCGTGGTCGCTTGTCGCGGCGACACTTGGCGCGGTCCTGTCGCTCGCTGAGCGGATCGGTCATTTCGGCTGGATCGAGCGGCTCGTCGCGATGCTGTTGGATATCGCGTGGGGTGCAGCGACCTTCTTCGTGATCCCTGCGCTTGCAGCTGATGGTGTGGGGCCGGGCGAGGCGCTGAAACGCTCGGTGGCGACGGTACGCAGGCGGTGGGCTGAGGGAGCGACCGGAACGATCGTGATCAGCGGTGCAACCAGCCTGCTGCTGATCCCCGGCATCCTGATCTGCACCGCCGGCTACCAACAGTTCGGCTCGCACCCCACGAGTGGGGTCGCGCTGCTCGCCGTAGGGATCCTCGCGGCGTTGCCCGTCGTCGTGTATGGGAATGCGACATCGGCCGTCTTCACGCTCGCCGTATATCGGCATGCGCAGGATGCCGATACACACAGCCCGTTCCCGGTGGCCGATCTCGAGAACCCCTTTGTGGGGGGCATCAAGAGCTCGCGACGGATCCGCGCTTGGCTTGGTCGACACCGACGGCCCAAGCCCGCCTGACGCGAAGGCAGCGCCCCGCGAGCGCAACACCCATAGCCGCGAGTGCCCCTCAAAACTCAAACCGCGCCAACCGCAGCCCGCCGCGGGTCTCGCCGGCGCTCATCGCGCTCAGGGCGGGGACCATCTCGCTGGTGACGAGGCCGTGCTCGGCGGTGAGCTCGTCAATGATCTGGAAGGCGTGGGCGATCCGCTGGGGGGTGTCGATGACGGTGCTCAGCACCGGGACCTGGCGGCGGACTCGCAGGAGGCTGTCGCCGTGCGGGGGGTGGTCACCGTGGAAGCCCCATATCCCCCGCAGGGTGGTGGCGCCGGCGGCGTCGGATTCGCGCAGGCGGCGGATCAGCTGGAGGTGCAGCGGGTGGCCGTCGTGGGTGGCGCTGTGAGAGGAGTACACGGTCAGCTTCTGCCACAGGTCCAGTCCCCGCTCGTCGCTGGCGGGCAGCTCGTGGGGGGTGGCAAGCAGCTGACCGTCGCGCTTGCACACGCGCACGCGCTCGAGCGTCAGCAGGGGCTCGCTCAGCAGGCTCCCGAGCTCGGGCATCGCCGCGGCGATCCGCTCGCCGGCGCTGACCGCGACGATCACCGTCGGCACGTCGGCGTTGCGGCTGAAGAAGCCCGCGCGGAAGCGCCGGCCGCCGCGGGTGCCGTCGACGCCCAGAAGCACGGTTGCGCCGGCGATCCCGTGGCGGTGCAGCGCCTCGCACACCGCGGCGAACGCGGGCGTGCCGTTGACGCGCTCGCGGCGGCCCACGTAGATCGTCAGCTTGGTGGCCTCCTGGAGCTGCTCCGGCAGTCGCACCGGCCCAATCTCGCCGGTGAGCAGGCGGGTGCGCTCGAGCGTCATCAACCCGCGGCGCTTGATTTGCAGCACCGGCTCGAGCATCGCTTCGATCCGCTCGCGCCGATCGACCGCGATCGAGACGACGGGCAGGTCTTCGGAAAGGCTCAGCAGCCGGTCGGTGCGCAGGTGGTGCAGGCGCCCGAAGCCCTCGGTTCCGCGCAGCAGCACGCTCGCCGCAAGGCGGTGCCCACCGTAGATTTCCAGCAGCTCGTCGGCGAGCAGCCCATCGGGCGTGCGGTCGCGCTCGCCGAAGTAGGTGGTGAGGGTCAGGCAGTCCTCGTTCACAGATGCACCCCGATCGCGTGTCCGAGCGCGGCGGCCCCGACGCCGGCGGCGAGGCTGAGCGCGATGTTGAGCAGTGCGCTGGCGCCCTCCGCGTCCTCTGCCAGGCGTTGGGACTCGAGCATCCAGGTGGAGAACGTGGTGTAGGAGCCAAGCGTCGCTGTGCCCGCCAGCACCAGCGCATTGCCGGTGAGCGCCGCTCCGGTGAGCACACCGAGCAGCAGTGCGCCGCTCGCGTTGACCGCGAGGGTGCCGAGCGGAAAGCCGCCCCTCGCGAGGCGTGAGCCGACTGTGCCATCGAGCATGAAACGCGCGAGCGCCCCGCCGCCGCCGAGCAGCGCCACACCGACCCACACCCATGCGCTCACACGATCACCCGCACGCGCCGCACGCTCGCCGTGGCCACCCAGATCGCCAGGTAGCCGGCCGCGATGCTCGCTGCGGCGTAGCTCGCGGCGAGCTCGTAGCGGTGGTGTTCGAGCATCCTGAGGATCTCCACCTGCATCGTCGAGAAGGTGGTGTACGCGCCGCAGAAGCCGGTGCCGAGCAGCGGGCGCCGGTAGGTCGAGAGCGGCAGGCGCTCCTGCAGCCGGGTGGCGAGGTAGCCGAGCAGGAACGAGCCGCTGACGTTGATCGCGAACGTCGCCCACGGCCACTGCGTGGCGGTGCTCGTGAAGGTCTCGCCCAGCCACACCCGCAGCAGGCCCCCGGCGGCCCCGCCGACGAAGATCGCTGCGAGCTCGCGTCTGTCTGGATTGGGCATTCGGGAAGGGCGCAAGCTGCTGGATGCTCCTCTCGCGGGTGGTGTGTCGAGTTCGCGAAAGGAGCCATCAGCCCTTGTCCGAAGTGGGCGGTTTGGAAGGCCGCTGTGGGCCTTCACGTCAGGGCTCCATCTGACTTCGCGCAAGATACCGCACGATCGCGCCGCTGGGTGTCGCTGCAATCGTGGATGCATCTGCCGTCGTCCGGCCCTTCGGTCGAGGGCGAAGCAGGGTGTAGGGGGGAGCAGAGCAGGTGGTTGGACTGCGCGGAGAGCGATGGCCTGACGAAGTCTGTGGCCGCGAAGATCGAGCGGCCTCAGATGCACACCACGTAACGCCCGCCGTCTCCGCGCGCGACGGCCCCGCTCAGCTCGAGCTCCACCAGTGCCACGAGCACCTCGCTCGCGGGAGCGCCTTCGAGCGTGCCTCCGGTGGTGAGCTTGGCCACCGTGTCGTTGCCCGCGCCCACCTGCTCGAGCACGGCCCGCAGGCGCTCCCCCTGCGCCGGGCGCGACACGGCGACCTGGTGTACTCCTGCTCCGTACAGCGCATCCAACACATCCTGAGGGTCGCGCACCAGCAGTGCGCCCCCGCGCAGTAGCTGGTGGGGGCCGCGAGCGGCCGGGGCGCTCACGCGTCCGGGGACCGCCGCGACGGCTGTGCCGGCGGCGTCCGCCAGCCGCGCGTGCAGCAGTTCGGCGGGGCGCTCGTATGCCTCCACCACGATCACGATGCGCGCGAGCGCCGCCACGATCCGCGTGCGGGCGATGTGGCACCAGCCGCGGGCTGCCGCGCCGCACGGCAGCTCTGCCAGCGCGCAGCCCTCCTTGGCGATACGTCGATGCAGGCCGCGCCAACTTGCGGGATTGGCCACGTCCACGCCACCCGCCATCACCGTCAGCGTGCGGGCGCCCGCCTGCAGCGCGCCTTGGTGGGCCGCCGCCGCGATGCCCTCCGCAAGGCCGCTCACCACTGTGATGCCGCTCGCCGCCAAACCGCGCGCGAGGCCGTAGGCGACCTCCATGCCGTAGTCACTTGCACGGCGCGTCCCCACGATCGCCACCGTCGGTTGTGCGAGCAACTCATGCATGCGCTCGATGTCGCCCGCCACGTGCAGCATCCGCGGCGCGTCATCCGCGCCCCGCAGCGCAATCGGGTAGTGGGGGTGGTGGCGACAGATCCGCTGCACTCGTTCGGTCGCCGGCAGCGGGTCGCGCTGGAATTGCGCGTGGCGTTCCAGCAACTCTGTCTTTCGCCTGCCGCCGAGCGCTTTGATCAGCTCTTTGTCGGCGAGCGCCAGCGCCCGCAATAGACGCTCTGGATCGCGCGCACGGTAGGCCAGCCGTGCGCTCAAGATCTCCAGCAGCCAGGCACGTCGCAGGCATGCGGTGCAGGCGTCCGAGGTCACGCTCATCACGCTGCCCGCCTTCCCCTGCCAGCCTCCTGCGCGCGCAGCGAGAGCACCAGCGCGACGTCCTGCTCGCGGGTGCGCGCGCTGCCGTCGAGGTCAGCGGCGGTCCGAGCCACGCGCAGTACGCGGGCGATGCCGCGGGCGCTCATCGTGCCCCGCTCCTGCGCGCCGTGCAGCAACCGTTCGGCGCCCTCGCTCATTGCCAGATGGCGGCGCAACATGGGGGCGTCCATCTGCGCGTTGGTGCTCACTCCCTCGGCGCGCAGGCGCGATGTCTGGCGCTCGCGGGCGCTCACCACCCGCTCGCGGGCCTCCGCGGAGGAGATCGCCGGCGCGTCGGCCTGATCGCGCCCGCCCAGCCGCGCGGAGGGTCGGTCCCCGCGCATCCCATCCGCTCGATCGGTCTGTCGTGTCCCCGGCCGCTGCAGGTGGGCGATCAGGTCGATGCGATCCAGCAACGGCCCGCTGAGGCGCCGCTTGTGGCGGGCGATGTCGGCTTCGCCGCACTTGCACCGATCCCCTTCCCCGAGGTAGCCGCAGGGGCAGGGGTTGGTCGCGGCGATCAGCGCGAAGCGTGCGGGGTACACCGCCGAATGGCGGGCGCGCACGATCGCCACGCGCCCATCCTCTAGTGGCTGGCGCAGCGCCTCTAGGGTGGGGCGCGCGAACTCGGATAGCTCGTCGAGAAACAGTACGCCGCGGTGGGCCAGCACCACCTCGCCGACCCACCCGCGCCGGGCGCCGCCGACCAGGCCGGCGGTGGTGGTCGAATGGTGGGGGGCGCGGAAGGGTCGGCGGCGAATCAGCTCTCCATCCTCCAAGCGGCCCGTGATGCTTTGGATGCGAGTCACCTCGATCGCCTCCGCGCGGCTGAGCGGTGGCAGGATCGTCGGCAGTCGCTGCGCCAGCATCGTCTTGCCGGTGCCCGGGGGGCCGCTGAGCAGGAGGTTGTGCTCGCCCGCGGCAGCGAGGATCAGCGCCTCGACCGCCTGTGGCTGGCCACGCACGTCACAGAGGTCCAGATGCCCCGGCCCACTGCTCCAAGCCGCTGCCTCGCAATCGTGCTCGGACTCCTCGCCCCCTGGGCGGTGGGAGGGCAATGGGTCGCCACGCCCGCCACTCAGTACGCGCGCCGCGCTGGCGAGACACTCGGCGACGCTGACGTCAAGGTCCTCCACCAGCGCTGCCTCACGTGCCCGTGCGCCTGCGAGCACGAGCGCCTGCAGACCCTCCTCCCGCGCGGCCTGCGCGATCGCCAGGGTGCCGTGGCACGGGCGCACCTCGCCGTCGAGTGAGAGCTCGCCGAACAGCGCGTGGCTCGCCAGGCGCTTGGGTGGGAGTTGGTTGGAGGCCGCCAGCACCGCACAGGCGAGCGCGAGATCGAGACCGGGGCCAACCTTGGGGATGTCGCCGGGCGCGAGATTGGCGGTGATCCGCCGGTCGGGGAACTCGTACCCCGAGTTGAGGATCGCCGCGCGCACGCGATCACGCGCCTCGCGCACCGCGACATCGGCGAGACCGACGATCGTGAACGACGGCAGCCCGGCGCGGATGTCCACCTCCACGGTCACCGCGCGTGTCTGCAGCCCCTCGATCGTGAACGTTCGCGCTCGCGCCAGCATGCTCGCCTCCTTTGTCGGACGTGTTCGGGGTCGTCGATCAGACGACTGTCCGCAAGTTAGGTTGCGCTTGGGACGGTACGCTCGGCCGGGCCTGGTTGGCGCTGGCTTGCACGCCAGCCGTAAGGCTCCGGCCGCCACCACAACCCCGATCGGATGTCGTTCAAAATGGCTCCCACCACTTCACAAAATGAAGGGTTGGGGCGCAAAAAGTAAACATCCAACCCACCCGGCTGCTTCACAAAATGAAAGGTTGGGGCCCAAAAGGAACGCATTCAACCCACCCACCACTTCACAAAATAAAGGGTTGGGGGCTGAAAAATTACATACTCAACCCGCCGCGCCGCTCCCGCGACCCGGCGATTTCGTCAGCCCGCGGACGCTCGGCGGAAGCTGGGCATCGACAACCTGGCGACCCTACAACCCGTCCGGATGGCGCTCCACGAAGCCGCCGCCGTCGTCGGAGGGGCCGCCCCAGCGAGAGCCGTCTTCGGCCAGGGCGACCGTGTCGTAGCGGCGGCCGTCGATCGTCATCCAGGCGTGTTCGGCGTTGGCGTAGATCGTGATGTAGCGGCCGGGGCCGGATTCGCCGTAGGACTCGAGACCCGTGGAGTCCTCGGGGGCGGCGAGCAAGCCGCCGCCGTGCAGCGCGTAGGAGACCGAGCCCGAGCAGTCGTAGCCGTCGGAGATGAACGAGCCATGGCCCCCGCCATACACGTAGGGGCGGGTGGCGATTTCGTCCGCGGCGGCGATCACGCGCGCGACGATCGCTTCGGCGCTGGAGGAGGTGGCGCCCGGGGCGCCGGCGCCGCCGGCGGTGGAGGTGCTGCCCCCGCCCCCGGCTGGGCTTGCGTGGGGGAAGTAGGCGGAGTCGGCGTGCAGGATCGGTGCCCCGGAGACGCCGAGCGCGCTCCAGGTGGCGGGGCCGACGACGCCGTCGGCTTCGAGGCCGTGGGCGGCCTGGAAGTGGCGCACCGCCGCCTCGGTGGTGGGGCCGAATTCGCCGTCGGCGGCGACGTGCAGCGCTTCCTGCAGGTGCCGTGTGGCGGCACCGGAAGAGAGGTGAACGACGGAGCCCATACCGCCCGCGGAGGCGCCGGCGCCTCCGATCTGCGTGCCCGTCTGCTCCCGCCCGCCGGTGGTGGCACCCGCAAGCGCGGCGCCGTGGCGAGTGGAGGGCGTTTTCGCGGCCGGCAGCGCGGAGGGGGGAGGGGTCAGCTCGGGCTGGCTGTGCGCGCCGAGGGCCCGCCAGGTGGCGGGCCCGGCGACGCCGTCGACCGTGAGCCCGTGGGCGACCTGGAAACTGCGGATCGCGTGCTCGGTTGCGGGCCCGAATTCGCCGTCCACGGCGACATGCAAGGATGCCTGCAGGCGCTCCACCGCCGCGGTCGTGGTGTGTGCGGAGGCTTCGGCCGCGGCGCGTTCCTTGCTCGTACCGACAGCACCGCTGGTGCCCGTACCGCCAGCGCCACCAACGCCGGTGCCCGCGCCGTCTGTGACTTCTTCGCTGGCGCCGGCCGCACCGGCTTCCCCTGGCGAAGCGCCATCCGCGCTTTCGAGGATCGCTGGCGCCGCGTAGTTGCCAGTCGGCCCGGCGCCGGCCGGGATCGCGGTGCCACCCGTTTCGTCGCTGCCCGCGCCTTCGGCGGGAGTGGGTGCTTCCGTCGCGGTCGCGGCGGCGGTGCCAGACGCGCCCGAGCCTTCGAGCGCGACGGTGCCACCGTTGCCCGCGCCGGGGGTTTCGCCGCCGCCCGCTTCCGCGCTGCCCTCGGCGCCACCACCGGCGGTGGTGCCCACCGCGGAGCCCGCGCCTGCGGGCGTGTCCGCGACCGCGAGCGTGCCGCTCGCGCCGGGGGAGGAGATCGCTTCGCGCACTTCCCCGGGCGCCGGTTCGCTGGTTTCCCCAGCGAGGTCGCGAAGCACGGCGGCGCCGGAGAGCACCGGTGGCGCTTGCACGGCGAGCGCGTGGGAGGTGCGGGCGCCGACGATGCCGTCGACGGTGAGCCCACGCGTGGACTGGAAGCGGCGCACCGCCGCTTCGGTTTCGGGCCCGTACACGCCGTCGGTGGCGATCCCCAGCGCGCGCTGCAGCAGGCGCACCTGGCGGCCTTCGCTGCCGGAGCTCAACACGATCTGATGCGTGGTCGTCGTGATCGGGTCGAGCCCGGTGGGCGCGGCCCCCGCGGTGGCGACGCCGCCGCCGGAGTCCAGCAGTGCCGCGGCGGGTCCGGCGGTGAGCGCCACGAGCGCGCCCAGCGAGAGCCGCTTGGCGCGCGAGGAGGCAGGCACGAAGCGCAGCTTCACGGCACGCCGGCGGGCGCGGGAGCGACCGAGGGAGAGATCCCATGGCTCGCGTTCGGCGAGGTCACGCGCGGCCTGGCGGCGGGCATCGATCAACGCTGCGAGGGACACCGGCGATACCAGTGCAAGCTTCGAGCTCCCACCGCGTCGGGCGCTGCGGACGGCGTCACGGCGGCGGCGAGCGCGCGAGCGAGCGAGCGAGGCCTCCCAGGGCTCAAGGGTGGCGAGGTCACGGGCGTATCCCGACATAGGGCGCAGCACATCCTTTCGACATTGCGGTGGCGCCTACGGGGTTAGCTGTCGGGCTCGCGCAGTACGCTACGCCGCAGACGCGGCGATTCGCCCCCGCGGTCCTTGCGGACCGCATTGGTTCCCCCGCTCACCCTTCCCGTGGGAAGGAGGATTCGGCACGAACGAGGGGCACCGTATCAGGTTCGAATGCAATTTGTGTCGCATGGGAAGGGTTGCAAGCGATGTTGCCGACGGCCCCCTTGGGGTGTCGCGGGGGGCGCGTCCGCGCGCCGCTGTGCGGGTCCGATCCGAGCGGGCGCGGGCTTCCCTGCCCGCGAACAGCGCATCGATTGGCCGGAGCGGTTCAGCCCCACCGCCGCGCGCCCGAGATGTCTGCGCAGCGTGAGCGAGATTCAACGCCTGCGCGCCGCGCGCCCGAGATGCCTGCGCGGCGTTAGCGTGACTACGGCGGCGCTGCTGGGGTTGATCTGCACCGACAGCGCCCCCGGCCGGCCGTGCACTGCGGGCAGCGCGCTTGGGGTGGTCCAGGTGCCGTTGGCCGCCACCGCCTGCCCACCGAGGCGCGTGCCCGTGGTCGCCGCGGGGGAGGGGGCCGTGAGGCGCAGGACGCTGCCCCCCGCCAGCGCGCGGGGGACGCGCAGGCGCACCGCGAGCGGCTCTGAGCCGGGCGGATCGTAGTCCACGAGGACGAGACTGACCCCGCCGTCGGGGGGGCTCATGGCGCTTGCGCTCAGCTCGCCCGGGGTGGCGCCCGCGACGCTTGTGGGGAGTGGGCGGCTGGACGGATGGACCCCCATGAAAATGTGAGCGGCCAGCAGCGCATACCACTCCGGGGCCGGCTGCAGCTCGCCCACGCGCAGCGCGCTTTCGCTGGGCGCGGCGAGCGCGCTGTAGGTGCGGGGCTGGCCGATCAGGTCGTGGAAGTTCACGCCCGCCGTGCCCGCGGTCATCGCACGGGCGGTGTAGTCGAGCGCCCACAACGCGGAGGCGAACGAGTTGCTGACGCCGGGCTCGCCTTCGCAGGAGACGTCATTGGTCTCGTCCATTCGCAGCGGCGTCGCGTAGGCGTGGGCCAACGCCAGCATTTTGGCGAGCATTTCGCTCTCTTTGCGGCGCACCCCCGGGCTCAGCAGTTCGGAGATCGTCGGGTGCCCGCCGCAGCTGCTCAGCGGGTAGTAATGATCGGTCAGCAGCTGCGGGTGCAGCGTCTTTGCCTCGTCGCGCACCCACGTGAGTCCCTGCACCCCGGTCGAGGGGTCGGGGCCGGCGATCGGCACACCCGGCGCGGCCACCGCGATCGCCGCGCGGTAGTCAGCCGCCTGGGGGAGGTACGCCTTCACGCCCGTGCCCGGGGGGCGTAAGTGCTTGCGCGGGAACAGGTCCGGCTCGTTGCCGATCTCGATCCCCGCGAGGTAGGGGCCCAGCTGCGATCGAGCCGCCGCCGCCTCCTGCGCGGCAGCCGTCGATTCGTAGTGGCCGAGGTTGACGGTCAGCAGCACCTTCCAGCCGGTCTCCTTGGCGAGCGTGGCGATCCCCGCGAGGTCCTGTTCGTCGATCGCGGTGCTCGCCCACGCCGGCTTGCTCGCTCCCGCGGGCACCCACGCGGCCTGTTCGTCGGCGCTAATCCCCCCGAAGCGCATCACTCCTGGACCCAGCGAGCGCAGCAGCGCCACCAGATCGCCTTTGCTCGCGTACGTCGCGATCGTCGGCAGGCTGCGCACCTCGAAGGAGAGGCCCATGAAGTCCGCGGGCACCGCCGGGCCCATTGAGTGGCTTGCGATGCTCACGCTTACCGGCCGGCCCCGTGGCGGCGGCGTCGCCAGCAGCGTCGGTTCCGCCACGGGGCTCTGGCTCGAGGGGGGATCGGTCGCACTCGCGCCGCCACGGTTCGCTGAGGGATCCGCACTCGCGCTGCCAGAGCTCGCCGAGGGATCCGTGCTCGCGCGGCCACCGTTCGCTGGGGGATTCGCACTCGTGCCGGCGTGATGGTCTGCCGCCGCGTTTGCGGCGTCGTGGGCGTGGTTGGTGGGGGTAGAGGAGTTGGTGGCCACGGCAACCACCACCGCGAGCGCGACCACGAGCGCCGTCGCGATCGGCAGCCTGGATCTCAAGGTGGTAGGCACGTGCATTGAGGCATTCTTCCGGTGGCCGTGGCGCGTGGGTCCGCGCGATCCACGACCATAAGGACTGTGCCACACCCCCCCGAGCGCCTTCAACCGACCCCTCCCCGCGCCCGGTCGCGCACGCCAGCCCCGCCGGCCTCTCAGCCACCGACCCTTTGCGTTGGTGCGCCCCGCGTATGGTCGCGCGCACCAGCTACCTCGGTCTCTCAGCCACCGACTCCCTCCGTCGACCCGCCCCGCGGATGGTCGCGCACGCCACCCTCGCGGTCATCGCACTGCGTGCCCCCCCTCCCAACCCCCCAGCTCATCGCGCTCGCCCTGCTGCTGGGGGTGATCTTCGCGTGTGCGGGGTGCGCAGGCGCCCCCCAGCCGCGCGGGCCGCTGCCGCAGAGCGTGTTGGTGCGCGCCTGCCCCGGCGGATCGGTGCTCGGCCGCCCGCGCACGTGCCCGTACACCCGTGTAGCCAGTATCGGCCGCCGCGGCGAAGGGGTGCTGCGCTGTCCCGAGGCGCTTGCGTTCGCGCCCGACGGCGACCTCTACGTCGCCGACCAGTTCTCCCACGTTGTGCAGCGCTTTTCGCCCTCCGGGCGTTTTCTTGGGCAGTGGGGCTCCTACGGCTCCGGCCCCGGGCAGTTCGGCGCCGTCGATGGGCTCGCGGTCGCGGCGAGCGGGGACGTATACGTGCTCGACTCCACGCACGCCCGGATCGAGCGCTTCAGCCCCTCGGGGCGTCTGCTGGGGGAATGGGGGCGCCCCGGCCGCGCGCTCGGCGAGTTCGACTTCGGCCCGGGCTCCGGCCCCGACAAGCCGCCCGGGGGCGGGATCGCCGTCGGCGGGGGTTATGTGTACGTCTCCGACTCCGCCGCCAACCGCATCGTCCGTTTCCGTCTCGACGGCTCCCACCCGCTGCTGTGGGGGCGCCCCGGCAGCGCGCCCGGGCAGTTCTCCTCGCCGCGCGGGCTCGCCGTCGCGGGCGGTGTGGTGTACGTCGCCGACGAGGCCAACCACCGCATCCAGGCGCTCTCGTTGACGGGCCGTCCGTTGTACTCGGAGGGCACCTTCGGCAAAGAACCAGGCCAGTTCGTCAACCCGTTTGGCGTCGCCGTCGATGGCGCGCGGGTCTATGCGGTCGATGACAACAACAACCGTATCGTCGTGCTGTCGCGCACGCTGCGCTATGTCGAAGAGTGGAGTGGGGAGGGGGCTTTTCAGCTCAGCTACATCCGCGCCGCCGCCGTCTCCCCGTCGGGGCACGTGTACGTCGCCGACACCGGCCACGAACGAGTCGTCGCCTTCGGCCCCACCGGGCAGGGCCTGCTCGCGTTCGGCACACCCGGCATCACGCCCGGGCAGCTGATCGCACCGCTCGGCGTCGCTTCCGCCGGGGCTGGCGGCGCCGGTGGGGCGTTCGTGGTCGAGACCTACGGCTCGCGCAGCCCCATCTACCAGTTTGGCTCCTCCTGGCGCTACCGCGGCGAGTGGCAGCGCGGTGGGGGGGCGATCGTCGGCAGCCACTGGTTTGGGCCCACCGCCGCCGCGGCTGCCGCGGACGGGTCGCTGTGGGTCACCGATCCCCGCAACGACATCGTCCGCCACCTCTCCTCCGAAGGCAGCTATCTCGGGGCGCTCACCGGCCTGTCCGCTCCCAACGGCGTGGCGCTCTCACCCTCCGGCGAAGTGGTTTATGTAGCCGACACCGGCGCCGGGCGCGTCATGCGCTTCAGCTCCACCTACCAGCCGCTGGGGCGGCTCGGCTCGGTCGCGCTCGATCGGCCCGTTGCGCTCGCGGTGGCGCCGGATGGAGCGGTTTATGTCGCCGACGCCGGTCTTCGTCGGGTGCTCGAGCTCGGCCCCTCCGGGGCGCTGCTGGCCTCGTGGGGGGGCCCCGGGCGTGGCCCCGGCCGCTTCGAAGAACCCTCGGGGATCGCCGTCGACTCCGCCGGTCACGTGTTCGTCTCCGATCGGCGCCTAGACCGCGTGCAGAAGTTCTCCGCCGGCGGGCGCCTGCTCGCCGCGTGGGCTGCCCCCGGCGGCGGCCTCGGCCAGCTCGCGAGGCCCGGCGGTCTTGCCGTCGACTGTCGTGGGGCGGTGCTTGTCGCCGACACCGCCAACAATCGCGTCCAGGTCTTCGCCGGCGCCGCCTCGCGGGGGGCGTGCGCGCCCGCCGCGTAACAACCCACCGGGATAGGTCCCACATCTAGGTCCCACCGAGGTCACAGCCGTCAAGCGCCACCGGCGAAGTGCCGATGGTTGGGTTGTGTCCTCCTCACAGCCCACCCCGCTGGACGGCCCCGTTGGGGGTGGGGTCGCGTCTTCCGGCCCCGCCGGGGGTGGGATCGCGTCTTCCGGCCCCGCCGGTGGTGAGGTCGCGCTCTCGGCCCTGCGCCAGGCGCAGGAGCGCTTCGAGCTGGTCTTCGAGCAGGCGCCGATCGGGATGGCGCTGCTCACCCCCGAGGGGCGCCTCGTGCGCGTCAACCAGTCGCTGCTGGCGATCACCGGCTACTCCAACGACGAGCTGCTCGCCAAAAGCCTCGACGACATCACCTACCCCGACGACATCTCCAGCGACCTCGAGCTCGTGCGTCGCCTGCTCGCCGGGGAGATCCGCCACTACGAGATCGAGCGCCGCTACTTCCACGCCCGCGGCCACGTGATCTCGACGATGCTGTCGGTCTCGCTGATGGCCGACCGCGATGGCCGTCCGCAGCACTTCATCGCCCAAATCCAGGACATCACCGAGCGCAAGCTGATCGAGGAGCGTCTGCGCCACCTCGCCGAACACGACTCGCTCACCGGTCTCTTCAACCGCCGCCTGCTCGAGCGCCAGCTCGCGATGCAGGTCGCCCGCTGCCGGCGCTACGGCGAGATCGGGGCGCTGCTCGTGATCGACCTCGACTCCTTCAAGCTGGTCAACGACACCTACGGCCACAAGGTCGGCGACGAACTGCTGACGGTGATCGCCACCGAGCTGCAGCACCGCCTGCGCGGCACCGACGTCGTCGCGCGGCTGGGCGGCGACGAGTTCGCCGTGCTGCTCCCCGGCACCACGGTCGAGGACGCGCGCAAAGTCGCCTCGATCCTGAGCGAGGCGATCGCCTCGTGCGGCGTCGTCGTGGAGGGCGTCGAGCGCATCTCGGTCGCCGCCTCGGTCGGTGTCGCCGCGCTCGACGCCACCACCCAGGGCGGGGAAGCGGCGCTGATGGAGGCCGACCGCGCGATGTACACCGCCAAGGGGCCGCGCGTGCGTGCGGTGGAGGGGTAGCACAGCCGTCGCGGGTTCCTGGAGCGCCCGCAAGCCCGCGGCATCGTGGTGTTCCCGTCCCTGCGTCAACATTCCCGGAAGCGATGAGCTTTCGAGCAAACAGTTTTACATGAGCGGCGCCGAGGTCGGACTTGTCCTGTCGGTGTTCCTCGCCTGTGCGGTGGAGGCGGTCGAGGCGTTGACGATCGTGCTCGCCGTGGGCGCCACGCGCAGCTGGTCCTCGGCCTTCAGCGGCGTCGCCGCGGCGACGCTCGCGCTCGCCGTGATCGTGCTCGCGCTCGGCCCGGCGCTCACCGCGCTGCCGATCGACGCGCTGCGCGTGGTGGTCGGCGGGCTGCTGCTGATCTTCGGCTTGCAGTGGCTGCGCAAGGCGGTGCTGCGGGGCGCGGGACTGCGGGCCCAGCACGACGAGGTCGAGATCTTCAAGGAGGAGACCGAGGCGGCCCGCGCCGCGGGACGCGCGGGCGGTGGCTTCGACGGGTACTCGTTCGTGATCGCCTTCAAGGGCGTGCTGCTGGAGGGCCTGGAGGTCGCGTTCATCGTGCTCACCTTCGGCGCCAACCAGCACAACGTGGGCCTCGCCGTGGCCGCCGCGGCCGCCGCCGTGCTCGTCGTGATCGCCGCGGGCGTGGCGGCGCGCGCGCCGCTCGCCCGGGTTCCCGAGAACACCCTGAAGTTCGCCGTCGGCGTGATGCTGAGCTCGTTCGGGATGTTCTGGGGGGCGGAGGGCGCGGGGGCGCACTGGCCAGGCGGCGACGCCGCGCTGCTGGCGATCATCCCCTGCATGCTGCTCGCCGCGGCGGCGATGACGTGGGCGTCGCGACGGTTCGCGCGCGCGCCCTCCCCGCGGGCGACGGCTAGCGCATGAGCGCCCTCACGGCTTTCCTGCGCGGAATGTGGGACTTCATCGTCGGCGACGACTGGCGCATTGCGCTCGGCGTCGTCGTGGCGCTGGGCGTCACCGCGTTGATCGCGCATACCGGCAGCTCGGCGTGGTGGGTGATGCCAGTCGCGGTGCTGGGCCTGCTGGCGTTGTCGATCGCGCGCGCGGCCCGCGGTGCCTCACGGCGCGGGTGAGCCTCGGTCGGTGTCCTCGAGCTGTTCGGCGCGGATCACGAGCGTTGAGGGTCGCACGCCGAGGCCCGCCGCTAGCGCGATCAGTAGGTCATAGGCCGGGTCGAGCTGTCCCGCCTCGAGCGCGTCGAGGCGCTCCGGCTCGATGCCGGCGGCCGCGGCTAGCGCCTTCTTGCTCATGCCATACTGCTCGCGCACCTGCCGTATCGCGTGTCCAAGACCTGCCAACTCCGGGTCTGGTTGTTTGCTCGCGGACAACGAAAGCTCCCAAATTGCGTGAAGACGACTGTCTGCAAGCACTGTTCTCCGTATATGCCTTAACACCTTCTCGCGAGGATGCGTAAGGCTGCTTCCCAATGCCGCCCCAAAGGAAGTCAAAGCCCCGTGGTCCCGAGTACGCGGCGCTGGGTCAAGCAATCGAGCTGCTGATAGCCGAAGACGCAAACATGAGCCAGGAGTCGGTCGCTGAGGAGTCCGGGCTGAACATCAAGCAGGTCGGGGCGATGGTGCGCGGCCAGAGCAACCCGACGTTCAGGAACTTGAGACGGTTGTGTAATGGGCTGCATGTCAGCCCCGGCGAGCTCATGACCCTTGCCGACGAGCTGTACGAGAGGCGTTTACGACGTTCAACAACGATCTCATGACGCAGTGATCGGCGCGTCCCCAGCGCACGGATGATGCATCCCCTTTGCTAGTCCGGAAGGCCCGGTGTAGCGCCTCAGTGTCCGGCGGACTGCCCGCCGTCGATGTGCAGGATCTCACCGGTGACGAATGTGGCCCGCTCGAGGTAGAGGATCCCGTCGGCGACGTCGCTGATCTCCCCGATGCGGCCAAGGGGGTGAAGGTCGGCCATGCCCTCGTAGGACTTGGGGTTGTGGATGGGAGTTTTGATGACTCCGAGGGCGACCGCGTTGACCCGCACACCGTGGGACGCGTACTCGATGGCGAGCGAGCGGGTCACGGCGGCGAGTCCGCCCTTGGTGAGGGTTGTCAGCGCGGAAGGTCTGTTGCTGTCGGCGTGGTCGACGAGGCTGGTGGTGATGTTCACGATGTGACCGGCGCCCTGGGTGACCATCTGGCGGATGACGCGCTGGGTGATGTGGAAGAACCCGGTCAGGTTCACGGCGGTGATCGCGGCATAGTCCTCGGGCGTGTATTCCGTGAAGGGCTTGCCGATGAAGATGCCCGCGTTGTTGACCAGGCTGTCGATCCGTCCGAACCGCTCGAGTGCCACCTCCACCACGCGCTGGGCGGTCTCGGCTTCCGCGATGTCACCGCCTACGGTCTGCAAGTCGGACTCGTCGGAGTCGGGGATCGAGCGCGAGGTGGCTAGGACCGCGTACCCGGCATGACGGAATGCGTCCACCAACCCCGCGCCGATGCCCTTCGAGGCGCCGGTGATAATCGCGACTTTCTGTGGCTTTGGCGACGGGCTCATTCGACGAGGTATGTCTCGTAGATCACGCCCGCGGCCTGGCGACCACCTACGCTGATGAAGATGCCCTTGTTCAGCCAATCGAGATCGGGCGCGGCGGTCTCGATCTGGGTTGAAGTGCGGAACGTGTACTTGCTGGCGTCGACATCCTCTCCGCGCCCCAGACGCGCGAGGACCTCGGCGCTGCCGTGGCGTACACCGCGAGATTGGATGTAGAGCAGATCGCCACGGTCGGTCTGCAACGTGTAGCGGATGTCGCCGAGCGCGGTACCGTCCGCTAGCACGATCTGCCAGTCGGCACTGGCGCCCGGGAGCAGTTTCCCGTTGAGCCCAGGACCGGTGAACGTCCCGCCGGTCTGGGGCACGATGCGCCGGTGGCCCTGGGCCGTGTCCCCGAGGTCCAGCGGATCGCCGAGGGTGACCTCCAAGCGGTAGACCTGGGTTAGTCGAGGATGGGGGAGCTGATTGCTCATGCCTGTTCTCCTTCGCGGCTGGTTCCGATGGAGGCGCAGGCTTGTGCTCATCGGCCACAAACGCCGCGAGGCCTTGACTTCCACTCGGGCTAGATGGAGAGTATGAGCGACGGGTCCCGCGAGAACGTGGCTGCGCGTTGCGGCGCCACCAACCGGATGGAGGCAGGGATGAGCAACGTCGAGGAGAGCAGCGAAAGTGCGGCGGGTGCCCCGCCTGTAATGACCGGCCAGTTCAAGCTCGAGGTCGTGGTGCTGCCGGTCTCGGATGTAGATCGCGCAAAGGAGTTCTACGAAAGCCTCGGCTGGAGGCTGGACGCCAACGTCGCCACCGATGATGGCTTCCGTCTGGTCCAGTTGACGCCCCAGGGCTCTGGCTGCTCGATCCAATTCGGCACGAACATCACGCCCGCCACGCCCGGCTCGGCGTGGAGCCTGTACTTGATTGTCCCCGACATCGACGCTGCGCGCGACGATCTGGTGGCGCGCGGCGTGGAGGTGAGCAACGTGTTCCACGAGGGGACGCTGGGCGATCGGTTCCATGACGCCGGCCGTGTAGCCGGGCCGTCGCCGGATCGCGGCACCTACGGCTCGTTCGCCGCCTTCAGCGATCCGGATGGCAACGGCTGGTTGCTCCAGGAGATCACGACCCGGCTTCCAGGCCGCTGAAAAGGAGAGCTGCCGATATGAACAACGACTACGACGTGATCGTGCTCGGCGGCGGCTCGCCCGGCGAGCACTGCGCGGGCGCTCTGGCGGAGAGCGGCCTGCGGGTGGCCGTCGTCGAGCGCGAGCTCGTGGGCGGGGAGTGCTCTTACTGGGCCTGTATTCCGTCGAAGACGCTGCTGCGCCCGGGCGAGGCGGTTCACGGGGCGCGCGAGGCCACCGCGAGCGCCGAGGTCGATGTGCAGGCGGCGCTTGCCTGGCGTGACTCCATGGTCTCCGACTACTCAGACGCTGGACAGGAGCGCTGGCTGGCCGATCGCGGCATCGACCTGCTGCGCGGCAGCGGCCGGCTCGACGGCCCTGGTGTTGTCGAGGTTGACGGCGTGCGACACACCGCCGATCACGTGGTCCTCGCGAACGGTGCCGATCCGGTGGTGCCGCCGGTATCGGGCCTGCGCGAGCTCGAGGGTGTTTGGAGCAACCGCGAGGTGACGTCAATGAAGGCGATTCCGCGCCGTCTGTTGATCCTCGGTGGCGGGCCGGTCGGGGTGGAGATGGCGCAGGCCGTTCGTCGACTCGGTGGCGAGACGGTGATCGTCGACATGGCCGACCATCTGCTGGGGAGAGAGCCGGCGCCGCTCGGTGAGGCGCTCGGGGAGGTCCTGCGCCGGGAAAGCATCGAGTTGGTGCTGTCGGCGAACGTGACGGCGGCGCGGCGCGACGGCGAGGACTACGTACTCGAGCTCGACGACGGGCGCGAGCTGCGCGGAGATCGTCTGCTGGTCGCGACGGGCCGGCGTCCACGTGTGCGCGGGCTCGGCCTCGAGACCGTCGGCGTCGAGCCGGACGCGCACGGAGTGCCGGTCGACGCGCACCTGCGCGCCGCGGAGCGTCTGTGGGCGATCGGCGACGTCAACGGCACGTGGCCGCTGACGCACGTCGGCAAGTACGAGGGCGAGGTGGTCGCCGCGAACATCCTCGGCGAGCCGCGAAAGGCCAACTACGAGGCCGTTCCGCGCGTCGTCTACACGGACCCGCAAGCCGCGGCGGTGGGTACTTCCGACGGGCTTTTCAGCGCGACGGTGCGGGTGTCGGAGGTGGCGAAGACCGCCACCTACACGCGCGCGTACGCAGAGCAAAACGGCTTTCTGGCGCTCCTCAGCGACGGCGAGCGGCTGACGGGCGCCTACGCGCTCGGCCCCGAGGCAGGCGAGTGGCTGCAGCAGGCCACGCTCGCGATTCGCGCCCACATCCCACTCGACGTCATGGCCGACACGATCCAGCCGTTCCCGACGTTCTCGGAGATCTACGTCGCCGCGCTGAAGGCGCTCCGCGGTGAGATCGCGGCAGCGTCCAAGGCGGTCGGCGCACAACCACCGATGTCAAGCTGACGGCAGGGGAGGCGACGACTCAACTCGTGGCGATCGCCGCCGCGGGAGCCCTCGATGGTTATGACCTTCGGGAGCGATTCGCCTCGTGTGTGCCGTCTGCAGTATCTTTGCGATCCATCTGGCTGGCGCGCATCCAAACTGCTCTGGGCCGCTTGCCTCTCATGAGACAACACCCCTTCACTACGAGTGTGGCTCACCCGATCGCCACAGCGCGAGGTCGGTAGTCGATGGCCGAGGGTCTGTCCGCGTCGGAGGTGGGTAAAGAGATCGGCGAGCACAGCAGGCAAGGTGAACACGACCCCGGAGACCTCGCCCAGAATACTCGCGACCGGCTGCTGTCGATCACGGAGGCCGTGCTGCTGTCGCTGGTAGCCGTGCTCGCCGCCTGGTCGGGCTATGCGGCGTCGAAGTGGAGCACCGAGTCCTCGGTGTCGCTGGCCAAGGCATCCGCGGCGCGCACCAAGGCCAACCGCGCGGACCTGGAGGCCCTTCAGCTGCGCACGCTGGACTCGGTTTCGTTCAACGCCTGGTTCAGCGCGTTCGTAGCCGCCAACAGCAATGGCGAGCGCCTCGCCGAGAAGCGTCTGCGCCCGGGATACCGGCCCGCCTTCTACGCGTGGCTTGCCACCGATCCCGCCAAGAACCCGAACGCCCCACCCGGCCCGTCGTACATGCCCCAGTACGTCATTCCGCAGGAAGCCACGTCGAAGCAGAATGACAAGCAGGCAGACGTCGCCTTCGCCGATGGCACCCAAGCGGGCGCCACAGGCGATAAGTACGTGCGCGACACCGTGTTCCTGGCGAGCGTCCTGTTCCTCGTCGGCATCAGCGGCCACTTCCCCGTGCGCGGGGGCCGCTACGGGTTGATCCTGATCGGGGCGCTGATCCTCGTCTTCTCGGTGGTCCAACTCACACAGCTTCCCGGACCACCGGCGTAGTCCTCAGTCTTGTGGTGCAGACGACCGTCTAGGAGCCGACCAGTGCCCGTTGGCGAGGTCGGATGGCCCGGAGGTGTGTGGTGAACGTTTTAGGACGGCCCGAGGGTTCATCGCCGGAGTTGACCCCGGCGGAGGCCCGCGTGCTGCCGCTGTTGGCGACGCACCTGACTACCGCAAGCTCGGCGCGGCGATCAGGGCGAACACGATCGAGGCGAGCCCGCGCGGGCCGAACCAGCCCATGAACGCTGTAGTCGGCCACCGCGTGTGCGTCCCGATCAGAGCCAACGCGACCGGGACCATGCGCACGATCGTGAGGCTCAGCAGCGCGTAAAGCCCGATCTCCCAGGTGAGCTTCCCATCGTTGAAGCGGCCTATCTCGGCGGTCTCTCCGCCCAGCAGCCATCCGAAGTACATCCCCGCTGTGAACGCGGGGATGAAGCCCGAGCCGCCAAGTGCCACTGCCATTCCGTAAGCGAGCCCTGCGCCGGTGACGGGGGCCACCTGACGCCAGGCCGGGGCGATCAGATTGCGGCGGCCGGCGATCAGAACGATCGCGCCGGTGACCGCGCTGGCGGCCTTCAGGATCTCGTTCGCTCGGCGCAGCTGCGCGACCTCGCGCCGCAACGCTTTGATCTCATCACGCTCCTGGCTGCTCAGGACATCTTTGCGCCGGCCCTCGTCAGCTTCGGTCTGCCGAACGTGTTTGCGCAGCGTCTCACTCTCGATCCCGAGATCCTTCGCGACGTGCGCGACCGGACGCCCAGACTCGAACACCAGACGCGTCCCGCGGTCCAGCAACTCCTTTGAATACTTCCTCGCATGCGCCATAAGCCGAGACTTCTCCCTCCGCCAGGCAAACCCAGGCCAGATCAAAGTCTCCGCCAAACACAGGATGGCTCATGTCGACTACGGCGTCCGCGAGGGCGACCGGGTCGCGCTCATCGACCAGCACCACGAGCCCGGCCAGGAACGGATCGAGAACGGCAGCCGCGGCCAAGTCCTCGACATCAACCCCGCCGGTGGTGTCCTGGTCGAGTTCGACGCCACCGGGCGGCAGGCTACGTTCGCCGGCGAGGACCTCGGCCGGCTGCGGCTCGGCTACGCGCAGCACATCCACCGGGCGCAGGGCGCGACCGTCACCCGCACGCTCGTCGTCACCGGTGGCTGGCAGACGAGCAAGGAGCCCGCCTACGTCGAGGCGTCCCGCGCCGGCAAGGGCACCAGCTGGTTCGTCTCCCGTGAAGACCTCGGTGTGGAAGGACACGACACCGACCGCATCGACCGCTTGGCCGCGCAGATGAGTCGCAGCCACGCACAAAAACCATCGCTTGCGCACCCCGAGCTACCCGACCTCGACTACGGGCCGGGCTACCGCCCGACGATCACACCAAGCCGCGACCGCGTGATTCCCGGCATCGCGCGCGCCCTACACCGCATCACCAAACCCGAACAAACGCAGGAGAGAACACGATGAGCCGCAAGATCCAGATCGTCCTACCCGACCCCCAAGCAGACCAGCTCGCCGAGCTGGCCACCGCCACCGGCGAACCACAATCCACTCTCGCCGGGCTCTTTGTCCGCCACGGCATCGCCCAAGCCGTCAAGGACGGCAAGGTCCGGCCCCTCCGACAAGCACCCCCGGTCGTCGGTGCCAGCGGCGGGCGCGCACGCTGGCTAGAGCCCTACGGCGGCGACCCCGACTGGCGGCAAGATATGTGGGGCCAAGTCGTCGCACTACACGGCCGCTACCCCCGAGCACTCGCCAACCTCAAAGACGACTGGTGGACCGACGAGCAGCACATCGAGACACTGTGCGCGCTCGCCACATGGCGCGCAGAGATCGACGACACCGGCACCGACCCACGCGAAGAGCTCGCCTTCCACACCCAGCTCAACGACTACGCCCACACCCTCCGCCAAGAAGGCGGCGGCGTCACAAAGACATGGACACCCGGAGCGCCACCCCCCGAGTGGGCACCAGAGTAACCAGCACCCTGCGTCGGGCACGCCGAGCCGGGCGCGGCGTTTGCGCCCGAGGCCAAAGCTTCGAGGCCGCTACGGCTCACCGATCTCATCCAAATACTCCTGACCGTCCGAATTTGGTTAGGATTTCTACGCGATGGCATCCCCCCGTACCAGCGAGATGTCCGCGAGCATGGCCGTGCTGTGCTTGCTGGTGGAGCGTCCAGATACTGTCGCGTCGCTTGGTGTGCGTCTAGCTAGCCAAACAGTTTCCCGACGCGCGGTGGGCGCGTAATGCGGCGCACAACAACATGTCGAGTCTGGTCAAGCAGGGCCTGATTCGACTCGAGAAGGAGGCGGCGGCGGGGATGCCGACGTCTATGCATAGCTACGGGGCGACGGATGCGGGCGTTGCTGAGGTTCGGGGGTGGGTGCGTGAATCGGTTGTGGTTCCGCCGATTCTGCGGGATGTGCTGCAGGCGAAGCTTGAGTTCTCGCGGGAGGAGGATGATCTGCTCGGGCTGATCGAGACGGTTCGTGAGGAAGAGGGTGCTTGTGCTAGCAGGTATGCCGATGCGCACATGAATGACATGAGGGCGCAGCAGGTTCGACGTAGGCTGCGTTCGCGGGGCCGGCTTCTGAGCTTCGAGGATCGGGTCCGCGACGTCAAGCTCGCCGACGAAGCGGCGCTCTGGGGCCTGATTGCGAAACGGTTGGCGAAACTGCGTGAGAGCTTGGAGGATGTGCTCGACGAGATCCGTGAAGAGGCGGTGCGGGCGGCTGGCGATGGCTGAGTCGCTCGCGATGAGTGGCGTTCGCAAGAGCGCGTCTGATGGGCGTCGTCACGTCACTGTCCTGAGCGATCTATCTCTGGTTGTCGGTTGCGGCGAGATTGTCGCTGTCGTCGGCTCGCAGGGTGCCGGCAAGACGACGCTGTTGGAGGTGGCTGCTGGTATCCAGATCCCCGACGAGGGGGAGGTGCGGGTGGCCGATCATGAGCTGACGGGCTTGTCCGGTCGGGCGCGTGAGCGGCTGTTGGGGGGCGAGATCGCGTGGACGGATTGCGAGGAGCCGCGGTTTCCTTGGAAGGCTCGGGACTATGTGGCCTTGCCGTTGGCGATTGGGCGTGGCCGCCGTGAGGCGCGCAGGCTCGCGGAGAAGGCGCTTGAGCGGGTCGGTATCGCGGGCTGCGGGGGGTGTCGTTGGGGTGAGTTGTCTGTCTGGGAGCGCGTGTTGGTTGGGTTCGCACGTGGCATTGCTGGCGATCCGCGGCTCATCGTCGCGGATGATCTTTTGGATGGGCTCTCCCGGCGTCAGACGCGGGAGGCTGGTGACATGTTGCGAGATCTCGTTGATGAGCGGGGCTGCGGGGTGTTGATGAGCGCCGCTGACTTGGAGACCGCGCTGGTCGCCGATCGGGTGTGGCTGTTCGAGCGTGGTGGGCGGTTGAAGCTGATGTCCGACCAGTCGCGTGGCGAGGCCACGATCATTGATTTTCCCGGCGGTACCAGCCAGGGCCGCGGCTCGCGAAGCACGGGCTCGTAGGTGCTGGAGCTACGCGAGCTGGTCAAGCGCTATCGGGTTGGCGCCGGCGAGCCGATCGTTGCTGTCGACCGCGTGTCGATGACGGCTGGGGAGGGGGAGTTCGTGGCGCTTTATGGCCCGAGCGGCTCCGGTAAGACAACTCTGCTTGACATCATCGCGGGACTGCGGTGTCCTGACAGCGGCTCGGTACATGTGGCTGGCCGGGACATCTTCGCGCTGTCTCGCCGGTCGCTGGACGAATACCGATTGCACGAGGTCGGGATCATCGGCCAGCCGAACCAGTTGATCCCGGGCGCTCGTGCGATCCAGAACGCCTCGCTGAAGCTGCTGTTGGCGAACGCAAGACGGTCTGGTGGGACGGTCGAGCCGTTGCTCGAGCGGCTCGGGCTGGCCGAGCGCGCGAGGCACCGCACGGAGCAGTTGTCGATGGGGGAGCGCCAGCGCGTGTTGATCGCGATGGCGCTCTCTTTGGGTCCGAGACTCGTCTTGGCCGACGAGCCGACCGGGACATTGGATACGCGGCGGACGCGGGACGTGTTGTCGCTGTTGCGCGAGCTCTGCCGCGAGCGGGGCGCTGTGATCGTGATGGCGACGCACGATCCGCTGGCTGCTGGGTTCGCCGATCAGATCTACGAGCTGCGCGACGGATGCCTTCAGACGTATCGGCCGGAACATTTGCTGATCGGGGTTGCGGATGCTTCGAGGAAGGTCTGACGGATGGGTTGGATGAGCCTGCCCGACCTTCTCTTCTTGTATCGCGCGCGGCTAGGCGCGAGAGCGGTCCTGGTGCAGGAGGGGTTCGCTGTGCTCGGCATCGCCATCGGCGTGGCGTTGCTGTTCTCCTCACAGGTCGCCAGCACCAGCCTGGCGGGCTCGGTACAGGATCTCACCCGTGAGGTGGTTGGCGATACGCAGCTTCAGATCGATGCGAGGGGCGCGAGCGGCGTCTCAGAAAGGATGCTGAAGGAAGTACAGCGGATGCCAGGCGTCCAAGCCGCGCTGCCGGTACTGGAACAGCAGGTGAACGTGGTCGGACCCAACGGCCAGCGGTCGGTTGACCTGATTGGCGCCGACCCGCAATTTGCTCATCTCGGCGGCTCGCTGCTGCGGCGTTTCTCGGCCAGGCAGCTGGCCGCTCAGCGCGTGATCACATTGCCAACATCGATCGCGGAAGCGATCGATGTTGAGCCACTACAGCCGGTGAAGCTTCAGATCGGGGCAGGCATCGTCGAAGCTCTGCTCGGCACGACTCTCACAGAAGCCGAGGTCGGTGGCTTGGCCGACAGCCCGATCGCGGTTGCGCCGATCGCATACGCTCAGCAGCTCACCGGCCTGAGGGGAAGGCTCTCCCGCATCTACATCCGCGTGCGGCCAAGGCAGGTTGCCACAGCCACCGCGAACCTCGCCCGACTCGCCCGGGTCACTGGCGCGAACCTGGAGCCCGCGACGTTCGATTCCACACTCTTTCGGGTTGCCTCCACACCGGAGGATCAGGGGGAGGCATTGCTGTCGGCCATCAGCGCGATCGTCGGATTCATGTTCGCGCTCAACGCGATGTTCATCACCGTGCCGTTGCGACGCAAGCTGATCGAAGACCTCAGGCCCGCTGGAGCCACCGATGCGATCGTCGCGGAGATCCTGCTATTCGATGCTGCGGTCCTGGGCGTGTTGGCGTGTGTGGTCGGGCTCGCGCTCGGCGAGCTGTTGTCGATCTTCGCGTTTCATGCCACCCCTGGCTATTTGACGTCGGCGTTCCCGGTCGGCGACGAGCGGATCGTCACGTGGCAAAGCGTCGCTCTTGCGGTCAGCGCCGGGCTGGCGGCCGCATGTGCGGGTGTGCTCTGGCCGCTTCGCGACGTGCTTAGCCATTCCCGACGGCTGGCCGCCGAGGACACCGGTCGCCGACCATCTCGCTGGCGCTCGGCTCGCCTTCCTGTCGGTTGTGCGTGTCTGGCGTTCACGACGATGATCTTGGCCTTCCATCCGCAGGGCGCCGTCATAGGCACCATCACGCTCATCGCCGCGTTGTTGTGCCTACTGCCATCGCTGTTCGACGGGGTCGTTGGGGCGTTTGAGCGTGGGCAGCGGCTGCTCAACGGTGCGGCAACCGTGCTCTCGGTCACCGCACTCCGGACACCGCATACGCGGGTACGTGCGCTCGCGATTGCGACGACCGGAGCGATCGCCGTCTTCGGAGCGGTTGCGGTGGGCGGAGCGCAGGTCAACCTTCAACGAGGTCTGGAGGCTTCGGCTCGCCAGATCGACGCTGGCGCCGATGTGTGGGTGAGCCCGGGCGGAGAATCGAGCCTTCTTACGACGATCCCGTTCAGGGGGATCGATACGGCCGCGCTCGCGCGCCTGCCAGGCGTTGGTGCGTTCGGCGTATATCGAGGCAGCTTCCTCGACTGGGGCGACCGACGCCTCTGGGTGCTCGCGCCACCCAACAACAGCGGCCAGCCGATCCCGCCGAGCCAACTCCTCACCGGCAGCCTTGCTAAGGCCGTCGCGCGTATCCGTGAAGGTGGGTGGGCGGTCATCTCGCAGGCGCTCGCATTCGAACGCCACCTCAAGGTCGGTCAGTCGTTGATCCTGCCCTCACCACATCCGACGCGTTTGCGGGTAGCTGCGTTGAGTACGAACCTCGGTTGGCCGCCGGGCGCGATCATTATGAGCTCGGGCGAGTACACCCGAGCGTGGGGGAGCAGCGAACCGAGCGCCTACGAGATCCAGACCAAGCCGGGCGCATCGCCGAAAGCGGTCCGCAGCCTCGTTCAGCGCGTGCTGGGTCCGGCGACTGGCCTATCGGTCGAAACCGTCGCCGAACGTACGAGACGTCATTACACCCTCGTGCGCCAGGGTCTCTCGCGGCTGGTGCAGATCAGGTTGTTGGTGCTGCTCGCCGGTGCGCTCGCGGTTGCGGGTGCGCTCGGCTCGATGATCTGGCAGCGGCGTGGCCTCGTTGCCTTCATCAAGTGCCAGGGCTTCCAGCGTGGCGTGCTTTGGCGCTGGTTGCTGTGTGAGAGTGCGATCCTGCTGCTCGCTGGCTGCGCGATCGGGGCGGTGTTCGGGCTCTACGGGCAGTTGCTGATTACGCACGATCTCGGCAGCGTGACCGGTCTGCCGACATCGCTCGGTGTTGAAGCGATCGTTGCTGCTTCCAGCTTTGCGCTCGTGAGCGCGGTGGCTGTCGTGAGTGTTGCGCTGCCCGGGTATCTCGTCGTACGAGTACCCGCCAGCACCGTCAGCTCAGCATATTGAGTCCCATTCGACTCCGTGTGACAGCCCGCGTGACCCAGCGCCGCTTTCGATCCGCCAGTTGCGAGCGCTGGCCGAAGCCGCCTCCCGCGAGCTGCTGTGGGGGCTGCGCCTCGTCGCTGGCGAGGTGGAGGCGTGGCGTGCTCGAGCAGCGTGCATCCCGGACGCGGTCATCCGCAATGACGCACTGACTGCTCTCGCGCGCAAGCGCGCGAACGTAGACGGCGCAGCCCTGTTTTGGACGCTGCCACGTTCTCGCCGGCCGGTTCTCGCTCAATTGCTCGCCAGCTACCAGATCATGTGGGACTTCCTCGACTGCGCCAGTGAGCGCGGCGCTAACGCCGGGCAACACAATGGCCGGCAACTGCACCAGGCGCTGTGCCAAGCCTTGGATTCCCACGCTCCGGTCTCGAATCACTACCGTCATCATCTGGCGGATGGCGACGGCTGCTATCTCCGCTGCCTGGTGCAAGCGTGCCGCGAGCGCTTCGGTCTGCTCCCCTCACATCACCATGTCCAGCCGCTGCTTCTGCGCGAGGCGCTGCGCGCCAACGTACAGGCGATCAACCACGATCCGAACCCTCAGAGGCGGGACGCCAGCCTTCGCGAATGGTGCGCGCGAGAGTATCCGGAAAGCCACGAGGCGAGCTGGTACGAGCTGACCGGTGCCGCAGGCGCCGGGATATCCATCTACGCCCTGCTCGCCCTCGCAAGCGAGACGCATCGCATAGAGACGAACATCGAGCCGACGTACAACGCCTACTTCCCGTGGGCCTGCGCAGTCGCGACCATGCTCGACAGCTACGTCGATCACCTCGAGGACGCTGCCAACGGCGATCACCTCTACATATCCCACTATCCGACACGCGAACGGGCTATCGAAGGCATCAGCCTGCTCATACGGCGCACCCTCGTCGAGGTACAAGCGCTCCCCCGCGGTGAGCGGCATGTGGTGATCGCTACTTGCATGGTCGCCATGTATCTCTCAAAGAGCAGCGCGGGCCAAGCAGCCACGCGCCCAGCCACCGTCCGACTGACACGCACCGGCGGTTCGATGACGCGGATGCTCCTACCAATTCTGCGCCTGTGGCGAATGATCTACCGCCAGCGTACAGCGTAAGGATGGAGACGGCTTGACGCGTCTTTTTGGAACATTTCCGGTTACAAAAAGAACGTATTATGTTCCAAAAGAAGCAACTTGCTTCTCCTTCCCCACGATGCGCCAGAAAGATGGCGCAATGACGTGTTGGTATTGGCAGGCTCCCCCGGTCGTCGCAGAAGGCAAGCGCTCGCCGTGAGCATCCCTAAGATCACGATCGCTCTCACGGCCGACCAGGTCGCCGACATCGTACTGGCGGCGGCAGGCAGCGGGCAGGGAGCACCCGCCCCGCTGCTGGACTGGCTGAACCCCAGAACGCTCACGTCGACATTGGCGGACGACCCAAAGCTCTGCAGATCGCTGGTGATCGGCCTCTCGATGCTCCTCAGCTTCCCGACCACGGGCGAGCCCCGCGGAGCCAAGGAAGTGGCGGACGAACTAAATCTCGGGCGCTCCACCACTCACCGCTACGTCCGAACCCTTCTGCGCATCGGCTTGCTCGCGCAAGATCCGCAGACACATCGATACCGGCGGGTCGGGCGATGACTACGGGTACCGTCGCAGCGGCTCGCAAATCTCGCCGCCCAGCTGCGCGGGCTCCTGGCCAAGGCAATGCGCGTAGGGAGTTGGATCCGGAGCATCCCGGGCGGTTCTCCTTCTCGCTGGTCGTGGGTCTGGCGGTACTCAGATGCTTCACCCCCGAGCACCCCGAGCGCGGGATCGCCGACCTCGCTGACGAACTCGATCTCAAGCGCTCCACCACTCATCGCTACGCATCGACGTTGGTCACGCTGGGCTACTTGGAGCAAGGGCCATCGCACAAGTATCGTCTCGCGGCGCATGCATCGGATGTCGGGCTCTCACTGTTCGAGTGGATGCCGATTCGGCGTGCGGCTCGCGAGCACCTACAGTGGCTGAGGGGCCAAACGGGTCACACCGTGAGCTTAGGAGTCCTCGCGGAGGGCGAGGTCGTCTACATCGACCGCTGGCACGGTTCTCGCCAAGGGCAGTACGCGATCGACGCCGGCATCGGCGTGGGTACGTGTGTGCCTGTCCATTGCACCGCTGCGGGCAAGGCGCTGCTGGCGCACCTACACGCGGCCGAGCGGCGCAAGCTGATCGCCAAGCTGCAGCTCAAACAACGCGGCCCCAAGACGATCACGACAAAGACCGCCCTACGAGCCGAGGTCGAGCGGATCATCTCAGCTAGTGACGTGACAAGCGAGGACGAGGAGTTGTTGGCAGGCCGCCGCGCCCTCGCTACGGCGATCCTGGACACGGAAGGCCGGCCGGTTGCAGCGGTCGAGCTAGCGACTCCATCGCAGGCGTACACCCGCGGGGAGCTGTTGGAGCAGCTCGGCGCCAAAGTGGCCGCAACGGCTCAGCGCATCAGCCTGGGGGAGGTAGTCGAGGAGTGACCGGCGGCATCCCGCTGTGCATGCCGCCTCCGGAAGTCGTGGTCGTCCGTTCAATAAAACATTTTCCCATCTTTAAATCACTATTGGATACCGTTTGGGCTCGTCTGTTGTGAAGTGTTTTTGCAGCAGCTCGGGCGAGTTTCTGTAGGAGCCCGAAAACCAACTGAAGGAGCGGAATGAGCGTCGTGCGGGTGGTCGAGCTGGTGGTTCCGGTGGACTCGTACATCCGTACGAAGCTGCTGGGCCTCGCTCCCAAGGTCGCGGGCAACGCCCAGCGCATCGCCGAGGCCTGGACTCCGTCAGCAGCGCGAGAGCGCCGATTCCAACACTAGCGTGCCGCGTTGAGCACGTACAACGACAAGCTCAACCCGTACACGCAGTGGCACATGCAGCGAGCCTTCCGCCTGGGCTGGGAAGCTGCTGAGGACGGTGTGGATGATCGCCTAGCGCAGAAGCGGCCCGAGCGCTCAATGCTCAACCGGATGACGACGCGCGCTTGGTGGCGCGGCTTCCGTACACAACGGGGCGAAAACTGAGGTGCGCATGGAGCAGTTGGAAGCGGTCGTACTCAACAGCCCCGGCGAATCGATCAAGGCAGCGCTCCGTACAGGGCCGATCTTGGTTGTTGCCATGCGCCTCGCCGCTGACGCATGGGAGCCGTTGTACGCCATCGTTGGCCCACGGCGTGTGGAGCTGCCACCGGAGTTCTGCTGGACTCTCGAAGCCATCGCTGTGCTTGAAGCGGCGGCGCTGATGCGGTAGCGCCGACACTCGGTACCGCCAATGACCGGCCATGAGTCGTATTAGAAGGAGGCTCGAATCGTGACAACAGCTTCACACAATGCCTACGCGACCACAGAAAAGTTAGCGCTGCGAGACGGACGCATTGGCCGGCTTTCGCTCGAGGAGGTCCGTGCCGGTGTGGTTGCCGGGTTGCGCTTACGGCAGCTGGAGATCGAGGAGGCGATCTTCGCCGATATCCTTGACGGTGTAACCGACCCGGTCGGGGCTGGGAACGCAGAGTACGTGGCGGGTTTGCGTGCCACAATCACCGAGGTCGTGGAGTACGGCCTCGCGGGCATCGATATGGGGGAAGAGCGTTCAGAGCCCGTTCCGCTGGCTGCGATCATGCAGGCGCAGCACGCGGTGCGGCTCGGTGTGAGCCTGGAGACAGTGTTGTGCCGTTACATTGCGGGGTACAAGCTGCTGGTGAAGCTCGTCACGCACGAGGCTGAAGACATTTCCAGTGAAAGAGGAGCGCTGGCAGCCGTGCTCAGCCTACAGGCGTCGTTGCTTGAACGCCTAGTGTCATCGATCACTTCTGTGTATCTCAGTGAGGTCGAGTGCGTCGGACTGTCACCCGAGCTGCGCGGTGCCAAACTAGTGCAGAGGCTGCTCGATGGTGAGATCGTGGACGCTTCATATCTCGGCTACGACTTCGACGCATGGCACATAGGCATGATCGCGACTGGCGCGAGTGCCCAGCGGGCTCTGCAGCTTCTAGCGGGGGATCGCGGACAGCGGCTACTGGTGGTGCAGCACGGCGATGATGTCGTGTGGGCGTGGCTCGGTGAGCGGCGCAGGCCCACCGTCCGCGACATCGAGTGTGTCCTGTCCTCGGCCGATTGGCCCGTGGAAGTGTCGTTGGCGGTCGGCGAGCCGGCGAGGGAGATCGATGGGTGGCGCCAGACGCACTGGCAAGCCCAGGAGGCGCTACGGGCGTTACGCGGGCCCCTAAAGCTCTCGCGATACGCCAATGCCGCGATCTTGGCGCTGGTGTTGCAGAACGACTTGGCGGCTCGTTCGCTCAGAGAGATCTATCTTGCGCCCTTGGGTGCGCGCCGTGGCCAAGGCGGGGTGGCACGCCGGACGCTGCGTGCCTACTTCAAGGCGGGAGGCAACGCAGCTTCTGCCGCCAAAGAGCTCAGGGTGGCTCCGAAGACTATCCGACGCCGCGTACAAGAAATCGAGCAGCGGCTGGGTTGTCCGTTGCCCACATGCCATGCTGAGCTGGATGTCGCGCTGCGTTTGGAGGATCTGGACGACAACACATGAGGACGGCGTCCGTTGGGGGCTGATCCGGGCATCCAGGACTCTGTTTCGGCCCCAGCTGGATGTCCCTTTTGGGACATTTCTTTAGATTGAATGGCCCTAAAGTGCCCTATACAGGGTCTCTGGAAGATGATAGGAATTAGGTTCAGACCGCGCCAATAAGGCCAACATATGGACGCGGACGACTTCAAAAGGCTCCAGGGGGCGATGATGAAAGCTGCCATAAAGTCGCTGGCGATCTGCATAGGGCTCTGTCTGATGGGACTGGCGACGGCCTCGCCTCCCCCAGTATTCGCAGGAAGCTCCTCGCCGCCACATCGACCGGGTTCCTCGGCGCAGAAGGTCGCAGCCGCGTCCGCTCGACCAGCGGCGCCCCTTCCGAAACCGCTTGTGCTCCTCCAAGCGTTGAGGCGTGGTCGCGTTCGCCACGTTCGCCACGTTCGTCGGCATTCGAGTGCTCACAATACATGGAAGGTCGTCAAAGCGCGCACTGCGGAAAGCGGTTCCGTTTCGTTACGTGGAAGTCCCTTGGTTGTCCCTCAAGTGGATCAGTTGTTTGGTGGGGAGCCGTCGAGCGAAGTCGAAGAAGCGCGGCGGGCTTCCCCCGAAGCTGCGGGCGTACGCGAAGAATCTGAGGCTAGCTACGTTGGGCTTGGTCCCGAAGCAGCGGAGAGCGTCGATAATCAGGCCGACCCGGGCCTGGTCGAGCAGCCATCGGGCGGCCCCCCGGCGACGTTGCCGGAAGGAGACAGGATTGTGAGCTTTCCGACTGACTATGCGATGTCTGTGGCCGGGGCGGAAAGTAGTCGCGAAGTGCGTGAAGGGCTTGAGCCGGTGGCATTCGAAATGGTACCCGGCAAGCGTACGCCGCTTGACTTGGGCCTCTCTGAACTCGGCGGCGCATTTCAGCCCAAGGTGGGTCTTGCTCCTGTTCGGATACCGAAGCGTCTGAGTGAAGGTGCGGCGCTCTCTGAAGCTGGCGTGTCGTTGACGCCGGTTGACGAACACGGCGTGGCGCTGGGCGGCGAAGGTGTGATCGATGGCGCGAGCGTGTTCTATGGCGACAGCGAAGACGCGAATGCAGGACTTCTCGACGTCGATACGCTCGTAAAGCCCTCGACGTTCGGCTTGATGATGGACACGAGCCTGCGTAGCCAACGCTCGCCCTCCAAGTTGTTTTTCAAGGTCGGCCTACCTAAGGAAGCGACTCTTGAGCAGGAAGCGGCGGGCTCAGGGCCTGTTCGGGTAGTTGAAGGTGATAGGAAGCTCGCCGTGATCTTTGCTCCTTCCGCGCGTGACGCTGAAGGGACTTCTGTGCCGGTGAGCATGGTTCTTGAAGAAGACATGCTCGTCCTTACGGTGAATCATCCTGCGGGGGCATATGCCTACCCGATCATGGTCGATCCACGGTATGAATACTATGCAGACGAATTTACTTGGGATAAACAAATCAACGGGAGTGGCTCTCATCCGACGAACTGGCATTTCGAACACCCAGAAGGGCCTCTGCTTACTGCATCGGAAAACAGCGGGGGTAATGGCTGGACCGTGCATATCCCGTCAAACCACGGCGAACACGAACAGGGCGGCATGGTGTATACGACACAGGGGCTGTCTCATATTTGGGACTTTGCATCGGAGACGTCTGAGTCTGACGAAGGCGCACATGTAGAAACCAGAGTGCAGACTTATGGCAAAGGCGGCGTCGAAGCAGTCGAGACTACGCCTGCCAAAGCCTCGCTGGGGTGGAATATTGCCGTCGGCTGCCAAATGACATCAAAAGAATGCAAAATTACACCGGAAACCAAAAACTCAGCAGCGTACCTAGCGCTGACAACCGGCGCGGCGACAGGGATCGCTGGAGAAAATGTGTTTCATAGCGCGGAAGTGGCGATCCAGCAGGAAGTAAACCCGGAAGTTGCCTTCGACACCACCGACGAAACGGTTGACGGTCGTCCTAACGCCCTGTATGGGACGAAAACGTGGCTTGGCCCGCATTCTAATGCGCTTGTGAAGTTCACCGCGTCCGATAAAGGTATCGGTGTTGAAGGGTGGAGCAGTGAACACACAAACACAGGTGGTGGTTGGGAATCGTTGTCTGGAAAGTCGATGCTGAGCGGAGGCTTGTGCTCGGGGATTCAGTGTCCGAGCGAAGAGGTTGAATACATCGGTTACTCAAGCGCGTTGCCTGATGGAGAACCAAAGCTGGGCTTGGATGCTTGGAACGCGATGTATGACTCACACGCTAAAGAAAACGAGGCTGAAAGCCTGCGTCGCCATGTCGTCAAAGTAGACAGCACTCCGCCGCACAGCATCACGGTCGCGGGCTTGGGCAGCGGCAACGAAATCGGTGAAGGGGCCTACAACCTCGGAGTCGAAGCGACGGACGGCGAAGGCACGACGCCGAGCTCGGGGGTCAAGTCGATCGCCGTATCCGTTGATGGGCGCGAAATCGGACTAGCAAATGGGTCTTGCTCGGTACCAGCGGGTCCTTGTACTGCAAAAGGGGAATGGACAGTCAGCGGTGGTGAATTTGGCGCCGGAGAACACAAGCTCAAGGTCACAGCGACCGATAACGCGCTCAATGTCGCCACCGATGAAATCACGCTCAAGGTTCATCACGCGACGCCCGTGTCTGTGGGTCCGGGTGCTGTGGCGCCAACCTCAGGCGAGTTCAGTATGAGCGCCACGGATGTTTCCGTGGGCGCCCCGGGGTCGAGCTTAACGGTTGGTCGAAGCTATCAATCGCGCCGCCCGACGGCAGGAGCCGAAGGCCCGCTGGGACCGCAGTGGAGCTTGAGTGTGGGAGGTCAGGAAAGCATCACAAAACTCCCGACCGGAAGCGCTACACTCACGGCGTCGAGCGGGGTACAGACGGCGTTTACGAGTAAGGAAGGGGGCGGCTTTAGCTCGCCCACCGGCGACGCAAACCTGACGCTATCGGAAGGGAAGAACGCAAAAGGCGAATTGACCGAATACGTGCTACAGGACGCGGGTGATGCTGAGACTACGCGCTTTACGTCCCTGGGCGGCCCTTCCTCGAGCTTGTGGAAGCCAGTGAAGCAGGAAGGACCGATTGCGTCTCAGGCGGTGCGGTACATTTATCAGACGGCGGAAGGCATCACCGAGCCAAAGTATGCGGTTGCGCCCGAACCGAGCGGACTGTCGGTGTCCTGTATTTCGGCACTCGAAAAAAGTGAACTGCTTGAAAAACTTGAAAAGGGTTGTCGCGTCCTAGAATTCCAATACGGAACAAGCACCAAAGCAACCGGCGAAAACGAAAGCGAATGGAACGAATACAAAGGCCGACTGAAGCAAGTGCTGTTCGAGGCGGAGAGCCCGTCGAGTAAAAAAATGGAAGCACCAGTCGCCGTCGCAGCATACATCTACGACAAACAAGGGCGGCTGCGAGCGGAGTGGAACCCACATCTTGAACATTCCCTGAAGGTGGTCTACGGCTATGACACCGAAGGGCATGTGACGGCGATGACCCCGCCGGGTCAAGAGTCGTGGGCATTTACATATGGCACTATGGCGGGCGACTCTAACGCGGGGCGGCTGCTGAAGGTCATGCGGGCTCCCGCCTCCGCCAAACTATGGGGCGGAGAAGCACCGAAAGACGCCGCAGTACCAACGCTGTCAGGCACACCGGTGGTGGGTGCAAGGATGGGCGTCTCGACCGGGACATGGAGCAATGAACCCGTGGCCTACGGTTACCAGTGGGAGGATTGCAACTCCGAAGAAGAAGCATGCACGGCCATCTTGGGCGCCAACAACGCAAACTACACCGTCACGCCAAGCGATGTGGGTCATGTGCTCATCGCTCAAGTCAGCGCAACCAATGGTGGCGGAACGACTACCGCGTCGGGCACAGCCAGTACCGAAGTCAAGACTCGGATCACCGAATTTCCGGTTGGGGAAGCGTCTGTTGGTGTTGCTGAGGGTTCGGATGGGAATTTGTGGCTTCCTCAGGAGGAGGCGGATACGGTCAGTAAGGTGACGCCGTCGGGTGGGGTAACGACGTATAAATTGCCGAGTCCGTTTTGTGGCCCGGAACATATTGCTGCGGGGCCTAGCAAAGAAAGCGCGCTGTGGTTCACTGATGTGTGCGGCGCGGCGATAGGAAAGATCACGACGTCGGGCAGTACGACAGCTTACAGCGTGCCGTCGGGTTCGACGCTGCGTGCGATCACGGCGGGGCCGGATGGGAACATGTGGTATGTGGCGGAAACCTCGGGCAAGATTGGGAAGATCACGACATCGGGTACGATCACTGAATACGCTTTGCCGAAAGGCAGCGAACCGCATGGGATCACTGCGGGACCGTCTAAAGAAAACGCGCTGTGGTTCACGGATCGTGGGACCAGCAAGATCGGGAAGATCACGACATCGGGTACGATCACTGAATACGCGCTGCCGGCGGGTAGCGAACCGGCGGGTATCACGGCGGGGTCGGATGGGAACTTGTGGTTTGCCGAGGAGGGCTCGCGTAAGATCGGGAAGATGACGACGTCGGGCACGAAGACCGAATACGCGGTGTCGGGCGGAAGCCCGTACGAAATCACGTCCGGCTCGGACGGGAACCTGTGGTTCACGATCGGCTCGAGCAAGCTCGGGAAGATCACTACCTCAGGCACGCTCAGCGAATACACCCTGCCCGCAGAAAGTCAGCCGGCGGGTATCACCGCTGGCCCGAACGGCGCGCTTTGGTTCACCGAGACACACACCGGCAAGCTCGCAGAGATCAGCCCGGTCCTCGAAAGTGAAGAAAGCGAAGCACTACCCGCGCAGCCCGGCACCACGATCGAGTACAACGTTCCGGTGTCCGGACAGGGACTGCCCGTTTCACTGACGAAAACGGAAGTCGAAACGTGGGGTCAGAAGAAAGACGATCCGACCGAAGGTATGGCTATCTTCCCGCCCGAGAAACCGCAGGGGTGGCCCGCCAGCAGCTACGAAGGCGCGACGATCGACTACGTCGATGAAAAGGGAAGGTCAGTCAACACCGTTCTCCCGAGCGGTGGGGTATCAACCGCCGAATACAACGCGTACAACGACGTCGTGCGGACGCTGAGCCCAGACAACCGCGCGACGGCGCTCAAAGAACCTTGCGAATCGAAAGAAAACTGTAAGTCCGCCGAAGTCGCCGAACTGCTTGACAGCGAGAGCACCTACGAAGAAAAAGGCTCAGAACCAGGGGCCGAGCTGCTGAGCGGGCTAGGGCCGCAGCACACCGTCAAGCTCGCAAACGGGACACAGGTCGAAGCACGATCCCACACCATCTACACCTACAACGAAGAAGAACCGTCCGGAGGCGGACCGTACCACCTCGTGACGAAGACAAGCCAGGGCGCACAGTACGCCGGTAAAGAAGAAGACACGCGCACGGTGACGACGTCCTACTCTGGCCAGGAAACGCTCGGCTGGAAACTGCGAAAGCCGACATCCACCACCACATACCAAAACGGGCAGAAGCTCACACGTACCACAACCTACGAAGAATCCACCGGGAACGTAAAGGAAACCACCACACCGGGAGCCACGGGCGAGCAGATCGAATTTCCTGTTGGGGAAGCGTCTGTTGGTGTTGCTGAGGGTTCGGATGGGAATTTGTGGCTTCCTCAGGAGGAGGCGGATACGGTCAGTAAGGTGACGCCGTCGGGTGGGGTAACGACGTATAAATTGCCGAGTCCGTTTTGTGGCCCGGAACATATTGCTGCGGGGCCTAGCAAAGAAAGCGCGCTGTGGTTCACTGATGTGTGCGGCGCGGCGATAGGAAAGATCACGACGTCGGGCAGTACGACAGCTTACAGCGTGCCGTCGGGTTCGACGCTGCGTGCGATCACGGCGGGGCCGGATGGGAACATGTGGTATGTGGCGGAAACCTCGGGCAAGATTGGGAAGATCACGACATCGGGTACGATCACTGAATACGCTTTGCCGAAAGGCAGCGAACCGCATGGGATCACTGCGGGACCGTCTAAAGAAAACGCGCTGTGGTTCACGGATCGTGGGACCAGCAAGATCGGGAAGATCACGACATCGGGTACGATCACTGAATACGCGCTGCCGGCGGGTAGCGAACCGGCGGGTATCACGGCGGGGTCGGATGGGAACTTGTGGTTTGCCGAGGAGGGCTCGCGTAAGATCGGGAAGATGACGACGTCGGGCACGAAGACCGAATACGCGGTGTCGGGCGGAAGCCCGTACGAAATCACGTCCGGCTCGGACGGGAACCTGTGGTTCACGATCGGCTCGAGCAAGCTCGGGAAGATCACTACCTCAGGCACGCTCAGCGAATACACCCTGCCCGCAGAAAGTCAGCCGGCGGGTATCACCGCTGGCCCGAACGGCGCGCTTTGGTTCACCGAGACACACACCGGCAAGCTCGCAGAGATCAGCCCGAATGCCCCATCCGGCAACCCGGGCGCGGACGATACCCAAACGATCTACTACACCAAGGCAGCCAACCCGAAATACACGGCGTGTGGAGAACACCCCGAATGGGCGAACCTCCCATGCCAGACCCAGCCCGCAGAACAACCGGGAACCAGCGGGCTTCCGAACCTGCCCACCACCACCGTCATGTACAACATCTGGGACGAGCCAGAAAAGACCACGCAGACCGTAGGCGCGGCAACACGCACTACGGACATCACCTACGACGCAGCGGGCCGGCTGCTCACAAGCGAAACGACCTCCACCGAAGGTACAGCGCTACCGAAGGTCACCGATAAGTACAGCGAAACGACGGGTCAGTTGCTCGAACAGAGTACCGGGACCGGAAGCGAAGCTAAGAAAATCACGTACGTCGACAACACGCTCGGACAACTCGTCAAATACACCGACGCGGACGGAAACACGACCGAATACGAATACGAACCGGAAAAGGACGAGCGGCTCGTCAAAGTCAACGACGGCAAGGGCACTCAAGCATATACCTACGAAGAACCGACGGGAGACCTTGCCAAGCTCGTGGACACACAAGGCACCAATGTCCTCACATTCACGGCAGCCTACGACATCGAAGGCAACATGACCAGCGAGGGGTACCCCAACGGCATGACCGCCACCTACAGCCGCAACACGACGGGCGAAGCCACGGGCCTGACCTACGAAAAGACGACCCACTGCACCGAAAAATGCGTTTGGTTCACGGAAAGCCTAATACCATCGATTCATGGCCAGACCATGGAACAAGTGAACAGTCTCGCCAAAACAAGCGACGCTTACGCCGAAGCGGGCGAACTGACACAAGTCCAAGAAACGCCCACCGGTGAAGGCTGCACAACACGGATCTATGCTTACGAAGCAGAAACCAATCGCACCAGCCTCACCACCTATAAACCCAACTCCAAAAACGAATGCGCGACCGAAAGCGGCACCGAAGAAAAACACAGCTATGACACCGCCAACCACCTAACCGACACCGGCATCAAATACAACGAATTGGGTGACATCACCAAACTCCCCGCGGCAGACGCGGACGGTACCGAACTCCAGAGCACATTCTACGTCGACGGGCAACTAAACGAACAGAAACAAGGCGGACAGACCATCGGCTACAACCTCGACCCTGCCGGTCGCCCAGGCGAAACAGTAGACACCGGGACAGTCACCTCAACATACATCAGCCACTACCCTGGCCCAGGAGACTCGCCCTCGTGGACCGTTGAACCGGTCTCGGGGCATTGGGCGCGCTATGTCTCGGGGATCAGCGGTTTCGCCGCTATCGAGACCGACACCACAGAACCCGAACTGCAGCTAGCCAACCTCCAAGGTGATATAGTCGGGAAAGCATCGGCCAGCGAAACCGCGACAAAACTACTCTCAACCGAAAGACCCACGGAGTACGGCGTGCCCACAACCGCAAAACCCGCGAAGTACAGTTGGCTTGGCGGCGACCTGCTCCCGACCGAACTACCCTCCGGCGTGATCGCGATGGGCGCTCGAAACTACATACCGCAGATCGGGCGCTTCCTACAGCCCGACCCTATCCCCGGCGGATCGACTAACGCCTACGCGTACACCAACGGGAACCCCGTCAACGAAACGGACCTGACCGGAGACTACGTCGAAAACAACTACAGCGCAAGCATCTTCTCCGCCGAGGACAACGAAGCGATAGAACAGGAAGCCGCCCGCGAAGCGGCCGCGCGCGCAGTGGCCGAACGAGAAGCACAAATAGCAGCAGCTGTAGCAGCACTCCAAGCCAAAGAGGCAGCCGAACAAGCCGCAATCAACGCACAAGACCGCTGGGACGAAGAGGCCGCAGCCGGCCCAAGTAGGAAACCTGGAGAAGTTTTGTACGAAGCAGAAGGCTGCACGGGAACTAATGCGTGCGCGGCTGGCATCCTGGGCTTCTCGGTGTCCTTGAATTTGGGAGAAATCGGACAGTGGTGGCAGCAGGTAAAGGGAGGATGGAAGCTGATCAAGGAAGTATTCGAACCAGCCCTCGAAAAGGCTCTGCGAAAGAACTCCACTGTGTGTAAGGCGGTGGGGTATGCGGGCGCAGTTGGAAGCTACTTCATTCCCGAGAGCCGTTTCGCAAAGCTGATTGGCCTGGCTGTGGGTTTGGGAACTACATACTCTTGTTGAGGGTGGGCATGATGGAAAAACACAGATCCTCGGCATCCACTATCCTATTTCGTATCATTTTGAGTGCTGTATTCTTCTTTACGGCCTTTGATGCGTCACATACCCTGCGGTATGTGCTATGTGGAGTCTTGCTAGGCATCTTGGGTGGCGAGGTACTCTGGGCGAGGCTCCATAGGCGACCCTGATTGATGGCTAATCCACCAGAGGATGCGCTTTACGGCATGACAGATATTGAATGTTGTTACTGCATATCCCCTTACTGTCGGTAACTTTTGGTCGAGGCGTTTGCAAGTAATGAGGATCCGGGACTGCCCGCCGACGCCCAGTGCGATATAAGTGTCGGTGTCATATACAGACCGAGGGCCTCGCCGAGCGGGCGAAAGCCGGCGTCCGCTCCCAGCAGCCCGAAGGCTTCCTCGTGGACGCCCGGGCGTGCTTGAGTAGCCAGTTGATCTCCGTCACGGTCGTAGAAGTCGTCACGGCCGCAGGATGAGCTTGGCACTCGTGCCTCTTGCTCGTGCGCTTGACCTCGGAGAGCGGGTTGACCGGCAGCCAGCCGCGGCGGACGCAGTAGTCGAGGACTGCTGCGAATGTGTGGCGGTAGGGCGTTGCGAGTCTGCGCTGCTGCTGCCGGCGCGACGAGCTTCCGGAGCGATCAGATCGCGCTTGGACGTGGCGCCAGATGACGTTCTTGAGCACTCTTGCAAATTCGTTGGCCGTTTTGGGCCGCTCACGGTCAATAACCACATGGGAACCGATCTACACGCTCGACCGGGCAGCGCAACGACCGTCCGCGAGCCCCCCGAAACACAGGGGATAGCCGCGTCGCGGCTGCTCACGGCGGACGAGCTGGCTGCCCGTCTAGGAGTCCAGCCATCGTGGGTCAGCAAGGCAGCGCGGGCGAATCGCATCCCCCATGTCCGCGTGGGCCGCTACCGACGTTTCCGGTGGCCGGATATCGAAGCATGGCTAGAGAGCCAGCGGTCAGACGCATGACCATGCCGTCTCGGGTCTCCCATAAGATGCCCTACACATAGGGAGTGCCCCCGGGGCTGGAACCCCGGGGGCACTCGGAACTGCAGTCGAGCAGCGCTAGGAACCGCCGCTCGGCTCCGGCATCAGGAGGGATAGTCCCGATGCAAGCTCAAAAAACGCATGTGCTGGTCAAGGTTGAGCTCTCTAAGACCTGTAAGGGCAGGCCACGCTCTAGTGGTTCGTCTGTGAAGTTTGTGGGTTATGCCTCGAGGACCTTCCCGGTGTAGGTCCACTTGAATGGTTTGGCGGTCTGGTTGTAGGTCTCGATAAACGCGAGCATTTGCTCGGCGAGGTCTTCCTCGCTGAAGAAGATGCCGTGCTTGAGCAGTCGGCGGTAGAGGATCGAGAAGAAGATCTCGACCTGATTCAGCCACGAGGCGTGGGTGGGGGTGAATTGGAAGCTCCAGCGAGGGTGAGCGGCGAGCCATTCCTGTACCTCTTCGGTGCCGCGGGTGGAGAGGTTGTCGCTGACCGCGATGATCTGCTGGCCCTCGACGACGGGGATCTCGCTGTCGAGCTGGTCGAGGAAGCGGATCAGATCGAAGCGGTTGCGGGTCTTCGAGGTCATCGCGAGCACGTCACCCTCGTGGACCTTCAGACACGCGAACAGGCACTGCGTGCCGTTGCGGATGTATTCGTGCTCGCGACGTGTCGTTCGCCCAGGAGCAGGAAGGATGTCTGGCTTGGTTGGTGCCTTGGCCTGGATCCCGGTCTTTTCGTCGATCGAGACGACCAGCACGTTCTCTGGCGGATTCACGTACAGACCGCAGACACCTTTCAGGCGCTCCTCGAACTCGGGGTCGGAGAAGTCGCTCATCACCCAGTAGTCGGTCAGGTGCGGCTTGATGTCGGCGCGCGCGAGAATCGTGTGTGCCTGGGCACGCGACATCCCCACCGCCTGCCCGAGTTGCTCATAGGTCCAGCGTTCCCGCTGAGCCCCCTCTGGTGTCTCCGGTGGACGCGTGCACGCCTTGGCGATCAGCCTCGCCCGATCCGCCTGCGAATAGATCAGAGGTTTACCCGAGCGCGGCAAGTCACGGAGCCCGGCGATCCCATCCTGCTCATAGCGCGCCCGCCACTTCTGCGCCGTGTTCGTCGAACACCCCACCAGCCGGCCGATCTCCGCAGCCGAACGACCTTCCGCGGCACAAAGCACGATCTGGGCGCGCTCGACCATCCGCACCTCAGCGGTGCTCGAGCGCACAATCCGATCAAGCTCCGCTTGATCGTCCGCTGCGATCTCAACACTCTTCGCCAACGCAGGCATACCGAACCTCCATCATCGCTGGACCCAACCAGCGACGAGTTCGGCAAAGACCACGACACCCCTTCAACCACCAACGCACTTCACAGACGAACCACTAGGCCCGTTTGGGTCATGCGCTTCGTCCTCCCGTCGGGCAAGGACTCGCGCAAGGTGCTCGGCCCCGCTTGGACGAAGAAGGGCCGTCCGCCGCACGGATGCCTGACCGAAGGCGAAGCAGTCGAGAAGGCGCAGACGTTCGCGGCATCGCACGCGACGGAGGCGCCGAGCACTCGCCACACGTTCCGTGTCGCCCTGGATCGGTTTGTCCGCTACTCCAAGGAGGAGAAGGGGCTGCGCGGCTCGACCCTGCACGAGTACGAAAGGATCGGCGAGCGGCTGGCCCAACGACCCTGGCGGTCTGACTTGACGTGGGCCGATCGCGTGCTCGACACATTCAGCGAGGACGATCTGCTCGCCGTTCGTCGAGAACTCGTAGCGACCGGCCGCAGCGCCGACACGCTCAACCACAATCGCCGCGTCGTCCGAGGCATCTTCGGGACGCACCCGACGAGCCCGGCGCTCGCATGGGAGTGGATGGCGCCCAAGGTCGAGAGCGAGGGCAAGCTGCGCTTCTACACGCCTGAGCAGGTCGAGCGGCTGATCGCTGAGGCATCCACCACGGACGACGAGGCGATCTACACCGTGGCGACGGAGGAGGGAGCGAGGATGAGCGAACTCCGCGCGTTGAAGGTCTCCGACGTCGACTTCGCCGTCGGTGTGGTGCGGCTGGAGGACGGCTACACCACCCACGGCGGATTCGCGGGCAACAAGGGCCGACGCACCCGGTCGGTGCCGATGAGCGCGAACACGCGGCGGGTGCTCTGGCCCCTGTGCGAGGGCAAGGAAGGCGACGAGCTGGTCTTTCAGCGCCGCTCCAGGCCCGGCGAGCCGATCTGCAGCAGCGACCTCTATCGGCGCTTCGTCCGGGCGGCCGAGCGAGCTGGCCTGCCCAGGCTGTCCTTCCACGAGCTGCGCCATACGTTCGGGACGCAGGCGATCCGCATGTTCAAGATCCACGAGGTTCAGCGGATGATGGGACACCGCCACATCACCACGACCGAACGCTATCTGCACTACGCGCCCGATGCAGACGCCTCGGCGAAGCTCACGGAGCTGTGGGGCGACCGCGGCGCCCGCGCCGGCAACGCTCCGCCTACGAGCGCGCCGACGAACGTGATCCCGCTGCACCGCGCCGCCTGAAGCCTCAAGAGGGGCGCTCAGCGAGGGGGCGGGCCGCGTGGCTCGCCCCCTTTTTCTTACCCGCCAGCACTCCGGTTCTGGGAGAGTTTTGGGAGAGTAGGCCGTTTTTGGGAGCCTTGGCGCCGCCTCCGGGACACCAAAAAGCGTAGCCGTTCAGTCCTCTTGGTTTTGGGGTCAGAGGAGGGCTGGGAGCGCGCCGCCGGTTTGGTGGGCGGCGTGGAGGTCGCGGAGGTAGGCGAGGAGGCTGCGGTGTTGTAGTCGGCAGGTGACGGAGGCGGAGAGGGATCGCTCGGTGAATCGTTCGCCGGCGTTGGACTGGTTTCCGTGGCTGAGCTTGCGGTGGATGACTGGTCCGCGGAGTGCACGCTCGGCGGCGTTGTTGGTTGGTGTGAGGGCGGGGATGGTCAGGAACGTCCAGAGCGCGGGCCAGATCTTTAGGAGGTTGTTAGCGAAGCGGCGGTGCAGACGGTGGCGCTTGCTTTTCTTGCCGGCGTGCTGGAGCAGCGCGAGGAACTCGTCCTGGATGGGTTTCATCTCCAGGATCAGACGCTCACGGTCTTGGTGCTCGCCGAATGCGTGCCAGGCATTGAACATTCGGTCGGTCAACTCGAGGCCGGCCTGCCCGAACTCTTTTTGGAGGGCCAGTCCTTCGCTGTGGAAGCGAAAGTCGCGCTGTAGATGTGACCAGCATGCCTGTCGTTGCTCGGGGTCCAGGTGGTCATACGCCCACCAGCGATCGGAGGTCACGATCCCCTGGAAGTCGGGGCCGAGCAGCTCGATCAGCCGGTCACGATGACGATCGGCCACGATCCGGAAGATCGCCGCGTTCGCGGTAGCGGCGGCCCACATCGACCGGTTCTCCCCGGCCAGGTACCACCCCGTCTCATCGACGTTGATCGCCCCAGACCCCAGCACCCCAGCCACAAGCCGCTCATGAGGGCCGGTCAATAGTGCGCAGGCGCGCTGGCAGATCTCATCGATCGCGCCGACGGAGACCCTGACCCCGAAGAGCTCGCCCGCGAGCTCGCTCAGATCGCGGCGGGAGACCCGGTTACGTACGGTCAGCGCTACCAGCGCCGCCTGAAGGTTCGGCCCGAACGCGGACTCCCCGAGGACGCCCAGGGTGCCACGGGTCCGCGTCTTGCACCCCGGGCAGCGCAGCACCTGCGTGCGATGCTCGACGTACTCGACGGTGACCGGGGGCAGCTCGGCGACTTGATGGCGCCCGGCACCCCACCGCGGGACCTTCTCCACATCGGTGAACTCGCGCCCACAGCCCGAGCAGTCGCTCGGATAGTGATCGACGATCTCGCTCATCTGATCCTCACCCAACAATCCGCGCCCCGAGCCACGATGACCGGGCTGACCGCCCGCCTTACGTCGCTCCCCATCCTTCTTGAGCAGCTCCTTCGTCTTCGCTCTAGCCAGCGCACGACGCTCCTGACGCGAGATCGATGTGTCCGCGGACGGCGCGACCGAGCTATTGCGCGAGCTCGCGGCGCCCTTGGCCTCGAGCACCCGCACGCGCTCCTCCAACCGCCCCTGCGCCGCCACCAGCCCCATCAAAAACTCCACGCACGCATCACGACCGGAGTCATAAACCGCCTCAGCCTCCGCCCGCTCCACACCCCAAAAGTTCGCCGCCCCCCGCCACGCTCCTCGTTATGGAAACCAAGACAACTGAACGGCTACCAAAAAGCGCCGTTTTGCAGGCTCTTTGCATAGAGGCGACGACCGGAATCGAACCGGTGTAGACGGCTTTGCAGGCCGCTGCGTAGCCACTCCGCCACGTCGCCGGGATTGCGCTACAAGCGTATCGGGTGGGGCAATCCTTGAGGGCGGCTGCAAGCGGTTGGGAGCTCGCGCGTGGTCACGCTGGGCGCGGCCTGCCGCCGTCTGCGGCGCTTAGCCCGCGGTTGGCGGGGCGTTATGAACTCCTTCGTCCTTCGTTAGCCACGCTTTTGTCCATTGTTAGCGGCTGCACAGCAGGCCCCCTGATCATCGTCTCATCCCACTACCCCGGAGGTGACCCATGAGGCGACTGTTTCCACCCATGCTGTTGGCAGGACTTACTGGAGCCGTTGCTGCGAGTGTGGCGGTACTGCTCCTGGGTGGGGGTGTATCGAACTCGACACCGAAGCCACGCGCGACCACGGCGTCGGTCCAGGTCGCCTCGCCCTCGACCGCCGGTACCCGCCGCGATGTCGCCTCGACGACGCTGTCAGCGACCCAGATCTATGAACGAGACTCGAAGGGTGTCGTTGCAATCAAGGTGGTCACCTCCGAAGGCGAGGACGAGGGCACCGGCATCGTCTTGAACGAAAAGGGTCTGATCCTCACGAACGATCACGTGGTCAAGGGAGCGACGAGCATCACGATCGACGCCAGCGGATCCTCGCACACGACCCGCGGCGCGACGCTTGTTGGCGAAGAAGCCAACAAGGACCTCGCGTTGATCCGCGTCGATCCGTTGGGTCTCGGCCTGAAACCGCTGACGCTTGCGAGCTCCAACTCGGTTCAAGTCGGCGACACCGTGTACGCAATCGGCACACCGTACGGACTTGAAGAGACCTTCACCAAAGGGATCGTGTCGGCCCTCGGTCGCGAAATCTCAGCCCCCGACGGCTCCAAAATCGCCGGCGCGATCCAGACCGACGCGGCACTCAACCCCGGCAACTCGGGTGGGCCGCTGCTCAACGAAGAGGGCGAAGTGATCGGTGTCAACTCGCAGATCGCCAGCGACGCGGCGAGCGTCGAGGGCTCGCAGCCAGGCAGCACGGGCGTGGGTTTTGCGATCGCCTCCGACACGGCGGTATCGGCGGTCCGCACGATCGAAGCCGGCAAGGGCGTCACGTACGCCTCAGCGACTGGGCCGAGCACCGGCGGAGGCCGCTACGGGACGCAGAGCCCGTATGGCGACGCCGAAGCGGAAGGCTCCCAAGGTCGCGAAGAAGCCGGCGAATCCGGTTCCGGTGGTGTGGAAAGCACGGGCGAAGCGGCTTCTTCTGGTGGATACGGGGCGGTCGCCGGTGGGGGGGAGCGCGTGGTGATCGTGCCGTGATCCGCAAGCGCCAGAGTGTGGGTGCCATTTGGCATTGGGTCGGCAGAGTGGAGCAAACTCGATCGGCTGCGACCCGTTGATACGCTTGCAGCCGATCCCAGGGCGATTAGCTCAGCTGGGAGAGCGCCGCCTCGACAAGGCGGAGGTCACTGGTTCGAGCCCAGTATCGCCCATCGAAGTGCTGAGTACAGCAAAACGCCCGCAACTGCGGGCGTTTTAGCGTTTAGGAGGAGAGTTGGAACCACCGTCCGCCGGCCCTCAGTTTTGTGCTTGGCGCACATCTGGCGCACACCTCATCTGTTAGCGGGCGCTGCGGAGTGCGTTGCTCCCGTGGGCGTCCCGCGCGGTCCGTATGCTTGGCCATATGGCCCGCAGCGACCTCCTAAAGCAGATGTTCGCTACGTATTCCAGGGGTGATCACGCCGCCTTTCGCACGGCTGCGGAGGAGATCATTCAGGATGAGCGACGCAAGCGCCATTCGCTCCTTGCCGACGAGCTCGCCGGCTTGCTTGAACACAGCGAGGCGCCGCGGCCGCTGAACGTTTCGACGCTTCAGCCGCTCCCGATGGGTCGTGACGAGGTCCCGCTCGTTCACGTGCGTACGCCGGCGCGGACACTCGACGATGCCGTCCTCCGCCGCGGCTCGCGCGCAGTCGTAGAGGAGCTCGTGCGCGAGTTCCGGAGTGCCAGCGTTCTGCACGCACACGGTCTGAGGCCGCGCTCGCGGGCGCTGTTCGTCGGGCCATCGGGGACCGGCAAGACCTTGACAGCGGAGGCCCTGGCGGGAGAGCTAGGTTTTCCACTCGTCGTGATCGACGTCGCAACCGTCGTCTCCTCATATCTCGGGGAAACGTCACGAAACCTTGCCGCAATTTTCGACTTCTGCTCCCGCGGGAGCTGGGTCGTGCTCTTCGACGAGTTCGATGCGCTCGCGAAGGAGCGCGCCGACAGCAGCGAGCATGGCGAGCTCAAGCGGGTAGTGACGGCGTTCCTGCAACTCCTCGATGAATTTCACGGACGGTCGCTAATCCTCGCCGCGACGAACCATCCCGACCTGATGGATGACGCGGTTTGGCGACGGTTCGACGAGGTGCTCGCGTTCTCCCTGCCGACCCAGCATGAGATCGAGCTGCTCATCAAGATGAAGCTGCGCTCCACGCGCCACCGGGTGCCCCTTCGCGACCGGGCCAAGGCAATGAAAGGCTTCAGTCACGCCGAGGTCGAGATCACTTGCCTCGACGCCTTGCGACGCTCAGTACTGGGCGGCGATGGCGTCGTTAGTGAGGATGATCTTGCGCAAGCGACCGCACGGATGGAGGAGCGACGGCGGACGATCCGCAGCGCGCGACGGTAGGCACCACGGCGCTACCGCATCTTCGTCTCGTTGCTGCTGAGCCTCACGGCTCGCGCCACGCACGCGGCAGCGGGCACGGGGCGCGCATCCACAGCGATCGAGCCGTCCACGGCGCGAACCTCGACAGCCGAGCGCGAGCGCTTGCCGCCATTCATCTCGAGCGCCGCGCCACGCTCGGCGTCGACCCAAAGCTCGTCCTCGTGTTCGATCTCGCCGGCCCAGTTGCCCCGTCGTCGCTTCGTGCCGCTGGCCTGACGGTCCTTGGGGGAACGCAGGGAAGCGCTGTTGTTGCGTTCGCCGATGACCCGCAGCTCCACGCATTTCTCGAGCGCGTGCAGGGCTACCGAGACGCCGAGGCGGACGTCAAATACGCGCCCAATGAGGGGTTTGTCGACGTCCTCAGCAATATCCGCCTCTACGCCGCGCAGGATCGGCTCACGCGGCGATTGCGCCAGCGAGGTGAACAGGCAGATGGTGCGGACCCGCTTGACCTGCAGATCGACCTGTGGCACCCCGGGGATCGCGCGCTCGCTGAGGCCTGGATCAGGGAGACAGCCGACGCCGTCCTCACGGCTGGAGGTAACGTGCGCGACCGCTACGTGAATCACCGCTCAGGGCTGCTTCTGATTCGAGCAACTGTTCCCGCGGCGGCCGTCGCCGAGCTTGCTGAGATCGACGAGATCGCGCTGATCGATGGACTGCCAAGTCTCTCGCCGAGTCGCGCCCGCCCACGGCAGGCGTCGGTGGATCAGCTCCCGGATGTCCCGCAGGCATCTTCAACAGCGCCACTCGTGGGGCTGATCGACTCCGGGGTTCGCTCAGCTCATCCAATGCTCGCACCGGGGATCCTCGACGCGGTGACACTGTCCGGCGAGTTCGAAGACGGAGAGGACGAGAATGGGCACGGGACGCGAATCGCTGGTCTTCTCCTTCACGGCCAGCTTGAGGATGCACTGGAGATCGGCCTGCTACCGCGCCCCTTTTGCCGACTACTCTCGGTACGGGTACTCGGCGCGAACAATCAGTTCCCGCTCGCGAGCGTGTGGGAGGCCGAGGTGGAGAAGGCGATTCGTCACTGCGCGGCGCAGGGCGCGCGTGTCATTAATCTTTCGATCGGCGACGAAGACACCGCTTACGAGGGTGCCCGCTCGACGCCCCTGGCCGCGATCCTTGACGAGCTCACACGTGAGCTCGGACTCATCCTTGTCGTTCCGACCGGCAACGTCGCCCTGGCGGCGTATCTCGACGCCTCGGATCCGGACGCGGATGCCTACGTCGAGGCTCTGCTCGCGAGCGCCGAGACGACGATGCTCGACCCTGCGCCCGCCGTCACCGCGCTGACCGTCGGTGCGCTCGCACCCGAGGGCCTTGCCGGATCAGCGCTCTCGAGTTTTCCGGCCAGCAGGCGGGCGCTCGGCCGCGGTGGATGGCCGGCGCCGTTCTCGCGTCGTGGGCCAGGGATCGACGGTTCGATCAAGCCGGAGCTCTCGGCTGTTGGTGGCTCGATCGCTATCGACGCAGAGTTCGGTTCATTCGTCGATGACGATGCGCTCGGCGTCGTGAGCACCAGCGGACACCCCGTGGAGCGGCTGCTCGACATCGACATCGGCACCAGCTTCGCTGTGCCGCTCGTTGCACGAGTCGCGGCCTGCGTGCTCGCCCGTTACCCAGAGTTCAGTGCAAACCTCGTGCGCGCGCTCACCCTGCTCGCGGCGGATGAGCCATCGTTCGCGGAGGCGCTTGGCGACCTCACACCGGCCGCTCAACGAACGGTCGAATTGCAGACCGTCGGCTACGGAGTACCGCGGCTGACCGAGGCAGTTGAGTCAACGCCGCATCGGACGATCCTAGTCGCGGAGGGGGAGATCAAGGTCGACACGACCATGATCTACGAGATCCCGATCCCGACGAGCTTTGGGGCTGGAGGAGGGGCTCGCGGGATCGACATCGCGCTCGCGTTTGATCCCGAGACTCGCGCGCGCCGACTCGACTACGCCGCGACAAAGATGGAGTTTTGGCTCGTGCGCGGTATGTCGGCTGAGGAAATCACCGAGGTCTTTACCTCAGCGGACCCCGAGGAGCTTGAGCGCCTCGAGTCAACCGACGAAGACGTCATTGGCGAGACTGAGGATGAGGACGAGGAGGACGGGGAGAAGGCGAAGAAGATCACGCCTTCGCGACTCAAACGCAAGCTCGTCAACCTCTCTCCGAATGTGCAGGTCCGCTCTCGCGGTGCCAACCAGCTCGGCCGAGTGCGAATCTCACAGCGGCTACCCGACAGCGACGGCGACAGCTATTACCTCGTCGTCCAATGCCGGCGGGTTTGGGCGTCGAGCACGTTCAACCAGTCGTTTGCGATCGCGGTCGCGCTGTCTCGAGATGAGGATCATCCTCCAATCTACGAGGAGCTCCGCGCCCGTACTCGGGTTGCGGTTGAGGTTCCGATCGAGATCGAGCTGAGGCGCTGAAGCCTCGATGCCGACGTCCCGCCCATCACGCTCTGATGGGACACGGCCGCCTCGCAGATCTTCCGCCTTGTCGCTGGCGTACTTGAGGCGGGCTTCTTGTTTGTCTGCCGGCATCAGCGCTAACCATCAGA